>NZ_JBITDV010000001.1:369696-1206496 GCF_044454545.1 Cryptosporangium sp. NPDC051539 | reverse complement strand
ACCGCGCCGACCACGTCCGCGCCGACCACGTCCGCGCCGACCACGTCCGCGCCGACCACGTCCGCGCCGACCACGTCCGCGCCGACCACGTCCGCGCCGACCACGTCCGCGGCCAAGACGACTTGGCGCGACGTGCTTGTCGGTCCCGGCAGCGTCGACGCCTTCTACCGTGAGTTGTCGACCAGCCGCCTGACCGTTCAGCTCGTCACCGGGGCCGTCCAGGGCCCCGTGCAGCTTGACGGGACGTGGACGGACTGGTTCACGATGCCGACCGGCACCAATCAGTGGTTCGTCAAGGACGACGTCGTCCAGCGGGTGGTCACCGCCCTCCAGTCCGTCACGGACTGGACGAAGGTGGACGCCCTCTTCCTCGTGTTCCGGTCGGACGGGCTGGAGCACGGTCGCGACAGCGGTCACGCTCACGAGCGTCACAGCGAGACCCAGCCCGACACCGATACCTCGTTGAGTGCGACCGCGCCGACGGCGTCCCGGCTGATGCCCGCGGGTGCGCGCGGGTGGCCGCGTCCACCGGGCACAACAACCGGAGTCCTGCGGGCCGAGAGCGAAGGCACCGCGCCCGGCGATGCCGGCGACCGGCTCCCGGCCGCGTCGTGGGCACTGCGGTCAGGTTGTTCACCGGGAAGTGTGGGCAGCACCCGCGGCGCCCGGGTCGTCGACTCGACGCCGCCGGCGACGACGACGACCGACGCACAGCCGACCGCGGCGGCTGGGTCAGCGGCGCAGGTACTCCAGCTGCGCCTCCACCGACCTCTCGGCCGGCCCGCGCAGGCCCGCGTCGAGACCGGCGTACACCACGTCGACGATCGCGCTCGCCGAAACGTCGGGACCGAGCCGGGTCAACGCGTCCTGGACCTGCCGGAGCCGCTCCTCCCGGTGGGCCAGGTACGCGCCGGCGACCGAGGCCAGGTCGCACCGCGCGTCGCCGTGGCCGGGCAGGACTAATGCGTCCGGGATCGCGGCGAGGAGCCGGAGAGTGTCCAGGTAGTCGCCGAGCGACGTGACCATCGTCGTGCCGCGGCCGACGATCGTGTCGCCGGTGAGCACCGCCTTCCCGACCCGGAAGCAGACCGAGTCGTCGGTGTGCCCGGGGGTGTGGACGACCTGGATCTCCAGGCCCGACGCGCGAATCGTCTCGGTGCTGGTGAGCGGCTCGGCGTCCCGGCACCGGGTCGGGTCGTAGGCGCGGATCGGGGCCCCGGTACGGGCCGCGAGCCACGGTGCGCCCTCCACGTGGTGGACGTGCCGGTGGGTGAGGAGGATCAACGTGACCCGGCCGGCGTCCGCGACGCGGGTCAGGTGCTCGACGTCGGCCTCGCCGGGGTCGACCACGACGCAGGTCCGCTCACCCGGTGCGCGCAGAATCCAGGTGTTCGTGCCGTCGAGCGTCATCGGCCCCGGGTTCTCCTCCAGCAGCACCGACGCGATCGGCGTCACCGTGCGCAGCACCCCGTACTCCGGGGCGGTCGGACTCACCGCCCTTCCCGACGCGCGCCGGCGGGACGCAGGATCACCGGCAGGGCGTCGAGGCGACGCATCAGCATCCCTGGGCGCCACCGCACGTCCTCAGCCGGGACCGCCAGGTCAGCGCCGGGAAATCGGCCGAACAGCGTGCCCAGCGCGATCGTGGTCTCCAGCCGGCCGAGCTCGGCGCCCAGGCAGCGGTGCACGCCGTGCCCGAATCCCAGGTGCCCCCGGGTGTCGCGGCCGACGTCGAATCGATCGGGGTCGGGGTACCGGGAGGGATCACGATTGGCCGCACCGGCCGAGATCAGCAGCAGCTCACCGGCCGGAACGGTGACGCCGGCCAGCTCGACGGGATGATCGAGGAGCCGCGGAACGAGCATCCGTAACGGGGTCTCGAACCGCAGGACCTCCTCGACGCACGCGGTCAGCAGCCCGGCGTCGTCGCGCAGCCGGGCCAGCTCCCGGGGATGGCACAGCAGCGTGAAAACACCGCTGGAGATCGCGCTGGCCGGTTCCATTCCCGCGTTCAGCATCAGCGGGATCATCGACACCAGTTCGTCGTCGTCCAACCCGCCCGCCGCGTGGGCCCGGACGAGCTCGGTGAACAGATCGTCGCCCGGCTGTTCGCGTTTCCGATCGATCATTTCGCCCGCGAATTCCAGCAACCGCAGTGCGGCGTCCTCCACTTCGGACTTGCTCGGCGCGGTGAGCAGCGCCATCTCCCACACCGGAAAGCGCCGGCGGGCCTTCTCGGGCACGCCGTACAGCTCGGAGACGACGGTGGCCGCCAGCGGCCGGGAGTAGCGTGCGACCAGGTCGACCGGTTCGTCGGTGGGCAGTTCGTCGAGCAGGTCGGTGGCGATCCGCTCGATCCGGGGCCGCAACGAGGCGAGGCGCGCCGGGGTGAAGTGCCCGGTCACGAGGTCACGCAGCCGGCGGTGGTGCGCGCCGTCCTGCTGCAGCACGCTGCGACGCATCTGGCGGGGCAGCTTCGCCCGTCGCTCGATGTCCAGCAAATTCTGGGCGACGACGACGTGGCGGTGCTCGACGAGGTCCACCAGCAGGCCGGGGTCGGCGAGCAGCGAGCGGGCGTCGTCGTAGCGGGTGATCAGCCACATCCGGAAGCCGCCGTTCTCCACCGGAACCGCCGCGTGGTTCTCGCGCAGATCGGCCAGGGCCGGATACGGGTCTGCCATGAACGGCCGGTTCAGCAGCCGGACGACGTCGGGGTTCACGGGCGAGCCCTTCTCTGCCACGAGCGCGGTAGAGGTGCTGTTCGGGTTCTTCGTCGCCGAGCGTCCGTGGGGTGATGGGTGCGGAGCGTGGGTGAGACGCTACCGTGCGGATTCTCCCGGCTCCAGTACGTTCCGGCGCCGATTTTGTGGACGAAGGCGGTAGAGCGCTGGGTTACGGAGCGGCGTAGGGGTGCTCCGCTCCGTCGCGGGTGGTGTAAAGGCTCCAGTAGTGCTGGGCGATGACGTCGGGCTGGGTGCCCGGGCCGCCGGTGCCGATCCACGCGAAGATCGGCACGTGGGCGACGTAGACGCCGGTTCCGGCGGTGGCTTGGTGCAGCTTGAGAGCGTAGGTGCGTAGCGCGCCCGAGCCGATGGCGGTCGCGGTGAACTCCGCAGGTCCGGCCATCGGGTCCGTGGACGATCCGCCGGTGGTGTAGAGGACGGTCCCCGACCCGCGCGCGATCATGCTGGACAGGACCTGCTCAGTCGTGGCGATGCCGCCGTAGAGGTAGTAGTCGATCTGCGGCTGGATGCTGGCGCGGTCGGCCTCGAGCGGGGTCGGGTTGCTCAGCCCGGGGACGGGGTTGTGCGGGGCGGGCGAGTACTCGAGGACGTCGACCTCGCCGAAGCGCTCCTTGATGCGGTCGAATGCGGCGGCGACGGAGGCGGGGTCCATGACGTCGGCGGCGAAGCCTGCGGCCTCGATCCCGGCGTCGGTCAGCTCGGCGGCGAGGGCGTCGAGCCTGGTCTGCGTCCTGGAGACGAGGGCGACGGAGAAGCCGTGGCTGCCGAAGGCCTTGGCGATGGACAGCCCGAGGCCGGGTCCGGCTCCCACGATGGCGATGGTGGACAGTCCTGGTTCCCTTCGATTCGTTACATACTTGTGGTGTGGCAGCAGACCAGGAGGGCTGCATGTCGGAGTTCGTGGATGCGGAGGGCGGACGAGATGGCGACAGCGAGGACGATCAGCGGGCCGTGCCGGGCCTGGCCGCAGGAGAGCGCGTTCATCCGCGAGGTGCTCGACCGGATCGGCGACAAGTGGACCGTGCTGATCATCAGCACGCTGGGCTCGGAGCCGCTGCGATACTCCGAGCTGCAGGCGAGCATCCCGGGCATCTCGCAGCGGATGCTCACGGTGACGCTGAAGGCGCTGGAGCGTGACGGGCTGCTCAACCGCACGGCCTACGCCGAGGTACCGCCCCGGGTCGAGTACGACCTGACCCCGCTGGGGCGGTCGCTACTCGATGCCGTGATGACGCTCGCGGGCTGGGCGGCCGGCCATCACGAGGACGTCGCCGCCAGCCGACGCGAGCACGAGCTGAGCGGCGTCGGTCGCGAGAAGTCGGCCAGGGCCTAGCGCTCCGCGCCCGGTGCGGTGGGGTCGGTTTCGTCGCTGCTCTCGGGTGCCTCGGCCCGCAGTCCGGAGACCTCGCAGTAGTCGCTGTCCGGCTCACAAAAGCCGACCGGCTCGGAGTCGAGGACCGTCAGCACTGGGATCGGTGTGCTCTCGCTCATGCCGGCACCTCCTCGGATGCGAGGGCTTCGAGCGCTTGGTCGAGGGCCCGGCCGTAGGCGGTCACGGACTGAGCGCCCGACGCCGCGATCCGGCGGCCGAAGACCGTGAACGGCACACCCCGCGCGCCCAGCGCCGTGCCCTCGGAGACGTCGGCTCGGACCTCGTCCGCGAACTCGTCGCCGGCGAGGACGTCGCGCACGCGGTCCCCGTCGAGGCCGAGGGACTGTGCGACCTCGACCATGGTGCCGGTGGCGTAGGGGTCGATCTCGCCGGAGAAGAACCGGTCCTGGATCTCGGAGAAGAACTCCAGGCCTTTGCCGGACTGCTCGGCGAAGTGCATCACGCGGTGCAGGTTGAACGTGTTGGCGTTCTTCCGGTCGAGGTCGAACTCCAGGCCTTCGCTGTGGGCGATCGCCCGGATCCGCTTCTCGGCCTGAAGGACGACCGAGGGGTCGCCGCCGTGCTTGCGCATGAAGACAGCCTCGATCGGCTCGGGCTCCTTCGGGGAGTCGGCGTTCAGCTCGAAGGAGCGGATCTTGATCCGGAAGCGGTCGGCGTCGGGCCGAACCTCGATCGCACGCTGGAGCCGGTGCTTGCCGACGTAGCACCAGGGGCACCCGAGGTCGGCCCAGACTTCAACGACGACGGGGGCCGGTTCGGCTGTGCTGCGCTGTTCCACTCTCATCACCTCACGATTGGTCCGTAACCACATTGTGAGTGTGTCGAGCGAGGGTTACAAAAGGCACTTTGAAGTGCGTGGCGGTCGCCGCCGGCGGCTACACCGGCAAGCCGCAGCGTCGCGTGACCAGCGGGGTGGCCGCTTCTTGGGTGGCGAGCTCGTCCTGGGTCTGCTGCCAGTCCTCGTCCGCCTGCGCGACGTCGGTGACGACGACGTCCGCGCCCAGCCGGGCCAGGCGCCGGGCGCGCGCCGCGCCGACGCCCCGGCACGGCGTCCTTCGGGCGTCTCAGCCACCGACACGGAGGACGTCGCCGAGGCGGCGGGAGCGACGCACGGCGGCCTCGGCCGCCACCACGGCGATCAGCACACCGAGCAGCAGCGTGACGGTGACACCGAGCAGCCACCACGGCGCGACCACGGAGGGGTTCTCGGTCTGACCGGTGAGCGTGCGCAGCGCGAGCGCGCTGAACGTCAGTCTCACCAGCAGGAGGCCCAGCAGCGGCCCGCTCACGATCGCGACCAGCACCGGTGGAAGGAGCTCGATGGCAGCGACCCGATGCGTGTCGCGGGGGCGGAGACCGAGGGTGCGTAACCGAGCCAGGGTGCTCCAGCGTTCCGGGGCGCTGGCCGCCGCGCCCAGCGCGAAACCCAGTGACCCGAGGACGAGCAGCGTCCCGGCCGCGGCGCGATCCAGGGCCATCAGGCCGGCGTTCAACGGTGCGCCGGTGCGCGCGCGCAGGATGTCGCTGCGTACCACGACCTGCCCGTCCGCTCGGTGCATCGCCCGGGCCGCACCGGGTCCGTTGGCCCAGACGGTGTCCGGCTCGAAACCCAGTCCTGCTTTCGCGTCGGCGACGATGAGGTCTTCGGCGCCGTTGACGGCGGGAGCGGTGCCGACGGCCACCAGGTCGACGGGCGGCCCGTGAGCCCGGCTCAATTGCAGGTGCATTCCCGGGCGCAGACTGTCGTCACTCGAACGGACGAGAACCGGAATCGGGCCGGGCCGAGAGCCCTTCAGCCGCTCCAGGTCCGCGGTGTCCGGAAGCCGGTAGTGGCGCAGCAGCGCGGCCAGTTCGGCGGAGTCGGCGACCACCAGACCCGGGGTGAGCCGGTTCCCGTCCGCCAGCACGCGGACACCCTCGTCGATCTGCGCCGTCACTACCTGGTCGACGCCGGGCGCAGCGGCGATCTCCGCGGCGATGGCAAGGCGCGGCCGGGGGGAGTTGGCCGAGACGTCGAGGCGGGCGTCGGCACCGACCACGCGCCAGGCTCCGTCTTCGCTACCCCGGGACGAGGTCGTGCCGAGCGTGAGCGCGAACGTCGCGAGCGTCGTCGTGGTGACCAGGACGAGCAGCGGCAGCGTCCGGGCGGCGGTCGCGGAGGCGCGTGCGGCGCCGAGAACGGCCAGCAGGCGGCGGGAGCGCTGGAGCTGACGGAGCGTCAACCCGATGCCGACGGGCATCAGCCGCCGCAGCAGCAGCGACCCGGCCACCGCGACCAAGGTCGGCGCGCTCGCAGGCAACGCACCGTCGCCTCCGGTTTGGATGCCGCGCTGTCGCAGCGCCCCCACGGCCGCGGCCGCGGCGGCGACGACCGCGACGTCGACCGCAGCACTGCGTAGTTGCGTCGTGCGTTCGTGCCGGCGGCGGGCCGTGCGGTTGGCCGGTGTGCGCCGGTCGCGGGTGGCCCGGGCCGCGACGAGGGTGCCGAGCGCCGGGCCGGCGAGGAGGGCAGCGGTCAGCACGGTGGCCGCACCGCCGATCGCCGCCCCGCCCACGAGGACCAGTGACAGGACGAGCCCGAGCGCCGCCGCGGGCAGTGCCACCGCGCCCGCTTCGACCAGCAGTTCGGCAGCGATGCTGGGGAGCGAGGCACCGCGCTCACGGGCCGCGGCCAGTGCCGTCGACCGCCGCCGGGCGATCAGGTCAGCGGTGAGCAGCAGTACCAGCACCGCCCCGGTGAGGACGGCGATGAGCAGGAGGGACGCCTGTGCCCGCGCGGCGGCGACCTGGTCACGGACGCCTCGCAGGACGTCGTCGAGCCGGGTGTCCCACTTCGGCGTGGTGTCGTACTGCGTGGACGTCCCGGAGCGGGCTTTGAGTGCGACGACGGTGCGGGCCAGTCGCTGCGCCGAGTCCCAGCCGAGTTTCCCGGGATCGGTGGTGAACCAGACGGTGCGGCGGAACTGGTCCGGGGGCACCGCGAGCCGCCCGTCGGGCAGGGACTCCGCGGACAGCATCCCGCCGAAGCGGCTGCTGTACGGGCTGTCCAGGCCGGGAACTCCGCGTAGCAGCCAGGGGACGACCTGCCACGCCGGGTCGTTCGGATCGACCGGCCGGAAGATGCCGCTGACCAGCACGTTGTACGGGGTGCGCTGCGCGTCCTCGACCGGGACGTGGTCGCCGGGCCGGAGTTTCAGGACCGCCGCTTCGGTCTCGGAGAGGCCGACCTGGACCTCCCACGGTGGGCCGGGGAAATCGATCACGACGTCGCCGTCGACCGTGCCGCGGGGCGCATGCCCGGCGACCCAGGTCACGTCCGGACCCCCGTGGTCGTTCTGGACGTAGTTGAGCTGGAACCGACGCGGAATGCTGGCGTCGGTGATCTGCAGCGAGAGGCTGGACGCCGTGGTGACCGGCCGGCGCAGCGCGGCACGCAGCCGGGGGTCGAGCGTGTCCACGGCCTGGGCGCGGAAGTCGTCGACGTCCGCGGCCAGTCGCTCGAAACGGAACCGCCCGCCGACCAGTCCGTAGTCGTCGGGCCAGCGCGAGTCGACCCTGACGTCGGAGTCGAGTCCGGCCCGGCGGACGGCGTCCCGGGTCGCGTCGTCGGCCGTGGCGCGTATCAGTTGCGGGACCGCCGCCCCGAGCAGCGTCACGACCAGCACGACGGCGGCGACCAGCCCCAGCGGTCCGACATCCGCGCGGGCCCGGCCGCGGACGCTGGGCCAGTGGATACGGATGTCCGGACGGCGGATCACGACGCCACCCGCAGGTGCGCGGCGTCGGCCCGGCGCGCTTGCACGCGGACGACGGCGGCCACGGCCAGCCCGGTCCCGACGACGAGCAGGGCCAGCAACGCGCCGATCGACGGCCACGGCCAGTGACCCGCCACCGCCGGAACCGGTGCGGCCCCGGTGTCGGAGCGGATCAGCAGCGGGGTGAGGACCCAGGTCGCGGCGGAGCCGATCACCGCTCCCGCCGCCAGCACCGGACCCAGGACCGCCGCGTGCTCGAGCAGGAGCGCGGACCGGATCTCCCTCCTCGACAGACCGAGCCCCCGCAGCCGAGCGACCTCCAGTGCGCGACGCTGGACGTCGTAGGACACGTGGAGCATCACCCCGGCGAACAGGAGAAGAGCCGAGGCCGCGACCAGCATTCGGAGCACCGCCGGAAGCGACGCCCGGAGCGGCCCGCGGGTCAGCTGTTCGGTCTCCGACGCGCGGGTGGTGACCTCACCGATGTGCAGCCGGCCGATGGCGTTCGCCGCATCGGCGCGGGGACCGCCGACCCACCATCCGGTGACGGGTGACTCGAAGTCGCCGTGCGTGATCAGGGCCCGGGAGAGCGTGTCCACATCGGCGATGGCGGCGGGCCGGCCCGGCGCGGAGGGGATCGCGGGTGTGACGCCGACGACCTCGGCCGCGATCGGCGTCGTGCCGATCGAAAGGTGCAGCGGGGTTCCGGGGCCTGCGCTGATGACGTCGGCCAGAGCGGTGGAGATCGCGACCGGGACCGGTCCGGGATCCGGGAAGGTCGTGGCGACGAGCACGCGGCTCTCGTCACCCAGATCCGTGAACGACACGTCCGACGTGACGCGCATCCGGGTGCCGGTGGCAGTGATCGTCGATCCGGAGAGCTGGCCGGTGTTGCGGACTGCTGCGTGGACGCTCCAGTCGGCCGTAGTGGCGGTCACCCCGCCGGGCAGGGTGAGCGACACGTCGATGTGGCTGCGCGCCGGCGGCAGGTCGGTAGTGACCGGCAGCCCGACGGCGACGAGGTGAAGCCCACGGACGGCCGCGCAGGCGGGCAACGGATGCGGATTGCCGTCGAGCGGTACGGGTGGGCTGCTGCAGGTCGTGCGCACCCCGGTGGCGTCCTGGAGCACGAGCCGGGGTGCGACCGCGACCGGCCCGGCGCTGGCCGTGCCCGTGAGAACCGTTGCCGCGGCCGGCGGAAACTGGGGGCCGCTCACCCGGGTGGTGGGGGAGAGCGGCTCGGTCACCGCGGCCCACGTCCGGTCGGTGCGTCCGCGGAGTACCGCGTCGGCCTGCGTGGTGTCGATCGCGACCAGCTGCGGAGTGGGGCCGGCCTCGCTGGAATACTGCCCGATGGCGATATTCCGGACGGAGATCGGGCTGAGGACCCCGCCGGTGGCTGTTCCTATCGGCGCGCCCTGCCCGGCGGTGGGTGGTCCGGCCAGGGCGAGGGCGAGGTCGGTGCCGACGGCCAGGTCGGCCTGGTCGTGTTGGGACGCCGTCCAGGTGGCGCCGAACGCGGTGCCGAACGTCGCGACCGCGCAAGCCAGCCCGATCAGCAGGCCGGCCGCGAACGCCTGCGGCCGGCGCGCGGCCTGGAACGCCGCCAGGGGGAACACGAGTCCCCGGGACGTCGCCGCGAGCCGTTCGGCCCGGCGAAGGACCGGGGGAAGCACGCGGAGGACGAGGGCCACGCACGCCACGAGAATCAGCGCCGGGGCGAGCACCCGCACGACGTCGACCCGGGTGTCCTCGGCGGCGGGCTGGGCGCGGAGCTGCCACCAGCCCACGGCCGCCAGTCCGCACAGCAGCACGTCGGCGCTGGAGCGGGCGAGCGGACCGCGGTGCGCGCGACGGCCGTCGCTCTCGGGAACCCGACGCAGCGCCAACACGACGTGCAGGACCGCGAGCGCCGAGGCGCCGGCGAGGGCGGCGAGGATCTGCGTCGGTGTGGCGGTGGGGGACGCGGCGAGCCCGGCGTCGGACAGCGGCGCCGAGTGTGTCAGCGCGGCATGCAGCAGGGACGAGGCCGGAATCGCCGTCGCTGTCGCGAGTGCGGCGAGCAGCGCGGCCTCGATCGAGGCGATCGACGCCAGCTGCCCGCCGCTGGTTCCGAGCGCGGTGAACAGCGCCTGTTCGTCGCCGCGCACAGCGACGGCGAGTCGTCCCGCGAGCGCGAGTGCACACGCCGCGAGCAGTGCCCCGACCAAGGCGAAGGCCAGGACGGATCCCGAGACGAGTTCCCGCTGTCGGAGGGCGTCGTGAATGACGTCCGGGATCGGTGAGTTGACGCGGTCGTAGTCGGCACGATCACCGAGCAGCGCGGAGAGCCTGCGGTCGGCCCCCGCCAGGGAGGCGTCGAGCTGGTCGAGCTCGCGGCCGGTCGGCGAGGCGAGGTCGAGGCGAGCGGTGACCTCGAGCTGGTCGATCGAGGAGCCGGCGGACAGCAGGTCCTCGAGCGGTGTCAGAAATGGGCCGTACGCGTTGACCCGGGGCGCGTAGCTGGCTTCGGTGGGGTCCGGGTCGAAGCCCGCGCCGTGAAGCGGATCCCGGTCCCAGCCGGCGTCGGGTCGCGGGTGCACGAGCCCGACTACGGTCAGGTCGATCGGCCGGGCCGGAGCGCTGCCCACCGGTGCCCCCAGGCGCACGGTGTCACCGACGTCCAGCCCGAGCAGCCGCGCCGTGGTGTCGAAGAGCGCGGCTTGCCGGGCGCCTGCCCGCGGCCAGTGCCCGGCGACGAGCGTGGCCGCGCGCTCGAGGTCGTCGACGGCGGAGAGATAGCCCTCGCTGAGCAGACCACGGCCGGTGTCGCTGGCCGCCGGTAGCCGCTGCATGACCGTGGAGACGCGCGTGGTGGTGGTCGCGTCGAACGGCGCCACTGTCGACGTCAGGAAGTTCCGGGCGTCGGTGGCCACCGATCGGGCGTCGACGGCCCGGATCGTCACCGCGTAGACCGTGGCGCTGTTCTCGGCGGCCGAGGTGCGGGACGCGGCGACCTCGACGGCTCGGTCGGAGGTGCGGGTGACCAGCAGCGCGCAGGTGCCGAGCAGCGTGGCGCCGAGCGTGAGCACCGCGAGCAGACAGCCGAGCAGGGGCCACTGTGCGCGGGCGCGCCGCACGACCAGGCGAATCACGACAGCGACCTGGCCTGTGCGTCGGACATGGCCCTCCCCGGCTGTGACCGGGCCTGAACCTACAGTGGACGGAGCCCGAGTGAAAGCGGTCTCACGGGATCGACGGGGAAGCTCCCGGCCCGGGCGCGGGTCTTCGCCACCGGGCGGAGCAGCAAGCCCGACGCCACACGAAGCGCTCTTCCCGCCCAGCCGGCACGACTCGCAGCCTCCGATCACGACAGTGATCGGCCAGAGCAATGAAGAATGGGTAGTGGCCGTCCGGCACGGGGGATTCAGTGGCGAAGTCCGGGTGCCGGTAAAGGACGGTCGGGGGCCGCCTCAGGTCTGGCTCAACGACCGGAGGTGGCCCACAGTGGCCGTGACAGGCTCGGACTTCCAGCGGTGATCTTCGCCCGGATCCGGGCGGTGTGGATCTCCGCCTTCCAGGTCTTCACGTCGTACGCGCCGTCGTGGCGTCGGCCGACTCGTTGGGGGCTAGCTTTCCCGAGTCCCCGGTCCGGGCCCTTCGCGGCCCGGTGTAGCAGCGCGGCGCACTGTGTCCAGAGCCCCGGCGAGGTGGGTGAGGGCGCTCGCCGACAACGGTGCTCGCAGTTGCCGATCGAGTTCGTCGTCCAACGTGGCTCGTGCCGCCTCGAGAAGGCTCAGGCCGGTCGGTGTCAGTTCGACGAGGGATGAGCGGCGGTCCTCCGGATTCGGCCTGCGGGAGAGCAGGCCGGGCTTCTCGAGCCGGTCGACAGCCTGACTGACGCCGCCGACCGTGATGGCCAGCGCTTCCGCGATGTCGTACACCCGGCACAGTGCTGTCGCCTCGACCACCATCAGAACGTTCAGACCGCCGAGCGTGACGTCGTGCTCGCGTCGCAACCGGGCATCGACGCTGTTCCACAGCACGGTCTCGAACCGCACCAGATCATCGAAAACCTTCCGCAGGCCGGCATCGTCCATGGCTCGACATTAGCTTAGTCACAACTAGCTTAGGGCTAAGCTAGTTAGCGCTATCGTAGGTTGCTGGCGCCGCAATGCGTCGCATCCACCACCTGCAGACAGGAATGATCATGAGCAGCGAGCAGCGCACCGCGATCCATCAACTCCTCCGGGACGCAGACTTCGATCTCGGCGGCGAGGTCGCGATCCAGCGATCGTTGCTGGAGCACATGCTGACCGCCCATCCCTTGCCGGACGACGTCCGGACCTCCACCGGCGAACTCGGCGGCGTGCCCGTCGTGTTTGCGGACGTGGCCGGCGTGGACGCCTCCGGAGTGCTTTTTCACCTGCACGGCGGCGGGTTCTCTCTCGGCTCGGCCACCGGGTCGGTCGGCCTGGCCACGAGCCTGGCCCGTCTGGCCGGACTGAGTGTCGTCACGGTCGACTACCGCCTGGCTCCGGAGAACCCCTATCCTGCCGCCGTCGAGGACGCGGTCAGCGCTTACCGGGCCCTGCTCGAGCGTGAAGGAAGCGCGGCGAACATCGTCGTGACCGGTGAGTCGGCCGGCGGGAACCTTGCCGTCGAGCTCCTGCTGGCCATTCGGTCGGCGGCGCTCGCGCAGCCGGCCGCAGCCGTGCTGTTCTCTCCGATGACCGATCTGACGGTGAGCGGGGCCAGTTTCCGTACCAAAGCGACCGCTGACCCGAACATCACCGCGGCGGCCATTCGCACCAGGGTCGCCGACTATCTGAGCGGCACCGACATCGATCCGGCCGACCCGAAGGTCAGCCCCGTCTTCGCCGATCTGACCGGCCTGCCCCCGCTCCTCGTCCAAGCCGGATCGAACGAGGTCCTGCTGGACGACGCCACCCGTCTGGCCGTCCGGGCCGCGGCCGACGACGTGCCGGTGATCCTGGACGTCGTCCCCGACGTGCCGCACGTCTTCCAGGCGTTTTCTGGCCTGCTCGAGGAAGGGGCCGCGGCGCTCGACCGGGCCGCCCGATTCATCCGCGATCACCTTGTCGGTACCGGGCCGGCGGCGCCGGTCGGCCAGGCGCCTCGCCTGACGGTCGAGTCGTGAGGATCGCGGTAACCAGGGCGGACGCAGCCTCGTCCCGGGTCCCGGGGTGGGAGCAGTAGCTAGGGCCCGATGTGAAGGTAGGGCATCCAGAGGACCGGCCGGCCGGGGCGCCGGGCCCGGAGCGAGCGCAGGGCATGGTGGAGGGCCGTTGCCGCCTGGGCCGGGTCCGGAGTGCCGTCCTCCGCCAGCGCGCGGTAGAGCAGGTCGGTCAGCCGCGGGGTGATGGCATCGTTGATGGTCCACTGAGCAGCGATGACGTGGCGGTAGCCGGCGAGTTGGAAGCCGGCCGCGAGGTGGAGGGCTTCTTCCAGCAACCGTCCGCCGGTGGCGGTCTGACAGGCCGACAGCACGGCGATCTGTGCGTCGTCGAGTCGTAGCCGGGCGATCTGCGGGACGCTCAGCGGGCCGTCGTAGAGGTAGACGGCGTTCTCCGACGGCTCGGTCAGGTTCTGGGAGCCGTGGCAGGCCAGGTGGATCCACGGATGCGCCGGCAGGAGATCGAGGACGGCCGCGGTGGTGGCCGCCGGTCCGACGAGTACGCGGGGAGCCGGGCGCCGGACGTGTCGCCTGATGATGGCCAGTTCCGCGTCCACGCCGGGCAGGTCGGGCAGCCCGGGCGGCTCGGGAGTCCGGGGCAGGCCGATCGCGAGGACGGATCGCGCGCCGGCCGCCGGTGTGGTGCTGGGCCGGCGCGCGCGGAGGAGCGCGCCGAGCGTCGGGGTGTGGGACGAGACGACCCGGTCGATGACCGCGCGTCCGTCGGCGGCGCCGTGATATCCGGCCGCGTGGATCGGCAGCATCGTGAGCCCGCTGGTGGGGCACCACCAGACCCGGGGCCACGGACGGCCGTCGGCGGGTGTGTCGGTGTGGCCGAGCGCGTCCAGGACCGGGCCGGCGACCGCGTCCCAGAGCCAGGCCAGGGTCTGGTCGAGGTGGGCCTCGGCGGCATCCCCGTCTGGCGTCCCGGCCGGGGCGGCTTCGAGTTCTTCGAGAGCGTTCAGGTACACGAAGGTCTGTGCGGCAACGGTTCCCACGTCGATCGGCAGCGGGATCGCGGTGGCGCGGTCGGTCGTGACGGCCAGAGCGTGGCAGCCTTCGTCGCTGACGTTGAGGAGGACGATCGTCCCGCCCTGCGCGGCCCGGCGCAGTACGTCGAAGGGGGCAGGCCGGAGAAAGTGCTCGAACCCGGGTACCTGGCGGATCCGATTCAGCAGTTCGTCGTGTTGGTGGGCGACGCCGGGCCTGATGCGCCGCGGCGAGGTTGGATCGGTACCCGCCGAGGTTGCGGTGGCCCGCCGGCACCCGCGCGACGGCCCGGCTGAGCAGGTCGATCGCGAGGCCGACGTCGGACGGGTCGGAGGAGAGGCGGAACCGCTCGACGAGCGCGCCTCCGAGGTTCGAAAGGTAGGCATCGCGTTCCGGTGCTCGTCCGTCGAGAGGTCCAGCGCTCGGCGGAGGCATCGGATGCTGTCGGAGAGGAGTGCGGCGTCTCCGGTGCGCCGGTACTCGGTGAAGAGCCGGGCTTCCCTGGTTGTTCCAGTCGTCGGGCTCGCGGTGACGGCCCCGGAGGTCCCCACCGCTCGCGAGAGCCGTACCGGCCCGGCTCCCGGTCCGATGTCACGCAGTCAGTGGGAAACCAGGCCGGTGATTTCTCCCTGTTCGGTCGCCTTCGCCTTGATCGCATCGACGGCCTTCTCCGGCGAGGCTCCAGCCGCCACGCCAGTGGGGGCGCTCAGGGCGTAAACGGTGAACCGATAGTGGTGAGTGCCCGACGGCGGACAGGGCGGGGTCCACCCGACGGTGCCACCGGAGTTCTTCGCCTGGTGCGCGCTGGCGGGCACCGTAGCGCCGAGCTTGTTCGTGCCGGCGGGGAGGTCGGTGACGATCCAGTGGTAGAAGTCGCCCTTCGGCGCATCAGGATCGTCGACGACCAGGGCGAACGCCTTTGCCGGGGTCGGCGTCCAGCTCACCGTGGGTCGATAACCCGCGGCCTTGCAGGTGAAGTTCGGCGGGATCGTCTCGCCGTCGCCAAACGTGTCGGTGGCGACGACCAGACCGGTCGGGACCGACGTCGGTGCGGAGGATGGCGGGGCATCACAACCGGCGAGCAGCCCTACGACGGCGGCCAGCAACACAGCCCGACGGATCACGGCTCCATCTTGGCACTCGTCAGCACGCTCGACGACGTGGGTCCGGGCCGATCTACGCCGGGGTCCGGGTCGGTCGGCGCTTGCGGATAGCGGTCTACCGTTCGCCACGCACCAACCTCTGCTGGCGAGCCTTCGAGGCCTTCGGCAACGCCCGGGACCGGGAAACGTCGTGGGCCTGCACCGCGCCATCACCCTGACCCCGACCCAGCCTGAGGACGGCTCGCACCAGGGAAAACCTCGACGCGGTGGTCGGACTGCCGGCCGTACGCCGCTATCGTCGGACGGTGTTCACTGCACGGTGCCGGCCGCAGACGACCGTTGCGCCTGCGGGGCTGCGGCGAGAAGCGGCGCATCCCGTAGAAGCGACGACTCCCGCGTGTGCAGTGGAGAGCTGGTTCCGCTGGGGGCTGGCCGACTTGACCGGCCTGCCGGACGGGCCGCCGACGGCGCCTGCCGAGCCCGCCGCGGGCCGGATCGGCGCGCTGCTCGCTTGTCTTCCGGGATTGGACGTCGATCCGGCGGGCGTGCTGGCGGACCGGGCGATGCTGCACGGCTGGCGGCGTCGCGGGCGCATTTCCGTGAACGGCACGTGTCGGCTGCTGCGGGCCGCCGACGGGTGGGTCGCAGTGAACCTGTCCCGCCCCGCCGACGTCGAACTCCTTCCCGCGCTACTCGAGGCGGAGGTCGGATCGGATCCGTGGGCCGTGCTGACGGCCGCGGCCGCGGACCGTCCGGCGGAGGCTCTCGTCGGCCGTGCACAACTGCTCGGGATTCCGGCGGCGGTAGCGGGCAGCGAACGCGAGCTGCCGCCGCTGCGGAGGCACGTTCTCGGCGAGGCGAGCCGGATGCCGGATGCTCCGCTGGTCCTGGATCTGTCGGCCATGTGGGCGGGGCCGCTCTGCGCTCACCTGTTGGGCCGGGCCGGTGCGCAGGTCGTGAAGGTGGAGGACGTCCGGCGTCCGGACGGTGCGCGGTTCGGTCCGGCCGCGTTCTACGAAGAGTTGCACGCTGGGCACGCCGGCGTGGTCGTCGATTTCGCGACCGCCGAGGGGCGGGCGGCGCTGGCCGCGCTGGCGGCCGAGGCCGACGTGGTGATCGAGAGCAGCAGGCCGCGAGCGCTGGCGCGGCTCGGGCTGCGTGCCGAGGAGTGGCTGGCGGCCTGTTCCGGGCGGATCTGGATTTCGATCACCGGCTACGGCCGGGCTGATCCCGGGCAGCGGGTCGCCTTCGGCGACGATGCGGCGGTGGCCGGTGGACTGGTGGCGTCCGCGCCCGACGGCACGCCGGTGTTCTGCGGCGATGCGATCGCCGACCCGCTGACGGGTCTGCTCGCAGCGGCCGCGGGGCTGGCGTCGTGGCGGGCGGGTGGCGGTCAGTTGGTGGACGTCGCGATGGCGGGGGTCGCCGGCTGGGTAGCGGCGCCCGGCGACGGGCCGTGGTACGCCCACGTGCGGGACGAGGCGGGCGGGTTGCGTCACGAGGATGCGTCGTGCTGATTCAGGGCGCCGAGGTCGACGGCGTCGCCGGGGTGGACGTCCGCATCGATCCCGGCGAGGGTGGCCGCACCGGGGCGGGGCGGATCGTCGCGGTGGGGCGAGGGCTGGCGGCGCAGGTGGGTGAGGACGTCGTCACGGCGGACGGTGGTGCGCTGATCCCCGGGTTGCACGATCACCACGTGCATCTGCGGGCGTGGGCCGCGACGCGGTGGTCGGTGCCGCTGGGCTCCGTTCGCGATCCGGGCGAGTTCGACCGCCGCGTGCGGGATGGGGCGGTGTCCGCGCCGAGCGGTGCGTGGCTGCGCGGCGTCGGCTGGCACGAGAGCACCGGTGGCGCGCTGGACCGCTACCGGCTCGACGCGCTCACCGGCGCCCGGCCGGCACGAGTGCAGCACCGCACCGGCGCGATGTGGGTGCTCAACAGCGCGGCGCTACGCGTAGTTGGTGCTGAGAACGCCGGGCCGGCCGGGATCGAGCGCGACGCCTCCAGGGCGCCGACCGGGCGCCTGTACCGGCTCGACGACTGGCTTCGGGACCGCATTCGCCGCGCGGAGCCCGATCCGTTCCCGGCCGCGCTGTCCGCGCTGACCGGCGAGGCCGCCGCGCGTGGCGTCACGCGGTTCACC
This sequence comes from Cryptosporangium sp. NPDC051539, assembly GCF_044454545.1. Lineage (NCBI taxonomy): Bacteria > Bacillati > Actinomycetota > Actinomycetes > Cryptosporangiales > Cryptosporangiaceae > Cryptosporangium > Cryptosporangium sp. NPDC051539. Next base: position 1,189,192 of record NZ_JBITDV010000001.1, on the reverse strand, counting down.
GACGCGACGCCCGGACGTGATCAATCCGAGACCGATGCGCTGGCCGCCCTGGCCATTCCACAGCACCTCACGCTCATGTCCCCGCCGGGAATCACCGGCCCGGGCGTCGGCCCGCACAAGATCGTTCTGAACGATACGACACTGCCCGAGGCGGGCGAACTGGCCGAGACCATCCGGGGCAGTCATCGAGCCGGGTTCCCGGTGGCGGTGCACTGCGTGACCGTCGAGCAACTGGTGACGCTGCTGGCCGCGATCGAGGACGCCGGTGGCCTTCCTGGCGACCGGGTGGAGCACGCCGGGGTCGTGCCTCCCGGATCGGCGGTGCGGCTGGCCCGGCAGGGGATCGCGGTCGTGACGAACCCGGGTTTTCTCGCGGACCGCGGCGACGTGTACCGCCGGGACGTGCCGGCGCCGGAACGGGACTGGCTGTACCCGGTCCGGTCGCTGCTCGACGCCGGGGTGACCGTCGCTGCCGCGACCGACGCGCCCTTCGGGCCGGCCGACCCCTGGGTGGCTATCGCCGCTGCGGTGACCCGCCGGACACCGGATGGTGAGGTCCTCGGCCCGCACGAGCGGATCTACCCGGCCGAGGCGCTCCGACTGTTCCTCGAGGACCCCGATCGCGCGGGCGGCCGCCGGAGGATCGCGCCGGGCCAGCCGTCGGACGTGTGTCTGCTCCACGTCCCGCTCGAGGTGGTGCTGCGCGATCCCTCGTCGACGCACGTGCGGGCGACGTTCGGCTAGGAGGCGCAGCGTTTACTGAGATCCCCGTTTCGACACGCACAGGAGGACACACCCGGCATGACGATCCGTGCGACCGCCCCGGCCCGAGGGGAAGCGCTCAGAGGCAGTCGGAGGGCACTGCGGTGATCCTCAGTGTACGCGAGTTGCTCGACGCGCTCGGGGATCCGAAGGCCACGGAGACGTTCTCCGCCGCACTCGGGGAGCCGCTGCTGGCGGTCGAAGTTGCCGATGGCGCGTCCGCTGCCGGGCTGGCCGCGATCGTCGACCCGAGCCGGTCCGCGGTGGATCTGCGGGCGCTTCCCTGCGCGGTGGTGCTCTCGGTGCCCGATCCCGCGGTGTTCACCGGGTCCGGTCACGTGCCGTTGCTCCTGGGCGACGTCCTGCTCACCGAGGACCCGGATGCTCCGCGCCCTTACGTCACTCCGGACGACGGGATCGCCGGTGGGCTGGCGGCGCTGACCGCGGTGGCCGACGCGGCACCGATCGCTGCCGCGTCGCTCGCCCTGCTCCTGCGCGGAGCCGAAGGACCGGACGTTCCGGTCGGGCTGGCCGCCGAGTCGGCGGCCTACTCGGCGCTGCAGTCCGGCTCCGAGTTCACCCGGTGGCGTAGCCGCCGGCCGGCCAAGCCGGCCGACGCAGATCCCCAGCGAGTGCACGTCGAGCGCGTGGGCGACGTTCTGCGCGTGACGCTGGCCCGGCCTCGGCGCCGGAACGCCATCGACGCGGCGATGCGCGACGCGCTGGCCGACGCGTTCTCTGTTGCCGTCGCCGACCCGGATCTCACCGTCGAGCTGCGCGGTGACGGACCTGACTTCTGCGCGGGCGGTGACCTCGACGAATTCGGCAGCCGCCCGGACCCGGCACTGGGCCATCTGATCCGCCTCACCCGCAGCCCCGCTCGTCTCCTGCACTCCGTAGCGGCCCGCACCACCGCGTACCTGCACGGCGCGTGTCTCGGTGGGGGCATCGAGCTCCCGGCGTTCGCCGGGCGGGTCGTCGCGGCGCCGGACGCGTCGACGGGGTTGCCGGAGGTGGGGCTCGGCTTGATACCCGGCGCAGGCGGGACGGTCAGCCTCCCGCGGAGGATCGGGCGGCAGCGCACGGCGTGGATCGGCTTGTCCGGTCGCCGCGTCGACGCGTTGCTCGCGCTGGAGTGGGGTCTGGTGGATGCGGTGGAGGACACCCCGCCCACCTGACGACCCGGGTCGCCGTCGCCGGCATCGGGCGGTCGAGAGCAGATCGCATTTCCGGGCCGCCCTGCGGACGTACGAGGTGTTCGGCCTCAGTCCGGGAGTTCGGCCGCGGCTAAGCCGTGCGCAGACACGGGGACGTTCCGCGCGAATTTGCCGATGATGTCCCAGAGCTGGGTGCGTGTCTGAGCGAAGTTGTGCATGTGTGCCATTCGCGGCACGACGGCGAGACTGACATGTCGACTACTCCGGTAGGCGCCGGGCTCCACCCACGGATCGGGGACGGTGTCCCGCTCGCCGCTGGCGACGAGCACGGGTACGTTGATGGCCGCTGCCTCCGACGCCACCGCGCCTGGCGTCATCATTGTTATCGCGCAGGCAGGGACCGTTGCGCTTCCCCACGGAGTGGCGGCATCCCCCCGTACGACGCCCGTGTAAGGACGGTAGGAGGCAAGGTCGGCCTCCATGAGTTCCACCGCCTCGTCGGGCCAATGGAAACAGAATCGGTAGTGCGAGTCGTCGGGTGCTACGACACCGAGCACCTGGTCCGCGATCGGACGTACGTCTGTGCCCCGGAGCGGCATCGGATAAGTCAGACGGGACCCGTCGGGCGCGGGGAAATTCGTGTAGACACCGCTCCACCCGAGCATCGCGACGCCGTCGAACGACCGGTGGTTGGCCTGCTGCACCGTGAGCAAGCAACCGCCCATCGACTGGCCGATACCGACAACGGACGCCACCTCGATGGCCGGGAGATCGTCGGCCAGGCTGCCGGCCCGGAGGCCCGCGACGACCGACTCCGTCGTCGCATGGTTCGCGGCCGCCATGTTCTCGTACGTCAGCGAGAAGGTGTCCGGATGGTCGCTGTCGCCGACGTGCAGATGGTCGCAGGCCACGAACACGAAGTCGTCGCCAGTGTGGTACTCGGCCTGGCTGTAGCCGGGCAGAGTGCGCACGTCGTAGTAGCGCCGGCCGAATCCGCCGCCAGGAAAACCGACGATTACCGGCACCGAGCCGTCCACGGAGTCCGGCACGTGCACGGTGACCGCCGTCTGCAGGTTACCCGGTAGATCGGTCCGGCCCGTCACATCGATTTTCAGATCGAAAGAGCGCATCGTTGCCCCTCGGGTCGCGTGCGGACTGACGGCTCGGCCGCCTGCTGAGCCCGCACGGACTCAGCACGCAGCCGATTGAACCCGTCCCTCTCGCCGAGAGCATCGGCGCGGGGACTCCTTCGGTCAGGCAGCGTTGCCGGGGGGCTCGCCGATGTGCGGAAACAGATCCAGGAACGCGCCCACGGTGATTCGGTGGCGCACCGCCGGGTCCACGCCCTCGAACAGTTCGTGGAGAGTCTTCTGGGTGTGGCCGTAGGTGCCTTCGAGGTGGGGGTAGTCGCTACCGAACATGACGTTCCGGTAGTTCATGCCCAGCACGGTCTGCACCGCGGTCTCGTCGTGCTGGAACGAGACGTAGACCTGCCGGTAGATGAACTCCTTCGGAGGCATCGACAGGACCGGGCGCACGAACATCGAGTGCTGCCGGTAGGCCTCGTTCATGCGGTCGCCCAGGAAGGGTGCCCAGGCGGCGCCGCCCTCGGAGACCAGGATCCTGAGGTTCGGGTACCGATCGAGCGCCCCGCCGGCGATGAGCTGTGCGGTCGCCCGCTGCCCTCCGTACGTGGTCTCGTTGAAGTTGAGCACCGCCCCACCCGGGCCGCGGTACATGACGGTTTCGCCGTCGGTACCGATGTGGATGGACAGGATCAGCCCGGTCTCTTCGATCGCCCGCCAGACCGGATCCCATTCTTCGCTGTTCCAGGTCGGTCGGCCCGGCGGCGGCACGGTCGGGATGAACACGGCGTAATAGCCGTTGGCCGCCACGCGGTGCACCTCGGCGACGGTGTCCTGGACATCGAGGAGCGGAAGGGTCGCGGTCGCGATCAGCCGCTTCGGCGCCTTGTGCTGGATCTCCGACATCGCCCAGTCGTTGAGGGCCTTGGTGCCCTCGCGAATCAGTTCCGGATCTTTGATGTAGTTGGCCCACATGCCCAGCGACGGGAACGTCACCTCGCCCCAGATGCCCTCCTGGTCGAGGTCCTTGACCCGCTGCGCGACGTCACCGGCACCGGGTGGGCGCACCGACAGGGTCTCGATCGTCTGGCCCTTGAATTCGCCGTCCCGGATCGGCTTGGGCAGGGGGCGGCGTAACGACTCGCCGTCGATGTAGACGGTTTCCCAGCCGTCGTCGCCCTTGACCGATCGCGGCATGCGCTCGGCGAGGGCGGGCGGCATGATCTCCTGGAACAGGTCGCCGGGCTCGAGGAAGTGTGAGTCGCCGGAGTTCGCCCAGATCTTTTTTTCCATGGTGCGCTCCTCCTGAGCGGTAGATCTTCTAACTATACGTGCGACTGCGCAGACGACCGAAAGAACTCGTCGACGATCTGGGCCAACTCGCGGGGCTTGTCGCTCTGCACCGCATGCCCGGCTCCGGCCATCGTGATCGCCCGCGCGTTCGGTGCGGTCCGCACGAACGTCTCTTCGTCGTCGTCGGAGACGAATGCCGACTCGCCCCCGCGCACCAGCAACGTCGGCATGCGCAGGCGTCCGACGTCGTCCCAGAGCGGGGTGAAGTCCGGTGCCGGGTGCCCGCCGAGGTCGTAGCGCCACTCCCAGCGGCCGTCGTCGCGTCGGCGTGTGTTGTGCAGAACTCCACGCCGGACGGCTGCTGCCGGACGTCGTGGTGAGGCGCGTACCGCCAGTTCGACCATCTCTTCGCGGGTGGCGAAGCTGCCGACGCCGTCCACCAGCGCGGTGCTGCCCCGCTGGGTGGGAGTCAGCGTCGGCATCCGCAGGGACACGTCGGGCGTGACGTCGACGACTACGAGCCCCGCGATGCGGTCCGGCCGGCGGGCGGCCAGCCGGATCGCGGTGAGACCGCCGAGCGACATGCCGACCAGCAGCACCGAGTCGTGGCCGATCACCACCGGCGCGAGCGTCCGAGCGTTCTGCCAGGGCCAGTAGTCGTGATCGGCGCGTCGAGCGGAGTGTCCGTGGCCGGGCAGATCGACGGCCAGCGCTGCCCGTCCAAGGATGAGCAGCACTGAATCCCAGGTGTGCGCGTTCTGCCCGCCACCGTGCAGGAACACCAGTCGGGGTACCCCCAGCCCCCAGCGCAACATGCTGACATCGCTGAAGTCGAGCCGCTCGACGACCGGCAGCGGTGCGTCCAGCTCCCGGGCGGCTTCGCGGAGCAGCTCCAGTTCCTCAGACACGAGTACTCGCTCTGGCCCGGAGGACCCGGCGCAGCAGCTTGCCGGTCTCGTTGTAGGGCAGTTCGTCGAGGAAGTGGATCTCCTCGGGCGTGCAGGTGGACCGTAGCCGCGTCCGCACGTGGTGCTGTAGGTCGGCCTCGCTCCCGGTGACACCCGCGGTAGGCACCACGTAGGCGACGACACGCTCGCCCCACCGCTCGTCAGGGGTACCGACGACGGCGGCCTCGGCGACATCGGGATGCTGGAGCAGCACCTCCTCGATCTCGCCGGGGGAAATGTTCTCCCCGCCACGCACGATGACGTCGTCGAGCCGGCCGGCCAGGAACAAGTAGCCGTCGGCGTCGAGGTAGCCGCTGTCGCGGGTGGAGAACCACCCGTCCGACGCGTCGCTTCCGAGGTACTCCCCGGCGACCTGTTCGCCGCGGACCCACACCTCGCCGACTTCTCCGGTCGCCACCGGGTAGCCGAGTGGGTCCCGGACCTCCAGCTCGACGGCCGGAGTCGCCCTGCCCACCGAGCCGAGCCGGGCGCGGACGGTGGTGTCGTCCGACGTCGCGGCCGTCCGGTGGTCGTCCGGCGTCAGGATCGCGATCGTCGAGGACGTCTCGGTCAGGCCGTAGGCATTGACCAGATTCACGTGCGGCAGCAACCGCATGGCGCGCTCGACGACGGGTGTCGGCATCGGCCCGCCGCCGTAGGAGAGATGGGTGAGCGACGGTAGCCGCGTTCCGGTGGACTCGAGCTCTTCGAGAATTCGCCCGAGCATGGTGGGCACCACCATGGCGTGCGTGATCGCCTCGTCGCGAGCGCGCGCCACCCAGTCGCGCTCGGTGAATGCCGGTAGATAGACCAGTCGTCGGCCCGCGTACACCGCCGACAGCACCGCTGACACACCCGCGATGTGGTACGGCGGGACGCTGACCAGCGTGGCCTCGTCCTCGCCGGCCGACGCGAACTCGCTGGTGTTGAGGATGTAGGAGGTCAGATGCCGGTGGCGCAGGACGGCCGCTTTGGGTGGGCCGGTCGTGCCCGACGTGAACAGCAGCACCGCTACGGCCTCGTCGTCCTCGTCGGCCGGTGTCTCCTGCGGCACCTGGGTGATCAGCCGCTCCTCGAACTCCGCCCGGGTGATGACGGCGAGCCCCTCGGTCGCACCGAGGCGGTCGATCACCGGTGGATCCACGACGAGGTGCGCCGGCACGTTCCGCGCGACGAGATCGCGGAGGCGGTCGTCAGCGAGCCGGTAGTTCAGCGGGACGAAGGGAACGCCGGCCAGAGCCGCGCCGAACAGCAGTACCGGCAGCGTGCCGGAGTTGAGGTCCAGCATCGCCAGCCGGCGTGCGGCCGGATCCGCGCGGACGAATCCGGCGGCGCGCCGGGCTCGGGTGAGCAACTCGGCGTAGGTGGTGCCGCTGCCGCGAGAGCCCACGGCGGTGCGATCGGGCAGGCCCTCGGCCGCCATCTCCAGCAGGAGCGCGATGTTCATGGCGTGTGCCGTCCCTCAGTCGGAGGTGGGCAGCGGTTTGGCCTCGCGCAGCGCGAGCGGGCGATCGGCGACCGCGAGAGAGCCCGGGCCGCCTTTGCTGCAGAGGACCTCGAGTCCGATCGACTCGTCGACGTACCGCTTGCCGACCTGCGTACCGTCCGCGAACGCGGGATCCAGCGTGTTGCCACCGCTGGTTGCGGTGGTCACCATCGGGTGGCCACCACAGCGCAGGTCGACGTCGCCCGACGGGCCGCGGATGACCATGACTTCGGTCGTGTCGACGGTGCTCTTCCATCGCGAACCGACGCGCATTCGAGGGGCCTTTCGATCGGGAGGGTCAGGCAGCTTTTTCGAGGATGTGGACACCGCAGGCCGAACCGAGGCCGATGACGTGGGCGAGGCCGACCTTGGCGTCGGCGATCTGCCGGGGTCCCGCCTCCCCGCGCAGGTGGGTGGCGACCTCCCAGATGTTGGCGATTCCGGTCGCCGAGACGGGGTGCCCCTTGGATTGCAGGCCGCCGGAGACGTTGACCGGGGTCTTGCCGTCGCGCCACGGGGCGCCGGACCGGAAGAAGTCGACGGCTCCGCCGGGCTCGCAGAGCTGGAGGTTGTCGTAGTGCACCAGCTCAGCGGTGGCGAAACAGTCGTGCAGCTCGACCAGATCGAGGTCGTCGGGACCGATGCCGGCCTGCTCGTAAGCGGTGGTCGCGGCCTGCCTGGTCAGAGTGTTGATGTCGGGCAGGACCTGGCAGGCCTCCTGCCACGGATCGCTGGTCAGCACCGACGCGCTGATCTTCACCGCGCGGCGCTGCTGCTCCAGCGAGAGCGTGCGGAGCTTGGTCTCGCTGACGACGACGGCAGCCGCACCGCCGTCGCAGTTGGCCGAACACATCGGGCGGGTGTTCGGATAGGCGATCATGACGTCGTTCATGATCTGCTCCAAGGTCATCGCCTTCTGGTAAGCGGCCTTGGGGTTGAGCGTGGAGTGGGCGTGGTTCTTCTCCGAGATTTTGGCGAAGAGCTCGAAGTCGGCACCGCCGTACTTGTGGCCGTACTCCATGCCGATCTGAGCGAACACGCCGGGCATCGTCTCCGTGCCGACCCGTCCGTCCAGCGGCGCCACGGCGCCGAACCGGCCTCGGCGCACCCAGTCCGTGTCGTCCTGGGCGGCGTTGCCGGTGAGGAGCCCGGCACCGGCCAGCTTCTCGACGCCGACCGCGAGGCCGCAGTCGGTCTCACCGGCTTTGATCGCCATGATGGCCACCCGCAGAGCGGTGGCTCCGGTCGCGCACGCGTTGGCGACGTTGTACACGGGAACGCCGGTCTGGCCGATCTGCTTCTGCAGCAACTGGCCGAACCCACTGTCCCCGATGAGGTTGCCGGCACCGATCACGCCGACGTCCTTCATCGTCAAGCCGGCGTCGGCCAACGCGCCCAGCGCGGCCTCGGCGCCGAGGTCGAGCACGTCCTTGTCCTTGTGCTTGCCGAACTTCGTCATCTGGATCCCGACGATCCACACGTTCTCGGACACTGCGGCCCCTCTCAGTTGACCGGCTCGAAGCCGTAGCCGACCGCCTCGACACCGTTCGCATCGGTGCCGACCGGCACCGTCGTCAGACGGAGGCGCATCCCCAGCGTCACGTGCTCGGGGTCGGGTGGCGTGTTCACGACGTTGCCGCGCACGCTGGTGCCACCGCAGTCGACGACGCCGGCCACGAACGGCACCGGAACGCCCTCCGCCGCGAACTGGACGATCGTGAAGGTGCGCAGGGTGCCTTCCGGCGGCACGGTGACCGGCCGGAACGTGGTGGACTCACAACTGGCGCAGGCGCTCCGGCGATCGAAGTACCGGGCAGCGCATCCGGTGCACTCCTGCGCGACGAGATGAGGCTCGCCGTCGAGCACCAGGTAGTCCACCAGTGAGATGCGCTCCACACCGACCTCCAGGTTTAGGTAGATGATTGCACCATAAACGATGGAGGTGCGGCGCGGAAGCGTTTGGGGCCGCTATCCCAGCTCGTCTGCGAGCTGGGGCGGCAGAACGCCGGCGTTGTCGCCCAGGTCTCCGGGGAAGATGATCGAGATCCGCGCGAGGTTGCCGCCGTCGGTGGCCGGTAGGCACACCCCCGACATGTACGCGGACTCGTCCGAGATGAGGAACAGCGCCGCGTAGGCGTTGTCCTTCAGCGACGGCGGCCGGTCGAGCTTCAGCGGAATGGACGTGGCCCGTTTGTCCCAGGGCTGCATTTCCTCGTAGCTCTTGCCCAGTACCTCCGCGTCGGGAGGCATCGCGAAGTTGATGCTCATCCCGTGTGCCGGACACAGGGCGTTGGCCCTGATCCCGTGGTTGCCCAGCGACAACGACATGCCTTTGACCAGTCCGTTGACGCCGTGCTTGGCGGCGGCGTACCCGGGGAAGCCGGGGTAGGCCGCGAAACCCGCCATCGACGAGACCGCCAGGATCGTGCCGCTGCCCTGCTTCTTCATGGTCGGCACGACCGCTTTCGCGGCCATGAAAACCCCCGTCAGGTTGACGTCGAGCATGCTCTTGAAGCCCTCGACGGAGATGTCCTCGAACGGCAGTGTTCCGAAGCCCTCCTCGGGGACGCCGGCCGAGGCCATCAACCCGTCGACCCGCCCGTACGTGTCGAGCGCGAATTGCACGGCGGCCTGGCACTCGGCCAGTTCACGCACGTCGGTCTTGATGCCGACCGCGGAGCCGCCGGCGCCCCGCACCTCTGTTGTCACCCGGTCGACGCGGGACTCGACGACGTCGGTGACGACGACCTGTGCGCCCTCGGAGGCGAACAGCAGCGCGCTCTCCCGTCCCAAGCCCGATCCCGCGCCGGTGATCAGGATGGTCTTACCGGCCAGGCGGCTCACGCGGTCACCGGAGCCGGGGTGGAGATGGTCTTGGCCTGCAGGTACTCGCGGAAGCCGTCCTCGCCGTGCTCCCGGCCGATCCCACTGATGCCGTAGCCGCCGAACGGCGTGTCGGGAGAGAGGTAGAACGAGGCTCCGACGTTGACGGTGCCGGCCTTCATCCGGTTGGCCAGGCGCCACGCGCGCTCGGGATCCGTCGTCTGGATGTAGGATGACAGCCCGTAGCGCGAGTTGTTGGCCACGCGCACGGCCTCGTCGTCACCTCCGTCGTAACGCACGACGGTGAGCACCGGGCCGAAGACCTCGGTCTGCGCGAGCTCGGCATTCTCGTCGACGTCGGCGACGACGGCCGGTTCGAACCAGAAGCCCTTGCCGTTGGTCGGCGACGTGCCCTTCCGCCCGCCCACCAGCACCCGCGCACCGGCGTCGACGGCTCGGTCGACCAGGCCTTCCATCCGGTCGAGTTGGGAGCCGTTGACGATCGGGCCGACGACGTTGGCCGGGTCGAACGGGTCGCCCCAGGGCGTGGCACCGACCACGGCGGCGAGCCGCTCGAGCACCTCGTCGTAGCGAGAGGCGTGCACGACGAGCCGGGTGGCCAGCGCACAGCCCTGGCCACTGTTGGACATGCACCAGCCGACGCTCAGGGGCACGGCCAGGTCGAGGTCGGCGTCGTCGAGGATGAGGTTCGCCGACTTGCCACCGAGCTCCAGGCAGGCTTTCCGGATACCGACCGCGGCGCGTTGCATGATGCGCTGGCCGACGACGTGCGAGCCGGTGAAGTGGAACATGTCCACCCGCGGATCGCCGGTGAGCGCCTCGCCGGCGAGGGCCTTGTCCTGCGAACTGATCACGTTGAGCACGCCCGGCGGCAGGTCGGTCTGCTCGGCGGCGACCTTGGCGATGAAGGCGCCGGTGAGCGGCGTGTCCGGTGCGGTCTTCAAAACCACCGTGTTGCCGGTGGACAGCGCGTGGTGGATCTTCCAGATGTCCGACATGAAAGGGGCGTTCCACGGCGTGATCGCACCGACGACGCCGTAGGGCTCGTAACGCACGCGACGCGCGCTGGGCAGTCCCACGCCCGTGTAGACACCGAAGTCGGACTCCCACTCGAACCGGCCGATCAGGTCGGTGAAGAAGCTCATGTCGTCGACCTGGACGTCGACGTGCGAGCCCATGTTCGAGATCGGGGTGCCTGCCTCGGCCACCTGGATCTGCTTGGCGGTGTCCGCCTCTTTCCGCAGCGCGGCCTGGAACTGGTGCAGCACGGTCTGCCGGAAGGCGTGGTTCGTGCCCCAGTCGGTCTCGTCCGCGGCGCGCCGGGCCGCGGTGACGGCAGCCTCGACGTCCTCGGCTCGGCCGTCGGCCGCGGTGCCCACCACGGTCTCGTCGGCCGGGCTGATCACCGGGAACCGGTCACCACCGGCGGCCTCCACGAACTGACCGTCGATGAACAGTCTGCCTTCGGGCTCGAAGTTCACTGGGAGCCTCCGTTTCTGGGAGCGAAACGATCGGGGGTGAAGACGATCGGGAGCGAGAGCGCCGCGCGAACGCCGTAGTTGATCCAGACGACCGTGTTTCCGGGCGCGATCCGGTAGTCGGGGATGCGCCGGTGGAACTCCGACAGCGCGACGCGCAGTTCGAGCCGCGCGAGATTCGTGCCGAGACACCGGTGCGGACCCGCCGCGAAGCCGACGTGGTTGTTGTGCGGCCGGTCGAAGTCGACGGTGAGCGGGTCGTCGAAGTTCGCGGGGTCGACGTTCGCCGCGGCCCAGAGCACTTCGACGGTGGTTCCCGCCGCGAACGCGCGGCCGTTGATCGTGATGTCCTCGGCGACCCAGCGGTGGGCGAGGGGTACCGGGGATTCGAAGCGCTGGATCTCCTCCACGGCGCGCCCCAGCAACGACTCGTCGGCCACGATGCGCGCCCGTTCCGCCGGGTGCTTGGCGAGCCACGCGAGCTGGCAGGACAGCGAACTGGTGACGGTGTCGATGCCGGCGATGACGAGCAGGTAGCAGATGTCGACGATCTCCTCGTCGGTCAGCGTCCGGCCGTCGACCGTCGTGGTGAGGAAGCCGCCGATGAGATCGTCGGTCGACGGCTTCGCCCGCCGACGGGCCAACTCGGACACCAGGTAGTCGTAGGTGACCTGGCCGGCCCGGTTCATGTACTCGCGCTGCTCGGCGAGGGTGGCGCCGTGCGGGCGGACCACCGCCTCTTTGAAGTCGAGGAACACCGGTAGGTCCTCGAGCGGGAGGCCGAGCAGGTCGATGAAGATGAGGGACGGCAGGGGCCCGCACAGCGCTTCCATCAACTCGGCTTCGCCGGCTTCGATGAACTCGTCGATCAGCGCGCTGGTCCGGGTGCGGATCCGGGACTCGAGATAGGCGACGTTCCTCGGCGAGAACAACGGATCGAGCAACCGGCGATAGAAGCGGTGCCGATCGCCGTCGAGGTCGAGCGGGATCAGCGGCCGCTGCGCGCCCATGTTGTAGTGGACGCCGTCGGTAGCGCGGACCGCTGGATGGCGTAAGAACTCCACGATCTCGGCACGGGAGGCAAGAACCTCCGTTCCGTCGTCGGGGCGTCGGCGGAGGTCACCGCGAGCGAGTTCCGAGAACGCCCGCTGCGGGCTCTCCTCGTCCCAGCTGTCGAGGAACTCCGCCAAGGTGAACGGTGGTCTGACAACGTTGTCGGTGGACATGACGCACTCCCTCGTCGTTAAGGGAATTCAGTCCGGAAGAGTTAGATCTTTGACCGCTACGGCGCAACGATGGCGTGCCAGGAGCGGTGTGTCAAGATACCGCCGCTATCTTGGTCGCACCGCGAGCGCGTGTGACGGTCAGTCGCGCAGGGACGAGCCGCGAACGATGTAGCCGGCGAGCTCCTGGGCGAGGACGGGCTGGTCCGGGCGGGAAGCCGGGTCGGCGTAGAGCGCGTCGTCGAGGACGGCCATGCCGAAGATCAGGGCGAAGCTGAAGCGGACCGCGTAGCTCACCTCGATGGTCCGGCTACCGGTCGCCGTGACCTCATCGGTCACCTCCGCCTGCAGCTCGGCGAACAACTCTTCCAGCAGCCCGGCGACGTTACGCGACGGCCCGCCGGAGATGGGGCCGATCATGGTGGCGAGCATGCGCCGGTTGTCGTGGCAGAGAGCGTAGAGACCCTCGACGAACACCCGCGTGTCGTCGATCGACGAGTTCCGCCCGTGGCCGCCGTCGGTCCAGCGGCGCACGTAGTCGCGGATGAACTCGCGGAACGGATTGAACACCGCGGCGACGAAGAGGTCTTCCTTGCTGGTGAAATGCCGGAACAGCGTGGCGTGGGTGACCTGGGCCCGCTCCGCGATGGCGCGGGTACTGACGCGGTCGTACTCCACCTCGGTGAACAGCTCGCGAGCTGCGCCCAGCAGTAGCGAGCGGACCTCCTCGGGCCGGCGCCGCGTGCGGTTGGTGGAAGTAGCCATGCCCGTCATTGTGCTTGGCGGGCCGGGCGGAGAGTGATCAGCATCGCGGCCGCAGCGACCTGGACCGAGCGGGACGCATCGACCTGGCCATGACCCGGGCCGTGGAGTCGCGCGTGGTGAACGGAGGACTCAGGGGTGGTGCGGGTCGAGCGGCTGCACCGGGCGGGCCTGCTGCCAGCCGGGTCCGCCCAGCTCCGGCGTCTGGATCAGACTCTCGCCCTTCGACATCACGGCCCAGTGCGCGTGGTTCAGCTCGTGCAGCGTGAACGCCGCCTGCAGGGCGTTGTAGAAGCCCTGGTTGTCCTGGGTCTGGTTGACCGACTCCTTGATCATCAGCGCCGCCGCCGTGGGCCGCTCGGCGATGCGCCGGGCGAACTCGATCGTGTCCGACTCCAGACGCCCAGCCGGGAAGACCTTGCTGACCATCCCGAGCCGGTGCGCCTCGTCGACGGAGAGCGAGTCACCGGTCAGAAGCAGCTCCTTCGCCTTCCGGGGGCCGAACTCCCACGGGTGCGCGAAGTACTCCACGCCGCACATGCCCAGCCGGGTTCCCACTACGTCGGCGAACACCGCGGTCTCGTCCGCCACGATCAGGTCGCACGCCCACATGAGCATCAGACCGGCGGAGTAGACCGGCCCCTGGACCGACGCGATCGTGATCTTGCGCAGGTCGCGCCAACGCCGGGTGTTGTCGAAGAAGTAGTGCCACTCCTGACGCCACCAGCCTTCGACGCCGCCTTTGGTGCCACCGTTCTCCCGGTAGGTCGGGTGCTGGCCCGGTCCCGGGGCCCGCTCGGCGGCCGAGACGCGGCCCATGTCGTGCCCGGCCGAGAACGCGGCGCCGGCTCCGCGCAGGATCACCACCCGGACGTCGTCGTCGGCCTCCGCCCGGCCGAACGCGTCGTCCAGCTCCACCAGCAGGCCACGGTTCTGCGGATTGCGGTGCTCGGGCCGATTGAGCGTGATGACCGCGATCGTGCCGTCGTCTTCGGTGTCGTAGAGCAACCAGCGGTAACTGTCCATCACTGTGCCTCCGGTACGAGACCCAGCTGGTGGAGATCCGCCAGCCAGGACGTCAGCAGTTCTTGCGTGAGGTGCGGTATCGGACCGGCGGACGCGTCGAACCGGGCGCTACCGGCGGTGACGCCGGCCCGCGCCGGCGTGCGCAGCGAGTCGATGACCGCCAGCGACGAGCGACTGCGCTGGTCCTCGGGCAGATGGCGCAACGCGTCTTCGAACCGGCGCAGCCACTCTCCGTACGGCGCGACGCGTCGCAGTGGGTAGCCCGCCGCGTCGATCCAGTCGGCGATCGTGTCCAGCGAGATGCCGTCGTCCCAGTGGGAGTTCACGACGTGGAACGTCTCCGCGCCCTCCCGGGGGAGGCGGCCGACCTCGACGATCGACGCCGCGACGAAGTCCACCGGCAGGCCGTCGTAGTGGGCCGGGCCCGAGCCGGGCCGGTAGAACGAGGAGGGGGCGATGCCGGTGGCGATGAGGCTGGTCAGCAGCCGCACGAACACGTCCGGAACGTTCACCTGCTTCCGGTGGACGCGGTGCGGCAGGATCATGTCGCCGCGGAAGATGCTCACCGGTAGCGCATAACGGGCGTGGGCGCTCAGGAGCAGCTGCTCGGCGCCCCACTTGCTGGCCGCGTATCCGGCGGTGTACCGCTCGGTGAGCTCTACTTCGGCGCGCAGCGGCGTGTCCTCGTCGGGTCGGCCGTCCAGTAACGCGGTCACGGCCATCGACGAGACAAAATCGAAGTGCTTGCGACGCCCGGCGAGAGCCAGTTCGACGAGACGCGCCGTTCCCGCGACGTTCGGGCCGAACAGATCCCCGTACCCGAGCACGTGATTGACCAGTGCCGCCGGGTGCACGATGCGATCGACGTCGAGGGCGAGCCGTGAGTAGGTCTGCTCGTCCAGACCGAGCCGTGGCGCATCCACGTCGCCGACGAGAACCTCCAGGCGGCCTGCCGCGAGCGAGCGGAACCGTCGCGCCAGCTCCGGATCTCCGTCGAAGGCGGCGTCGAGCCGCGTGCGGGCGGTGCTTGGGTCCACGGCCCGCACCAGGCACACCAGTTTTCCTCCGCGGGCGTCCAGCCGCTCGAGCCATTCCAGGCACAGGTGCCGTCCGAGGAAGCCGGTGGCGCCGGTCAGCAGGACCGTTCGGGTTTCGGTGGACGGGAGCTCGGCGGCGACGGCCGCGCCACTCAGGAACCTGTCGATGTCGAGGTCCGCGGCGCGCAGGGTCGTCGCGCCTTCACCATGGATCGAGGCGAACGTGGGGCCTGCGCCCGAGGTTTGTTCGACCAGCTGGGCCCAGCGCGCCGGACTGCCGGCCGGACTCAGGATCGCGCTCACCGGCACGTCGACGCCGAAGATGCCCCCGAGCAGCTGGGAGAAGCCCACCGCAGCGAGGGAGTCGCCACCGAGATCGGTGAAGTTCAGCGGCTCTTCCGGATCGACGTGCTCGAGGCCGAGTGATGCCTCCAGCGCCTTGCCTATCCGCTCCAACGGGGTCATCGCCGACGACGGGTCGCCCAGGGCCCGCAGGTCCGCGTCCTGCGCTCGCGCGATCTCCTCGTAGAGCCGTTCCAGCCGGGCCCCGTAACGTTCGTCGAATCGGGGGCGCATGCGCTTGTGCACGCTGGACAGCAGTCCGTTCGCATGGCTGAACGGCTCCGGCTCGATCAGGAAGTCGCGGGGCACCTCGAACGAGCGCAGGTTCGCCTCGGCCGCGACGTTCGTCAGCTCGCCGCGGATCAGTGCGCGTAGCTGTGCCCCGGTCGGATCCGCACCGAGGCGCTCGGCCACCGCGCCGGGCTCCGGCACGACGACGGCCAGCAGGAACGCCCGCGCCGAGTTGCCGTAGAGATGGATCTGGGAGATGACGTCGCTGAGTGTCTCGAATGTGGCCCCGAGTGCGCCGAGCGTGACGAACTCGCCCTGCGCCAACTTGAGGACATCGTTGCGCCGGTCGAGATAGGTCAGCTGGTCCGGGCCGCGCTGCTCCATGATGTCGCCGGTCCGCACGAAGCCGTCCGCGTCGAACAGGCGGGCCGTGGCTTCGGGGTTCTTGAAGTAGCCGGGCGTGCGGATGCGTGCCTTCACGCACAGCTCACCGCGGGGGTAGGGCTCGTCGCTGGTGTGATAGCCCAGCTCAGGAACATCAACCAGCTTGTAGTCGATCACCGCGTCCCAGTTGATGCGGTCGCGGATCAAGACGGCCGGACCGGCCTCCGTGGTGCTGTACGCATCGGCGAAGGTGACGGGGAACGTCTCGCGGATGAAATCGCGGATCTCCGGCGTCGTCGGCGCGGAGCCGGACAGGATGAACGCGATTCGGTCACCGAGCAGGGTTTCGCGCATCTCCTCGCGGACGTCGGCGTCGGGTCGTCGAGCGGTCTCGGTGAGGTAGTGCTGATGGATCATTTCGAAGACGCGCGGGAACATCGCCACTTCGGTCGGGCGTACCAGGCGGAAGTCCTCGAACAACGTCGACATGTCCGGTCGTGCCGTGAAGTAGGCGGTGCCACCCCGGGCGAGGGTGGTGTACAGGGCGCCTCGTCCCATCAGGTGGTTGAGCGGGGCGAAGATCAGCCGGACGACGGGCAGCGGCACCGGCACCGACGCGGTGAACTGCGTCCGTGCGTACCGGTCGTCCATGATGACGCCCTTGGGCGTGCCCGTCGATCCGGACGAATGGATGAGCAGCGCCATCCGGTCGTCGCCCTCCGGTGAGGGCGACAGCGGTGCCCAGGGATGCCGCCGAGCGACCAGGCCGTCGAGCCGGACGAGCGTGGCCCGCGATCCGCTGCGCGCCAGCTCCTCCTCGGCCGCGGCGAACAGCTTGCGGTCGTCGTCGACACGCTCCTCGTAACCCAGGACGAGGAGACTGCGCACCGAGGGCTGGCCGCCGGCGAGCTGGGCGGCGAGCGGTAGGGCGTCGATGCCGGCGGCGACCACGGCGGGTGCGGTGTCGGTCATGATCTTCGTGAGATCGACCCCCGCGAGCGTGGGCTGCAGCGGTACCCCGACGGCCTGTGCGTAGACCGTGGCCAGGTCGACGACGGTGAAGTCGACGCCGCCGAACCCCAGCACGCAGACGAACTCACCCGGGCCCAGGCGATGGTCGGGATCGTGCTGCCACGCACCGGCCAGGCTGCGCACCCGGGTTCCGAGCTCCGCGTAGGTCAGCGTGTCGAACTCGGGTAGGTAGCGACGGGCCCCGTGCACGACCTCGTAGCTGCGCTCGCCCAGCGCGGGCCGCTCCGCGTAACCGTCGAGCAACGTGGTCACGATGCGTTCGAGGGACTGATCCGGGGCGTTGAGGTCGGCGAGCACCGCCGCGTCGGGCGCGAGGGCCTGCAGCTGCCGGTCGTCGCGGGCGAGCTCCTGCACGCGGCGCGCGTAGAACGGGCTCAATTCGGGCTCCCGAGGTCGAGTACGAACCGGTAGCGGACGTCGCTGTGAAGCATGCGGTCGAAGGCCTCGCCGATCCGGTCGGGCCGGATCAGTTCGACGTCGGTCGAGATGCCGTGTTCGGCGCAGAAGCCGAGCATTTCCTGGGTCTCGCGGATGCCGCCGATCGCGGAGCCCGTGAGGCTCCGCCGGCCACCGATGAGTCGAAGCGCGGTGATGCCGAACGGCTCGGCCGGAATGCCCAGCAGACAGAGCGTGCCGTCGCGGCGAAGCGTCGAGAGATAGGCATTGACGTCGTGCGGGGCCGAAACCGTGTCCAGCAGGAAGTCGAGGCTCCCGGCCGCCGCGCGCATCTGCTCCCGGGACGTCGACACGACGACCCGGTCCGCGCCGAGTTCGATCGCGGCCGCGGCCTTGCCGGCGGACGTGGTGAGAACGACCACCTCGGCGCCGAAGGCTTTGGCGAATTTCACCCCCAGGTGGCCGAGCCCACCCAACCCGGCCACGCCGACGACGTGTCCCGGTCCGACGCCCCAGTGGCGCAGCGGCGAGTAGGTGGTGATGCCCGCGCACAGCAGTGGTGCAGCACCCGCCGGGTCCAGTGCGCTGGGAACACGCAGTGCGTACCGCTCGTCGACGACGAGGACATCGGCGTATCCGCCCTGGGTCGGCTCACCGGTGATCCGGTCGCGACCGCCGTAGGTCGGGGTCGCTCGCTGGTGGCAGGCGTGCTCGTCACCCGCGTCGCAGGCCGGGCAGGCACGACAGGAGTCGACCAGGCAGCCGACGCCGGCCCGGTCGCCGCCGCGGAACCGTCTGACGTCCGCGCCGACGGCCGTGACCTCGCCGATGATCTCGTGGCCCGGGACGAGCGGGAACGCGCTGGGCATCCACCCGCTCACCGCGCGCTCGTCGGAGTGGCAGATCCCGCAGTGGGTGATGCGGAGGACGACGTCGCCGGGGCCGGGATCGCGGCGGGTGAACGCGAACGGCACGAGCGCTCCGCCGGGCTCGTGCGCGGCGTAGCCGTGCGCGCGGATCATGTGCGGAGCACCAGCCCCTGCGCGTTGAAGAAGAAGCCCCCCGGCGTGAGGAACGCGGTGCGAGCGCCGGGTACCTGGCGCTCGCCCGCCTGCCCGCGCAGCTGCACCACGGCCTCGCGGATGTGTCCGGAGCCCTGCGTGCCGCCCTCCGACAGCGCGCCACCGTGCGGGTTCACGGGGATGCGCCCGTCGATGAGGATGCGGTTGCCGTCCTTGTCCCAGTTGCTCTCGACGAAGGCTCCGCCTTCGCCGGGGCCGCACCAGCCGAGGTTCTCGATCCACGAGAGCGTGATGAAGCTGAACCCGTCGTAGGGGAAGTACACGTCGATGTCAGGGATCCAGAGGTCGCTCTTTTCCCGGAGCTCGCGGACGACGACCTGCTGCCCGTGGTGGTGCAGACCGGGAATCTGGTCCTCGTCGTTCTTCGCGGTGGTGCCGGCGGTCGCGGCGTGGATGAGCACCGGGGTGTCGGTCAGGTCGCGGGCCCGTTCGACGGTCGTGAGCACGAACGCGTCGGCGCCGTCGACGGGGAGGTCCATGTCGAGGATGCACAGCGGGTCGCGGACCATGCGAGCGGTGAGGTAGTCGTCCATCGTCAGCGGCTCGCGCATCGCGGCCAGGGGATTGCGGCCGGCATTGGTCCGGTCGTTGATCGCCACGTAGCCGAGGTGTTCCCGCCGGGCCCCGTACTCGTGCAGGTAGCGGCTGGCCCAGGCGGTGTATCCCACCGAACCGGCGACCGACTCCGGGTCGGAGCGCCAGGGATGCGGGGCGGGCGCCCCGCCCCAGCCGAGGTTGCGCCGGAGCGGGTCGGACGCGGCGGCGCGGGACACCGCCGGGTTGCGGAACATCGCGTGGTAGGCGAGGACGACGTCGGCCGATCCGGAGAACAGGGCGTTCATCGCGTCGACGATCGAGAAGACGAACGGCGGCGGCTGACTGGTGTAGTGCGTGACCTCGGGCAGGCCGAGCATCGAGACGACCCGGTGTGCGCTGGGAAGCCCGCCGACGACGCCGTCGATGTCGTGCTTGCTCACTCCGGCGTCGCGGATCGCGTCGATGCAGGCCTGCGCGACGAGGGAGTCGCGCGAACGCTGCCCGTCGCGGGTGAAGCCGGTGGAGGCCACCCCGACGATCGCGATCTGGTCTTTGATCGGGTTGCGGGCCATCAGCGGACCACCTCGAACGCGGGGAAGGGTTCGCCGGCGCGTTCGATCCAGACGAGTCTGACCCGGTTGCCGATCGCGGTCCTACCCCGGCGCGCGCCCACCAGCGTGCTCGTGTAGCGCAGGCCCGGCTGATCGTCCAGCTCGATGGTCGCGACCGGATGCGGGTAGGTCACACCGTCGACCGGCGGGCCCTGCCGTAGCCAGACCAGCAGGTGGATCGTGCCCTGCCCACTGACCTCGGTCGGCTCGACCCGGCTCGACCAGCACTCGGGGCAGACCGGCTTGGGTGGGTGGTGCCACGTGGAGCACTCCGCGCAGCGGTTGAGGAGCAGATGGCGCTCCAGCCATCCGCGGTAGTAACCGACGGTGTCCGCGTCGAGCACGACATCCGGCAGTCGATAAGCCACTTCGGCGTCGCTGGTCACGGTGTCCCCTCGTCGTCGGTATTCCGGCCGACGCTAGCGTTCCGGCTTAATGCACGCAATGATCTACCTGAATATCGGCGAGAGGCGAAGGAGAGTCGCATGGGTGCACTGGACGGCCGGGTCGCGATCATCACGGGCGCCGGACGCGGAGTCGGGCGCGAGCACGCCTTACTGTTCGCCGCCGAGGGCGCCAAGGTGGTCGTCAACGACCTCGGTGGCGCGAGCGACGGCTCCGGCAGCGACGCCTCACCGGCCGAGCAGGTCGTCGACGAGATCCGCGCGGCGGGTGGTGAGGCGGTCGCGAACGGCGACGACGTGTCGGACGCGGAGGGGGCCGACCACCTCGTCCGGAGCGCGCTGGACACGTTCGGCGACCTGCACGTGCTGGTCAACAACGCCGGAATCCTGCGCGACAGGACGCTGGTGCACATGTCCGACGAGGAGTGGGACGCCGTGATCCGCGTGCACCTGCGCGGGCACTTCATGCCGACCCGGGCGGCCGGACGGTACTGGCGTCAGAAGGCGAAGTCGGGGGAAGCGGTGGACGCCTCGATCATCAGCACCGCGTCGTCGTCGGGCCTGTTCGGCAACGTGGGACAGAGCAACTACGGTGCGGCCAAGAGCGGCATCGCGACGTTCACGATGATCATCCAGGAGGAGCTGGGCCGGTACGGCGTGCGGGCCAACGCGATCGCCCCGGCGGCCCGTACCCGGCTGACCGAGTTCGCGATGGGCAGCGTGGAGGACGGCGTGTTCGACGCCGACGACCCGGGAAACATCGCCCCGTTCGTGGCCTACCTCGCAATGAAGGACTGCCCGATCGCGGGGCGGGTGTTCTTCGTCCACGGAGGATCCGTGCACCTGTTCCAGCCGTGGGCGATCGTCGACTCGATCGACAAGAAGTCCCGCTGGACGGTGGGCGAGCTGGAGAAGGAAGCGGCTCACTTCGCGACTTTTCCGTTCGACCTGCGCCGCCCGTACTGACCGCACGCCGAGGGCCCGGCCGCACTCCGCGGCCGGGCCCTCGGCGTAGCGTCAGCCGGAGGTCTCGGTCGGCTGAGCCGCACCAGCCGGGGCGGTCGCCGCCGCTGTCTCCGTCGGCGCGGCGGCCGTCTCGGCCGGGCCGGTGGCTGCGGCGGCCGCGGAAGCGACGGTCGGCTCCGGGGGGCGTCGGCGGCGCCAGGACGTCGCCAGCAGCAGCGCGGCTCCGCCGAGCGCACCGATCGCACACGCCGCCAAGACCAGGTTCAGCACGTACTCGTATCCCGGTTGGCCATCAGAGCCGCGAAGATCGTGCCGCCGATGGCGACGCGCAGCACGAGTGCCGCGATGTCAGCCCCATCGGTCATCGGGTGAAGACCGCTTCCTTGCTCGCCAGGTCCTCGATCGTCGACGCGGGGTAACCGAGCTCGGTCATGATCGACCGTGTCTGCTCACCGCACAGGCAGCCCGCGGCGAGCCGGCCCGGGGTCTCGGAGAACCGGACCGGCAGGCCGTGCCGGAGGATCCGGCCGAACAGCGGGTGGTCGACCTCGGTCACCAGGCCCGTTTCCTTGAGCACCGGGTCGGTCGCGGTGAATTCCGACATGGTCTCCGGAAAACACTCCACGCACGCGACGCCCTGCTCGACCATCGCCGCCTCCCACTCGGCCGCCTTCCGGCCGGCGAACAGCGTCTCGAGTTCCGCGACGAGTGCCTCGTCGTTCGCTGCCCTGGACTCGGGTGTCGCGAACCGGTCGTCCGTGACGAGATCGGGACGCCCGGCCGCGGCGGCGAACCTCTCCCACTCCGACTGCCTCGGCGCGGCCAGGAACACCCAGCCCCCGCCGGCGGCCTGGTACAGCCGGTACGACGCCTGGATGCCGTTGAGGCCGGGGTCGGCCGCGGGCAGCGGCGGCTTGCCCTCGTACCGGATCGCATCGTCGGCGTAGGCCCACAGGTTGCTGCCGAGCATCGACGTGGTCAGGTACTGACCCTTCCCTGTCCGGCGCTTGTGGTAGAGCGCCAGCGTCAGAGCCGAGAGACACGCCAGAGCGGCGTTCGAGTCGCCGTCCACCATCGCGCGCAGGCGCGGCATGATGACCACCTGCGCCTCGTTGACACTCATCCCGGTGGTGAGTTCGGGGTCCATCCAGAAGCCCGCCTGGCGGTTGATGGCCCCGGCCACGGACATGGCGCACTGCGCGAAAACCGGCCGGGTCGACGACGGACCGTCGACGCCGTAGCCGGTCGCGTGCAGATAGACCAGTTCCGGGTTGAGCGCCGAGAGTGTGTCGTAGTCCAGTCCGTTGCGCTCGGCGATTCCCGACCGGAACCCGTTGACGAATGCGTCCGCACGGCTGACGAGGTCGTGAATGACCTTCCGTCCCTCCGGCGTGCGTAGGTTGACCGAAATGCTCTCCTTGCCCTCCATCACCCGTGCGGCGCCCGTCTCGGGCGCGCCGAACGCCGAGCGCATCGGGTCGCCGCGCTGGTCCTCGATCTTGATGACGCGGGCTCCGAGCGCGGCGAGGGTCTGGGTGGCGAACGGCATCGCGAAGAAGTAGCCGAACTCGACGACGGTGAAGCCGGCCAGCGGATACTCCGGGCTGCCACCGCTCGGCGTGACCGGTGACGGGCCGTTCAGCGGCCCGTTGTGTTCACCCAGCGCGGGTGCGGACCGGGTGACCGCGACGGGGGTGACGTCGAAGTGAGCGATCGGCCCCACTTGCTCGACCGGCCCGACGGTGGGGTCCTGAAGCGTCAGCACCTCGCGGTTGTGCCGGACCTGGGGGTGGTCCAAGCCTTCTTCGCTGGTGCGGGTCAGCTCGTAGGCGACGTCGAGCTCGTTCCGCAGGAGCTCGTCCCACTCGGCGTACGTCTTGGTGCGGAACACCTGCCAGATCGCGTCCTCGTAGGCCTCGGCGTCCTCGGCCGATCCGAACAGCGGGGCCTTCGCGAACCGCTCCTCGTCGAGAATCTTCTCGATGCCCAGCGCGCGACACACCGCACGCGTCTGGTGCGGGAGCATCGCGGTGAAGTACACGAACCGGCCGTCCTTGGTGCACGGCATGTAGGAGAACCGGCTCGCGACCACGGAGGGGGCGGAGCGCGTCGGCTCGTCACCGTCCGCCCGTGGGGTGGACGGTAACGTCACCTTGCCGTTGTCCCAGAGCCAGGTCATCGTGCCGTAGTAGTCCGAGGGCGAGATGCCGTTGTAGAGCGGCACCTCCAGCGACTGCCCGTGCCCGGTCTGCTCGCGGACGAGGAGCGCCGCGAGGATTCCCGACGCCGCGAGGTGACCGGCGCCATTGCTGGCGAACGACGAGTTGCAGTAAATGGGGCCGGGACGGTAGCCGTAGAAGCCGCCGTACCCGAGGGTGAAGATGCCGGCCTTGGCTTGCACGACCTGCTCGTAGGCCTTGATCTTGGCGTACGGTCCCTCCGAGCCGAACCCGTTGATCGCGCAGTGGACCAGCAGCGGGTTGAGCTGCCGGAGCTCGTCGTAGCCGATGCCGAAGCGTTCGGCGGTGCCGGGCGCGAACCCCGAGATCACGACGTCGGCGGCTGCTGTCAGGGCGCGGGCCTGCTCCTGGCCCTCCGCGGTGCGCAGATCGGCGACCAGGCTCTCCTTGCCCCGGTTGTAGAAGAGGTGACCGGACGGAGCCGCGGTGCGCATGCGGTCGCCCTCGGGCGGCTCGACCTTGATCACGCGCGCGCCGCTGTCGGCGAGGATCACGCCGGCCAGTGCGGCAGGCGTGCTGCCGGCACCGAACTCGAGGACCGTGAGCCCGTCGAGGATCGATTGCGTCATGTCGCTCCCTGTCCAGTGTTAGCCAAGTCACAGAATGGAACCATGGCATTGAGATAGAAGCAATAAACAATTTAACTAATTAGAACGAGGGAGTGAAGCATGTCAGTGGCTCGTTTTCCGGTCGAAGCCGGGCACATCCGGATGTTCGCCCAGGCGATCGGGGATACCAACCCGGCGTACTACGAGGAAACAGCGGGGGAGACGGCGCTGGGCACCGTCACCGCGCCGCCGACGTTCGTCATGGCCGGTGCGCAGTTCGACCCCGACTACCCGTTGCGCCCGCAGCCCGGGCGGCCGTGGATGGGATCCGGCCGGGAGCCCACCGGTACGCCGAGCGCCGGTGCGGAGGGTGAGGGGACGGGCCTGCACGCCGAGCAGCACTTCACCTACCACCGTCCGCTCCGTCCCGGCGACGTGCTGAGCGCGGAGAGCCGCGAGGGTGAGAGCTGGACGAAGGAGGGCAGGCGGGGCGGATCCCTCCGCTTCTCCGAGACGATCGTGGACTACCGCAACCAGGACGGAGACCTGGTCGTCACCGCGCGGATGGTCGGCGTGGTCACCGGGCGCGCCCCGGGCGAGGCCGTTGCCTGATGCCACTCCGTAGCCAAGACATCGAGGTCGGAGCATCGCGCGAGGTGGTGGTCGTCGACGACCTCACCCGGACGCAGGTGGTGATGTACGCGGGTGCTTCCGGCGACTACAACCCGCTGCACAGTGACGAGGTGTTCGCCACGAAGGCGGCCGGGTTCCCTGGTGTGTTCGCGCACGGAATGCTCACGATGGCGTTGACCGGCAAGGCATTGACCGACTGGGTGGGTGACGAACGTCTGAAGACGTTCGGCGTTCGGTTCAAGGGTCAGGTGTGGCCCGGTGACACGCTGACCACCACGGTCACCGTGACCGGACTGACGGAGGTCGCGGGGGACCCGATCGTCGACCTCGAGGTGGTCACGCGTAGTCACCGCGGTGACGTGGTTTTGAGCGGTACCGCGACGGCGCGCCTCGACCCCTGACGGTCGGGGACCAACCGCTAGAGGTTCGCACCTCTTGTGCGATTTGATCGGGGTTGAGGAGTCCGGAGTCTCCCACCGGGGCCCGCGTGTAGCATAATCAGGTCACTGTTCATAGGGGTCCGCTCGCGCGGGCGTGGAGGAAACGTCGTGGCCGAGGCCGTGCAGTCCGGTGTCTCTGATCTGCTGAGTCCGATGCGGCTGCCGAAGGCCGCGGAGTTGATCGCCGGTCGACTGCGCCGCCAGATCGTGCGCGGTGACCTCAAGGAAGGCGACGCGCTGCCCTCCGAGGCCGAACTGCTGACCCTGTTCAACGTGTCGCGGCCGACGCTGCGTGAGGCCTACCGCATCCTGGAGTCCGAGTCGCTCATCACGGTGCGTCGC
This sequence comes from Cryptosporangium sp. NPDC051539, assembly GCF_044454545.1. NCBI lineage: Bacteria > Bacillati > Actinomycetota > Actinomycetes > Cryptosporangiales > Cryptosporangiaceae > Cryptosporangium > Cryptosporangium sp. NPDC051539. The sequence continues at coordinate 1,163,904 of NZ_JBITDV010000001.1, read as the reverse complement.
GGCCCGCGTGGTGGTGCGCGTGTGCTGATGCCCAAGCTCGACGTCGCGGCGCGCTACGCCGGGCTCATCCTGGAACACCGCGGCACGACCCTCGACGACGTCTACGAGGCGCGCATGCTCCTCGAGCCGCCGGTGGCCGGGCTGCTCGCGCAGCGGCGCACCGACGACGACGTCGCCCGCCTGCGCGCGATGCTGGACGAGCACGACGCACTCGCCGACGACCCGCGCGCGGCCATCCGCTCCCACACCGCATTCCACGCCCTGCTCATCGAGCTCGCCGGTAACCAGACCCTCGGTGTGCTCACCGGCATGGTCCAGCACATCATCGAACTGGCGAACTGGGAGTGGGTCGAGGAGCACCTCGGCGCCCCGCGCGACGACCTCGGCTTGAGCCTCGGGTTGAAGGCGCATCACCGCGTCGTCGACCTGATCGAATCGGGAATGCCGTCGGGCGCCGAGGAGCTGTGGCGCAAGCACCTCACCGAATCCCGCGAGTTCATGATGCCGCGCGACGGCGAGACCGTGCTCGACCTCATGAGCAGCGGCATGGAAATGCCGGCGCGCGGCCAGCGCCACCCCTGATTCAGGGGTGGCGCCCGCCGGTCACACGCCCAGCCGTCGCAGCATGCGTTCGTAGTAGACCGCAGGTCCACCCAGCAGCAGCTGTGACGATTTGGCGCGCCGGTAGTACAGGTGGGCCGGGTGCTCCCAGGTGAAGCCGATGCCGCCGTGCACCTGGATGTTCTCGGCCGCCACGAACATGAAGGCTTCTGAACACACAGCGTGGGCCACTGCGGTGGCCGCCGCCGCGTCCCCACTGTCCACTGCGTCCGCGGCCTCCGTCGCGGCCGCCTGGGCCAGCTCGACCCGGGAGAGCATCTCGGCGCACTTGTGCTTGACGGCCTGGAACGATCCGATGGCCCGGCCGAACTGACGCCGTTCCCGCGCGTAGACCGCGCTGGCCTCCAGGCACGCCCGCGCTCCGCCCACCTGTTCGGCGGCCAGTGCCGCCTCGGTCAGGCGCAGAACCCGCTCGACGACCGGTCCGGCGCCGCCATCGGTGCCCACCAGCACGGCGGGAGTACCGGCGAACGTCAACCGGGCGATCTTGCGGGTGGGGTCCAGTGCGCGCAGTGGCGCGCGGGTCAGCCCCTCGGCGTCGCCGGTGACTGCGAAGAGGCTGGGTCCGGCCCCCGTGCGGGCGACCACCAGCACCAACTCCGCGGTGGCTCCGTCGACGACCAGCGACTTCTCGCCGGTCAGCGTCCAGTGGTCGCCCTCGCGGTCAGCCCGGGTACCGATCTCGTCGAGATCCCACGACCCGGCACCCTCGGCGACGGCAAACGTGGCGGTGGTGTCGCCCGCGGCGAGCGCGGGCAGGTGCAGCGACTGCGCGGTGGCGTCCCCCGACGCCACGAGCGCGGACGCTCCCATCACCACGGAGGACAGGAACGCGCTGGGCAGCAGCGCCCGGCCCATCTCCTCCATCACGACGCGCAGTTCGGCGAAGCCGTACCCGTCGCCGCCGTAGTCGCCGGGCAGCACCAGCGACTGCAGCCCGAGCTGTTCGGCCATCTGCCTCCAGATGGCTCGGTCGTACGCCGCGTCGCCGTCGACGACGCGTCGAGCGTCGGATTTGGTCGCCAGGAAGTCGCGCAGGCTCTCGCGGAGAGCCTCGAGTTCGTCGCTCATGCCGCACCACCGGCCCGCTTGAGCTCGCGGAACGGGGTGTTCGGGTCGACGCCCGGCTCCTTGGGCAGCCCGAGGACCCGCTCGGCGAGAATGTTCATCATGATCTCCTCCGTGCCGCCGAGGATGCGCAGCGCGGGTACCGAGAGCAGCAGCTCGGTCCACGCGAACGTGCCCCACTCGCCGGTGTCGGCCACCAGCTTGGGGCCGGCGATCTCCGCGGCGAGGTGGGCTCCTCGAGTCAGGTTGCGGGCGTACATGAGCTTCGACACCGACGCTTCCGGCCCGGGGTGCTCACCGGACTCCAGGCGCCGCCGGGCCTGGCGGTTCAGGTACCCGGTAGCGGCGTAGGTGGCGTAGAACTCGGCGAGCGCGCGGCGTGCGGCGGGGTCCTGGTCGCGGCCCTGGGACTTCAGGAGTCCGACCAGGTAGGGGAGCGACAGCGCACCGGCCACGGGGGACTGTCCGCCGCCGACGGTCGCGCGCTCGTTCATCAGGGTGGTCAGCGCGACCCGCCAGCCGTTGCCGACGTCGCCGAGCCGATGGTCGTCGGAAACCACGACGTCGGTGAGGAACACCTCGTTGAACTCCGCGCCGCCACTCATCTGGCGCAGCGGCCGTACCTCTACGCCGGGGGCGCGCAGGTCGAGGAGGAACGCCGTGATGCCCCGGTGCTTGGGCTGGTCGGGATCGGTCCGGCAGAGCGCCATGCCGATGTCCGCGTGCTGGGCGACCGACGTCCACACCTTCTGGCCGTCGAGCCGCCACGAGTCGCCGTCGCGCACCGCGCGCGTCTCGACACCCGCCAGGTCGGAGCCGGCCCCCGGCTCACTGAACAGCTGACAGGCGATGACCTCGCCCCGGTACATCGCGGCGAGGTAGCGGTCGCGGATCGCCGGCGTGCCGTGCGTCAGGATCGTCGGGCCGATCATGCCCAGCCCGATCACCGACAGCACACCGGTGTCGGGGACGTCGTACTCGGCCTCGACGGTGTCGTAGGCGAGTTGGTGAAGGGTGGTCAGCCCGGCACCGCCGTACTCCGCGGGCCCGGTGATCCAGCCGAAGCCCGCCTCCCAGCGGCGCCGCTGCCACGCCCGCCCCGCCTGGACCTTCTCCGCGGCGACGTCGGGTACGTCGTCGCTGAAGTACGTCACGCGGTCGGAGCCGCTGCCCCATGCGCGCGCCGAGTCGTGCCGTCGCTCCGCGGCTCCATCCAGGAACGCGCGGGCCGAGGCCACGAAATCGTCCATCATCATCGGACCTCTGCTTCAGCTCGAAGTGCTTCGGCGTACTTGGCCCTTGCCGCCTCGATGCGCGGCGGTAGCCACTGCGTGGGGTAATCGCCCTCGGCCGGCTGGGCGCCGCGCAGGATCAGCCGGGACGCGGACGCCAGGTGCACTTCGGTGGGGCCGTCCCAGATGCCGTAGCCGGGGGCTTGCGACCAGAGGTGACCGAACGGCATCTCGTCGGACAGCCCCAGCGCTCCGTGCAGGTGCATCGCGCGCTTCACCACGTCGGCGACGACTTGCGCGGACAGCACCTTGGCCACCGCGATGTCACGCCGGATCTCGGTGCCATACCCATCGCCTTGATCGATGCGCCAGGCGGTGCGCAGCACGAACAGCCGGAACTGCTCGATCTGCGCGTAGCTCTCGGCGATCGCCTGCTGGACGAGCTGCTGGTCGGCGAGCGCCCGGCCGCGCGTCGTGCGGCTCAGTACGCGTTCGCACGCCATGTCGAAGGCGTACTGCGCCTGGCCCACCGCGCGCATCGCGTGGTGGATGCGGCCTCCGGAGAGTCGCGTCTGCGCGATCTCGAAGCCCTGACCGGGTGCACCGAGCAGACCTTCCGCCGCGACGCGGACGTTGTCGTAACGGAGAAGCGCGTGATCCATGGCGTCGTCGGGTTCGTTCATGTACCGAGTGCGCCGGACGGTCCGGATGCCGGGTGTCTCCCGTGGCACGAGGAACATCGACATCCGGCGGTGCGGTGCGGCCTCCGGTTCGGTCACCGCCATGACGACGAGCAGCGCGGCTTCCTCGGAGTTCGACGTGAAGAACTTCTCGCCTTCGATGACCCAGCCGTCGCCGTCCGGCCGAGCCGCGCACCGGAAGCCGGTGGGATCCGCGCCGCCCTGGGGTTCGGTCATCGAGAACGCGGAGAAGATCTCGCCGTTCAGTAGCGGTACCAGGTAGCGCTGCTTCTGGCCGGGGGTGCCGTAGTGGGCGAGGATCTCCGCGTTGCCGGTGTCGGGTCCCTGCACGCCGAAGATCGTCGGACCCCACTGGTACGGCGCGAGAATCTCGTTCATCAGGCTGAGCTTGACCTGGCCGAATCCCTGCCCGCCGAGCTCGGGTCCGAGGTGGCAGGCCCAGAGCCCACGCGTGCGCACCTCGTCCTTGAGCGGGTCGATGACCGCACGCAGCCAGGGCGGCGGCACCTTGTGGTGGTGGTGCGGCCAGAGCAGTTCGAGCGGCGCCACCTCCGCGGTGACGAAGTCGCGCATCCACGCCAGCTGCTTCTCGAACTCGGGCTCGGTGCTGAACTCCCACATGGTCGTTTCCTCGCGGTCAGGACGTCTGGCGGTACAAGCCGCCGTCGACGCGGATCAGGGTGCCGGTCACGAACGCGGAGTCGGCGCCGGCCAACCACAGGGCCGGGCCCGCGAAGTCGTCGGCCCGGCCCATGCGAGCCAGTGGCATCGAGCCGACCGCGGTCGCCCGTGTCTCGTCGCTCCAGCCGGACGCGATGTCGGTCTCGACCGGGCCCGGGAGCAGCGCATTCACGCGGACCGTCGGTGCGTAGGCTGCCGCCAGGCCGACCGTGAGCGCGTTGAGCCCGGCCTTGGCGCAGGCGTAGACCAGTTCGTCGACGCCCGGGCGTAGCGAGCCGATCGTGCTGACGTTGACGATCGCCCCGCCGTCGCTCATCTGCTCGGCGAGCAGGATCGAGAGCCGGAACGGCCCCTTGAGGTTGACGCCGCTGACCTTGTCGTAATACGCCTCGTCGACCTCGCGCAGGCTCGGGTACGACGGGGACATCCCGGCGTTGTTGACGAGTACGTCGCACCGGCCGAACTCCTTGTCCACGGTCTCGGCGAGCCGGTCGCAGTCGTCCCACCGCGCCGCGTGGAAGGCAACCGGCAGCGCCCGGACGTCGTACTCGGCGCGCAGCCGGTCCGCCGCCACCGAACAGGCGTCGAATTTGCGGCTCGCGATCACCACGTCAGCGCCCTCGCGGGCGAACGCATCAGCGATGGACCAGCCGATGCCCCGGCTCCCGCCGGTGACGACGGCGACTCTTCCGTCGAAGGCACCCACCTCAGACCCGCCTCCCACGGGCGAAGTCCGCAGCGGCGGTCGTGAGCCGGGGGACCAGATGCGCCATCGAGTTGTCCGCCTCGGGTACCCCGGCGGCCGCTTCGCGGGCGTAGGTGCCTTCCAGGATCACCGCCAGTTTGAACAGCGCGAGGCACTGGTAATACGGCAGCGCGGTCAGGTCGCGGCCGGAGCGCTGGGCATACCGCGCGGCCAGTTCCGCACGCGTCGGATAGTGCGCGGTGCCACCGGCCTGTTCGCCGAGCACCGGCTCCTCACCTGGGTTCGTCCACCGGGCGAGCAGATGACCGATGTCCAGGAGCGGGTCGCCGATCGTGCCGGTGTCCCAGTCGACGACGGCGGCCAGCCGAGCCGGCGGCCGGGGCGCGACCATCACGTTGAACGGGCTGTAGTCCCCGTGCATGAGGCCGATCGGATGATCGGCGGGGCGGTTCTCCTCCAGCCAGCCGGCGACGAAGTCGAGCTCGGGAAGTTCTCGAGTGCGGTAGCGGTCGAGCTGAGCCAGCCAGCGGGGCACCTGGCGCTGGAGGAATCCCTCGGGCCTGCCCAGGTCCTGCAGTCCACGGACGCGCCAGTCGACGTCCGCGAGGTCGACCAGCGCGTCGACGTAGGCATACGCCAGGTCACGGCGGAGGCCGGGATCGGAGTCGAACGGTTCCGGTAACGCGAATCCCGGCGTGAAGCCGTCGACCTTGTCCATGATCAGGAACGGCGCCCCGAGTACGGAGCTGTCCTCGCAGAGCAGGCGGGGCGTCGGATGGGGGACCGGGGTGCCCTCCAGCGCGGTGAGAATCCGCCACTCGCGGAGCATGTTGCCGGCGCTCCGGTCGTTCAGGACCGATGGCGGGCGACGCAGGACGTAGACCGCGGACCCCCGGTGGACCTCGAACAGCGCGTTGCCGATACCGGTGCCGGCGCCGAGGCGCTCGGCGGTCAGCGGCTCGGGTGGACCGTCGAGGTGTTCGTCGAGCCAGTCCGTCAAGACACGGACGTCCACGAGCGGTGCGGCTGCTGTCTCGGCCATGACCAACGTCTAGCAGCGCTTCGCTTATTAGGTCAAGGATTTACCTCTTTAGTAAGCAAGAAGGCGTCGTGGACGAGACCGCCGAGCGTCGGAGACCGGTAGTCCCAGTGCCGCAGTGCACTCGTCAGGCACGTCACGGCCAGCGCCGCCAAGCCCGTCTCGGTCAGGCCGGGGTGCTCCAGGCCGCGCTCGGCCGCCAGCTGGAACGCCACGTCGTGTTGCCACCGCAGCGGCATCCGCAGGCTCCGGGCTTCGAGGGTCCTGGTCGTCATGACGAGATGGGTCAGCTGCGGCACGCTGCCGTCGGTGAGCGAGTCCGCGAACGTCACCATCGGTTCCTCCAGCGCCGACAGCGTCAGCGAGTGGTCGATGCGGTCGCGCACCAGTGCCACCAGCGCGGCTGCCGCCGTGTGCTCGTCGTGGAAGAGGACGTCCTCCTTGGTGGCGAAGTACCGGAAGAAGGTGGCGGGGGAGACACCGGCGGTCAGCGCGATGGCGTCGGTGGTCGTCGCCTCGTAGCCGCGTTCGGCGAACAGGTCCAGCGCCGCGTCCACGATGTCCTGCCGGGTGCGGAGCCGGTTTCTTTCGCGCAAACCACCCATGTTGCCCCGCAATCAGTTAGAAGAATAACTTCCTTGAGAAGCTGTTCGGTGGCAACATGCTAGCCACTGGCAAGTTGAGAGTCACTCTCACGAACTCCCCTACAGACGAGGACGGCAGAGATGGCGCTGATCGAGAGCTCGGTCGGAGAACTCCCCTACAAACTGCTGGACTTCGACCAGCACTGCGTCGAGGCGGAGGACTGCTTCACGCGCTTCATGCCGAAGGACAAGCTGGACACCTCGGTGCGGCCGATCATGTCGGCCACCGGCAAGAAGATTCTGCTGGCGAACAACCGGATCGTCACCGCGCTCGAGGCGGATCTGGACCAGGCCTACGTGCCCGGCTCGCTCGCCGAGATGCTGCGGCAACGGGCCTCGGGCGACGCGACCGATGCCGAGCGGTTCTACGAGCCCATCCAGACCGAGTACCTGGACCGCGAGGCGCGTCTGAAGCAGCTCACGGAGCAGCAGATCGAGCGGTCGATCATGTATCCGGGTGGGTGGGGCCTGTTTGCCTGGGCCTACCTGGACGGCGAGCCGCTCTACGACAACCTCGAGTCGTTCAACCGGTGGATCGACGAGGACTGGGGCTTCAACACCCAGGACCGGATCTACGCGCCGGCGCTGTTGTCCCTGGACAACCTGGATCGGGCGGTCGCCGAGCTGGACCGAGTGCTGGCCGCCGGCGCGAAGTTCATCATGCTGCCGCCCGGCCCGGTCGCCGGGCGCTCACCGGGTGACCCGTACTTCGACCCGTTCTGGTCCCGGGTCAACGAGGCCGGCGTGATCGTCGCGTACCACATCACCGAGTACCACTACCAGGAGCACGTCGCACCGCACTGGGGCTGGGGCCTGGTGCCTCCGTTTCAGTTCTCCGCCTGGCAGTGGCAGAACACTTACGGTGAGCGACCCATCACTGACACGTTGTCCGCGCTGATCTTCGACAACTTGTTCGGCCGCTTCCCCGATATCAAGGTGCTGGTCAGCGAGTACGGCGCGGAGTGGATCCCGCACTTCATCAAGCACATGGACAAGAGCCGCGGCATGGCGCGTAACGGCCGGTGGCTCGGAGGTCAGCTCAAGGAGCGGCCCAGCGCCATCTTCAAACGGCACATCAGCGTCGTGCCCTACCCGGAAGACGACACCGCGGGTCTGGTGAACCGGCTCGGTTCGGTGGACTGCCTGGTCATGGGCTCGGACTGGCCGCACGCCGAAGGCCTGCGCGAGCCCGCGGAGTTCTACACCCGGGCGGAGCCGCTGGGCGACGACGTCCGCCGCCGGTTCCTGCGCGAGAACGGTCTGCAGCTGCTCGGAGCCAACTGAACAGACTGACTTACCGAGGGCGGCGCGGACCTCCGCGCCGCCCTTGGCCTGACCCCGACCGTTGACTAGTAAGAATATCTACCTATACCTTGACGCGACCTGGGTCACACCTGAGCCGACGATGGAGTCCCTCACATGCTCAACAGACAGCAAGTCGCCCGAGGTCTGATCGCGGGCTTCCTTGTGCTGACGCTGGCCGCGTGCGGTGCCAGCAGCGACAACGGTAGCTCCGCCAACGCCGGTGAGAGCGCGGGCCCGAAGCCGACCGGCCCGAAGCCGACCGGCACGCCGCTGGTGATCGGTGTGATCGGCTCGTTGACCGGTCCGCAGGCCTCCAGCAGCAGCCAGGGTGACACGGTCGCGCCGGCCTGGGCCGAGTGGTTCAACGCCGCCGGCGGCATCAACGGTCACCCGATCAAGATCGTGTCGGTCGACGACGGCGGTGACCCGGCGAAGGCGCAGGCCGCGGCGGCCAAGCTCATCGATCAGGAGAACGTGCTGGCGATCGTGGTCGGCTCGGACAACCTCGCGCCGGCTTACGGGTCGGCCGTGCGCGCCAAGGGTGTGCCGCTGATCAGCGGCAGTGCGAACACGGGTGACTGGTACAAGGAGACGGGCATGTTCCCGACCGTCACCGACGTCGTGAGCGGCAAGTACACGCAGCTGCTGGTGGCGAAGAACTTCGGCAAAGCCAAGAAGTACGGTGAGCTCTACTGCGCGGAGATCGCCGCCTGCGCCAGCACCGTCGGCATGCAGAAGGCGAACGCCGAGAAGCTGGGTATGGAATACACGGCGTTGCCGATCAGCTCGACGGCGACCTCCTACACCGCCCAATGCCTGCAGCTCCAGCAGAAGGGCGTGGACTACGTCCAGCTCAACCTGTCCACGGCGCCCGCGATCAAGCTCATTCAGGACTGCCAGGCACAGAGCTACAACCCGACCTGGGGGTCGTCGGCCAACGCGCTGAGCAAGCAGATGGCCGAGCTCAAGAACGTGACGATCTGGGGGCCCGCCTACGCCTTCCCGTCGGTGGCCGATCTCGCACCGGCCAAGGTCTTCCGCGACGCGATGCTGAACTACGCCAAGGACGACAACTGGCACGAGGGCACGGCCGGTCTGACCTGGTCCGGTCTGGAAGTCCTCCGTAAGGCGCTGGCCGACGTCGGCCCGAACCCGACCCGCAAGGACGTGATGGACGCCTTGTACCAGGTCAAGAACGAGGACCTGGACGGGCTGCTGGCCAACAAGATCACCTTCACCGCGGGGCAGCCGACGGCGCCCCTCTCCCACCCCTGTGCCTTCGTGCTCAAGGTCGCCGACGGTAAGACCACGTCTCCCAGCGAGAAGGTCTGCGCCAACTCCTGAGTCACGGCGCCGGGACCGGCACGCGCCGGTCCCGGCCGCCACCCCACTCGGGGTCGTCCAGCGACGGGCTCGTTCAACAGAAGGGAGAGGCTGGTGGACACCTACCTCCCGTTCATCGTGAGCGGCATCGCGACCGGCTCGATCTTCGGTCTGGCCGCCACCGGACTCGTACTGACGTACAAGACGTCCGGCATCTTCAACTTCGGTCACGGTGCAATTGCGACCGCGGCAGCGTGCTTCTTCTACTTCCTGCACTACGAACAGGGTGTGGCCTGGCCGCTGGCCTTCGTGCTGGCGGTCTTCGTGGCCGGCCCGCTGCTGGGCCTCCTTCTCGAACCACTGGCTCGGCGGCTGGCCGACCGGTCGTCGGCGGCGAAGATCGTCGGCACCGTCGGGCTGATCCTGATCGTGCAGGGCCTGGCCAGCATCCTGTTCGGCGCCGACACCATCCGTGTCGCCCAGTATCTGCCGCGAGCGCTCGAGTTCATCCGCGTCGGCGGGGTCAACATCTCCTACGCCCAACTCTGGGTGACGCTCGTCGCGGTCGTCGGCGCCGCCCTCCTCTACGTGCTGTTCCGCTTCACCGGAACGGGCCTGGCGATGCGGGCCGTGGTCGACGACCCGCAGCTGCTGGCCATGCAGTCGACGAGTCCGACGAGGGTGCGGCGGACGTCCTGGGTCATCGGATCGACGTTCGCCGCCGCCTCCGGAGTGCTGGTACTGCCGTTCATCGGCTTGGACGCGATCGGACTGACGTTCCTGGTCGTGCAGGCGTTCGGCGCGGCCGCAGTCGGAGCGTTCTCCAGCATTCCGCTGACGTTCGTCGGCGGGATCCTGATCGGTGTGCTGGCCGCCCTGTCGCAACGGGTGGCCGTCGAGGTCCCCGGCTTGGCGGGTCTCCCGGACAGCATCCCGTTCATCCTGCTCTTCCTCGTGCTGTTGATACGTCCGCGACGCAGGCTCGCCGAACCGTTGTCGGCGGCGCCACCGGCGGTCCGCCGTGAGTACCGGGCGCCGGGAGCGGTCCGGGTACTGACCGGCGTGCTCGTACTGGTGCCGCTCACGCTCGTCCCGCTGCTGGTGGGTGGCGACAAGCTGCCGTACTTCACGATCGGTCTCACGCAGGTCGTGGTGATCCTGTCGCTGGGTCTGCTGGTCCGGACGTCCGGGCAGGTCTCGTTGTGCACGGCCGCCTTCGGCGCGATCGGAGCCACCGCGTTCTCGCAGCTCGCCGTCGACCACGGCGTGCCATGGCTGTTGGCCCTGGTGCTGGCCGGCTTGATCGTCGTTCCGGTCGGCGCGTTGATCGCCATTCCCGCCGTGCGCTTGTCCGGGATCTTCCTGGCCCTCGCCACCTTCGGATTCGGCATCCTGGTCGAGCGGTTGCTCTACTCCCGGGGTTTCATGTTCACCACCCTGCAGGACGGTCGCACGATGCCGCGGCCGTCGTTCGCCGAGAGCGACAGCGCCTACTACTACTTCGTGCTGGCTGTGGTCGTCCTCGTGAGCCTGCTCGTGGTCGCCATCGTCCAATCGCGCCTGGGCCGGCTGCTCCGGGGTTTGTCCGCCTCGCCGGTCGCCGTCGCGACACTGGGGCTCTCCACGAATCGGACCCGCGTCATCGTCTTCTGCGCGTCGTCGTTCCTGGCCGGCGTGGGAGGAATCCTCTACGGAAGCTCGGTGCATTACGCGACGTCGAGCGATCTGCACTACGGGTCGTTCCAGTCGCTGGTGCTGCTGGCGATCCTCGCCCTGGCTCCGTTCGGCGAACCCTGGTACGCGGTGTTCATGGGCGTCGTGGCCGTCCTCCCGGGCTACCTGACCAGCGCGGACACGACCTACTGGCTCAACGTGCTGTTCGGGGTTTTCGCCGTGCAGGTCGCCATCGCCCGGCGGCAGCCCGAGGTGCCCGATCGGTTGCGCGCGGTGCTGGACCGGTTGCGGCGCAACCCGCCGCACGCCGTCCCGGATAGCCACCCGGAGACACCGCCGGCTGTCCTCGAGCCGTCGGCCGGTCTCGAGGTCACGGACCTTCAGGTGCGGTTCGGTGGTCTCGTCGCCGTCGACGGGCTGACGTTCGCGGCGCCGCGCGGCCGGATCACCGGGCTCATCGGCCCCAACGGGGCGGGCAAGACCACGACGTTCGACGCGTGCAGTGGCCTCAACCGCCGCATCGGCGGCACCGTCGCGCTGAAGGGCCGCGACATCACCCGCCAGGGCCCGGCGGCACGGGGCCGGGCCGGCCTGGGCCGCACCTTCCAACGGATGCAGCTGGGCGACTCGCTGTCGGTGCTCGACAACGTCGCCCTGGGCCGGGAATCCGGTCAGGCAGGCGGAAGCGTCCTCGCGCAGCTGGTGGGTCGACCCGCGCAGCGGCGGGAAGCACTGGCGGCGGCCCGCGACGCGCTCGCGCTGTGCGGCATCACCGATCTGGCCGAGCGCCAGGCCGGAGAGTTGTCCACCGGTCAGCGCCGTCTCGTCGAACTGGCCCGCTGCCTGGCCGGTCGATTCGACGTCCTCCTGCTGGACGAACCCTCCTCGGGCCTGGACGCCCGGGAAACCGCGGCGTTCGAGCAGGTGCTCCGGCAGGTGGTGCGCGAGCGGGGTTGCGGTGTGCTGCTCGTCGAACACGACATGCCGCTGGTCTTGAGCGCGTGCGACTACATCTACGTCCTCGATTTCGGCAAGCTGCTCTTCGAGGGCACTCCGCAGGAGACAGCGGCCAGCCCGGTGGTTCAGGCGGCCTACCTGGGCTCCTCCGCGGACGACATCGAAGACGTCCGGGAGGCCGCGGTATGAGCGACAACGCCCTGGAGTTGTCGGGATTGCAGACCGGTTACGACCAGACCGTCATCCTCCGGGATCTGACCCTGGAAATTCCGGCGGGTGAGGTGACCGCGCTGCTGGGCCCGAACGGCGCGGGCAAGAGCACACTGCTCCGCGCGATCAGTGGATTTCTGCCGGCGACCCGGGGCAGTATCACCCTGTTCGGGGAGGACGTCACGACGACGCCCCCGCACAAGCGATTCGGCCTGGGCCTGTGTCACGTCCCCGAGGGCCGTGGCGTGTTCCGGTCGCTGACCGTCCGGGAGAACCTGGCGCTGCAAGCGGGGCGCGGGCGCGGGCGGACGGCAGCCGCCGTCGAGCGCGCCACCGCGGCGTTCCCGATCCTCGGTGAGCGGCTCGCCCAGCCGGCGGGGACGCTGTCCGGAGGCCAGCAGCAGATGCTCGCGATGGCCGCCGCCTACGTGCGCAACCCGCGCCTGGTGCTGGTGGACGAGGCGTCGCTGGGGCTCGCCCCGATCGTCGTCGACGAGATCTTCGCTTTCCTCGCGCGCCTCACGGACGAGGGCGGTGCGCTGCTGCTGGTCGACCAGTTCGCGACGCGGGCGCTGGGAATGGCGTCCGGTGCGTACGTGCTACGCCGCGGGGAGATCGTCTACCGCGGCACGGCCAAGGAGCTGCTGACCAGCGACGTTTTCGCCGCGTACGTCGGCAGCGCGACGGAGGAGGCGGCGAGCGTTGACTGATCTGATCGGCCGGGTCGCGTTGGTCACCGGGGCCGGACGCGGGCTCGGCGCCGCGTATGCCGGAGCGCTCGCGGCGGCGGGTGCGGCCGTCGTCGTCAACGACACGGGAGTGGACACCACCGGAGAGCACCCCGACGCCTCCGTGGCCGAGGCGTCGGCCGCGCGGATCGTCGCGACCGGCGGCCGCGCGGTGCCGGACACCTCCGACGTGGCGAGTTTCGCGGGTGCGGCGGACGCGGTGCGACGGACCGTGGCCGAGTTCGGGCGCATCGACATCCTGGTCAACAACGCCGGCGTCCTCGGTTCCGCCCGCTTCGCCGACGTGTCCGAAGAGGAACTGCGCCGGCATCTCGACGTGCACGTGGTCGGCGTGGTCGGGACGATCCGTGCCGCGATGCCGCTGATGCGCGCGCAGGGCTACGGCCGGATCGTCAACGTGACTTCGGAGGCGGCGCTGTCCCGCCTGCACGACACGGGTGCGGCGTACTCCGGGGCGAAGGCCGCGGTGTGGGGACTGACGATGGCCGCCGCCACCGAGGGCACGGCGCACGGAGTGACGGTCAACGCGGTGTCCCCGGGCGCCCTGACGCGGATGTCGCGCGGGTTCCTCGAGGAGTCCGGTATTCCGGAGGGTATCGACCTGTCACCCGAGCGGGTGGCCGAGGTGCTGGTCCTGCTGTGCACCGACGAGGCCGCGGACGTCACCGCGCGGGTGGTGCACACGGCGGGAGGCCATGTGCGGGAGTACGTGCTGGGCCGTCCGGGCGATACCGACCTGGTCAAGCGCCTCGCGGACGCGCTGGCCGCACGGAGAGGGTGAAACCGCGGGCCGGGTCGACCCGGCCCGCGGCCCTTGTTCAGTCGCCGCGCATCCGTTGCAGCCGCCCGGACGTGCGCTCGAGCCATCCGTCGTAATCGGTGGCCTTGCGCAGGAACGAGTCGCCAACGCGCGGATGCGGCAGGATGAGGAACGGCTCGTCGCCGGTCATCGCCGTGTACACGGTCTCGGCGACGCTCTCCGGCGTGAGGATTTCGCCGAGGCTGCCCACGTCGGGTGGCTCGGAGTCGTCGCCGGGCTGACGGCCGAACATCCCGGTGTAGACCGCGTTGGGGCACAGGCACGAGACCCGGATGCCCTGGTGGCGATAGTTCAGCGACACCCACTCGGCGAACCCGAGTGCGCCGTGCTTGCTGGCGGTGTACCCGGGCCCCGACGGGCCGGTGATCAGCGCGGCCGAGGAGATCGTCTGGAGCAGGTAGCCGCCACCGCGCTCCACCATCGACGGCACGACCCGGCGTGCCGCCCAGACATGGGCGAGCAGGTTGACGTCCACGATGTCGCGCCACCGGTCGACCGGCTGGTCCAGGTCGCCGGGGACGGGGTCGGAGTAGCCGGCGTTGGAGACGAACACGTCGATCGGCCCGAACGTCTCCTCGGCCTGATCGGCGAGCCGGCCGATGGCGTCGGGGTCGGCGACGTCGCAGGCGACGCCCAGCGCGGGAGCCTCGAGCGCCGCTGCCGCTTTCGAGGCCCAGCCTCCGTTGAGATCCGCGACGACCACGCCGCGGACATCGGCAGCGGCGAATCGCCGCGCGAGCGCCAGCCCGATCCCGTTCCCGCCCCCGGTGATCACCACCGACTTGCCGCGGAGGTCCATCAGGGTTGCGTGCGGTGCAGGACGACGTTCGCCTTGCCGACGCGCGGCACCCGGTCGGCGTACCACTCGCTGCCGTCGGTCGCGGTGACGAGGATTCGGTCGTCGCCGTCGGCCCACGCGAAACCCGACACTTCGATGACGGGGTGCATGAAGTAGCAGCCGCTCACCAGCGGCTCGCCGTCGCGCAGGCGGAGCTCGAAACTCGGCTCGCCCATGACTTCTTCGTCTTCGTCGTCGATCATCCGGGCCCCTTCTGTGGTCAGACACACGCCGCGGCTGCACGGCTCTACCCTCTTTAGGTTAATAGTCTATCCATATGGAGCACTCAAGCGTGGAAGTAGATCCGTGGCAACAGCAGAGCGCGGATCCGACGGCGGGCGGGGCGGACTACCCCCCGCTGGTGACGGCGATGCGCCGGCTGCAGGACGCGGTCGCGATGGCGGCACCGCCGGGTGAGAGCCTCGACGCCCTGACCGCGCGCCTCGACGAGATCGCCGCCGACGTGGAGAAATACCGCGCCGACGAGTGGGAGCGTTACGCCGGTCGGCGGCGTGACCTGCCCGGGCGCGGGCATTCGCTGCTGCTGCCGGTCATCTAGGACCACGTGTCGACGTCCGTGGTCCGCGGCCGCGTCACGTTCGGGACGTTTTACCTGGGAGGCAATAACGCCGCGCACGGCGGCACCGTGACGCTGCTGTTCGACGAAGTGCTCGGCATCATGGCCAACAGTGACAACCCCCCACCGCCGCGACGCACGGCCTACTTGACCGTCAACTACCGAAAGATCACCCCGATCGGGGTCGAGCTGCGTGTGGAGGCGAGCGTCGACCGGACGGAGGGGCGGAAGCGGTGGGCCACCGGCCGGCTCTTCCGCGGAGACCAACTCGTCGCGGACGCCGAGGGACTGTTCGTGAAGTTGCGTGCCGGACAGCCTTAGATATAGCGTTATCTTATAACTGTTTAAGGTGCGAGAGGTGCTGTCATGCTGCAGACCGACCGGCCTGACGTCGGACAGACACTGCGCGAGTCCGGCCTGCCCGCCGAGCTGACGGCGTTCATCGCCGGGGAGTTCACCTCCCGTGGCGACGGCACGATGTTCGACGTCGAGGACCCGGCGACGGGCGCGGTAATCGCACGCTTCGAGGAGACTTCCACGCCGGGTGTCGCCGCGGCGGTGGAGAGCGCTCACGAGGCATTTCGTCTCTGGGCCGGACTGGCGCCCGCCGAGCGCGGACGACGTCTGCACGTGGTCGCCGAAGCGCTCCGGGCCCACGCCGGCCTCCTGGCCCGGCTGGAGAGCATCGACTCGGGCAAACCGCTGGCTCAGGCGACGGCCGACATCAGCGTGAGCGTGCGGTACTTCGAGTACTACGCGGGGCTGGCCGACAAGATCCAGGGCCAGACGATCCCGCAGCCACCAGGGACGTTCGCGTACACCGTCCGGGAGCCGTTCGGCGTCGTGGCTCACATCACGCCCTGGAACGCCCCGCTCAGCCAGCTCACCCGGGGTGTTGCGCCGTGTCTGGCGGCCGGTAACGCGGTGGTGGTCAAGCCGTCCGAGCTCACTCCGCTGACGTCGCTCTACACGGCCCGGCTCCTGACGGAGGCGGGCTTACCACCCGGGTTGTGCAACGTCGTGCTCGGTCAGGGCGGCTCCACCGGAGCCGCCCTGACCGCCCACGAACAGGTCCGGCACATCACGTTCACCGGATCGGTCGCCGCCGGTCGGGCCGTGGGTGCCGTCGCCGCGCAGCGCATCGTCGGCGTCAACCTCGAGCTCGGTGGCAAGTCACCCACGATCGTCTGCGCCGACGCCGACCTCGACAAAGCCGCGCGGGCCGGCGCTCTGGCCGTGGTTCGCAACTCCGGTCAATCCTGCTTCGCCACCACCCGGCTACTGGTCGACCGGGTGGTCGCCGCGCCGTTCGTGGAGAAGCTGGCCGAGCGCATGGCCGGCCTCTCGCTCGGCCACGGCCTCGACGACCCCGACGTCGGTCCGCTGATCTCCGCGCCGCAACTCGACCGCGTCCGGGCCTATCTGGGTGCGGCCCACGACGACGGCGCCGAGGTCGTCATCGGTGGCGAGGTGCTCGACGGAGCGGGTCACTTCGTCAGCCCCACCTTGCTGCGCGGGGTCACCAACCAGATGCGCGTCGCCCGCGAAGAGATCTTCGGGCCGGTCCAATCGGTGCTGGAGTTCGACGACCTCGACGAGGCCGTCCAGATCGCCAACGACACGGAGTACGGCTTGTCCGCCGGCGTGTTCACCGGGAACGTCACCACCGCTCACCGCGTCGCTGCGCGGTTGCAGGCCGGGCAGATCCAGGTCAACCGGTACACGGGTGCCGGGGTCGAGGTCCCGTTCGGCGGCTACAAGAGCAGCGGCCTGGGCCGCGAGAAGGGGACCGAGGTCATGGTGCACTACACGCAGGTCAAGAGCATCATCGTGGACGTCGCATGAGCCTGGGGTTCGTCGGGCTGGGAGTCATGGGCTCCCGGATGTGCGCCAACCTGATCCGCAAGTCCGGGCAGCGGGTCGTCGTGTACGACCCGATGCCGGAGGCGACCGAACCGGCTGCGGCGCTCGGTGCCGACGTGGTGCCCGACCTCGCGGCGCTCGAGGCGGACGTGGTCTTCCTGTCGCTGCCCACGATCAGCGAAGTCGAATCGGTCGCCGGCATCCTGGCCGGTGTGGCGCACAAGCCACGCGTTCTCGTCGACATGGGTACCAGCGAGGTGGGCCGCAGCCGGGCGCTGGCGTCGCGGCTGGCGGACGACGGCGTCGTGTTCGCCGACGCCCCGGTGGCTCGCACCCGCCAGGCCGCCGAGGACGGCACCCTGCTGATCACCGTCGGCGCCCCGGGAGATGTCTTCGAGACCCTCCGGCCCTTGCTCGAGTGCATGGGCACCGACGTCGTCCACGCCGGTGGCGTCGGCAATGGCCAGGTCTTGAAGATCCTGAACAACATGGTGTTGTTCCTCACCATGAACGCGCTGGCCGAGGCGCTCGCCATCGGCCGCGCGGCCGGCGTCGACGGGGAGGCGCTGTTCTCGGCCCTGACGCTCGGCTCCGCCGACAGTTTCGCGCTGCGCCGGACCGGTACGGCCACGATGCTGCCCGACGAATTCCCCGAGCGAGCGTTCCCCACCGACTACGCGATCAAGGACCTCGCGCTCGCGTTGCAGCTCGCCGAGGACGGTGAGGTTCCCGCCCACGCCGCCCAGCAGACGATGGACCTGTTACGGCGGACGAGCGACGCGGGCTACGGCCCGAACTACTACCCGGTCATGATCAAGCTCGTCGACGGCCGTGGCTGAGCTCCCGTGCTGGGAGGTGTGGGGCGTCCGGGTGGGGCGGGCACAACGGCAGGCCCGCGACAACTTCCTCCGTCCCGGCGACCGCACCGGCACGGCCGGCATCGACTTCATCGTGTGGGTGGCCGCCTCCGGTGACCACGTGCTCGTCGTCGACACCGCGTTCAGCGCGGAGGCCGGCGCCCGGCGGGGCCGCGTACTGGACACCCGGCCCGCCGACGCGGTCCGCGCGCTGGGCTTCGACCCCGCCGAGGTACGGCACGTCGTCCTGACTCATCTGCACTACGACCACGCGGGCAACGTCGGTGACTTCCCCGGCGCCGAAGTCGTCGTGCAGCGCGCCGAGCTCGCCTACGCGGCCGGTCCGTCCATGCGGCACCGCTCGCTCAGCCACTTCTACGAACCCGACGACGTCGTGGGCATCGTGCGCGACCTCTACACCGGCACGGTGCTCGCCCCCGACGGCGATCTGACGCTCGCGCCGGGTCTGGAGCTGCACCTGGTGGGCGGCCACACCCGCGGCACGCAGGTCGTCCGCGTGCACACCGCGCGGGGCTGGGTGGTGCTGGCCGGCGACGCCGTCCATTTCTACGACAACCTCGCCGAACGCAACCCGTTCCCCGCGGTCGTCGATGTCGAGACCGTGCTGGACGGCTACCAGCGCATCGAACGACTCGCCGACTCCACCGCGCACATCGTGCCGGGCCACGACCCGCAGGTGTTCGACCGCTACGAGCGCGTCGACGTGAGCCTGCCGGTAGCGGCGCTTCACCGACCTCCGAAGGGACCGCGATGAACGACGTACTCGAGGACTTCCGGCGCTCGGTGGCGGAGTTCGCGAAGGACCGGCTGGCCGAAGGTGCCCTGGAGCGTGCGCACCAGGGCGAGTACCCGCGGGACGTGGCTCGGCTGCTGGCCCGCCAGGGCCTGCTCGGCCTGAGCATTCCCGAGGATCGCGGCGGGCAGGGCGCAGGCCTCCGCGCGGCGATCACCGCGATCCAAGCGGTGGCCAGTGCCTGTCCGCGGAGCGCCGACATCGTTCAAGCGGGCAACTTCGGGCCGATCCGGACGTTCGCCGAATACGCCACGGACGAGCAGCGCGAGCGCTACCTGCCCGGGCTGCTGTCCGGAGACCTGCTCATCGCGCTGGGCATGAGCGAGCCCGGTGCGGGCTCAGCCGTCACCGAGTTGACCACCTCGGCCACGCGCGACGGGGGCGGCTGGCGGGTCTCCGGCACCAAGGTGTTCTCGACCCACAGCGCCGACGCCGACGTCTATCTGGTGTACGTGCGGTTCGGGCCCGGCGTGGGGGGCATCGGCTCGGTCCTGGTCGACCGGAACGCGCTCGGCCTGACCGTCGGCCCGCCCTCCCGGTACCTGAACGGCGAGCATTGGTGCCCGCTCTACTTCGACGATTGTCACGTGCCCGACACGCAGGTGCTGCTCGGCGAGGGCGGGTTCAAGAAGCAGATCAGCGGCTTCAACGTCGAGCGGCTCGGTAACAGCGCCCGCTCGATCGCCGTCGGCCGGCACGCGTTCGACGTGGCGACGGAGTACCTCCTCACCCGTGAGCAGTTCGGCCGGCCGCTGGCGGAGTTCCAAGGCCTGCAGTGGATGTTCGCCGACGCGGCGGTGAAGCTGGAATCCGCGCAGCTGCTGCTAGACCGGGCAGCCACCAACGGAGACCGCGACGGGCTGCCCAGCGGGGTGGACACCGCGATGGCGAAGCTCGCCGCCAACCAGGCCGGCTTCTTCGCGGCCGACGTCGCGATGCAGGCCATGGGTGGAACCGGATTCGGTGAGGACTCGATCGTCGAGTACTGCTTCCGGCGCACACGCGGATGGATGATCGCGGGCGGATCGGTGGAGATCCTCAAGAACCGCATCGCCGAGTCGGTGTTCGGCCGCAAGTTCTCACAGCGGGCTCGCTGAGGTGTTCTACCGACAGCTGCTCGATCCGGCGTCGGTGGCGGTCGTCGGAGCGTCGGGCACACCCGGGAAGACGACAGCGCGGCCGGTCGAGTACCTACGGCGGCACGGCTGGGACGGCGCGTTGTATCCGGTGAATCCCTCCCGGGACACCGTCCTGGGGGAGCGGGCCTGGCCATCGCTGGAGGCTCTTCCCGAGGTTCCCGACCACGCGTTGATCATGACCGGCGCGGACGCGGCGGTGGAGGCCGTGCGGGAGTGCGCACGCATCGGTGTCGGTGTGGCCACGGTGGTCGCCGACGGTTTCCTGCCCTCGACTCCCGCCGGACGGGCCCGGGCGACAGCGCTGCGCGGAATCCTCGACTCCTCGAAACTGCGGCTGCTCGGCACCGGGAGTCTCGGAGTGGCCAACCCGCGCCGCCGGCTGGCGCTCACCGGCAACGCCGCCTTTGCCGAGGCCGTCCTACCGGCGGGAGACGTGTTCGTCGCGTCGCAGTCGGGGAGCGTGCTGGGAGCGCTCCTGAGCCGGGGCTCGGAGATGGGGCTCGGGTTCGCCGGGATGGTATCGACGGGCGCGGAAATGGATCTGTCGCTGGGGGAGATCTGCCTGGCCGCGATCGACGACCCCGCGGTGGGGTCGCTCGCGCTGTTCCTGGAGAACCTGCACGCGGCGGCCGATCTGGAAGCCGCTGCCGAGGCGGCGGCGAAGGCCGGCAAGCCGATCGTCGCGTACAAGCTCGGGCGTTCGGCGGCGGCCGCGGAGCTGGCGGTATCGCACACGGGCGCACTCGCCGGCGACGACGCCGTTGCCGACGCACTCTTCCGCGACCTCGGGATCGCGCGGGTGACCACGCTGGAGGCGCTGCTGGAGGCCCAGCTCCTGGTGCGGCGGGTGCCTCCGGTCCCCACGAGGCCGCGGGTGTGCGTCGTCACCACCACGGGGGGTGGCGGCGCCATGGTCGTCGACAGCCTGGCGACGCGCGGCGCCACGGTGGTCCCGCCGGCACCGACCACGGCCGAGCGGCTGGCGGAACTGGGGGTGACGCCGGACGGCGGTGCGTTGATCGACCTCACACTGGCGGGCACCAGGGCGGAGCTGATCCGCGCGGTGCTGGAGGTGGTTCTGGCCGCACCCGAGTTCGATGCGGTGATCGCGGTGCCCGGCAGCTCCGCGCGTTTCACGCCCGAGGTGAGCGTCGCGCCGATCCTCGCGTGCGCCGACGCGGCCAAGCCACTGGCCGTGTTCGTGGTGCCCTCGGCACCCGAGGCGCTTGCGCAACTGCGGGCCCGCGGGGTGCCGGCCTTCCGCACTCCCGAAGCCTGCGCGGACGCGGTGCTGGCGACGTTCGGTCGCGGGCGTCCGGTGCGGCGCGGCGCTGTTCCGGTTCGGCCCGGCGCGGCGGTGACTCTCGACGAAGACGCGTCGGCCACCGTGCTCGAACGCGCCGGGCTGGACGTCGCGCCGCGGACGGTCGTTCCGGCCACCGACGTTCCCTCGGACCTTCCCGTGGCCGGGCCGGCCGTCGTCAAGGTGCTGTCGGCCGAGCTGACGCACAAGTCCGACGTCGGCGGTGTGGTGCTCGGTGTGACCGACGGCGCCGGCCTGGCGCGCGCGGCCGAACGGATCACGACAGCCACCGCGGCGGCGCGTCCCGGTTTTGCCGCCGCCCGGCTGCTGGTGCAACAGCAGGTCGGCGGCGCGCTCGCCGAAGTGCTGATCGGGTTGCGCCGCGATCCCGACGTCGGGCCGATCGTGGTGCTCGCCGCCGGCGGGCTGCTCGCCGAGGTCTACCGCGACCGCAGCCTCCGACGCGCGCCGGTGACCGTCGAGGAAGCCGCCGGAATGATCGGCGAAGTGCGTGCGCTGCGCCTCCTGGCCGGCTATCGCGGCGCGCCGCGGGGGGACCTGGCGGCGCTGGCCGCGGCGGTCAGCGCGATGTCGACGCTGGCCCTCGATCCGTCCGTGGTCGAAGCCGAGTCCAACCCGGTGCTGGTGCTGGCGAACGGGGTCGTCGCCGTCGACGCGGTCGTCACGGTGGTGGAGGACGCGTGATCGTCGAAACGCTGGCCCGCCGGGCGAGCGAGATCCCGGTGCCCGACGCCGCACTGCGCGCCGCGACGCGGCGGGCGTTCGTCGACTGGCTGGGCGTGACGCTGGGCGGCTCCGACGGCCTCCCGGCACGGGCGCTGCGCGCCGGTCTGGACGTCGGCGGCGGCACGAGCCGTCTCCTGGGCACGCCGGGAATCGCCCCGGTCCACGTCGCGGCGCTGATCAACGGCACCGCCGCACACACACTCGAGCTCGACGACATCTACGCGCCGGGCCTGTTCCATCCCGGCGCGCCGGTGATCGCCGCGGCCCTCGCCGTGGCCGACCAGATGGATGCCACGGCGGGGGAGCTGTGGCGCGCGCTCGTCGTGGGCTTCGAGATCGGCTGCCGGGTGGCCGCGGATCTCGGTCCGACGCACTACCGGCACTGGCACACCACCGGGACGGCAGGCGCGGTAGGGGCGGCGGCCGCGGCGGCCTCGCTCCACCGGCTCGACCAGGTGACGTTCGGGCACGCGCTGTCGCTGGCCGCGACCATGGCCGGTGGCCTCCAGCAGACCTTCCGCAGCGACGCCGCCGGGAAGCCGCTGCATTCCGGCAACGCGGCCCAGGCGGGCGTCGTCGCCGTCGCCGCCGCGGCCGGCGGTGTCACCGGAGCGTCCGACGTCCTGGAGGGCGACGCGGGCCTGGCCGCAGCCACGGGCGCCACGACCGACTGGGCGGTGAGCGCGGCCCCGCTCGCCCGTCCGTTCGCGATCGAGCAGGTCACGGTGAAGCCGTACGCCTGCTGCGGCCACGCGTTCTCGCCCATCGACGGTGCGTTGGAACTGCGGGCGCAGGGGGTGCGAAACGTCGATCGGCTGATCGTCGCGACCTACGCGACCGCGACGACAGTGGCGGGGATCCGCGAGCCGCGCACCGCTGCCGAGCGCCGCTTCAGCATCCCGTACCTCGTCGCCGTGGCGCTGCTCCAGGGCCGGGGCGCGCTCGACGACCTCGAGAACGGTGTTGAAGGGCAGGCTGTGGAGGTGACGTTGGAGGTCGACGAGGACATCGACGACCGTTTCCCGGCGCACCGGGGTGCCCGGGTGACCGCTGTGCTGCCGGACGGAGAACGCCGCTCGATCGACGTCCCCGACCGGTCAGGAAGCCCGGACCGTCCGCTGACCGACGAACAGCTCCGCGCCAAATTCCTGTCCACGAGTGCTCTGGGAGCGCGGGGACCGCAGATGCTCGCGTCGATCAGCGGGTTCCCGGACGAACTGCCGGTACGGGCACTGCCGCTTGCTTAGCGCCCGGTCCACACCGGCGCGCGCTTCTCCGCGAAGGCCAGCGGACCCTCGGAGGCGTCGTCGCTGTGGCGGTTTCGTTCGAACGCGGCGTCGTTGAGGTCCCACGCCTGATCCTCCGGCACGCCGTCGCCCGCCAGGATCGTGCTCTTGCTCAGCGCCACCGCCAGCGGAGCGTTCGCCGACACGATGGCAGCCAGCTCGACGGCGGCCGGCACCACCCGCTCCGGAGCCACCACGCCATTGACCAGACCCCAGCTCGACGCCGTCAGCGCGTCGACGGGCGCGCCGGTCAGCGTCATTTCCAGCGCCCGGCGCTGGCCGACCAACCGCGACAGCCGCACCAACCCGCCGCCGGTGGCCAGCACACCGCGCCGCACTTCCGGCAGCGCGAACGTCGCGGTCTCCGAGGCCACCGCGAGGTCACACGCGAGCACGATCTCCAGACCGCCGCCGTAGGCCAGCCCGTTGACCGCCGCGATCAAGGGCTTGGACGGACGCTCGCGGAGCGCCCGAGTGATCACCCGGGCACCGTTGCCCATCAACGGCCCGCGGCTGACCATCTGCTTGAGGTCGCCGCCGGCGCAGAACGCACGGCTCCCCGCGCCGGTGAGCACGATCGCTCGCACGGCGGGATCCGCGTCGGCAGCGCGGATCGCGTCGCGCAAGCGGGTGCCCAGCTCCTCGTCGAGAGCGTTGTGCACGGCCGGGCGATTGAGGACGAGGATCCGGACGGCGTCCTCGGTGGTGACCAGGAGGGTGTCAGTCAACGGGGAGCGGGGCCGGCTCGGAGGGCGTCGCGGGATCCCACGGGGCGAACGCGGGCTCGCGCTTCTCCAGGTAGGACTGCACCCCTTCCTTGAAGTCGGGGTGCGGCTTGAGCACGTCGTACCACCAGCGGATCGCCATCGTGCGTGCTTCCTCCTGAGTGCTTTCGGCCGCCTGGTAGACCTGCTGCTTCATGACGCCCATCGCGGTCGGCGACGAGAACACCGCGATCTTCTTCGCGTAATCGAGGGTCTCGGCCAGCAGGTCCTCGGGTTCGAAGATCCGGTCCACGACGCCCAGCGACAGGGCTTCGGCTCCTTGCACTATCCGTGCGGAGAACAGCAGGTCGAGCGCCCGCGAAGGACCGACCACGCGCTGCAGCGACCACGCCAGTCCGTGTTCGGCCATGATGCCGCGCTGCGCGAACGAGGTCGTGATTTTCGCCCTCGACGAGGCGAATCGCAGATCGCAGTTCATCGCGGCGATCAGGCCGATCCCGGCGCACGCCCCGTTGATCGCCGCGATCACCGGCTTGCGGATCTCCCGGGGCAACGTCGTCGGCTGGCGCCGGTGCGGGAACGTCGAGGTGCCGGTGGCGGCCTGATCGGCGAGGGTCTGCGCGTCCATGCCGGGGCAGAAGCTCTTGCCTTCACCGGTCACCACGATCACCCGCACGTCGGGGTCGTCGCCGCACTCGCGCAGGTGCTGGTAATACTCGGTTTCCATCGGTACCGACCAGGCGTTGTTGCGCTCGGGCCGGTTGAAGGTGAGGACGGCGACGCCCTCGGAAACCTCGCGCCGGACGAGGGGCTCGGTCATGCGTGTTCTCCTTCGAGAGCCGGGGCCGGGGCCGGCGCCGCAGCCGGGGCCGCAGCCGTGGTGGCCGGTGCGGCGGCGAACGCCGGTGGGCGCCGGGCGAGGAACGCGGCGAAACCCTCGCGGCCGTCGGGACTGACGAAAAGTTCGGTAGCGACAGCGCGTTCCCGCTCGATGCCCTCGTGGACGGTGGCGCGCTGCGTGTCGCGCAGCAGGGACTTCGTCCGCGCGGGAACCAGTGCGGCGCCGCCCACCAATTGGGC
Organism: Cryptosporangium sp. NPDC051539; assembly: GCF_044454545.1. NCBI lineage: Bacteria > Bacillati > Actinomycetota > Actinomycetes > Cryptosporangiales > Cryptosporangiaceae > Cryptosporangium > Cryptosporangium sp. NPDC051539. Next base: position 1,138,945 of record NZ_JBITDV010000001.1, on the reverse strand, counting down.
GGCCAATCCGCGGGCTTCGGCGAGGACGTCGTCGGCGAGCCGGTTCACCAGGCCGACCGCGTACGCCCGCGTGCCGTCGACCGGCGCGCCCAGCATCAGCATCTCGATCGCGACGCCGTAGGGGACCAGGCGGGGAAGCCGTTGAGTACCACCCGCGCCGGGCAGCGCGCCCAACTTCGCTTCGGGTAACCCCAGCTTGCCGCCGGGTGCCGCGACCCGCAGGTCACAGGCGAGAGCGAGCTCCAGACCACCGCCGAACGCCGGCCCGTTCAGCGCCGCGACGAACGGCAGCGGGCTGCGCTCGATCAGCGCCAGCGCGTCGGTGAAGGCGTGAACGTAGGCGGTGAACTCGGCACCGTCGGTGAACTCTCCGAGTTCGGCGATGTCGGCACCGGCGGAGAACGCCCGTCCGGCACCGTGCACGATCACGGCCCTGGTGGTCCCGTCGGTCTCCACCTGCCGCACGGCGTCGGCCAGCGCGCGGCAGGTGGCCGTGCCGATCGGGTTGAGCCGATCGGCGCCGTCGAGCCGCAGAAACGCCAGCGGACCTTCCCGGTGGACGTGGACGCCGGTGCTTGGTGTGGTCGTGCCCATACGACTCCCCGCGTTGAGTTATAGGCTTATCATCTAACTCAATGCGCGGTAAGGCAAGAAGCGGTCAGCTGATCAGGGTGAGCTTCGGGGAGGCGGTGTCCGCTGCGTGCGGCGCGAACTCGCCGAGCCGGGTCCAGTCCCGGGGTATCGGAGGCATCGGCGGCAGCGCTTCGTCCGTGGCGGTGCGGGTGTACAGCAACGTGTACTGGAATTTGCTGGTCAGGTTGTCGCTCACCGGCCAGTACTCGTAACTGCCGAGGCGGACTCCGCACCGCACCGCGTTCGCCAGCCAGGAAAGCCGGGCGTCCAGTTCGTCGCGCCGGTCGTCGTCGGTGGCGCCGTCGCCAGGGTCGGCCATGCCGTTGTCGACGACGTTCAGTCGTGGGAGGGCACTGCCGTAGACCCTGTAGAGAGTCGCCAGCGCGTCGGTCAGCGCCTCGGGGATCACCGGCCGGCCGTACCGCGTCGTGCTGACGCCTTCGAACGGTGCGATCGCGAATCCCAGTGGTGCGACGAACCGATTGACGTCGTTCAGCGGTGCGAAACAGTCCTTCGCCGGCAGCACCATCGGGAGATTCTCGGGCGCGGCCACCAGGATCGGGTTGAACCACGACAGGGTCAGCGCGTCCTGGGGCGTCGCGATGATCCCGAGGTCGCCGGGCCGGACGCATCCGGTGCGTTCGACCGGCGAGTCGCCGGTACCGAGCGTCATGTGACGCCCGAGCAGAAGCGGGTCGAGGAACAGGTGGTTGGTCCACTGCTCCATCTGCTCCACCGCGACGCGGTCCGCCAGGTCGTCGGTCGCCGGGTAGCCCGAGAACAGGATCACTGTCGTTCCGACGCCGCCGCGCACCCCCGCCTCCCGAAGAGCCCGGGTGGCCGAGCCGTGGCCGAGGAGCACGTGGTGCACGGACGGCAAGCCCCGTGCACCGAGGCCGGTACTGGTCGGATACACGCCGGCGACGTGCTCACCCACCGAGGGTGCGGCCAGGTCGCTGGAGGTCACCCAATCGGTGACGTAGTCGCCGAACCGCTCCGCGGCGGCGTAGGCGTAGTCGGCAAAGCGCAGCGCGGTGGTCCGGTCGAGCCAGCCGCCGGCCTCGGTGGCCCACCGCGGCAGGTCCTGGTGGTGGAGCGTGACGCGCACGTCGCGGCCGGTCGCGCGCAGGGCGTCCAGACCGCGCAGACAGCGGTCGACGGCGGCGCGGTCCCAGTGGCCGGGACGCTCCGGCTCGAGGAAGTTCCACCCGAGTACCGCGCGGTGGGTGGTTATCGACGCGCCGGTCAGCGCATGGAGGTCGCCGGCCCACCGCGCGGATTCGGCGCTGTCGGCCACCTGCGTCGGCGGGTCCAGTGCCTCGGGGGCGGCCAGCGCGCGTAATGTCGCGATTCCCCAGGCCACCGAGCTCAATGCGCCAGCTGACATGACTCACCACCTGAACAGGGCGGGCGCGTCGTTGTGACCTGCCCCACGGAAGCGTGCTGATCAAAGGCACGTTAACACCGGGGTTAGCGAGCGACAACGCAATCGTCACACTGTTCTGCCTACTCAGGCGTCGGGTTGGGCCAGGAGTGCGGCGAGCCCGCTGTCGACCGGGAGCGCGACGCCGGTGATGGCCGCCGCGTCGTCCGAGGCGAGGAACGCCACTGCGGCGGCGATGTCGGCCGGATCGGCGAGCCGGGGCAGCGGCAGTTGCGCGGCGTACCGGGCCAACCCCGCCTCGCCGAGGTAGCTGGCGAACGCGGGGGTGCTGACCGATCCGGGCACCACGGCGTTCACCCGGACGCCCGACGGACCGCCCTCGACGGCCGCCTCCTTGGTGAGGTGGATGACGGCGGCTTTCGCGGTGCCGTAGTAGGGCGTCACCCCGGCGACCTTCGCCACACCGGCCATCGACGCGGTGTTCACCACGACGCCACCGCCGCGCGGCCCCATGATCCGCAACGCGGCGCGGATGCCGCGGAACGTCGCCCCCAGGTTCCCGTCGATGCCACGCGCCCAGGTGGCGTCGTCGACCTCAGTGAACGAGGCCCGGCCTCCGAAGCCCACGTTGTTGTGGAGGACGTCGAGCCGGCCGTGCCGCTCCACGGTGCCGTCGAGCAGCCGGTCGACGAATCCGGGCTCGAGCACGTCGCCTGCAACCGCCTCGCCGCCCCCGATCAGCCGAACGGTCTCCTCGGCTGCTTGCGCTCGCAGGTCGTTGACGACGACCAACGCCCCTTCGGACGCCAGGCGCAACGCGGTGGCACGGCCGATGCCCGAGCCCGCGCCGGTGACGACGGCTACCTTTCCCTCGAAACGCATTGTCGCTCCTCTCACGGGGCGGACGTGATGTCGCCGGTCTCCGTGCCGGTCCAGAAGCGGGTCCACGACGGGTCGGCGCCGGGCAGGGCCGGCGGGTGCCCGCTCGTCCCCCAGCTGTCGAAGCCGACGGCCTGCGGACGTTCGGCGACATCGGTGGCGTACCAGTGGTGCTCCGCACGCCGCTCGAACAGCCAGTCGCCCTCGACCTTGCGGTACATGTCGTCGTACCGGATGGCCATGACGATCCACCGGTCCCCGACCTCGTGTTCGGCGCGGCAGTAGACGTTGCCCGTGGCGGTGCTGGGTCCGCCCTCGGTGCGGGGGCCGTCCGTTTCGTCCGGTCCGAGGACGATCCGGTGCCCACAGATCTGGTGCACCGAGCGGTAGAACCAGCGGACCTGCGGGGTGATGTAGGCCAGCAGTGCCTCCCGGCCCTGACCGTGGCGGCCGAGGTGCACGTCCGGTACGAACAGTGCGCACCACGCGTCCAGGTCGCGGGAGTCGACCGCGAGCGCGTACCGGATCGGCAGCTGCCCGATCTCCAGTCGCGCCTCCACCCGGGCGAGCCGCAAGGCCGTGTCCATCAGATGCCGCCGGTGAGCATCAGCGTGTCCGCGGTGAGGTACGCGAGGTCGTCGCTGACCAGCGCCACAACCGCGCGGCCGATGTCGGCTTCGGGGTCGCCGACGCGTTTGAGCATCAGCGCCTTCTCCATCCGGGCGAACATCTCCGGGTGCTCTTCCCGGAACACCTCCGACGACGGCGAATGGGCGTTGGGGACGAGGACGTTGACCCGGATCCCGTAACGACCCCATTCGCGCGCGGCGACCCGGGAGAGCCCGCGGATCGCCTCCTTGGCCATGGCGTATGCCCCGAACAGTGCGTTGCCGCTGATCGCCGTGCTCGACCCGAAGTTGACGATCGCGCCACCACCGCGTTCCCGCAGATGCGGCAGCGCGGCCTGCATGCCGTACAGCGTGGCGACGGCCCCGCTGCGCCAGCAGGCCTCGACGTCCTCGTCCGTCAGTTCGGCCACCGAACGTCGCACGGACGTCGCGGCGTTGTTGATCAGGGCATCCAGGCCGCCGAACCGGTCGACGGTCTCGGCCACCGCCGCATCCATCTCCGCCCGCACGCCGACGTCACACGCGACCGCGTGCGCGCTGCCGCCGAACTCCGCGATCGATGCGGCGACCGCCTCGCACTTCGACGGTGTCCGTCCGGCGAGCACGACGTCGGCGCCCTCCTTGGCCAGTGCGAGCGCGATTCCGCGTCCGATTCCCTGCCCGGCACCGGTGACCAGCACGACCTTTCCCGTCAGCCTCATGGCCGTCCTTTCGCGCGGAGCAGCGGGGCGAGCTCCGTACCGATCCTCTGTACGTTCGCGGCGAACTGCGTGGCGGTCATGCCCGGCAGGCCGGCCCAGAAGTAGACCGTGTCGACCGGAGCCCCGGCGGTGAACGACAGGACGAAGTCGGCGACCTCGGCCGGAGTACCGAAGACGAAGTAGTCCAGCGACGTGTGCCCCTCCGGGCGTCGTGCGCGCAGCTTTTCCGGGTCGACGGGTGTGAAGGGTGCTCCCATCCGGTTGTGGCGCCGGTAGGAGTTCACCTGCTCGGCCAGGTGCTGGGACACGACCGGCCAGTCGCGCTCGGGGTCGTCGCTCACCCATGCTTGGATGCCGCCGCCCATCCGGGCGGATCCGGGATCGTGACCGCCGTCGATCAGTCCTTCGCGATACGGCTCCCAGTTCCGAGCGTCGGGGGAGAGCAAGAACTCGCCCAGGCGTCCGGCTCGTCGTGCGCCCTTCGGCCCGAGGTAGCCCATCCAGATCGGCAGGCGATCCTGCACAGGTGACGGTGTGACGCTCCGGGACACCCAGAGGGCGCGGATCTCCCGCGCACGAGCGTCGTTTTCCCGGTAGCGGGTGGAGAGATCCGCGCCGTGGAGCGCGAATTCCGGTGGCCGGTAGCCCGCGCCGAGACCGAGGTCTAGGCGGCCGCCGCTGAGCAGGTCGACGACGGATGCCTGCTCGGCCAGCGTGGCCGCCGAGTGGAGAGGAGCCACCACGACGCCGGTGCCGAGCCGGACGCGCCGGGTCCGGGCGGCCGCAGCGGCGAGCAGCGTCAACGGCGCCGGCAGGTAGTCGTCGTCGAACCCGTGGTGCTCGGTGGCCCAGATGCTGTCCAGCCCGACGTGTTCGGCTACCTCGCACAGCTCCGGGAACGCCCCGTAGAGCTCGGCCGGCTCCCGGCGCCACCGTTCCGGGTTGCGCATGTCGAAGTAGACGCCGACCTTCATCAGAAGCCGAGTTTCCGGCCGATCAGATCCTTCATGATCTCCGTGGTGCCGCCGTAGAGCCGTTGGACCCGGGCGTCCCGCCAGATCCGGGCGATCTCGTACTCGTTGACGTAGCCGTATCCGCCGTGCAGCTGGAGGCAGCGGTCGACGATCTCCCACTGGGTCTCGGTGGCCCAGAACTTCGCTCCGGCGGCTTCCTCGCCGGTGAGCTCGCCCTCGTTGACGGCCTCGACACACCGGTCGACGTACACCTGCATGACGTCGAGCTTGGTGGTCATGTCGGCGATCGCATGCCGGTTGACCTGGAAGTTCCCGATCGGCTGGCCGAACGCCTTCCGGTTGTGCGCGTACTCCACGGTCAGCTCGATCGCCCGCCGAGCCGAGGCGACGGCGTGGATCGCGATCCCGAGGCGCTCGGCCGGCAGATTGCGCATCAAGTGGTAGAAGCCACGGTTTTCCTCGCCGACGAGGTTCGTCACCGGCACTCGGACGTCTTGGTACGACAGCTCGGCGGTATCGGCGGACTTCTGTCCGATTTTGTCGAGTTTGCGACCCCGGCTGAAGCCCGGCGTGTCTGTTTCGACGGCGATCAGGCTCACCCCGCGGTGCCCGGCGGCGGGATCGGTCTTCGCGACGGTGAGCACCAGGTCGGACAGGTAGCCGCTGCTGATGAACGTCTTCGCGCCGTTGAGGACGTAGTAGTCACCGTCGCGTCGCGCGGTGGTGCTGATGCCGGCCAGGTCCGAGCCCGCCCCGGGCTCGGACATCGCGATGGCCACGATCAGGTCGCCGGAGACGAACCCCGGTAGCCAGCGGGCCTTCTGCTCGTCGGTGGTGAGTCCGACCATGTACGAGGACAGGATGTCGTTCTGCAGGCCGAAGCCGACGCCGACCGACCCGGTGGCGTGCATCTCCTCGGTGAGGATCGCGTTGTAGCGGAAGTCCTTGAGGTCCAGCCCGCCGTACTGCTCTGGGGCCTCCCAGCCGAGGAGGCCGATCGCGCCAGCCTTCGTCCATACCGCGCGGTCCGAGATGCCGGCGGCTTCCCACTCCGCGGCGTGCGGAGCGCACTCCTTCAGAAAGAAGTCGCGGGCGGTCTCCCGGAACTGGGCGTGCTCGGGTTCGAAGATCTTTCGGCGCATCTGAGCCCTCCCGGCAAATTTAGTTACCTATATGCCAGTCGGTTCGTGGGTTGTCCGGCATATGGCACGGTAGTTATAGTTCTATCATCTAGACGATAGAGGGAGAACCAGTGGACTTCGGTCTTTCGGAGGAGCACGCAGCGTTGCAGGAGGTCGCGCGCAAGTTCGTCGACCGCCACTGCCCGCCGGCGCGCGCCAAGGAGTGGGACGAGGCCGGTGCCTATCCGGAAGAGCTCTTCAAGGCGATCGCCGAGATGGGATGGTTCGGCCTGCCGTTCCCCGCGGAGGCGGGCGGCGACGACGGCGGCGCGGTCGAGTTGGCGCTGATCGCCGAGCAGCTGGGACGTGCGAGCCTCGACATCGCGATGTGTTACATCGGCACGCTGATTCCCTCGCTGACCGTCTACAAGTGGGGTACGGACGCGCATCGGGCCGACATCACCGAGCGCATGCTCACCGGCCGGTCGCGCTACGCGGTGGCGATGTCCGAGCCGGACACGGGCTCCGACGCGGCCGCACTGCGCTGCCGGGCCGAGGACAAGGGTGACCACTTCCTGCTCAACGGGCAGAAGATGTGGTGCACCGGCGCCGGCCTGCCTGGCACCACGATCATGATGTACGTCCGCACGTCCAAGGGCGACCGCAAACACGACGGCATCAGCCTGATGCTGGTGGACGCGGACGCCCCGGGCGTGGAGCTGCGCCAGCAGCCCACCCTCGCCCGGCACATCCTGGGCACCTACGAGGTCTACCTCACCGACGTCGTCGTCCCGAAGGCGAACCTCGTCGGCGGCCAGGACGAGGCGTGGAAGGTGATGCTCTCCAACCTCGAGCTCGAACGGGTGCTGATGAGCGGCGGCTACGTGGGCGTGGCGCAGGCGACCCTCGACGAGGCCTTGGACTACTCGAAGCAGCGGGTGGCGTTCGACCGCCCGGTGGGTACGTTCCAGTCCCTCGCCCATGCGATGGCCGACATGCAGGTCGAGATCGACTCCGCTCGGCTGCTCGCGTACCGGGCAGCCTGGCGGCTGGCGGCTGGCCTACCCGCGTCGCGCGAGGGAGCGATGGCCAAGCTCAAAGGTTCCGAGACGTACGTCGCGGCCGCCCGGCTGGGGATGCAGATCTGCGCGGGACACGGGTTCTCCACCGAGAGCGTCATGAGTTTCCGCTGGCGGGAGTCGATCGTCGCGCCGATCTCCGGCGGAACGAGTCAGATCCAACGCAACGGAATCGCTCGCAGCATGGGTCTGAGGAGCTACTGATGGATGCCGTCATCTGCGCACCCCTGCGCACACCGGTAGGACGCTACGGCGGGGTGTTCAAGGACGTCCCCGCCGTCACGCTGGCCGCTACGGTGATCAGGGCGCTGATCGAACGTACCGGCGTGCGGAACGTCGACGACGTCGTCTTCGGCCAGTGTTACGCCAGTGGCGAGGCGCCCGCGATCGGGCGGGTGGCCGCGCTCGACGCCGGGCTGCCCGTGGAGACCGCCGGTGTGCAGATCGACCGGCGCTGCGGGTCAGGTCTGCAGGCCGTGATCTGGGCGGCCATGCAGGTGCGGACCGGCGCCGCCGACGTGGTGATCGCCGGCGGCGCGGAGAGCATGAGCCAGGTCGAGTTCTACTCGCCGACGGTGCGGTGGGGCGCGCGCGGCGAGCAACTCGTGTTCCACGACCGGCTCGCGCGGGCTCGCGTCACCGCGGGCGGCCAGGACTACCCGGTGCCCGGCGGCATGCTCGAGACGGCCGAGAACTTGCGTCGGGAGTACGGCATCTCGCGCGAGGAGCAGGACGACTACGCGGTGCGCTCCCACGCGCGGGCCGTCGCCGCCCAGAGCGCCGGGCGTTTCGACGCCGAGATCGTCCCGGTGGAAGTCAAGGGCCGGAAAGGCGACGTCACGACGGTGACGGCCGACGAGCACCCGCGAGCCGACACGTCGCGCGAGAGCCTGGCCCGGCTGCGCCCCGTACTCGGTAAGTCGGATCCGGAGGCCACCGTCACGGCGGGGAACGCCAGCGGACAGAACGACGGAGCGTCGGCCTGCCTGGTCACCACCCCGGAGCGCGCCGGGGAACTCGGTCTCACGCCCCTGGCCCGTCTCGTGTCGTGGGCGGTGGCCGGGGTGCCGCCGCGCACGATGGGGATCGGCCCGGTACCCGCGGTCGCCAAGACCCTCGCCCGGGCCGGCGTCGAGTTGCGCGCCGTCGACCTCATCGAGCTGAACGAGGCGTTCGCCGCCCAGGTGCTCGCGTGCACACGTGAGTGGGGATTCGGCGAGGGTGACTTCGAGCGCTTCAACGTCAACGGCTCGGGCATCTCCCTCGGCCATCCCGTCGGTGCGACGGGCGGACGCATCCTCGCCACGATGCTCAACGAGCTGAACCGTCGCGAGGGCCGCTACGGACTCGAGACGATGTGCATCGGCGGCGGCCAGGGCCTGGCCGCGCTGTTCGAGCGGGTGGCGTGATGGAGGCTGCTGTCCTGGACCTGGTGCGAAACTTCGTCCGCACCGAGGTCGTCCCTCTCGAAGAGCAGATCGACGCCACCGACGAGTTCCCGCCGGACATCGTGGCGGCCGCCAAGGAGATGGGCCTGTACGGGTTCACGATTCCGGAACAGTACGGCGGGCTGGGGCTCTCCGCCGCCGAGGAGGTGCGGCTGGTCTTCGAGCTCGGTTACACGACGCCCGCGTTCCGGTCGCTGTTCGGGACCAACAACGGCATCGCCGGGCACACGTTGCTCGAAGGCGGCACGGAGGAGCAGAAGAAGGACTACCTGCCCAAGGTGGCGAGCGGCGAATGGGTCGCCAGCTTCGCGCTCACCGAGCCCGACGCCGGCTCCGATCCGGCGGCGATGACCACGCGTGCGGTCGCCGACGGCGACGACTGGGTGATCACCGGCTCCAAGCGCTACATCACGAACGCTCCGGTCGCCGACGTCTTCCTGGTGTTCGCCCGCACCTCGACCGAAGCGCGGCCCAGCCGCGGCATCTCGGTGTTCCTGGTGCCGCGCGACGCCGCCGGGCTGCGGATCGGGCCCAGGGACCACAAGATGGGCCAGGCCGGAGCGTGGACCGCCGACGTCGACCTCGATCAGGTCCGGGTGCCGGGGTCAGCGCTGATCGGCGCGGAAGGCTCCGGTTACGTCACCGCGATGCGCAGCCTCGCGCACGGCCGGCTGCACATCGCCGCGCTGTGCGTCGGCGCGGCGCAGCGACTGGTCGACGAGTCGTTGACCTTCGCCCTCGACCGCAAACAAGGTGGTCGTCCGATCGCCGAGCTCCAACTGGTGCAGGCCATGCTCGCCGATTCGAAAACCGACACGCTCGCCGCCCGGGCGCTGGTACTGGACGTCGCCGCCCGGTTCGACGACGGCAGTGACACCAAGCTCGGGCCCTCGGCGGCGAAGTACTTCGCCAGCGAGGCCGTCGGGCGGGTCGCCGACCGCGCGGTGCAGATCCACGGCGGCGCCGGGTACATGCGCGGCGTCGCCGCCGAGCGGTTCTACCGCGACGTACGCCTGTTCCGGATCTACGAGGGCACCAGCCAGATCCAGCAGCTGGTGATCGCCCGCCAGATGATCGGCGAGCGACGATGAGCGCGGTCGACGCGCTCCGCGAGCGGGTCTCCCGCGAGGTGGACAGTGGCTATCTGCCCTCGGCGCAGATCGCGGTGGCCCGGCACGGTGAACTGATCACGTTCGACACGTTCGGCGACCCCGAGGTGAAGCAGCCCCGGTTCGTGCTGCAGTCGGTCGGGCGCACCGTGGCCGCCAGTGTGGCCTGGAAGCTGCTGGGCGACGGCCTGCTCCGCCTCGACGAGCGGGTCGCCGACGTCATCCCGGAGTTCGGCGCCAACGGCAAGGACGTCGTGACCGTCGAGCACGCGCTGACGCACACCGGCGGGTTCCCGTTCGCGCCGCTGGGCTACCCGAAGATGCTCGACCGCGCGACGCGACTGGCGTCGTTCGGCAAGTGGCGCCTCGACACGGTGCCCGGCGAGGTACTCCAGTACCACTTGACGTCGGTCGCCTGGCTGATCGCGGAGTTCGTGGAACGGCGCGACGGCCGCACGATGCCGGCCTACCTGCAGGAGGAAATCGTTGCGCCGCTGGGCCTGACGTTCGGCCTGGCCGTGCCTCCGGCGGAGCAGCGGGCCACCGTGGCGCCGATGCGCTGCACCGACGGCGACGGCAGTGAGGTCGACCCGTGGGGACCGTGGTACCTCAACGATCCAGCTGTCGTGGCGGCGGGCGAGCCTTCCCACGCGGTGGTGGGCACGGCGGCGGACGTCGCACTGCACTACCAGGCCCTGCTCGCCGCGCTGGACGGCGACGACCGGATCTGGGCGCCGACGGCGGTGGCCGACGCCGTCCGCCCGCACGTGGTCGGAGTGCCGGCCGGCGATCAGCTCTACGGCGGTGGCACGGTGGACACCGCGATGGGGTTGTTCGTGCTGGTGCGGGGTGCGGGCACTCCGAACCTGCCGTCGACGGGCTCGCCGGAGACGTTCGGCAACAGCGGTGCGGCCTACCAGGCGGCGTTCGCCGACCCGCGGAGCGGGCTGTCGTTCGCGCTGCTGAGCAACGGCTATCCGAAGGCCGGCTACGACTACAGCCCGCGCGGCCGGGCGCTCCTGGACGACGCGGTCAACCTGGCCGCTCTTCTTTGAGTACGCGACGGAGCAGCTTGCCGGTCGGCGTGTAGGGGAGGGCGGCGCGGAACTCGAACTCGGCCGGAACCTTGAACCGGGCCAGCGTCCGTTCCGCGTGACGCCGGAGGCCGTCCTCGTCCGGGGCGGCCCCCGGCCGTAGCACGACGACCGCGCGCACCCGTTCGCCCCACTCGGGGTCCGGTGCCCCGACGACGGCGACGTCCTCGACGTCGGGATGGTCGCGCAGCGCGTTCTCCACTTCGGCCGGGTAGATGTTCACCGCGCCGGACAGAATGAGGTCCGTGCGGCGGTCGACCAGGTAGAGCCACCCGTCCGCGTCGAGGTAGGCGATGTCGCCGACGGAGTAGAACTCGCCACGCCGGCCGGCCGCGGTCTTCTCCGGGTCACCGAGGTACTCCGAGCCGATGCCGCCGGGGTTGCGGACCCACAGCGTGCCGGGCTCTCCCGGCGGTAGTTCGTTCCCGTCGTCGTCGAGGATCGTCATCTGTGCGCCGTCGCCGTCCGCGCGTCCGACGCTGCCGGGATGGGCGAGCCATTCGACCGGGGAGATCGAGGTGCCGAACCCCTCGGAGCAGGCGTAGAACTCCCAGAGAACCGGACCCCACCACTCCATCATCCGCCGCTTGACGGCCACCGGAGTCGGTGCGCCGGCGTGGCTGACGACCTGGAGCGATCTGGTGTCATGGCGCTCCCGGATCTCGGCCGGGAGCTGGAGGAGCCGGTGGAAGTGGATCGGGGCGAGCTGCGCGGTGGTGACGCCGTACCGCTCGACCAGCCGCAGAAAGCGCTCGCTGTCCCACTTACCGGCCAGGACGACGGTGTGTCCGTGGTGGAGCCCGTACAGGCCCCAAGCGCCGGGAGCCCCGTGGTAAAGCGGTCCGGTGACCAGTGAGACGGCCCCGGGGTCGTGTCGCAGGCCGCGGCGTGCCATCAGCGGATCCTGCGCCGCGAGGGCGGTCTCCGGGTCGACGGTCGCGCTGACCGCCCACGTCACACCCTTCGGCCGCCCGGTCGTGCCGGAGGTGTAGAGCAGCACTTGGGCGTGGACTCGCGGCATGGGAGGCTCCGTCGGACGGCCGCGGCGGAACGCGTCCGGATCGGTGACGAGGTGGGCGGTGGGCGGGAGGCATGCCCGCGCCCGCTTGACGTACGGCGGATCGGCGAAGACGAGCTCCGCGCCGCTGTTGGTGAGGATGTACGCCGTCTCGTCGGTGGTGAGGTGCGTGTTGACCGGAACGTACTGGACACCCGCTTGACCCGCGCCTAGCGCCCACTCGAAGTACCGCACGCTGTTCTCCGCGAGCAGAGCGATCCGGGCCCCGGAACCGAGCCCGGCCGCGCGCAGGGCGTGCGCGATCTGGTTCGCCCGCTCGTGCAGCTCACGGTAGGTGGTCGTGGTGCCGTCGGGGTCGATCACGGCGATGCGGTCGGGTTGCTGCTCCGCGTACTCGTAAAAGCTGACGGCGGTCATGCCTACCCTCTACGCCTCGACGGTAGTTGTGGTAAATCATATAACTGAATGCGGGAGGTGGGGAGATGTTCGATCTCACGGGCTCGGTCGCGCTGGTGACCGGCGGCAATTCGGGTATCGGGCTCGGGCTGGCCTCCGGTCTGGTCCGCGCGGGCGCGTCGGTGTGCATCTGGGGAACCAACCCGGCGAAGAACGCCGCTGCGCTCGATGCTCTGACGGCCGAGGCCGCGGACGACGGCCGGGTGGCGGCCGACGTCATCGATGTCAGCCACGAGGCTTCCGTGGAGCAGGGCGTGGCTGCGCTGGTCGATCGGTTCGGACGGCTGGACTCGTGCTTCGCCAACGCGGCGGTCACCGGTCGATTCGGCCGGCCGCGGTTCGTCGACTCGACGCTGGCGGACTGGCGCGCGGAGATGGCGGTCAACCTCGACGGCGCCTACCTGACCTTGCGGGCGGCCGCCCGGCAGATGGTCGCGCAGGGTGAGGGCGGCAGCCTCGTCGGCACCGCCAGCCTGGCCGTCCGATTCGGTGCTCCGCACGAGGCCGGATACGCCGCCGCCAAGGCGGGGGTCGTCGCGTTGATGCAGAGTCTGGCCGTCGAGCTCGGCCGGCACGGCATTCGCGCGAACACACTCGTCCCGGGCTGGACACGCTCCCCGCAGTTCGACGCCTGGCTGGAGAAGCCCGGCGTGGGAGAACGGATTCTCGCCCGCTTACCGCTGCGCCGGTGGGGCACGGAGGCGGACTGGAGTGGAATCGCTGTCTACCTGGCCAGCAAGCAGTCCGCGTTCCACACCGGCGACACGTTCCGGCTCGACGGCGGTTACGGCGTCTTCTGACCAAGTGAGGTATTGCATGAGCTCACCGCGCGACCGCGCGTTGCTGGACGCCTGGGACGGAAGGGCGGCATCCCCCCGCGACGCGGCTACCGTCGTCCTGCTCCGGGACTCCGACGACGGCGTGGAGACTTATCTCTTACGCCGGCAGGCGAGCATGGCTTTCGCCGCCGGGATGTCGGTGTTCCCCGGCGGCGGCGTCCAGGCCAGCGACTACCGTCCCGTTCCCTGGCTCGGGCCGGACCCCGTCGCCTGGGGCGCTCGGCTGGCGTGCGGGTCCGGGCTGGCTGCGGCCCTCCTCGTCGCCGCCGTCCGCGAAGTGTTCGAGGAAACCGGGGTACTGCTGGCCGGGCCGGACGCAAGCACCGTGGTGGGGCCGGTCGAGGGCGCTCCGGACGCTCGCCTGGCCGTGGAATCGCAGGCGATCGGATTCGACGCGCTGCTGGCCGAGCACGGCCTACGCCTCCGCGCGGACCTGCTCGGCCCGTGGGCGCGCTGGATCACACCCGAACACCAGCCCCGGCGGTTCGATACGCGGTTCTTCGTGGCGGTGTTGCCCGAGGGGCAGACCGTGGGCCGTCTGACGTCCGAGGCGGAGAGCGGCGGCTGGGTCGGCATCGCGGCGGCGTTGCGGGCCGCGGAGGCCGGCGAACTCACCCTGATGACACCGACACGGCACACACTCACGGATCTGCTCGGCCGGGGGAACGCCGCGGCCATCGTGGCCGCGGCGGCGGACCGGCCGCTCACGACGGTTCACCCCCGGGTGGTGGAGGACGACGGCGCACGGCAGGTCGTGGCGCCGGAGCTGGACGGCGGTACCCGACGATGACGGTGCTCGATCCGGAGCTCCGCGACATCGCGGAGACCGTCCGCACGCGGGCCCGGCGTCGGCTCGAGCCACTGGCGGCCGACCTCGACCGGGCGCAAACCTTCGCCCCCGAGGTGTGGGCGGAGCTGCGTGAGCTCGACCTCTTCCGGCTGCCGTTCGCGGAGGAAAAGGGCGGGATCGGAGCCTCCACGCTCGCGTACGTCGTCGCGCTCGAGCAAGTCGCCTCCGCCTGCGCGACCGCGGCCCTCTACCCGGGCACCACCACTCAGGTCGGTCAGACGTTGCTCGCTCACGCCGAACCGTCCTTGACCGACCGCTGGCTGTCGCGCGTGGTGACCGGTGAGGTCGTCGCGGCGTGGGCGTTCACCGAACCGCAGACCGGCTCGGACCCCAAGCAGTTGACCACCCGGGCGCGGCGCGACCGAGACGGCGGCGGGTGGGTGCTCGACGGTCAGAAGGCGTTCATCTCCTACGCCGGCGTCGCGACCGTCGCGTTGGTCTTCGCGCTCACCGCCGACGCCGAGGTGTCCGCGTTCCTGGTCGAGACCGGTCAGCCGGGCTGGACCGTCGGGCCCGCCGTCGACGTGCTCGCCTTCGGCGGCACCGAAGCACGACCGGTCTACCTCGACGCCGTGCGCGTGCCGTCGGACGGCCTCGTCGGCGTGCCCGGTCAGGGATTCGACGTGATGCTCAGTGGCGAGGCGCTCGGGAAGCTGCGTGTCGCCGCGATCAACGTCGGGGTGGCGCAGCGTGCGCTGGACGAAGCGACCGCCTACGCACGGCAACGCACCCACCGGGGCGAATCGATCGGGGAGAAGTTCACCTCGATCCAGAATCTGCTCGCCGACATGAGTGCCTCGGTGCTCGCCGCGCGGGCGTTGTTGCACGAGACCGCGGAGCACTACGACGCGGGTGCGCCGATCGGTCCTCGCGCCGCCGCGCTGCGCCTGGTCACCGGCCGCGCGGCCCGCGAGGTGACCAGCGCCGCGCTGCAGGTCTGCGGGGCCTACGGCCTCACCCGCGACCTGCCGGTCGAGCGCCTCTACCGCGAGGCCAAGTTCTACGAGGTCGCGCAGGGCTCGATGGAGCTGCAGCGGGTCATCGTCGGCAAGCACGTCCTCCGGCCCCACCCGTCGCAGCTCTAGGAGACACCGTGGACCCCGTGCTCTACGTGGTGGATGGTGGCGTCGCCACCGTCACCCTCAACCGGCCGCACGCCCGCAACGCGATCGACACGCCGCTGGCCGCCGGCCTCGCCGAGGCCCTGGAACGGGCCGAGACCGACGACGACGTCCACGTGGTGCTGTTCACCGGTGCCGACCCCGCGTTCTGCGCGGGGTTGGATCTGAAGGAGTTCACCCGGACGCGTCGGCCACCGCCCCGGTCGTCCGACGCGATCCTCGGCGTGGCGGAGCTCAGCAAACCGACGATCGGCGCGATCAACGGCCCGGTGATGACCGGCGGTCTGGAGTTCGCGCTCGGTCTGGACGTGCTCGTCGCCTCCGAGCGGGCGACGTTCGCCGACACCCATGCCAGCGTCGGCATCCTGCCTGGCGGTGGCATGACCGCCCGCCTGCCGCGTGCCGTCGGCAGGCGTCTGGCGATGGACATGTCCTACACCGGCCGGGTGCTGACGGCGGCCGAGGCGCTGGCCGCCGGGCTGGTGAGCCGGGTCGTCCAGCACGAGGAGCTGCTCGGAACGGTTACCGCGATGGCCACCGGGATCGCCCAGCGCCAGCCCCGCGTCATGCGCGAACTCAAACAGCTCTACCGCGTCAGCCGTGACGTCACGCTGGCCGAGTCGCTCGCGCACGAGGTCGCCGAGCGGGACCGGCGTCGCGCGGCCGGGGCGGCACTCGTGCCCGGTACCGACCGGGCGCGTTTCACGTAGTGAACGCGGCCTCCGCGCGGGCGATCAACGTCCGGCGGAGCACCTTTCCGCTCGGGTTGCGCGGCAGGTCGTCGACCATGCGCCACAGCACGGGGACCTTGAAGCCGGCCAGGCGGACCCGGGCGAACGCGCGCAACTCCTCGAAGCCCGGCGGGTTCGCGGGATCAGCCGGGACCAGGTAGGCCCCGATCGTCTCACCGAGCCGGCGATCGGGCACGGGCACCACCACGGCGTGGCGCACCCCCGGATGCGCCGTCAGGACCTGCTCCACTTCCAGCGGATAGACGTTCTCGCCGCCGCGGATGATCTTGTCGCCGCGTCGGCCCACCAGGTACACGTAGCCGTCTTCGGCGATGCGGCCCAGATCGCCGGTGTGCTGCCAGCCCTCCGCGTCGACGGAGAACGAGTGCGGACACCGCGCCCACACCTCGCCGACGCCGTCGGCGTCCGGCTCGTCGATCCGCAGCTCGGTGCCGGGCGCAGCGCGGCCCACCGACCGGAGCAATTCCTTGCGCCCGGCGGCGGCGGCGCGGTGGTCCTCGGGGAGCAACGCGCTCACCGGCGAGCCCTCGGTCTGCCCGAACAAGTTGACGAACGCGACGCCGGGCATCGACTCCTGGATCTGCTTCATCGTGTCCGGATGGATCGGCGACGCACCGTATCCGAGTACACGCATCGTGCGGGATTCGAGCGCGCCGGCGGCCAGGAGCATCTCGAACACGGACGGGATCGTGACCGCGTGGGTGGGCCCGGCGCTCCCCAGTTCGCGCCACGCGTCGACGCTGAAGGCCGGGAACGTCACGAGCGCCGCACCGTTGCCCAGCGCCACACCGATATTGCCCAGCGCGCCCATGTGATGGAAGAGCGAGGTGGTGACCAGCCGGTCGCCGGGGTGCAGATCGAGCAGGTAGCCGACGACGTCGGCGCGGCGGCCCATCGCGAAGTCGCGCACCAGCACCCGCTTGGGCCGGCCGGTGGTGCCCGAGGTGTGCATGACCAGCGCGACGCCGTCGGGATCGTCCCGGGGGGTCAACTCCCGGGTGCCGTGCAGCGGGCCGTCGAGCAGCACGACCCGCTTACCGGTGGCGGCCGCGACGGCTCGGGCGACGGTGACCGAGCCGGGCTCGGCCACCAGGACCTCGCCGGGAAGGTCAGCGACAACCGTCACGAGCTCCGCCTCGGTGAGGCGTGGAGCCAGCGGAGCGAGGGGCCGGCCGGAGAGTGCTCCGGCCAGCAGCAGTGCCACCGACGCCGGCCGAGTGGCCAGGAGCGCGGGCACCATCGTGCCTTCGGTGACCCCCTCCCGGTCGAGAAGGTCGACGGCCCCGGAAACCATCCGGCGGAACTCCGCGCCGGTCCATTCCTCGGCGCCGTCGGAGGTGGTTTCGATCAGTGCCGGCCGGTCGTCGCCGAGCCGGGCCAGGACGCGCTGCGTCCAGGTCGAGTACCCGGCCGGCCGGTAGTCCTCGTACACGCCGTGCCCCCGCTCAGTTGCCCATGCCCAGACCGCCGTCGGCCTGCAGCACGGCTCCGGTGATGTAGCCGGCGTCGGGATCCAGCAGAGTGGCGACCAGGTGCGCCAGCTCCTCCGGCCGTCCTCGCCGACCCAGCGGAATCATCTGCGCGATCGCCCGCTGGTCCTGCTCGCTCATCGATGTCGTCATCTCGGTCTCGTACACCCCGGGGACCACGCAGTTGACGGTGATGCCTTTCCGGGCACCGGCCCGCGCCAGCGACCGGGTCAGACCGACCAGCGCCCCTTTCGAGGCGCCGTACGCCGCCTGCTTGCCGTTGCCACTGGTGGCCGTCACCGATCCGATGTTGACGATGCGGCCGTATCGGTCAGCGACCATGCTGTCCCAGACGTGGCGGGCGAGGAGGAACGCGGCCCGGCAATTCACGTCGAACGTCTCGTCCCAGAGCTCGCGGGTCGTCTCGGCGACCCGGGCCTCGCGGAGGATCCCGGCGTTGTTGATCAGGTGGGCGACCGGGCCGCGCGTGGCCGCGATCGCGGTGAGCACCGCCTCGCAGGCGTCGGGGTCGGCGAGATCGGCGCGGTGCACCGAGACGTCGAGACCGTCGGCCCGAGCCGCGGCGACGAAGGACCCCGCGGCCCGGTCGTCGGCTCCGTAGATCGCCGCGACGGGGCCGACCTGACGCGCCACCCGGCGGCTGATCGCCGCGCCCAGTCCGCGTGTCCCGCCGGTGACCACGGTGAGCGTCATGCGCCGCGGGACTCCTTCGGCAGACCCAGCACCGATTCGGCCAGGATGTTGCGCTGCACCTCCGACGTCCCGGCGTAGATCGTGCCGGAGATGGCGGTCATCCAGGTGCTCACCCACGAACCGGAGCTGTTGGGCGCGTCCGGGTCGTCGGCGCGGTAGTGCCGGACGGGCCGGCGCCCCGACGGTACGAGCGCGTCGGTGCCGAGCAGGGAAACCGCGAGATCGGTGACCGCCTTGTGGTGCTCGCTCCAGTAGAGCTTTGACACCGAAGCGTCCCGGCCGGGCACCTCACCCTTGAGCCAGCCGGTCAGCGTGCGCAACCCCAGGTAGCGCATGATCTCCACCCGCGTGTACGCGCGGGCGAGCTGGTCGCGGACCACCGCGTCCTCGGCGAGGCCGCGTTCGCGGGCCAACGCGAGGAGCCGGTCGACCTCCGCGCGGAAAAAGATCGGGTTGGTCGCCGCCTCGTCGCCGCGCTCGAGGCCCAGCAGCGCCATCGCGGCTTTCCAGCCGTCGCCGGGGCCGAGGACGATCTGGTCGCGGGCGGTGCGGGCGCCGTCGAGGAAGACCTCGTTGAAGTTGTTCCCACCGGTCATCATCTCGATCGGCCGCACGGTGATCCCCGGCTGGTCCATCGGCACGAGCAGCATGCTGATACCGCGGTGCCGTGGGACGTCCGGGTCGGTGCGGGCGAGCAGGAACATCCAGTTGGCGGTGCGCGCGTCC
The DNA here is from genome assembly GCF_044454545.1 of Cryptosporangium sp. NPDC051539. Classification (NCBI taxonomy): domain Bacteria; kingdom Bacillati; phylum Actinomycetota; class Actinomycetes; order Cryptosporangiales; family Cryptosporangiaceae; genus Cryptosporangium; species Cryptosporangium sp. NPDC051539. Next base: position 1,119,949 of record NZ_JBITDV010000001.1, on the reverse strand, counting down.
GACGTCCAGATCTTCTGTCCGTCGATCACCCACTCGTCGCCGTCGAGCCGCGCGCGGGTGCGCAGGCCGGCCAGGTCGGAGCCGGCACCGGGCTCGGAGAACCCCTGGCACCACCGGTCCTCGCCGGACACGATGCGCGGCAGGAAGCGTTGCTTCTGCGCTTCGGTGCCCAGCCGCAGGATCAGGTTGCCGATCATCTTGATGCTGAACGTGTCGTTCTTCCCGTTGAACGGGACGCCGGCCCGGGCCAGTTCCTCGGACACCACGACCTGCTGGAGGCGCGACAGCCCCGCGCCGCCGTACTCCGTCGGCCAGCTGGGGGTGAGATAGCCGGAGCCGGCGAGCCGCCCACGCCACCAGGCGGTGAACTCCACCGCCTCGTCCTCGGCCAGCGTGCCGAGGCCGCGCCAGCCGTCGGGTAACTCGCGGCGGAGAAAGGCCCGGATCTCCTCGCGGAACTCCTCGGTGCCGGGCGGGTAGTCGACGTTCACGACATCGTCAGGCCGCCGCTGACCGACAGCGTCTGGCCGGTGATGAAGGCGGCGCCGTCACCGGCGAAGAACACCACGGCCGGGGCGACGTCGTCGGGCGTGCCGATCCGCTTCATGGGCACCGCCTTGGCCATGGCGTCGTACATGCGCTGGCTGCGGTCGGAGACCTGCTTGAGCAGCGGCGTGTCGGTGGGACCGGGGCAGACGGCGTTGATCGTGATGCCGTTCCTGGCCGTCTCCCGGGCCAGCGCCTTACCGAACGCGATCACCGCGCCTTTGGTACCCGAGTAGACGACTTCTCCCGACGAGCCCACGCGACCGGCGTCGGAGCTGATGTTGATGATGCGGCCGTAGTGGCGTTCGATCATGCCGTCGAGCACGGCTCGGGTGACGATGACGGTGCCGAGGTAATTGACCTCGACCACGGCGCGCCAGGTGTCCTCGGTCGATTCGACGAACGGCTCGATCTTGTCGATGCCGGCGTTGTTGACCAGCACGTCGACCGCGCCGAGGTCGTCGTTCACCGCGCTGACGGCCGACGCGACGCTCGTGCTGTCGGACACGTCCACGGCATAACCGCGGGCCTTTCCGGCCAGCGTGCCGGCGAACTCGACGGCGGCATCCCCGTTGAGGTCGCACACCGCGACCGTGTAGCCGGCCTCGCTCAGGTGACGGCAGATCGCGCGGCCGATGCCGCCCACGCCACCGGTCACCAGCGCGGTACGAGTGCTCATGCTCGCGTTCCTCCGTCGAGATCGGCGAAGCGCGGGGGGCGCTTCTCGCGGTGGGAGGCCAGTCCCTCGCGCACTTCCGGACCGCCGAAGCCGACCCACTCCATGCCCAGGGACGCTTCGAAGGCAGGGATGGCCTGGCGGTAGAAGTGGTTGAGGTTGTGCTTGGTCCACTGGATCGCGCTGGGCGCGCCCTGCGCGAGCTTGGTGGCGATCCGGGTCGCCTCCTCGATGACCTGGTCGTCCTCGACGCAACGGGAGATCAGGCCGATGCGCTCGGCCTCCTCGCCGGTGAGCGTCTCGCACGTGAGCAGGTAGTACTTGGCCTTGGCCATGCCGGCCATCAGCGGCCAGCAGACCACGGCGTGGTCACCCGCGGCGACACCGAGGCGGGTATGGCCGTCGATGATGCGCGCGGTCTTGCCGGCCACCGAGATGTCGGCGAGCATCCCCGCGACCAGCCCGGCGCCGACGGCGGGCCCGCGGATACCGGAGATCAGCGGCTTGTCGAAGGCAATAAGGTTCAGGACGAGATCACGGGCCTCGCGCATGACACGCGCCCGGCTCTCGTAGCCGTCGATCATGTTGTCGATGAGGTCGAAGTTGCCCCCGGACGAGAACGCCTCGCCCGCACCGTAGATCAGGACGGCCCGGACGTCCGGATCGCGGTTCAGTGCCGGCCAGACGTCAGCGAGGTCACGGTGCAGGCCCGGGCCGACCGAGTTGAGATTGGGCCCGTCGAGGATCAAATGCATGACGCCGTGGTCCCCCAACTTCAGGCACAGGTTGGGGAAGTCTGCGTACGGGTTGGTCATGCGGGGTCCTCTCCAGACGATCTCCCTACATGAATAGGTTTATCATCTATCTGATTCCGGAGCTAGGCTTCCGGTCGCGCCTGGATGATCGCGCCGGATCCGAGCAGTACGTCGACGGCATCGGGTGCAAATCCCCAGTCCGTGAGGACTTGCGCCGAGTGGGCACCGGGAACCGGCGGTGGTCCGGCGATGGCGCCGGGCGTGCGGCCGAACCGGGGCGCGGGCGCCGGCTGCAGCACGTCGAATGCCTCGACGAACGTTTCCCGGTGCTGGTTGTGGGGGTGCTCGCGGGCCTCGGTGAAGGTAAGCACCGGGGTGACGCAGGCGTCGGTGCCCGCGAACACTGCGGCCCACTCGTCGCGGGTACGGCGGGCGAACACGTCGGTGAACAGCTTCTTGAGCGCCGGCCAGTTGGCGGGGTCGTCGCGATCGGGCAGCTCGTCCAGGTCCAGCCCGAGCTTCTCCACCATCACGCGGTAGAACTGCGGCTCGATCGGAGCGACAGCGAGGAACTTGCCGTCGGAGGTCCGATAGGAATCGTAGTAGGGCGCCCCGCCGTCGCTGAAGTTCGTGCCCGGCTCGTCCTTCCACCGCCCCTGAGCCGTCATCGCGTAGATGAGGGTCGTCAGCGACGCGACGCCGTCGACCATCGAACCGTCCACGACCTGACCTCGGCCGGACGTGCGCGTCTCGAGCAACGCGCACACGATGCCGAAGGCCAGCATCAGTCCGCCGCCGCCGAAGTCGGCGACGAAGCCCGGGGGAGTGGCCGGCTGTTCGTGCCGGGAGCGCTGGAGGAGCGTGAGCGCGCCGGTGAGACCCAGGTAGTTGAGGTCGTGGCCGGCGGTCTGCGACAGCGGCCCGGTCCGGCCCCAGCCGGTCATCCGGGCGAACACGAGACGGGGATTGCGGGCAAGGCACACGTCGGGCCCGTAGCCCAGCCGCTCCGCGACGCCGGGCCGGAAGCCTTCGAGGAGGACGTCGGCCCGGTCGACCAGAGAGAGGAACGTGTCCACGCCGCCGGACTTCTTCATGTCGATGGTCACGGAGCGACGCCCGCGGCTCAGCGCGTAGCGCTCCGCACCGGCCGACTTCGCCCCGGGCCGGTCGACGCGGATCACGTCGGCTCCGAGATCCGAGAGCAGCATGGCGGTGTACGGCGCGGCACCGAGTCCGGCGACCTCGATCACCTTGACTCCGCCGAGCGGGCCGGTCGGCACGGCGGCCGGAGCATGGCGCTTGCGGAAATCCCAGGAGACGATCCGCGACGGCACCAGCCGCAGCCAGGCGTGGCGGCCGTCGGGCCGGAACTGCCCCGCCGCGTACCTCGCGCCGAAGAGACGCTCGGGTTCGACGAGTTCGGGCACCTCGGCGCCGGTGCGGGGCACCTCGCCGACTACCTCCACAGTGCCCATCAGTTCGACGCCGCGCAGTTCGGTGAAGTCCTCGCCCGCGTCGACGATCACCGACACGCGCGGGTCGCGGACCAGGTCGTTCCATCGGCGGCTCTTCACGATCGAGTTCAGCCAGATGGCCTCGCCGTCCCACGCGTACCAGAGCGGGGACTGGTGCGGCGCGCCGTCGGCGCCGTTCGTGGCGACGCGGCAGGTGCGCTGTTCGGAAAGGAATGCGTCGCGCTCTTCGGCCGTCATCGCGATCGTGCGGCCGCGGCTCTGACGGGCGGACTCGGCGGCCGTCACCATCGGGCCTCCTCACGAATCGGGGATGGAACGTTCGGCGGCGGGGACGTGGCTTCGTCTGCTGCCCAGTCCCGGCCGCCGGAGCCGTAGCCGAGCCGGCCGATGGCCCGGTAACGCGAGGGGTCGGTCATCCGGAAGACCAGGGCGATGCCGACGCCGAGTGCGAACGGGAGGACGATCATGGCCGCGACGTACCAGCTGGCGTTGCCCGGAGTTCCCGAACCGAAGCTGGAGACATGGGTGATGCCGTAGAGCACGCAGCCGCCGGCGACCACCACGGAGAACGCACCGGCCACGACCGGTCCCTCCCAGCCGAGGAGGTTCTCGTCTCCCTCGCTGCCATGGAGGAACCAGACGAACGCCGCCGCGGCCGCCAGCGTCAACGTGGTGAGCACGCACAACCCGCTGCCGATGACCAGCCACAGCGGCACCCCGTACACCACACTGCGCGGCACGAGCAGGGCGATGACTCCGGCCGCGATCGGGTAGAACAGCCGCAGTACCAAGCGGGTGCCGGGGTGCTGAAACGACAGGTCGACGGGCAGGACCCGGTCACGGGCGAGGCCGGCCAGCTGACGCGAGATCGCGTTCTGGTAGGTGATGCCGGTCGCGAGCAGACCGAGGATCAGCAACACGAGAATGCAGTTGGTGACGGCGGCGGCGTGCTCCACGCCCACGATGGAGACCACGACGGTGGCCATCAACGGCACGCCACCTTGACCGTTTCCGTCGGACACCTGCTCCGGCCCGCCGGCCACGCTCACTGCGAGCGCCGAAAGTGCCAGTACCGCGGTCATGAGCCCGTAGGCGAGGTAACTGGCGCGCGGAACCGACCGCTCGGGGTCCACCAATTCGTTGTTGTAGTTGACTCCCACGTCCGTGCCGACCGAGGACGTCAGCGCGTAGCAGAGTGCGATGCCCAGAGATCCGCTGAGCAGCCAATTGGGGCTGAGCCCGATCAGCGAGACGTGTCCGCCGGCGGGCTGGGTGAAAGCGCCGACGACGAAGAGCGCCAGGGCCAATCCCTGGATCACGGCGACGCCGGTGAAGAGCCGTACCACGGTGAGCAGGCCCAGCATTCCCAGCGCGCTCACCGCGATGATCGCGGCGACGATGAGGACCGGTATCGGCAGGTCGACGTCGAACAGCGAGACCGTCAGCCCGTGCAGCACCAGACCGATGAAATTGAACAGGACGGCGCCCAGTGTGAGGTAACCGACCAGGGACACGGCGGCGGCACCGAGCCCGGCGGGCCGTCCGAGCCCGTGAGTGATCTGGACGTACAGGCCGCCCGGGTGCCGGAGTCGCCGCGCCATGTTGGCGTAGCTGGTGACGAACCCGAGCAAGATCACGCCGGTGAGTAGGAAGATCAGCGGGGTGGCGACGACGTTCCCCGCTTGCAGGACGTTCGGCACGATCGCCCACAGCGAGGTGATCGGCAGGTGGGTGGCGAACAGGATCATCAGGAGGTGCCGGGTCTCGAGGACCCGTGTTCCCCGGTGGCTGGCAGGAGTCGTCCGGACTTGCGACACTGCATTCTCCAGAGACGGTTTATCGGTCGGGTTCACGAAACGGCGGGGTGTCCCACCAGGTCTGCACATCCGGCAGGCCGGACCAGTGGCCCGAGACGAACCGGGCCGGGCGCTTCTCGCGGAACGCGCGAACACCCTCCTGGGCGTCGGGTGATCCGCTCAGGGCCAGCAGCGCGTCGGACTCGGCCCGGTTGGCGCTCACCGGATGCCGTGCGGTGAGGCCCTTCCAGAGCAACTGACGCGTCAGAGCGATGGCGACCGGCGACGAGGTCGAGGCGAGACCGTCGGCGATCTCCAGTGCGCGGTCGAGCGCGGTGCCGGTCGGCACCACCTCGCTGATCAGGCCCGCCTCCAGCGCCTCCGGCGCGGTGAACAGACGCCCGGTCATCGTCCAGTCCAGTGCGCGGGAGATGCCCACCAGGCGAGGGAGGAACCACGAGGCGCACGACTCCGGCACGATGCCCCGCCGGGTGAACGGCAGTCCGAAGCGCGCACGCTCGTCGGCGATGCGGAAGTCCATCGGCAACGTCATCGTCACCCCGATACCGACCGCCGTGCCGTTGAAGGCGGCGAGGAACGGGAGGGTCGCCTCGAAGATGCGCAGCGCCAGTTCCCCGCCCACGTCCCGGTCGCCGCCGCGCAGCGGCCGGAAGTCGGCGCCGTCGGCGGCGAAGCCGTCCCGGGCCGACAGATCGGTGCCGGCGGAGAAGAACTCGCCGTCGCCGGTGAGCACCACGGCCCGGACGTCGTCGTCCCGGTCGAGGGTGTCGACCGCTTCGATCAGTGCGTCGAGAACGGCGTAGGTCACCGTGTTGCGCTGCTCGGGTCGGGACAGATACACCACTGCGACCTGACCGCGGCGTTCGATCCGCACCATCAGTGCGTGGGCTCTTCGTAGTCCGCGCCCCGGATCAGCCGGACCGGCGTGAAGACCAGCACTTCCTCGTCGCGCTGGTTACGAACGCTGACGTGACCGGTGACCACACCCCGGCCGGGCCTGCTCGACGCCCGTGAGTCGGTCGTCGTCACGATCGCGAGCAGCGTGTCGCCGACGTATACCGGGCGCTTGACCGTCAGCTCCATGTGCATGAATGCGAGCCCGGTGCCGTTGAGCACGTTGGTCTGCAGGATCAGCCCCTCGGCGATGCAGTAGATCATCGCGCCGGGAATGAGGCGCCCCGTGTAGCCGCCGGCCGCCGCGTGCGAGGCGTCGTAGAACAGCGGTTCGTTGAATCCGCCCCAGGTGATGAACTGCACGAGGTCGGCTTCGGTGACCGTGCGCTTGGCGGTGCGGAACGCCGAACCCGCAGGCATCTGCTCCCAGGTCCGGCCCTGCACCAGCGGCTCGACTTCGCTGCTCTTGCGGAACTCGTCGATCGTGGTCATCAACTCACCTCTCACTGCGGCCGAGCGCGGCGAGGGCCGGCTTCCACAGGTCGGAGTCGTGGGGATAGGGGGCGTAGAAGTGGAACCGATCCGCGATCGACCCCCAGCGGGCGGCGACCTCGGCACCCACCCGGTCGGGCTCGGAGACCACGGCGAACGTGTGCAGCACCTCGTCGTCGATCAGGTCGCCCATCTGCCGCCAGCGGTTCTCGTCGTCGGTCCGGGAGAGCCGGTTGAGCTCCTGGCCCAAGTCCCCCCAGCCGTGGAGGGCGAGAACGGGGTGGTAGGCGGGAGTGCTGCCGTAGAACGCGATCTGATCGCGGACGGCGCGCACGGCCGCGGCCAACTCCTCCTCGGTGCGGCCGGAGGCGACCAGGCCGGAGAAGCTGATCGACAGGTCGTCGAGGGTGCGGCCGCGGTCGGCGAGACCGCGCCGCAGCGTCGGGAGCGTACGTTCCTCCAAATACCGAAGTGTGGTGAACGGGTGGGGCATGAACCCGTCGCAGACCTCACCGGCCACCGCGGTCATCTGGTCGCCGACCGCGGCCAGGTAGACCTCGGGCGGTCCGTACGGGCTGGGGCCGGGCGAGAAGAACGGCGTCATCAGGGTGTGGGAGTAGAAGTCACCACGGAAGGACAACCGCTCGCCGCTCTCCCAAGACGACCAGATCGCGCGCAGCGCTTCGATGAACTCCCGCATCCGGCGGGCCGGATGGCTCCACGGCATCGAGAACCGACGCTCGATGTGGGGTTTGATCTGGCTCCCGAGGCCCAGCATGAACCGGCCGCCGCTGGCGACCTGCAGGTCGTGGGCGGTGTAGGCGAGCGTCATCGGGTTGCGGGCGAACGCCACGGCGATGGCCGTGCCGATGCGCAGCCGCGACGTGGCCTGAGCCGTCGTCACCAGCGGCAAGAAGGGATCGTGACTGGACTCGGTGCTCCAGATTCCGTCGTAGCCGGCGTCTTCGACAGCCCGGCTCTGCTGCGCGAGCGTGCCGAGGTAGTCGGCGCCGGCTGCGGTGGGCCGAATCAGCTTGGTGTCGATCTTCAGTGGGATGCACCTTCTCCAGACAGGCCTGAGGCCGCCAATTAGTTAGCTTTATAGCGTGACGGCGAGGCCTGTGGGGCTGAAATGCCCGGCGAGATAGCTTAATCATCAAACTCTTGCTACGGTCGCGATCATGGCGACCCAGGTACCGGTGGCAGCAGATCTGTTCACGTGGCCGTCCGAGCAGCCACAGCTCATCGCCTCCGAGCGCGACGGCGTGCTGTCGTTCCCCGCCCGATCCGATGAGCGACGTCACCTGCTGGGCCGGCGCGGCACGCTGTGGGCCTTCACGACGCAGCAGTTCCGTCCGCCGTCTCCTCCCTACGACGGCGACGACACCCCCGAGAACTTCCAGCCCTACGCCCTGGGCTACGTCGAGCTGCCCGGGGAGTTGCTGGTGCAGGGACGGCTCACCGAGCCCGACCCGGCGAACCTGACGGTGGGCATGGAGATGGAGCTGGTGGTCGTCCCCTACACCACGCGCCCGGACGGCACCGAGGTGCTGACGTATGCGTTCGCCCCCGTGACGAAGGAGCCGTGATGAGTGCACACGACGTGGCGATCGTCGGCGTCGGCCTGCATCCGTTCGGTCGGCACGGCGCCAAACAGGCACTGGAGATGGGCGCCGATGCCGCCCGCGACGCACTCGCCGACGCCGGGGCCGAGTGGTCGCGCGTGGGTACCGCGTTCGTCGGTAGCCACGAGGTCAGCAACCCGGACGCGATCGTGGGCTCGCTCGGCCTGACCGGCATCCCGGTGCGTGCGGTGTTCAACGGCTGCGCCACGGGGGGTGTCTCGCTGCAGATGGCGGCGAAGGCGATCCAGTACGGCGAGACCGACGTCGCGATGGCGATCGGATTCGACAAGCACCCGCGCGGCGCGTTCGCCGGCGACCCGTCGGTGGTCGGGCTCCCGTCCTGGTACGGCCAGACCGGGCTCTTCCTCACCACGCACTTCTTCGGGACGAAGATCAACCGCTACATGGGGTTGCACGGCATCTCGAAGGACAGCCTCGCCCGGGTCGCGGCGAAGAATCTGGCCAATGGTGCTCTCACGCCGCACGCGTGGCGTCGCAAGGCGCTGCCGATGGAGACGATCCGCGACAGCGAGGTCGTCAACTACCCGCTGACCCGCTACATGTACTGCAATCCGTGCGAGGGTGCCGCCGCCGTCGTGCTCTGCCGGGCCGACATCGCCCGGGAGTTCACGTCCGCCCCGGTCTACCTGCGCGCGTCGGTACTGCGAAGCCGCCGCAACGGTGCGTTCGAACTGCAGAGCCCGTCGCTCCCTCTCGACGCCGCGCCCAGCCCGACGGTCGACGCGTCGAAGCAGGCCTACGACGAGGCCGGCCTGGGGCCGGAGGACGTCGACGTGGCACAGCTGCAGGACACCGACGCCGGCTCCGAGGTCATCCACCTGGCGGAGAACGGCTTCTGCGCCGACGGCGAGCAGGAGAAGTGGATCGCCGAGGGCGCCACCGAGATCACCGGTCGCCTGCCGGTCAACACCGACGGCGGACTGATCGCCAACGGCGAGCCGATCGGTGCGTCCGGGCTGCGCCAGATCTACGAAACCGTCCTGCAGTTACAAGGCCGGGCCGGCGATCGCCAAGTCGCCGGCGACCCCCGCGTCGGCTACACCCATCTCTACGGGGCGCCGGGCGCGTCCGTGGTCACGATCCTCTCCCGCTGATTCGGGCGTCGGTCGAACCACAGCCCTCCGATTCCACCCGATCTCGCACCGATGCGCCGGGTGTCCGACCCCGGCCGTCTGTGTCGTTGTCCGAGATCACTGGAAGTGAGGGGAGATTTCGGTGGCCGAAGCTCTCGAGGCCGGCGTGTCCAACCTGATGCGCCCGATGCGTCTACCGAAAGCGGCAGAGCTGATCGCCGACAGCCTGCGTCGTCAGATCGTGCGGGGCGAGCTGAAGGAAGGTGATGCCCTGCCGTCGGAGGCGGAGCTGCTGACGCTGTTCGGGGTGTCGCGGCCGACGTTGCGTGAGGCGTTCCGGATCCTGGAATCGGAGTCCCTCATCACGGTGCGCCGGGGTGCGCACGGCGGTGCCCGGGTCATGCTTCCCCGGCTCGACGTCGCGGCCCGATACGCCGGATTCATCCTGGAACACCGCAACGCGACGCTCGACGACGTGTTCGAAGCGCGCATCCTGTTCGAGCCCGCCGCCGCAGGTCTGCTGGCCAGTAGGCGTACCGAGCAGGACATCACCCGCCTGCGCGAGGCGCTGGCCGATCACGACGCGCTGGCCGACGATCCGCGTGCGGCCATCCGTTCCCATACGGCTTTCCACACGCTGCTGGTGGAGCTGGCCGGCAACCAGACCGTCGGTGTTCTCACGGGGATGGTGCAGCACATCATCGAGCTGGCGAACTGGAAGTGGGTCGAGGAGCACCTCGGCGCGCCACGCGACGCCCTGGGGCTGAGCCAGGGCCTTCGCGCGCACCACCGTGTCGTCGACCTGATCGAGGCCGGCGCGCCCGGCGGGGCGGAAGAGGTCTGGCGGAAGCACCTGACCGAGTCCAGGGCGTGGCAGGTTCCGTCGGACGGTCCGACTCTGCTCGACCTGATGGGCTGACCGGATGACCGTCTCGCCACTGGCGGATCGAGCAACCCTCGCCGCGCACCTGGCCGTCATGCCTGTCGAGGGCGGACTGGGCGTCACCCCGATCGAGGCACGACCCGGCTATCTCCGGGCCCGGATCCCCGTGCCGACGCGTGCCGACGGACGGATCCCCGGCGTCGTCCTCGCGGTCGCCGCGGACTGCGGCGTCGGCGTGGCAGTGAACTCGAGTGTTCCGGGTGTGGCCGCCGGTCCCACCGTCGAGCTGCGGGTGGACCTGGTGGGCGAGCCGTTCGCCACGTCCGGAGAGCTCCGGATCGAGGGCACGGCGCTGTACGTGGGGACCACCTTCGGCATCGGACGTGCCGAGATCACCGACCACGACTCCGGGGCACTGATCGGACATGCGACCGGCGTCATGGCGGTCGGCCGCGCTTCGGCTGAGTCGGCCGCCCCACTGGAGGGTGGGCACCGACTGGATCCGTCCGCGATCGGCGTCGTCCCGGTGGCCGGCGAGCCCGGCGCGGCGATGGTCGCACTCGCGCCCGGCATGCTCAACAGCATGGGCCACGTCCACGGTGGGGTGATGACCGCCATCGCCGGCCGGGCTCAGGAGCTTCTCCGGGAACCGGGTGTCCGTGCCGAACCGATATCGCTGACGGTCGAGTTCCTGCGGCCCGCACCGCTGGCGCTGGGCCTGCTGAACTGCCGTTCGTCCTTCGTCCGCCAGGGGTACCGCTTCTCGACCGTCCGCACCGAGATCGTCCGCCCGGAGGACGGTGTGCCCGTCGCCGTCGCGACGGGCACCGCCGTCCTAGGCGTCGAGTAAGCGACGCGCCAGGGGGTACAGGATCTTCCCGTTCGGGGCCCGGGGCACGGGGGAGAAGACGATGGTGCGGGGCACCTTGTAGCTGGCCAATCCGGCCCGGACCGCGGCGGTGATGCGCGCCGTGGCCGTGGCCGGGGGCTCGTCCGTCTCCAGCTGCACGACCGCGGCGACGCGCTGGCCGAACTGTTCGTCGGGCCGCCCCAGGACGACGCAGTCCTCCACGCCGGGCAGCGCGCGAATCAGGTTCTCGACTTCCTCCGGAAAGACTTTTTCCCCGCCGGTGTTGATCGTCGACGTGCCCCGGCCGATCAGTGTCACTGTTCCGTCGTCGTTCCACTCGCCCCAGTCACCGGTCAGCACGTAGTGCGCGCCGTTGATGACACGGAACACCTTCGCGGTGCGCTCCGGATCGTTGAGGTAGCCGCGGGCCACGGTGGGCACGAGAAACATGCCGCGCTCCGGCGACCAGGCCGGGACGTCGCTACCGTCCGCGCGCACCAGCCGGAGTCCCGGTGCGGGCACGAACCGATCCGTCGACGCCAGCCCGCCCCGTTCGAGGTGACTCGTGCCGATGAACCCGCCCTCGGACGAACCGCAGTTGTCGACGAGTGCGACTTCCGGGATGTGGGCGAGGAGCCGGTACTTCACCTCGGAGCTCCACGCGGCGCCTGCCGACGTGATCGTGACGAGCGAGCTCGTGTCGTAGGGGCGGCCTTCTGCGGCCCGGGCATCGAGCGCGCGCAGCATCGGCCGGGCGAACGCGTCGCCGACGATCGAGACGGTGCGGGGCCGGTCGTGCTCGACGGTGGTGAAGAGCTCGTCGGCATCAAAACTGCGCGAGGTCAGCGTCACCACCCTGCCACCGGCGCTGAGCACCGGAAAAGACGCCATGACCAGGCCGGTGCTGTGCATGAGCGGAGACGCGGGCACCGCTACCGGAGACAGCCCCTGCGCGTGCAACTCCGCGGCGCGGACCGCTGCGGGCGCCTCCCAGTCGACGGCATCGTCGAGCCCGAGCATCCGCTGCGCGGTCGCCCGGGCGTTCTCGGTGGTCCGCGCCAGGAGGTATTCGACGGCTCGCGGCAGGCCGGTGGTCCCACCGGTGCACGACAGCAGCGTGTCCTGGCCGGAGCGATCGATACGAGCCGCGGGGACGTGGGCGGCGAGCAGGTCCTCGTAGGCCGCGACGCCGGTGGGCGCCGCATCCGGCGAGCCGGTTTCCACGGTCAGGCGCCTTCCCCGGGCGACGCCCACCCGCTCGCGTAACGCCGCGTCGTACACCAGTACCTCGGTGTTCAGCTGCCCGAGGAGCTGACGCAGTTCGTCGCCGAAGTATCGGTAGTTGACGTTGGCCGGAACGGCGCGGATCTTCAGCGCGGCGAAGAACACTTCCAGGTACTCGGGGCAGTTGTGGAGATCGATCGCCACCGTCTCGCCCGGTCGTACCCCCGCGGCGAGCAGGGCACCGGCGAACGCCGCGGACCGCCGTTCGAACGCGTGCCAGGAGATGCGCCGGTCACCGTGCTACAGTGCGACGGCTTCGGGAATCCGGTCACTGATCTGTTCCCACACCGTCGCCAAGTGCTCGTCGGCCATCGTCCGGTCCTCCTCAGTGTCCCTCGGGCTCGCCCACCCGGGGCCGGGTTCCGGCGGTGCTGACGGTGAGCACGGCCTCGGCCAGCGGGGATCCGTCCGGGGCGAGAACCGAGGCGCGGGCGAAGCTCAGCCGGCGGCCGCGCTTGGCGCACACACCCTCGACGAACACGTCTTGGTTCCTCGCGACGGACATGTAGTTGATCGTCATCGACACGGTCGTGAACCGGCTGCCGAGGTTGAAGTCGTGTCCGGCGACGACCGCGCCCGACCCGATCGTGTCCAGGGCGCTCGCCAGCACGCCGCCGTGGAAGATCCCGTCGTGCGCGGACAGCCGCGCCTGGTAGGGCAGCTGCGCCCGGACGAAGCCGGGCTCCCAGTCGAGGATGTCCAAACCGATGTCGACGTTGAACGGCACGTGCTTGCGCCAGTGCTCCTCGAACCACTCGTGATGTACGCGCTCTTCCTCTGGGCTCAACACAGTTATAGTTCTATCATCTAGCTGTTAACGTCGCCCCACTGATCAGTGGAGAGGACAACGCGGGTGGGCTCACTGGAAGGCAAGGTCGCCGTCGTGACCGGAGCGGCGCAGGGCATCGGTTTGGCCATCGCGACCCGTCTGGTCGCCGACGGGGCGCGGGTCGTCCTCGGTGATCTCGATGCCGACGGTGCCGAGAAGGCCGCCGGAGGACTCGGCGCCGGAGCGTCGGCGGTGCGGTGCGACGTCACGAGCGAGCAGGACATGACAGCCCTCGTCGGCGAGGCCGTCACCCGCTACGGCGCGCTCGACGTGATGGTCAACAACGCGGGAATCACGCGCGATGCGACGATCCGCACGATGTCGCTGGACGACCTGAGGATCGTGCTCGACGTGCACGTCGCCGGCACCTGGATCGGATGCAAGGTCGCGGGCGCCGCCATGCGCGCCGGCGGGTCCGGCGCGATCGTCAACATCTCGTCGATCGCCGGAAAAGTCGGCAATTTCGGTCAGACGAACTATAGCGCCGCCAAGGCCGGGATCGTCGGGCTCACCAAGGCGTGCGCGAAGGAGTTCGCGAAGGACGGCGTCCGGGTCAACGCGATCCAGCCGGGCCTGATCCGCACGGCGATGACCGAGGCCATGCCCGAGCAGGCCTGGAACTCGAAGATGGCCGAGATTCCGCTCCGCCGGGCCGGTGAGCCGTCGGAGGTCGCCGCCGTCGCCGCGTTTCTGGCCGGCCCGATGTCCAGCTACATGACCGGTGCGGTTCTCGAGGTCACCGGCGGGAGGTACATGTGATCACGTTCCGTACTTTGGCGGAGCTCCGCGACTCCGTCGGCCAGCACCTCGGCCACAGTGACTGGCTCACGATCGAGCAGGACCGCATCGACGAGTTCGCTCGCGCCACCGGTGACCACCAGTGGATCCACGTGGATCCGTCGCGGGCCGCCGACGGGCCGTTCGGGGCGACGATCGCTCACGGGTGGCTCAGCGCTTCGCTGCTGCCGGTGCTCACGAAGCAGATCTACTCCGTCGACGCCACGATGGCGATCAACTACGGCGTCAACAAGCTGCGGTTCCCCGCACCCGTCCGGGTCGGCTCGTCGGTTCGGGCCGGCTCGACGCTGATCGACGTCAGCGAACAGGGCGACGCGGTCCAGCTGATCGTCCGCACCGAGATCGCCGTCAAGGACGCCGCGAAACCGGCGCTCGCGGCCGAGACGGTCGGTCGCTACTACCTCCGGGAGGCGCAGTGAACGACGTCGTGATCGCCGAGGCCGTCCGGTCCGCGGTGGGCAAGAAGCGGGGTGGGCTCTCGCATCACCTCGCCGGAGACCTGTTCAGCGAAGTTCTGGGCGCGGTGATCGAACGGGCAGGCATCGATTCCGCACACGTCGGCCAGGTCACCGGCGGCTGCGTGAGCCAAGTCGGTCAGCAGTCGGGCAACCTCACGCGCACCGCCTGGCTGGCTGCGGGGCTGTCGCGCGACACGGGCGCGTCGACGATCCACACCCAGTGCGGCTCGTCGCAGCAGGCGTTCACCCTGGCCTACGGGCTGGTCGCCGCCGGGGTCGTGGACGCCGCGGTGGCGGGTGGCGTCGAGTCGATGAACCAGGTGCCGATGGGCGCCACCACGATGCCCGAGTACGGGCCGGCCAAGACGCCCCGCTACGAGCAGCGCTACGAGAACACCACGCAGTTCGAGGCCGCGGACCGAATTGCCGAGACCTGGGGGCTCGCCCGATCCGACCTCGAGGAGTACGCCGTGCTGTCCCAGGGACGGGCCGCACAAGCGATCGCCGAAGGTCGCTTCGTGTCACAGATCGTCCCGATCGAGGCACCGGCAGGTGACGGGCCGGGCACCCGCTCGATCTCGGTCGACGAGGGGCCGCGTCCGACGACGCGTGAGGGGCTGGCCGGATTGAAGGTCAACCTGAAGGAGCGGCCGGGTGCGCTGCACACCGCCGGGACCTCTTCGCAAATCTCCGATGGAGCGTCGGCGCTGCTGCTGACCACCGAGGCGCGCGCTGCGGAACTGGGGCTCCGGCCCCGCGCACGAGTCGTGGATTCGATCCTCGTCGGCAACGATCCGGTGATGATGCTGACCGGCCCGATCCCGGCCACGCAGAAACTGCTGTCCCGCAACAAGCTGGCCCTCGACGACATCGACGTGGTGGAGATCAACGAGGCGTTCGCCTCGGTCGTACTGGCGTGGGCACAGGAGCTGAAAGCCGACCTGAGCTGCGTCAACGTCAACGGCGGCGCGATCGCGCTCGGCCACCCGCTGGGCGCGACCGGCGGCGTGCTCCTCACCAAGGCGCTGCACGAACTGGAGCGGACCGGGGGCCGGTACGCGCTGGTCACGATGTGTGTAGGTGGCGGACAAGGCACCGGGACTCTCCTTGAGCGCATCTGAGTCCCGTCTACCGCTCGACGGCGTCCGGGTCGTCGCGCTGGAGCAGGCGGTGAGCGCACCGTTCGCGACGCGGCAACTCGCGGATCTGGGAGCGCGGGTCGTCAAGGTCGAACGCGTCGGCGAAGGCGACTTCGCCCGCTACTACGACGCCGAAGTCCGCGGCATGGCCAGCCACTTCGTGTGGGTCAACCGCAACAAGGAGTCGTTGGCGCTGGACTTCAAGACGGCCGAGGGTCGTGCGATCCTCGACGAGCTGATCGCCGGTGCCGACGTCGTCGTGCAGAACCTCGCGCCGGGCACCGCCGAGTCGATGGGCCTCGACGCCGCGCAACTCGTCGCCCGCCATCCCCGGTTGATCGCGTGCGACGTGTCGGGATTCGGCTCGGGCGGTCCCTACGATCGGCGTCGCGCCTACGACCTCGTGGTCCAGGCCGAAGCGGGTTCGATCGCCACCACCGGCTGGCCGGATCGCCCGGCGAAACCCGGGATCGCCATCGCCGACCTCGCCGCCGGGCTGTATGCCTTCAGCAGCGTGCTCGCCGCGCTCTACGAGCGCGAGCACACGGGCCGCGGCCGCGCGTTGAGCGTCAGCATGCTCGACGCGATCGCCGAGTTGATGGGCTACAGCATCAACTTCACCCAGTTCAGCGGACGCCGCCACGAGCCGAACGGCATCAGCCACCCGAGCCTCTCGCCGTACGAGTCGTTCGACACGGCCGACGGGCGCAAACTCGTGCTGGCCGTGCAGAACGATCGCGAGTGGGCGCGCCTGGCGACCGAAGTGCTCCGGCGTCCGGATTTGGTCGGGGATCGCCGGTTCGCCACCGGCCCGGCACGCACCGAGCACCGAGCCGAGGTCACCGCGGTCTGCGCGCCGGTGTTCGGTGCGTGGTCACTCGAGGAGGCGATCGCGGCGCTCGACTCCGCCGACATCGCCTGTGGGCGCGTCAACTATCCGGAGGACGTGCTCGACCATCCGCAGCTCGCCGCACGGCAGCGCTGGACCGAGGTGGATTCGCCCGTCGGTGCGTTGCGTACGCTCCTGCCTCCACCGGTGTCCGACGGCTGGGCGCCCCGGATGGACGCGGTGCCCGCGGTCGGCGAGCACACCCGGGCGATTCTCGCCGAGCTGGGCCGGGCCCGGACCGACGTCGACCGGCTGGTCGCGGCCGGCATCGTTTCCGAGCCGCAGAAGGAGTGCTGATGGATCTCTCGCTCACCCCGGAGCTGATCGAATTCCGGGACGAGGTGCGGACGTGGTTCGACGAGCACGTCGTCGGTGAGTTCGCGCGGCACCGGGGCGCCGGCGCCAGCTGGGACGACGAGGCTTTCGACGTGCGCCTGGCCTGGGACCGCGAGCTCTCGGCGGGCGGCTGGCTGTGTCTCGGCTGGCCGAAGGAGTACGGCGGCCGGGAGGCCTCCGTCGATCAGCAGTTGGTGTTCCAGCTGGAGTACGCGCGCGCGAACCCGCCGTACCGGGCGACGACACAGGGCCAGGACCTCTTCGGGCCGACCCTGCTGACGTTCGGGACGCCGGAGCAGAAGGCTCGTTTCCTGCCCGCGATCGTCCGGGTCGAGGAGCAGTGGGGCCAGGGCTTCAGCGAGCCGGGTGCCGGCTCCGATCTCGCCGGACTGCGGACGAAGGCGCGCCTCGAGGGCGGCGGCTGGGTGATCGACGGGCAGAAGATCTGGACGTCGCTGGCCACCCATGCCGACTGGCTCTACGTGCTGTGCCGCACCGACCCGGACGCGCCGAAGCACCGCGGGTTGTCGATGCTGCTGATCCGGGCCGACGCGCCGGGCGTCGAGGTCCGCCCGATCCGCAACATCCTCGGCGGCGCCGACTTCTGCGAGGTGTTCTTCACCGCTGCGCGAACTCCGGCCGACCACGTCGTCGGACCGGTCGACAACGGCTGGCACGTGGCAATGGGTGCGCTGGGCACCGAACGGGGCACGGTGCTGCTCGGAGAGCACCTGCGCATTCGCTCCGAGGTCGAAGCGATGATCGCCGCGGCGCGTAGCCGGGGAATGTCGCCGGTGCTGCGCCGCGAGCTGACGAAGGCGTGGACCGAGGCGCGGGTGATGGAGTGGAACGGCCTGCGTCTGATGACGTCGCTCAAGGATCGTGGGCTCGACCCGACCGTGCAGGCCTCGATCAGCAAGGTGTTCGCCAGCGCCGCTCATGTGCGGATGGGTGAACTGGCCTCGCGGATCGCCGGCGCACCCGGCGACCTGGTGGGGGAGAACTACGCCGTGGACAGGTTCCAGCACATGTTCCTGGGAAGCCGCGCGGAGAGGATCTTCGGTGGTACGGAGCAGATTCAACTGAACGTCCTGGCCGAACGCACGCTCGGGCTTCCGCGCGAGCCCAGATGAGGTTGTTCTCGGCAGTGGCCGGGCGATGGAACCAGGCAGCCCTGGAGATCCTGCGGCGCCTGCACCACTCGGGCGCCGCGCCCCCTGCGTCCGAACTGGGAAGGACGGCCCGAGAGCGATCGTGGCCGGCTCACCGGCCGGTCACATTCCGCCGGTCAGCATGAGCGTGTCACCGGTCAGGAACGAAAGGTCGTCCGACATGAGTGCGACGATGGCGCGCCCGATGTCCGCCTCGCAATCACCCACCCGGCGTAGCGCGAGTGAGTTCCGCATCGCCTCGAAGCGCTCGGGGTGCTCCTCCGAAAACTCCACGGATGTCGGCGACATGGCCACTGGTACCACCACGTTCACCCGGATGCCATAGCGACCCCACTCCCGGGCGGCCACCCGGGACAGCCCACGGATGCCCTCTTTCGCCATGGCGTAGGCACCAAAGGTGCCGTTGCCCTTCACGGCGGTGCTCGATCCGAAGTTGACTATCGAGCCGCCGCCGGCGGTCCGCAGGTGCGGCAGCGCCGCCTGCATCGCGTACAGAGTTCCCATCGCACCCGAGCGCCAGCAGAGCTCGACGTCCGCGTCGGTGACTTCCTCGAGCGGCTTCTGGACGCTGGATGCCGCATTGTTCACCAGACCGTGCAGCGTCCCGAAGCGTCCCACCGTCTCCGCGACCGCATGGTCCACCTGAGACCGGTCGGTGACGTCGCACGCCAGCGACAGGGCTGTTCCGCCCGCCGATTCGATCTCCTGGGCGACAGCATCGCACTTCGCCTTCGTCCGGCCGGCGACAGCGACCGAAGCCCCCTCCTTCGCCAGTGCCAGCGCGGTTCCTCGCCCGATGCCCTGTCCGGCGCCGGTGACCAGAATGACCTGTCCATCGAGGCGATTGCCTGTCATGTTTTCTCCTGTTCGGTACACGGAAGCGGGGCGTTGCCCCTTAGCCCGGTGACGCCTGCAGGTCGGCCGGTTCGAGGTGCGGCAGTACCTCCGACTCGAAGAGCCGCAGGCTTGCCCACGCTTTCTCCGGCTCCGTCCCGCCGAAAAGTGGCCGGAAGATGAGGTGGCCCTCCGCGCCGAGCTCACGTGCGATGGTGAGGCAGCGCTCCGGGGTGACGATCTCGTAGGCCCCGCCGGCTCGCAGTTCGTCGACCGAGGCGATCGGGGGATACCACTCGCTCCTCTGCATCGCGGACTCCGCGATCCACCGGGCGTAGGTGTTCGCGGCGTGCAGAAGGTTCGGACCCACCTCCGCCCATGCGGCGTCAGGATCATGGGTCACGTAGAGGAACGTCGGGCCGCGACGGATCCACGGCCCGGGATCCCGGCCCAGCTTGAGGCATTCGTCCCGGTAGTGAGCCCAGACTCCTGGGTCCGCGGGGTCGAAGTCCTCGGCGAGGTGAGCGGCGCGCCGGGCGGGAACCTCGGCCCCGCCGCCCATCACGATCGGTGGCCGGGGCCGTTGGGCAGGGCGGGGAGTAACGGTCACGGTGTCGCCACGGAAGTCGAACGGCTCGCCCGTCCAGGCGAGCTTGCACACCTCCACCGCCTCGATGAGCCGGCGGCGACGCTCGCCCAGGCCGACCTGGAACATGTCGAATTCCTGCGGCCGGTATCCCGCGGCGAACACCGGGCTCATCCGGCCACCGCTGAGCAGGTCGGCGACGGCGAGATCCTCGGCAAGGCGGATCGGGTGGTAGAGCGGGGCGAGCATGATGGGGCGGAATCGCATCCGCGACGTTCGCCCGGCGGCGGCAGCGGAGGCGAGCAGCGGCGACGGCAGGTAGTGGTCGTCCGCACCGTGGTGCTCGCCGAAGTAGGTCATGTCGAAGCCGAGCCGATCGGCCCACTCGCAGATGTCGAGCATCGTCGCGGCGAGTTCGGCCGAGGTGGCTGTCACGAAGTCGGGCCGGCGGAGATCGAAGGACAGGCGTAAACGGGGCATGGAGCACCTCACGACGTAGGGAGGGCGTTGCGGAAACGATGTGGTCTACGCGGACGGTGCGCCGACCACCAGGGGCAAGCTCGTCATGCGGACCGCGACCGACACCTCGTGAGTGAGGTCGGACAGATCGCCGAGGTGGTACTCGGGGATACGCCGGTGCCATTCTTCGATGAGAACCCGAAGCTCCATCTGCGCCAGGAGCGCGCCGGCGCACCGGTGCGGCCCGGCCCCGAATCCGAGGTGACGTGCCGGGCCGCGCTGCGGATCGACGTGCGCGGGCTCCGCGAACACGTCGGAATCGGCGTTGGCCGCCGACAGGAGCAGCAGGAGCCGGTCACCTTCTTTCCAAGAGATGCCACGAACATCCCGGTCGTTCCGAACCGTCCGGGCCACCATCGGGATCGCGGGAAAGCATCGCACGGCTTCGTCGACCAGACCGTCGACGATCTCCGGAGTCTCGGTGATGCGCCGGCGCAGTTCCGGGCGCTCGGCCAGCCGCTGGAACAGGAACGCCATGGTCGACGCGGTCGTGCCCAGCGAGGTACCTAACAGCGTGTGACACAGCTGCAGGACCTGCTCGTCGCGCAGTGGCTCGCCGTCGACGGTCTGGGACAGCAAATGGCTGGGGATGTCGTCGGCCGGCCGCCGGCGGCGCTCGGCCACGACCTCCTCGAACATGGTGCGCACATCGGCTACCGCTGCGGCCAGGAGCGTGCCGTCGGGGTCGTTGCTGGCATTGAGTTTGCCCGGCAGCAGGCGGGTGGCGATGATCTCGTCGGCGCGGGCCAACGGCAGCCCCATGTGTTCGAGGAAGACCTCGGCCGGGATCCGCAGCGCCACGTCGGCCATGAAGTCACAACCCCCCGCAGCGGCAACCGTGCCGGCGATCGCGGCGACCGAGGCCCGTGCGCGTGGCTCCAGCCGGCGCACCACGGCCGGGGACAGGAGCGGGGCGATCAACCGCCGGATCTTGGTGTGGTCGGGAGGATCGAGGTTCGCCGGCATCTGGAACACGGGAGGTGGGTTCCGGTAGAAGGTGAAGGTCTCACGATTGGAGTAGCCGGCTGCGTCCTGACTGATCTCCCGGCAGAGGTCGTACCGGGTGACGACCCAGAAGCCGCGTGCCGCCGTGCTGTAGAAGATGTCGCCGTACTGCTGCGCCGCCAGAATCGTGCCGAGCGGGTCTTCCTTGAAGGCAGGATCACATTCTGGATCGAAGTCTGCGACGGTTACTCCGGCGGCGCGCGCCCGAGCCTCCGCGTCCGCCGACGTGACGGTGTCTTGACTCACTGGACCTCCTGGGACACTGGCGCGATGACGGGTGGCAGTTCTCCCACGCGCAGCGCCTCGGTGTGGGCGACGAGCATCGCCGCGTCGGCCGGGTCGGTGAAGATGCAGAAACGGTGCTCGTCGAGAGCGTGCCGCAGAATGTCGTCCGCCATTTCGCGTGGGTCGGCCCCGAACCGGTCGAGGTACGCGCGGCTCGCCCGTGCGAGATCCTCCGAGACCGACGCCCGGCCGTATTCGGCCGGGCGGTTGCGCACCGCGTCCGCCATGGCCGACCGGATCGCGCCGGGCAGAACGACCGAGACTCGCACGTCGGAACCGGCACCGCGCAGGTCGTGCTGGAGGGATTCCGCGACGGCGACGACGGCGTGCTTGCTGGACACGTACGGCGCGAGCGCCGGGAGGGCGGTCACGGCGCTGTTGGACGCGGTGATCACCACGTGACCGGCGTTCGCTTTCAGCAGGGCCGGAACGAAGGCGCGAACCCCGTGGACGACGCCGAAGAGGTTCACGTCGTAGATCCAGCGCCAGTCCGCGAGCGCCAGTTCCCAGGCCCGTCCCCGCATCGAGACCCCGGCGTTCAGGCACACCACGTCCACCCGGCCGAACCGATCGAGGGTGGATGCGGCCAGTTCCTCGACCGAGTCGGACTTGGTGACGTCGGTGCGCACCGCGAGGACATCCGCGTCCTCCGCGCGCAGGCGCTGCTCGGCCGACGACAGCGCCTCGCGGTTGATATCGGCGATGACCACACTCATGTTTCTGGCGACGAGGCTGGAGACCAGCCCGAATCCGAGACCGTTCGCAGCCCCGGTCACGACGGCGACCGCTCTGTCCGCCATGGCGCCACTCCAAATCGCTTAATTAGTTGGATGATCAACAAGTAACATGGGGGCATCGTGACGTCAACCACACCGGCAGCGAAACGCACGCAAGCTCAGCGCCGCGATGCCGCACGCACCGCCATCGTCGAAACCGCGATTCGGTTACTCGCCGATGGTGGGTACGCGAACATGACCCTGGCGGACCTGGGCGAGCGCGCCGGGTACAGCCGAAGCCTGGCCGCGCACTACTTCGGTTCCAAGCCCAAGCTGCTCGCGGCGGTCGTCGACCATGTCCTCCGCGACAATCCGCTGGCGCGGCTCGACGAATCGCTGAGCGGGCTCGCGCGCGTCGAGGCCGAGCTCTCCGCGGTGTTCGAAGGTCTGGAGAAGGATCCGAACCCGGTCCGTGCCTACCTGGTCATCACCTTCGAGGCGATCACCACGGTGCCGGAGTTGCGGCCGGTGGTTCACCAGCAGAACGTCGCGTTCCGCGGCCGGATCCAGTCCGCGCTGCGGGACGGTGCGATGGTGGGCACCGTGCGTCGGGAACTCGATGCGGGCTCGGTCGGCATCGCCATCACGGCAATGGTTCGGGGGATCGTCTGGGAGTGGTTCACCGACAGCTCACTCGATCTGGCTGTTTGTCGGCGAGCGCTGCTGGGCCACGTGGTGGCGCTGTGCGCCCCGGACTGAGGTGTGCGCCGGCGGCGATGGCTTCTGAGCATTGCACCCCAGGGGCCGGAACGACGCTAGATGACTCCGTTGTCAGCGAGTGCTCCGATCGCTGCGTCGGAGAGGCCGAGCAACTCACCGAGCACTTCTGCGGTGTCCGCTCCCAGCATGGGAGGCGCGGTGTACCGCTCCACCGGCGTGCCCGACATGCGGATCGGATAACTCAGCCCGGGAATGTCGCCCAGTTGCTCGTGGCGCATCGTCATCGTCACTTCGCGGCTGCGCACGTGCTCGTCGGCCAACGCCTCGCGGATGTCGTTGACCGGTCCCACGGGTACATCGGCGGCTTCGAGTGCGGCGATCCACTCGCCGGCGGACTTCTGCGCGAACACGTCTTCCAGCACGTGGAGGAGAGCGAGCCGGTGCTCGATGCGGGCAGCGATCGAGCAGAACCGGGGGTCCTCGCTCAGCTCGGGCCGTCCGAGCGCCGCGCAAGCGCGCCCGAACTGCGGGTTCGTGGTGGCGACGACGAACAGCATCTTGCCGTCGGCGCAGGTGAACGCCTGGGACGGGATTCCACCGAAGCCCCCGTTGCCGCGTCGCTGGGGCACCTCGCCGGAGACCAGGTAGTTCTCGGCGTAGTGCGACATGGCTGCGATGCCGCAGTCCAGCAGCGAGATGTCGAGGTGCTGGCCCGTGCCGGTCGAGTCCCGGTGGCGCAGTGCGGCCAGGATCGCAGTGGTCGTGTAGAGACCGGTCAGGATGTCGATCAGCGACAAACCTGATTTCATCGGGCCCGCACCTGGTTGGCCGTCGGGGACGCCGGAGACGCTCATCATGCCGCTGACCGCCTGGAAGATGCCGTCGTATCCCGCGCGACGACGATAGGGGCCGTCCTGGCCGAAGCCGGTCACCGACGCCATCACCAGCCGTGGGAACCGCTCACTCAGGGCCGGATGGTCGAGCCCGTACTTCGCCAGTACACCCGGGCGGAAGTTCTCCACCAGTACGTCGCATCGGGCCAGCAGGCCGAGCAGCACCTCGCGTCCCTGTTCCGTGCTGTAGTCGAGCGTCACCGAGCGCTTGTTGCGGTTCGAGCTCAAGTAGAAGGCGGACATGCCGTCGTCCGGATCACCGTGCAGGAACGGCGGACCATACTGCCGGGCGTCGTCTCCGTGGCCGGGCTGTTCAACCTTGATCACCTCGGCGCCGAGGTCGCCGAGCATCTGGGTCGCCAACGGTGCAGCGAGGATGCGGCTCAGATCGAGGATGCGAATGCCTGCGAGTGCGCCCACGAGCGACCTCCCTGTTGAGCGATACAGGTAGACTAAACAACTGTTGAAGCACCGCATAGAGGTCTCTGGCGGGCGCCCTGGCGCACCTAGTCCGCCATAACGTATAACTATTTCCATGAAAGATGCGGTCACTATCGAGGCTGACGGCGCGGTTCGCATCCTGACGCTGAACCGGCCGGACACGCTCAATGCTTTCGACGACGAACTGCATCACGCGCTGCCTGCCGCGTTACGCGAGATCAGCAACGACCTCTCGGCGCGCGTCGTGGTCCTCACCGGCGCAGGGCGTGCGTTCAGCGCTGGGGGCGACATCGAGGACTTCACCCGCTTCGCCGAGAACTTCGAGCTGCGCCGCCGTTCCCTCCGGCTGGGCCGACAGCTGTTCGAGGAGCTGGTCAACGTCCACGTTCCGGTCGTCGCCGCGGTCAACGGCCCGGCGGTAGGGCTCGGCTGCACGCTGGTGACGGCCTGCGATGTCGTGCTGATCAGCGAGACGGCGTTTCTGGCCGATCCCCACGTGCAGGTCGCACTGGTCGCCGGCGACGGCGGCGCGGTGACGTGGCCGTTGAACGCCGGATTGCTGCGGGCCAAGTCGTTCCTGCTCACTGGTGAACGCGTGGCGGCCGAGCAGGCCGTCGCCATGGGTCTGGCAACCCGCGTCGTCGCTCCCGACGAACTGATGACCGAAGCACGCGCGACCGCGGAACGGATCGCCGCACTGCCCCCGCAAGCCGTGCAAGACACCAAAGCGCTGCTCAACCAGCACATTCGGCAAGCCGCGGTGCACACGCTGCCCTACGGGCTGGCGGCCGAGAGCCAGTCGCACGACACCCCGGAGTACCGGGCCGTACCCGAGACGTTCCGCGCGCGAAAGGCGTAACCGATGGACTTCGCGCTCGATGAGGAGCAGCGCACACTGCAGAGCGTGCTGCGCGAGTTTTTCGCCGACCGCTCGCCCGAGGCCGCGGTACGCGCGCAGATGGCCGAACCCGCCGGTTTCGACCGCCAGCTCTGGAAGCGGATGAGCACCGAGCTGGGGCTGCCCGGTTTGGCCATCCCTGAGGAGTACGGCGGCTCCGGATTCAGCTTCGTCGAGCTCGGAGTGGTGCTGGAGGAGATGGGCCGGGCCCTGGTCGTCTCACCGTTCCTCGGATCGTGTGTCATGGCTGCGCAACTCGCGCTCGCCGTCGGTGCGACCGACCTCCTGCCCGGTATCGCCAGCGGCGAGACGATCGCGGCCGTCGGGCTGGCCGAAGACGGCGGATCCTGGCGCCTCGAGGACGTCACGACCACTGCAGCCGACGGCCTCGTCCGGGGACACAAGTCTTTCGTGCTCGACGGGCACGGAGCAGATCTGTACCTCGTCGTCGCACGCACTCCCGACGGCCCGGCGGTCTTCGCGGTCGACGGGAACGCACCCGGCTTGACCAGTGAACCGCTGCACACTCTCGACCAGACCCGGCGCCTGGCCCGGCTGACCTTCGACGACGCCCCCGCCCGGCTGCTCGCCCGACCGGAGCCCACCGCCGCGGCGGTGGAGACGATGCTCGATCGCACGGCCGTCGCGCTCGCCGCCGATGCGCTGGGTGGGACCGGGCAGGTGCTGGACATGGCCGTCGACTACGCGAAGGTTCGCGAGCAGTTCGGGCGACCGATCGGCTCGTTCCAGGCCATCAAGCACAAGTGCGCGTCGATGCTCGTCGAACTGGAATCGTCCCGCGCCGCCGCGTATTACGCGCTGTGGGCAACCGCGGTCGGCCACGACGAAGCAAGTATCGTCGCGCCGCTGGTCAAAGCACACTGCATCGACGCGTACCTGTTCGCTGCCGGAGAGAACATCCAGATCCACGGAGGGATCGGGTTCACCTGGGAGCACCCCGCGCACCTCTACCTCAAGCGCGCCAAGAGTTCGCAAGCGTTGCTGGGAAGTTCCGATCACCACCGCCAGGTCCTCGCTGACCGCATCAACCTCTGAGGAAACATTCAATGGGATCACTCGACGGGAAGGTCGCCGTCGTCACGGGCGGGGGCCGTGGACTGGGCCGGGCCCACGCGTTACTGCTCGCTCAGGAGGGCGCCGCGGTAGTCGTCAACGATCCTGGCCCCGCCGGTGACGGCCAGGGCGGCGACGGCACACCGGCGCAGCAGGTAGTCGCCGAAATCGAAGCCGCCGGTGGCCGCGCCGTCGCCAACCTCGACAGCTGCGCCGACTGGAAAGCCGCGGAAGGCCTGATCACCCAGGCCGTCGAGACCTTCGGCAGCCTCGACGTGCTGGTCAACAACGCCGGCATCCTGCGTGACCGGATGAGCTGGAAGCTTTCCGAGAACGAATGGGACGCGGTGATGGAGGTGCACCTCAAGGGCCACTTCGCGCCCTCCCGTTTCGCCGCCGAGTACTGGCGCACCAAAGCCAAAGCGGGTGACGGAAGCGTCTACGGCCGCATCGTCAACACGAGTAGCGAGTCCGGGTTCTTCGGGGGAGTCGGGCAAGTCAACTACGCGACGGCCAAGGCCGGCATCGTCGGCATGACGATGACGATGTCGCGCGAGCTGGCGAGCATCGGCGTCACGGTCAACGTGATCGCGCCCCGCGCGCGCACCAGGATGACGCTCAGCTCGATCCCCGACTACCCGCAGGCCGTCGAGGGCAGCTTCGACATCCGGGCTCCGGAGAACATCAGCCCGGTCGTCGCCTGGCTCGCGAGCCCCGGCGCCGGTCACATCTCCGGCAAGGTGTTCGCCTGCTACGCCGGCGACGTGGAACTCCAGACGCCGATCGAGACGGAGGTCCACCTGACCGTGGGTGAGAAGCGCTGGACGGTCGAGGAGCTCACCGCGCGTTCCGCGGAGTTTTTCGCCGGCGGCCGGGTTCCCGGGGTCGCGCCACTCAGCTGAAGAAGGACACGGACATGAGCCAGGATCCTTGGTGGTACATCCCGCAGGACGCTCGCATTCGTTACGACGTGGAGTGCCGCAGTATTCCCCACGCGCTGCGAATGACCGCCGAGCGGCACCCGCTTCGTGAGGCACTCGTGGCCGAGGACGGGCGCCGCACGTTCGCCCAGCTCGCCGACGACATGGTCGCGGCTGTCCGCGCCGTCGTGGCTCTGGGCGTACGGCCCGGCGACCGTGTTGCCGTCTGGGGACCCAACAGCGGACGGTGGGTTGCCGCCGCGCTGGGTGTCCTCGGCGCGGGTGGGGTTCTGGTTCCGGTGAATACCCGCTTCAAGGGCGAGGAAGCCTCCTTCGTTCTGCGCAAGAGCGGAGCGGAAACGGTGTTCCTGACGACGGATTTTCTCGGCACCGACTACGCCGAAATGCTGCGGAACGTCGATCCGGGACTCTCGGGGTTGCGCACGGTCGTGCTGTCCGGTCCGGTGAGTGCGGACCAGATCGGATGGGAGGCGTTCCTGGCGTCCGGCGAGTCGGTGCCGCGCGCGGACGCCGTCGCGGCGATCGGCGCGGTCGGGCCCGACGATCTGTCGGACATCATGTTCACGTCCGGGACCACGGGACGTCCGAAGGGCGTGCAGCTCACCCACGGGCAGTCCCTGCGCGCGCACGGTGGCTACGCGAAGATGCTGGGCCTCCGGGCCGGTGACCGCTACCTCATCATCCCCCCGTTTTTCCATACCTTCGGTTACAAGGCGGGGTGGATGGCGTGCCTCGTACACGGCGTCACCATCATCCCGGAGCAGGTCTTCGACATTCGTCACGTGATGACCACCATCGAGCAGGAGAAGGTCACGATCCTCTTCGGCCCGCCGACGATCTTCCAGTCGATCCTGGACTCGCCGGAGCGGCATCGTCACGACCTGAGTTCGATCCGGAACGTGCTGATCGCGTCGACCACGATTCCTCCCGAGCTCGTCTACCGGGTGTACGAGGAGTTGCGGCCGGAGGGTATTCACGGTGGGTACGGCCTCACCGAGGCCACGTCGCAGGTGACCACCACCGTGCAGGGCGTCGACAGCCTGGAGCGGATCGCCACCACCATCGGCAGGCCCTCCTGGGAGGTCGAAGTCCGCATCGCCGACGACGACGGCCGCGAGGTGCCGGCCGGCCGGCCGGGGGAGTTGCTGACTCGCGGCTACCACGTCATGTCGGGGTACTGGCAGGAGCCGGGGCTCACCGCCGAGGTCATCGACAGCGACGGGTGGTTGCACACCGGTGACGTCGCCGTTCAGGACGAGGACGGGTACCTCCGCATCACCGACCGCAAAAAGGACCTGGTCATCGTCGGTGGATTCAACGTCTACCCGGCGGAAGTGGAGCTGATCCTGGGCCGGCACGAGGCGGTGGATCAGATCGCGGTGGTCGGGGCGCCCGACGAGCGGCTCGGGGAGGTGCCGATCGCGTTCGTCGTGCCGCGTCCCGGAGCCTCTCTGACCGAGGATGCCTTTCTCGCCTGGGCCGCCGAGAAGATCGCCAACTTCAAGTGTCCGCGCCGCGTGTTTCTCGTCGACCGGTTGCCGCGGAATTCCAGCATGAAGGTGCTCAAGAACGAGTTACGAGCGCGGGTGGGGAGCTCTCACCCCATGCCATCCACACCGTCCAGGTCGTAGCGGATTCCATCCTCGGTCACGGAGAGACGAGCTCCGGGCTGCATGCCTGCCTCTTCGTGGAAGAGTAAACCGCGAACGGGCCGGCCGAGGACGGTCCCGGTCACCTCCCACGTCTGCGTCAGGTACGGCCGACGGAGAGAGCCGCAGGTGCATCGGCCGTCCGGTGGCGCCGGGGGTCTCGGTGATCACGGCCGCGCCGTCGTCCAACTGGACGTGTCCGCGGTCGTCGAACGGCGCAGCCGGTGGTCTGAGGCGCGGTCGGCGCGAGATCGAGCATCAAGTGCCGGCATGGCGCATCTCGACGATCAGATCCGGGAGCTTCGCCGGATCGCCGCAACGAGGGACACCGTCGAGCCCGCCCAGCGCCTGCTCCCTCCGTGCCGTGGCGTCGGCCGGGCGGTTGCGCCCGATGGCCGGAACGGCCAAACCGGATCTGCCGACGGCGGAGAGTCGTCGCTACAGGAGGCGACTAATGATTTAGCTAAATATTGACGTGCCTTACATCACACGGTTAGTATTTCGAATATGTGAAGGCCTGTTCGAATATTCGAACAACGTGGACGAGGCGATGTCAAAGGAGACACATGACGACCTCGAACGCACTAGCCGACTTATATCGACGCTGGTCCGACGAGACCGTTGCGCTAGCGGGAGGACGACTCTCCCCGATAACCCTCACCCGCTACCAGAACGCGTCCTGGATCGACCTCGCGGACGAGTCGGCCGGAGTTCACTACCGAGACATCGACGTGGACGGGCTGCACGGCCTGTCCGCGCGGCCGGACGACGCACCGCGCGGGCCGGTGATCCTCTACTTCCACGGCGGTGGTTACCTGGGCGGTTCGTCCGGTGCGACGCGGAAACTGACCGGGCACCTGGCTGCCGCCGCGGGGACCAGCCTGCTTTCGATCGATTACCGGCTGGCCCCGGAGCACCCGTTTCCGGCGCAGCTCGACGACGCCGTGACGGCCTGGAACTGGCTGGTATCGCACGACTACCACCCGGCGGAGCAAGTCGTTCTCGCCGGTGACTCCGCAGGCGGTCTGCTCGCCACCGTCCTCGCCCAGTACCTGCGGGACAAAGGCCTCGGACGCCCGGCGGCCGTCGTCGCCTTCTCGCCGTTCTACGACATCGACGGGCACAGCTCGACCTACGACGAGAACCAGGGCCGAGACCTGCTGGCGACGCGTGCGGCCGCCCAGGCCTTGCTACCGCTGATCGCGGGCGGGGCGGACGAGCCCTACCTGACCGCCCTTTCCGGGGGCGCCCATGACCTCCCGCCGATGTACCTGGCGTTCGGCGCCGACGAAGCACTACTGGGGGGTGGCCGCGAGTTCAAAGAGCAGGCCGACGCGGCGGGCACCGACGT
Organism: Cryptosporangium sp. NPDC051539; assembly: GCF_044454545.1. Lineage (NCBI taxonomy): Bacteria > Bacillati > Actinomycetota > Actinomycetes > Cryptosporangiales > Cryptosporangiaceae > Cryptosporangium > Cryptosporangium sp. NPDC051539. The sequence goes on along the minus strand of NZ_JBITDV010000001.1, from coordinate 1,090,025 downwards.
CGAGCTCGACGTCTACGCCGGTCAGCAGCACGTCTTCCAGTACATGGCCGGGCGCGACATCGCCGCGGACACATCGATCGCGAGGGCGGGAGAGTTCGTGCGGCGTGCCCTGCCCGCGGTCACCCCGGAAATCGACGCGGAGGACAAGTCATGACCCTGATCGGCGATCCCGCCCCGCAGCGACTCGACGGCAGCTTCGTCGACCGGGCGCGCGGTCTGTACGACCTGATCGACTCCCAGTCCGACGCCGCGCGCAAGGCGGGACGGCTCACCGACGACGTCGCCGACGCGATGCGGGCGAACGACATCTTCTGGGCGTTGGTGCCCGAGGAGTTCGGCGGCACGCTGATCGACATCGTCCAGTACATCGGAATGCTCGAGGAACTGTCCCGTGCCGATCCCTCGGCGGGCTGGGTCGGCCTGGCTGCGGGGCAGGGAAACGGGATGATCTCCTCGCTTCTGGCACCGGAGGATGCCCGCGAGTTGCTCACCGGGCACCCGCGGGGCATCTCGATCGGGCACATCGCGCCGCTGGGCAAGGCGGTCAAGGTCGACGGCGGCTACCGGGTCACCGGCCGCTGGCAGTTCGGCAGCGGTTCCAGCCTCGCGACGCTGATCGCGGGCGGGTCCCTGGTCGAGAACGAGGACGGCTCGCCGGTTCTCTTCGGCGACGCACAGGAGCTCGTCTTCCCGATGATGCCCAGGGACAAGATCGAGTTCTTGGGCAATTGGGACGTCGCCGGAATGCAGGCGACCGCGAGCTGGGACTACGCCGCGAGGGACGTCTTCGTGCCCGAGGGGCACGCGCTCCCGGTGTCGCGGGCGATCGCCGATCCGGTGGGCACCTGCCGGCGCGACGAACCGATCTTCCGGCTGGGCTTCATGGGGCGGGTCTACGCGGGCCACGCCGCTGTCGCCCTCGGTGTCATGAGTCGCGCGTTCGACGAGATCACGAAGATCGTCGCCGGCAAGGGGCGCGTCGGGTACCAGGGCACGATCGGCGAGTCCGACATGTTCCGGTACGAGTTCGCGGAGCGGGAAGCTGACTACCACGCTTTTCGCGACTACACCTACCGCACGTTCCGGGACGTCGAGGACAGCATCCGCGCGGGGAACCCGCTGACGCCGGTCGACGACGCGCGAATGAACCGCGTGTCCGCCTGGGTGCATCTGCGGGCCAACGATCTCGTCCAGTGGTGCAACTCGTGGGGAGGCTCTGCGAGCGTACGCCGGCCGAGTGTGCTCGCCCGGCTGGCGGCCGACATGGACGTCATGCGGAACCACCTGTACGTGGACCGCGCGAACCTCATTCCCACCGGCGGCGCGATCCTGCGCGCGTGGGTCTCCAAGGGTTTGGATGCGTGAGAACAATGACGATGAACGACTTCCACGCGTTGGCGAAGCAGGTCCGTAACTGGGGCCGATGGGGCTCGGACGACGAGCTCGGTGCGCTGAACTACATCACGGCTCAGAAGGTGATCCAGAGTGCGGGCTTGGTGCGCAAGGGCACCGTGCTCCCGCTGGGGCTGGACCTGAGCCCCACGGGACCGCAGGGAGAGCTGCTGTTCCGCCGGAACCCGACCCACGTGATGACGGTCGACGGCGGGGACGTGAACGCCCCGGCCGACCTGTGGCCCGGGTGGAGCGCCAACGGCCTGGCTCAGGAGCTGGGTGCCTTCATGGGCAAGGACATCCTGCGCTTCAACGACGACATGATCATCATGCACACCCAGGCGGCCACGCAGTGGGATGCCCTGTCGCACGTCTACTACGACGGTCAGATGTACAACGGCTTCGGCGCGGACACAGTGACCAGCCAAGGTGCCTTCCGCCTCGGTATCGAGAAGGCCGACGCCAAGGGCATCACGTCGCGCGGGGTGCTACTGGACGTGGTCCGGCACCGCGGCGACGAGCTGGCCGCCGCCCACGGCCGGACGATCCTGCCCGACGAGCTCTCGGCGATCGCCGAGGCCCAGGGCGTCGAAGTCGGCAGCGGGGACATCGTTCTCGTCCACACCGGATGGGCCGGCCGATTCCGGCAGACCGGCGACAAGTCACCGGCCGCAGGCCTCGACTGGCGGAGTGCAGCCTGGTTCCACGAACGCGAGGTCGCGGCTCTGGCCGCCGACAACACCGGCGTCGAGGACGTCGCGTCGGACATCCCCGGGAACATGCTCCCGATGCACCTGCTCTGCCTGCGTGACATGGGAATGTCGTTCGGTGAACTGTGGGACCTGACCGCGCTGGCCGCGGACTGCGCGGCCGACGGTGTTTACGAGTTCCAGCTCGTCGCCCCGCCGCTGCGCATCGTGGGCGGCGTGGGATCGCCCCTCAACCCGCTGGCGATCAAATGACGAGTGCGGTGAGCCCGAAAACCGCGATCGTGACCGGTGCCGGCTCCGGCATCGGACTGGCCACGAGCACTGCGCTGTTGTCCGCGGGCTGGCAAGTGGTGCTGGTCGACGTCCACGAGATCAAGCCGGACGTGGTTGCCCCGTACGAAGGCCGGCACCTGGTGCTCCGGGCCGACGTGTCGAGCGCGGACGACGTGCGGAGCGCGGTCTCCATGGCGTCGGAGCGATTCGGGCGTCTCGACGCGCTGGTCAACAGTGCCGCGATCACACTCTCGGCCGACGGTGACATCCGGTCGGTGGAGGACGACGTCTTCGAGCGGGTACTCGCGGTGAATCTCCGCGGCACGTTCCTGATGTGCAAGTACGCGCTGCCCGCGCTGATCGAGACCGGCGGGGCCATCGTCAACCTGTCCTCTGCGGCCGCGGCGATGGGTCTGACGAGCACTGCCTATCCGGCGAGCAGGGCGGTGTGAACGCACTGTCCCGCGCGATCGCGCACCAGATGGCCGGGCACGGCGTCCGGTGCACGGCGGTCATGCCCGGTCTGGTCGACACCCCCATGCTCGCCGTGGCAGCCGAAAAGCCCGGCTCGTCGGCGCGCACGACACCCGGTGTCATCGATCGGAAAGCCGAGCCGGAGGAGATCGCCGATCTGATCGTCTTTCTGGTCTCCGATCGCGCGCGTTTCATGACGGGGGCGGCGATAGCGATCGACGGCGGCCTCACCAAGTACTGAGTGAGGGGATCCGGCCGTGAACAATCGAGTAGTCGGGTTCGAGGCGCCGGCAGAGCCACTCCGCATCCACGAATTGGCTCTGCCGGACCTCGCCGAGGACGAAGCGCATGTCCGGGTGGTGGCGGCGGGTGTCTGCGGTTCGGACGTTCATCGGCTCGCGGGCGATCTCGGAAAGCCCGAACAGCCGCTCACGCTGGGTCATGAAGGCATCGGCACGATCGAAAGCCTCGGACGCGCCTTCCGATCGGACAGCGTCGGTACCCCGCTCCGTCCCGGAGACCGGGTGTACTGGTCGACGATGAGCGCCTGCTTCCGCTGCGAGGCGTGCGTGGTGCGCAACGAACCGATTCTGTGCTCCAGCTACGACTGGCCGGTTCCGGTCGGCCGCGCGAGTCCCGCGGCCTTCCAGACCGTGGCCACACTGACGACCCGGACGGTCTGCGCCCGTGTTCCCGAGGGCGTCTCGTCGGACGCCGTGATCGCCTTCGGATGCGCGATGCCCACGGCGCTCGGTGCTCTGCGCCGTGCCGGTGGCGTCCGCATCGGGGAGACGGTGGTGATCCAGGGCAGTGGGCCGGTCGGGCTGGCCTGCACGGTGCTGGCCGCACTGAGCCCCGCGTCGCGCATCATCGTGATCGGTGCGCCGACCGCCCGGCTCGGGGTCGCCCGCGACCTCGGGGCCACCGACGTGGTGGAGTTGGCCGGCACGACCGCCGAACAGCGTCGGGAGGCCGTCCGGGATCTGACCGGCGGGCGCGGGGCCGATCTGCTGATCGAAGCTGCCGGCCAGCAGGCCGCGTTCGCGGAGGGTCTCACGCTGCTTGCCCCGGCGGCCCGATACGTGGTGGCCGGGCTCTACTCGGGAGAAGGATCGGTGCCGTTCGAGCCGGTTCGGCTCAACAACGCCAACCAGGTCGTCATCGGGAGCCTCGGTTACCGGCCCGAGGACCTGCACCACACGGTTGCGCTGGCCCCCCGGATCGGCGCGCTCCATGACGTCGACAGGCTCGTGTCGCGGCGTTTCGGTCTCGACGAGACGGAGCAGGCCATCGCGGCCGCGGCCACTGGGGTTCCCGTCAAGTGCGTGGTGGAGCCCGGGCGGGCGGACTGAGCGAGGCGGGAGCGTCCGAGTCCGTGGGCATCGGCACGGAGGCCGCCGGCCTCGTCCGGAGAGCCGAGTGAGCTGCCCTCGGCTGCCCGCGACGGGGCCGTTCGCCGGACGCGCCGACGGTCAGCACACCGCCGGCCAGGACGCTGCGCGCCTCGGCGCGCACCGAGGCGCGCGTGGAGTTCAGCCGGCGGCCCCGTTCGGCGCACCCGACACGGCGGCGAGCGATCGGAACACACTGCCGTGGAAGACCAGAGGGGAGCGCGCGGGCTCGGCGCGTAACCCGTGGATCCGCAACAGGGCGATGAGGTGGTCGCCGGCCGGGAGCTCGGCCTCCAGTGAGCATTCCAGCCAGGCGGTGGCTCCGCTGACGTACACGGCGCCGTCGGGGGACGGGGTCCACGCGATGCCGGCGAACCGGTCCTGGCCCTTGCTCGAGAGGGCAAGGCACTCGGCGTCCTGCCCTTCGGCCAGGACGCTGACTCCGAGCCGGGAGCGCGGCTGAATTTTCGGCCACGTCGTGGAGCTGTGCTGGATGCAGACCGAGACCAGCGGTGGATTCATCGAAACCGACGTGAACGAGCTCGCGGCCATTCCGACCGGAATGCCGTCGACAAGTGCACAAACAGCGGTGACGCCGGACGGAAAGCATCCATAGGCCTGGCGTAGCTGTTCCGCGGCGTCCGCGGCGGAGGCGATTTTGATCATGAATTCCCATCCCCAGGGATCGTGGGACACCCGGAATGCTCCTGACGCGTCAGTCCTCGGCCGAGCCGGCGTCGTCGACGACGGTGTTGACCGTGCGGATGTCGATGGCGTCGAGGATCTTGAACGACTTGACGACGCGGCCGCCCTTGACCCACGCGACCGCTCCGAGGGCGGCGCAGGCAGGCAGCAGGACGACCGCAGCCGTGCTCTTCTTCACGAGGCACTCTCCGAGTTGACGGCGGGGCGTTGCGCGCTCCGGCCCAGTCGCCGCTCGACCCTCAGCACGGGTCCGCGAAGGAGTTTGGTCAGGGTCCCGTAGAGAAGGACGCCGTCGGGCCACTGGGTGGCGATGCGGCCGGAACCGCTGCGGTAGTAATTGTTCTCGTAGTGGAAGGCGGTTCCGGCCAGCATTCGCTGCGTCACGACGTCGAAGAGGTCGGCGGCCCAGGGACGCACCTCGACGGTGGCGGCCCGGCTGCGCTCGACCCGGCGGATGGCGGCCAGGATGTACGAGGCCTGCAGCTCGATGTTCGTGACGATCGTTCCGCCGTTGGTGTTGGGCCCGTACATGATGAAGAAGTTCGGGAACTCCGGAACCATGACGCCGAGGAGGGCTCGCTCGTCGCCTTTCCAGTATTCACGCATCGTCCGGCCGGTCCGGCCGGTCACCTCGAACGTGGACAGGAAGTCGGCTTTGAAGCCGGTGGCCAGGACGACGACGTCCAGCGCGTGCTCGGTACCAGTGGCATCGATCACCCCCTGCGCAGTGACCTCGCGCACCCCGTGCGGAACGAGTTGGACGTGTTCATCCAGCAGAGCAGGGTAGAAGTCGTCGCTGATCACCGGCCGCTTGCCGCCGTACGGGTAGCGGGGGGTGACCAGTTCGATCAGATCCGGCCGGTCCCGCAGCGACTGTTCGATGTACTGACGCGCGACCTTTTCGGCGCCGCTGTTCTCCCGGGTACCCGGCCGCCAGATGGCGCCACCGAACTGCCCCCGGTCTCGCTTGTAGATCATCTTGGCGCGGAACAGGCGCTGGGCGAGCCGGGAGTCGAGCGCCCAGCGCTCTTCGTCGGTGTAGGCCCGCGCCTTCTTCGGCACGACCCAGTTCGGTTCGCGGGCGAACATCGTGACCTGCTTGGCCACCTCGGCCAGTGCGGGCACGACCTGGGTGGCGGTCGACCCGGAGCCCACCACTCCGACGCGGACGCCGTTCAGGTCGACCTCGGGGTCCCAGCGCTGGGAGTGGAAGATCGGCCCCGGGAAGAGTTCCATGCCCGGGAGATCGGGCAGCTTCGGGTCGCTGAGGAGGCCGACGGCGCTCACGACGTACTTCGCCCGCATGATCTCGCCGGACGCCGAGTGCAGCGAGTACATCCCTTCTTCCTCGTGCCAGCCGACGTGATCGACGTCGACGCCGTACCGGACCGAGCCGGCCAGACCGAAGCGGTCGAGCACCTGGGCCAGGTAACTCTGCAGTTCGGCCTGACGAACGTGGGTGCGGGTCCAGTTCCACGGCATCCACGAGTACGAATAGAGCACGGAGGGCGTGTCGACCTCGGCTCCGAGGTAGGTGTTCGCCCACCAGGTGCCGCCCGGCCCCTCGGCCTTCTCGAGTAGCGTGATCCGCTGGAAGCCGGCCTGCCGCAGTTTCACCGCGATGCCGATACCGGCGAAGCCGGCGCCGATGATGGTTATGGACGGACTCTCGTCGTTCCGTCGAATGACGCTACGTAGCATGGTGATCGGTACTCCAGCGGTAGGGGCCGGTCGTCAGCCGAGGTCGATCAGGGAGTGCGCGGAGGTGACGCCCCCGTCGACGACCACGGTCTGGCCGGTGATGTAGGCGGCCGCGTCGGAGGCGAGGAACACCGCGGCGTTCGCGATGTCGCTGGGTCGGCCCCGCCGGCCGAGGGGGACCCTGGCGGCCAGGGCGTCGTCGCCCGCGCGGGCGGGTGTATCGATCGAGCCCGGCGCAACCGCGTTGAACCGGATGCCGTACCGGGCGTTCTCCACGGCCAGCGTCTTCACCAGATTGATCAGACCGGCCTTGGCGGCACCGTACGACCCGTGCCGGGTCGCGGCCGACAGCCCGCTCACCGAGCTGATCGCGACCACGCTGCCCCGGCACGCGGGGATCATGTACCGCAGCGCCTCCTGCGCGACGACCCACTGCTGCCGCAGGTTCAGGGCGATGCCCCGGTCCCACTCGTCATCGTCGGTCTCGGCACTGAGTGACCACAGTGAGGCGCCTACCACGTTCACCACGACGTCCACGCGGCCGAATTCGGCGACGGCGCTGTCCAGCGCAGTGCGGACGGCGCTCCGGTCCAGCACGTCGACGACCGCGAACGTGGCCTCCACGTCGAGAGCGCGAGCGAATTCAGCGGCGGCCTGCGCTGCGGCGGCGTCCTGATCGCAGCACATCACGCGGGCGCCGGCGGCGGCGAGCGCGGTCACGCACGCACCACCGATCGCCGGGCCGGTGCCGACGACGACGGCCACCTTCCCGTCCAGGCCGAGGTCCAGCCCGGCGCTCATGCCCGGGCCTCCGCGACCGGTGCCGAACCGGCACGGGCGAGCACTGCGTCCAGGACCGGCACGAGCGCGTCGGCGATCCGCCGATGCCCGTGGTCTCCCGGGTGGATGCCGTCGACGAGGTCATCCGGAGCCACGAGGGATCTACCTTTGATCAGGAACAGTGCGAGGTCGTCAGCCGCGAGCTCGGAAGCGGTGGCTTCCAGCGCCGAGCGCAGCTGCACGAGGCTCGCGCCCATCACGTTGGGCCGGTTTTCGGCGTCCGGCCGGATGATCGGGCTCAGTACGACGATCGGGGTGTCGGGCTGGGCGGAGCGGATCACCGAGACGAAGTCGCGCAGGATCGCGGCGAGGTGCGCCGCGCCGGTCGGGATCGCTGACCAGTTGTTCGTGCCGAAGGCGAGCGTGATCACGTCGGCGGGCGTGGCCGCGAGATGCTCGGCGACCGGGATTTCGCCGCGGGCGGCGCCCGCGAAGCCCAAATTGTGGACGTCGAGATGGTCCAGGCGCGCCGCGATCGCCGGGTAGGCGAGCGCGGGATCGGAGGCCGACCACCCCTGCGTGATCGAGTCGCCGTAGGCCAGCCACCGCGGCCGGGCGGGTGATGGCTCGAGTGTCCCGCCGTGCGGGACGACCGCGGTGACCTCGGGCAGGAAGGCGTCGGGAAGAAAGACGGTGTACTCCGCGCCGGGCACGGTCGCGACGGTGACCGGCCCGCTGTCGGCAGGCATGTCGATCGCGCCGACGAACTCGTCGCCGCGCCAGACCGAGACCGCAGCCGATGTGGTCGGCGGGGCGAGTTCGTGCCGATCGGACAGGGCGAGCGTGATGTCCACCGACTCGGCGCGGCTACGGAACTCCAGGCGCGCTCCGGCCGGGATGCGGGCCACGTCCCAGGTGTCGGCGGGCAGACGGCGGCCGCAGGAATCCGGTACTCGGCGAGCCGAGCCGACAGGTATCCCTCGTAAGAGATCTCGGGGAGCGATTGCCACCATGCACTGGCTCCGTTCGAGTATTCGAACTAGTATTCTAATTGTCGAACAACGCTAACCCGTGAGTCAGGTCACGTCAACGGTCTTGCTACGGTGAGCCGACGCTCGAGGGTCAAGGGGGACGTGTGGCCGGATCGCCGTCGAACCCGACCCGTCGTGTCATCGCGGTACTCGACTTCCTCGCGCAGCATCCACTTCGGACCTTCACACTCACCGAGCTCGCGCAGGGGGTGGGGATCAGCAAATCGACGCTCCACGCGCTGGTCGAAACGCTGGTGGAGGCGGGGTACCTGCTGCGTGAGAACGAGTCCAAACAGTTCCGCCTGGGGCCCGTGCTGGCCGGCATCGGCACGGCCGCGCTGGGACGTCGCGGTCATTTGATCGGCGTTTTGCGCCCGGCGATGGAAAAAGTCGCCGCCGAGCTGAATTCTCACTGTGTCGTCAGCGCCGACTTCGACAATTGGATCGTTCCGCTGGCCCACGCCGGCGATCCCACGCATGTCACGACGTTGTTCCGCGTGGGCGCCCGAGCGAACCCCTTCACACCGCCGATGGGTGTGTTGTTCCTTCCCGGCCGACCGATGGCCGACATCCAGGAGTGGCTCAGCCGCGCGCAGCCGCCCCTCCTACCGAACGAGATCGAGCTGAACCTCAGCGCCCTCGAACATCTGCGCTCCGCCGGCTTCCTGGCCACCGCGCGGCTGGACGTCAAGGCCCGGATGGAACGGGCCTTCGACGGGCTCGACAGCTCGTTCCGGACCGAGGACCCGGTGCTCGTGCAGGAAATGATCGCCGAGATGCGCCGCTCGCGGTATTTGATCCTGGATTACCGGCAGCCCGAGCCGCAGGACGTCGACTGGATCGGAATCCCGCTGCTGGACGACGCCGGACGCGTTGAACTCGCGTTCGTCGTGCTCAATCTCCCGCGCAAGCTCACCGGGCCGGACATCCTCGACGTGGCGCGTCGGATGCGCGAATCGATCGTGAATTTGTCCGGTGTGCGGACGCTGGACGCTCCTTCGTCGAGAACCTGAGCGCCACCGCTCGCGAGTGGGGGCCGGGAGCTGAGACGCGAGCAGTTCGAGGCCGCCGGTCGCACGCTGGTTCGACGCTGCCGCCTGCGCACACGGACGCGCACGCAGGCGGCAGCGTCCTCACCGGTTGATGAGGGGAAGCACGAGGCGGCTGGGCCGTGCCCCGCCGTGGTGGACGGTGTTCTCAGCGACCACCATGTCGTCCAGGGCTTCGGAGGAGATCACGCCGCCGGTGTTGGAGTTGCGGTCGTAGTGGGGGAAGTTGCTGCTGGAGACGTCGAGGCGGATCCGGTGGCCGGGCAGGAAGACGTTGGACGTCACCGCCATCGGAACGGTGACCTCGTAGACCTCGCCGGGGGTCATCAGCTCGGGGCGGGAGAGGTCGTGGCGGTAGCGCAGTCGCAGGATTCCGTCGCAGACGTTGATGGCACGGCCGTCGGGGAAGACGTCGACGAGCTTGGCGGTGATGTCGGTGTCCACGGCGGTGGAGGACACGAATACCTCCAGGTTGACGAAGCCGGTCACCTCGACCGGCTCGGTGAGGACCGGCGTGGCGTAACAAAGGACGTCGTCGCGGCCGTCGACGGCGCGTTGGTCCACCGGGCCGACCAGGCCGGGAACGGTGGGGAGAAGAGCCCCACCGGTGGTCGGCACCGGATCCCGGGGGTCGTAGCGGAAGACGTCACTGCTCTCGGCCGCGGAAGCGCCGATCTGAAGGACGCCGTCTCCGGCGCTGGTGTTGGCCGAGCCCGCGCTGTGCAGGTGGTAGTCCGTGTACCGGGTGCCGGGCAGTGGCCAGTCCTGCTCGTCGCGCCACTCGTCGACGCCCATCACGAACAGTCGGACGCGGGGCACGGGAGCTTCGGCGGGACGGCCACGGAGCCACTGGTCGTAGAAGGCGACGTGTTCGGCGTCGAGGTCCGCGCTCGCGTGGGGCCCGAAGTTCCGGTCGGGGTAGCGGCCGGTCCTGTTTTCATGGTCCCAGGGGCCAATGATCATCCGGGTATGGTCCCGAGCCTGCTCGGAGCCTGCCTGGGTGCGCATCTGGACGAAGTCGATGGCGGTCCCGGGGATCTTGAGGTCGTACCAGCCCGTGCTGAACAGCGCCGGGACGGTGACCGCTGTGATCGAGGTCGTCCAGTCCTGGGCCGCCCAATAGTCGTCGTGGTCAGGGTGCGCGAGCCAGTCGTCAAACCACTGCCCCTGGCCGACCAGCGGAATCCCGGCGACAGGGAGGGTGTCGTTGAGGGGCAGTGGATCCTGCAGGGCACCGCCGAACCGCATCATGCGGCTGGTGTCACTGGTCTCTCCCCGTTCGAGTGCTCGTTGCTCGGTGTTGAAGGACATGAGTGCGGTCCACATCGTGACCAGGCTCAGAGACAGCGCGCCGCCGGGGGAATACCACAGGCCGGTGTACCAATTCGCCGCGGCGACGGATGGCGCGATGGCCTTCAGGCCGGGATTGTCGGCGATCGCGAGCGCCCATTGGGTCATGCCCATGTAGGAGGCACCGTAGGTACCGACCGTGCCGTCGTACCAGTCCTGCTCGGCCAGCCAGGCCAGGGTGTCCTGGCCGTCGGAGATCTCGTTGAGCTTCGGCCGGAAGACGCCGTCGGAAGCGAACGTTCCCCGGACGTCCTGGTGGACCACCGCGTACCCGGCTTCGAGTAGCACCGTGACGGACGGCAGCAGAGACGCCGGCTCGTCACCGGTGAACGCGTCCTGATGCTTGCCGTAGGGCAGGCGCATCAGCAGCGTCGGAGCTTTGCCCTCCACGGGACGCCACACGTTGGCGCGCAGGGTCACCCCGTCTCGGGCGAGCATCGGGACGTCGCGTTCGAACACATGCTTCATCGATCTCTCCTCGTTGAGCGAATCGCGGGTTTCAGCGGATGGAGGAGCCGATGGAGATACCGCCGTCGACGTCGAGGACGACGCCGGTGATGTAGCCGGCTGCTTCGGAGGCGAGGAACGCGGCGGCTTCGGCAATGTCTTCGGGTCGGCCGGTGTGACGCATCGGGATCTTGGCGGTGAGTTTGTCGCGGGCCGGGCCGTTCATCGAGGCGAGCATGGGTGTTTTGATGAGGCCGGGGGCGATGGCGTTGGCGGTGATGCCGTGGCGGGCGCCCTCGAGGGCGAGGGTGCGGGTGAGTCCGACGAGGCCGGCTTTGGCGGCGACGTAATTGCCCTGTCCGAAGTTGCCGCGCCAGGACATCGAGGAGAAGCTGACGATCCGCCCGTAGCCGCGTGCCTTCATTCCCGGGTAGACGGCGCGGGCGCAGTAGAAGGAGCCGGTGAGGCTGACGTCGAGAACCGCGTGCCAGTCGTCGTCCGTGATGTCCTCGACACGGTTGTCGCGAATGATGCCGGCGTTGTTCACCAGCACGTCGATGCCACCGGTATCGGCGGTGACCGCGGCGACCCAGTCGGTGACCTCGGTGGAGGACGTCACGTCCACGACGTCGGCGCGCCCGCCTACTTCCTTTCCGGCTTCGGTGAGGGCAGCCTCCGAGCGGTCGGCCATGACCACTGTGGCGCCTTCGGCGGCGAATCGCCGGGCCATGGCCAGGCCGAGGCCCTGGGCGGCGCCGGTGACGGCGACGACCCGGCCGTGGTAACGCTCGGTCACGCCGTTCTCCTCGGGGTGGTCCGGTCGCCGAGGAATGCTTCCAGGGCCTCGCTGACCGGTTGGTCGGTCCAGTTGTCGGCGAACGCGTCGAGCTCGTCCTGCAAGGCGGTTGCCGGGTCGGCGCCGGTGATGCGGTGCAGGAGCCTTTTCAACGCGGACTGGGAAGGGCCGGAGCGGTCGGCCATCTGGCGGCAGACCTGCATCGCCGTCGCTTCCAGCACGGGTTCGGGCACGATCTGGTCGATCCAGCCGCTGGGGGCGAACGCGGTGGCCGGCAGCAGCTCTCCGGTCAGCAGCAGCCGCCGCGCGAGGCCGTGTCCGACGGCCGCCGGGAGGCGCACGCTGGAGCCGCCGGCAGGCAGCAGACCGTGACGCAGGTGGCCGTCGCCGATGAGGGTGGTGTCCGCAGCGACCACCAGGTCACAGGCGAGGGCCAGTTCCAGCCCGCCGGCGATGGCGTGTCCGTGCAGGACGGCGATCCAGGGGGTGGCGGCCGCGGTGATCCGGGTGAAGCAGCCGGAGACGTGCTGCAGGAATCGCACCGGGTGGATGCCGTCGCGATCGAGGGAGAGGAACTGGTCGAAGTCCCCGCCCGCGCAGAAGCTCGGGCCGGCGCCGGTGACGGCGACCACCGCAGTGTCAGGATCGGCGTCGGCCACGGTGACCTGTTCGTCCAGTGCGGCGATGAGGGCGCTGTCCAAGGCGTTCCGCCGGCCGGGGCGGTTGAGGGTCAGCCAGCGGATGTCGCCGCGCTGCTCGACGAGTACGGGCGGCTCGATCACGAGGAGGCCGCCGTGGACGGCCGGGCGCGATCGCGCAAGAGGTAGCGCTGGAGCTTGCCGCTCGGCGTCTTGGGCAGCCGGTCGTGGAAGTGCACGGCGCGCGGATAGGCGTGCGCTGCGTACCGGGTCTTGACCAGTTGCTGGAGTTCGGTGACGAGTTCGGGTGTGCCGGGGGTGTCATCGCGCAGTACTACGTGGGCCTCGATGACCTCACCGCGGACCTCGTCGGGCGCGGCGACGACGACGCACTCGACGACAGCGGGGTGCTGAGCCAGCACCGACTCGATTTCGAACGGCCCGATCCGGTAGCCGGCCATGATGATCACGTCGTCGTCGCGTGAGGAGAAGAAGAAATAGCCCTCGTCGTCGACCCGGCTGGAGTCGCCGGTGAGGTACCAGCGGCGGTCGGCGGTGAACTTGGACGCTGCCTGGCCGGTGGTCTGATACTCGGTGAACGTCATCATCGGGCTCGCCGCGACGTCGACCGCGACCCGTCCCAGCGCGCCGGCGGCAGCCGGGGCGTCGTCGTCCTCGGCGAGGACCGTGAGTTGCCAGCCCGGGATCGCGCGGCCCATGGATCCGGGCTTGATCAGTCGCGCGAGCGCGGGGTGGTGGCAGTTGGCCAGCACCATGCCGACCTCCGTCTGCCCGAAGTGGTCGTGCACCGGCAAGCCGAGGGCAGCCTCGGCCCATTCGTTGACCTCGGGCGTCAGCGGCTCGCCGGCGCTGGACAGCCGTTGCAGGGCCAGCCCGCCGGGTACGGGGACCGACGAAGACCGCAAGCCGCGGTAGACGGTGGGCGCGGCCGTGAAGTCGGTGACCTGGTGTTCGGCGAGCACCCGCCAGGTCCGCTCGACGCTGAACCCGCCGGACACCAGAAGAGTGGAGCGCCCGGCCGCCAGTGGGGCGGCGATGGCGGAATACAGCCCGTAGGCCCAGCCCGGGTCGGCCGCACACCAGTACACGCTCTCGGCGGTGACCCCCAGACCGAACTCCAGGTAACCCTGCCAACCGGCGAGATAGGCCACCGGATGCACGACGCCCTTGGGCTTGCCCGTCGTGCCGGAGGTGAACATGTGCACCAGCGCCCCGGAACCGCCGACCGCGACTCGGGGTAGCGGCTCGGACGACGCCCGGGCCTCCAGCCGCGTCAGTAGCAGATCGTCGTCGTGCGCCGGCGGCTCGTCGCCGGTGACCACGATTCGACGGTCCGGGTCGTCGGGGAGGTCGTCGCCGGGAACGAGCTTGGTTCGCTGCCGGGGGTCGACGACGATCACCCTGACGTCGGACCCCTCCAGGCGCAGGGCGATCGCCTGCGGTGCAAACGCGGTGAACAACGGCACGTACACCGCACCCAGGCGCCACACCGCCACCATGAGCACCACGAGATCAGGGCTCTTGTCCATCAGTGACGCCACCCGGTCACCGCGACCGACGCCCAGACCCTCCAGCGCCCGCGCGCATCGGATCGACCGTTCCCGCACCTGTCCGTAGGTCAGATCCGTCGATCGGCCGTTCGGATCGACCGTCGTGAGCGCGACCCCGTCCGCCGGGTGGTCGTCGCACAGCAGGGCGGCCACCTCGGCGTCCGGATCGCAGAACCGACTCCGGAGTTGCTCGATACGGGAATCCACGTTCGTCGGGCCGGCCGGGGGAGACGGAGGTGCGGACACAGAGGCTCCTCGATGAATCAAGAAGGGGTGCGAGCCGGTCACTGCTGGGTACGATAACGAGATCATTCGTACCCTTGTCAATACCCAATCGGTTCGGCGGCGCTTCGGGAATCCGGTGCAGGCAGTACCGTCGCTCTCGTGACGACGCCATGAGCCGGCAACCGCCGGCCCCTCTCGCTCCGTTCGCCGGCCCGGGATCCACCCCCGAGCCCACCCGGTCGGTGCGTCGCCGCCGGGTGGATCAGGAGCGCCGCGCGCAACTGCTCGTCGCGCTCGAGGAACTCCTCCTGGCCGAGGGCTTCTCGGCGCTGACCGTCGACGACATGGCGCGGCGTTTGCAATGCTCGAAGGCGACCCTCTACAGCGTGGCCGGGAGCAAGGAACAGCTGGTCATCGCGCTGACCAAACGATTCTTCCGGCAGGCGACCGAGCAGATCGAACAGGCCGTCGCGGCCGTCGAAGATCCCCGGCGCCGAATCAGCACGTATCTGGCGGGGGTCGGCACGGCGATGAGCCGCTGTTCGCCCACCTTCTACGCTGACATGGTCGGCTTCGCGCCCACCGCGACGATCTACGCCGACAACTCGAACGCCGCAGCCCGCCGCGTAGGAGAACTCGTCGACTCCGGGATCCGCGCCGGAACGCTGCGGTCCGTGGACGGCAACTTCGCCGGCCAGCTCATCGCCCTGGCGATCCACGGGGTGCAATCCGGGGTTCTGCTCGCCTCGACCGGGCTCACCGCCGGCCAGGCCTACACCGAGATGGCCGACCTCCTGCTGCACGGTCTCGCCGCCACGACGGACACACCCGGCGCCTGACGCGCCGGTCGATGCCGGTGGCGAACACACGACTCACGCCTTCCGGAGACCGCTCAACGACGACCGTTCCGTCCCGGCGAACAGTTACTGGTTAAATAAACTAGATCTATTCCCCAGCACCTCGTGCTCCGGGCGGCGCGTTGGCGTGGACGCCGGGGTTGCAACGGCCGGGTGGACGGCGTTGGTGGTCGCCTGCGCTGCCGGGAGAGGAGCGCAAGTATGAGTCCCGAGGTTGATTTCACCGGCCAAGTCGCCGTCGTCACCGGAGCAGGAGGCGGTCTCGGATCCGCGTTCAGCCGCGAATTGGCCGGCCGAGGAGCCGCGGTCGTGGTGAACGACCTCGGTGGAAGCACCAGCGGGGAAGGTAGCTCCACCGGCTACGCCGACCGGGTCGTGCGCGAGATTCGTGAGGCCGGTGGCACGGCGATCGCCAACTACGACACCGTGGCCACGGAAGCCGGTGGCCAAGCCGTCATCGATGCCGCCCTGGAGACGTTCGGCCGTATCGACGTAGTGGTCAGCAACGCCGGCAACCAGCGCAACGGGCGTTTCGGAGAGCTTGGAGCCCGTGACATCAACGCGGTGCACGACGTTCACGTCAAGGGCGCCTTCTTCGTCTGCCAGCCCGCCTACCGGCGCATGGCGGACCAAGGGTACGGACGTTTGGTACTGGTCAGCTCCCAGTCCGGGATCTTCGGGAACCCGTTTCGGGCCAATTACGGCTCGGCCAAGACCGCTCTGATCGGACTGATGAACGTCATCGCGCAAGAGGCGCCCGCCGGAGTCGCGGTCAACTGCTTGTTCCCGAACGCGATGGGCGGCCGCCTCGGTGACACGCCGCTCGCTGAGCGGCCGGACGCACTGTGGCTCGTCGCCGCCGGCGAGCGAGGCCGGCAGATCGCCGAAGGCATGACGCCTGACTTCGTCACTCCGCTCGCGGTCTATCTCGCCAGTCGGGCGTGCGCTAGCTCGCAGCACATGTACTCGGCGCTCGGCGGCAAGTATTCGCGCCTCTTCGTCGGCGCGACCGAGGGCTGGTACGTCCCTGGGACGCAGCCTCCTAGCGTTGAAGAACTTGTCGCACACCTCTCTGACATCGACGATGTGAGTCAATTCGAAATCCCGTTCAGCGGTCTCGACGAGATGGAGACGGCCATCGCTGCCAAGCAGCGCCTCGGCCACGGGGCCAGGACCCGGCAATCGGCCGGCGGTGGTCCGGCCTGTAGTGGACCAGCCGCACCAGCCTCCCGAACCTAGCCCGGGACAGGCCGGTGAACGGCTCGATCCACTCACTGCAAGACGCGGTGATGACCGGCGATGACACCCGGCCATCCTCCACGACGCCCGGTCGGCAGACCTATCCGAGTGACGAGACGTCCTCTGGCCTCGTGCGGGTGGACACCACCCCGAACGGCCCGTCCCCGGACGAACCGTTCGGGGCGAGTGCTACAACCAGATCTTCCAGGTGCCCTGCGAGACGACGTCAGTGGTGGAGGCGGGGGCGCCACCCTGTTGCACGACGACTGCGACCACGACCGCGGTCAGGGCCAACGCCACCACAATGGCGACGAGGATCGGGAGGAGGTAGGGGTGGGCGTCCGTCCGGAGAGAAACGTTGGGCTCGACCATAGCGGTCTCCGTCGTATCGGGAATGTCCGATGAGGACGCCGCCAGAATAGTGCTCGGTAACGGCCAGCACATCAGACCAAAGACTTAATCGGCCAGTTCCCGGTGCCGGCCGAGGACCGCACGGGTTCACCGGTAACGCCTGCCCGTCCGGGCCGCGGACTGGGCCTGGCGCTGCGCTTCCGCCCTCAACAGGGGCCCAGAGCGTAGGCGACCCAGTCGCGCCGGGACGACGTCGGCGCCGATCGGCCAGCCCGCGAGGCCCCAGGTACTCCGCCGACCGGTCGGTTCGGTTCCGGCCGCATGAAGTGCCGACGCAATGGCTGCAGCGGTCCACCGCACATGTCCGCCAAGCGAGAAACGGGGATCCACGTGGTGGTGGATCCCCCGCGTGTGTGACTAAGCGAGTATCACCATGGGCTTATGCAGGCAGAAGCCTGCGCTGCCGAAACGAGTACAGCAACCGCAGCGGCGGACGCCACAAGAGCGATCCGGCTTCCGTAAGCACGCGCACGAGTCATGTCTACTGTTCCGTTTCTTCCGGTCAACGGACGGCCGGCCAGGTTCGTCGCCCGTGACGGCTAGGCTGCCGGAACGCCCGATGGCTGTCCATACCCGAGCCCGGCGGATTGGTGCCGATCCCAGGTGCTGCTCGCCGCCGTCACGGTGTTCTTTCCGGTATTCCTCGACACCGCGGCCGGCGTACGCGAGGTCGACCCCGGGCTCATCGACGCGGTGCGCCTGATGGGCGGCAGTCGCCGGGCCGTCGCGTGGAAGGCCGTGCTGCCTGCGTCGATGAGCGGGTTGCGCACCGGGCTGCTCGTCGCTTCTTCCGCGACGAGGGCCTGCCGCTGGGAGAGCGCCCCCGTTGGGTACCGGCGTGAAGTCCGCTGCCGCCCTGCAGTCCGGCAGCATCGACATCGCCGCCGGCGTGATGACCGACGCGCTGAACCTGTACCGGATCATCAAGAAGGCCCGGGTGATCGGGACCCTGACGAACGAGTACTACATCGACGTCATCGCCGGGCGCGTCAGCGGAACCGAGGCGTGGCTGAACTACCTGCTCGGTCAGCAGGGTCTGGACGCCGAGAGGGACATCACGATGGTCAACCTCGGCTCCGACGTGTCCGCGGCGCTCGGTGCGCTCAAGACCGCCCGGGTCGGCGCGCTGTCGTCCTTCCAGCCGGTCGGGCAGCAGGCGGACGCCAACGGCAGATTCAGGGGACCCGGCACGGCGCAGGGCCTGCTGCAGAAGTACCGGACGACAATGAACACCGAGGCCGTGGAGGCACTGGTGCCGGTGCTGCGGGCCGAAATCCCGGCCGATCCGGCCCCGAACCAGGCCGCCTACGACAAGTCCGGGGCGTTCCACACCCGGCTCGTCAGAACCGCACGGCCGCACCGGGCGATAGGCATCGGGCCGACGGGGACCGAGCAGCTGGTGCACCGATCGGCGGCTACCCGAGCAGGCCCGCGAGCAGGCGTAGCCGTTCGGCGTCGGGGCTGTGCTCGGGGGCGGTGTAGACGATCAGCACCGGGCCGGGAGCGCCCGGCATCGGGTAGGCGTCCCAGTCGAGGTTCAGCGTCCCGACCATCGGGTGGTCGATGCGCATCTGCCCCCGCGTCGTCTCCTCGACGTCGTGGCGGGCCCACAGCGTGGCGAACTCGTCGCTTCCGACCGCGAGCTGCCCGACCAGTTCCACGGCGCGCGGGTGACCCGGCGTGGTGGCGACTTGTCGTCGCAGCATCCCGGTGAGTTCGGCGGCGGTGGCTGCCCGGTCCGGGCAGGTCTGGTCGGCGTCCGGGTGCAGGAACAGGGCCAGGAGGTTCCGTTCGTGCCAGGGCAGCCCGGTGAAGCCGCCCAGCAGCGCACCGCCCAGCGGGTTCCAGCTCAGTACGTCCAGGAAGCGGCCGACGACCAGCGCGGGCGACGTCGTCGACCGCAGGAGCCGCAGGGTGGTCTCGGGAACCTCCTCCGGCTCGTACCGTCGTGCGGCGTCGACCGGCGTGCGCGCGGCGGCGGCGAGGCCGTGGAGGTGCCGGGTCTCCTCGGGGGAGAAGTTGAGCGCGCGCGCCAGGGCGTCGAGGACCTGGTCGGACGGGCGCACGTCGCGGCCCTGTTCCATCCGCTGGTAGTAGTCGGAGCTCACTCCGGCCAGCAGCGCCAACTCTTCGCGGCGCAACCCGGCGACACGACGGCGCGGGCCGGGTTCCAGACCGACGTCCTGCGGGCGCAACCGGGTGCGGCGAGTGCGCAGGAACTCGGCGAGTTCCTGTCGGGGGCTGTCAGCCGTGGTGTCGGACACCACCTCAGTATTTACCCGCCGGCGGTGATCAGGGTGGGTCCGGCAGTCCCAGGACAAGGGGAACGACCGTGCTTGCGCCGGCCGGGCCCAGCATTGGCCGGTAACAGCGGACGGCGGAAGGAACACGGCGATGAAGGCCGCGCAGATCACCCGTTACGGCACTCCGGACGTTTTGCGGATCGAGGACGTCGACCGCCCTGTGCCTGGTCCGGGCGAAATCCTGGTCTCGGTGACGGCGTCCAGCGTGAACGGCCACGACGTGTTGGTCCGGTCGGGTGCCGTGAAAATCATGACCGGACGTCGCTTCCCGATCGGTGTGGGGCTGGACTTCGCCGGTGTCGTCGCCGCGGCCGGCAGCGAGGTCGCGGGTCCCGAGGTCGGTGATCAGGTGTGGGGAATGGTGCACCCGCGGGAACGGCACACGGTCGCGGGAGCCGCGGAGTACGTCGTCGTCGCCGCGGACCGGGTCAGCGCCGCACCGGCGGGTGTCTCGCCGGTGGAAGCCGCCTCACTGGTGGTGGCCGGCGCGACCGCGTTGATCGGGCTCCGCGACACCCTCCGGCTCGGCCCGGGAGAGCGGGTGCTGGTCCGGGGCGCCGCGGGCGGGGTCGGCACTGCCGCCGTCCAGCTGGCCCGTGCGATGGGCGGCGAGGTCACGGCACTGGCCCGGGAGAACCATGCCGGAGCCATCCGCGAGTTGGGCGCCGCCGAGGTCGTCGACTACCGCACCACGAGCGCGGACCAGCTCGGTGAATTCGACGCGATCTTCGATACGGTCGGCACCGAGCTCAGCCACTTCCGGCGGCGGCTGAGTCCCCGCGGCCGGATGGTCACCATCGGGCTCTCGGGTCCCACCATTGCCGCCATCGCGGCGTCGAGCGTCCACGGCTCCCGCCGGATCCGCGCGTTCAGCGCGAACCCCGGCACAGCGCTCCTCCACGACGTCGCCGACTACGTGACCTCCGGGGCGCTGCTGCCGGTCGTCGACAGCGTGTACGCCCTGACGGACATCGCGTCGGCGCACCGGGCCTTCGAGCGGGGCGGTGCGATGGGAAAGCACGTCATCGACATCAGTCTGTGAACGCCGGTGCGCGCTGCTCTTTGCTTCCGGCAGGAGTGGATCCAGGGAGGAACCTCCTGGCGATCGATCGGCGCTCGGCACCGGCGCATTATTTTGACCTATCACTTGCTTGGTTCGCGGGATAGGCTGAGCCGATCGTCGTCGACGAGGGGAGTGCGGAGTGGCGGTCGGCATCGACCTGTCGGGACAGGTGGTCCTGGTGACCGGCGGGGGGCGCGGAGTCGGCCGGGGCATCGTCGAGAGGTTTCTGGACGCCGGCGCCGAGGTGGAGATCTGCGGCCGGAACCGGCCGGACGCGCTCGGCGCCGTGGCGGGCAGGCAGCCGCATTTCCGCGTCGTCGACGTCCGGGATCCGGCTCAGGTCGACGCGTGGGTGGCCGATGTCGTCGGCCGGCGTGGCCGGATCGACGTCGCGGTGAACAACGCCGGCGGGGCTCCGTACGCCGACTTCGCCGAGGCCTCACCACGGTTCCACCAGCGGATCACCGAACTCAACTTCCTGGCCGTCGCCTACGTGTGCCGTGCCGTCCACCCGGTGATGGTGGCCGCCGGCCACGGGGCGATCGTCAACATCACGTCGATCTCCGCACGCCGGCCGAGCCCGGGAACCGCGGTGTACGGCGCGGCCAAGGCCGCGACCGAGAGCCTGACCGGCAGCCTCGCCGTCGAATGGGCGCCTCTGGTCCGGGTCAACGCGGTGAGCTGCGGCCTGGTGGCGACGCCGGGCTCGACCGACCACTACGGGGACGCCGGCCAGGTTGCCCGGGTGGCAGCCACCATCCCGCGTGGTGTCTTCGCCACACCGGCCGAGATCGGGGACGCCTGCCTGTTCCTCGCGTCGCCGCTGGCCTCCCATGTCACGGGCGCGGTGCTCGACGTCGACGGCGGCGGCGAATGGCCCGCCTTCCTGCAGCACACACCGAACGCGTGACCGGCGTCCGGCCCGCCGCGGTTCGCGGTCGGCCGGGGCGGGTTCAGTCCTCTCCGGCCAGCACTCGCTTGAGGACCTTGCCGCTGGCGTTGCGCGGCAATTCGTCCAGGACCACCACGTCGCGGGGTGCCTTGAAGTTGGCCAGCCGATGCCGGCAGAACGTGATCAGGTCGTCCGGGTCGAGGTCGTGGCCCGGGCGCACGGTGACGTAGGCGCGCGCGACCGATCCCAGCCGTTCGTCCGGGATTCCGATCACCGCGGTCTCCGCGACGTCGGGGTGGTCGGCCACCACGTTCTCGACTTCGGCCGGGTAGACGTTGAAGCCGCCCACGGTGAACATGTCCTTCAACCGCCCGGTGATCGTCACGCATCCGTGCTCGTCGGTGCGGCCGAGGTCGCCGGTGTGCAGCCAGCCGTCGGGATCGATCGCGGCCCTGGTCGATTCCGGATCCTCGAAGTAGCCGAGCATGACGTTCTCACCGCGGATCCAGATCTCCCCGTCCACCCCGACCGGCTGTTCGCTACCGTCCGCTCCGGCGATGCGCACCTCGAGGCCGGACACGGCCGGTCCGGTGGTTTCGGCGACGTGCCGAGGATCCTCGCCGGGCCGCGACTGGGTGGCGACGACGCACTCGGTGAGGCCGTAGGCCTGCCCGACCTGGTCGAATCCCAGCTCGTCGAGCATCCGCACGAACAGGTTCTCCGGCACGGACGCCGCACCCGCGATCGCGAAACGCAGCGACGAGAGGTCGAACCGGTTCCGCTCGGAACTGTTGAGCAGCGTGGTGAAGATCGTGGGTGCGCCGGGCAGGACCGTGATCCGCTCGCGCTCGATCGAGCTCATGAGCGCGACCGGGTCGAACGTGCGCACCGGATAGACGGTGCTGCCTGCGGTGAACGCGGCCACGAAGCCGGCCTTGTAGCCGAAGCTGTGGAAGAACGGGTTGACGATCGCGTACCGGTCGGCGGGGCTCAGTCCGGCGCCCCGGGCCCATACCGCCGCGACGCCGATCGTCTGCCGGTGCGCACTCATCACTCCCTTGGGCAGTCCGGTCGTGCCCGAGGTGTAGAGGATGTCGCAGACGGTGTCCGGGGTGACCGCGGCCGCGGCGGCCGCGGCCTCCGCCGGGTCGGCCCGCTCCGCACCCGCCAGGAAGTCCGTCCAGCGCACGGCGTCCGGGTGGCCGCTGTCGCCGAGATCGACGATCGTGTGCAGGTGGGGCGGCCGGTCTCCGCTCTCGGCCAGCATCGTCAGGTAGCCGGTACCGAGGAATCCGTCGGCGACGACGAGCGCGGACGCGCGGGACCGCTCCAGGATCGTGTGCGCCTCCGGTCCGCGATAGCGAGTGTTGAGCGGGACGACGGCCGCCCCGATGCGTTGCGCGCCGCAGAGTGCGACGACGAATTCCGCCTGATTGGGCGCCCAGACGGCGACGCGGTCACCGGGTCTGACCCCGGCCGCCCAGTAGGCGCGGCTCGCTACCTCGACCTCGTGGGCCAGGGCGGCATAGCTGAGCCGCACCGCGCCGTCCACGATCGCCGCACGGCCGGCGTATCGCTCGGCCGCTTCGGCAAGGAGCCCTGGCATCGTCCGTGCGGTGGACATCACTGCCTCCCTGAGCAAGTGCTTGTTCAGTAAACTGTGGCGGGCCGTAGTTCGACGGGTCGCCGAGAAAGGAACGCGCCATGGTGTCGACGGAGTCCGTACCGCGGTCGAAGCGGCGCGCCACGTCCCCGAAGTCGGTGAACCGCCGTGCGCAGTTGCTGACGATCGCTGCGGAGCTGTTCTCCACCCGGGGATACGTGCAGACCACGACTCGGGACATCGGGGACGCGGCCGGCATCCTGTCCGGCAGCCTTTACCACCACTTCGGCTCCAAAGAGGCGATGCTCGACGAAATCCTCCGGGACCTCATGGGTGGACTCCACAGCGCCTTCGCCGAGATCGTCGAGCGCACCACCGGACCCCGCGCCACTCTCGAGGGTCTGATCCGATGCGCGTTCGCGGTGATCCACGACAGTCCGCACGCCGTGGCGCTCTACCAGAACGAATCCGCGCTGCTGGCTCATCTTCCCGGGTTCTCCTACGTGGCCGAGACCAGCAACGACATCGCCGTGATCTGGCTGGACGTGCTGGCCGCCGGCCGGCAGGAAGGCGTCTTCCGCGACGACCTCGAGCCGGGCGTCACCTACCGGCTCATCCGCGACTCGGTGTGGGGCTCGGTGCGCTGGTACAAGCCGGACGGCAGGCTCGGGCACGAGGTCGTCGCCGAGCACTATCTGGCGATGCTCTTCGGGGGACTGCTCGCCGCGTGAGGGATCATCCCCGCACCTCCCGGTTCCGCAGGCTCTTCGGGTCGATCACCGTCCGGATCAGCCGGAGTTCCTCGTCCGTCGGAAGACGGGTCGGCGGCGCGGACGGGCACTCGATCGGGAAGCCGGTATTGGCCTGCACCTGTTCCGCCGTGACTCCCGGATGCAGGGAACGAACCTCCAGCCGGCCGCCGGCGTCGTAGCCCAGCACCGCGAGGTCGGTGACGACCAGACCGAGATCGTGGAAGCGCAGCGAGCTGCTCGGATGCGCCCGCGCCCGGTCGTTGCCCACGCCACAGACGACGTCGACGGATTCGACGAAGACCTTCGCCGAGTGGCGGGACACCCAGTAGTCGGTGCGGTGGTTGACGGTGTTGCCCGGCGCGCCCCGGGCACCGATCAATTGCCGGGTCGGGCGGTCCCAGTCGCCGATCAGCGAGATGTTCTGGTTGCCGTAGCGATCGATCTGGCTGGCGCCCATCATGCTTTGCCGCCGCCCGGAGTTGAGGATGTCGAAGATCCGGCTGAACGGCACCCAGCCCTCGATCGTCCCGCCGTCGGCGGCGGTGCCACCGAGTGGGGGCGGCTCGCTCATCAGGAACGCTTCGCCGTCGGTGAGGACCAGGTCGGGCGAATGGGTCAGCCTCGCCAACCGGGCGCTGATCGTCGGTACCGTGCCGACCGCGTGCGCGAGGACCTCCCCGGCGCCGCGCCACGCGTCCGCGCACGCGGTCACGCAGATCTCGGCCCGCGTCACGTCGTCGGTCATGCCGGCGCTCCTTCCCGCGTTCGCAGGGTGTTCACCGCTGTCTGGTACTGCTCCTCGTCGCCGGCGAGGTAGGCGTCCGTGAACGCCCGCCAGGCGTCCGGGTCGGCGGCGCTCGCGGCGTAGTGGCGTTGGAACGCCTCGTCCCGCGAGTAGTCCGGTTCGCACGAGGTGAAATGGGCCCCGTTCGGAGCCTCCACGACGTGGCTCACGAACAGCCGGCTGACCAGCAGCGACTGCGGGGGCGCCGAGGCGGTGAGCTCCGCGGTGCCCACCAGCCGCTCGACCGAGAGAACGCAGCGATCAGCCGCCCGGGCGAGCAGATCGTCGAAATACGGGTCCGGGCCGAGGTATTGCCCGTTGCCCTGCGCGTCACCGCGGTTCAGGTGGATCAGTGCCACGTCCGGACGGATTCCCGGTACGGCGACGTACACCTCGTCGTCGTACGGGGACGCGATCGTGCGTAGATCCGGATTGCGGCGAAGGACGTCGCTCTCCAGGCCGGCCCGGGTCGGCAGGAACGAGAGCCGGTCGGCGCCGGCGCGCAGCGCGGAGACGAACATGCCCTCGTCGTACTCGGTGACCGGCAGGCCGTGCTGTTCCCTGGCCGCACGGAAATGCGGATCGAGCGGAATGCTGTCCAGCGACACGAAGCCGTAAACGACCCGGCGGACCTTGCCCGCGGCACAGAGCAGCCCGACGTCCGGGCCGCCGAAACTCACCACGGTCAGATCGGTGACGTCGCTGCGGAGCAGTTGCCGAACGAGCGCCATCGGTTTGCGCCGGGAGCCCCAGCCGCCGATGCCGATCGTCATGCCCGACTCGACGTGGCTCGCCACGTCCGCGAGCGGGAGGGTCTTGTCACCCATCCGGTCTCCTTGTTCTCTCATCGGACCGTCACGGTCGGTGGCTCGCCGACAGCCCGACGTGAGGGATGCCGGTCACACGTGCCTCAGGAGACGCCGACGGTGCTCACGGGCGGTACCGAACAGCTGCGCGGTCGCGTGTGCCCGTTTGAAGTAGAGATGGGCATCGTGCTCCCAGGTGATCGCGATTCCGCCGTGCATCTGGACCATCTCGGCGGCGACCGCGGTAAAAGCTTCGGAGCACCAGGCCTTGGCGCACGCGGCCCGGAACGGGAGGTCGGCCGGATCGTGCGCGGCCGCCCAGGCCGCGGCCAGGAACATCGACCGGGCGCTCTCGACCTGGACGAACAGATCGGCGAGCCGGTGCTTCAGCGCCTGGAACGAGCCGAGTGGCCGTCCGAACTGGACGCGTCCGGTCAGATAGTCGACGGTGCGTCCGAGTGCGGCTTCCGCCGCGCCGACCTGCAGTGCGGTGACCGCGACCGCCGCGACGTCGCGCAACCGGGCCAGGGCCGCGGCGGCGTCGGTCGTGAGGGCCGTCGCCGGTGTTCGGTCGAGGGTGAGGGTCGCGAAGCGCAGGGTGGGATCGAGAGCGGGCGTCGCCGTGCGGACGAGGCCGACCGCTGTGGTCGCGACCTCGAACAGCCCGACGCCGTCCGGAGTGTCGGCCACCACGAGCAGCAACTCGGCCTCGGCACCGTCGAGGGCGAGCGTCGCGGTACCGGAAAGCAGCCACTCGTCGCCCGTGCGCCCGGCCACCACGTCGGACCCGTCGGTTCTCCATCGACCCTGCCTGTCGGCCCAGGCCAGCGTGCCGATCGTGCGGCCTTCGGCCAAGGCGGGGAGCAGCCGGGCGCGATCGGCCGGACCGGCCGCGAGCAGGACCGCCTGGGCGGCCAGCACCGCCGAGCCGAGCAGGGGACCGGGGGTCAGGCCGGCGCCGAGGCGCTCCGCGACGACCAGCGTCTCCAGAAGAGTGAAGCCCGCGCCGCCGTCCTCCTCCGGGATCGCCAGGGCTGCCGCACCGATCTGGTCGCACAGCGTCGTCCACAGGACGTCGTCGTAGCCCCGGTCGGACGCGATCGACGCGCGGAGGTCGAGGGTGTCGGCGCGGCGCCGGACCAGCCGGGTCACGGCCTCCGCCAGATCCTGCTGGTCGTCGTCGAGGGTCAGCCGCACGGCTCACACCCCCTTCAGCGCGGTGGCGATCCGCGCACGGTGGAACGCCGGCGTGCCCCAGGCGCCGAGCAGGGCTCGCACCCGCAGGATCAGCAGGCTCAGGTCGAATTCCCGGGTGTAGCCGATCGCTCCGTGCAACTGCAGTGCGGTGCGGGCGGCCCGGTGCGCGGCGTTGCCGGCCAGTACCTTGGCGGCCGACACCTCAGAGGCTGCGTCCTGCGGTACGGACCCGAGGGCGCGCGCGGCGCCGACGACGAGTGGGCGGGCGAAGTCCAGGCCGACCCGGACGTCGGCCAGCGCGTGCTTCACGGCCTGGTATTCGCCGATGGGGCGGCCGAACTGCCTGCGCGCGACCACGTAGGTGACCGTCTCGTCGAGCAGCCGCTGTCCCGCGCCGACGAGCCAGGCGGCCGTGCCCAGCGCCGCATGGTCGGCCGCCCAGGCGCCGGGGACTCCGATCCGGTCGGTGGCGACCAGCTGGTTGAGCTTTCGCGCCGGATCGAGCGAGCGGAGCGATCGGTCGGCCCGGGCGCGGTGCAGCACGCCGTCCGACAGGAGATAGGCGTGCGTGGTCGTGTCGGCGTCCAGCGCGTACGGGGCCCACGGCAGCGCCGCACCCGTCACCCGCGCCGTGCCCTTGGCCAGCTCGGGCAGGACGTCCGGATCGGCCTCCACCAGCAAGGCCGGTGCGAGTGCGACCGATTCGACCCATGGCCCGGGCGCACCGTGGTACCCGAGCCGCTCGAGCGCAACGGTCACGTCGAGCGGTGTGCCGCCCAGCCCGCCGTGTTCTTCCGGAATGCCCAGCGCGGTCACGCCGAGCGCGGCCAGGCGTTCCCAGAGCGACACCCCGTCGGCGATGTCGCCGTCGGCCCATCGCCGCGTGACCCGGGGAACGTCCGCGGCGGCCAGCAGAGCGTCGAGCGCCTCGGCGAACGCCCGCTGCTCGTCGGTGAGCCGGAATTTCATGCCCGGGCCCTCCGGTCGTTCCCCCGGGGCAGACCCAGCAGGCGCTCGGCGACGATCGTCCGCTGGATCTCGTTCGTGCCGGCGTAGATCGGCCCGCCCAGAGCGAAGAGGTAGTCGTCGGTCCACGGTCCGGCCAGCTCTTGGTCCGGGCCGAGCAGGTCGAGGGCGGTCTCGTGCAGACCGATGTCGAGTTCGGACCAGAAGAGCTTGTTGACGCTGCCGTGCGCGCCGACCTCTCCGCCGTTGCGCAGACGGTCGACGGTGTCCCACGTGTAGTAGCGGTAGGCCTGGGCACCGATCCACGCGTCGACCATCCGATCGGTGGCCGCGGGCTCGGCGGCTCCGCGTTCGCGCCAGAGTTCCACCAGCCGGTCGGCGGCAGCGAGGAATCGGCCGGGGGATCGCAGCGACAGGCCGCGCTCGCTGCCCGCGGTGCTCATCGCGGTACGCCAGCCGTCTCCGGCGTCACCGAGGACGCCCGAGTCGGGGACGAACACCTCGTCGAAGAAGATCTCGGCGAATCCGGCGTCGCCGTCGAGCTGGGCGATCGGCCGGACGGTGATGCCGGCCGCGTCGAGCGGGAACAGGAAGTACGTGAGGCCGCGGTGGCGCTCGGCGTCCGGGTCGGAGCGGAACAGGCCGAAGCCGAAGTCCGCGAACGGTGCCCGGGAGCTCCAGATCTTCTGACCGGACAGCACCCACCCGCGACGATCCTCGTCCCTGCTCGCGCGGCTGCGGATCCCCGCCAGATCGCTACCGGCCTCGGGTTCCGACCAGGCCTGGGCCCAGACGTCGGTGCCGTCGGCCATTCCGGGAAGGATGCGTTGCTGCTGTTCGGGAGTGCCGTGGGCGAAAACGATCGGGGCGAGCAGCGAGATGCCGTTCTGCGCGATCCGGGTGGGGGCGCCGGACCGGTAGTACTCCTCCTCGAACAGCACCCACTCGACCAGCGAGGCGTCGCGGCCTCCGAATTCCTCCGGCCAGGCGACGACCGACCATCGCGCGGCCGCGAGTTCGCGTTCCCAGTCCCGGTGCGCACGGGCGCCGGCCGCGGTGTCCATCGACGGCAGGCGGCCGGGCGAGTGGGCCCGCAGCCACTCCCGCGCCTCGGCGCGGAACGACCGCTCCGCGTCGGTGAGCTCGACGCTCATGCCGGTCCGGACGCGGCGCGCTTGTTCGACTCGGCCATCGCCCGGGCGTCCAGGCCGGCGAGCGAATCGGTGTCGACCTCGGCGTTGTGGGCGTGCGCGGCATGGTGCAGTCCGAACACGGAGTCCATGCCGGTGCGCAGCCCCTGGAGGTCCTCGGCCTGGTTGACGGCCTTCTTGGCCAGCGCGAGCCCGAGCCTGGGCATCTTCGCGACGCGCTCGGCCAGCGCGAAGACCGTGCTTTCCAGCTCGTCCCGGGGAACGACGTGGTTGACCATGCCCAGCGCGTGCGCGCGCTGGGCGGAGAACCGGTCGCCGGTGAACAGGAACTCCTTGGCCGCCCGCGGGTTCATGACCCAGGGATGGGCGAAGTACTCGACGCCGGGAATGTTCATCCGGACGACCGGATCGGAGAAGAACGCGTCCTCCGAGGCGATGATGAAGTCGCAGGACCAGGCGAGCATCAGGCCGCCCGCGATGCAGGCGCCCTGCACCATCGCGATCATCGGCTTGGGCAGCTCCCGCCACCGGCGGCACATCCCGAGGTAGACCTCGGACTCGCGGGCGTACCGGGAGTCCACGCCCTGCTTGTCGGTGTGGTCCCACCAGATGACGGCCTTGCGCTCGAAGGATTCGTCGATGTCGCGCCCGGGAGTGCCGATGTCGTGACCGCCGCTGAAGTGCTTCCCGGCGCCGGCGAGCACGATCACCTTCACCGCGTCGTCGTCGACGGCCCGGACGAACGCGGCGTCGAGGGCATAGGTGACCTTCGAGTTCTGAGCGTTCGTGTACTTCGGCCGATTGACCGTGACCAGCGCGACCGGCCCCCGCACCTCGTAGGTGACGACCGGTTCGCCGTTCTCGATGACCGGCTCGTACGTCGTCATGGTCGTTCCTCCTCGTCGGACGCTTGTGCGCACGCTACCAAACAAGTGCTTGGTGAAGTAGGGTTCGTCCGTGCCCGTGGCGAGGAGGAAGCCGGTGGACCCCACGTACTCGTCCGAGGACGCCTTTCCTGAGGAAGCGGCATTCCGCAAGGACGTCCGGACGTGGCTGGCCGACAACCTGACCGGAGAATTCGGTGCGTTGCGCGGCTTGGGCGGGTCCGGTCGCGAGCACGAGGCGTACCCCGAGCGGATCGCCTGGAACCGGCATCTCGCCGCGGCGGGCTGGACCTGCCTCGGCTGGCCGGTCGAGCACGGCGGTCGTGGCCTGAGCCTGGGCCGACAGGTGGTCTTCCACGAGGAGTACGCCCGCGCGAATGCCCCGGCACGGGTGAACCACCTCGGTGAAGAACTGCTGGGGCCGACGCTCATCGCGCTCGGCACGCCCGAGCAGCAGGCCCGGTTCCTGCCGCGGATCGCCGACGTGACCGAGCTGTGGTGTCAGGGCTACTCCGAACCGGAGGCCGGATCGGATCTCGCGAACGTCCGTACCAGGGCGCGCCGCGACGGCGACGAGTGGGTGATCGACGGTCAGAAGATCTGGACGTCACTGGCTCACCACGCCGACTGGTGTTTCGCCGTCGTCCGTACGGAGCCGGGCTCCCGTCGCCACGCCGGCCTCTCCTACCTCCTGGTGCCGCTCGACCAGCCCGGGGTGGAGATCCGGCCGATCGTTCAGCTGACCGGGACGTCGGAGTTCAACGAGGTGTTCTTCACCGGCGCGCGCACCCGTGCGGACCTCGTGGTCGGGCAGCCCGGGGACGGCTGGCGGGTCGCCATGGCCACGCTGGGCTTCGAGCGGGGTGTGTCGACGATCGGGCAACAGGTCGGGTTCGCCCGCGAGCTCGGTGCGATCGTGACCGAAGCCAGGGCGAACGGTGCCGTCGACGATCCACTGATCGCCGATCGGATCGCTCGCGCCAGGCTCGGCCTGGAGGTGCTGCGCACGCATGCGTTGCGCACACTGACCGGAGAACCCGGCCTCGGAGCCGGCTCGGTGCAGAAGCTGCTCTGGGCGCGATGGCACCGGGATCTCGGCGAACTGGCGATGGACGTCCGCGGTGCGACCGCGCTGACGGTCGCACCGCCGTACGACCTCGACGACGCCCAGACGCTGTTTCTGTTCTCCCGCGCCGACACGCTCTACGGCGGCTCGGACGAGGTGCAGCGCACCATCATCGCCGAGCGTGTGCTCGGCCTACCGAAGGAGCCTCGTCCGTGATTCCTGACTACGTGCCCGGCCATTCGCTGCTGAGCGGGCGCACGGTCGTGGTGACCGCCGCGGCCGGCGCGGGGATCGGTGCGGCCGTGGTTCGCCGTTGCCTGGAGGAGGATGCACGGGCCGTGGTGCTCGGTGATGTCCACAAGCGTCGCCTGGACGAGGCCGCCGAGGCGCTGCGCGACGAGTTCGGTGCGGACCGGGTCTCCGCCGTGCTCTGCGACGTCACGAACTCCGACGACGTCGAGGCCCTGCTCGCCGCGGCGGACGCGTTCGGCGGCCTCGACGTGCTCGTCAACAATGCCGGGCTCGGCGGTACGTCCTCGATCCTGGAGATGACCGACGAGTCATGGTCGCGGGTGCTGGACGTCACGCTCACCGGCACCATGCGGTGCACGCGCGCGGCGGCCCGCCGGATGGTCGCGGCCGGCACGAGGGGCGTGATCGTCAACAACGCGTCGGTCGTCGGATGGCGCGCCCAGGCCGGTCAAGCCCACTACGCCGCGGCCAAAGCCGGAGTGATGGCGCTGACCCGCTGCAGCGCGCTCGACCTCGCGCCGCACGGAATCCGCGTCAACGCGGTCTCGCCGAGCCTGGCGATGCACCCGTTCCTGGCCAAGGTGACCACCGACGAAGCGCTGGCCGAACTCACGTCCCGCGAGGCGTTCGGACGGGCCGCCGAGCCGTGGGAGGTCGCCAACGTCGTCGTGTTCCTCGCCGGCGACTACTCGTCCTATCTGACCGGTGAGGTCGTCTCGGTCAGCAGCCAGCACCCCTGATTCGGAGGATCGGAACATGCCCGAGGCCTATCTCGTCGAGGCGGTCCGCACACCGGTCGGCAAGCGCGGCGGCGCACTTTCCGCGATGCACTCCGCCGATCTGGGCGGCCACGCGCTCGCCGCTCTGATGCGCCGCAGCGGCGTCGACCCCGGGGCGGTCGACGACGTGATCCTGGGATGCTGCGACACGATCGGCTCGCAGGCGGGCGATGTCGCCCGGACCGCCTGGCTGGTCGCCGGTCTGCCCGATCACGTGCCTGGCGTCACGATCGACCGCCAGTGCGGCTCGTCGCAGCAGGCCGTGCACTTCGCGGCCCAGGCGGTGATGTCCGGCACCGCCGACCTCGTGGTCGCCGGCGGGGTGCAGAACATGTCGGCGATTCCGATCTCAGCCGCGATGATTGCCGGCCAGCAGTTCGGCTTCTCCACGCCGTTCGCCGAATCGCCGGGATGGCAGGCTCGCTACGGAGACCAGGAGGTGTCCCAGTTCCGCTCGGCGGAGATGATCGCTGAAAAATGGGGCATTTCGCGGGAGCAGATGGAAGAGTTCGCGCTCACCAGCCACGCGCGGGCCCTCGCCGCGATCGACGCGGGAGTTTTCGCACGCGAGATCGAGCCGGTCGGAGACTTCACGACCGACGAGGGGCCGCGCCGCGGGACGTCGCTGGAAAAGATGGCCACGCTGGCACCGTTGCGTGCGGACGGGCGGCTCACCGCCGCGCTGGCCTCGCAGATCAGTGATGCCGCCAGCGCGGTTCTGGTGGCGTCCGAGGACGCGGTGCGGACGCACGGCCTGACCCCGCGGGCGCGTGTCCACCACCTGAGCGTCTACGCCGACGACCCGGTCTGGATGCTCACCGGCCCGATTCCGGCGACCCGGCGGGCGCTGGAGAAAGCGGGGATGACCATCGACGACATCGATCTGTTCGAGGTCAACGAGGCGTTCGCGTCCGTGGTGCTGGCGTGGGCGCAGGAACTCGGGGCCGATCTGGCGAAGACCAACGTCAACGGCGGAGGAATAGCGCTCGGCCACCCGATCGGCGCGACCGGTACCCGGTTGATGACGACGCTGCTGCACGAGCTCGAGCGCACGGGTGGCCGCTACGGCCTCCAGGTGATGTGCGAGGGCGGAGGCCAGGCCAACGTGACGATCCTCGAACGTCTCTGACGCGATCGGCCCGGGAGGTGCCTCGGGGCGTCAGGTCTTTTCGCGGGACGGGGTGACCGTGGCCTGTGCCGCGGCGAGCCGGGTCACCGCGTCGGCGACGATCCGATCGACCAGTTCCGCGCACGTCGGCAGGTCGTCGATCGCGCCGACGACCTGTCCCGCGGCGAGCATGCCCGCGTCGAGGTCGCCGTCCACGAGGCCGGCCTTGAGGAGCATCGGCGTGTTCGCGGCCTGCATCGTTTGTGACCAGGACCGATCGCTGCTGCTTTTCATCGACCAGCCGTCCGCGGCCAGCCGGCGCCAGCTCGCGTCGCTCATCCGCTTGTAGGCCAGCGTCCGCCGGATCGTGGGGAGAACCTGGCGGTAGCGCCGTTCGGACACCAGTGCCTCGATGAACGGGGTCCGCAGCAGCCGGTGCGGCATACCGTCCGCCTTCCGCGTGACGACGGTACCGTCGTAACCGAACTCCAGGTACCGGCGCTTGATCGGCTCCGGCACCGCGCTGTCGCTGGTCAGGAGGAAGCGGGTCCCCATGCCGACCCCGGCGGCGCCGTAGGACAGCGCGGCGGCGAGCCCGCGTCCGTCGAAGAAGCCACCGGCGGCGACCACCGGGATGTCGACCGCGTCGAGCACCGAGGGCAGCAAGAGTGTCGTCGGTACCGGGCCGGTGTGCCCGCCGCCCTCGCCGCCCTGGACCAGCACCAGGTCGGCACCCCAGGACGCGACCTTCCGTGCGTGCTTGGCCGCGCCGATCGACGGCATGACGACGATCCCGTGCTCCTTGAGCCTGGCGATCAGGTCCGGCTTCGGTGCGAGAGCGAAGGAGGCCACCCTGACGCCGTGGCGGATCAGCAGATCGACGCGTTTTCCGGCGTCAGCGGCGTCCGCCCGCATGTTGACACCGAAGGGACGATCCGTCCGTTCCTGAACCTCGAGAATCGCCTTCTCGGTCTGCTCGAGGCTCATCGTGGCCGACGCGAGGATCCCGAGCGCTCCGGCCTTGGCGGTGGCGGACACGAGCCGGGGACCGGCGACCCACCCCATGCCGGTCTGGACGATCGGATGCCGCACCCCGGTCAGGTCCGTGAGCGGCGTACGAATAGCGGGTGCGGTGGTCACCGGGCCTCCTTCCCGTTCCGGACGAACGCGTCCCGCCTCTCGTCCGCGACGCCGGCCAGGTTGAGTTCGAACGTGAAGCCCTGCTCGAAGCGGTAGCTGCGGCTGACGTCGACGGGCTCGATACCGTTGAGCGCCTCCTTGGCGGCGCGGATGACCCGGGGGTCCTTGCCCGCGATCTCCCGGGCCACGACCAGCGTCGCGTCGTCCAGCTCGCTGCGGGACACGACCTCGAGCACCGAGCCGTGGTGGAGCAGCTGTGCAGCCGAGATCGTCCGGCCGGTGAAGTACATCGTGCGCATCAGTTGCTGCGGCACCAGCCGGGCGAGGTGGGTAGCCGCGCCGAGCGCGCCGCGGTCGACCTCGGGTACACCGAAGTACGCGTCGTCGCTGGCGATGATCGTGTCGCAACTGCCGACCAGCCCGATGCCGCCGCCCAGGCAGAATCCGTGCACCGACGCGATCACCGGTACCGGGCACTCGTAGATCGCCTTGAACGCGACGTAGCAGCCGCGGTTCGCGCCGAGCAGGGCGTCGAACCCCTCGGTACGTTGCATCTCCTTGATGTCGACGCCCGCGTTGAAGCCGCGGCCCTCGGCCCGCAGGACCACGGCGCGGACCTCGGGGTCGTCTCCGAGCGCGCGGACGGCGTCGGCGACGCCGAACCACCCGGCGACCGGTAGCGCGTTGACCGGCGGGTAGTCCATCGTGACGACGCCGATCGTGTCGTCCACGAGCTGGGTCGAGAGTGTCATGGCGCGATTCCTAACCTAGCGATTGCTTGGTAGCGTAGCAGTCGCTTGGTTGGTCGAAATTGTCGTGAACCCGAGCACGAAGGAGTGCGGATGACCGGCATCCTCGCAGGCCGCGTGGCGATCGTCACCGGTGCCGGGCGCGGCCTCGGGCGCGAGCACGCGCTCGAGCTGGCCCGGCACGGGGCGAAGGTCGTGGTCAACGATCTCGGCACGTCCGGCGCGGGCGAGGGG
This sequence comes from Cryptosporangium sp. NPDC051539, assembly GCF_044454545.1. Classification (NCBI taxonomy): domain Bacteria; kingdom Bacillati; phylum Actinomycetota; class Actinomycetes; order Cryptosporangiales; family Cryptosporangiaceae; genus Cryptosporangium; species Cryptosporangium sp. NPDC051539. The sequence continues at coordinate 1,055,256 of NZ_JBITDV010000001.1, read as the reverse complement.
GCCTCGAGCGCACCGGCCGAGGAGGTCGCGGCGGCGATCCGGGCCGCCGGTGGCCAGGCGGTGACCAACGGCGCCGACGTGGCGGACTTCGCGGCCACCGAGAAGATGGTCGCGCAAGCCATCGAGGAATTCGGCGGCCTGGACATCCTCGTCAACAACGCCGGTTTCGTCCGCGACCGGATGCTGGTCAACACGTCCGAAGAGGAGTGGGACGCGGTGATCCGCGTGCATCTCAAAGGCCATTTCGCGCCGTTGCGGCACGCCGCGGCGTACTGGCGCGCTGAGGCGAAGGCCGGTCGGCAGCGTGCGGCCCGGGTGATCAACACGTCGTCGGGCGCCGGGTTGCAGGGCAGCGTGGGGCAGGGCACCTACACGGCGGCCAAGGCGGGTATCGCCGGGCTCACGCTGGTCGCCGCCGAAGAACTCGCGCCGTACGGCGTCACGGTCAATGCGATCGCGCCGTCCGCCCGTACCCGGATGACCGGCGGGCCGTTCGCGGCGAAGATGGCGGTGCCCACCGAGGGCTTCGATGCGATGGACCCGGCCAACGTCTCGCCGGTCGTGGCCTGGCTCGCGAGCATCGAGGCCGGTGACGTCACCGGCCGGGTGGTCGAGATCGAAGGCGGGCGGATCTGCGTGGAGGAAGGCTGGCGGCACGGACCGGCCGACGACCTCGGCGCCCGGTGGGCCGCGGCGGAGGTCGGCCCGGCACTCCGCGCGCTCCTCGCCCGGGCGGCGAGCCCCGAGCCCGTCTACGGCGCCCGGACCCCCGCGCCGTCCGCGGTGAACGGGGCACGCGGGTGACCGGCCCCGCCGCGCAGCCGGTCGTCGCCGGAGACCGGCCCGGCCGCCACCTCGGCGACCGGACCGTGACCTGGACCGCGCTCGACCGGTAGGCGGCGGCGCGTTCGGCGTGCGCACCGATCGAGGCGTCGCCGCCGACGCGACCGCTCTCGCCCCGCGCACCGGTAGCGGCCCGCCTCCGCCTTCCACGACTGACGGTCCGCCCCGGAGCCTGGGACGATCAACTCCGTCCAGGACGCCGCACACGTGCGACTCGGGTCAGCGGGAAGCGGCCGAGGAAGGGAGACACGGCAATGCGGGACGCTCTCCTGGCCAAAGTCCGAACGCGGCTGGCGCTGTTCGCCGAGGAGAATTCCCCGGACGTGGTGTTGTCCGACGACGCGGTGCTCGAGGTGATGAACCTCCTGAACGCCACCCCGGATCCGTCCACCGACACGGAGGTTCTGCTCGCGGCGGGCCTCCTGCACTGGGCCCGTTACGTCGCGCAGAGCGGCGACGAAGGCCGGCCGGACCTGGCACGGGCCCGGGAGCTGCTGAGCACGGTCCGTCAGTCGGATCCGGACCTGCTACCCGGCGGGATCCGTGACGCCATGGACGAGGCGGCCGGGAACGCCGACGGCAGGGAGAGGCTGGCGCATCGGGCCGAGCGACTGTTCGCGCAGTCGACGCGAACCCGTGACGAAGCCGCGCTCAGCGAGGCGATCACTCTGTTCCGGCGTGCGTCGGCACTGACACCGGCGAGCCACTCGTCGCACGCCGGAATACTTTCCAACCTCGCGACGGCGCTGCAAAGGCGGTTCTTCTGGTCCGGTTCGGAATCCGATATCGACGAGGCGGTCGAACTCGGACGGCTGGCCGCCTCGCGAACGCCGGAAGACGACCCTTCCCGCTCCCTCGTTCTGTCGGGACTCAGCGGATCTCTCTGGGCGCGGTGCGTGCAGCGGCAGTCACGGGCGGACCTGGACGAGTCCCTCCAGGCGATCCGGCAGGCCGTCGCGGCGATCCGGCCAGACGATCCCGATCGCGGTCGCTACCTGTCGAATCTGAGCAACATACTGCGTTCCCGATTCGAGTGGACCGCTGACGAGTCTGATCTCGACGAAGCCATCGAACAGGGCCGGCGCGCCGTCGCCATGACACCGGAGTGGCACCCTGAGCACGCGACGATGCTCACCAATCTGGCCGTCGCGCGGCAAACGCGGTTCCTTCGGACCGCGGTGATGACGGACCTGACGGCGGCCGTCGACCTCTTCGCTCGCGCAGCCGCGGCGACGCCTCCCGACCATCCGCACCATCCGGTGACGCTGGGCAATCTGAGCGCTGCCCTGCTGGTCCGAGCTCTGCAGACCGGAGCCGAATCCGACCTGTCCGCAGCGGTGGAATCGTCCCGGCAGGCCGTGGCCGCGACTCCGCGGAGCAGCCCGGACCGGGCTCGGCGCCTCACGAACCTCGGCAATACGCTGCGCGCACGCTTCGACCGGGCCGGGCTGCGGTTCGACCTGGACGAGGCCGTGGACGCCTGCCGGCAGGCGGTAGCGGCGACGCCGGCCGGCCACGCGGAACGGGCCACGGCTCTGGCCAACCTCGGCGCCGTCGTCGGCCTGCGCGCGGACCGGCTCGCGCTGCCGGCCGACGTGGACGAGGCCGTCGACGTCCTCCGGCGGGCGGCGGCGGCCACTGCGGCCGAGCACACGATCGGGCCGGCCCTTATGGTGAATCTCGGTACGGCGCTGTCACGACGTGCTCGGCTGCGCGGAACCGCGGCTGATCTGGACGAGGCCGTCGCAGTAGTCCGTGCGGCGCTCGCCGGCGCCGAATCCACCGGAAACAGAACCGTTCTCGCGGCGGCGGCGTCGGATCTCGGTCACGTCCTCAGAAGCCGCTTCGACCGGACGGGAAACCTGCCCGACCTGGACGGATCCGTGGCGGCGTACCGGACGGCGATCGACGTCCGCGGTGACGAACCGGAGAACGCCAGGTCCTTGTCCGGCCTCGGCCTGTCTTTGTGGGACCGCTTCGCACACACCGGAAGATCGGCCGACCGCGACGCCGGCATCGCCGCGTTCCGGCGTGCCGCCATGCTGGCGACGGCAACGCCCAGCATCCGGGCCAAGGCGGCCGGGGCGTGGGCGAGCCTCGCGGTGACCGCCAAGGATTGGCGACAAGCCGTCGCCGGCTGCGCCACGGCCGTGGACCTGTTGAGACAGGTCGCACCACGGAGCCTTGATCGTCAGGATCAGGAGTACCGCCTGGACACGCTGTCGCGCCTGGGGACGCTGGCCGCCGCGTCCTGCCTGCAGACCGGCGAGGTCGAGCGCGCCCTGGAACTCTGGGAACAAGGACGCGGAGTCATCCTGGGCCAGCTCCTCGACGCCCGCACGGACCTCACCGACCTGGCCGCGAAGCACCCGGAAAAGGCGGCCGAGTTCACGCGGGCCCGGGACGAGTTCGACACCGTCACCGTCACCGCCACCGACGACGCGTCGGCGGGGCTAGCGGCCTCGTCCGTCGTCGGAAGCGGCACCCCGGGCCCGGGACGACGCGACGGGGACCGGCGGCACGCCCTCGAGGCTCGATTCACCAGCCTCGTGGCCGAGATCCGCGAACTGCCGGACTTCGCGCGTTTCCTACTTCCCCCGACCGTCGACGACCTCCGGCAGGCCGCGGGCCAGGGCCCGATCGTGGCCGTGAACGTCAGCGAGGTCCGGTGCGACGCCCTGATCCTGACCACGGCCGGCGTGCAACTCCTCCCTCTGCCGGATCTCACCGAAGAGGCCGTGCGTGACCAGGCGCTCGCTCTCCTCTCGGCTCGCGAACACGACGACGAGGCCGGACTCGCGAACGTTCTCGGCTGGCTGTGGGACGTCCTCGCCGGGCCGGTTCTGGAAAGCCTGGGCATCCGCGACGCACCGGCCGCGGGAGCTCCGTGGCCGCGCGTGTGGTGGTGCCTGTCGGGGCTGCTGTCGTTCCTTCCGGTGCACGCGGCCGGTCGCCACGAGACCCGATCCGGCCCCGCGCCGAGCACGGTGATCGACAGAGCGATCTGTTCGTACACGCCCACCATCCGCGCCTTGAGTCATGCCCGGGGGAGAGCGCCCGATACCGCACCGCTGGTCGGCCTTCCGCCGACGAACGACGACGCGGGCCGGGCGCTGATCGTGGCGATGCCCCACACTCCCGACGCCGCCGACCTACCCGGCGCACAGCGGGAAGCCGATGGTCTCGCGCGACTCCTGCACGACCGGGTGCGCGTGCTGGCCGCGGAGAAGGCAACCCGCGCCGCGGTACTGGCCGCGCTACCCCGCACCCGCTGGGTGCACTTCGCTTGCCACGCCCAGGCAGTCGTCTCCGCCCCGTCGACCAGCCGCCTGCTGCTGCACGATCAGTCCCTCACGGTTCTCGACGTCAATCAACTCAGGCTCGCCGACGCCGAGCTGGCGTACCTGTCGGCCTGCGAAACCGCCCTCCCGGGCGGCGACCTCACTGAGGAGGCCATGCACCTGGCCTCGGCGTTCCAGCTCGCTGGATACCGCCATGTGATCGCCACGCTGTGGCCCATCAGCGACCGCGCCGCCGTCGGTCTCGCCGAACGCATCTACCGCACCCTGGACGACGGAGGCGACGTGGCCGCCGCCGTCCACGATGCCGTCCGCGCTTCACGCGATCGCGCGCCGTCGTCCCCGTCACGGTGGGCGTCCCACATCCATGTCGGCGCCTAGCGTCGTCGGCCCCGGTCGCGTCGACGGCAGGTCGTTGCCTGAAATCCCGGCGGCCGCGACCCCGTCGAGGTCGTGCGTCGGCTCGACGTCGCATCCGACCAGGTCGGGTACGACCGTCAGCGAGTCCGCGCAGTCCTCCGCCGGGCCAGCCGCGGCCGGCTCGGACACGACACCGTGAGGCCGGCGACAGCGAACGTCGCCGGATGGCGGCGGCTTAAGCCGCCCAGAGCACCCGGAGCACGATCACGCGACGTCGGTCTTCGAGGATGAGGTAGATCGCCTGGCCTCCGCCATGGCGTTGTAGCTTTCGCCGCTCCACGGAGCTACTTCCAGCAACGCCATGAGCTCCGCGTACGACGGCAGCGCAGAGGTCGGCAAGGCAGTGACCTGCTCCACAGTCTCGGCGTCGGTTTCGACGGCGTACACCTACAGGCCGAGCCTCGCGCGGGTCACCGGCCATGGCTCTGTCGCGATCGGCTCACCGGCTGACAGCTGTTCGGCGCGCTGGAGCATCCGTCGATGGGCGCGCTCGTCGCGGGACGACCACGCCACTCGCTGCCAGCGGCGGAGCAACGCGAGTACCCCAGTGAGTTCGAGGGACTCGACGGCCTCGTTCATCGCTTGGCGGTACTCCCGGTCGAAGTCACCGGCTTCCTCCGGGAGCAGCGCAGCTCGAATCGCCTTCGGGCTGACGGCGGGCACTTCCGGCTCGTCAGGTGCTGGAGCTGCTGCGGGCACGGGCCAGTGGCGCCTGTTCGACCGGTGTCTCCGCGTCCGGGAACTGCGCGGCGAGGTAGGTGGCGACGATGAAGTCCTGCTCGGTGACCACCCCGCCGAGATCGGACCCGAGGGGCCGGTCGCACTCTCCGCCGAGCTGCTGACTCAGGCCCACGTCCTCAGGCCCACGTCGAGTACCGCCCGCAGGCGCTCGGCGTCTCGGTCGGCCGTGTGTACGAGCATTCACCGAGGGCCCTGCGCGGGCTGGTCTGGCTGGGCGGGGTGGCCGGGCGCATCGGGTTGGCGGGGTGAGAGCGGCGGACTTACGTGGGGGGCACGAAGCAGGTGTTCCGGGCGACCCAGGTGAAGTAGCGGGGCGGCCGGAGGTCGCCTCGGCGAGTGTCGGCGCCGAGGTCGAGGTAGCCTCCGCCTTGCATCCGGAACCGGACCGGGAACGGGTTGTTGTTCCAGGTCGATCGGGTGGACCGGGGATCGATCGGTACGCGGCTGCAGTCGGCCGGCAAATGACTGATCGTGCGGTAGCGGTGCCTGCCGTCGGTACCGTGATAGAGGCAGACGGCGCCTCGCGGGCAGGTGTCGGGGCCGTTCCACGCTCCGCCGATGGGGTCGTCGGCGGAGCGGGCCGAGGCGGCGGTGCCCGGGAAGGCGACGGCTGTCAGAGCGGCAATGATCGCGAGTATGGACTGCGTACGGCGCATGAGGATCCCCCGTGAGTCTGTGGACATTTGTCCCGCTGACCATAGAAACGGGAAGTTCCTCCATCAATACGCCACGCGGGAGGCCGGCTTCACGCCGACGTGCGGCTACCCCGTCCCGGTCGGGGTAGCCGTGCACGTGGCCGACAGCGAGACTTGCGTGACCGTCGCCAAGGCATCCCCTTGACTCCGGAAGACCGTACCGCCGAAGGGATGCCACGTGCCGATCGTGGTCATCGGCGCCGTGCCGAAGCCTGCCCTCAAGACGACGTTGTTCCGCGCATCGAGGAGGAGGGCCGATTCCGTCCAGACGTGCCTGCGCGGTGCTGCCCTGCGGGTTGACCGGAATCGTGATCTTCCCGTCCGGAAGGGCCGCCGACGCACCGGCCGGGCTGAACAGGACGTGCCCCTGAGCGGTGCTGAACTTTCCGTCCACAGTGGTGGTTGCTGGGTCGAGCCGCCAACGCTCGGGGTGTCGGCGTGAAGACAGCGCGGACGCCGCTGAGGACCCGACCGATCCCGGATCCGGTGCGCATCGGTCGCTGGACCGCGTGAACGACAGGACTTCAGCCTCTACTACTCGACGCCAGACGGCCGGACGATCGAGGCACCGGGAAGGAGCCCACCATGAAGCACCGTACGGTTCGGAACGTGATGAGCACCGACGTCGTCACCGTGCAGGCCGACGCCTCGGCCAAGGACATCGCCCAGCTCCTGGATTCCCACCGGATCGCCGGTGTTCCGGTCGTCGCCGAGAATCGTGACGTCGTCGTCGGCGTCGTGACCGAGACCGACCTGCTGCACAAGATCACCTACCAGGACGAGACCGACGACTGGCCCCGGTTGCTGCGCCGGCACCGCGTCGACCGGGAAAAGGCGCACGGCGTGACCGCCCGCGAGCTGATGACCACGCCGGCCGTGACGATCCGGCCCGACGCGTCGGTGGTGGAGGCCGCGGCGGCGCTGGAGCGCGCGGGCGTCAAGCGGCTGCCGGTCGTGGACGGCGTGGGGGAGCTGGTCGGCATCGTCAGCCGGAGCGACCTCGTGAAGGTGTTCCTCCGACCGGATCAGCAAATCCAGGCGGAGATCGTCGAGGACGTCCTCCAGCAGGCGCTGCTGCTTCCGGCGGACGCCTGCACGGTCGAGATCGCTCAGGGGGTCGTGACACTCAAGGGCCACCTCGACCGACGGAGTGACGCAGTTCTGGCAGTCGCGCTCGCTCGCCGGGTCGACGGAGTGATCCGGGTCGTCGACCGGCTCGGGTATCTGAACGACGACACCCGCTACGTGTACGCCTGACGGGTAGGGAAGACCGCTCCGGGATCTAGCCACCCCTTGCTGACCCGGATCGACCCGCCGGGTTCGAGGATCATGGCCTCGTATCCCTCGAGGTCGCCGCACCAGTCCGGAGCAGCGGATCCGCGCGCCACACCGGCCGTGGCGTACACGTCGGCCCACAGCAGCGACGGGCCGACCACGGTGACCGAACCCCGGAACGGGGACGGCAGACCGGAGAAGGGGTCGACGATGTGGCCGCCGCGGTGGGTGTTGGCCGAGGTCGCTATCGCCCCGTCGCGCACCTCGACCACTTGGGTCAGGCGTCGGGCGTCGCTGGGGTCCTCGACGCCGACGCGCCAGGGCCGGCCGGTGCCCGCGGTGGAGACGACGATGTCGCCGCCGGCATTAACGTGCCAGTCGTGGTCGTCCAGCGGGTCGAGATGCCTGGCGGCGCGCTCGACGGACCAGCCTTTCACCAGCCCGGACGGGTCGAATCGGGGTCGTCCGCCGCGGGGGTCGGGGAGATCGCGGGCGTTGAACCAGCCGTCGGTGCGCTGCCGGGCTTCCTCGCAGAGTTCGATCACCTCGGGCAGGGCGGGGCCGGCGTCGCCCAGTGCCAGCTCACCGCGCTCCCAGCGGGTGAGGGCGCTGTCGTCGCGGTAGGGACTCAGTAGCCGGTCGACCGCGCGCAGGCTCGCGAAGACGGCGTCGACCCGGTCGTTCACCCGGTCGGAGTCCACCGCGGGCCCGCGTACGTGGATGCTCACGGGCAGGCCCATGATCTGCTCGACCCACACTCGTCGGCCGGGCTCAGGGCGATCGGTCACGGAGATCCTCCCGGTACGGACGTCGCGCGGTCACCCGTCGGCAGCTCGATTCGGAAGGTGGTCCGGCCCGGCCGGCTGGTCACGGTGATCGCACCCTGATGGGCGTGGACGACGGCTCGGGCGATGGCCAGGCCGAGGCCGGTGCCGGAGGCGCGGCGATCGGCCGCGTCCGACGACCGGTCGGGGCGGGGAGCGGTTCCGTGGACGAACCGCTGGAAGACACGGTCGAGAAGGTCGGGCCGGATGCCGGGGCCGTCGTCGGTGACGACGATCGTCGCCCGGTCCCGGCCGCCGCTCACGCCGACTCTCACCAGCGTCCCGGGCGGGGTGTGGGTGCGGGCGTTGGTCAGCAGGTTGCCGATCACCTGGTGCAGCCGGTGGGGGTCGCCGGTGACCACGACCGGTTCGTCGGGCAGGTCGAGCTCCCACCGGTGCCCGGGACCCGCGGCGTGCGCGTCCGCGGTGGCCTCGACGACCAGCTGGGTGAGGTCGACCTGCTCACGGGCCAAAGGTCGTCCGGTGTCCAGGCGGGCCAGCAGCAGCAGCTCGTCGACCAGCAGTCCCATCCGGATGGACTCCGACTCCACCCGGCGCAGCGCCAGCTGCACGGAGGCGGGCACGGGGTCGGGCGTCCGGCGGGCCAATTCCGCGTGTCCGCGGATCGCGGCGACCGGGGTCCGCAACTCGTGACTGGCGTCCGCGATGAACTGCCGCAGCCGGTCCTCGCTGGCCTGCCGCTGGGAGAGCGCCGCTCCGACGTGGGAGAGCATGTGGTTGAAGGAGTCGGCCAGCAGCCCGGCCTCGGTGTCGTCCCCGGCACCGGAGACCTCGGCGGGGAGATCCACCTCGCCGCTGCCGAGCGGTAGCTCGGCGACCTGCCGGGCGGTCCGGGTCACCCGGTGCAGCGGCCGCAGCGAGCGGCGGACGAAGAGTGCTCCGCCCGCTCCGGCGGCCAGCAGGACGACGACGAAGACCGCGGTCTCGACGGTGATGAAGCTGAGCAGCACCTCGGTGGTGTCGCGAAGCGGCAGGCCGCTGATGAGGACGTCGCCGTCGCGACCGTTCACCGCGCGCAGCCGGTAGTCGCCCAGCGCATCCAGATCGCGAGAGCGCGGACGGCCGTCGGCGGGTAGTGCCGCCAGTGCCTCGCGAATCGATGCGGACGGGTCGACCACGGTGGCCCGGTCGCCGCCTCGGGGGACGACGGTAATGGTGAGTTGTCCGTCGGCGAGGCGTGCCCCCAGAGTCCCGACGGCGCCGGGGACCTGTCTGGCCTCCTCGCCGTCGGAGGAATCGTCGAGTGGGTTCTCCCGGCCGTGCTCGACCCTCTCCGCGTACTGATCGCCCGCGGATTCCAGCTGTTGGTCGAGCCGTTGGACGAGGAAGGCGCGGAGCGCGAGTGTGGTCCCCGCACCGAGCACCAGGCAGGCCAGCGCGAGCAGGACCAGCAGACCGAGCACCAACCGTGCCTGCAGTGCCCGGCCGAGCAGCCGGCGCGGTCGCAGCCTCACTGTTCCGCCGGGCGGAGTACGTAGCCGATGCCGCGGACGGTGTGGATCATCGAGGGCCGCTCGGCGTCGATCTTCTTGCGGAGATAGCTGATGTAGAGCTCGACGACGTGTGCACGGCCACCGAAGTCGTAGTTCCACACCCGGTCGAGAATCTGCGCCTTCGACAACACCCGGCGCGGGTTGCGCATCAGGTAACGCAGCAGTTCGAACTCGGTCGCCGTGAGCTCCACCAACTCGCCGCCGCGGTGGACCTCGCGGGCTTCCTCGTCCATCACCAGGTCACCGACCCGCAATCCCTCGTGGACGCCGTCACCGGTCAGGCCGGCGCGCCGGACGAGCCCCCGGAGCCGCGCCAGGACCTCCTCGATGCTGAACGGCTTCGTGACGTAGTCGTCGCCACCGGCGGTGATCCCGGCGACCCGATCCTCGACCGCGTCGCGTGCGGTGAGGAACAGGACGCAGATCTGCTGGCGATCGGCGCGCACCCGGCGCAGGACCTCCATACCGTCGAAGTCGGGAAGCACCACGGCGTCCGGCCGGAAGTCGCGGGCGGAGGCGACGGCGGACGCGCCGTCGGCGCTCGTCCGGACCTCCCAGCCGTCGTAGCGCAGAGCTCCGGCCAGCACCTCGCGCAGGCTCGGCTCGTCGTCGACGACCAGTGCCCGCAGCGGCGAGCCGTCCGGACGGCACAGCGGCGCGGCCGGGGATCCCGCAGTGGCGCTCATGGCGTCCAGCATCTCGCTCTTTCCTCTGAGTTTCTTCTCAATCGGGCCGCCAAGCGCGGAGTTTCGCCTGGTCGGCCCGGTGGCGCGGGGCGCGCTCAGCGGTTTGAGAAGAAACGCAGAGGTAGTGCCCGCACGCTGGGGCCGATGCCGAGCCGGAGGAAGAACCACCCGTGACGACGACTCTCGAATCGCCGGCGCCCGCCCACCGCGCCACCCTGACACCCGACCGGTGGCTCCGCGCGAACCCCGCCCTGGTGCTCGCGCTGGTCTACGCCGGTGCGGCCGGTGCCGTCGGTCTCTGGTGGTTCGATACGCCGACGGTGACCGGGCCGGCGGAGTGGCTCACCGGGGCCGGCCGGATCACCGGGCTGCTGGCCGGGTACGCGATGGCGGTGCTGGTCGGGCTGATGGCCCGGGTTCCGGCGCTGGAACGCGGTGTGGGGACGGACCGGCTGACCCGCTGGCACGCGCTGGGCGGCCGGTACGTCGTCAGTCTGGTGGTGGCCCACGCCGCGCTCACGACCTGGGGTTACGCCGTAGCGGCTCACACCGGCGTGGTCAGTGAGGGAGCTTCGCTGCTCCGCGACTACGGCGACGTGTTGCTGGCCACGCTGGGTGGCTTGCTGCTCGTGGTCGTCGGCGTGGTATCGGCGAGAGCCGCGCGGAAACGCATGAGGTACGAGACCTGGCACCTGATCCACCTGGGCACCTACGTCGCGATCGGCCTCGCGTTCGCCCACCAGTTCTCCGTCGGCGCGGACTTCTCCGGTCATCCGGTGGCACAGGCGGTGTGGAGCCTCCTCTACCTCAGCGTAGGGGCGCTGCTGGTCAACTACCGGGTCGTCGCCCCGGTACGGCAGGCACTGCGGCACCGGATCGTCGTGGACGCGGTACGCCCGGAAGGCCCCGGTGTCGTGTCGGTCTACCTGCGCGGACGTCACCTCGACGAACTTCGTGCCGAGCCCGGCCAGTTCTTTCGCTGGCGGTTTTTGGCCCGGCACCACTGGTGGGCCGCCAACCCGTACTCGCTGTCGGCGCCGGCGACGAGCGGCTCGATGCGGATCACCGTCAAGGAGCTCGGTGACCACAGCGCGCGGCTGGCCGATTTGCGCCCGGGGATGCGGGTCGTCGCCGAGGGGCCGTACGGGGCGTTCACCGCCGGGCGACGCCGGCAGCGCAAGGTGCTGCTGGTCGGCGCCGGTGTGGGTATCACTCCGCTGAGAGCGCTGTTCGAGACCCTTCCCGGTCAGCCGGGCGACCTCACGCTGGTGTATCGGGCCACCGCCCCCGGCGACCTCGTACTGCGCGAAGAGCTGGAAGACATCGCGGTTCGCCGGCGCGCGCGGTTGTACTTCGTCACCGGCTCACGGGCCGAGTACGACGATGACCCGCTGAGCTCGGAGGCCCTGCAACGGATGGCGCCCCACTTGCGCCACCACGACGTCTACGTGTGCGGGCCGGACGGGTTCAGCGGCGCCGTCCGGGACGCGTTACGCCGGGCCGGGGTCCCGCAGCGGCGCATCCACCACGAATCGTTCGAGTTCTGAGGAGTTCGCCCGTGCGCCGTATCGTCGTCGCCACCGTCGCCACCGCGTCAGGGTTGGTCTCGCTGCTCGGACTGAAGTCGTACACCGGCCATCCGCCGGTCAGCAGCACTCTGCCCGCCGTCGTGGCAGTGGCTCCCGCCGCCCCGTCCCCGACTTCGCCGTCGTCGGCCGCCTCGCCCCCGGCGAGCTCCACCTCCGCCGCCGCCTCAGTCACCGTCACCGGCGACGTCGCCACCTACCGCTACGGGTCGATCCAAGTGCGGGTCACCGTCACCGGCGGCGCGGTGAGCAAAGTCGCCGTCGTGCAACTCGACCCGAACGAACCCCAATCGGCCGAAATCGACGCGCGCGCCGTGCCGCAGCTCCAGCAGGAGACCCTCGGCGTCTCGAGCGCACAGGTCGACACCGTCTCCGGAGCCACCTACACCAGCGAGGCCTACCAGCAGTCGCTGCAGAGCGCGTTGGACAAGGCGGGCCTGCAGAAGTGAATCGGTCCTGGCGACGCCGCCCGCGTGCTCGCGCGCCGTTGGTCAACGGACGCTCGCCCCGACGAGGTGGCTGGCGCCGAGGACGAACGCCATCGCCAGTGCAGTTCGTCGGAGTACGGCTTCCGGGCGCTCGGTCTGCTCACGGCTGCCGGCGGATCAGCGCGCCCAGCCGGACCCGATGGCGATCGCGTTGCCGCCGGCCGCCACGACGGGCGGCCGGCGCCCGTGAAACACACGCCGGCCGTCCCGGGTGCCGGAGAGCAGAGGCGCGTCGCGGGAGTCGGGGACTTGCGGCCCCACGGCGGCGGCCGTCACGTCCGAAGAGCCCCGCCGGTCGGGCGGGCTTCTCGGTGGCGACGGCTCAGGCGATGGCGGGCTTGGTCGTGGCGGTCTCGGGTGTGGTCGCGGTGTCGGGTTCGGCCGTGGGGTCGGGTTCGGCCGTGGTGTCGGTGCGGCGGAGGTGAATGGCGCCCAGGATGCTGAGCACGGCTATGACTGCGGCGGCGACGAAGCTGGTGAGGGCGGCCCAGAGGGCGATCTGGCCGATCTTCCAGAACGCGTAGGCCTCGAGCAGCATGCTCCGCAGCGCCTCGCCCTTGAACAGCGTGTTGGCCTGCTGCTGCAGTTGCGCGTTGTTCGGGTCGGCCTGTGCGGCCGAGCTGACCTGGGCGTAGGTCTTGCCGTCGGCGATTTCCCGGAGGTGGACGGCGATGAAGTGGTCGGCGTAGGCCTGGGCCTGGTCGCCCCGGGTCAGCTTCTGGCCTGCGTACTTGTTCAGGTACGGGTTGTTGGCGAAGTTGCAGCCCCAGAGGGCGAGGCCGCCCGCGATGAGCAGGACCAGCGTGAGACCGATTCCGATACTGGTGGTGATGGCGTCGAAAGTCCGGCGGCGCATGGCCCTGCCTCCTGGTGTCCCGGTCGGTACTCGTTCAACGGGCTGCCTGTCCGTCCACCCGCTCGGGAGGAGCGGTGACCTGACCGGCCGGTTCGCCCCGGCACGCGAACGGCCCGGCCGGAGAGGACTCGGCCGGGCCGCTAGCGGATCGATGGGGTTGGGGGGACGGGTCCGTGGTTCACGTGAGCCAGGGGTACTTCTTGACCAGGGTGGTGCTGGTCCACCAGGTGCCGAGGCCGAAGTAGCGGCCGGCGCCGAGCAGCGCGAGCGCGCCGACGATCAGGGCGCCGAGGATGTGCTCGTCGACGATCGGGTTGTTCTCGGGGGGCAGGACGACGCTCCACATGAGGACGTAGAGCAGGGCGCCGCTGGCACCGGCGATGCGCATGCCGATGCCGAGGGTCATCGCGATGCCGATGCCCAGCAGGCCGAGCATGAACGCCCAGTCGGCGAAGGCGGTGCCGGCGAGGTCGTTGTACAGGCCCTTGAACGGGCCGTCGGCGCCGTGGCCGAGGAAGCCGGCGGTCGGGGAGCCGCCGTCGATCCAGCCTTTGCCGGAGGGGGTGGCGTAGCCGAGTCCGAAGACCTTGTCGACGAACGCCCAGAGGAACGTCCATCCGACGACGATCCGGGTCGCGGCCAGGACGGTGCGTGCCGCGAGGCCGGGGGCGCCGACGAGTTCGGTGGTGCCCGCCTCGTGGTGGAGGCGCGGTAAGTGGAGGCGCGAGGTCCGCGCCGGGCCGTGGGTGGTGGCCATGGGGAGTCACCTCGGTGAGGAGTAGGAGCTGTGCTCTCTGCCCCCTCAGATTCCGCCGTGGACCACCCCGCCCAGCAGAGTCCTAGGTCCCGGATCCCACGACGGCGGAACTTCCGGGCGGGACGTTCGTCCCGGTCGATCGCCGCCCACCGGCCCTGATGCCCGCGTCGCCGCACCCGCAGGCTGAGGTCAGGAACACGGGAGGGAGACGACGGTGCACCTCGGGGAAACCTACGTCCTGGCCGGAACCGACGGGTCGCCGCAGGCCGGCCACGCGGTGGAGTGGGCGGCGATCGAGGCGGTACGCCGCGATCAGCCGCTCCGGATCGTGCACGGCTTCATCTGGCCGTTGCTGCACGTGTCGACCGCGCCGGTACCGGGCATCGAACGGTCCGGTCTGCGCGCCGCGGCCGAGGACGTTCTGCTCGCCGCTGAAGCCCGGGCCCGCGCCGCCGCGCCGGGCGTCCGGGTCAGCTCGGCGCTCGTCGTCGGCGGCCCGGTCCCGGCACTGCTCGCCGAGGCCGGGGGCGCGGGGCTGCTGGTCGTCGGGAGCCGCCGGCTCGACCCGGTCACCGGGCTGATCGTCGGCTCGGTGGGCGTGGAGCTGGCCGCGACGGCACCGTGCCCACTCGTCGTCGTGACCGACGTCGCCGACGCCCGGCAGAGCCCCCCGGCGGTGGTGGCCGGGATCGACGGGTTCGACTCGGAGCACGGCCCCGCGCAGGCGGCGGCGATCCTCGACTTCGCCTTCGACGCCGCCGAGCGACGGCACGCCCGGCTGATCGTCGTGCACTGCACCGGCGGGCACGGATCCGCCGGGGCGGAGGAAGCGGCTGTCTGGTCGGCGGTCGACGAGTGGTCCGACAAGCACCCGGCGGTCGACGTCGAGAGCATCACCGAGCCCGCCACGCCTGCCACCGCCCTGCTCACCCACGCCGCCGGCGCGGACCTGCTCGTCCTGGGCGCGCACGGCTGGGGCGGCCTGGCCGGGATCCTGCACCACTCCGTCAGCCGCCGGGCGTTCTGGCGCGCGCCGTGCCCGGTGGCGATCGTCCGCGCACCGGATCCGACCGGCGACCACGTCATCCGGAGGAGGCAGTCATGACCGACCGGCCCGCCCCACGCCGACCGCCGCCCGACATGACCGGCCACGCCGCGCCCCGGTCGGCGGTGCTCGACCCGGAACGCTTCATCGACCTGGTCGAGCTGGGCATCCGAGCCCCGTCCGTGCACAACAGCCAGCCGTGGCGGTTCCGTCGTCGCGGTGACGCCGTGGAGATCCTCTCCGACGCCGGCCGGGCCCTCCCGGCGACCGATCCCACCGGCTGGGGCACGCGGCTCGCGATCGGTGCCGCCGCGTACAACGTCCGGCTCGGTTACCTGCTACTCGGATGGGCACCGGACGTCCAGCCGTTCCCCGAGCCGGCCCAGCCGGACCTGCTGGTCCGGGTCCGCCCGATCGTGGTCCGTCCCGCCACACCGGCCGAGCGGACGTGTGCCGACGCGATCCCGCGCCGGCACACGAACCGGCGCCCGTACCTCGACGCCCGGGTCCCGGACCCGATGCTGGCCGAGCTGGCCGAGGCCGCCACGGCCGACTCCTGCCGGCTGACCGTGCTCGGCCCGCGCGCGCACGCGGAGGTCGCCGGTCTGCTCCGGGACGCCGACCAGGAACTCGAGCGTCGCCCCGGCTACACCGCGGAGCGACGGGCCTGGGTCCGCGGGCTGCCCGCCGGGCCGGACGGCATCTCGTGGGACCTGCTGGCCGGCCGGCCGCACCCGGACGAACCGCTACGCCGGAGGGACTTCGGTGAGGCGAACGGTTCGCTGGCGCGGCGGTACGAGAGCGATCCCTGCGTGGCCGTCCTGACCACCAGCTCGTTCGGCCGGTACGACGAGCTGCGTGCCGGGCAGGCGCTGCAGCACGTGTTGTTGCTGGCGACCGCGTCCGGGCTGACGTCCTCGTTGTTCTCGCAGGTGATCGAGGTGCCCGCGACGCGCACGCAGCTCGGTCGGGTGGTCGGGGGCGGGGTGCCGCAGATGGTGCTGCGCTTCGGGTACGGGCTCGCGCACGGCCCGACCTCCCGCCGGGCGGCGCCGGACGTCGTCGAGGAGTGAGGGGCCCAGAGGCGGACTGATCCGGGACTTCCGGCCCTGATCACCGGTCGCACGGCCGCGCAGGCTGGAGGTGCGGGGAAATCCACGAGCCGAGGGGACCGGCGTAATGCTGAGCGACACTTCTGACCACGACGAACTGCTCCGGGGTGCGGCCGAGGCCGCGATCCGGGCCCCGTCGATCTTCAACACCCAGCCGTGGCGCTGGGCCGTCCGGGACGGTGTGCTGGAGCTGCGTGCCGACCGGACCCGGCAGCTGGCCGTCACCGACCCCGAGGGGCGGATGCTGACGGTCAGTTGCGGGATCGCCCTGCACCACGCCCTGGTCACGCTGACCGCGGACGGCTACCTACCGGTCGTCGACCGGCTGCCCGACAGCGGCGATCCCGACCTGCTGGCCCGGGTCGCGCTCGCCGGGGAGATCCCGCCGGCCGGGGCCCGGCTGCGCGACGCGATCGCCGAGCGTCATACCGATCGCCGGCCGTTCTCCGACGAGCCGGTGCCGGACGCGGTCGTCGACCGGCTCCGGGTCGACGTGGAGGAGCAGGGGGTGTACCTGGCCGACCTCGGCCCGCGGTCGATGGTTCGCTTCCAGGTCACCGCCGCCCGCGCCGGGGAGCTCGACGAGAACGACCCCGCTTTTCAGACCGAGCTGGCCGAGTGGACCCACCGTCCCGCGGGCGCGGGCGACGGCATCACGCCGTCGGTGGCGGTGCCGGCCACACCGCGGACCGTGCCGCTCCGGTCGTTCTACCCGGACGGCGGTGAGCGTCTGCTGCCCGGCCCCGGCCACGACGGCGGCGCGCGCTACCTGGTGCTCTGGACCACCGGCGACGAACCGGCCGACTGGCTGGCCGCCGGGGAGGCGACCAGCGCGGCGATGCTGGAGGCGACCGCGTCGGGGCTCGCGGTCTCGCCGATGACCGACGTCATCGAGGTGCCGGCGTCCCGGGCGTTGCTCCACCGGGTACTCGACCACCTCGGGGAGGCCCAGATGGCACTGCGCGTCGGCGTCCCGGCGGCGCCGGACGACACACCGGTCAGCGCCCGGCGGGGTGCGGCCGACGTCATCGAGGGTTAGCGAGCCGCCATGAGCCGGAGGCCGGCGCGGGACCTTCGGCCCTGGGGCGCGGCGCGGAAACCACGGAAGGTGGAGTAATGCCCGATACCCGCACGCTGGCCCCGTTGAGCCGCGACGATTGCCTGGCTCTCCTGGGTAGCGTCCCGGTCGGCCAGGTGGTGTTCACCTACCGGGCTCTGCCCGACGTCCTGCCGGTGAACTTCCGCGTCGACCGGGACAGCGTCGTGATCCGGGTGGCCGCCGGGTCGAGGCTCGCGCAGGTCGCCGAGGGTACGGTTCTGGCCTTCCACGCCGACCGCGTCGACGAGACGGGCCGGACCGGCTGGAGCGTCACCGTGGTCGGACGGGCGGCCGAGGTGATCGATCCGGACGAACGCGCGCGGATCGTGGCGCTGCCGCTGGAGTCGTGGATGGACGACACGCGCGACCACGTCCTGCGGATCAGCGCCGAACGGGTCACCGGCCGCCGCCTCGGCTGATCCTCCGAACCGCCGCCCCGGCGACCGGACGTCCCCTCCGGTCTCCGGGGCGGCTTTCTCCTGCGTCCGCCGGGTGGCAGCTCACCCGGCCCATCCACCCCCCGGGGCGATGCCGCGGATCGCCTCTTCGCCCACCGTGGGAGTTCACCCCACGCTCGGCGACGGGAGGCCACACATGGAACCTCGACGGATCAACCCCGTGGTCGGAGTACTGCTCCTGCTGTTCGGCCCGGCCGACTACCCCGGCAACCCCCTCTGGGGCACCCAGTTCGACCCGCGCTATCGGGAGTATCTTCGTGCGTCCCGCCGGCAGCGCCGGCGCCGTTGAGTCCGTACCGTCGGAGCCCGGAGGTGCGGGTGCCGATTCGCGTACTGCTGGTCGACGACCACGAGATGATCCTGCGCGGTCTGGAAGCCATGCTTCAGCGATTCACCGACCAGGTCGCGGTCGTCGGAGCGGTCTCGGACGTCGCCGCGGCGGTACGGCTCGCGGTGGAGTCCGCACCCGACGTGGTGCTCAGCGATCTGCGCCTGGGGAAGAACAGCGGCCTGGACCTGTGCACGGCACTCCGGACCGCCGCGCCGACCGTCCGGGTGGTCTTCCTGACCGTGTACGACGACGAGCAGCACCTGTTCCAGGCACTGCGGGCGGGTGCGGCCGGATATCTGCTCAAACGGGTCGACGGACCCGAACTGGTGCGCCACCTGCACAGCGTCCGGGACGGTGAGGTGGTCATCGACCCGACGATGGCCGGTCGGGTGGCGGCGTCGGCCGCGCACCTGCACAACGGCGAGTTCTGGCCCGGGGCGCGGCTGGGCCTGACCCAGCGGGAGAGCGAGGTGCTCGCTCTCCTGGTGGGCGGACTCTCGAACCGGGCGATCGCGGGCCGCCTGGTCGTCAGCGACGACACCGTGAAGACGCATCTGCGGGGCCTGTACCGCAAGCTCGCGGTGAACGACCGCAGCGGCGCGGTCGCGACCGCTCTACGCGAGGGCCTGTTCCGCTAATCCGGGGTCGTCGACGCAGAACGTCAGCGTGGCCGAGGAGTCGAGATAGCGGGCGGCCCGCTCGGCGACGGCCCTCAGGTTCGTCCGTCCGGCCGCGTCGACGGCCAGCGCGATGCCGGCCGTCCGCGGTGCCGCACCGAGGGCCCGGACGGTGCGCTCCGCGACCTCGGCCGGGGTGCCGTGCCGCACCAGGCCGGTGACGAGGATCAGGTTCGCCGGCGCGACGCCGGCCCGGGTGAGCTCGGCGTCGAGTTTTTCCAGTGCGTTGGTGACGAGCGCCTCGTGCACGGCGATGCCGTGCGTCGTCGTGCCGACCCGGAGGTCGAGCAGCGCGGGCAGGTCCGCCTCCTGGCAGGCCCCGGCGAAGCGGGCCAGCGCGTGGGTGTTCGCGTGCACCGCCGCGCCGGAGTAACGCTCCGCGTCGAGGACCGCGCGCCAGTACGCGAACCTCGCTCCGTGCTCGGCGAGCGCGTCCAGGCGACGGCTGAGGCCGTCGAGCCCCTCGCTCACCGTCGCGCCCCGGCCCAGCGGCAGCGCGGCGGTTCCGGTGTCCATCCGGACGCCCGGCAGCGGGCCGTCGCCCGGAAACCCGGCCAGCGCGGCCGGGGGAACCACGACTCCGCTGACCCACCGGGAGAGGCCCGCCCCCAGCGCGGGGCCGGCAGCGGCGACGACCGGATCGAGGAGCAGCAGGCAACGTTCGGGGGTGAGGAGGGTGGCGAGCGGGGACGTGACGCCGGGCATGGGCGGACCTCCGGTCAGGGGGTGGCGCAGAGGGTGGCGAGGGTCTCCGGGGTGACGCGGCCGCCGGGCAATGGCAGCGGGACGCCGGCCAGGTGGGCGGCGTCCGGGCCGAAGGCGGTGACGGACGCGTCGGCGTCGGAGAGGTCTTCGGGGTTGAAGTCGTTGCGCACGGCCAGGCAGGGAAGACCGGCGGCCCTGGCCGCGCGGACGCCGTTCGCGGAATCCTCGACCGCCACGGTCTGACGCGGATCCAGCGCGGCCCGCTCGACGACGGCCAGGTAGACGTCGGGCTCGGGCTTGAGACGGGGGACGTCGGTGCCGGTGAGCACCGTCTCGAACGTCCCGGGCGGGAAGTGCGCGGCGAGCAGCGGCTCGACCCAGGCGCGGTCACCGGTGGTCGCCACGAAAAGGCGGATCCCCGCCGCCCCGAGCGCGGCCACCAGCGGGCGGACCCCGGGCCGCAACGGGATGCGCCCCTCCGCAGCCATCGCCCGCACGATCCCGGTCTTCACCGCGTGCACCCGCACCGCGACGTCGGCCGCGTCGGCCCGTTCGCGCAGGTAGTGCGCGATCCGGCGTCGCCCGCCGGTGATCGCGAGCAGCCGCCGGTACGTCCCCGCGTCCCAGTGGTACGGCAGCCCGAGCCGTGCGAACGCGTCGTTGAACGCCACCCGGTGCCCGTCGCGTTCGGACTCCGCCAGCGTGCCGTCCACGTCGAAGACGACCGCCTTCACAACTCGCGCCGCACGTCGGTGGTGGCGCCGGGCCGGTCGGGCCGGTACCGCGACGTGATCTCGCGGATCGTCCCGGACTTCGAGCGCATCACCAGGCTCGACGTCAGCACGGTCCCGCGGTCGTACCGGACGCCACGCAGCAGGTCCCCGTCGGTGACGCCGGTCGCGCAGAAGAAGATGTCGTCGCCGCGGACCAGGTCGTGGGTGGTGAGTACCGCGTCCAGGTCGAGACCGGCGTCGCGGGCCCGGTCGCGCTCGAGGTCCGACGCCGGGCGCAGGCGGCCCTGGATCGCGCCGCCCAGGCAGCGCAACGCGGCCGCCGCGATGATTCCTTCCGGGGTACCGCCGATGCCCATCAGCAGGTCCGCGCCGGTGCCCCGGCCGGCGGCCAGGATCGCGCCCGCGACGTCGCCGTCGGAGATCAGCCGGATCCGGGCCCCGGTGGCGCGGACGTCGGCGATCAGGGCGTCGTGACGCGGGCGATCGAGGATCACGACCGTGAGATCGCCCGGCGCCACGCCCTTGGCCTTGGCGACCTGCTCGACGTTGTGCGCCGCCGGCGCGGTGATGTCGAGGACGCCGGCGGCCTCCGGGCCGGTTATCAGCTTCTCCATGTAGAACACCGCGGACGGGTCGAACATCGCTCCGCGGGGCGCGACCGCGATCACCGAGAGCGCGTTCGGCTGGCCCTTGGCCAGCAGCGTGGTGCCGTCGATCGGGTCGACCGCGACGTCGCACTCCGGGCCGGTGCCGGTGCCGACGCGCTCGCCGTTGTAGAGCATCGGCGCGGCGTCCTTCTCGCCCTCGCCGATGACGACGGTTCCGCCCATCGAGACCGTGCCGATGAGCGCGCGCATCGCGTCCACGGCGGCCCGGTCGCCGGCGACCTTGTCCCCGCCCCCCACCCACCTGGCCGCCGCCATCGCCGCGCTCTCGGTGACCCGCACCAGCTCCAATGCCAGGTTCCGATCGGGTACTGCGCCCATCTCCACGCTCCTCGGTCCGGCGTCGCCACCGACCTCAGCCAACGCGGAATCCCGCCGGGCCGAATCACCCCGCCGGGGAGGGCCAGGGGTGAACGGCCGCGGCGAGGCGCAGGAGCCCGGGATCGAACAGCGCTCGCGCCCGGATGGAGGCGGCCGCGGCCCGGACGACGAGCTCGGCGTCGGCGGCGCCGCCCTTGAGCTCGATGGCGGCGCTGTCGGGGCCGTCCTGGTGAGCGCGGAGCCAGTCGTAGAGCAGCCAGTCGATCGCGCACGCCGCGCCCAACGGGTCGGCTTCGGGCGACGCGGCCGCTTCGGCCGTGGCGCGCAGCAGGGCCCGGTGCTCGTCCAGGGCCGCGTCCTTGTAGACGCCCGAGCTGTCGAACAGCAGCATCGACAGGGTCGCGGGCAGCCGGCGCCCGTCCACCGTGCGGACCGTCCAGCGGCCGCCCAGCCAGGGCCGGTCCGGTGCGACGGTGGCCAGCTCGCCGAACCCCCCGACGACGCCGGCGGACGGGGGGTCCAGGGTGCCGTCCAGCGGCGCCGGGCCGAGCAGGCCGATCGGCTCGCGCGCCAGCACGCTCACCAGCGCGGCGGTGCCGACGATCTGCCCGGCCCTGGTCTCGATCGGCGTCCCGAGCTCCTCCGCCGCGACCGCGTACTCGTGGATCGACCGGTCGACGGCGCGGTGCAGGTCGGCCAGCCCTGACCGCTCCGGTCCGGTGGGACGGCGCCCGCCGCCGAGCAGCTCGCCGAACCGCCCGGCGGCGATGATCAGCGCGTCGTCCAGCGCCTCCAGGTGCGTCGGCAGCAGCCGCTCCGGCTCGTCGTCGGTGCGGACGAGCTCGGCGAGCGTGACCGGCCGCCCGGCCGCCGACCAGTAGAAGCCGATCTGCCCCTCGCCCTGGACGATCGCCGGCCGGGCCACTAGGCGACCCCCAGCCAGTCCAGCCACGCGTCCAGCCCGGACCCGTCCCGCGCGCTCACCCGGATGACCGAGGCGCGCGGGTTCACCTGCCGCAGGTTCCGTTCGAACAGGTCCAGGTCGAAGTCCAGATACGGCAGCAGGTCCAGCTTGTTCACCACCACGACGTCCACCGCCCGGAACATCACCGGGTACTTCAGCGGCTTCTCCTCGCCCTCGGTGATCGCGTAGACCATCGCGCTGCGGTGCGCGCCGACGTCGAACTCCGCCGGGCACACCAGGTTCCCGACGTTCTCGACGATCAGCAGGTCCAGCGCGGGCAGGTCGAGGCGCGCCAGCGCCGCCGACACCATCGCCGCGTCCAGATGGCACTCGCCCCCGAACCCGTGCGCGGTGTTGAGCAGCGACACCCGGGCCCCGCAGGCCGAGAGCCGGTCCGCGTCGATGCTGGTCTCGATGTCCCCCTCGATCACCCCGATCCGCCCGGGAGCGGCCACCGCGCGCAGGGTCCGCTCCAGCAGCGTCGTCTTCCCCGCCCCGGGCGAGGACATCAGGTTCACGGCGGTCACCGCGGCCGCGTCCAGCCGGAGGCGGTTCTGTTCGGCGCAGCGGTCGTTCTCGTCGAAGATGCGTTCGAGGACCGTCACCCTCTCCGGCCCGGTGGCGTAGCCACCGTGGTCACCGACGTGGGTGTGCGTCGTCCCGTCGTCGTGACGATGAAATCGGCCCATGGGTCAGACCTCCGCGAGATCGAGCGAGGTGAGGAGGAATTCCTCACCCGCGGTGAGGGTGAGAGCGGCCGAGCCGCAGGCCGGGCACACCAGCACCAGCGTGTCCCGGATCGTCGCGCTGGTCCCGCACGCGTCGCAGCGCGCTTCGACCGGCACCGACTCGATGTCCAGCACCGACCCGGCGAGCGGCGTCGCCTCGCACACGAGCGTCCAGCAGTAGGACAACGTGGCCGGGACCACCTGCCTCAGCTGCCCGACCTGCAGCCGGACGACCGACACCGGCCGGCCGGCCGCCGCGCGTTCGACGATCCGGTAGATCGAGCCGCAGAGCGAGAGCTCGTGCATCCGACACTCCTAACGGCGCAGGGTCGCGGACGGGGACTCGCCGAACCGTTTCCGGTAGAGCAGCGAGAAGTTCCCGAGGTGGCTGAAGCCCCAGCGTTCGGCGACGTCGGTGACCGTCACCCCGTCGCTGGGCACCGCGTCGGCGAGTACGGCCCGCACCCGTTCGAGCCGCCGCTCGCGGATGTAGGTCATCGGCGTGGTGCCGAGATCGTCGCGGAAACCCTGCTGGATCGATCGGACGCTGACGTTCGCCGCGCGGGCGATGTCGGAGACCGAGAGCTCGCCGGCCAGGTTCTCCTCGATGAAGTTGATCGACCGGCGCACCACCGCCCGCTCGCTGCGGCGCACCGAGGTCGTCAGCTCGTCGTGGACGTTCGACTCCTGGATCCAGAGCAGCGAGGAGATGATGAGCTCCTCGATCGGGCCACCGCCGATGCCCTGCTGGATCAGTGACTCCGGCGTCATCACCTCGGTCGACAGCAACTGCAGGGCACCGTGCCAGCGCACCGCCGGATCGCGGCTGAGGTCCATCGCCGGTGCGAACCGGACCGGCTTGTCGACGGTGCGGCCGAGCATCCGGGCCAGCTGCCGCTCGAGCGCCTGGACCTCCACGCGGACGATCAGCTGCGGTGCGTCGTAGGCGGTCGTCATCGTCAGCCGGGTGCGCGGGTTCACGACCAGACCGCGGTAAGACAGGGCGCTGATCGGCTGGTCGTCGTAGAGGCACTCGGCGGTGCCGTTCATCGGCATGTGCACGCTGTAGTGGTCGCCGGTGGCCGCGAACTCGAGCGTCGCCCCGAGGTGGTAGTCGAGGTAGGCGAACGTGACGTCACGCAGCCGGACCGCGTGCAGCGTCGCCTGGAAGCGCTCGGTCGACGGATGCACGGTGAGCCGGTGCGCGCCCAGCATCCGGCCGACGACGTGCTCGGCCTCGGCCGGGTCGTCGGTGCAGATGACCTCGTGCCCGGCCAGCGCGGTCGGGACACCACGCGAGCGGATCCGCCGGCGGACGGGCCGGGACGTCCGGGCGGTGTCGATGAACCCGAGCTTCGACAGACGTGACATCCAGCGGCCTCCTCATCGAAGCACCCTGCCCCCAGCTGCGTCTTCGCGGCAAGAATCTTGCGCGAATTTGATAGCGCCTGCGCTCGTGCGATAGCTGACCCGGCCGGACGTACCTATGGTGATGCGACCAGCCCACAGTGCGACCTAGGTCACATGTCGGGCGAATACCCCAAATTTGCAGTCGAGAGGAAGGGTATGACCGCGGATCTGTCCCGGCCTTCGTCCCTGGACTCGGTGCTCTGCCGGCTCGACGAGCCGAAGGTCGCCGACGCGCTGAACACGATTCTCGACCACGCCGATCTGATCGCCGTCGCCGTGGTCGCGATCGACGGCCTGATGCGCCGGTCGGAGCAGATCGGCGAGGCGCTGGCCGACGGCGTCGGAGAACTGCGCGAGCTGGCCGCGGCGCAGCGGGCGGAGCACGACCTCGACCCGCGGGCGGTCGCGGGCAGCCTGGTCGAACTGGCGCGGGTGCTCCCCACGGTCGCGCCGGCGCTCTCCCGGATCGCCGGCTCGGGCCTGATCGACACCGTGCTCGACTCGGGCATCACGTCCCCGCCGATGATCGAACAGATCTCGCGGATGGGCCGGGGCCTCACCGCCGCCGCGGCCCAGCACCAGGCCAACCCCGAGCCGCTTCCCACCGGCGTGTTCGGCCTGCTGAAGCTGTTGAAGGACCCCGACGTGAGCCGGGGAGCCGGGTTCATGGTGGCCGCGCTGCGCGAGATCGGTCGCGAGCTGGACGAGAAGAAGGGCTGAGCATGTCGTCAGTGCTGTGGTTGCAAGGCGGCGCCTGTTCGGGCAACACGATGTCGTTCCTCAACGCCGAGGAGCCCAACGTCGTCGACCTCATCGTCGACTTCGGCATGGAGCTGCTCTGGCACCCGTCACTGGGCCTCGAGCTCGGCGAGAACGCACAGAAGCTGTTCCGGGACTGCGCCACCGGTGAGCGCCCGCTCGACATCTTCGTGTTCGAGGGCACGGTCATCGAGGGCCCGGACGGTACCGGGCGGTACGACATCTTCGCCGACCGCCCGATGAAGGACTGGGTCGTCGAGCTCGCGGCGGCGGCGTCGATCGTCGTCGCGATCGGTGACTGCGCCTGCTGGGGCGGGATCCCGGCGATGGACCCCAACCCGTCGGACTCCACCGGGCTGCAGTTCCACAAGCGGGCCAAGGGCGGGTTCCTCGGGCCGAACTGGCGGTCGAAATCCGGCCTGCCGGTGATCAACATCCCGGGCTGCCCGGCCCACCCGGACTGGATCACCCAGATCATCGTCGCGCTGGCGACCGGGCGGGCCGGCGACATCGCGCTCGACGACCTGCACCGCCCGCAGACGTTCTTCAAGACGTTCACCCAGACCGGCTGCACCCGGGTCCAGTTCTTCGAGTACAAGCAGTCGACGATGTCGTTCGGCGAGGGCACCCGGACCGGCTGCCTGTTCTACGAGTTCGGCTGCCGTGGCCCGATGACCCACTCGCCGTGCAACCGCATCCTCTGGAACCGGCAGTCGTCCAAGACCAGGGCCGGCATGCCGTGCCTGGGCTGCACGGAGCCGGAGTTCCCGTTCTTCGACCTGGCCAAGGACACGGTCTTCAAGACGCAGAAGATCTCCGGCGTCATCCCCAAGGAGGTCCCGGAGGGGTCGGACCACCTGACCTACATGGCCCACGCGTCGGCGGCCCGGATCGCGGCGCCGCAGTGGTCCAAGGAAGACATGTTCGTCGTCTGACTTTTCCTTCGAAGGGCTCCCCACATGACTTCTGTAGACCTGTTCGTCAGCCCGCTCGGGCGTGTCGAAGGCGACCTCGACGTACGGGTGACCATTACCGACGGTGTTGTCACCTCCGCCTGGACCGAGGCCGCGATGTTCCGCGGCTTCGAGATGATCCTCAGAGGAAAGGACCCGCAGGCCGGGCTGATCGTCACCCCGCGCATCTGCGGGATCTGCGGCGGCAGCCACCTCTACAAAGCCTGTTACGCGCTCGACACCGCCTGGCGCACCAGCGTCCCGCACAACGCGACGCTGGTACGCAACATCGCGCAGGCCTGCGAGACGCTCCAGTCGATCCCGCGCTACTTCTACGCGCTGTTCGCGATCGACCTCACGAACAAGAACTACGCGAAGTCGCCGATGTACGCGGAAGCGGTCCGGCGGTTCGCGCCCTACGTCGGCACGTCGTACCAGAAGGGCGTCGTCCTCTCGAACAAGCCGGTCGAGGTGTACGCGATCTTCGGCGGGCAGTGGCCGCACTCGTCGTTCATGATCCCGGGCGGCGTGATGAGCGCGCCGACGCTGTCCGACGTCACCCGGTCGACCGCGATCCTCAACCACTGGAAGGACAACTGGCTCGAGAAGGAGTGGCTCGGCTGCTCGGTCGAGCGCTGGCTCGAGATCGAGACCTGGGCCGACATGCAGGCCTGGGTGGAGGAGAACGAGTCGCACTACAACAGCGACTGCGGGTTCTTCATCCGGTACGCGCTCGACATCGGCCTGCACGAGTACGGCGCCGGCGTCGGCAACTTCCTCGCGACCGGCACCTACTTCGAGCCCTCGCTGTACGAGAACCCGACGGTCGAGGGCCGGAACGCGGCGCTGATCAACCGGTCGGGCGTGTACGCCGACGGGGTGTTCTCCGAGTTCGACCACCTGCGGGTCTCCGAGGACGTGACGCACTCGTTCTACGAGGGCGACCGGCCGCTGCATCCCTGGGAGGGCGAGACGCGCCCGATCGACCCGGAAAAGGGCCGCAAACAGGGCAAGTACAGCTGGGCGAAGTCACCGCGCTACGACGTCCCCGATCTGGGGCACGTGCCGCTGGAGGTCGGCCCGCTCGCCCGCCGGGTCGCGGCCGGTGCGCCGGGCGCGGCCGGGCACCAGGACTACGACCCGCTGTTCCTGGACATGATCGACAAGCTGGGCCCGTCGGTGTTCGTCCGGCAGATGGCCCGCATGCACGAGGCCGCGAAGTACTACACCTGGGTGATGAAGTGGCTCAGCCGGCTGGAGCTGGGGGAGTCGTTCTACACCAAGCCGGTGGAGCTCGAGTCCGGCCGGGGCTTCGGCGCGACCGAGGCGGCGCGCGGCTCCCTGGCCGACTGGATCGTCCTCGAGGACGGCAAGATCGCGAACTACCAGGTGGTCACGCCGACGGCGTGGAACATCGGCCCGCGTGATGCGGCCGAAGTGCTGGGACCGATCGAGAACGCGCTGGTCGGCTCACCGATCCGGGATCAGGACGACCCGGTCGAGCTCGGGCACGTCGCCCGCAGCTTCGACTCCTGCCTGGTCTGTACCGTCCATGCCTACGACGGCAAGACCGGCCGGGAGCTGAACAAGTTCGTCGTCAACGGCATGGTTTAGGGGTTGTGGTGGACGGTCTCGCGCCGCACGAGTTGCTGGACGACGGGTTCGCGCCGGTCCGGTGCGACCTGCTGGTCGTGGGCTGCGGGAACATCCTCCGCGGCGACGACGCGGTGGGGCCCCGGCTGATCCGGCAACTCTGGGAAGAGGGCGTCCCGGACGGCGTGCGGATCGTCGACGGCGGCACGGCCGGGATGGACGTGGCGTTCCAGATGCGCGGCGCCGGTCGCGTGATCATCGTGGACGCGGCGTCCTCGGGGCGTTCGCCGGGCACGCTGTACCGCGTGCCCGGCGCCGCGCTGGCGGAACTGCCGCCGCTGGACGGGCTGCACACGCACTCGTTCCGGTGGGACCACGCGCTCGCGTTCGGGCGGTGGTTGCTCGGGCCGGACTGCCCGGCGGACGTGACCGTCCTGCTGATCGAGGCCGGCGACCTCACCCCGGGCGCGGACCTGTCGGAACCGGTGCTGCGGGCGATGCACGCCGCGGTCCGGCTGGTCCGGGCGGAGTTCCCGGGGATGGTCTCGTTCACCGCCGACGGCTACCTCCATCTGGACGCCCGGGTGGCCGCCACGTTCTTCCCGGCCGACGCCGTCGGGGCGTACGTACGGGAGAACGTGCTGTACCTGGCCCCGGTAGCCGGGGTGGCGCACGGCGGCCACCTGCTGAAACAGCGCAACGCCCGCGGCGACCGGTCGTTGCTGGTGCGGGAGCTGGCCGGCGACGGGTGGCCGGCCGGTGCGTGCCGGGCGCGGTGGGACGACTCGCAGGGCGCGCTGGCGGTCGACCTGACGGCCCCGACCTGACATGTCCGGCCGGGCGTACTCGGTCGACACGGTCGTGACCGAGGAGCGCGGCCAGTGGGTCGTGGAGATCGTCGTGTTGTTCGACGACGAGGTCGTGCGGAAGCGGATCTCCGTCCATCGGACGGAGCGGCTGGCGCGGATCCACGCCGATGTGATCAAGAGGGCCGCCGAGCGGGACATCGGCGGCGGCCCTCTCCGGAACGGCTGATCGAGCAGGATAGGGCTGAAGCTATGGACGTTGTCGGACGGCCGCAGCCGGTCGGGGTGTTCTCCCTGCCGGCCGGCTACCTGCTCATCGCCGACGGCGGACCCGACGTGTCGCGGGCGCGTGCGTCGCTCGTCGCCGGACGCGTTCCGGCCGAGTGGCCCCCGTCGCTCCGCGGGGTCGAGCTGGCGCACGCCGGCGACGTGGCCGGGGCGCTGGAGGCGTTCTCCGGTGACGGGGTCGTCGACCGGTTCAACCGGTTCGTGCTGGCGCCGGAGGGCGTGGACGTCGCCGCGCTGCGGGCGGCCCTGCCGGCCCCGATCGCGCCGATGGTCGACGTCGTCGCCTACGCGGTCGGGCTCACCGACCAGGTGCCCGCGCTCGGCGCGGCCGACGGCGAGATCGCCGCGGTCGTGCTGGGCGCGCGGGCGAGCGCCGACCTCGCCGACGGCGCGGTACCGGCCGCGGTCGACGGTCTGCGGGCCGCCGCCGACGCGGTCGGGAACCCGGACACGCCGCTCGCCGCGCTCCTGCTGGGCAACGCCGGCGCGCTCGCCGCCGAGCACGGCCTCGACGGTGATCAGGCCCTCACCGACCTGACCCACGCGGTAGGGGTGCTCACGCCCACCGACCTGACCGGGCCGCGGGCGGAGCTGCACTACCAGCTGGCGTCGGCGCTGCACGCGGCGGCGGCGCGGGGCACGCGTCCGCTGACCGCGGCGGTGCACCACTACTACACGGTGCTGCAGCTGATCGACCGGGAGAGCGCCCCCGCGCTCTGGGCCGCGGCCCAGGCCGACCTCGGGACCGCGTACCTGACGATGCCGATGGTCGAGGCCAGCGATCAGCTCCGGACCGGGATCGCGATGCAGTGCCTGCGGGCGGCCCTGGAGGTCTTCACCCGCGAGGAGTACCCGGCCGAGTGGTCGGCGGCGCAGCTCAACCTGGCCAACGCGCTGGTCTACGCGCCGTCGGCGCACCAGGCCGACAACCTGGTCGAGGCCGTCGAGCGGTACGAGGAGGTGCTGGAGCTGCGTACCCGGGAGGACGATCCGCTGGGGCGGGCGCGGTTGCTCGCGAACCAGGGCAACGCGCTGGCGCACCTCGGCGTGTTCGACCACGCGAAGGCCAAGCTGTACGAGGCCCGGTACCTGTTCGAGGAGTCCGGTGACCACCAGGCCGTGATGACCGTCCGCTCGGTCCTGGACGAGATCGCGAAACGCGTCGTGCCCACGCCGGAGCGGGTGAGCGCACCGTGACCGCGGTGACCGACCACACGTCGGCGAAGGATCGGGCGCCGGCCGAGGATCGTCCGCTCGAAGAGCTCGCCTCGGCGCTGGACCGGGCGACCGACGCCGTGCGTTCGCTCGACGCCGGCCCGCGGCGGGCCGCCGACGACCTGGAAGCGGCGCTGAGCGACGCGCACCGGGCGGCGCTGGTGCGGATCGTCCGGGTGCTGCGTGCCGATCCGCGGGGCAAGGAGCTGCTGTTCGAGCTGGTGGACGACCCGGCCGTGCGGATGGTGCTGCTGATGCACGGCATCGTGCGGCCGGACCCGGAGACGCTGGCACGGGCGGCCCTGGAGTCGGTGCAACCCGGCATCCGGTCGCACGGGGGTGACGTGTCGCTGGTCCGGGTGGCCGAGGGGACCGCGTTCGTGCGGCTGTCGGGCGCGTGCAACGGTTGCTCGATGGCGGCCGTGACCCTGCGCGACGGAGTGGAGAAGGCGCTGCTGGCGGGCGTGCCGGGCCTGCGCGCGGTCGAGGTCGTGCCGAACGAACCGGCGCCGGCGCTGGTACCGCTGACCGAGATCGGGCTCCGCCCGGGCGCGGTACCGGCCGGGAGCGGCTGGACGCCGCCGGACCCGGCCTGGTGCCGGGTGAGCGGCGACTTCGCGCCCGGCGCGATCGTGCCGGTGACGCTGGAGCCGGCCGGCGGTGACCCGGTCGACGCGATCGTGGTCAACTCGTCCGGGCAGCTGACCGCGTTCGTCAACCGGTGCGCGCACCTGGCGATGCCGCTGGAGGACGCGGAGCTCTCCGACGGCGTGCTCACCTGCCCCTGGCACGGCTACTGCTTCGACGCGAGCGACGGCGAGTGCGCGAGCCTGCCCGGCCTGCGTCTGGAACAGCTGCCGCTCCGCGTCGACGGCGGGAACGTCTGGGTGCGGGCGAGAAGCTGATGCGCGTCCGTGTGATCCAGCCCGGCACGTCGTTCGAGCGGCCGGTTCCGGCCCCGGCGGCGCGGCCGGACAGCTACGGCCCGTGGCGGCCGTCCGCCGTGCTGGGCGCACCCGCCGTCGGCGGCCTGCTGCTCCCCGCGGCACAGCCGACGGCGTCCTGGCTCTACGCGCCCCGCGCGGTCCACGTGGATGACCGGCGGGTGGTCGTCGCCGACACCGGGAACCACCGGGTGCTGGTCTTCGACGGCGTGCCGTCCTCCGACGGCGCCGCGGCGGACGTCGTCCTCGGGCAGCGCGACGCCGTCACCGAAGGCCCGCAGGCCGCGGGTGCGGGCCCGGCCGGTGGGATGAACCTCCCGACCGGCGTGCTGGTCACGCCGGACGGGCGGCTGGTCGTCGCGGACGCGTGGAACCACCGGCTGCTGGTCTGGGACCGGGTGCCGCAGGCAGGCGGACCGCCGGATCTGGTGCTCGGGCAGGCGACCCCGCACGACGTGGAGCCGAACGCGGGCGGGGAGCCGAGCGGCCGGGTGTTCTACTGGCCGTTCGGGATCGCGCTGGTCGACGGGCGGTTCTACGTCGCGGACACCGGGAACCGGCGGGTGCTGTGCTGGGCGGACGGCGTGCCGGTCAGCCCCGACCGGCCGGCCGACGTCGTCTTGGGCCAGCCGGACGCGGTCAGCCGGGCCGAGAACCGCGGCGGGGCGGCCGGGCCGGATTCCTTCCGATGGCCGCACGCGGTGACCGGAACGCTCACCGGCGGCGTGCTGGTCGCGGACGCCGGGAACCACCGGGTGCTGGGGTGGCACGCGCACCCCGCGGCCGACCGGGCGGCGGACTTCGTGCTGGGGCAGCCGGACCTGACCGGCGCGGCCGAGTTCCCGTACCGCCCGCAGACGCCGACCGGCTTCCGGTTCCCGTACGGGGTGCTGGCCGGCGCGCACGGGCTGGCGGTGGCGGACACCGCGAACAACCGGGTGCTGATCTGGCCGTCGCCGCCAGCCTCCCCGGTGGCCGAACCGGCGTACGTGCTGGGCCAGCCGACGTTCAGCGCCAACGGCGAGAACCGCTGGGACGCGGTCGCGCACGACACGCTGTGCTGGCCCTACGGCCTCGGCGCGGCCGACGGCGTCCTCGCGGTCGCGGACTCCGGGAACAACCGGGTGGTCCTGTGGAGGCGATCGTGATCACCGCGGAGCGTCAGCGGATCGAGGTGCGCGGGGTCGTCCAGGGGGTCGGCTTCCGGCCGTTCGTGGCCCGGCTCGCCACCGAGCTGGGCCTGGCCGGCGCCGTGAGCAACGACGAGACCGGTGTCGTGATCGAGGTCGAGGGGCCCGGGCCGCTGTTGACCGAGTTCGCCGCCCGCCTGCGCCTCGACGCGCCGCCGCTGGCCTCCGTGCTGTCGGTCACCAGCCGGGCCGGGACGCCGAGTGGTGAGCGGGAGTTCCGGATCGTCGCCGGCACGCCGGCCGCGGGGGCCCGCACGCTCGTGCCGGCGGACGTGGCCACCTGCGCGGACTGCCTGCGCGAGATGCGCGACCCGGCCGACCGCCGGTACCGCCACCCGTTCATCACCTGCACGAACTGCGGACCGCGGTTCACGATCGTCACCGACCTGCCGTACGACCGCCCGAACACGACGATGGCGCGGTTCGACATGTGCGCCGCGTGCGCCGCCGAGTACGCGAACCCGGACGATCGGCGCTATCACGCGCAACCGATCTCCTGCCACAACTGCGGCCCCCGGCTGCGATTCGTCCACGACGGGAACACCGCCCGGGGCGAGGACGCCGTCGCCGCCGCCCGGGAACTGCTGCGATCCGGCCGGATCCTGGCCGTGAAAGGCATCGGCGGCTTCCACCTGGCCTGCGACGCCACGGACGCGCACGCCGTCGCGCGCCTCCGCGACCGCAAGCACCGCCCCGACAAGCCCTTCGCGGTCATGGCCAGGGACCTGCGGACGGCGGCGCTCGCCGTCGGCCTCGACGCGGCGGGGGAGCGGGCGCTGACCGCGCCGGCCAGGCCGGTGGTGCTGCTCCCTCGCCGTCCCGGCAGCGGCGTCGCCGACCCGGTCGCGCCCGGCCTGGCCGAGCTCGGCGTGCTGCTGCCCTACGCGCCGGTGCACCACCTGCTCTTCGCCGGGACGGAATTCCACTTCCTGGTCATGACCTCGGGAAACCTCTCGGACGAGCCGCTCTGCTACGACGACGAGGACGCGCTGTCCCGGCTGGACGGCCTCGCCGACGGGTTCCTGCTGCACGACCGCCCGATCGCCACACCGGGCGAAGACTCGGTGGTGACGAGCGAGACGCCGATCCGCCGCTCCCGCGGCTACGCGCCGCTGCCCGTCGCGCTGCCGGACCGGGGGCCGGTCGTGCTCGCGGTCGGCGCGGAGGTCAAGAACACGTTCTGCGTGACGCGCGAGGAGCTGGCGTTCTGCTCGGCCCACAACGGGGACGTGGGCACCTTGGAGAGCCGGACCGCGTTCGGGCGGGCGGTGGAGCACGTGCTCGCGCTGCACGCGGTGCGGCCCGAGGCGCTGGTGGCCGACGCGCACCCCGGGTACGTCACCCGGTCCTGGGCCGAGCAGCGGGCCGCCGAGACCGGGGTGCCGCTGATCAGCGTCCAGCACCACCACGCTCACCTGGCCTCGCTGCTCGCCGAGCACGGCCGGGTGGGCACGCCGGCCGTCGGGGTGGTGTTCGACGGCACCGGCTACGGCTGTGACCAGCACGTCTGGGGCGGCGAGATCCTCGGCGTCGGCGAGAACATCGCCGAGTTCGAGCGTCTGGCGCACCTGGCCGAGTTCCCGCTCGCCGGCGGGGACCGGGCGGTCCGGAACCCGTACCGGGTGGCGCTGGCCCTGACCGGCGGGGCCTGGCGCCCGGACGGGATCGACCCGGCCGAGGTCGACGTCGTCCTCGCCCAGCTGCGCACCGGTGTCGGGTGTGTGCCGACCACCAGCGTCGGACGGCTCTTCGACGGGGTGGCGGCCCTGCTCGGCGTGCGGGCGCGGGTCACCTACGAGGCCCAGGCCGCGATCGAGCTCGAAGCGCTGGCCCGGACCGCGACCCGCGCCGCGCCCCTCGAATTCTCCCGGCTGAGCCACCGGACGCTGGTGCGGGGCATCCTGGCCGCGGTGGCGAACGGCCACGACCGGGCCGAGCTGGCGCTCGGGTTCCACCACGCGCTCGCCGCGGGCACCGCGGACGTCGTCGTCGAGCTGGCCGCCGCTCGCGGTGTCCGGACCGTCGGCCTGAGCGGGGGCGTGTTCCAGAACCGGCTGCTGCTGGCCCTGCTCGCCGGGGCGCTGCGCGAGGCCGGGCTCACCGTGCTGACGCACGCCGTCGTGCCGCCCAACGACGGAGGCCTCTGCCTCGGCCAGGCCGTCGTCGGGCGGGCTGTACTGCGCGAGAAAGGGGAGCGCTGATGTGTCTCGGGGTACCGGGCCGGATCACCGACGTGTGGGAGGACGGTGGTGCGCGGCTCGCGCACGCCGACTTCGTCGGTGAGACGCGCCAGATCTGCCTGAACTACCTGCCCGAGCTGACGGTCGGCGACCACGTGATCGTCCACGCGGGCTTCGCGCTCACCCGGCTCACGGAGGCCGAGGCGGACGCGACGATCGCGATGATGCGCGAGTTCGGCCTGCTGGAGGAGACGTCATGACCGCAACCCTCGAGACCGGGCCGATCGGGGCGCGGCTCGCCGCCGACCTCGCCACCGCGGCGCTGGGGCTGGCCCGGCGTTTCGCCGCCGGCGCCACGCTCTGGGTGATCTCTCCGGAGTGGGCACCGCACGCGCACCACGTCGCGGTGGAGTTCGTGCACCCGGTGATCGTCGGGAAGCGGGCGCTGCCCGCGGTGGCGCTCACCGACGCGGACCCGGTCGCGCGGGCGCGGCTGGCGGTCCGGCCCGGTGACGTCGTGCTGGCGGTCGCCGCGGCGGCCGACCCGCGCGTGCGTGACGTGATGCGCCGCGCACCGGCCTGGGGGGCGGGCACCATCTGGATCGGGTTCGGCGACCGGCCCGCCCCGGGATCCGCCGATCACGTGCTCTGGCTGGCCGATCCGGACGAAATGACCCCTGCCACCGGCCGTTTCGTGCTGCTCTACCACCTGCTCTGGGAGCTCACGCACGTGTGCTTCGAGCACCCCGCGCTACTCGCGCCCGAGCCCGACTGCGCCGACGACGTCTGCATCACCTGCAGCGACGAGGGACGCCTGGGCGAGGTCGTCGAGCCCGAGTCCGAGCCGTTCGGCGGCGCGCTCGTGCGCACCGCGACCGGCGAGGAGCGCGTCGACGTCACGGTCGTCGGCCCGGTCGGCTCGGGCGACCTGATCCTGGTCCACGCCGGAGCCGCCCTCACCCGTCTGGAGGCCCAGCCGTGACCGGCTTCCTCTACCCGTTCCTCGACCACGGCGAGCAGAGCGGCAGCGCGTCGGCGGACACCGGCGCGGCGGACGCGTTGCTGGCCGATCTCGCGGACTCGGCCCGGGCCAAGGCCGCGGACAGCGCGCGGTTGCAGGAGAGCACGCTCGCCGAGTGCGGCCCGCTGATCGACGCGGCGGCGGAGCAGCTGGCCGGGCGGTTCGCGCGGGGCGGGCGGCTGTACACGTTCGGCAACGGTGGCAGCTCCACCGACGCGGCCACGCTCGCGGCGCTCTTCTCCACGCCGGCGCGGGGCCGCCCGCTCCCGGCCTGGTCGCTCGCCGCCGACCAGGCCGTGCTCACCGCGCTCGGCAACGACATCGGCTTCGACGTCGTGTTCTCGCGCCAGCTGATCGCCCACGCCCGCCCCGGCGACATCGCCGCGGCGCTCTCCACGTCCGGCAACTCCGAGGACCTCACGGTCGCGCTCGCCGAAGCCCGGAAGCGAGGCTTGCTCACGCTCGGCTTCGCCGGGTACGACGGCGGCCGGATGGCCGCGTCCGGCGACGTCGACTACTGCTTCACGGTCCGCTCCCAGAGCGTCCACCGCATCCAGGAGAGCCAGGCCGTCGTCGGCTACCGGCTGTGGGAAGCGACCCAGCAGCACCTGACCAACGGAGAACACCGTGTCCACTGACGCCGAGGGCCGCATGCTGCTGCGGATCGAAGAGTTCCGCAAGCGCCGCCCACGCCTGATCGACCAGGTCGTCACGATGGCCCACGGCGCCGGCGGCAAGTCCTCCGCCGCGCTCGTCGACCACGTCTTCGTCGAGGCCTTCCGCAACGACGAACTCGAGCAGCTCGGCGACAGTGCGCTGCTCACCCCGCCCCCCGGCCACCGGCTGGCCTTCTCGACCGACTCGTTCGTCGTGCAGCCGATCGAGTTCCCGGGCGGGACGATCGGCCGTCTCGCGATCCACGGCACGGTCAACGACCTGGCCGTCAGCGGCGCCCGCCCGCGCTGGATCTCGGCCGCGTTCGTCCTCGAGGAAGGCCTGGAGATCGAGACGCTCCGCCGAATCGTCCGGGACATGAAGGAGGCGGCCGACGCCGCCGGCGTGCTCATCGTCACCGGCGACACGAAGGTGGTGCCGAAAGGCGCGGCCGACGGCCTCTTCATCACCACCTCGGGCATCGGCGTGGTGCCCGAGGGCCGGCACCCGCAGCGGGTCCGGGAGGGCGACCGGGTCATCGTCTCCGGCACCCTCGGCGACCACGGCATGGCGATCCTCCTCGCCCGCGGGGACCTCGCGATCGAGGCCGACATCGAGTCCGACACCGCACCCGTCCACGGCCTGGTCGAGGCCCTGCTCGCCGCCGCACCCGACACCCGCTGGATGCGCGACGCCACGCGCGGCGGCCTCGGCACGGTCTGCAACGAGCTCGCCCAGACCGCGGGCATCGGTGTCGTGCTCGACGAGGAACTGCTGCCGGTGCGCCCGGACGTCCTCGGCGCCTGCGACATGCTCGGCATCGACCCGCTGTACGTCGCGAACGAGGGCAAGTTCGTCGCGGTCGTCCCGCCCGGCCAGGCCGAGGCCGCGGTGGCCGCGCTGCGCGGCCTGCCGGACGGCGACCGGGCCGCGGTCATCGGCGAGATCGTCGCCGAGCCGCCCGGCATCGTCGCGATGCGCACCCCGTTCGGCGGCACCCGAATCGTCGACATGCTCGTCGGTGACCCCCTGCCCCGGATCTGCTGAGGAGCCCGACATGTGTCTAGGAATCCCGGGCCGGGTCACCGAGCTCACCGACCCCGCCGAGCATCTGGCCAAGGTCGAGGTCAGCGGCGTCCGGCGGATCATCAGCGTCCGGCTGCTCGCCGGTCAGGGCCTCGAGGTCGGCGACTGGGTACTGGTCCACGTCGGTTTCGCGATGGCGAAGATCGACGAACGAGAAGCCCAGCTGACGCTCGACGCGGCCAAGAAGATGGGGCGCGAGTATCTCGACGAACTCGACGCGTTCACCAGCACGCGGATCGTCTGAAGGAGACCGAGATGAAGTTCGTCGACGAGTTCCGCGACCCGGCCGCCGCCCGCGCGCTGGTCAAGTCGATCGCCGACCTGGCCGGTGACGACGAGTACAAGTTCATGGAGGTGTGCGGCGGTCACACCCACACGATCTACCGGCACGGCATCGAGCACCTGCTGCCGGAGAACATCGAGCTGGTGCACGGACCGGGCTGCCCGGTCTGCGTGATCCCGATGGGCCGCATCGACGACGCGATGTGGCTGGCCGAGCAGCCGGACGTCATCTTCACGACGTTCGGCGACATGATGCGGGTGCCGGGTTCGCGCGGCAGCCTGCTGGAGGCGAAAGCACGCGGTGCCGACGTGCGGTTCGTGTACTCGCCGCTCGACGCGCTCAAGCTCGCGATCGAGAATCCGGACCGGCCGGTCGTGTTCTTCGCGGTCGGGTTCGAGACGACGGTCCCGTCCACCGCGGTCACGCTGGTGCGCGCGAAGGCACTGGGCGTGAAGAACTTCTCGGTGTTCTCCAACCACGTGACGATCGTGCCGCCGATCAAGGCGATCCTCGACTCGCCCGACCTGCGGCTCTCCGGTTTCCTCGGCCCCGGCCACGTCTCCACCGTCGTCGGCACGCGGCCGTACGACTTCGTCGCCGAGCAGTACGGCATCCCGCTGGTCGTCGCCGGGTTCGAGCCGCTCGACATCCTCGCCTCGGTGTACATGCTGCTCCAGCAGTACCGCGAGGGCCGCTGCGAGATCGAGAACCAGTACGGCCGGGTCGTCCGCGACGAGGGCAACCCGGCGGCGCTCGAGCTCATGGCGCAGACGTTCGAGCTGCGTCCGCACTTCGAGTGGCGTGGCCTGGGGTTCATCTCGCAGAGCGCGCTCAAGGTGCACCGCGACTACGCCGAGTTCGACGCCGAGGAGCGGTACGGCATGCCCGGTGTGCGGGTCGCCGACCCGAAGGCGTGCCAGTGCGGCGAGGTCCTGAAGGGAGCGATCAA
This sequence comes from Cryptosporangium sp. NPDC051539, assembly GCF_044454545.1. Taxonomy (NCBI): domain Bacteria; kingdom Bacillati; phylum Actinomycetota; class Actinomycetes; order Cryptosporangiales; family Cryptosporangiaceae; genus Cryptosporangium; species Cryptosporangium sp. NPDC051539. The sequence goes on along the minus strand of NZ_JBITDV010000001.1, from coordinate 1,017,102 downwards.
GCCCTGGGAGTGCAAGGTGTTCGGCACCGCGTGCACGCCCGAGACGCCGATCGGAACCTGCATGGTCTCGCCCGAGGGCGCCTGCGCCGCGTACTACAACTTCGGCCGGCTGCACCGGGAGACCGCGCGGATGGTCGGCTCCCGGTGAGCTCCGGCCGCCGGCTGTTCGCGCAGTACGCCCACGCGCCCAACGCGCTGGGCTACTGCGGCCCGCCGGGGTCGGAGGCGCTGGAAGCGGTCGCCTGCGGCTCCGGCGGGGACGTCGACGTGCGCGCGATCGCCCGCCGGTTCTCCGGCGCCTGGCCCTACCAGGAGTTGATCGGCACGCTCACCGTGAAGGATCCGCTGGATCACGAGGTGGTCCGCGGATACTGGACCGGCAACGACCTCACCGCTGGCCTCGACCGGGACGTCTTCGGGAAGGCCCTGCTCGACCGGCTGGCCCCGCAGGCCGGCCACTACTGGGCGCACCTCACCGAGGACCTGCTGCCCGAGGCCGCTCCCACCCACGCGTTCCACGTCTTCGGCGTCTACCCGTGGTCGCGGCTGCTCGAGGCCGGCCCGGAGCCGCTGCACGTCCTCGACTCCTGCCGGATCGGCTGGGGCACGGTGCTCGCCGTGGAACCGGATCATCTGCGGGTCGCGGCGCGGCAGCTCGAGTACGACGACCGGGTCCTCACGCTCGGAAACGCCCGCGAGCGGCGGGTGGACCGGCTCGCGGGCGGACTTCCGTTCATCGATCAGGTCGCCGAGGGCGACGTCGTGGCGCTGCACTGGGGCTTCGCCTGCGACCGGCTCACGCCGGCCGAGGCGACCCACCTGGAGGACTCGACCCGGCGTCAGCTCGCGCTGATGGCTCCTCGTCTGGCGGGCTGAACACGCTGCTGCCGCGCACGTCGGCTTCGGTGATCGTGATCAGATCGGCCTTCGTCAGCGGACGGCTGAGCTCCACCAGGCGCTTCGCCTGGCGCAACCGGCACCGCTCGATCGCGTTGCGGACGCTGCGCGCGTGGGAGAACCGGGGCCGGCGCATCCGCAGCCCCAGGTACTCGGAGAACGCCGTGCGGGCGGCCGAGTCGAAACGGAAGTTCTCCGACGCGACCATCAGCTCGGCGATCTGCGCCAGCTCGTCGTGCGTGTAGTCGCCGAAGCCGATGTGGTGCGGCACCCGCGACGACAGACCCGGGTTGGCGGAGAAGAACGTCTCCATCCGGTCGGCGTAACCGGCGAAGATCACGACCAGGCTGGCCCGCTCGTTCTCCATCTCCTGCAGCAGGATCTCGATGACCTCCTGCCCGTAGTCGCGCTCGTTCTCCGGCCGGTACAGGTAGTAGGCCTCGTCGATGAACAGGACGCCGCCCGCGGCCCGGGCGATCGCCTCCTTCGTCTTCGGCGCGGTGTGCCCGATGAACTGGCCGACCAGGTCGTCGCGGGTCACCGTGTGCACCTTCGGCGTCCGGATGTACCCCAGCGAGTGCAGGATCCGGGCCATCCGCAGCGCGACCGTCGTCTTGCCGGTGCCCGGCCCGCCGGTGAAGCTCATGTGCAGGGTGGGCCGGGACGACTCGAGCCCGAACTGGCGGCGGGCGCGGTCGACCAGCAGCAGCGCCGCGATCTCGCGCACCCGCCCTTTCACCGCCGCGAGGCCGACCAGGTCGGCGTCCAGAGCGGCCAGGACCTCGGCCACCTGCTGGCGGACGTCGTCCGACGACAGGTCGAGTTCGCTCGCGTCGTCGAGCACGGCGGGTTCCCCGGGGACCGACGGTGCGGACGGGGCCGACGGTGCGGACGGGGCCGGCGGCGCGCCGGTGACCTGGGCGCCGTCGGGACGGTAGATCCGGAATCCGTTGTCGGGCACTGTGCTCCTTCCGCCGTCAGCCGGCGTCGTAGCGGGCGCCGGGCGGGGCCTGCGTCGCGTAGGGCGCGAACCCGTACCGCTGCCGCCGGTCGGATCCCTCGGTCCGGGTCAGCAGCAGCCCGGGCTCGACGACCGGACGCTGCACCAGGAAATGCATCGCGGTCGTCTGGCGTCCCAGCCGGGCGTCGTAGGCCAGCACGCGGACGTAGTGCTGCGGGAACGTCGAGCGGCAGGCGCGGATCTCGGCGAGGACCCCGTCGGGCTGGTCGAGATCGAACAGCGGAAGCCCCCACATCTCCCAGTAGACGTTCCGCGGGTGCGGGTCGTCGGTGTACTCGATCGAGACCGGCCAGCCGTTGAGCAGGGCGTAGCGGACCTGGGCCTCGATCTCGTCGTCGGAGAGGTCGGGCAGGTACGAGAAGGCTCCGTGGCGGAGGATCATCGTCGTCACTCCTCAGTAACTGGCCGTCGGGACGGCGTCGGGGGCATCCGTGGAGACGTAGTCGAACGTGACGTCGCCCCAGGTGGCGAGCGCGACCTCGAGCGGTTTGCAGTGCCGGGCCGCGGACTGCAGCACAGCCGGGCCTTCGCGGAGCAGGTCACGCCCGGAGTTGCGGGCCTTCACGACCGCCTCCAGCGCGACCCGGTTGGCTTCCGCGCCGGCCGCGATGCCGAGCGGGTGACCGATCGTGCCGCCGCCGAACTGCAGGATGACGTCGTCGCCGAACAGGTCGAGCAGCTGGTGCATCTGGCCGGCGTGGATGCCGCCCGAGGCCACCGGCATCACGCCGGGCATGCTGGCCCAGCTCTGGTCGAAGAAGATGCCGTTGGCCGGGTTGGCCGGGACGAAGTCGCCGCGCAGCGTGTCGTAGAAGCCCCGGGTCGTGGCCGGGTCACCCTCGAGCTTGCCGACGACCGTGCCGGCATGGATGTGGTCGACGCCGATCAGCCGGCACCACTTCGCGAGCACACGGAAGCTCACGCCGTGGGTCTTCTGCCGGGTGAACGTCGAATGCCCGGCGCGGTGCAGGTGGAGCAGCACGCCGTTGCGGCGGGCCCAGTGCGCCATCGACTGCATCGCGGTGTACCCGACGGTCAGGTCGATCATGACGACGACGCTGCCGAGCTCCTTGGCGAACTCGGCCCGTTCGTACATGTCCTCCATCGACGCCGCGGTGACGTTCAGGTAGTGGCCCTTGACCTCGCCGGTCTCCGCGGTGGCCTTGTTGACGCCCTCCATCGCGTAGAGGAACCGGTCGCGCCACCGCATGAACGGCTGCGAGTTGATGTTCTCGTCGTCCTTGGTGAAGTCGAGGCCGCCGCGGCAGGCCTCGTAGACGACCCGGCCGTAGTTGCGGGCGGAGAGGCCGAGCTTGGGCTTCACGGTGGCGCCGAGCAGCGGGCGGCCGAACTTGTTGAGGTACTCGCGCTCGATCACGATGCCGTGCGCCGGGCCCTGGAACGTCTTCACGTAGGCGACCGGGATGCGCAGGTCTTCGAGGCGCAGGGCCTTGAGCGGCTTGAACCCGAAGACGTTGCCGATGATCGACGAGGTCAGGTTCGCGATCGACCCCTCCTCGAACAGGTCGAGGTCGTAGGCGATGTAGGCGAAGTACTCGCCGGGCCGGCCCGGGACCTCGTCGACGCGGTAGGCCTTGGCCTGGTAGTGCGTGTTCGCGGTGAGGCGGTCGGTCCAGACGACGGTCCAGGTCGCGGTCGAGGATTCGCCCGCGACCGCGGCGGCGGCCTCGATCGGGTCGACGCCCTCCTGCGGGGTGACCCGGAAGGCGGCCAGGACGTCGGTGTCCTTCGGCTGGTAGGTCGGGTCGTAGTAGCCCATGCCGGCGTAGCTCTGTACGCCCGGGTCCCAGCGGTCCTTGGTGTCCATGGGAAGTAGTGGAACCGGTGCCATACCTCTGGGACAATTGAATCTTTACCGAGTTGATCTCAGCGATTGGTTAAGCATTGGTCACCTGGGCGCGGATGCGCACGTTCGCCGCGGTGGCGCAGCACGGCAGCGTGCGGGCGGCGGCGGCGCAGTTGCACGTCACCGAGCCGGCGGTCTCGACGGCGATCGGGCAGCTAGAAGCCGCGCTCGGCGCCGAGCTGGTGGCCCGCGACGGGCGCGGGATCCGGCTCACCACGGCCGGTGAGGTGTACGCGGACTACTGCCGCCGGATCCTCGGCCTGGTCGAGGAGAGCGAGTCGGCCGTGCGGGGGGCCGGGAGCGGGCGGTTGCGGATCGGGGCGGTGGCGACCGCGAGCGAGGCGGTGCTGCCGCGGTTGCTGGCGTCGTACCGGGCCCGGTTCCCGGCGGTGGAGCTGAGCCTGTCGGTGCGGCCCCGGGACGAGTTGTTCGAGGAACTGCGCCGGCACGAGACCGATCTCGTGGTGGCGGGCCGGGCGCCGGACGGGCGCGGGCTGGTGTCGCGGGCCACCCGCCCGAACTCGTTCGTCGTGGTGCAGGCGCCCGGGGCCGGGTTCGATCCCCGGTCGGCGACCTGGTTGTTGCGCGGGCCCGGGTCCGGCACCCGGGAAACGTGCCTCGCGCTCTTCGCGCAGCTGCAGGCCGACCCGCCGACCCTGACGCTGGGGACGCACGGCGCGGTGGTGGCGGCCGCGAAAGAAGGCCTGGGCGTCACGCTCGTCCACGCCGACGCGGTCGCCGGCGATCTGGTCTCCGGGGCGCTGGAACGGCTGGCGGTGGCGGGGACGCCGCTGGCGAGGCCGTGGCACGTGACGACGAACGCGGTGCCACCGGCGTCGGCGGTGCGGTTCCTGGCCCACATCGGGTCGGGGGAGCAGGTGGGGGAGGCCGCGTTCCACCTCCGGAACCGCCCGCGCGGGTGAGCCGGGGGTGGCCGCGCGCCGCTGAGCATCGCGGCATGGAGAACAACACGCACGATGCAGACCTCGGCCCGCAGGCCACGGCGGCGCGGCTCGTCGCGCCGGGACGCGGGATCCTGGCGGCGGACGAGAGCATCCGGACCATGTCGCAGCGGCTGGCCGCCGAGGGGGTCGAGCCGACGGCGGAGAACCGGCGGGCCTACCGGGAGCTGCTGGTGACCGCGGACGGGCTCGGGGAGACCGTCGCCGGGGTCATCTTCTGCGACGAGACGCTGGGCAGCACGCTGGCCGACGGGACGCCGTTCGGGCCGGCCTGTCTCGACCGCGGCATCCTGCCCGGGATCAAGGTCGACACCGGGACGATGCCCGACGCGGACGGCGTGCTGATCACCCAGGGCCTGGACGGGCTCGATGCGCGGCTGGAAGCGGCGGCCGGGCGGGGGGCCGCGTTCGCGAAGTGGCGGGCGGTGATCGCGGTGGACTCGGTGCGCGACCGCTCGCTGCGGGAGAACGCCGCCGGGCTGGCTCGGTACGCGGCCGCCTGCCAGGCGCACGGCGTGACCCCGATCGTCGAGCCGGAGGTGCTGTGCAGCGGTGCCCACGGTCTGCGGGAGTGCGCGGACGTCACGGAGTGGACGCTGACCGCGGTTTTCGAGGAGCTCGATCGGTGCGGGGTCGACCTGGCCGGTATCGTCCTGAAGCCGAACATGGTCACGCCCGGTCTCGACGGGCCGCCCGCCACCGCGTCCGCCGTCGCGGAGGCGACGCTCGGGCTGCTGGGCAGTTTCGTGCCCGCCACCGTGCCCGGCATCGCGTTCCTGTCCGGCGGCCACACCAACGCCACCGCCTGCGAGTACCTGGCCGAGATCAACGCCCTGGGCACCAACGCCCCTTGGGCACTCACCTACTCCTTCGGCCGGGCCCTGGTCAGCGACGCGCTGCACGCCTGGGCCCAGGACGGCGACACCGGGGCCGCGCAGAAGATCCTGCTCGCGAACTGCGCCCGGGCTTCGGCGTCCCTAAGCCAGCGGTAGTTCCACCAGCACGGCCGCGCCCCGGCCGGCGACCGAGTCGATCCGGAGCGTCGCGCCGATCAGGGCGGAGCGCTCGGCGATCGTGGACAGCCCGAAGTGGTCGCCGAGTTCGCCGGCCTGGCGGGCCTCGCGCACGGCCTGCACGTCGAACCCGACCCCGTCGTCGGTGATCCCGAGCACCACCGCGTCGCCGACCCGCCGCAGCGACAACACGACCCGCCGCGCCTCGGCGTGCTTCACCGCGTTGTTGATCGCCTCCTGGGCGATCCGGTACAGCACCGCCGACGCGTGGTCGGGCAGGCCGGCGAAGAGCGCCGGATCGTCGCCCCGGAACTCCACCTCGAGCTGCGGCACCAGCCGGGTCAGCGACTCCAGCGCGGCCACCAGGCCGAGATCGTCGAGGATCGGGCTGTGCAGCCCGCTGATCGCGGCGCGGGTCTCGTCGTAGGCCAGCCCGGCCAGCTCCCGCGCGGCCTCGATGTCGGCGAGCGCGTCCCGGGCCGCCGGGTCGTCGGCCCGGCCGCTCAACCCCACGTGGGCCGCCGACAGGTGGAACGTCAGCGACGCCAGCGCCTGCGTCACCCCGTCGTGCAGGTCGCCGGCGATCCGGCGTCGCTCCGCCTCCTGCGCCGACACCGCCTGCGCGATCAGCCGGTCCTGCTGCGAGCGCTGCTCCTCCGCGGCGCCGAGCAGGTCCTGTGCGTACAACCGCAGCCCGACGAGGTCGGCCAGCCGCTGGGCCCGGGCGACGTCCGCCGCGTCGAACGGCCGGCGGTCGTGCCGGTGCACCGAGACCACGGCGACGATGGCCCCGGCCAGACCGTGGGCGGGTACGCACAGCCGGGCCACGACCTGTCCGGGCTCGATCCCGAGGATCGTCCGGTGGACGGTGTTGCGCGGTGCGTCGTCGACGATCGTCACCGAGTTGCCGTTCTGCGCGACCAGGCCGGCCACCCCGTACCCGACCGGGATCCGCAGCGCGCGCTCGGCCGCGCCGGCTTCCGGATGTGCCGCTCCGACGGCGAGAGTGGCGTCCTCGACGACGAACACGATCGCGCCGCTGGCGTCGAACACCTCGGTGAACAGGCGCGCCACCATGCGCAGGTCCAGCTCCACCGGGCCGACCAGTAGCCCGTGCAGCGCCGCGAGCTCGATCACTGCACCAACCCCTCCCGCAGGGCCAGCGCGATCGCCGCACCCCGGTCGGACACGCCGAGTTTCCGGTACACGCCACGGACGTGCGTCTTCACGGTGTCCTCGCTGATCACGAGCTTCGCGGCGATGCCCCGGTTGGAGTGGTTCGCCACCAGCAGCGCCAGCACCTCGCTCTCGCGCTGGGTCAGCCCGAGGCGCGCGCCGGGCCAGAACTCACCGGCGTTGAGCTTCGCCGCGGACATCGCGATCCGGCCGGCCAGGAGCGGGTCGATCACGACCTCGCCGTCCACGACCCGGCGCAGGTGCGCGACGAGCTCGGTGCCGTCGACCCGTTTCACGACGTACCCGGACGCCTCGGCCCGCAGCGCCCGGTACAGGTACTGCTCGTCCTCGTAGACCGTGAGGAACACGACGTGCACGTCCGGGTTCGTCGCCTTCACCTCGCGGCACAGGTCGAGCCCGCTCTCCTTGCCCAGCCGTAAGTCGCACAGCACGACGTCCGGACGCTCGGACGCCACCACGCGCAGCGCGTCCGCGGACCTCGTCGCGGTGCCGACGACCCGCACCTCGTCGGCGTGGTGCGCGAGCATCGCCTCGACGCCGTGCAGCACCATCTCGTGGTCGTCGGCCAGGACGACGCGGATCACCGGCGGTGTCCCCTCGGTTTGCGCCATGTCGTGCAGCGTAAGCGGCAACAGGGCCACTGACCGGCAAGGACGCCGAAGTCACCACCGGGCCCACCCGCTGGGGGGAGCCGGTGCGGCGGTCCGGGCACCGAAGCTGGAACGGACGACGATCGCATCGGGAAGGACCGGCTCCTTGTCCTCGCCAAGCCGCATCATCCCCTCCGTACTGCCGGCCGACTTCTCCGCGCTGGGCGCGGAGGTCTCGGCACTCTGCGCCGCCGGTGCCGACCGCATCCAGTGGGACGTCATGGACGGCGTCTTCGTACCCAACCTGACGTTCGGGCCGGACGTGATCGCGGCCGCACGGCCGCACTCGTCCGTGCCGTTCGAGGCCCACCTGATGGTGACCGATCCCGACCGCGACATCGCGCGGTACGTGGACGCCGGGTGCGACCTGGTGATCGTGCACGCGGAGGCGTGCCCGCACCTGCACCGGACACTCGGGCTGATCCGCGACCTGGGAGCACGGGCCGGGGTCGCGCTCAACCCGGCGACGCCCGCCGGGACGCTCGCGCACGTGCTGGACCTGACCGACCTGGTGCTGGCGATGACCGTGAACCCGGGGTTCGGCGGCCAGCGGTACGTCCCGGCGGTCGAGCCGAAGCTGGTGGAGTTGCGACGCCTGATCGACGCGTCGGGGCTCGCGATCGAGCTCGAGGTGGACGGGGGCATCAGCGACGCCACGATCGCGGGCGCGGCCGCCGCCGGCGCCGACGCGTTCATCAGCGGCAGCTGGCTCTACGGCCATCCCGGTGGCAAACGTGCCGCGGTCGCAGAGCTCCGCGCGATCGCCGACGCCGCGCGCGGCCGGCAGCAGAGGGAGGTGGCGTGATGGCCACGACCTCATCCGCGACCGCGGCGGCGCTCCCCGGCGCGTTCGGGCCGGACGACGTGGACTCGCTGGCCGTGGAGACGATCCGGTTCCTCGCCGCGGACATGGTGGAGGAGGCGAACAGCGGGCACCCGGGCTTGCCGATGGGTGCGGCGCCGATGGCCTGGACGCTGTTCAGCCGGCACCTCCGCCACGACCCGTCCCGGTCCGACTGGGCCGACCGGGACCGGTTCGTGCTCTCGGCCGGACACGGCTCGGCGCTGCTCTACGCACTGCTGCACCTGTTCGGGTACGACCTCCCGATGGACGAGCTCCGCCGGTTCCGGCAACTCGGCTCCGCCACCCCTGGTCATCCGGAGTTCGGCCACACCGACGGCGTCGAGACCACCACCGGCCCGCTCGGCCAGGGCCTGGCCATGGCGGTCGGCCTCGCGCTCGCCGAGCGCATGCAGGCCGCCCGCTACCCGGACCTGACCGACCACCACACCTGGGCCCTGGTCGGCGACGGGTGCCTGATGGAGGGCGTGAGCCACGAGGCCGCCTCGCTGGCCGGGCACCTCGGGCTCGGACGGCTCGTCGTGCTCGCCGACGACAACCGGATCACGATCGACGGTGACGTGGAGCTCGCGAGCTCGGACGACCAACTGGCCCGGTTCGCGGCCTACGGCTGGCACGTGTCGCGCGTCGACGACGGCACGGACCTGGTCACGATCGACGCCGCCCTGACCGCGGCGAAGGCGGATCCGCGGCCGAGCCTCGTCGCGGTCCGCACGCAGATCGGCCACGGCGCTCCGGGGGTCGAGGGCACCGCCAAGGCCCACGGTTCGCCGCTGGGCGCCGAGGTCCTGGCCGCGGCGCGCCGGCGGATCGGCTGGCCGGAGGAGCGGTTCCACGTGCCGCAGGTCATCCGCGACCGATGCGCGGCCCTGGCGGCCCAGGGCGCGGCCCACCGGGCGGCGTGGGAGCAGCGCTGGAAGGAGTTCGCGGCCGCGTCACCGGGCGAGGCCGGGGAGTGGCAGCGGCGGCACGCGCGCCGGCTCCCGGAGACGCCGGTCAGCATCCCGCTCGGTGCGGCGCGGGCCACCCGGGTGGCGTCCCGGGAGGTGCTCCGGTGCGCGTCCGAGGTGCTTCCGGAGCTGGTCGGGGGCTCGGCCGACCTGGCCGGTTCCACCGGCACCGACATCGGGGCGACCGCCCTCACCCGGGACGACTTCTCGGGCACCCGGATCAACTTCGGGATCCGCGAGTTCGGGATGGCCGCGGTCCTGAACGGGATCTCGGTGCACGGCGGCTTCCGGGTCTACGGGAGCACGTTCCTGGTGTTCAGCGACTATCTGCGGCCCGCGCTCCGGCTCTCCGCGCTGATGCGTCAGCCGGTCGTCTACCTGCTCACCCACGACTCGGTCGCGGTCGGCGAGGACGGCCCCACGCACCAGCCGGTCGAGCACATCGAGTCGCTCCGGCTGATCCCGAACGTGGCCGTGCTCCGGCCGGCCGACGACGCCGAGACGCTCGAGGCGTGGCGGATCGCGCTGGAGCGCACCGACGGCCCGACGGTGCTGATCCTGAGCAGGCAGTCCCTGCCGCCGCTGCCCGCTACCGGGCTGCGTGACCTGGCGGCCACCGGCGCCCGGACCGTGCACGACCCGGAGAACCCGGACGTGGAACTGCTGGCCACCGGGTCCGAGGTCCATCTCGCTCTCGCGGCCGCGGACCTGCTCGCCGCCGACGGCGTGCGGGCCCGGGTGCGGTCGGTGCTGTGGCGCGAACGCCTCCCGGACGTCGGCAGGCGAGACCCCGGCGCGCTGCCGAGCGTCAGCATCGAGGCGGGCGTCAGCCAGGGATGGCGCGGGCTGGCCGACACGTCGGTCGGGGTGGAGACCTTCGGGGTCTCCGGACCCGGCGAGCAGGTGCTCACCTACCTCGGCCTGACGCCGGAGGCAGTCGCGGACCGGATCCGGAGGAGCTGACGATGCTGGAGAAGATCATCAAGATGACCCGCTCGGAGCAGCAGGGTGCGCCCCGGCCGGTCATGCTCGCGATCGCGGGCGACTCCGCGTCCGGGAAGACGACGCTGACCAAAGGGCTGGTCGAGGCGGTCGGGCCGGAGCGGTGCCTGTCGATCTGCGTGGACGACTACCACCGGTACGACCGGGAGGAGCGCCGGGCGCTGCCGTTCACGCCGCTGCATCCGGACTGCAACTACATCGACATCATGGAGCAGCACCTGCAGTTGCTCGCGCTGGGACGGCCGATCCTCAAGCCGGTCTACGACCACGCGACCGGGCGTTTCACCCGGCCGCAGTACGTGGAGCCGAAGGAGTTCGTGATCATCGAGGGGCTGCACCCGCTCTCGACGAAGCTGACCCGCGCGTGCTTCGACGTGACCGTGTACCTCGATCCGCCGGAGCCGATCCGGCGGGGCTGGAAGGTCGATCGCGACTGCCGGAAGCGCGGCTACACCGAGGCGCAGGTGCTGGCCGAGCTGGAGCGGCGGGAACCGGAGTCGCAGAAGTTCATCCGGCCGCAGCGGCGGTTCGCCGACATCGTGGTCCGGTTCGCGCCGATCGCCGGGCGCGACGAGCCGCCGGGCACGCCGCTCTCGGCCGAGCTCCTGCTCCGGCCGACGATCAAGCACCCGGCGCTGAGCAGCGTGCTGACCGACGACCACCGGGACGCGATCCACCTGAAGATCATGCGCGACCAGGACGGGACGCCGACCGACTGCCTGCACGTCCACGGCCCGGCGTCGCAGGAGGAGGCGCGGCACGTGGAGAAGGCGATCTGGGAGGAGCTGGAGGCCACGCACGGTCTCCCGGAGCGGATCGGCGAGATCAACCCCGGCGACCGCAGCGAACCTCTCGCGATCACCCAGCTGATCCTGCTGTACCACCTGCTGCAGACGAAGACCGGCGCGTGAACGTCCCCGGACGACGACCGTCGCGTGTAGCTCTCGTATAGCGCGGCCGGGTTTCCTGACCGGACTCCGGCGGCACGGGGAGGCCACATGAAACTCTGGCGGACCGCGGCGGCGCTCTTCCGGCGGCGGGCTCCGGTCTCGGGCGGCACCGTGACCTCGTTCGTCGTCCGGCCCGCGCCCGATCCGGGCGGCCTCACTCCGCCGACGTCGTACCGGGTGTCGTGGCCTCCCGGATACGCCGACGACCGGCCGATCCGGCGGCGGGCGCACACGCAATGGCTCTACCTGGTCGAAGACTTCGACAGCCGGGCGGCGGCGCTCGAGTTCCTGCGCGGCTGCGAGGTCCGGGACGAGCGCGTCTACGTCATCGCGCAGTCGCCGGAGGGCAACCTCGGCCTGGACCTCGTCATGATCTTCGAGGAAGTGGACGGGTCGTTCGTCGAATTCGCCGAACGAAGTCCCCTTCCGGCCCCGCAGGTCTCGCGGGAGAACTGCCATCGATGCGGGTACTCGGTGATACCGGTGGGCCGGCCGCCCGAGGGCACGACGACGATCACGCTCGCACTGGACGACCTGGAGACCATGGGAGCCGGCTTCCGGTGCCCGTCGTGCGGTGCGCTCACCTGCGCGCGGTGCTACCGAGCGACCTCATCGCCCCTGGGCCGGGGTCTTCTGGAGAAGCGGTGCCTGCTCTGCGAGGGCGAGCTCGGCTTTTTCCACGGGTGACGGGAACCGGCGCGTCCCGGGCCGCGTCGAAGGCGCATGATGCGGACCACGCTGCTCGTCCTGTGCGTTCTGGCCCTGACCGGCTGCACCGCGCGGCCGGCCCCGGACGTCACGCCGGTTTCGGTGGCCGCCTCGCCCGGCGCCGCCCTCACCGGCAAATCCTTCGAGGCCGTGGAGGTGACCGAGAACGGTGCCCGGCGGGCGCTGGTGCCCGGCACCACGATCGAGGTGCGCTTCGAGGCGGACCACACCGTCGTGGCCGAGGCCGGCTGCAACCGGCTCACCGCCCCCGTCGCGATCGGCCGCGCCCGTCTCGACGTCGGCCGGATCCGGACCACGGACAAAGACTGCAGGGACGCGCTGCTGGCGCAGGACCACTGGCTGGCGGTGTTCCTCCGCGCCAACCCGTCCTGGCGGCAGGAGGCGTCCGGGGTGGTGCTCGAATCCGGCCCGACGACGATCCGGCTGGCGCCGCCCGCCCCCGCCCGGCCGGAGGCGATCGTCGGCATCGAGTGGGTGGTCTACGGCCTGACCGACGCCATGAGCGAGACCGGCACGCCGCCCGGTCTCGAGCCGCACCTGACGTTCGACGGCACGCAGGTCGTCGGAGACACCACCTGTGCGCAGCTGCGGGCTCCGGCGGTCGTGGGTCCGGGCACCATCGACCTGGGCCCGGTCGTGCTGACCTCCGTGCGCCCGTGCCCGAGCGCGGCCAGCACACTCCACCGAGCCGTGACCGACGTACTCCGCGCGAACACCAGGCTCACCTACACGCTCGACGGCGCGCGCACCCTCCGCCTCCGGTCGGGCGACCCGGGCCTGCTCCTGCGCCCCCGCTGATGCCCGCTGACGCCCGCTGACCCGGCGACGCGGGTCACGACAGCCCGGCGTACACGCCCGCGGCGTTCCCGCCCAGCACCAGCGGGACGACGTCGTCGGGGACGACAGCAGCGATCGCGCGGGCGTTGAGGGCCTGACCGGGGACGCCGGGCCAGTCGGTGCCGAAGATCCACTTGCGCGACAACCGGCCGAGATCGAACTTCGCGTAGTACTCGGGCAGGCGCTTGGGCGGCAGGCCCGACAGCTCGATCCAGACGTTCGGCCGCGACAGGGCCAGGAACGCCGCCGCGTCGTACCACCAGCCCCGCCCGCCGTGCGCCAGCACGACCGTCAGCGACGGGAAGTCGCGCAGCACGGTGTCGAGGAACACCGGGTCGGCGTTGGCATTCGTCGAGCCCGGGAAACTACTGGTGCCACAGTGGACGATCAACGGGATCCGCCGCTCGGCCAGCACCGAGTAGGCCGGGTACAGCGCCGCCTCGTCGACGCGGAAACCGCCGTGCACCGGGTGGAGCTTCAGCGCCGCCGCGCCGCGGTCGAGCTGGCGGGTCAGCTCCCGCGCGATCGGATGGTGCAGGTGCGGGTTGACGTTCGCGACCGGCCGGAACCGCTCCGGGTTGTGGTCGACGAGCGGCAGCAGGTCGTCGAACTCCTGGTACCCGGTGGCCTTCGGGCTGTACTCGCAGAACAGCAGGGCGGTGTCGACCCCCTCGTCGGCGAACAGCCGGTCGAGCGCCGCCGGGCGCGGACGCCCGCCGGCGTCCCAGATCTCGTCGAGGACGCCGCCGCGGCCGAAGTCGCGGGCCCAGTCCGTCCAGGCGGGTTTCAGCGAGCCGAGTACCGGGACGTGCACGTGCGCGTCGATCAGCCGGTGACCGTCCAGCATCAGGCGTCCTTCCGTTCGAGCGACTCCCACGCCGCCTGCGCCCGGGGTGCCCAGGTCGCGTGCCGCTCCCGGAATACCTCCGCGGCCCGGTGCCCACTCCATCGCGGCGGCAGCAGCTCGCGCGGCAGCCCGGGATCGAGCAGCGGGAACCGGCGCCACTCCTGCACGAGCCGGATCTGGGCCAGCAGCGCCTGCCGGTCGGTCCGCGGCCGGCGGCGTCCGACCAGCTCGACGAACGACTCGTAGCGGGCCTCGATCTCGTCGAGATCCCAGGCCGCGCGGGTCAGCGACCGCACGTCGCCGATCTGGCCGGCGGCCGCCACGAACGACCAGCTGCCCTCGAGCAGTCCGAGCGCCTGGAGCACCCGCCAGACCTCGTCCTCGCGATCGGTCCAGGGTGTGACCCAGGTGACGGTGTTCAGCGCGCCCAGACCGGCCCAGCCGAGTTGCGTCCGGAGTTTCTGCCGCAGCGCGCGCTGGTTCTCCGGCGTGTTGACGCTGGTCACGAGCCAGCGCCGGTCCCACACGCGCTCGTGGGTGGCGAAGCCGAAGATCCGTTCGGTGCCTTCGCGCAGCAGCCGCACGCCCGCGTCGGTGAGCGACCACTGCGTTTCCCGGCCGACGCGGGAACCGGAGATCCAGTTGCTGTCGGCGGTGCGCATGATCGCCTGCCTGGTCGCTTTCTCGGCGATCTCCATCTCGCCCATCAGGTCGAGCAGCGCCGCGGTCCAGACCGGGCGCCCGGACGGCAAAACGTACTCGCCCAGGATCGTCAGCAGGAGGCTGGGCGCGCTCGCCGCACCCAGTTGCTGGCGCCGGGTCACGTTCGGGGCGGTCACCACCGCATCCTAACGGTCTACATACGTCCGTAGGGCTTGCGATATCCATGTAGCACGTCCACGATGAGGGACGAGCTCCCCGGACCGCAACCCGCTGGAGGCGGCGTGATCGAGGTCGACTTCGATACCAGCCCCGCCGCGTACCGGCACTGGTCGCTGGCCGTCGACGGCCAGGTCGCCACGTTGACGCTGGCCGTCGACGAGAACGGCGGCCTGGTGCCCGGCTACGCGCTGAAGAGGAACAGCTACGACCTGGGCGTCGACATCGAGTTGCACGACGCGCTGCAACGCATCCGGTTCGAGCACCCGGGCGTGACAGTGGTCGTCGTCACCAGCGGGCTGGAGCGGATGTTCTGCGCCGGGGCGAACATCACGATGCTGGCGGCGTCGGCGCACAGCTGGAAGGTGAACTTCTGCAAGTTCACCAACGAGACGCGCAACGGCATCGAAGACTCGTCCGCGCACTCCGGGCTGACGTTCATCGCGGCGCTGAACGGGTCGGCGGCCGGTGGCGGGTACGAGCTCGCGCTGGCGTGCGATCAGATCGTCCTGGTCGACGACAACTCGTCGGCGGTGTCCCTGCCCGAGGTGCCGCTGCTGGGGGTGCTGCCCGGCACCGGCGGGCTGACCCGGGTGGTCGACAAGCGTGGGGTCCGCCGCGATCGGGCCGACGTGTTCGCCACCACCGCCGAGGGCGTGCGGGGCAACCGGGCGGTCCAGTGGCGCCTGGTCGACGCCGTCGCGAAGGCACGCGACTTCGACGCCGAGATCGCCCGCCGGGCCGCCGAGGCGGCCGCCCGCCCGTCACCCCGGGGCGCCCGCGCCGGTGACCCGGCCGGCGTGACGATCACCGCGTTACGGCGGGAGGAGACCGACCGGGGGTTCGCGTATCCGCACGTCCGGGTGGAGCTGGATCGCGACGCGGGCACCGCGGCGATCACCGTCGCCGGGCCCGACGCGGTACCGGCCGGCCCGGGTGCGCTGCACGCGGAGGGAGACCGCGCGTGGCTGCTGGCGACGACCCGCGAGCTCGACGACGCGATCCTGCGCCTGCGCACCAACGAACCCGCGCTCGGCACCTGGCTGCTGCGCACCGCGGGCAACGCCGCAACCGTCGCGGCCTACGACGATTTCCTGCTCGCGCACCGGTCCGACTGGCTCGTCAACGAGACGATCGGGTTCTACCGGCGCACGCTCAAACGGCTCGACACCACCTCACGCACGTTGTTCGCGCTCGTCGAGCCCGGATCCTGCTTCGCCGGCTCCCTCGCCGAGATCGCGTTCGCGGCCGACCGCCAGTTCATGCTCGCCGGGCAGTTCGAGGAGCACGAGAACCCGCTGCCCGCGGCGACGATCCGCCTCGACGGGTTCAACACCGGCCCGCTGCCGATGGGCAACGGCCTCACCCGTCTGCAGACCCGCTTCGTCGGCAGTGCCGACGCGCTCGCGGCGGCGCTCGGGGCCGCCGGGAAGGACCTCCTCGCCGAGGAGGCCGACGACCTCGGCCTGGTGACGACCGCGCCCGACGACCTCGATTGGGACGACGAACTGCGCCTCGCGGTCGAGGAGCGCGCCAGTTTCTCCCCGGACGCGCTCACCGGGATGGAGGCCAACCTGCGGTTCGCGGGGGCGGAGACGCTCGAGACGAAAGTGTTCGGGCGGCTCACCGCCTGGCAGAACTGGATCTTCCAGCGGCCGAACGCCGCCGGGCCGGAGGGCGCGCTGCGCCGGTACGGCACCGGCACGCGTGCCGACTACGATCGGAAGCGAGTCTGACATGGCGGAGATTGCCGACGCCCCGGTCCCGACCGGCCCGATGTCGCGCATCGACTACTCCGAGCGCATCCCGAACAACGTCGACCTGGCCGGAGACCGGCGCCTGCAGCGGGCGCTCGAGAGCTGGCAGCCGAAGTTCCTCGACTGGTGGCAGACGCTCGGCCCCTCGATCCCGACGCAGGACGTGTACCTGCGCACGGCGATCGCGGTCGGTCGCGACGGCTGGGCCCACTTCGACCGGGTGCCGATGGAGCAGTACCGCTGGGGGATCTTCCTGGCCGAGCGAGACCCCGGGCGCACGGTCGGCTTCGGCGCCCGGAAGGGCGAACCGGCCTGGCAGGAGGTGCCCGGCGAGTACCGTGCCGACCTGCGGCGACTCATCGTCATCCAGGGCGACACCGAACCGGCGAGCGTCGAGCAGCAGCGCCACCTGGGGATGACCGCGCCGAGCCTCTACGACATGCGGAACCTCTTCCAGGTGAACGTGGAGGAGGGACGGCATCTCTGGGCGATGGTCTACCTGCTGCACGCGTACTTCGGCCGCGACGGGCGGGAAGAGGCCGAGGAACTGCTCAAGCGGAACTCCGGCGATTTCGACTCGCCCCGCATCCTCGGCGCGTTCAACGAGGAGACCACCGACTGGCTGTCGTTCTTCATGTTCACGTACTTCACCGACCGCGACGGCAAGTACCAGCTCGGCACGCTCAAAGAGTCCGGCTTCGACCCGCTGGCCCGCACCTGCCAGTTCATGCTCAAAGAAGAAGCGCACCACATGTTCGTCGGCACCACGGGCGTGCAGCGGGTCGTCCAGCGCACCGCGGAACTCATGAAACGGCACGACACCGACGACGTGTGGGAGTACGGCGGCATTCCGCTGCCGGTGATCCAGAAGTACCTGAACTTCCAGTACTCGGTCTCGATGGATCTGTTCGGCGCGGAAACGTCGTCGAACGCGGCCGCGTACTTCACCGGTGGCCTCAAGGGTCGCTGGATGGAGAGCAGGCGCACGGACGATCACGTGCTGACCGGCCTCACGATGGACGTCCCGACGGTCGTCGACGGCGCGTTCTCGACGAAGACCGTTCCGATGCTGACCGCCCTCAACCTCGACCTGCGCAACGAGTACGCGGCCGACTGCGCGACCGGCGTCAAGCGCTGGAACACCGAGCTCGAGAAGGCCGGCGTCGAGGCCCGGCTGTACCTGCCGCACGAGGGCTTCAACCGGCGGGTCGGGGTGTTCTCGGGGTCCTGCATCCGGCCCGACGGGACGTTCGGAGACTCGGTCGAGGAGTTCCTGCCGTCGGCCGACGACCGGGCCCGGGTCGCCGCGCTGATGGTTCCGCACCACGACGCCGGCGACTTCGCCGGCTGGATCTCTCCGCCCGCGTTCGGCATCAACGATCTTCCGGTCGAGTACGACTACGTGCGTTTTCCCTGAGGGGGTTCGAAGCGTGGCCACCTTCAATGCGGCCGAGTGGCTCGTCGGGCGGCACGCGCCCGGGAGACGCGCGATCACCGCGATCGACCTCGACGGTTCGGTCCGCGAAGTCACCTACGGCGCGCTGGCCGCGTCCGTGCGCGAGTTCGCCGGCGCGTTGCGCTCCGCGGGCCTGCGTCCCGAGGAGCGCCTGCTGCTCTGCATGGGTGACTGCCCGGAGCTGGTGACGGCGTTCCTCGCCGGGCTCCGGCTCGGCGCGGTCCCGGTGCCGGTCAGCACGATGCTGACGTCGAAGGACCTGCGGACGCTGGCCGAAGACAGCCGGGCCCGGATCGTGGTGTTGTCGTCGGAGTTCGCGAGCCTGGCACCGGTGCTGTCGGGCCTGCCCGACCTGGATCACGTCGTCGTGCTGGCCGGCGACGCGGGGTTGCCGGGCGTCCTCGGCGTGCCGGTCTGGCCCTGGGAGTCGTTCCTGGCCTCCGGCGGCACCGCGGACGTCTATCCGACCACCGAGGAGTCGCCGGCGTTCTGGCTCTACACGTCGGGCACGACCGGGACGCCGAAAGCCGCCATGCACCGGCACGGGTCTCTGAAAGACACCGCGGAGACGTACGCGAAAGACGTCCTGGCGATCGGCCCCGACGACGTGTGCTTCTCGGTCGCGAAGTTCTTCTTCGCCTACGGGCTGGGCAACAGCATGACGTTCCCGTTCTCGGTCGGAGCGTCGGTGGTGCTCGACCGGTCGCGGCCCTCGCCGAAGGGGACGCTGCGGGTACTGCAGGAGCACCGGCCGACGCTGTTCTTCGGTGGCCCGACCTACTACGCGGCGCTGCTCGCCGCCGGTCTGCCGCGGGACGCGTTCGCGTCGGTGCGGGAGTGCGTTTCGGCGGGAGAGGCGTTCCCGGCTCCGCTGTTCTCCCGGTTCTGCGAAACGTTCGACGTCGAGATGCTCGACGGCATCGGGTCCACGGAGATGCTGCACATCTTCATCAGCGGCCGGCCCGGCCGGACGCGGGCCGGCGCGACCGGGGAGATCGTGGACGGCTATCGCGCGAAGATCGTCGACGACGACGGGGCCGTGGTGCCCGACGGCACGCCGGGGCACCTCTACGTGCGCGGCTCCTCGGCGGCGACCGGCTACTGGTCGCGGACGGAGGTGACCCGCCGGGTCTTCCAGGGCTCGTGGGTGCGCACCGGTGACACGTACGTCCGCTCCGCAGACGGTTACTACACCTCGCTGGGGCGGACCGACGACATCATCAAGGCCGGAGGCATCTGGGTGTCCCCGACCGAGGTGGAGGAACGACTCCGTGCTCATGCGGACGTCGTCCAGGTGGCCGTGGTCTCGGTGCCGGACGCCGCCGGGCTCGACAAGCCGGTGGCGTGCGTGGTCCTGGCCGAAGGATCCTCGACGACCTCCGACGACCTGGTGCGGTTCTGCCGGGAGGGCCTGGCGTCGTTCAAGCGCCCGCGCCACGTGCTGATCTTCGACGCGATGCCGGTGACCGCGACCGGCAAGCTCCAGCGGTTCCGGGTCCGGGAGATCGCGGTGAGCCGCCTGGCTCCGGAGGCCTGAACCGGCCGGCCGGCGGGAACGCGAACAGGTAGATCGGGCTGAAGAAGCACCACACGGTCGGGACGACGGAGTTCGTGACCGGAGCGGTGTGCTGCGGGTCGGCGAGGCTGAGCGTCATCGTCACCGAATCGTCGCCCGGGTAGTTGGGGTCGTAGAGGCGCAGCGTGAGGTCGGGAACGGACGGAAACGACGAGTTCGAGAACC
Source organism: Cryptosporangium sp. NPDC051539 (assembly GCF_044454545.1). Classification (NCBI taxonomy): domain Bacteria; kingdom Bacillati; phylum Actinomycetota; class Actinomycetes; order Cryptosporangiales; family Cryptosporangiaceae; genus Cryptosporangium; species Cryptosporangium sp. NPDC051539. The sequence continues at coordinate 997,485 of NZ_JBITDV010000001.1, read as the reverse complement.
GGAAGCCGGACGAGCGGGGAAGGAACCCGCTGACCGACCTCCGGGTGATGACGGTGTTCGAGGCCCACAGCGCGGTCCCGCCGGGCCGGTAGACGACCAGGTTGCCGTCGTCCTGGAGCACGAGGAACGCGCCCGGATGCCCGTCCGTCCCGGTGGCCCACACGGCCTGACCGGCCGCGCCGTAGACGACGAAGTTGCCGTCGGTCTGCATGACGGCCGTCGTTCCGGTGCTCGTCGCCGTGGCCCAGCGCGCTGCCCCGGACGCGCGGTAGAGCACGAGATTGCCGTCGCCCTGCAGCACGAGCCGCGATTCCTGGTCGCCCGAAAGGAGCTCGCCGCCGACGGCGAAATTCTCACCGGGGTGGAGTTGATCGGTCATTCGACGCCCCCTCGGCCGTGTCTTCCGGTGATGGTGGGCGACGGAGGCGTGCACTCCTAGCCGCACAATTGCGTATGGCGCCGGGCTCGGCGGGAGTGGACACTCACCGGAAATCCGATGGCCCGGCCGGGGAGTGGGCTCCACACTCGGGTGGTGCGCGGAATCAGCAACCGTGACTACAGTGATCTCCTGGATCTGGCCGTCACCGTGCAGAGCGAGCAACCCGGTGGCCCGCCCTGGCCCCTGCTGACCGAGTCGGCCCGGACGCTGCTGCGCGGCCGGGTGGGAGCGATCGGCGAGTTCGATCTGGCAACCGCGGGCGCCCAGCAGGTCATCGGCTGGACCGACGACCGGTCACCGTCGCTTTCCGGGTCCCGCGTCCGGGTCGAATCGGCCATCCGCCGGCACGGTCTGGACTATCCGCCGGTGCGCGCGGTCGCGGCCGGCCGGCAGCAAGCGTTCCGCAATTCCGACCTGGTCAGTTGGTCGAGCTGGCGCCGCGACCCCACCTACCGGGTGGCGGACGAGAACTTCGATCACTGCGTCTGGTCGTTGATCATCCCGCTGTCGTACGCGGAGGGCCGGGTGCGCCTGCTGGCGACCGCCCGTTCGGGTTCCGACTTCACCGAGCGCGAGGTGACGCTCGCCCGGCGGGCCCAGCCGCTGCTCGTGCAGGTGGAGCGTCAGGCCCGCGTGTGGCAGCGGTTGCTGCGGGAACGACGGTGCGCCTGCGGCTCCCCGCCGTCGGCCGAGGAGCGGCTGCAGGCGGCCACCGACGCCGGCCTCACCCCGCGCGAATGGACCGTGCTCAGCCTGCTGGCGACCGGGATGACCGCCCGGGCCATCGGTCACCGGCTGGGCATCACCCCGTCGACGGTCTCGAAGCACCAGGAGCGGCTGTACCGCAAGCTCGGCACCCGCGACCGCACGGCCACGGTCGTGCTGGCCCAGCACCGGGGGCTGATCGGTACGGCCGTGCACCCGGGGGAGCACTGCTCGATAGTGGACCGATGACCGACCTCGGCGACCGGGAGTTCTTCGCCCAGCTGGGCGCGCGACCGGGGATGTACGTCGGCCGGCCGTCGTTCGCGGCGGTCAGCGCGTTCCTCCTCGGCTACGACCAGCACGCGGCCCGGCACGGCGAACCGGCGCTGGCCGGCTGGTCCGAGTGGCTCAATGCCCGCCGGGGAAAGGAATGCAACCACGCGTGGCCGGGCGTCGTCCTGCACCTGGCCTTTCCCGACGGCTGGGCCCGGGACCTGCCGCCCGACGACGACGCGCACGCGGTAGCCGTGCTGTTCGGCCTGCTCGACGAGTTCCTGGCTCAGCGGGAGTGCTGAGCGCTGAGCGTCTGGTTCCGGCCCGCCTCGGAACGTCGTTCCGCTGGTTGCTCGCGTCGACCTGGACCACGAACCTGGGCGACGGTGTCGCGGCCGCCGCCGGGCCGCTGCTGGTCGCGTCGCTGACCGACGACGTGTTCCTGATCTCGCTCGCCGCGCTGCTGCGCTGGGCGCCGCCGCTGGTGTTCGGTCTGTACGCGGGCGTGCTGTCCGACCGGCACGAGCGGCGCCGGATCGTGATGCTGGCCGACGGCAGCCGGACCGCGATCCTCGCCGTGCTGGTCACGCTGCTGGTGACCGGTCACGCCACCGCGACCGGCGCGTTGCTGGCGCTGGGGTTGCTCGCCACCGCGGAGGTGTTCGCCGACAACACCGCGGCGACGCTGACGCCGATGCTGGTGCCGCGCGACGACCTGGCGCTGGCCAACGCTCGGCTGCAGGTCGGATTCGTGTCGTTCGACCAGCTCGCGGGCCCGCCGATCGGGGCCGCGCTGTTCGCCGCCGGGCACGTCTGGCCGTTCGTCACCCAGGCCGTGCTGGTCGCCGCCGGGGTGATGCTGGTGTCCCGGGTCCGGCCGCCCGCGGCCGCGCCCCCGGCCCGGAGCAACGCCCTGCGCGAGATCCGCGACGGCCTCGCGTGGACCGTACGGCACGCCGCGATCCGCACTCTGGTCCTGACGATCCTGATCTTCAACGTGACGTTCGGCGCCGCCTGGTCCGTGCTCGTGCTCTACGCCCATGACCGGCTCGGCTTGGGTGCGGTCGGGTTCGGCCTGCTCAGCACCGCGACGGCGGTCGGCGGCCTGGTCGGGACGGGGATCTACGGCTGGATCACCGCCCGGGTGAGCCTCGGCAACGTGATGCGGATCGGCCTGATCCTGGAGACGCTGACCCACCTCGCGCTCGCCGTCACGACGTCCGCTCCGGTGGCGCTGCTGGTGCTGTTCGTGTTCGGCGTGCACGCGTTCGTGTGGGGGACCACGTCGATCACGATCCGGCAGCGTGCCGTCCCGTCGCACCTGCAGGGGCGGGTCAACAGCGTCCACACGATCTGCACGTACGGCGGGCTGGTCGTCGGCTCGGCGCTGGGTGGCGCGCTGGCCGGCGGGCTCGGCGTGACGGCGCCGTTCTGGTTCGCGTTCGCCGGTTCGGCCGTCTTCGTGGTCCTGCTCTGGCCCCAGCTGAACCGGATCGCCCACGCCTCCGGAGGGCCCCGGAGCTGACCACTGCTCGCTCTCCTGGTGCGTCGGTCAGGTGGGGAAGCGGATCTGGGTCGCCCGCCGCGACGGTTCGGACGCCCGGCCGCTGACCCAGGGCAAGGCGGAGTACGACATCGCCGCCGACCTGGATCTCGATTCCGTACGTCGAGGGCGAGGGCGGCGGCACCCCGTTCTTGACCTGGTCGAAACTGGGCGTTCCCGGCAGGGACGACCTCTACCTGCTCGCCGACGTCCAAGCCATGGTCTGAGCGGTGGTGGCGCCGGGTGGCGGGAGGTTGCGATCCTCGACGAGGGATGGTTCCGGTCGACCACAGTCGGGGGCGCGGCGATGACGGGTGTGACGTGGGCTCGGCTCACCGGGGTGTCCTACCTCGGGCTGGCGCTCACCGGGTTGCTCGGGTTCCTGACCGTCCGGCCGATGCTCTACGTCGACGGGGACCCGGCAGCCACCGTCAGCAATCTGGTGGAACGGACCGGCCTGGCGCACGTCGATCTCGCCCTGGAGCTCGGTGTGGTCGTGACCCAGGCGGTGACCGCGGCGCTGTTCTACCGTCTGTTCCGCGAGTTCGCGCCCGACGCGGCCTGGGCGCTGGCCGCGTTCGGGCTCGCCAACGCCGTGGTCGTGCTCGGCAGCGTCGTGGCGCTCTCGACGGCGGTCACGGTGGCCGGCACCGCGAGCCTCGCCCCCGGCGGTGACGTCGGAGCGACGGTTCAGCTCGCGCACCACGTCAGCGCGACGCTCTGGCAGGTCGGGGCCGTCTTCTTCGGGCTGTGGCTGATCCCGATGGGCTGGGTCGCGGTCGTGTCGGGCCGGTTGCCGAAGATGCTCGGCCGGCTGCTCATCGTCGGCGGCGCCGGCTACGTGCTCAGCGCGTTCCTCGACCTCGGCCTGGCCGACGCCCCGGCGGTCCTGGTCGGCGCGCTGGCGGTACCGGCCTCGATCGGCGAGTTCTGGATCATCGGCTACCTGCTGGTGGCCGGGATCCGTCCGCGGCGGAGCGAGGTGTCCGCGTGACCGCGATCGTCGGGGTCGTGCACGGCGGGGCGGTGCACATCGGCGGGGACTCGGCCGGGGTCTCCGGGTACGTGATCCACCCGCGGGCCGACGCCAAGGTGTTCACGACCGGCGCGTACGCGTTCGGGTTCACGACCAGTTTCCGGATGGGCCAGCTCATCCGCTGGGCCTGGACGCCGCCCGGGCCCCCGGCGAGCGACCTCGACCGTTTCATGGCGACGACGTTCATCGACGGAGTGCGGGAGTGCCTCAAGACCGGTGGCTGGGCCGGCAAGGAGAACGAGCGCGAGACCGGCGGGGTGTTCCTCGTCGGAGTCGCCGGGCGCCTGTTCTCGATCGACTCCGACTACCAGGTCGGGGAGTCCGCGCTCGGGTACGACGCGGTCGGCTCCGGCGACGAGATCGCGATGGGGGCGTTGTACGCGACGGCGCGGAGCCGGATGAGCCCGCGCAAGCGGCTGGAGGTCGCGCTGGAGGCGGCCGAGCGCTTCAACGGCAACGTCCGGGGCCCGTTCAACTTCGTGTCGACGCCGGTCGACTGACGGGACCACCGGAACCGCGCCGCGCGCCGATCGACACCCGGCCGCGAGCGCTACTGACCGACGTACCAGCGCCCCGGCGCGACGAGTTTGCGGGCGGCGGCCGGCCCCCACGAGCCCTGCGCGTAGCGGGCCGGCGCCGGCGGCGAGTCCAGCACCGGCTGCACCGTCCTCCAGCTGGCCGAGAGGCCGTCCGGGCGGGTGAACAGCGAGCGGTCGCCCACCAGGGCGTCGTGGATCAGCCGCACGTAGGGCGGCAGCGGGTCGGCGTCGGGGAGCTCGGAGAGCGGGAGGCGGACGGTGGCTTGCTCCGGGTTCAGATCGACGCCCGGCCGTTTGGCCAGCAGCGTCAGGTCGATCTCCCCGGCACCGGACAGCGAGAACGATAGCGTCCCGGCGCCGTGCGCAAGCCCCGCGAACGGCTGGTCCGGCGTCCGCAGCACGAGGGTGACACGCTGTTCGCTGACCGCCAGCCGCTTCCCCGTCCGCAAGAGGAAGGGAACGCCGCGCCACCGCGGGTTGTCGATCCAGAGTCGCGCCGCGACGAACGTGTCGGTGGTGGACCCGCGGCGCACGCCCTTGACGCTCTTGTAGCCGGTGAACTGGCCGAGGACGACCTCGGACGGGTCCAGCGGGCGGAAGGACCGGATCACCTTCTCGCGGGCCGCCTGCAGGTCGTCGGCCGACAGGGTGCGCGGTCGCTCCATCGCGACCTCGGCCGCGACCTGGAAGAGGTGGGTGACCAGCATGTCCAGCACCGCGCCGGTGTTGTCGTAGAACTCGGCCCGGTCGTCGATGCCGAGGGTCTCGGGAACGTCGATCTGGACGCTCTCGATGTGGTGGCGGTCCCAGTTCGAGGCGAAGAGCTCGTTGGCGAAACGGAGGATGTGCAGGTCCTGGGTGGCTTCCTTCCCGAGGAAGTGGTCGATCCGGTAGACCTGCTCCTCGTCGAGAACGCTGTGGACCGCACGGTTGAGCGTGCGGTAGCCCTGGGTCGAGGTGCCGAACGGCTTCTCGTAGACGACCCGGGAGCCTTTGGCCAGGCCGTGGGCGCCGAGCCCGCGGGTGAGGCCTTCGAACGCGACCGGCGGCACCGCGAGGTAGTGCACGAGCTGGGCGTCGGCGCCGACCTCCGTGCGGGCGTCGCCGATGACGTCGAGGAGGCTGCCCGGGTTGGTGGAGTCGAAGCCGCCGCCGGCGAAACGGAGCCGCTTCGAGAACTCCTTCCACGGGCCGGAGCCGGGTTTCGGGCCGAACTCGGTGAGGACGTCACGGACGTGCTGGGAGAAGTTCTCGTGCGAGACGTCGCCTCGGCCGTTGCCGACGAGCATCCAGTCCTTCGGGAGGAGCCCTTCGATGGCGAGCGTGTAGAACGCCGGGATCACCATGCGTTTGGCGAGGTCCCCGGTCGCGCCGAACAGCACGAACACGGTAGGACCCGGCTGCGGTGCGGGCACGGCGACCTCCCAGAAGTTGGTTGCAGGGTGCATACCCCAGGAAGGGTCCGGCCTACCCTGAGCGGATGCAGCGGTTCACAGGGTTCGACGCCGGCGTGGCGGAGTGGTTCGCCGGGCTGGAGGACGACAACAGCCGGGAGTACTTCGCCGCGCGGCGCCCGTACTTCGAGAGTGCGATCCGGGACCGGCTCGCCGCGCTGCTCGACGACCTGAGCGACGAGCTCGGCGGCGAGACGAAGCTGTTCCGGCAGAACCGGGACGTGCGGTTCTCGGCCGACAAGTCGCCCTACAAGACCCAGACCTACGGCGTGCTGACCGGCTCGCAGCTGAGCCCGGCCGGTCTGTACGTGTCGATCTCCGCGGACGGGCTCACGGCCGGCGGCGGCTACTGGCGGATGGCCCGTGACCAGCTCGAACGCTACCGGGCCGCGGTCGTCGGAGACGCCGGGGCGGAACTGGAGAAGCGGATCGCGGACACCGGCCTCGAGCAGTGGGGCGAGTCGCTGGCGACGGCACCGCGCGGTTTCGCCCGCGACCATCCCCGGATCGAGGGTCTGCGCCGCAAGAGCGTGACGCTCGGCCGGCGCCTGCGGGTGGACGAAGGCATCGACGCGGAGGCCGGGCACGCGTTCGTCGCCGGGACGTGGCGGGCGAGCGCCCCGGTGCTGCGATGGCTGGACGAGCACGTGGGCCCGACGACCGAGGCGGGCCGCTGGGCCTAGACAGCGTCTAGAGCAGCACCATCGCGGCCAGGGAGTCGCGGAGCCAGCCCTCGTAGTCGTCGAGGGACCAGCCCCGGTCGGTGAGCAGTCCCCACACCGCCGGCGAGATCAGCGTCCACACCAGATCGCGCGCGCGGTCGGGCTCGCAGCGGAGCCACCCCCGCTCCGACCAGGCGGTGACCGCCATCGTCGCGCCGATCAGCCGCTCCCCGTCGACCGTCCGCATGAACGCGTCGAGGTCGGGATCCACCCCGCGCGCGGACGAGACCACCTGCATCAGCGGTCCGGCCCGGCCGGTGAGCAGGCGCGCGTACGCGGCGTAGGCACGGGCCACCTCGGCCGGTGTCGTCGCGTCCCGCACGGCGCGGAACTGCGGACGCTCGGCGATCGGGACCGGGTCGTCGTCACCGGCCATCGCGACGTCGTAGACGTCCTTGAGCAGACCTGCTTTGCCGCTGAACCGCTTGTAGACGGTTTCCTGTGAGACCCCGGCGGCCTCCGCGACGCCGCGAATCGTCGTGCCCGAGTACCCCACGGTCAGGAACGACTCGTGCGCGGCCGCCAGCACCGCGGCGCGGGTCGCCCGGGCGGCGGCCGCCCGTGACCGATTGTCGTAAGCCATCAAACTCCCGGTTGTGCGACAAGTTCGGTACAGCGTACTGTCTCCAATTGAGTACAGCCGACTGTATCTAAGATGGGAGCAGCGATGCGCGCAGTAGCCGAACGGTCGATCCACCTGATGGCCGACGGAACCTTGGAGGGCCTGCGGGAGGTCGTCCATCCGGACGCGACCAACCGCGAGGCCGCCAACGAACCCCCGGACTGCCGTGGCACCGGCCCGGAGGCCTTCTGGGCTACCGCGCTGTGGTTGCGATCCGCCTACAGCGATCTGGCGTTCACGGTCGAAACCGCGGTCGTCGACGACGACCTGGTGGTCACCTACGGCACGATGTCCGGGCGGCACACGGGAGACTTCACGGTCTGGACGCCCGAGGGGCGGGTGGAGCGGGCGTTCGCTCCCACCGGGAAGCGTTTCGAGGTGCACCACGCGCACTTCCTCCGGATGCGGGGCGATCTGGTCGTCGAGCACTGGGCGGTTCGCGACGACCAGGGCCAGGCCCTGCAGCTGGGCTGGATCCCGCCGACCCCGGTGTACCTGCTCCGCTGTGCCGTCGCCACCCGCCGGGCCCGGCGCGCGGCCGGAAGTGTCGGCGGGGTGTCCTACCCTCGCGCTGCAGAGGGAATGGAGCGCGGCGACGCATGGACAGGGCGGAACGTGAGGTAGTACGGGGGCTGGCGCGAGACTTCGACGGCTGGAGCCGGCGGGCCGCGGAGGTGCGGGCCTGGCACCGGCGGGTGCGGGCGGCGGCTTCGGAGGGTGAGCGTGCCCTGGAGGCCCGGGGCGTCGACGTCGCCTCGGCACGTCAACCGGCCTGGCGGGTCGTCCCGCTCGACCGGGCCGACACCGCCGTCGTCGGCGCGCTCTCCGACCGGGCCCGGCTACCCCCGGCCGACGAGGCCTTCCTCGGCCGGCTGGCCGACGACTCCAGGCGTGCGCTCGACGACGTGGGGCCGGTGCTGGGCCTGTTGCGGTTCTTCACGGGCTCCGCGCAGCGGAGCGCGGCCGAGGCCGCGGCGCGGTATCTCCGCCGCGAGCACGCGGCGATGCAGACCGAGGCCCCGGCCCGGCTGGAACGGCTCGCGACGCTCACCGGTACGGCCGTCACCTCGGTGGACGCTCTGATCGAGCCCGGTCTGGGGTTCCCGCTCGTCGCGGAGCACACCGGGCCGGCACCCTTCCTGCTCGGCCGGGCCGAGTTCGCCGGGTTGCCGCAGGCGCTGGCCCGTATCGACGCGGTGGTCGCCGCGGAAGCGTCGTTCCGGTCGGCGGCGCGGGAGGCCGGCGAGCGGGTCCGGGAGGCCGAGGTCCGGCGGGTGCTCGAGGGGCTGCCGGTCGACGCGCTCAAACAGGCGACGCGAGACCGGTTGCGGCTCGGCGCGCTGACCGACGGTCACGTCACGACCGTGCAGCAGGTGCTCGATCGCGGTCCGTCGCTCGACGCGCTGCCCGGCGTGGGTGAGACATCGGCGCGGCGGATGCTCGGCGCGGCGAGCGAGCTGCGGCGGATCACGCACGAGGAGACGCCGGTCCGCATCGACGTGGAGAAACGCCCGCCGGAGGCGACCGAGCTGCTGCACCGGCTGGCCGAGTGGGACGCCGGCCGGCAGACCCGATCGGCCGCCGACGACCTGCGCCTGGCCGCCGAGCTGGCGCCGCTCGGCGCCGCGATCCGCCCGACGACGGAGCGGCTGCTCGTGGTCCCGCTCGGCGGTGGCGAGGGCGCGGACCTCGGGGAGAACCTCCGCAGGGTGGGGCGGCGGGCGGCGATGCTCGATCCGGCCCGCCGGGGCGCCGCACCCGTGGAGGCCGACCCGTGGGCCGACTATCTCGCCCGCCCGGCCGACTACGTCGCGATGCTCGCCGAGCTGGGTTTCCTCACCGAAGACGAGAACGCCGCCCACGGCGACCTGCCCGAGGAGATCATCGAGGCGGTCCGCGAGCAGCCGCTGCGTACCGAGTACCTCACCGCGTCCCTCCGCGGTTACCAGGGCTTCGCCGCCCGCTTCGCGCTGGTCCAGCGCGCGGTGCTGATCGGCGACGAGATGGGGCTGGGCAAGACGCTGGAAGCCCTGGCCGTACTGGCCCATCTGCGCAGCAAGGGCGAGAACCGCTTCCTGGTCGTCTGCCCGGCCGCGGTCGTCACGAACTGGGTGCGGGAAGTGGGCTCGAAGTCGCGGCTGACCGCGCACCGGGTGCACGGGCCCGACCGGGAGCGGGCGGCCCGCGCGTGGCTGCGCGACGGCGGCGTGGCGGTCACGACGTACGAGACCCTGGGGTGGTGGGGGCCCGCGCTGGCCGGCGTCGGCGATCTGTCGTGCGTCGTCGTCGACGAGGCGCACTACGTCAAGAACCCGGCGGCGCGGCGGACCGTCCGCACGAAGGCGCTGATCGAGCGGGCCGACCGGGCGATCCTGCTGACCGGCACGCCGCTGGAGAACCGGGTCGAGGAGTTCCGCACGCTGGTCTCGTACCTGAGGCCCGACCTGGTCGCGGCCGCCCGCGACGGCGCACCGCGGGCGTTCCGGCGGCAGGTCGCGCCGGCCTACCTGCGCCGCAACCAGGAAGACGTGCTCACCGAACTGCCGGAGCTGATCGAGGTCGAGGAGTGGCTGCCACTCTCCGCCGACGACGCACTGGCCTACCGGGAGGCGGTCGAAAGCGGCAACTTCATGGCGATGCGTCAGGCCGCGATGCTCCAGGGCGCCGAGTCGGAGAAGATGCGCCGGCTGATCGAGATCGTGCGGGAGGCGCAGGAGAACCAGCGGCGCGTGCTGGTGTTCTCGTACTTCCGCCGTGTTCTCGACCTGGTCGCGGCCGCACTGCCCGGGGCCGGGCTGCCCGGGGCCGTGTTCGGGCCGCTGACCGGGGCCGTACCGGCGAACCGGCGTCAGGAGATCGTCGACGAGTTCTCCGCGGCCCGGGGCGGGGCGGCGCTGGTGGCGCAGATCGTCGCGGGCGGCGTCGGGCTCAACATCCAGTCGGCGTCGGTCGTCGTCCTGTGCGAACCGCAGCTGAAGCCGACGACCGAGACCCAGGCGATCGCGCGCGCCCACCGGATGGGGCAGGTCCAGACCGTGCAGGTGCACCGATTGCTGTCGGAAGACAGCGTCGATCAGCGAATCGTCGAGCTCCTCGCACGCAAGACGCAGATGTTCGACGAGTACGCACGGGTGAGCGACCTGGCGGCGGCGCCCGAGGCGGTCGACCTGTCCGAGGCGGATCTGGTGCGTCAGGTCGTCGCGGCGGAGCGGGCACGGCTGGCGGCCGCGGCGTCCTAGGTTGGGGTCATGGTCCGTTCCGATGCTCTGAAGAACCGCGCCAGCATCCTCGCGGCCGCCCGCGAGGCGTTCGCCGAGGACGGCGACGCCTCGATGAACCAGATCGCGCAGCGAGCCGGTGTCGGCCCGGGCACGCTGTACCGCAACTACCCGTCGCGCGAGGCCCTGATCCTGGAGATCTACCGGGACGAGGTCGATCGCCTCACCGGCTCGGTGACTCCGCTGCTGGCCGAGCTCTCCCCGCGGGAGGCTCTGCGGAGCTGGACGACCGCGCTGGTGGACGCCATGCGGAAGAAGCACGCGCTCGGCGCCGCCCTCAGCCCGAGTGCGCACCAGACGATCAACGACCAGACCTACGGGCCGGTGATCGGGGCGATCGCCCAGCTGTTCGAGGCCGGCCGGCGCGACGGAAGCATCCGCGCCGACGCCGAGCCGGGTGACTTCCTGCAGCTCACCGGCGCCCTCTGGCGGGCCGCGCCCGACCGGTCGCAGCCGATGCTGGCGCTGATCCTCGACGGCCTCGGGGTGCGGGGCCCGGGCTAGCGACGCCGGCGCGAACGCGTCAGGAGCGGCCCGCGGTCCGCACCCGCCGGGCGGGGGCGCTCCGGCCTCGTCACCGGGGGCTCGGGTCGCGCGTCGCGTCGGCGATGCCCTTGTGGGAGACGTGCGCGGTGAGGCCACCGTCGACGGCGATCTCGGCGCCGTTCACGTACGTCGACTCGTCGGAGATCAGGTAGACGACGAGCGGAGCGACGTCGGCGGGGGTGCCGATCCGGCCGAGCGGGATCTCCTTGAGCGCGGCCGCCGCGAAAGCGGGTGAGGCGTTCGCCATCAGCGGGGTGTCGACGAGGCCGGGCATCACCGCGTTGACGCGGATCCCGCGGACACCGAGTTCGAGCGACGCGGCCCGGGTGAGGCCGCGGAGCGCCCACTTGCTCGTCGTGTAGGCCGCCGCCGCGTGGCCGGCGAGCGCGGCGACCGAGCAGATGTTGACGATCGAGGAACCGGGCGGCATCAGCGGTGCGAGCGCCTGGATGCCGAGCAGCGGCCCGGTCGTGTTGATGTCGAGCGCCCGGTGCCAGGCGTCCAGCGACACGTCCGGCAGCCGGTCCCTCGAGGCGATCCCCGCGTTGCTGACCAGCCCGTCGACGCGCCCGTAGGTCTCCTGGAGGTGCGCGGCCAGCGAGCCCCACGACGACTTTCCCTGCGCAACGTCCCATGGTTCGCATTCTCGGCCGCCGGTCTCGCGAACGAGCGCGAGGCGCCCTGGGACGCGCGGTGCGGCGAACCGGTCCCTAGGCTGGGGCGACTCGTGAACTCTGCCTGGAGGCCGGAATGGGCTACGTCGTGTCCGCGATCTGGACTGCCGCCGACGGCAACGAGAAGGAGGTGCTGGCCGCGCTGACCGAGCTGGCGCCGCTCTCCCGGCAGGAGCCGGGGAACCGCCACTACCAGGCGTACCAGGACCCGGCCGAACCGCTGGTGTTCCGGCTGTTCGAGGTCTACGACGACGAGGCCGGCTACCAGGCCCACGTCGATTCCGAGCACTTCCGGCGCCTCGCGTTCGGAACCGCGATCCCGCTGCTCGAGAACCGCGAGCGGACGTTCTACCGGACGATCGACGTCTGAGCCGGGCGAGACGCCCCGGGATCCGGTGGTCCAGGATGGAGCGATGGCGCTCCGGGTGTTCCTGTCGCACACCGAGGAGTTCGCCTCGTACCGGGCGGACGGGTCGTTCGTCGACGTGGCGATCGAGGCGGTCACCAAGGCGGGGCACGCGCCGGTCGACGTGCGGTGGTTCGCGCCCGCCGACTGGAGGTGCCGCGCCCCCGTCCGGCGCTGGTGCCGCAGGACCCGGCCGGTGTGATCGACCGGCCCGGCCTGACCGAGCCGTTGGCTGCGCTCCTGACCGGTAGCCCGACCGTGGGAATCGCCGGGATCCACGGCTCGCGCAGCCGGTCTGCGTCCGCCCGGAGGTGGCCGGTCACTTCCCGGGCGGGATCCTCTGGGTGACGCTCGGCGAGCACCCGGCGCGGACCACACCGTGGGGGTCGGGGATCCGCGGACGGGTGCGGCCCTGGTGTCGGTCCGGGGCGACGGGCCGCTCTACGAGGTGGCGATCGGCGCCGCTGGGCTCCTCGCCGCCGGTGGTGCGGCCGGGCTGTACGGCTTCACCTACGTGCCGGCGCGCGCCTGAAATCGGCCGCCGCGCGCCGGTGCGGCCCGGCCGGGCCCGGCGGGCGATTCGGGCCTCTACCGCGACCGGCTCTCGTCGTCCAGAGCGGCGCGGATGCTCGGCAGCAGAGCGTCCAGATCGTGGTCCGTACGGAGGATGAGAACGGCCCCCGGCCCACCGCCGGAGGGCCCGCCGGGGGAGAACAGACGCAGGACGTCGGCCATCGCCCGGTCGAACTCGGCGATCGGGTCGGAGCCGGGTTCGCGGAGCCACCGGCGCAGCACGTAGTTATGGGCGGTCACCAGCGCGTCGGCGAGCAACTCGGCGTGCAGCGGATCAGCCCGGATCCCGCGCTCGGTGATGAAGTCGCGGAAGAGCCGCTGGTACTGCTGCACGCCGCCGATCTCGCGGTGCCGGAGCGCGGGCACCGTACGCGTGAGGCGGTACCTCGCCCGGGCGAGGTCGCCCTCGTCGAGGTAGTGGGTCAGCACCAGGCGGGCGCCCTCGACGAGCGCGGGGACCCCGGCGTCGGGCGCGGCGGCGTGGAGCCGGTCGCGGACGGCGAGGACGAGCGACTCGTGGTGGGGAAAGATCACGTCGTCCTTGGAGCCGAAGGCGCGGAAGAACGTGGTGCGGCCCACACCGGCCCGGGCCGCGATGTCGTCGACCGTCGTCTGCTCGTAGCCCTGCTCCTCGAACAGCGCGAACGCGGCGGCGGTCAGCCGCTCCCGGTTGGACTCGTTGACCACACGACCTGCCCTCGTCGATTGTCTGGCGAGACTACTTCTGGTACTCAGTACCAGGAAGAGGAACTCAGTACCAGGAGATCACATGAGGGTCGGGATCGTGGGCTGCGGGCTCATGGGGTCGGGAATCGCCGAGGTCTGCGCGCTGGCCGGGCTCGACGTGGTCGTGGTCGAGACCGACGCGGCGGCGGTGGCGCGGGGCCGGGAGCGCCTGGCGAAGTCGCTGCAGCGCTCGGCGGCGCGGCGGAAGGTCGACGACGCCCCGGCCGTGCTGGACAGAATCCGGCTGACCACCGAGCTGCTCGACCTCGCCGACCGGGAGATCGTCATCGAGGCGGTCGCGGAGGACGAGGCCGCGAAGGTCGCGATCTTCGAGCGGCTGGACAAGATCGTCGAATCGCCGGACGCGATCCTGGCCTCGAACACGTCGTCGATCCCGATCATGCGGCTCGGGGTGGCCACGTCCCGCCCCGAGCACGTGGTCGGCGTCCACTTCTTCAACCCCGTGCCGGTGCTGAACCTGGTCGAGCTCGTGCCGAGCCTGCTGACCGACCCCGACGTGGCCGACGTCGCCCGCGACTTCCTCGGGGACGTGCTGGGCAAGCACGTCATCGTCGCGCAGGACCGGGCCGGGTTCATCGTCAACGCGCTGCTGATCCCGTACACGCTCTCGGCGATCCGGATGTTCGAGTCCGGGTTCGCGACCGCGGAGGACATCGACCAGGGCATGGTCCGCGGTGCCGCGCATCCGATGGGACCGCTGGCGCTGTGCGACCTGATCGGTCTCGACACCGTGAAGGCGGTGGCCGAATCGCTGTACGAGGAGTTCAAGGAGCCGCTCTACGCACCACCTCCGCTGCTCAGCCGTATGGTCGACGCCGGTCTGCTCGGGCGCAAGAGCGGCCGCGGGTTCTACGCCTACGGCGAGGGTGCGTGATGAGCTTCGATCTGTTCCGGCTCCCCGAGGAGCACGAGGCGCTCCGGGCCGCCGTCCGCGACCTGGTCGCGGACAAGATCACGCCGCACGCGGCCGCGGTCGACGCGTCCTCGTCGTTCCCGCGCGAGGCATACGACGCGCTGGTCGCGGGGGAGTTCCACGCGGCCCACGTGCCCGCGGAGTACGACGGCGCCGGGGCCGACGCGCTGGCGGTGTGCCTGATCATCGAGGAAGTCGCACGCGGGTGTGCGTCCTCGTCGCTGATCCCGGCGGTGAACAAGCTCGGCAGCCTGCCGCTGATCCTGGCCGGGTCGCCGGAGCTGAAGGCGAAGTACCTGCCGCCGCTCGCTCGCGGGGAGGCGATGTTCTCGTACGCGCTGTCGGAGCGCGAGGCCGGCAGCGACACGGCGTCGATGCGCACCCGCGCGGTGCGCGACGGCGACGACTGGGTGCTCAACGGCGTCAAGGCCTGGATCACGAACGCGGGCGTGTCCGAGTACTACACCGTCCTGGCGATCACGGATCCGTCGGGCCGGCGCGGCGCGAACGCCACCGCGTTCGTCGTCGAGAAGTCCGACCCGGGCGTCACCTTCGGTGCACCCGAGCGCAAGCTCGGCATCAAAGGTTCCCCGACCCGGGAGGTTCTGCTGGAGAACGTCCGCATTCCGGACGACCGGCGGATCGGCGCACCGGGTGAAGGCCTCAAGGTCGCACTGCGGACGCTCGACCACACGCGGATCACGATCGGTGCACAGGCGATCGGCATCGCCCAGGGCGCACTGGACGTGGCGACGGCGTACGTGCGGGAGCGCAAGCAGTTCGGGAAGCGGGTCGCGGACTTCCAGGCGATCCAGTTCATGCTGGCCGACATGGCGATCGGCCTGGAGGCCGCGCGCCAGCTCGTCTACGTCGCGGCCGCGAAGTCCGAGCGCGGCGACGCCGACCTGACGTTCTTCGGGGCGGCGGCGAAGTGCCAGGCGTCGGACACCGCGATGCGGATCACCACGGACGCGGTGCAGTTGCTCGGTGGCGCCGGGTACACGCAGGATTTCCCGGCCGAGCGGATGATGCGTGACGCCAAGATCACCCAGATCTACGAGGGCACGAATCAGATCCAGCGACTCGTCGCCGCAAGGTCCCTGGTCAGTTAGGTTGCGGCTATGGCGAACACAGAGGTTCGGACGATCTTCAGCGGCGGGGCGTTCTTCGAGGGACCACGCTGGCGGGACGGCACCTGGTGGGTGTCCGACTTCTATCGGCACACGGTCAGCCGGATCACGCCGGAGGGCGCGGAGACCGTGCTGTTCGAGGTCGAGCACCAGCCGTCCGGGATGGGATGGCTGCCCGACGGCTCGCTGGTCGTCGTCTCGATGAAGGACCAGCGTCTGGTGCGGTTCGCCGACGGAGCGGTGTCGACGCTGGCCGACTTGTCGTCGTCGTGCGGCGGGCTCCTGAACGACCTGGTGATCGACGAGGGCGGGCGGATCTTCGTCGGAGACTTCGGGTTCGACCTGATGAACGGGGCCGACCTGCGGACCGCGACGCTCAAGCGGGTCGACCCGGACGGCTCGGTCACGGTGGTGGCCGACGACCTGTACTTCCCGAACGGCGCGGTGATCACGCCGGACGGATCGACGCTGATCGTCGGCGAGACGCTCGGGAATCGCTACACGGCGTTCGACCTGTCGCCGGACGGGTCGTTGTCGAACCGGCGGGTGTGGGCGCAGTTCGCGCCGACGCCCACCGGAACGACCACCGAGGAGGTGCTGTCGCAGCTGGTCGTGGCGCCGGACGGGTGCTCGCTCGACGCCGAGGGGCACATCTGGGCGGCGGACGCGGTCGGGGGCCGGGTGGTGCGGGTCGCGCCCGGCGGCGAGATCGTGGACGAGATCCGGGGGCCGGAGGGGCTCGGCGTGTACGCCTGCCAGCTCGGCGGCCACGACGGCCGCACGCTGCTGATGTGTGCGGCGCCCGACTTCTACGAGCACATGCGCTTCGACGTCCGCGAGGCCGTGCTGCTCACCGCCGAGGTGGACGTACCGCACGCCGGGCGGCCGTAGGCGGCTCAGCCGGTGGAGCCCTCGATCAGGCCGGGGGCGAGGATCTCGCCTCCGGCCGTGGTCGGGCCGTCGATCTCGGCCAGCACCCGGCGCACGACCCGCTCGGCGATCTCGGGAAGCGGGATCGCGACCGTCGTGAGCGCCGGGGTGAGGAGCCGTCCGACGACGGACCCGTCGAACCCGGTGACGGCGAGGGCCGCGGCCCGGGCGCCGGGCGGAGGCGGGGCCGCCGACCGGTCCGAGGACGGGGACGGGGACGCGCCCGCGGACGGGAACGGGTCCGCTGACGGGCCCGCGGACGGGGACGGGGCCGCCGACGGGGACGGGGACGGGGACGGACCGAGAGTGAGGCCCCGGGCGGTGGCGGCGGCGCAGAGAGCGGCGGCGAGGACGTCACTGCCGGTGACGATCGCGCTGGCCGGGCTCTCGAGGAGCCGGGTGATCGCCCGCGCGACGTCCGGCCCCTCCGGGTCGGGAGTGGACACCTGGGGGCGCAGGCCCGCCGAGCGCATCGCGTCGCGGTAGCCCGCCTCGCGCTCCTCGTCCCACCGGCCCTGCGGCGCGTACCCCAGGAACGCGACGCGCTCGTGCCCGAACCCGACCAGCCGCTCGGTCATCACCCGGGTACCGGCCCGGTTGTCGACGTCGACCCAGCATTGTGGCTGGCCGGCCCCGGTGCGCCCGAAGCAGGCGAACGGCACCCGCGCCCGGGAGAGCACCGCGACCCGCGGATCGTCGGCCACCACGTTCGTGAGGACGACTCCGTCGACCTCGCCCGACCGCACCAGCCGCAGGACACCGGCGAGCCGGTCGTCGGGCCCGTCCTCGGCGAGCACCAGGTGCCGGCCGTGGCGTGCCGCCGCCGACGTGAGCGCCTGCAGGAACTCGAGCATGATCGTGTTCGTCGGCCCGTGGTCACTCGCCGTGAGCGGATAGGCCAGCCGCCCGGCCCGGCGTGTGCGCAGGCTCGCCGCTCCGGCGTGCGGCCGGTAGCCGAGTTCGTCGATGGCGGTGTTCACCCGGTCGCGGGCCGCCGCTCCGACCCGCGCCCGCCCATTGAGGACGTTCGACACGGTCTGATGCGACACCCCGGCGGCTCGTGCGACGTCGTGGATCGTGGCCCGCTCGGCCAAACCGTCCTCCGTTTCGACGCAGCCCCATTGACTTGCGCCCGCCAAGTGAGACCCTGGTCACACTCTTTTGAAGGTTAAACCACCCGTAAACGGACCCGTAGGCGGTCAACGATGACGGCAAACATCATGGTGGTCGTAGAGAGACAATTCGACGAATCGCAGAAACGGTTGTTCCGGGCCTGGACCGAGCCCGCCGAGATGGCGCAGTGGCGCGGGAGCCCGGGCTGGCACGTCGAGTCCGAGACGGTCACGTCGGAGCTGAAGCTCGGCGGCCGGCACCACCACGTGAAAGTGCGCGACGACGACCCGGCAGTGCGTGTGACCACCGACGCGGTGTTCGTCGAGTACTTCGACCCCGACGTCTTCGTCGCCCGGCAGCGCATCACCGGTGACGACGGCATCGACCCGGACATCCCGCTGGAGTTACGCGTCGAGTTCCTGCGGACGGGACGCGAAGGGACTCTCGTCCGCATCATCCAAGGGCCGTACGACGAGACGGTCGCCTACGAACACAGCACGGGGTGGGAGCGCGAGCTCACGCGTCTGCAGGACTTCCTGAGCGTGGGCGGTGCGCCGTGACCGCCACCACGACGTCGTCCGGGCACGTCACCACCGTGCGGCACAAGCCGCTGATGAGCATGCAGCAGATCCTGCTGATGAACCTCGGCTTCTTCGGCATTCAGTACAGCTTCGGGATGCAGCAGACCGCGGTGAACCCGATCTTCAGCTTCCTGCACGCCAGCCCGGACGAGCTGCCGATCCTCAACCTGGCCGGGCCGGTCACCGGGTTGCTGATCCAGCCGCTGATCGGTGCGCTCTCCGACCGGACGTGGAGCCCGCGGTGGGGGCGGCGCAAGCCGTTCTTCCTGATCGGGGCGATCGGCTGCAGCATCTGCCTGTTCCTCTTCCCGTTCGTGGCCGCGGTGTGGATGGCCGTGCTGCTGCTCTGGCTGCTGGACGCCAGCAACAACACCGCGATGGAGCCCTACCGGGCGTTCATCGCCGACAAGCTGCCGCCGTCGCAGCTGGCCAAGGGCTTCCTGGCCCAGAGCTTCTTCACCGGGTTCGGCATCACGCTGGCGAACCTCTCGCTGTTCGTGTTCCAGAAGTTCATCACCGGCGGCACCGAGGCGGGCATCCCGTACTGGGTGCTCGGGTCGTTCATGCTCGGGTCGGTCTGCTCGATCGCGACCGTGCTGGTCTCGGTGCTCAGTACGCCGGAGATCCCGCCCAGCGAGTCGGAGCTGGCCGAGATGCGCGCGCACCGCGGCGGCTTCGGCGCGGCCGTGCGCGGGATCTGGGAAGCGATCGTGGAGATGCCCCCGGAGCTGCGCAAACTCGCGCTCGTGTACCTGTTCCAGTGGTACGCGATGGTCTGTTACTGGCAGTTCGTGACGCTCTCGGTGGCCAAGTCGGTGTGGGGGACCACGGACGCGTCGTCGCCGGACTACGCCCGCGCGGTCGGCTGGACCGGGCTGGTGAACGGCTGGTACAACATCGTCACGTTCACGGTGGCGTTCTCGCTGGTCGCGGTGGCCCGGCGACGCGGGGCGAAGTTCGTGCACACCGCCTGCCTGCTGTGCGCGGCGGTGGGGCTGGCGATCTTCCCGCACCTCGGTAACGGGTACCTGCTGTTCCTGCCGATCATCGGGCTCGGCATCGCCTGGGCGTCGATCATGGGCGTGCCCTACATCATGGCGGTGCGGATGATCCCGTCCACCCGCTACGGGGTCTACATGGGAATCATCAACATGATGATCGTCGTCCCGATGCTGATCCAGACGGTGACGTTCGGCGCGATCTACTCCGGGCTGCTGGGTGACGACCCGAACAACGCGATCACGTTCGCGGGAGTGCTGCTCGCGATCGCGGCGGTCACGATGCTCTGGATCAAGGAGCCCCCGATCGTCCGGGACGTCGACGCGCTGAACGCGATGCCGGTCGCTCCGCAGAAGGTGACGTCATGAGCGCACCGACGGACTACCGCGTGGTCGTGGTCGGTACCGACGGGTCGGGGCTGGCTGGCCCGACCGTGGCCAGGGCGGCCTGGCTGGCGGCCCGCGAGGACGCCGACCTGGTGATCGTCTGCGCGTTCGCCGACCTGTCGCGCCGAGCCGAGGCGAAGAACGTCGCGACGCTGGGCGGTGACATCCGGATCGGCCAGGTGCTCGGACGGGCGGCCGCCAGCGAGGCGATCGCCGCGGCCGTGAGCGTGGCGCAAGCCCAGAACGCGACGATCTCGGCGGCGCTGCTGGTGGACGGGGAGCCGGCGGCAGCGCTGCTGGAGACCGCGGCCGCGCGCGAGGCCCAGCTGATCGTCGTCGGGGCGCGGCACGAGCGGTCCCTCGCCGAACGGTTGCTCGGCAGCGTCGCCCTCGAGGTGACGAAGCGGGCGACGTGCGACGTGCTGGTGGTCCGGCCGGTGCCGGATGCTGCGCCTGAGTGACGACTGGGTCTGGGACAGCTGGGTCGCCGACACCGGAACCGAGTACCACCTGTTCTTCCTGAAGGCGCCGCGATCGCTCGCCGACCCCGCGCTCCGGCACGGGGCGGCGACGATCGGGCACGCGGTGTCGGGGGATCTGACGTCCTGGCGGGTGCTGCCCGACGCGCTGCGGCCGGTGGCGTCCGGGTGGGAGTCGCTCGCGGTGTGGACCGGGTCGGTGGTGCGCGGGCCGGACGGGGCGTGGCGGCTGTACTACACCGGCGTGACGCGGGCCGGGTCGTCGTTCGGCCAGCGGATCGGGCTGGCCGAGTCCCCGGACCTCGTCACCTGGCGCCGGGCCGGGCTGGTGCTGAGCGCGGATCCGCGCTGGTACCGGACGCTGGGCGGGGGAGTCAGCACGATGTGGCGGGACCCGTTCGTCTTCGCGGATCCCGGCGGCGACGGGTGGCACATGCTGATCACCGCCGCGGACGCGTCCGGCGGGGTGCTGGCGCACGCCCGGAGCTCCGACCTGCGGGAGTGGGAGGTCGGGCCGCCGGTGACCCGCGGTGGAGGGTTCGGCGAGACCGAGGTGGCGCAGGTCCGGGTGGTGGACGGTACGCCGGTGCTGACGTTCACCTGCCATCCCCGCGAGCAGACGCCGGGCAGGCGGGCGGCCGGCGACTACTGCACGTGGACCGTGGTGGGGGAGTCGCCGACCGGGCCCTGGGATCTCGGCCGGGCGCGCCCGTTCGCCGCCGATCCGGACCTGTTCGCGGCGCCGCTGGTGCGGGGGCGTGACGGGGGGTGGGTGTACCTGGGCTTCCGGAACGGGGACGTCGAGAACGGGGGCGTCGAGGCCTTCGAGGTGGTCGACCCGATTCCGGTCGCTCTGGTGGACGGCGCGATGGTTCCGGTGGTGCGCTGACGTCGCCAGCGGGCCGGGTCGTCAGCGGGTCCGGTCGGCGTCGTGGAGGTGGCGGAGGGCGGCGTTGTAGCGGGTGAGGTCGTCGTCGGGGTCGTTCGCGGCCGCCGCACGGTCGGCGGCCCGGTCGAGGCGGCGCTGCTCGCGTTCGTCGGCGCGGACCCATTGCCAGAACAGCACGCCGAGCACGGCGGCGGACGGGATCTCGCCGGCCGACCAGGCGATGCTCGCGGCCGTGGTCTGATCGGCGAGCAGGTCGGTCAGCCAGGGCCGGTGGAGCCCCGCGTACCAGCCCTCGGCCAGCACGGTGCCGGCCTGCAGCAGCGCGACGCCGAAGAACGCGTGCATCACCATGCCGACGAAGTGGACCGGGATCCGCACCGGGTACGGCAGTGGTCGCGGGCCGGGGTCGACGCCGATGACGACCCAGAAGAACAGGTAGCCGACCAGGACGAAGTGCGTCGACATCGCGAGGTGCCCGAGGTGCGAGCGCATCGCGGCCTCGAACAGGCCGGAGAAGTACAGACCGTAGAGGCTGCCGACGAACAGCGCGGTCGCGGCGACCGGGTGGGCCGCGACCCGCAGAGCGCGGGAGTGCAGCATCGACAGGAGCCAGGCGCGGGGCTCGCCCGGTTTCAGCGCCCGCAGGGCCAGCGTGGCCGGTGCGCCCAGGACGAGCAGGATCGGCACCGCCATCGAGAGCACCATGTGCTGGAACATGTGGACGCTGAACGCCAGCACGCTGTAGCGGCCGATTCCGGTGAGCGTCACCGACGCGAGGAGCGCCAGGCCACCGAGCCAGCAGGCGGTGCGGTGGCCGGGCCAGTGGTCGCCGCGGGCACGCAGGCGCGCCACGGCGGCCAGGTAGACGACGGCCCCGACGACGACGATCGTCCCGAACCAGACGTCGGGGAACCAGAGCCCGATCAGCCGCCCGAGCGTCGGTGCCGGCGGCATCCCGAACCCGACGAGGTCGGTGACCGGGTCGGGGTCGACGGGGTTGCTGGGGACCGGGGTCGGGCTCCGGGAGAGGGCTACGGCCAGCCCGGTGGTGGCCGCGAACACGAGGATCTCGCCGGCGGCGAGACGCCGGAACGCCCGCGCCGCGCGGACGTCGGTGGCGTCCGTGCGGGCCGCGGCGGGGGCGTCCGTGCGGGCCGCGGCGGCGGCGTGCAGGGCGCGGAGGGTCGTGCGCCGGTGGACGGCCCCGAGGGCGCCGAGCACGATCAGCGCCACCGACTTGCCGGCCACCAGCAGGCCGTAGCGGGAGTTCGTCAGCTCGTCCGGCGTCCCCAGGCGGACGATGGCGTTGAGGACGCCGGAGAGCCCGACCGCGACGAAGCACCACAGCGCGAGCCGGGAGTACCCGTGGGCGGCGCGGCTCAGCACGTCGGTCCGGCGGATCAGCAGCAGGGCGACGAGGCCGCCGGTCCACAGGGCGGCGCCGACGACGTGGAACGCCAGGCTGGTGACCGCGACCTGGTGGTTCCCGGCGCCGGCGGCGTGGCCGGTGAACGCCGGCGGGACGATCCCGGCGACCGCCGCCACCGCGACCCAGGCCGCGCCGTTGCGCGAGAGCACCAGGCGCCCGCCGACCGCGACCACCAGGGCGAGCCCGGCCTGGATCGCGAGCGCCCGGCCCTGGGACACGTCCGTCACGAAACTGACGACCTCGGCGCCGCCGATCCGCCCGGCCGGGAGGCCGATCAGATCGGACGTCGTGAGGACGATCGCCGCGCCGGCCGCGACCAGCCAGGCCAGCGCCGCCCAGGACGCGACCCGGAGCAGCCGGTAGGTCGCCGGGCGGAGCAGCCGATCGGGTCGCGCGCCGGAGCCGGTCCGCGGGCCGGAGGCGGGTACCAGGAAGGCGCCGACGACGGCGCTGCCGACGGCGATCGTGCCGGCGGCGGTGGCCAGCGTGGTCGCGACCGGAAGCCCCCAGGACGTGGCGGCGCCGGCCGTGGGCAGGCCGGGAATCGCGGCCTCGAGCGCCCGCCCGTACTCGAGCGCGGCGGCCAGCACCACGAAGCCGGCCACCGCCGAACCGGCCGCGAGTGCCGCGGCCGGGCGTGGAACGAAAGACACGGCGTCCTACTCGGTCAGCCGGGGTGCCGGGGTGCGCAGGGCCCAGCGGAAAGCGCCGACCAGCAGGTCGAACACCAGGAACGCGCCAAGCGTGAGGCCGAGCAACGGCATCGCCCAGGCGACGAACAGCGTCACCGGGACGCCGACGACCAGGAACCAGCGCGGCAGCGTCCGCCAGCCACCCCGGGGCGGCGGCGATCCGAGCGGGGCCTTCCGGTCGGCGCGCGTGGGACGGCGCTGCCACCACATCCGGTAGCCCCAGACGATGACGCAGAGCAGGCCGAGCGCGATCCCGGCCAGCAGGATCTGGTTGACGACGCCGAACAGCTCGCCCATGTGGGCCCGGATCCCGACCTTCGTGAGCTTCGCGAGGAACGGCCAGTCCTCGTACTCGACGCGCTGGGTGACGTCGCCCGACCTCGGGTCGACCGCGACCTGGTCGAAGCCGACCGGCCAGGTGCCGTCGTCCTGCGCGACGCTGTACGCGGTGCCGGAGTCGGCGGGGATCGTGACGTCGATCCGGCCGGTCATCGGACCGGCGGCCCGCAGGACCTGGTCGAGGCTGACGCCGTCGGGCAGGTCGGTCGCGCGGGGGCCGGTCGCGGTGGTCGCGCCGTGATGGGCTTTCGGACCGGACAGCACGGTGTCGAGCTCGGGCGCGTGCCCCTGGACGGCGTCGAGCGCGGCGCCGAAGCGGGCGCCGGCGTACTGCGACCAGGTCAGGCCGGTGGCCGAGAGGAACAGCAGCCCGACGATGATCCAGAGGCCGACCGCCGCGTGCCAGCCGCGGGTGCGGCGGACGCCCTTGGCCTTCAGGTCGGGGCGGAACGTGCGGCCGCGGGTGCCCCGGTAGGCGCGCTTGCGTCCGATCCAGAGCGCGAAGCCGCCCAGCGCGATGACCCAGAGCCAGGAGGCAGCGAGTTCGGAGTAGAGGCGTCCGGTGTCGCCGAGGTTGAGCGTGCGGTGGAAGCTGTCCAGCCAGGTTTGCAGTGGGGTGGCGTTGTACCAGGTGGTGAGCGTTCCGCGCACTTCGCCGGTGTAGGGGTCGACGTAGACCGTGCTGGCCTTGTCGTCGGCGGCGAGTGCGGGGGTGGAGAACGAGATCTGGGTGGTGGCTTCGGGGTCGTCGAGGACCGAGACGGTGGTGAGCGTGCCGTCGGGATGGGCTTTCCGGGCCGCGGCGACCTGGTCGGCCAGCGGGACCTTCGTGTCGCGGACGCTGTCGACGGTGAGTTCGTGGCCGTAGACGAGCTGGTTCAGCTGGGGGGCGAGGGTGTAGGCGAGGCCGGTGAGTGCCGCGACGAAGAGGAACGGGGCGACGAAGATGCCGGCGTAGAAGTGGAGTCGTCGCAGGAGCGCCCAGCGGGCCGGCCGCGGCGGGCGGGCGTCGGCGGTTGCGGCCGGCGTATCGAGCGGTGGCTCGGCCGCGGTGTCGGCCGCGGTGAGTTCGCGGGGTGGGTCGGCGTTCAAGGTCACGAGATGCTCCAGACGTGTTCCCGCCGGCGGAGGTCCGCGCGGACGGGCAGGACAGAGGAGCCACTGACGTGCAGTGGCCAGGGCGGCACCGGCGGCGGCGGTGCGCGGGGGACCGCGGCGCGGTGCGCTCCGTAGCCACGTCGGCTCGAACACCGCAACCGCGGCCGCCACGAGCCCCGGCCGGACCCGGCGCGGCGCCGGGACCGACACGCGCCGCGAGGCCAGGGCGAACAGGCGGGCCAGGCCCGGCACCGACCGGGCGAGCCACCGCGCGACCCGCCAGACCGCCGCCTCGCCGGCGAACAGCCAGCCCGCGGTGAGGACTCCGGCCAGCACGTGCGCGCCGAGCATCGCGCCCGTCGGCTGCGGCGGCGCCATCACGTGCCCCGGCCCCTCGGAGAGGGAGAACACCACGTGCAGAACCGCCTGCGCCACGGTCAGCGCGCCGCCGATGACCGGCAGCCCTCGCCTCCGGTTGGCGACCAGCACGCCCAGTCCGAGCGTGAGCCCCGCACCGGCCAGGATCCCGGTCGGTGCGGGAGCGCCGCCGTGTGCCCAGCTGTGCAGCACGACCGACACGCTCAGCGCGACGAGCGCGAACACGACGGCACGCACCTCCCGGAGGAGGCTCGGCTCGACCGCGATCCGCGGCTCGTCGCGACCGCTCACGAGACCCGGCGCCTCCGCGCCAGCACGACGACCCCGGCCACCACGATCACGACCGCGGCCCCGGCCGCGAGGAGAAACGCCGGACTCCCGCCGCCGTCCGAGGCAGACGCCACCGCCGCCTCCGACGGCTCCGGAGCGCGCGAGCGCTCCGCCGCCGGCGACGGCGAGCCCGCCCCCGACGGCGACGCCCCGGCCGCCGCGGAACTCGGCTGCGTGGCCGGGAGGTCCGCGGTGAACCGGAACACGCCCTGCAGCGGATGCCCGTCACCGGACACGACCCGCCACGCCACCGTGTAACTTCCGGACACCAGCGGTTCCACCGGCTGGTACAGCGTCCGATCCACGGCTTTGGGCTCGCCGGACGCGTACCGGACGCCACCCGGTCCGGTCACCACGACGGTGCTGAACTGACCGCGGATCACCCCGCCGAACGTGAGCGCGATCTCCTCCGGCGCAGCGGTGACCGTGCTGCCGGACGCCGGGCTGCTGCTGACGATGTCCGAGTGCGCCCGCGCCGGACTGGCGAACACGCTCGCCAGCACCACCACGAGGACCACCACCGCCGCCCTCACGACAGCACCTGCTCGCCGACCCACCCGCCCTGGTCGCACCCCGGCGGGATCGCGAAGACCGCAGATCCGATCGGTGTCGTCCACTGGTTCATCAGGTCCTGTTCGGCGAGCCGCTGCTGGATCGGGAGGTACTGCGTCGCGATGTCGGCCTGGAAGGCCGCGAGGATCAACCCGCTGTCGGGCACTCCCGCCGCGTCCGGCTCCCCGTCATAACTGTAGGGACGACGAAGAATGCGCAGCCGTTCATTGCTCACGTGCGCGCGTGTCAGATGGGCGAAGTCCGGGATCACCGGGAGCCCGACGGAGTCCACGGCGGCGAAGTCCGGCTCGTCGTGCTCGGCCCGGCCGGTGAGCGGCGCGCCGGTGTCGAGCTTGCGGCCGATCGCGAGTTCCTTGTCGGGGCGTGACAGTTTGTCCCAGGTCTCGATCTCCATCCGGATCCGGCGGAGCGCGAGCGTGGTGGAGTTGCCCGTCCAGACCGCCGCCTCGGTCGTCTTGGTGTTGGCCGTGCCGTCGAGCTGGCCCATCAGGTTGCGGTGGGTGGCGCCCTCGGCTTCGACCCCGCGTCCGCGTCGAAAGCCTCGTTGCACCCAGCGGACGGCCGCGAACGGACGGGCGTCCTTGATGAGCATGCGTTGAGCGTGCGCGACCGCGGTGGCATCGTCCGCGCACACCTGCAGGAGCAGATCCCCGCCGGTCCACCGCGGTTGCAGGCGGTCGATCGGGAACGCCGGGAGGTCCTCGACCTGGGGTGTCCGGCCGGCGGCCCGGAAGAGGCCGGGTCCGAAACCGAACGTGACCGTGAGCCGGGCCGGCGTGCGGGCCAGGTCCGCGTCGGTGTCGCCGAGAGCCGGTCGCCCCTGGGTGAGGCGGCTCGCGTCGTCGGTGAGGAGTCGCAGCATGCGGCCGAGCGCGTCCCGGTCGGTGCCGGGCTTCAGCGTGAAGCCCAGGAACGCGGCGAACGCCTGCGGAGGAGTGTCGATTCCGGACTGGCGGGGGCCGTGGAAGGGCTCGACCTGGCTCCCGTAGTCGGCGGGCGCCGCGTGGGCGACCGGTTTCGGCTCGTCGGATGCGGCTCCGATCGCGGCGGCGGAGGCCGCGCCCACCAGCGCGCCTCCCGCCGCCGCGGCGCCGCCGGTGAGCAGGCTGCGCCTACTCACCGGACGGCGGGGGACATCGGTTCGGTCGTTCATCTGGACGGTGTCCGGGCGCCGGGTCACGCGGACGGGTGGGGGCTGCTCATGTCCATGCCGGCGTCGGGGGCATAACTTTCCTCGGCGCCGGTGAACGGTTTGCCGACCGCGGTGAACCCGATCGTGGTGCCGTCGGAGAGCTTGAGCGTGATCGCGATTTCGTCGCCGGGTTTGACCGGCTTGGTGACGTCCATGAGCATCAGGTGGTCGCCGCCGGGGGAGAGCTCGTGGGCGCCCTGGGCCGGGAGTTCGAAGCCGCCCTCCTTGGGCCGCATGATCATTTTTCCGTCCTTCATGACCATCTCGTGGAGTTCCATCGCCGAGACGTCGGATGACGCGCTGACGATCGTCAGGGGCTTGTCGGTGTTGTTGACGAGCGTGCCGAAGGCCGCGGTCATGCCGGTGTCGGCGGCTTTGATCCAGGGGTCGGTGATCGAGACGGCGGTGGCCGGGGAGGTGGAGGCGGACGGGGCCTCGGACGGGGAGGGCGTGGCGGCGTCGGTACTTCCGCAACCGGTGAGGAGGGCGCCGGTGAGGGTGGCCGAGGCGAGCAGGACGAGGCCGCGGGTGCGGCGGGACAGCGGGAACATGGATCCCTTTCCAGGGGTGTGAAGCGATTGACGTGGGACTGCCGCCGGAAGCGGCGGTGAGGACCGTGACCACCACCGGACCACCCGCCCCGCGAGGCCGGTCCCGGCTGCCCGCAGAAGGCCGCCGGGCCGCGGACGGCCGCGTGGGGCTGCCCGGGGACGCGGCCGACCGGTCCAGCGGCGCGCGGCCAGCCGCGCACCGTCGACCGGCCCGCGAGGCGGTCCGGCGACGGTGGTCGTCCGACCTCACGAGCGCCGATCGATCGGCGCTACGGGTGCCGGGTCCCCGGCGGGAGTCGACGGGCGGCCGCGCTACCGGCCCGGTGCGCGCACGTCGGCGGGCGGGACGGTCAGGCGGTCACGGTGAGGGCGCTCGGAGGCCCTCGGTGACTGACGACCCGGAGCCACGATGGCTCCGGAAGCGGCGCCGCGAGCTCGACCAGCCGCGGGCGGAAGCGGCGCGGCGCGGGCACCACGGGACGCAGCCCGATCAGCGCGAACAGCCGGCCGAGCACAGGCAACCGGCCGGCGAGCCGGCGCACCAGGCGCCAGACCGCGACCTCCCCGGCATGCAGCCACAGCGCCGCCAGGCTCCCGGCCGCCACGTGGGCGGCGACCATGGTGCCGGCACCGGGCATGGCCATCATCGCGTGCATGCCGCCCGCCGGGACGAGCGTGAACAGCGCGTGCAGCCCGGCCTGCGTCACCGCGAGAGCACCCGCGATCACCGGCAACCCGCGCTGACGGCCGGTCAGCACCATCGCGACCGGCACGACGAGACCGGCACCGGCGAGAACCGCGATCACCGGCGGCACCTGCCCGTGCGCCCAGCTGTGCAACGCCACCGACAGGCTCAGACACACCAGGACGAACATCAGGGCGCGCGCCTCGCGCAGCAGTCCCTGGTTCGTCATGGCGCAGATCATGCCAGAACCCGATCCCGGGAACGCGGCGGGCAAGGACTTGCATCCGGTACCCGGGTACGGGCTTACCGTCGAGCCATGACCGATTGGATGCCTTCCGGATGCACGCTGCCCACGGCCGCGCAGCCGTTCCGGGTGGCCGAGTTCGACGATTTGTTCCGCGACGCGGTACGGCGCACCGAGCGCGTCACGCCGACGCGGGTCCGGTTGCTGCTGATCGCGTCGCACCGGGCGCGGGCGGAGGACCTGGCGGCGCGTGAGACGCAATGCTGCTCGTTCTTCCGGTTCGGGTTCGGCCCGGCCGGTCCCTCGGAGTTCTGGCTCGAGATCGAGGTGCCGCCGGCCCGGATCGCGGTGCTCGACGGCCTGCTGGAACGGGTCCCGGCGTGAGCGGCACGCTCCGCACCGGCGAGGTCGCCGCAGCGGCCGGAGTGAACACCCAGACGCTCCGGTACTACGAGCGCCGGGGACTGCTGGCCGAGCCCGCCCGGACGCCCGGTGGCCACCGCGTGTACCCGGCCGAGGCGGTGACCGTGCTGCGGGTGATCAAGGTCGCGCAGCGGTTGGGGTTCACACTTGACGAGGTCGCGGACCTGCTGGAGGTCGGGCGGCGCCGTCACCACGGGCTGCGGGCCCGGGCGCGGGAGAAGCTCGTCGAGGTGGAGGAGCGGATCCGGGACCTGCGGACGATCCGCGACACGCTGGCCGAGGCGCTGGACGCCGGGTGCGACGACCTGTCCGCGTGCGCCGCGAGCGACTGCTGCCCGCTCCCTTTCGCCGACCTGACGATCCGCGCCCTGGAGACCCCCCGATGACCGCACCGGCCCCTGGGACCGGGCCCGCGTCCGCTGCCGGTTCCGGGTACGGAGACGACTGCCCCTGCTGACCTCGCGTGCCGCCCGGCGCGCCTGCTGGTTGACCCCCGCAGCCGTCCGGCCTTATGTTCGAACCCACGTGACGGTGCGAGGAAGCTGGTGAAAACCCAGCACGGTCGCGCCACTGTGTGCCGGCTCCCGCCGGTGAGTCAGATACTGGCGCCGTCTCGAGGCCCTACATGCAAGGGGACGCACGATCCCCAGAGGAGGCTTTACGTGACAACTCCGTCCGCCGCTGTCCGGCCCACGGCCAGGCCCGCTGCCACGCCGGTGGTCATCTCCGGCTCGCGCGGTGCCGTCTACCTCGGTGCCGCCGCGTTACTGGCCCTGCTGGCCTACTACTTCGTCGGCGTCGACCAGGGTGCGGTCTCGGTCTTCGGCAACGACGTGCACATCCACGAGTTCGTGCACGACGCGCGTCACTTCATCGGTTTCCCCTGCCACTGATGGAGCTGAAACTGCTCCTGCGCGGCGCTTTGGCCGGCGGGATCGGTGGCCTGTGCGCGTTCGTCTTCGCGCGGATCTTCGCCGAACCGCAGATCCAGAAGGCCATCGACTACGAACAGGGTCGCGGCGCCGCCCAGGAGGCGCTCGACCAGGCAGCCCGCCTGCCGATCCCGGGCCCGGAGCCGGAGACGTTCACCCGGGCCGTCCAGGCCAACGTCGGGATCGGCGTCGGCATGATCGTGTTCGGTCTCGCGATGGGCCTGCTGGCCACCGTGATCTACGCGATCTGCCTCGGCCGGGTCGGGGCCGTACGGCCGCGCGTGCTGGCGATGCTGGTCGCCGGCGGTGCGTTCGTCGGGCTGTTCCTGGTGCCCTGGCTGAAGTACCCGGCCAACCCGCCCGCGGTCGGCAACGACGACACGATCGGCACCCGCGGTGGCCTGTACCTGCTGATGGTGCTCGCGTCGCTGGTGTTCCTCGGCGGTGCGGTCTGGCTCGGCCAGCGGCTCGCGCCCCGCTTCGGGAACTGGAACGCGACGCTGCTGGCCGGCGGTGCGTACGTCGTCGCCTGCGGGGTCGTGATGCTGCTGCTGCCGCCGCTCGGCCACCTCGCGGCGAACGTGGCCGCGACCGGCAGCGAACGCGCCACCGAGACGCCCCTCCCGCTGCGTGATCCGAGCGGCCGGATCGTCTACGAGGGCTTCCCGGCCGACGTGCTGGCCACGTTCCGTCTGTACTCGGTCGGGGCCCAGCTCGTCCTCTGGGGCGCGTTCGGCCTGGTCTTCGGTCCGCTCGCCGAGCGTGTGCTCGCCCCGCGGACGGCAGCCGCGCCCACCGGCGCCCCGGACGCGGTACCGGCCTGAGGCCGGATCGGGGCGGGACCACGCGTGACGGTCCCGCCCTTTTTTCTACGCCGCCCGGCGGAACACCGCCGGTAGGTTCACTGGCGACTGACCGCCGACGGATGGCGCAATCGCATCAGTACGATGAACGGCGCGAGATTCGGGGAGCAGACCGAGAGGCGCCGCCATGAGTTCGGACTCGCCCGTGTTCGCGGGCATCGACACGACGGTGCCCCACTCCGCCCGCCGGTACAACTACTGGCTCGGCGGCAAGGACAACTTCGCCGTCGACCGCGAGTCGGGCGAGCAGATGGCCCAGATCTTCCCGACCGCGCGGGTCTGGGCGGTGCAGAACCGCGCGTTCCTGCGACGGGTCGTCACGTACCTGGCCCGCGAGGCCGGGATCCGGCAGTTCCTCGACGTCGGCACCGGGCTGCCGACCGCCGACAACACGCACGAGGTCGCACAGCGCATCGCGCCCGAGTCGCGGATCGTCTACGTCGACAACGACCCGCTGGTGATGACGCACGCCCGGGCGCTGCTGACGTCGACGCGCCAGGGGGAGACCTCCTACCTCGAGGCCGACCTGCGGGACCCGGCCCGCATCCTGTCGCGCGCCGCCGAGTCGCTCGACCTGTCGCAGCCGGTGGCGCTGATGCTGATCGCGGTGCTGCACTTCGTCCCGGACTCGCAGGCGGATTCGTACGCGCTGGTCCGGACGCTCACCGACGCGTTGCCGGCCGGGAGTTTCCTGGCCATCTCGCACGGCAGCGCCGACTACCTGCCGCCGGCCACCGCCGACACGCTGGCGGCCATGACGCGGGGCGGCGGGGAGTTCCAGCTCCGCAGCGGCGCCGAGCTGGCCGGGTATTTCGACGGCATGGAGCTCGTC
The DNA here is from genome assembly GCF_044454545.1 of Cryptosporangium sp. NPDC051539. NCBI lineage: Bacteria > Bacillati > Actinomycetota > Actinomycetes > Cryptosporangiales > Cryptosporangiaceae > Cryptosporangium > Cryptosporangium sp. NPDC051539. Next base: position 965,947 of record NZ_JBITDV010000001.1, on the reverse strand, counting down.
GAACCCGGCATCACGGTGATCTCGGAGTGGCGGCCGGGCGAGGGCGAGCGTCCGGACCCGGCCGATGTGGCCTGCCTGGGCGGAGTGGGCCGGCTTCGCTGAGCGTCGGCGGCGGCCCTGACCTGGAGACGTTTCGGCAGAGGGCGGTATCGGATAACAGGGCAGAAACGGACGTCGTGCCCCTGGGGAGGCGATGTGATCGCGTTTCTGCTCGCTGTGCTGTTAGCCGCCGGGCTGGGCGGGACGGGCCGGGCGGCCCGCCGCTCCGGCCGCCAGCTCACCTGGTCGGTCGCGGGTGTCGCCGCCGGCGTGGTGGCGGTCGGGTTGTTCATCCGGGCCGCCGACGCCGGTAGCTCGGTGATGCTGATGCTGGTGCTGGCCGTGGTGGTCGGCTACACCGCGTGGGCGGCTTCGCACTGGCTCCGCGAGCCGGCCGCGGTGCCGCACTGGACCGCGGCGATCGCCGCCGGTACCGCGCTCCTGCTCCTCGAAGGACACACGCTCGCGGTCGTCCTGGGCGGCGGCTCGGGCTGGAACCTGCAGTTCATGGCACTGATGGGCTTCGCGCTGATCGGCCCGGCCACGCTCGCGTGGACGATCGTCGGGGCGCTCTGGCTGCACCGCCGGGTGACCGTGGCGGGCCGCCACGTGGCCGGCGTCGGCCGCAAAGTGGACGTCACCACGATCATGTCGTCCTGACTACCGACCTCGGCCCGGTGCCGGGGATCGACGGCGGCACCGCGAACTCCCGCGGTGGCTCGGACCGCGGGGCGCCCCGGGAGGCCGGGGCCTACCGCCCGGAGCGGGTCCGGCCGGGTGACCGGGTCGCGGTGATCGCCACCCGCAACGCGGTGTCGCCCGACCGGCTGCGCTCGGCTGCGCTCGGCTGCGCTCGGCTGCGCTCGGCTGCGCTCGGCCGGGCTCGACGTGGGGCTCGGCCGGGCCGGGCTCGACGTGGGGCTCGGCGAGCACGTGCTGGCTCAGCCCGGTCCGTAGCCGGCACCGACGAGGAGCGCGCCGCCGACCTCACCGCGGCGCGGTGCGACCCCGGATCCGAGCGGTCTCACCTGCGCGCTCCCGGAGCCCGCGCGCTCGTGCCCGGCGCTCCCGAGGCCGGGTCGGCCGACGGCGCCCTCGTGCTCGACAAGACATCGGGGACGTTTCCACCCACCCCCTTGTCCGGCGGCACGAAGTGGTATAGACCTGCGTCGTCGCACGTGAACTACCGGTTGACGAGGAGTGACCCGTGGCTGGTGAGGGTCCGCGGCTCGGCCGCGAATTGAGCATCTGGGAGGCCGTCGGGATCTCCGTCGCCCTCATGGCGCCGTCGATGGCGGCGAACATCAATCCACAGGGCATGGTGGGCAGCGTCGGACGGGCCATCCCGCTCACTTTTGCCCTGGCCACCGCCGGAGTCCTGCTCGTCGCGTACACGTTCGTGCGCCTGACCCAGAAGTTCCACCACTCCGGATCCGTGTACGGCTTCGTCGGGGCGACACTGGGCGCCCGCCCGGGTGTCGTCGCGGGCTGGGGCCTGCTCGGCACCTACCTGTTCTACAGCGTCGTCACCGCGACGGCGTCGGCCCGCTTCCTGGTGTCGTTCCTGGACGGGACCGGTCTCTGGGACTCCCCGCCGGACTGGATCGTGCTGCCGATCGTCGGCCTGGTCCTGCTCGGGGTGCTCTGGCTGACGATCTCGCCGATCCGGCTCGGCACCCGGGTACTGCTGATCGTCGAGGCGTCGACGGTCGCGCTGATCCTGGTCGTGGCGATCATCGTGCTGGTCAAGGTCAGTGGCGACGGCAAGTTCACGACGTCTCCGTTCACGGTGTCGACGGGCACCGACACCAGCGCGCTGTTCCTCGGCGTCGTGTTCGGGTTCCTGTCGTTCGCCGGGTTCGAGGCCGCGGCGACGCTCGGCGAGGAGACCCGCCGGCCCCGGCGGGACATCCCCCGGGCGATCCTCGGCACCGCGATCTTCGGCGGCGTCTACTTCGTGTTCGTCACCTGGGTCGAGGTGATGGGCTTCGGCACCGACGCGGCCGGCCTGGAGAAGTTCGGTGCGTCGGGGTCGCTCTTCGGCGACCTGGGCACGCAGTACGTCGGGGCCTGGCTCGGCGACCTGATCAGCCTGGGCGCGGCGATCAGCGCCTTCGGCTGTGCGCTGGCCTGCGCGGTCGGTGCGTCCCGCCTGCTGTTCGCGATGGCTCGGGACGGCCTCGCGCCGGCCCCTCTGGCGAGGGTTTCCCCGACCCGGCGGACGCCGGTCGGCGCGGCGGCCGGGGTCGTCGTCGCCGCCGGGGTGATCGAGGTGGTGCTCTGGCTGGTTTACCGGAGCGGGTCCGACACGTCGCTCGCGGTCTTCGTCGCGGCGGGTGTGATCGGTACGTTGGTGCTTCTGGTGGTGTATGTCCTGGCCTCGGTGGGTGTGATCCGCTTGCTGTTCGTTTGTCGTGACGTGAGCGTCCGGATGTGGGAGGTGGTCGTGCCGCTCGCCGGGCTGGTCGTGCTGGGCTACACGCTCTACCGCAACGTGATCCCGCTGCCGGAGGGCAAGAGCCTGGTCGCGCCTCTGGTCGCGGCCGTCTGGCTGCTGGTCGGGCTGGTGGCGGTGCTGGCCGCGCCGCGGCTGACCCGTCGGGCCGGAGCGGCGCTCACCGCGGACGAGGGACTGACGGCGGCAAAGGAGCACGCATGAGTTTTCCCGCTGATCCGGTGCCGGGCGGGCACGAGGGCCAGGCGGCCCGGGCGCAGCAGATCGCGCACGAGCTGCTTCCGCTCGGGGTGCACGGCGCCGCACTGACCTACGTCGACACCGCGGGCATCACCAGGGTGAAGACCGTGCCGGTCTCCGCGCTGGCCTCGGCCGTGCAGTGGGGCGTCGGGATGTCGCCGGTGTTCGACCTGTTCCTCGCCGACGACTCGATCGTCGGCAGTGACAAGCAGGGTGGCCCCGACGGTGACTTGCGGCTCTACCCGGACCTCGACCAGCTGACCGTGCTGGCCGCCCAGCCCGGCTGGGCCTGGGCGCCGGTCGACCGGCTGACCCAGGACGGTGTACCGCACGTCAACTGCTCGCGATCGCTGCTGCGCCGGGTCGTCGGGGAGGCCGCCGCGCGCGGGCTGACGTTCAAGGCCGCGGTCGAGATCGAGTTCGTGCTCGGTCGTGGGGACGCGCCGGGGCCGGCGTTCGAACCGGCCTGCACCGGCCCGGCCTACGGGATGACGCGACTGGTCGAGCAGAGCGAGTTCTGCGCCGAGGTGCTCGAGGCGATGGCCGCGCAGGACGTCGACGTCGACCAGGTCCACCCGGAGTACGCCCCGGGGCAGTTCGAGATCTCGGTCGGAGCGACCGACCCGGTGACCGCGGCCGACCGGTCCGTGCTGGTGCGCCAGACGCTCCGGGCGCTCGCGCAGAAGCACGGCCTGCGGATCTCGTTCGCACCGGCGGTCGAGGCCGGCGGGGTCGGCAACGGTGGGCACGTGCACCTCTCGGCCTGGCGCGACGGGGTGAACCTGCACGGCACCGGCTCCGGGCGGTACGGCCTGACGCCCGACGCCGAGGCGCTCGCGGCCGGGATCCTGGACGCGCTGCCGTCGCTGTCGGCCGTGAACACGCCGAGCCCGGCCAGCTTCCTGCGGCTGCAGCCGTCGCACTGGGCCGGGGTCTACGCCTGCTGGGGACACGAGACCCGGGAAGCGGCGCTGCGCGTCGTCACCGGCACGACCGGCGTGCGGGAGCGCGCGTCGAACCTCGAGGTGAAGGCCTGCGACCTGGCCGCGAACCCGTACCTGGTGTTCGCCGGGCTGCTCTCGGCCGGTCTGGACGGCGTCGATCGCGGGCTCGAGCTGCCGGAGGAGATCACCGGCGACCCGTCGCGATTCTCCGAGGCCGAACTGGCGGCGCGCGGCGTCCGGCGGCTGCCGACCACGATGGACGACGCGCTGACGGCCTTCGCCGCCGACTCCAAGCGCTGGGGCGAGCTGCTGGCGGACGCGATCGTCGCGGTGCGCCGGGGCGAGGAGGCGCGGATGGCGGGGCGTTCACCGGCGGAGGTCGCCGAGGCGTACCGGTGGGTGTATTGATCTCCGCCGGCTGGGAGCTGGTCGACCACCACTGCCACGGGGTGGTGACCGCCGCGGCCGACCGGGCCGGGGTCGAGGCGCTGATCAGCGAAGGCGGCGCGCCACCGCCGGGCGAGACGAACTTCGACACGCCGGTCGGGCTGGCGATCCGGCGGCACTGCGCGCCGCTGCTGGACCTTCCGGCCCACGCCGCTCCGGAGGAGTACCTCGCGCGGCGGTTCGAACTCGGGACGGCCGAGGTGAACCGGCGGTTCCTCGGCGCGACCGGGACGGCGCGGTATCTCGTCGACACCGGGCACAACCCGGCCGGGCTGACGACGCCGGCGCAGATGGCCGCGCTGACCGGGAACGCGGCCTCGGAGATCGTGCGGCTGGAGTCGGTGGCCGAGGAACTGGCCGCGTCCGGGGTGTCGCCGTCGGAGTTCCGGGCCCGGTACGGAGAACGGCTGGCCTCGACCGTGGCCGCGGCCGGCGCGGTCGGCGTGAAGTCCGTGGCCGCCTACCGCACCGGCTTCCGCCTCGACCCGTCTCCGCCTTCGGACTCGTCGGTGGAGGCGGCGGCCGCACGGTGGCTGCATTCCGGCGCGCCGGACGGATCCGAGGCCCCGGCCGGGACCGGGTGGCGGCTCGCGGACCCGGTGTTGCAGCGGATGACGCTGGAGGCCGCGCTCGAGCTCGGGCTCCCGATCCAGTTCCACGTCGGCTTCGGCGACAGCGACATCCGGATGACCGACGTGGACCCGACGCTCCTCACCGACTGGATCCACCGGCACTCCGTGCCGGTCATGCTGCTGCACTGCTGGCCGTGGCACCGGCAGGCGTCGTATTTGGCCTGCGTCTCTCCGAACGTCCACGTGGACGTCGGATCGGTGCTGCACTACGTCGGCCCCCGCCGCGGGATCGAGGTGCTGGCCGAGGTGGCCGAGGTGACACCGTTCACGCGGCTGTTGTACTCGTCGGACGCGTACGGGGCACCGGAGTTGTACGTGCTGGGCGCGCTGGGGTTCCGGGTGGCGATGGAGGCGTTGTTGTCCGATCGGGTGGAGAGCGGCGAGTGGGCGGCGTCCGACGCCGACCGGATCGGTCACCTGGTGTCGCACGCCAACGCCGAGCGCGTCTACCGCCTGTGAGGGAGCTCGCGCAGGCCTGGCGGTCGCTGATCGCCGCCGAGTTACCGGCCGCGATCGCGCTGCGCCACGAACTGCACGCCGCGCCGCAGGTCTCCGGCGCCGAGGAACCGACCGCACGCCGCGTGGCCGGGGCGATTCTGACCGGGCCGAGCCTGACCGGGCCGATTCTGACCGGGCCGATTCTGACCGGGCCGAGCCTGACCGGGCCGAGCCTGACCGGGCCGAGCCCGGCCGGCACCGCCGGGGCGGAGGTCGAAACCGTCGCCGGAACCGGGCGGATCGTCCGGATCGGACCGGCCGGCCCGGCGATCGGCCTCCGCGCCGAGATGGACGGGCTACCGGTGGTGGAGGCGACCGGGGCCCCGTACGCCTCGACGAACGGGGCCATGCACGCGTGCGGGCACGACGTGCACCTCGCGGCACTGGTCGCGGTGGTCCGGGCGGCCCGGCGGCTGGAGCTGCCGCTCGGCCTGGTGGCGGTGCTGCAACCCCGGGAGGAGGTCGGGCCCACCGGGGCGGCGGACGTGGTCGCGTCCGGGCGCCTGCTCGCTCACGACGTGCGGGCGCTGGTCGCGGCCCACGTGCAACCGCTGGTTCCGGCCGGGGGCGTGACCAGCGACCCCGGCCCGGTCAACGCGTCGGTGGACGAGGTCGACATCGTGATCACCGGCCAGGGCGGGCACGGCGCCTACCCGCACCTGGCCGCCGATCCGGTGCCGCCGTTGTGCCGGGTCGTGCTCGCGGTTCCGGAGGTCGCGCGGGCCGCGGTCGACCCGCTGCACCCGGTCGTCGTGACGCTGCCGCAGCTCGCGGGGTCGGGTGCCCCGAACGTGCTGCCCGGCGTCGCGACCGCGTCGGGCACGGTCCGGGCGATGCGCGAGCAGGACCGGGCGCTGGTGCACGACCGGATCCGCCGCGCGGTCGAGGGAATCGCCGCCGCGCACGGGTGCACCGGCGAGTACCGCGTCCGGCGGGGTGAGCCCGCGCTGGTCAACGATTCGGCGCTGGCGCAGGCGTCCGCCCGGTGGTTGAGGACGTTCGGAGTGCCGGAGGCGAGCTTCGCGTCCTGCGGATCCGACGACTTCGCCACCTACGGTCCGCAGGTGCCGATCCTGATGCACTTCGTCGGTACCGGCGAAGGCCCGGACGGGCCGATGCTGCACGACGCGCGCTACCTGCCCGGCGACGAGACGGTCGGGCAGGTAGCGGCGGCGCTGCTGGCCGGCTGGCTGGCCGGCGCGGAGGGCGCTTAGCCGGCAGCCCGGCCGGCGCGCCCGGCGCGACGACTGCTACGCGGAGCCCTCGCCCGCCGGTCCGGTGGCCGCGAGCGTCATCAGCGGGGCGTCCTTGGCGACGGTGGCGCCGGGGCGGGCCCGGAGATCGGTGACCGTGCCGTCGACCGGCGCGGTGAGCACGTGCTCCATCTTCATCGCCTCGACGACCGCCAGCGTCTGACCGGCGGTGACCTGCTCGCCCTCGGTGACGGCGACGACCGTGACGGTGCCGGGCATCGGCGAGAGGACCGGCCCGCCCGATCCGGACGCCGCGGCCGCGGTCGCGTCGAGCGCCTCGTGGTCGCGCAGCGCCCACGTGAGCCCGTCCCGCCCGACCCACAGCACCCCGGACTCGTCCCGGGCGACCGCGTAGACCCGGGTCACGCCGTCTTGCGTGTGGCGCACCGCGCGCCCGCCGGGGGCCGACGGCCCGCCGCCGGCGGTGGCGATCCGGATCGGACCGCTGCCGTCGATCGTGATCTCGGCGCCCCCGGCGCGGCCCCGGTAGCGGACTTCGGCCGGGTCGTGGCCGCTGACCGAGAAGCGGCGCGTGGTCCAGGCCCGGTCGCCCAGGCGCCAGCCTCCGGGGAGGTCGAAGGGATCGGCGGAGGCCGGGTCGGCCGGTTCCGAGTCGAGGAGGGCCACTCCGGTCGCGACTCCGACGACGTCGTGGGGCAGGTCCTGCGCGGTCAGCGCGTCGAGGCGTCGACCGACCAGGCCGGTGTCGAGGTCGCCGGACCGGACGTCCGGATCGGACAGCAGTGCCCGGAGGAATCCGATGTTCGTGCCGAGACCGAGCAGCACGGTCTCGGCGAGCGCCGCGTCCAGGCGGCGCAGCGCCTCCGCGCGGTCGGCGCCGTACGCGATGACCTTGGCCAGCATCGGGTCGTAGTCCGAGCCGACCACGCCGCCCTCGGCGATCCCGGAATCCACCCGGACCCCGCCGGGCTCGCGCAGCGCGAGGATCCGGCCGCCGGTGGGGAGGAAACCGGCGGCCGGGTCCTCCGCGTAGACGCGGACCTCCACGGCGTGGCCGGTCGGCCGCAGCGGACTCGGCCACGGCGTCTTCTCGCCGGCCGCCACCCGCAGTTGCGACTCGACCAGGTCGACGCCGTAGACCTCCTCGGTGACCGGGTGCTCGACCTGGAGGCGCGTGTTCATCTCCATGAAGAACCAGTCGTCGGGGCGGTCGCCGGCGACGATGAACTCCACGGTGCCGGCGCCGACGTATCCGCAGGCCCGGGCGGCGTCGCACGCGGCCGCGCCCATCGCCTCCCGCTGCGATTGCGTCAGCAGGGGAGAAGGTGCTTCTTCGACGATCTTCTGGTGCCGCCGCTGGAGCGAGCACTCCCGCTCGCCGAGGTGCACGACGTTGCCGTACCGGTCGGCCAGTACCTGGATCTCGATGTGCCTCGGGGTCGTGACGAGCCGCTCGACCAGCAGCGTGTCGTCCCCGAACGACCCCCGAGCCTCCCGCCGCGCGCTGGCCAGCGCCTCGGCGAGGTCCGCGGCCCGATGCACCTCCCGCATCCCCTTGCCCCCGCCCCCGGCGGACGGCTTCAGGAGAACCGGGAAACCGATCTCGACGGCGACGGCCGAGAGTTCCGCGTCCGACCACCCGCTCCGACCGGCCCCGGCCGACGGGACCGCGCCGTCGGAACCGGGCACGACCGGGACGCCGGCCCTGGCGACGGTCTGCTTCGCCCGGATCTTGTCGCCCATGGCGTCGATCGCGCTCGCCGGGGGGCCGATGAAGACGAGGCCGGCGGCCTCGCACGCGGCCGCGAACTCGGTGTTCTCCGACAGGAACCCGTAGCCGGGGTGGATCGCCGCCGCCCCGGTCGCCCGCGCGGCCGCGATCAGCGCCGGAATCGACAGGTACGACTCCGCCGCCGGCGCCGGCCCGAGACGGACGGCGACGTCGGCGGCGCTCACGTGCGGAGCGTCCAGATCGGCATCGGAGTACACCGCCACCGAGCGGATCCCCAACCGCCGGAGCGTGCGCAGCACGCGAACGGCGATCTCCCCGCGGTTCGCGACCAGAACGGTGGAGAACATGAGGCCCCTCACATCCGGAAGACGCCGAAGGCGGGATCGGCCAGCGGCGCGTTGGCGGCGATCGAGAGCGACAACCCGAGCACCATCCGGGTGTCGGCCGGGTCGATGACCCCGTCGTCCCACAGCCGGGCGGTCGAGTAGTACGGGTGCCCCTGTGATTCGTACTGGGCCCGGATGGCGGCGGGGTCGGCGCTGCCGACCGTGCCGAGCACGGTCGCGGCCTGTTCGCCGCCCATCACCGAGATCCGCGCGTTCGGCCACATGAACAGGAACCGGGGCGAGTACGCCCGGCCGCACATCGCGTAGTTCCCGGCGCCGAACGACCCGCCGATCACGACGGTCAGCTTCGGCACCCGCGTGGTCGCCACCGCGGTGACCATCTTCGCGCCGTGCTTGGCGATGCCACCGGCCTCGTAGTCGCGTCCGACCATGAACCCGGTGATGTTCTGCAGGAACACCAGCGGGATCCCGCGCTGGTCGCACAGCTCGATGAAGTGCGCGCCCTTCATCGCCGACTCGCTGAACAGCACGCCGTTGTTCGCGACGATCCCGACCGGATGCCCGTGGATGTGCGCGAACCCGGTGACCAGCGTCGCCCCGTAGTCGGGCTTGAACTCGGCGAACCGGGACGCGTCGACGACCCGGGCGATGACCTCCCGCACGTCGTACGGGATCCGCGGGTCGGTCGGCACCGCGCCGTACAGCTCGCCCGGATCGACCACCGGTTCCTGAACCGGGATCCGCTCCCACGGCGACGGCGCCCGCGGGCCGAACGTCGACACGATCGAACGGACGATGCGCAGCGCGTCCGCGTCGTCGTCGGCGAGATGGTCGACCACCCCGGAGACGCGCGCGTGCAGGTCACCGCCGCCGAGTTCCTCGGCGGTCACCACCTCACCGGTGGCGGCCTTCACCAACGGCGGGCCACCGAGGAAGATCGTCCCTTGATTCCGGACGATGACTGCCTCGTCGGACATCGCGGGGACGTACGCCCCGCCGGCCGTGCAGGACCCGAGCACGGCCGCGACCTGCGGGATGCCGAGACCCGACAGCTGGGCCTGGTTGTAGAAGATCCGTCCGAAGTGCTCGCGGTCGGGGAAGACGTCGTCCTGCGCGGGGAGGAACGCGCCGCCGGAGTCCACCAGGTAGAGGCAGGGCAGCCGGTTGTGCAGCGCGACCTCCTGGGCGCGCAGGTGCTTCTTCACCGTCATCGGGTAGTACGTGCCGCCCTTGACCGTGGCGTCGTTGGCGACGATGACGCACTCGCGGCCGGAGACGCGGCCGATGCCGGTGACCAGGCCGGCCGCGGGAGCGTCGCCGCCGTAGAGATCGTGCGCGGCCAGCGGCGAGAGCTCGAGGAACGGCGAGGACGGGTCGACCAGCGTGTCGACGCGCTCGCGCGGCAGCAGCTTGCCCCGCGCCACGTGCCGGGCCCGGGACCTCTCCGGCCCGCCCAGCCGGGCGGTCGCCAGAGCGGCGTTCAGGTCGGCCACGAGGGCGCGGTGAGCCGCGGCGTTGCGCGCGAACTGTTCGCCGCCCGGATCGGTCTTGGTGCCAAGTGCCCGGGTTGCCGCCTGGGTCGTCACACCCGGACCGTAACTGACCGCCCGTACGGTCAGCAAGACCCCTAGAATGGCTCTCATGGCCGGACGCAGCCCCCGCGCGAGCTCACGTGACGCGATCCTGCACGTGTTCGCCGAGCACGTGGCCGCGCGCGGTTACGCCGACACCAGCCTGGGCGACGTGGCCGCCGAACTCGGGCTGAGCAAAGGCACGATCGTGCACCATTTCCGCAGCAAGGAGGCCCTGCTCGGGGAGCTGCACGTCGCGTACTTCGGGCGTCGGTTCGCCGAGGCGGAGTTCGTCCTGGACCAGCTCGGCGACCCGGTCGAGCGGCTGGTCGCGATGGTCTACGCGCTGCTGGCGGCCCACCGCGACGACCGGGCGGCGAGCCTCGCGTGCCTGCGGGAGCTGGTCCGGTACTTCGACGGCGAGCTGAACGACTACGTGCGGCAGCAGCGCACCGGGTACACCGAGATCGTGGTCGGGATCGTGCGCGACGGCGTGCGGCGCGGGGTGCTGCACACGACGGACCCGCGGATGTCCGCGCTGCAGATCTTCGGTATGTGCAACTACGCCTGGACCTGGTACCGGCCCGACGGCCCGCAGTCGGTCGAGGAGATCGCCGGCCGCTTCGCCCGCGACATCCTCGGCGGCCTGTCCCACCCCACCGATGACGACACCGCGCTCGGCGACCGGATCGCGACGGCGATCGAGACGGTCCGGCGGGCGCCCGGCCGCACCCCGCGTCCACCCCTCAGCCGGACGCCGGCCGGGCCGCGGCGCAGCGTTTCCTCGATCGTGCCCGGCGGCAGCGGGAGTCGCCCGGGCACGTGAGCTGGCTCTCTCCGGCTCAGTAGGGCTCGATTTGCGGTTTAACGTCCTCGGCGTGCCTCCTCGGGTAGATCAAGAGTGACCGGCGCCGTCTCCGGATTCGCGGTGATCGGGCTGCTGATCGCGGTCGGCTTCGTCCTCGGCCGGCGCGCCACGCTCGGCTCCGGCGCCCAGCTGGTGCTGGCCCGGCTCGCGGTCACCGTGACGACGCCCTGCCTGCTGTTCACGACCGTCACGCACGCCGACCCGTCGCTGCTCACCGCACCGGCCGCGCTCGTCCCGATGGTGACCTGCCTGGCCGCGATGATCGCCTTCGCCGTGGTGGCGCTCGTGCGCCGCTGGCGCGGCGAGGTCCAGGTCATGGGGACGATCGCCGTCGGATTCGGCAACTACGGCAACCTCGGCATCCCGGTCGCGTCGTACGTGCTGGGCAACGCGGCCCTGGTCGCACCGCTGATCCTGGCGCAGCTCGCGGTGCAGGCGCCGGTGGCGATGTCGGTGCTGGAGCTGCGCGGGCCGAACGGGGGGAGCGTCCGGCAGCGCGTCCGGGCGGTGGTGACCAACCCGGTACTGGTCGCGACCGTGCTCGCGCTGCTGGTCGCGGCCACCGGCGTGCACGTGCCGTTCGTGGTCGCCGAGCCGGTCCGGATCCTCGGTCAGGTCGCGGTGCCTGTGGTTCTGCTGGCGTTCGGGATCTCGCTGGTCGGCAGCCCGCTGCCGGGACGCCACGGCGACCGCGGGCCGCTGGCCCTGATCGTGCTGCTCTCCGCGGTGGGCCGGCCGGCGCTGGCCTGGCTGCTCGCCGGGCCGGTGCTCGGCGAGCCGGGCCCGGTCGCGTACGCGGCCGTCGTGCTCTCCGCGCTGCCGGCCGCGCAGAACGTCGCGGTGTGGGCCGCGCACTACGACGTGGCGCCGCGGCTTGCGCGGGAGTCGGTGCTGATCACGACGATCCTCGCGCCGGTGGTGATCATTGCGGCGACGGCATTTCTCCGCTGATTTCGTCCAGTGCCATACTTCTTCCGCTCAATGTGGAAGGAGTGTCGCACCGTGCTCGTTCGTGCTTCATCCAATGGTGTTTCGCTCGATGCTCCCCGGGACTTCACGACGCTGTCGCTGATCCTGGAAGGCCCCGGCGCCGAGGTGGCCGCCGCACGGGTGGGGGAGTGGATCGACCCCGACCACCTCGTCGTCCCGGCGGAGACGCTGGCCACGATGGCCGGCCCGGTCGCGGCCGAGACCGGCTGGCGCGCCGGATTCGACCAGATGATCGCCTACGCGACGCAGCGGGGCTTCCTCGACGCCGCCGGCCGGATCCGGATCCACGTCGAGTCACGTTCGGGCGGGTGACTCCCGGCGGGGCGCGGCCAGGATCATCGCGTCCAGCTCGGAGGCCTCGCTCGGCCGCGCGAACAGGTACCCCTGACCGATCGTGCATCCGAGCGCCTGCAGCTCGGTGGCCTGCGCGGCGGTCTCGATGCCCTCGGCGACGATCGAGAACCCGAGGATCTGACCCAGCCGGATGATCGCCTCGGTCACCGCGGCGCCGTGCCGGGTGCCGTTGAGCTGCCCGACGAACGACCGGTCGATCTTGAGGATGTCGACCGGCAGCCGGGTCAGGTAGTGCAGCGCGGAGTACCCGGTACCGAAGTCGTCGATCGCGATCCGGACGCCCCGGCTGCGCAGTTGGGTGAGCACCGGGATCGCGGTCCGCTCGTCGACGATCGCGGTCTCGGTGATCTCCAGGACGAGCCTGTCCGGCGGCAACTCGCTGCGCTGCACGATCGCCAGCACGTCGTCGATGAACGACGGATCCTCGAGCTGGCGCGGTGACACGTTGACCGTGACGTAGACGGTCTGCCCGTGCCCGGCGTCGGCCCAGCGGCGGACCTGACCGCAGGCCTGTTCGAGGATCCAGCGGCCGATCTCGTGGATGGCGCCGCTGCGCTCGGCGACCGGGATGAACTCGGTCGGCGAAACCGTGCCGAGCGCCGGGCTGTGCCAGCGCAGCAGCGTCTCGGCCGCGATCGGGAGGCCGGTGGTGAGGTCCACCAGCGGCTGGTAGAGGACCGAGAGCTCCCCGGCCGCGCAGGCGCCGTCCAGCTCGGCGGCGAGCAGCGCATCCCGGTTGCGCCGGTCGGTCATCGACGGCTCGTACGCCTTCCAGCCGTGCGCCCCGGCCCGCTTCGACTCGTACATCGCCAGGTCGGCCTTGTGCTGCAGGTCCTGCGGGCTGTCGTCGCCGTCGCGGACGGCGAGCCCGATGCTGGTGCGGATCGTGATCAGGTCCTCGCCCTCGCGGATCCGGGTGTCCGCGAGCGCGGACAGCACTCGCTCGGCCAGGGCGACGGCCTGGCTCTCGGTGCTGACGCCGGTTTGCAGGATGACGAACTCGTCCCCGCCGACGCGGGCCGCGGTGTCGCCGGCGCGGATCGCCTGGCGCAGCGTCCGGGCGAACGCGACCAGCACGGTGTTGCCGACCTCGTGGCCGTACCGGTCGTTGATCTGCTTGAAGCCGTCCAGGTCGAGCAGGAGCAGCGCGATCGGCTCGCGGCGCTGCACCGCCCGTTCGGTCGCCTGGCGCAGGCCGGTGAGGTTGGCCAGGCCGGTCAGCGGGTCGGTGACGTTGCGCGCGCTGCTCTCGCGGAGGCTGATCAGCTGCCGGACGGCCAGCGCGCTGGTCATCACGGTCTGGCCCATGACCAGCCCGCCCCAGAGCAGGAAGTCGTTCTCGCGGATCGTCGCGACCAGCATCATCACGTTACCGACCACCACCGCCGCGTACGGCAGGTGGGTGGACCAGGCGGGCATCCGGCCGGACCCCCGGCGCGGGGTGGTCTTCCGCTCCTCCATCGCGCCGATCGTCATCAGCAGCGACGCGAGCACCAGTGCGCCGGAAGCGGCCGCGTCGTCCGTCGCCTGCTGGCCGTGGATGCGGACGGCGGAGAACGCGATGTCGCCGACCGCGTACAGCAGCATCCCGCCCAGCAGCAGCGCGAGTGGCCGGGTGAGGTGGGCGACCGCGCCCCGGAGCAGTACCGCGAACACCGCGGCCAGCAGCAGCAGGTTCCCGAGCGGGTAGCCGAGGTCGAACAGCCAGTGCCCGGAGTGCCTGTCGTGCAGTGCCGGGTGCAGCACGTAGTACCAGGCGACGATGAATGCGCTGCTCAGGACCGTGGTCGCCTCCGCGAGGAAGGCCCAGCGGTGGCGGCGGTCGAGCCGCTCGGTCGTCACGTTGAGACAGGCGGTCGAGAGCGCCGCGAACACCGCCAGGCCGGGCACGACGGCCAGATACCACCAGACGAGCCCGGGCCTGACCGCGTCGACCGTGAACAGCACCGTGGAGAGCAGCGAGAGGCCCCGGCCGGCCGCGACCAGCGCCCACGTCGTCCGGGCGGCCGATCGGAGGGCCGCCCGGACGCTGTAGAGCAGCCCGAGCCCGTCCAGGGCGACCAGCGAGAGACCGAACACGGAGTCGTGCAGGGCACGATCAGCCAGGCCGGCGACCTGGCCGGCCAGGGTGACCACGATCACCGCGACGACGGCCCGGTGTTGCCTCACGTCGGCTATATCGGCGGGCGGCGAGCCCAGATGAATGGACGACCGGGCCGAGTGGGAACGGCTACGGTGAGCCCATGCCGGATCGCGTGCCGTTACCGCGGCTCGACGGGGCGTCGGCGTGGATCAACTCCGAGCCGCTGGCGCCCGCCGAGCTCCGCGGCCGCGTCGTCCTCGTCCATTTCTGGACGCTCACCTGCATCAACTGGCTGCGGCAGGAGCCGTACGTGCGAGCCTGGGCGCAGGCGTACCGGGACGACGGCCTGGTGGTGCTGGGCGTGCACACGCCGGAGTTCTCGTTCGAGCACGAGGTCGAGGGCGTCCGGCGGGCGGTCGCCGCCCGCGGCATCGGCTACCCGGTCGCGGTCGACAACGACTACGCGATCTGGGAGGCGTTCGGCAACCGGTACTGGCCCGCGCTGTACTTTGCCGGGCGCGACGGCGTCCTGGCCGACGAGCACTTCGGTGAGGGCCGGTACGAGGAGTCCGAGCGCGTGCTCCAGCGGCTGCTGCACGTGAGCCGGGCGCCGGTGACGCCCGCGGTCGCCGGTGCCGGCGTGGAGGCGGCGGCCGACTGGCGTCACCTGGGGACGCCGGAGACCTACCTCGGGTACGCGCGCGGTGAGCGGTTCGCGTCACCCGGGGAGGCCGGGACGGAGCCGAGCGTCTACCGGCTCCCGGAGCGGCTCCGGGCGAACCACTGGGCGCTGGCCGGTGAGTGGACGTTCGGCCGCGAGCGGGTCGCGCTGGTCCGGCCGGGCGGGAGCCTCGCGTTCCGCTACTCCGCGCGCGACGCGCACGTCGTGCTCGACGGCACCGGTGAGCCGATCCCGTTCCGCGTGCGCGTCGACGGCGAGGCGCCCGGGGCGTCGGCCGGCGCCGACGTCGACGCCGCCGGGGCCGGCGTCCTGCGCGAGGGCCGTCTCTACCAGTTGCTCCGAGCCCCGGGCGAGGTCCGCGAGCGCACGCTCGAGATCACGTTCGACGCCCCCGGCGCCGAGGCCTACGCGTTCACGTTCGGCTGATCCGGCCGCACGTCACCTCGACGCGCCCTCCCGGAGCCGGCGGGCGGCGCGGGTCTGGAGGGCCAGGGCGAGTTCCACCGCGGTGTCGACGACCGCGTCGAGGTCGGAGCCCAGCCGGCCGTCGGCCCACTGGCGGGCGAGTTCGGTCATCGCGCCGGTGAACAGGGTGGCTGCCACCAGGGTCGGGAGACGGGGGTTTCCGCTCCTCGCGACCAGGCCGTCGAGCAGGCTCTGCTCCGCGGCCCGGCGGCGGGCGCCCAGCGACGGAGCGTCCGCGAACAAGACCCGGCCCCGGCGCGGATCGTCGCTGATGAGCTGCAGGACGCTGCGGACGCCCGCGCGCGTGCGCGCGGCCGCGTCGGGTGACGCGGTCTCCACCGCCTCGGCCAGCGTGGCGCCGAGCGCGGCCGCCTGTTCGTCGTAGATCGCGCCGAGCAGCTCGGTCGTGTCGGCGAAGCTCTCGTAGAAGTACCGGGTGTGCAGCTCGGCCTCGCGGCACACGGCCCGGACGGTGAGCGCCGCCTCGCCCTCGTCGCCGAACAGCCGGTACCCGGCCCGGACGAGCATCTCGCGGCGCCCGTCCCTGCGCTGGCCGGCGGGGACGCCCGCCCATCGGGTCATCCGACGACCCTATCAAGTCTGGACACGGCCGTAGCCAACTGCTTAGTCTGGCTACGGTCGTATCCAGACTGGAGGTCGCAGATGCCGAACCGATTGGCGACTCGTTTCGAGCGGTCGTTCGACGCCGACGTCCGCACGAAGTTCTTCCGCCACCTCGAGTTCCGCGAGCCGGTCGGAGATCCCGGCTGGTTCGGGCCCGGCAGCGCGGTCTGGTACGTCCACTCGCACACCCCGGCGCTGGTCCTCGGCCTGGTCGCCGCGGCCTATATCGAGGGGCTCGACCCGAGCATCAGCTGGATGGGCTACGACCACTCACGCCTGGTCGCCCGGGATGCCGCGGGCGTGCCGACCGGCGCCATCGATCCGGAGGGCGGCGCGGTCCGGCTCGGGCACTCGGTCTCGTTCTTCATCGGCACCGCGTACGGCACCACCGAGACCGCCGAGAGGCTGGCCAGGACCGTCCGGGCGATGCACCACACGGTGAAGGGCGTCCGCCCGGACGGTGTGCGCTACGACGCCGACGAGCCTGAGTGGCTGCGCTGGAACTACGCCACGGTCGTCTGGGGGCTGGCGACCGCGCACGAGCGGTACCACTCCGCGCCGCTGCCCGACATCGACGAGTACTACGCCGAGTTCGTCCGGGTCGGCGAGGCGCTGGGCGGCACCGGCCTGCCGCGCACGAAGAAGGAGGTCGCGGACTGTCTCGAGTCGTACCTGCCGAAGCTCGCGGTCACGCCGATCAAAGCCTTCGGCACCGGGCCGAACCTGCGTGGGAACGGGGTACCGCCGTGGCAGCCCGGCAGTGCGTTCCTCGACTGGGCGGCCCGCGACATGCTGCCGGGGTGGGCCCAGAAACTGGCGCTCTACCAGCGTCCGAACCCGGTGTCGCTGCGGTGGAAGCGCCGGGTGCTCAAGTCGGCGGTCAACGGGATCTACACCCCGCTGCGCGAGTTCCGTGAGGCGCAGGCGCGGACGGCGTCCGGGACGGCGGCTCCGGTCGCCACGACCGCTCCGGCCGTTCCCGACCCGGCCCGCACCCGCGAAGAGGTCGAGGCCGCGCTCTGAGGTCAGTCGTCCAGCGGAGTCCGGTGCCTAGAGCAGGCCCAGGGAGAATACTTCGAAGCTCGCCGCGTAGCGGACGCCCATCCGGGTGCCGGTCGGGCGGGCGAAGCCCTCCAGGTACTCCTCGGCGTCGAAGTCACCGGCACCGAGGCCGCGCAGGTAGAGCCCGTGCGCCTCGAGCGAGCGCACCCCGGCGTCGAACGTGTCGGTGATGTCGACGCCGTGCTGCCCGCGCGGCGACGAGGCCAGCCAGACTTCCCTCACCTTGTGGGGCTCGAGACCCTCGTCCTCGATCTGGTCGCGGAAGATCCAGCGGTTGCCGGCGTCGCGAGCCGCGTCCAGGACGGCGCGGCCGGTGACGATGTGGTCGGACATGTTCAGCGCGGCGCCCTCCGGATCCCAGCTGTCCCGGAAGTTGTTCGTGATCACGACCTCCGGCCGGCGCCGCCGGATCACCCGGGCGAGCTCCCGCCGCAGCGGGACGCCGTACTCCAGCACGCCGTCCGGCAGCCCGAGGAACTCGACCGCCGAGACGCCGACGATGCGCGCCGACTCGCGCTGTTCCTGTTCCCTGGCCGGGCCCGCGGTCGCCGGATCCATCCCGTCGATCCCGGCTTCGCCACTGGTCAGCAACGTGTAGACGACGTCCTTGCCCTGCGCGGTCCAGCGGGCGATCGCGGCGGCGGCCCCGAACTCGAGGTCGTCGGGGTGGGCGACGATCGCGAGCGCGCGCTGCCAGTCTTCGTCGACCGGCGTGAGGGGTTCCATGCCCTAATACTGCGCGATCACCTCGTCCGCGAAGCGCAGCGTCGCCTCGCGCATCGCGGCGGCGTCGCCGAAGCCGACGCGGTACTGCCACCACGGCGCCGCCTGGCACTCGGTGACCCCGGCCTCCTCCATCCGGCGGTAGTCGTCCCGGCTGACGTTGCCGACCGGCCCGGCGACGATGTCGAACGGCTCGTTCTCCCGCCCGTACTCCCGGCGCAGCTCGTGGAGCCGCACGCAGGACTCGATGATCTTGTCGGGCGTGGTGTTCACCGAGATCCAGCCGTCGCCGACCCGCGCGGTGCGCTTGAGCGCCGGTTCGCTGTGCCCGCCGACGTAGATCGGCACCGGCCGGTCGGGCGCGGGGGAGATCATCAGCCGGTCGAAGTCGTAGTGCGTGCCGTGGTACTCGACCCACTCCGGTCCGTTGCCCGCGCACACCAGCTTGAGGATGTCGATGGCCTCGTCCGTCCGCGCGCCGCGCGTCCGCATCTCGGTGTGCGTGAAGGTGAATTCCTCCGGGATCCACGACAGACCGACGCCGAAGGCGAAGCGGTTGCCCGACATCACCGCGATCGAAGCGACGTGCTTGGCGGTGAGCAGCGGGTCGCGGAGCGGGAGCTTGTAGACGTTCGTGTGGAACCGCAGCCGGCTGGTGACCGCGGCCATCGCCGGAATCGCGACGAACGGATCGATGAATTCGGTCTCCGGTTTCCAGAACCGGCTGCCGTCCTTGGTGTACGGGTACTTGGCCGAGACCTTCTCCGGGAAGAACACCGAATCGGGCATCGCGACGGAGTCGTACCCGGCCTCTTCGGCCGTGCGGGCGAGATCGAGGAGCCGGTCGGCAGGCACCAGCGCAGCAGCCAGAGTCCATTTCACGAGCCGTGACGTTACCCGCCCGAACCAGAACACGTTCTATTTCTGGGAGTTTGCCCAGGCGCCCTAGGATCGCCGCCGTGACGACGGTCTACAAAGTTCATCCGGCAATCGGTGTCGCTCGTGTGGGCAACAGCCCCGAGGAGCACTTCGTCGGGCCCGAACGCCCGGACGAGTACCCGGCCCCGGCCGACGGCTTCAAGGACGACGCGTGCCGCGTCAAGCGGCAGGCCGCCCGCTTCCGGGTCTTGGCCCACCACGACGACGGAACCGTCCAGGAGGTCACGTCGGCGCAGGCCACGATCGCCTGGACCGTGCACCTGGCCAACGGCAAGGCCGCGTTCGACGGCCGCGGCAACACCGAACCGGCCGCCGACCTCACGATCGACCCCGGCCCCCGGACGCTCGACGGCCCGAAGCAGTCCGCCCGGTTCGACACCGGAACGATCCACTTCGCCGGCCAGCCGGTCGTCACGGTGCCGCTGGGCGAGATCGTCAGCGACGAAGACGGCCGGCTGCTGGTGCTGGGTGGCACGGGCGCGTCCGCCTCACCGGCCGGCAACGGCATCCAGGACTTCTGGGGCAACCCGGGCTGGTACGACGACGTCGCCGACGGACCGGTGACCGCCACGCTGACGCTGCCCGACGGGTCGTCCCCGCCGGTGGAGGGCGCCTGGGTGCTGGTCGCGCCGCCGAAGTTCGCGCCGCAGCAGCAGAACGTCATCACGTTGTACGACCGGCTGCTGCCCCGAATGGTGGAGATCGGCCTGGCCACCGAGCCGACGACCACCTCGTACACCCGCGACATCTATCCGATCCTGCGGCGCGCGGCCGACAGCCGCTGGGTCAAGGACGTCGGCCGCGCGCACTCCTGGGCGCACCCGGTCACCGACCAGCGCACCGTCAACCGCATCGCCGGCCGGTTGCGTCCGACCGGCGACATGCCGCTGCTCGACGGCGAGGACGCGGTGCTGACACCGATCCAGGCCGCGCACGTCGCCCGCTGGAAGGCCGGGACGTACACCAACGACTGGGCCGGCGAGCCCGTGCCACCGGCGGGCGTGACCCCGGACGGCCTCGACCGGGCCGCCCTGGAGGCCTGCGTCGGCGGCGCGTTCTTCCCCGGCATCGAGGCCGGCGGGCAGAGCGAGGGCGTGCGCCCGATCCTGGAATCCGCCTACACGGCCGCGTTCCGGCTCGACCACGCGCAGGTCGCCGCGGGCGCGATCACCGCGTCGATGGCGTTGCCCTGGCAGGCCGACTTCTCGGCCTGCGGCGACACCTGGTGGCCGGTCCCGCGTCCGAACGACGTGTTCGGCGACGTCGCCGCGACGACGCAGATCCGCTGGGACCGGGACGTCAGCAGCGGCGAGGAGATGGTGGCCCACTGGCACACGCTGGGGTTCGTCGTCGCCCGGGACACCGGGGGTGGCGTCGTGCGTCACGTCGAGACCGAGCACTGCGTCCCGGCGCCGATCACGCTGCTCACCCCGCACGTCTCGTTCGACGACGTGGCCCAGGGGCCGCTCGGCATGGTCAGTGAGGCCGTGCTGTCGATCCGGCTCGCCGTGCACTCCGCGACGACGCTCGAACTGGTGGCGCCCGACCATCCCCAGCTCGAGGCGCTGACCCGGAGCGTCACCGTCGACCCGGCCGACAACCCGTTCGCCGACTTCGCGATCGCCTACCGGACCGGGGTCGCGCCGTCGTCGCTGCCGACCCAGACACTCACGGTCCGCGAGCCGTCGACCGGAACGGCCTGGGCGGTCACCGTCGACGCGAACACGGTCGCCCGCCGGGCGACCGCGACCGCGCTCGTCGTCGACCGGTCCGGGAGCATGGCCACCGACGGCCGGCGTGACGCCGTCCGCCGGGCCGCGACCGTGTTCGCGGCGCTGCTGCCCGAGGGCGACGGCGCCGGGGTGGTCGGATTCGACGCCGACGCCGAGGCGCTCCAGCCGGTCGGCGACACGTCGGTGGTGGACACGCTGAACGGCGACCGGCTCGACCCCCGGGGAGCGAGTTCGATCGGGGACGGAGTGGTCGCCGGAGTGGGGCTGCTCGGTGCCGCGTCCGGATTCGGGAGCGAGGCGCTGGTCGTGCTCACCGACGGGCTGGAGAACGCTCCGGCCGCGCTGGCCGACGTCAGCGCGGACGTGAGGGTTCCGACGTACGTGATCGAGGTGGGGCAGCCGCACTCGATCGGCGTACCGGCCCTGACCGACCTGACCGCGAACAACGGTGGCTACGTGCTGACCTGCACCGAGGGCGACGCGGTCGACGCGGCGCTGGACGTGGTCGCCACCGTCACCGGCGCCGAGGTGGTGACCGAGGCGGCGGGCCGGCTCACCGACGGCACCGTGCTCCGGATCCCGTTCTCGCTGACCGACGCCGACGGCGGCTTCGACGTCGTGCTCCGGTCGTCCGAGTCCGTCGACTTCCGGCTGCAGACGCCGAACGGCCTGCTGATCGAGCCGTGGTACGCGCTCCAGCAGCCGTCGATGCGCTACGGGACCGGCGACGGGCTGGCCTGGTACCGGATCGCGCTGCCGGTGCAGCCCGCCCCGGGCCGGTTCGAGCAGGGCGGCACGTGGAACGTCGTCGTCACGCCCGGCGCCCCCCGCCTGGAGCCGATCGGAGGCGCCGGGGGAGAGGCCCACGGATTCGCGGCCGCGAACCCGGCCGCCACCGCCGACGTGCGGGGCCGGACCGACACCTCGATCCTGCACGGCCTCCGTCACCGGCCCGTGCCCCACGTCGCCGGCGGTTTCGCCGCCGCGGTGGTCCCGGCCGAGCCTCCCCAGCAGTGGCGTTCGGAGCGCGAGCGCGCGTACGCGGTGATCTCCGGGCCGGAGGTGGACGCACCTGCGGCGTTCGCCGCCGCCGCTCCCGAGCCGGCCGGGACCCCGTTCCAGGTCCGGGTGCACGCCTGGTCGAGCATCTCGCTCCAGGGATTCGCCACCCAGAACGGCTTCGCGCCCGGCTCCGAGGTCGCGCTCGGCGCGAACCTCGCGCAGTCCGGCCAGCCGATCACCGCCGACGCGGTCGTCTCCGCCGAGGTCGTGACCCCGACCGGCCAGACCCGGGCCGCCGACCTGACCAGCAGCGACGGCTCGCTCTACGAGGGAACGTTCACGGTCACCGACCCCGGCACCTACCGCATCCGGTTCACCGCGTCCGGCCGCGCCCGCAACGGCCAGCGTTTCACCCGCGAGCGCCACGCCACCGCCGCGGCCTGGGCCGCGGACACCCCGGTGCCCTCCGAGGGGTAGCGCAGGCTGTACTCCGGTTCGCCCGTAGGCTTCATCGTGGCCGGCCTCGCCGAGAAATAGCGTCTCCGTACAGCCACAACACGGAGAGGCATCCCGATGTCCGTCCACAATGAAGCCGTACGGGTCGAGCAGCTGACCCGCGTCTACGGCACCGACCGGCAGCCGGTCACCGCGCTGGCCGGCGTCGACGCGGCGTTCCACCGCGGTACGTTCACCGCCGTCATGGGGCCGTCCGGGTCGGGCAAGAGCACGCTGTTGCAGACCGCGGCCGGCCTCGACCGGCCGACGTCCGGGCGGGTCTGGCTGGGCGGCACCGAGCTGTCCGGCCTGTCGGAAACGAAGCTCACGAAACTGCGCCGCGACCGGATCGGCTTCGTCTTCCAGGCGTTCAACTTGCTCGGCGCGCTCACCGTCGAGGAGAACATCCTGCTGCCGTCCCGCCTGGCCGGCACGCACGTCGACCGGGACTGGCTGGCCGAGGTGGTGGAGCGGGTCGGTCTCGCCGACCACCTCCGGCGCCGGCCCTCGGAGCTGTCCGGTGGCCAGCAGCAGCGCGTCGCGATCGCGCGGGCCCTCGTCACCCGCCCCGAGGTGATCTTCTGCGACGAACCGACCGGAGCCCTCGACACCCGGACCGCCGCGGACGTCCTCACGCTCCTGCGTGCACTCGTCGACACGCACGGCCAGACCGTCGTCATGGTGACCCACGATCCGGTTGCCGCCTCCTACGCCGACCGCGTGCTGGTGCTCGCCGACGGCCGCCTGGTGCTCGACCTCCCGCAGCCCGGCGCCACCCGCATCGCCGAGGTGCTCGCCGGCCTGGGCCGCAGCCGGGTCTCGCAGGGAGCACGGGCATGATCGCGGTCCGCATGCTCCGGTACCGCTGGGGGAGCGCGGTGGCCACGCTGGTCGCGCTGGTCACCGGCGTCGCGATCCTGATGGCGATGGGTACGCTCGTCGAGTCCGGCCTGCGCTTCCATCCCGAACCCCAGCGTTACACCGGGGCCGACGTCGTCGTCGCCCGGCCGGAGGTCGTCCGCACGAGCAAGACGTTCGACGGCGACACCGAGACCAGCCGCGTCCGCTTACCCGGCGGCACCGTTCCGGCCGGTCTGGCCGACCGGATCCGCCAGGTGCCGGGCGTCGGGAGCGTCGTGGCGGACGTCTCGATCCCGGTGACCGTCGGCTCGGTCCCGGCCGCCGGGCACGGCTGGAGCAGCGCGGCCTTCGGCCATTCCCCGCCGTCCGGCTCCGCACCCGCGTCCGACGACCAGGTCGTCGCCGACACCCGCCTCGGGCTCGCGTCCGGCGCGCCGGTCGACGTCCTGGTCGGCGGTACGGTGCACCGCTTCACGGTCACCGGTCTTTTTCATTCGGACGCGACACCCGCCACGCTGTACTTCTCGGACGCCCGGGCCGCCGCGTTGAACCCGAGCCCTGGCCGCGTGGCCGCCGTGCTGGTGCGCGCGTCGTCCGGTGCGCTACCGGCGATCCGCGACCTGGCCCGGGCGGACGGCGCCGGCGCCTACACCGGCGACGACCGGGCGCGGGCCGAGCCGAGCGCCGCCCTCGACGGCCGGGACCTGCTGCTGCAGCTCGGCGGCGCGTTCGGCGGGTACGTCGCGCTGCTGATCGGGTTCGTGGTGGCCGGCACGGTCGGGCTCTCGGTGCGGCACCGGCGGCGTGACCTGGCGCTGCTGCGGGCGATTGCGGCGACCCCGGCCCAGGTCCGCCGGATGATCATGGCCGAGGCGGCGCTGCTCGGCCTCCTCGGTGCGCTGATCGGGCTGCCGCTCGGCGTCCTCGCGACCCGGTGGGTGCACGGTGAGCTGGTGGATCGCGGGTTCGTGCCGGGCTCGCTGCCGATTCTCCCCGGAGTGCTGGCGGCCCCGGCCGCGGTGCTCGCGACCTCGCTCGTCGCGGTGCTCGCGGCGCTGGCGGCGGCCCGGCGGGTGGCGAAGATCCGGCCGACCGAGGCGCTCGGTGAGGTGGCGGTGGAACCGACCGGCGGTGGCCGGGTCCGGCGGATCGTCGGGGTGGTGATCCTGATCGGCGCGGTGGCCGCGGCCCCGGCGGCGATCGGCACGGGCGGACTGGTCGCGGTGACGTCCGCGGCCGGGATGCTCTACCTGCTCGTGCTGGGTGTCGGGCTGCTGGCGCCGGAGATCAACACGTTCGCCGCCCGGGTGCTCGCGCCGGTGCTGCACGGCCTGTGGCGCTCGAGCGGCTACCTGGCCGCGGCGAACCTGCGGGCGAACGCCCGGGGCGGCGCGACCGTGCTCACCGCGCTCGTGCTGGCCGTCGGGCTCGGCGGCTCGGTCTGGTTCCTCCAGGACAACCTCCAGCGGACGACCGTCGAGCAGCGCCGGGACGGGACGCTCGCCCAGCAGGCCGTGGTCTCGCCCACCGGGCTGCCGGAATCCGCGGTCGACGAGATCCGGCGGCTGCCGGGCGTCCGGAGCGTGACCGAGGTGCGGCAGACGACCGTGGTGGCACCGGTGTTCGACGGGCTGGAGACGGCGGGGGCGCAGGCCGTCGACCCGGCGACCGTGCGGTCGACGCTCGACCTGAAGGTGACCGAGGGGTCGCTGGCGCGCCTGGGGAAGGACACCGTGGCGGTGTCGGACCTCCGGGCGTCCGGGTCGGGGTGGAAGGTCGGGGACACCGCGTCGATCACGCTGGCCGACGGGACCCCGGCGAAGCTCGAGGTGATCGCGATCTACCAGCGGGGACTCGGGTTCGGGGACCTGACGCTGGCGTCGGCGACCGTGGCCGGGCACACGCCCACCGGTCTGGCCGACTCGGTGCTGGTCCGCGGAGCGTCCGTGCCGGGGCTGGAGGCGGTGTCCGCTCGCTACCCGGGGAGCGCGGTCGTGACCCGGGAGGACCTCGGAGCCGGGCTGGCCCGGGACCTGGCCGTGAGCGCCTGGGCGAACAAGCTGCTGATCGGGGTGCTGGTGGGCTTCGCGGCGCTGGCCGCCGCGAACACCATGGTGGTGGCCGCGCTGGCCCGGCGGCGGGAGCTCGCGGTGTTGCGGCTGGTCGGGCTGACGACCGGGCAGGTGAAGCGGATGGTGCACGCCGAGCAGGCCGGCCTGCTCGGGGTCGCGCTGGTGATCGGCGGCACGATCGCGGCCGGGACGCTGGTGGCGGTCGTCAACGCGCTGACCGGCAGCCCGGTCCCGTACGTCCCGCCGCTGGGTGGCGCCGCGGTGGTGGCCGGCGCGGCCGTGCTGGCCCTCGCCACGACCGTTCTCCCGATCGGACGCCTGCTGCGCACGTCCCCGGTGGAGCACCTCGGCGTCAAGGAGTAGGACCGGCGTCGGTTCGCGGTTCGCGGCGCGCTCGGCCGGCCACCCGATGCGGATCGCTCGTCCTCCGGAAGTATCGGAGGACGAGCGCGTCGGCGAGGAGCGCGGCGACGCCGCCGGTCGCGATGACCCGGTGGACCGGGGCGAACTCGGCCGCGACGCCGGCCAGGGTCATGCCCAGGCCCTGCGAGGTCATCGCCCCGGCCGTGAGCAGGGTCATCGCCCGGCCGCGGAGGACGGGCGGGACGGCGTCGAGGAACCAGTGGTCGACGCCGAACGTGTAGACGATCCCGCCGCCGATGCCGATCTGGCACAGCAGGGCCCAGAGCAGGGACGGCCGGGCGGCGTACCCGAGCGGCGGCAGCGTCGCGAGCAGTACGACGGGGGCCGAGATCGCGACCCGCGCGCGGGCGCTCAGGAACGTGCCGGCCAGCAGTGATCCGCCGATCGCGCCGATCGGCATCCCGCACATCAGCAGCCCGAGCCCGGCCGGGCCGGCCCCGAGCGAGGACGCGTACGGCGTGAGCAGGGCCTCCGACACCACGACGAACATCGGCGGCACCCAGGCCAGCAGGAGCAACGCCCGGACGCGCGGCCGCGCGGCCAGCCGCCGGGCTCCGCCGAGCGACGCGGTGAGGAGCGACCGCCCGGCCTCCGCATCGGCGCGAGGCGGGCGGGCACGCGTCCCCGCGCCGATGATCAGCGCGGACACCAGGAACGTCAGCACGGTCAGGCCGAGCACGGTTCTCGGCTCCACCACGGCCAGCAGCAGGCCGCCCGCCGCGAAACCGCCGAGCTGCGCGCCCTGCGAGACCACGCGCAACAGCGAATTGCCCAGCGGGTAGACGTCCGGATGAGTGAACACGTCGGCCAGGGCGGCGGCGCGCGTACCGGCGAAGACCGGTGCGACCGCGGCCAGCAGGCAGCGCAGGAGCAGCAGCCCGGCGATCGGCAGGCCGGGCACCACGAGCCCGGCCGCGCACCCGGCGCACGCCAGGTCGCAGACGACCATCACGCGCCGGGCCGGCAGCCGGTCCGCGACCGCCGAGAGCACGGTGCCCCCGGCGACGTAGGGCAGCAGGCCGAGCGCGAACGTCAAGGCGCTGAGCAGCGGCGAGCCGGTGAGGCGGTAGACGAGCACGGACAGCGCGATCTCGCAGACGACCGTGCCCAGCGTCGAGAGCAGGTGCGCGGCGAAGACCACGCGGAACTCCCCGACGGCGAGCACGGTGCGATAGGTCGGACGCATGGGCGGAGCGTGCCTTTCGCCGTGTCCGCGGCCTAGTGTTCCGGGCACAGCCGAATCACCGCGGGAGGATCCGTGCCGTTGCGGTTCCGGTTCGCCGGTGAAGACCTGCTGCGCTGCCGGTTCGCGGTGTCGCCGCTGTGCGAGACGCACGAGGCGGTCCGGACGCTGCTGCGCCCGGCGCGTCACGGGTTCCACCGGAGCTGGCTGGCTCGCGCCGACGGCCTGGAGCTGGGTCCGCTGCCGCTGGTGATGCCGGTCCGCGGCTACACACCGGACTTCCTCGGTCCGCCGCCGGACGCGCCGCTGGGCCGGGTCGCGGAGTTCGCCGACGAGATCGCCCGCCTGCGAGCCACCGACCCGGCGTTGGCGCACGACGAGATGCGTGCGTCCTTCGAGAGCACCCGGCACGAGCCGCCGAAAGCTGCCGCCTCGCGTCCGGCGGGTCCGGCCGCGCGGCGGGCGGTGGAGACAGCGCGGCGGGCCTTGCTGGACGACCCGGTGTCGGCCGTGCGGGCGCTGGCGGACGCGACCGAGCGGGCCTGGGAGGTGCTGGTCGCCCCGGACTGGCCGCGGCTGCGGGACGTGCTCGAGGCCGACATCGCCGAGCGCTCACGGCGGCTCGCCGAAGGCGGCCTGCAGTCGCTCTTCGCCGACCTGCACCCCGACATCAGCTGGGACGGCGACACGCTCGCCCTGCGCGGCGGCAGCACCGCCCTCGGCGATCAGGACCTGGCCGGCCGCGGCCTCCTGCTCCTGCCCAGCGTCTTCGCGTGGCCCGACACGATCAGCGGCTTCGCGCCGCGCTGGCAACCGACGCTGATCTACCCGGCCCGGGGCATGGCCCGGGCCTGGGAACCGGCCGGGCGACCGGCGCTGGCCCTGGCCCGGCTGCTGGGCGCGAACCGCGCCGCGCTCCTGACCGCGCTGCACGCGCCGGCCTCGACGTCGGCGTTGGCGGCCCGGCACGGCCTGGCCCTCTCGACGGTCTCCGGCCACCTGGCCGTCCTCCGTGACGCGGGCCTGCTCACCTCCCGCCGGGTGGTCCACGAGGTCCGCTACGCGCGGACCCCGCTCGGCGACGCGCTGGTGGAACGGTGAACGTCGGCGAGCCGGGCCGCACGCCGGAACCGGCCCCGGACGAATCATTGTTCACTTAGGATCACGGCATTGCGCCGAAGTTTCCCCACCGTTTCGGGAGACCACGTGACCAGCTTCACCCTGTCGCAGGTGTTCCGGACCGTGGCCGAGTCCATCCCGGACACCGAGGCCATGGTCCGGCGAGACCGCCGGCTCACCTACCGCGAGATGGACAATCGGGCCGACGGCCTGGCCGCGTACCTGGTGGCGACGGGGCTCGGCGCGCAACGCGACCGCGCCGCGCTCCGGGGCCACGAGTCCGGCCAGGACCACGTGGGCCTGTACCTGCGCAACTGCCCCGAGTACGTCGAGGCGATGGTCGCGGCGCACCGGGCCCGGCTGGCGCCGTTCAACGTCAACTACCGGTACGTGGCCGAGGAACTGCTGTACCTCCTCACCGACGCCCGGGCCCGCGCGATCGTCTACCACGCGGAGTTCGCGCCGAGCCTGCAGGCGATCCGCGACCGGCTGCCCGACCTACGGGTCCTGATCCAGGTCGCCGACGACAGCGGCAACGACCTGCTCGAAGGCGCGGTCGCGTACGAATCGGCGGCCGCGACCACGGTCTCGGGCCTGCCGGAACCCTCCGGCGACGACTTGCTCATCCTGTACACCGGCGGCACGACCGGCATGCCCAAGGGCGTGCTCTGGCGGCAGGACGACGTCTACGTCGCGGCGATGGGCGGCACCCCGTTCGGCTCGCCCGACCCCTGGCCGTCCTACGACGCGATCGCCGCCGCGGCGGCCGCGAACCCCGGCGGCCAGCGGGTGCTGATGATCCCGCCGTTCATCCACGGCGCCGCGCAGTGGAGCGCGTTCTACACGATCACGAACGGCGGCACGGTGGTGCTGCTCGACGACAACCGGCATCTCGACGGTGCCGAGGCGCTGCGGCTGATCGTGGGCGAGCGCATCACGTCGATCCCGGTGCTGGGTGACGCGGTCGTGCTGCCGGTCGTCGAAGAGATCGAGCGGGCGATCGACGCCGGCCGGCCGTACGACCTCTCGACGCTCGCGGTGATCTCCAACGGCGGTGCGCCGCTCTCGCCGGGGATGCGCGAGCGGCTGATGCGCGTGCTGCCGGACCTCCTGCTGCTCGACGCGGGCGGCGCCTCGGAGACCGGCGTCCAGATGAGCGCGCTCTCGGCGAGCGGCGCGATGACCGAGGCCGGGGTGTTCGACGCGCACGAGCAGACCGCGGTCGTCCACGACGACCTCTCCCGCGTCCTGGAGCCGGGAGAGGGCCAGGGCTGGCTGGCCCGGCGCGGCCGGATCCCGCTCGGCTACCTCGGCGACCCGGGCAAGACCGCCCGTACGTTCCCGCTGGTCGGCGGCGTTCGGTGGTCGCTTCCCGGCGATCGGGCCGCGTTGCTCGAGGACGGCCGGGTGCGGCTGCTCGGCCGGGACAGCGCGACGATCAACACCGGCGGCGAGAAGGTCTTCGCCGAGGAGGTCGAACGGGCGATGC
Source organism: Cryptosporangium sp. NPDC051539 (assembly GCF_044454545.1). NCBI lineage: Bacteria > Bacillati > Actinomycetota > Actinomycetes > Cryptosporangiales > Cryptosporangiaceae > Cryptosporangium > Cryptosporangium sp. NPDC051539. The sequence goes on along the minus strand of NZ_JBITDV010000001.1, from coordinate 936,661 downwards.
TCGCACACCCGGCCGTCCGCGACGTGATCGTCTCCGGCCGCCCGTCGGAGCGCTGGGGCAGCGAGGTCGTGGCGATCGTCGAGATGAACCCGGAGGACGACCCGACCGACGACGAGCTGAACGCCGAGGCCGGCCGCCACGTCGCCCGCTACAAGCTGCCGAAGCTGATCATCCGGGTGCCCGCGATCGTCCGGTCCCCGTCCGGGAAGGCCGACTACCGCTGGGCCGCCGACCAGGTCACGCAGCGAGCCGCGGACGGCTGAGGTACTTCGAGAGCGCCACCGCCGCCTCGCGGCCGGCCCGGTTCGCGCCGACCGTCGACTGCGACGGACCGAAACCGATCAGATGCACGCGGGGCTCGCCCACCACCTCGGTCCCTTTCATCCGGACGCCACCCAGCGCGCCGCGCAGGGCGAGCGGCTCGAGATGGGCCAGCGCGGCCCGGAAACCGGTGGCCCAGAGGATCACGTCGACGCCGGTGAACGTGCCGTCGGCCTCCCGCACGCCGCCGGGTTCGATCGCGGTGAACATCGGCCGCCGCGCGAGTGCGCCGCGGTCGCGGGCCGCCCGCGCGTAGGGCGTCCAGATCAGGCCGGTGTAGGAGACGATGCTGCCGGTGGGGCGGCCGGCGGCCGCGTCCGCGGTGACCTTGGCGATCGTCTCGCGGCCGGCCACCTCGGGGTCGAACTCGCCGTCACGGAAGACGGGCTCCCGGCGGGTGTACCAGAACGTGGTGGCGAACCGGCTGATCTCCTCGAGTTGCTGAACGGCGGAGATCCCGCCGCCGACGACCGCGACGCGGAGGCCGGCGAAGTCCTCGGCCCGGCCGTAGCCGGAGGTGTGGAGCTGGACGCCGGTGAACGTCTCCCGGCCCGGGTAGGCGGGAAGCACCGGATTGGTCCAGGTACCGGTCGCGTTGATGATCGCGCGGGCCCGCCAGGATCCGGTGCCCGACTCGACCACGAGGTCGTCGCCGTCTTCGCGGACCGCGGTCACCCGGACCGGGCGCCGGATCGGGAGGTCCAGTTCACGCTCGAACGCGGCGAAGTAGCGCGGGATCGCGGTGCGGCTCGGCTCGTCCGGGTCGATCGGCGGTTTCGGGAAGCCGGGAAGATCGAAGATGCCGTTGACGGTCGCCATCCGCAGCGAGTCCCAGCGGTGCTGCCACGCCCCACCGGGCGCGGACTCCGCGTCGAGGACCACGAACGGCAGACCGCGGCGCCGGAGGTGGTAGGCCGCCGAGAGCCCGGCCTGTCCCGCACCGATGATCACCACGGTCGTTCGTTCCACGTCGGGTGGAACAGCACCGGAGTGGTGGTATTCCGGCCGGGCCCGGACCCGGTCCGGGCTAACTCCGGAGGAAGTCGAGCAGGTGCCGGGCGACCGGGCCCGGCTGCTCGAGCTGGAGGAAGTGACCGGCGCCGGTGAGCAGCGCGGACCGGGACGACGGACCGATCCGCGGCTGCGCCACCCGGAACCACGCGGGGTCGAGCGCGCCGTCGCGATCACCGTGCAGGTAGAGCAGCGGCACCCGGGGCTCGTCGAACGGCACGCGGGCGCGGCGGTAGTAGGACACGACCGCCTCGGCGTGCGCGCGGTCGGGCACGGCCTGCTTCAGACGTTCGATGTCCTCGGTGGCGTCGTACCCCGGTGACCAGCGCCTCCACAGACGCCGGACGAGCCACTCGAAGTGACGCTCGGCCAGGCCCGGCACCTGGTTGTAGCCGATGTACCAGGACCGGAACGGCTGCCGCGACATCGCGCCGAGCCAGGGCCGCAGCGACCCGCGCCGGGGGTGCATCCAGCCGAGGGGAGGCACGGCCAGCGCCGCGACCCGGGCGAACGGCGAGCCGGGCGAACCGGCCAGCGTCGTCGCGGTGATCGCGCCCCAGTCGTGGCCGACCAGCGCGGTGGTGTCCGTCCCGCCGAGTCGTTCGTGCAGCGCGATCGCGTCGGCCGTGAGCGCGCGGACGGAGTAGTCGCCCGGGCAGCCGGACGGTGCGTAACCGCGGAGGAACGGCGCCGCCACCCGGTACCCCGCCTCGCCGAGCAGCGGGCCGACCGTGCGCCACGTCCAGGCGGTGTCGGGGAACCCGTGCAGCGCGATCAGCAGCTCACCGTCGGGTGGTCCCCACTCCAGGACCCCGGCCGCGTGCGTCGGCAGCGGAACGGAGTACTCCCTCGGCGCCGTGGGCGTCATGCCACCGCACGCTAGCGGTTCGCGCGGGCCCCCGTGACGAACTCCGGCCGGTGGCCGGATCGCGCTGCCCGGGCCGGGGGGGAGCGGCCGCCGCCGGCGACGGTGCGCTATCTCACCGGGCGGTTCCCGACCGGCGCCGGCCCGGCGCGTGATCGAATCGACGCATGTTCCGGGCGATCAAGGGGAGCGACCAGATGCCTGAGGCCGTGATCTGCGAGCCGTTGCGGACACCGGTGGGCGGGTTCGGAGGCGCCCTGCGTGACGTCCCGCCGCACGAGCTGGCCGCGACCGTGATCCGTGCGCTGATCGACCGGACCGGCCTGCCGCCGGAGGCGGTGGACGACGTCCTGCTCGGCCACTGCTACCCGACGATGGACGCACCCGCGATCGGCCGGGTCGCGGCGCTCGACGCGGGGTTGCCGGTCACGGCGTCCGGGCTGCAGATCGACCGGCGCTGCGGGTCGGGCCTGCAGGCCGTGCTCTACGCGGCGATGCAGGTGCAGGCCGGGGCCGGTGACGTCGTGCTGGCGGGCGGCGCCGAGTCGATGTCGAACGCGCCGTTCTACTCGACCGGGATGCGCTGGGGCGTCAAGGGTGGCAGCCCGGGCGTGCTGCTGCGTGACGCACTGTCGGCCGGGCGGGTCACCGCGGGCGGGCAGAACTTCCCGGTGCCCGGCGGCATGCTCGAGACGGCCGAGAACCTGCGGCGCGAGTACTCGATCCCGCGGGCGGAGCAGGACGAGTACGCGGTGCGCAGCCACCAGCGGGCGGCCGCGGCCGCGGCGTCCGGAGTGTTCTCCGAGGAGATCGTGCCGGTGACCGTGCGCGGCCGGAAGGCCGAGGTGGTCGTCGACGCCGACGAGCACATCCGGCCGGACTCCTCGATCGAGAAGCTGGCGACGCTGCGGCCGGTCCTCGGGAAGGACGATCCCGACGCGACCGTGACGGCCGGCAACGCGTCGGGGCAGAACGACGGGGCCGCGATCTGCATCGTGACCTCGCCCGAGAAGGCCGCCGAGTACGGGCTGCGGCCGCTCGTCCGGCTGGTGTCCTGGGGTGTCGCCGGCGTGCCGCCGAAGACGATGGGAATCGGGCCGGTCCCGGCGACGGCGAAGGCGCTGAGCCTGGCCGGTCTCGCGCTCAAGGACATGGACCTGATCGAGGTCAACGAGGCGTTCGCCGCGCAGGTGCTCGCGTGCACCCGGGAATGGGGCTTCACACCGGGAGACTTCGACCGGACGAACGTGCACGGGTCGGGCATCTCGCTCGGGCACCCGGTGGGCGCGACCGGCGGGCGCATCCTGGCGACGCTGAGCCGCGAGATGGTGCGCCGCGACGCCCGCTACGGGCTCGAGACGATGTGCATCGGCGGCGGCCAGGGCCTCGCCGCGATCTTCGAGAAGGTCTGATGCTGCCCCTGAGCGGACTGCACGTCGTCGACCTGTGCACGTACGTGGCCGGGCCGTCGGCGTGCATGACGCTGGCCCAGCTCGGCGCGGACGTCGTCCGGGTCGACCCGATCGGCGGGGCCACCGACACCCGGCGGCTGCCGCTGGCGCCCGGCGGGCGCAGCCTGTACTGGGCCGGGCTCAACCGGGGCAAGCGGTCGATCGAGGTGGACCTGCGCGGCGAGGCCGGCCGGGACGTCGTCCGGCGGCTGCTCGCGGTGCCGGGTGAGGGCCACGGGATCCTGGTCACGAACGCGGTCGGGCAGTCCTGGCTGCGCCACGAGCAGTTGCGCCAGGTCCGGCCCGACCTGATCCAGATCCAGATCGGCGGGCGCGCGGACGGGCGTCCGGCGGTGGACTACACGGTCAACTGCGAGGTCGGACTGCCCTGGGTCACCGGCCCGGTGGACGCCAGCGTGCCGGTCAACCACGTGCTGCCGGCCTGGGACCTGATCACCGGGGCGCACGCCGCGCTCTCGGTCGTCTCGGCCGAGCGGATGCGCCGGGAGACGGGCGCGCCGCAGTTCGTCGAGATCAACCTGGCCGACGTGGCGGTGGCGACGATGGCGCACCTCGGGTTCGTCGCGGACGTGGTCGTGAACGGGTCGCAGCGCCTGCGCGAGGGCAACTACCTCTACGGCAGCTACGGGTGCGACTTCGCCACCGCCGACGTCCGGCGGGTGATGGTCGTCGCGCTGACGAACCGGCACTGGAACAACCTGATCCGGCTGACCGGCACCGAGGACGTGCTGGCCGCGATGGAGAAGGCGATCGGCGTCGACTTCGCAGCCGAGGAGGCCCGCTACCGGTACCGGGACGTGATCTCGGCGCTGCTGCGGCCGTGGTTCGAGCAGCGGACGCACGCGTCCGTGGTGGAGGCGCTCGACGGCGCGAACATCCTCTGGGGCGACTACCGCACGATCGAGGAGATGACCCGGTCGGAGGACGGGCTGCTGGCCGCCAGCGGGCTGTTCACCGAGGTCGACGATCCGGCGCTGGGCACGTACCCGGTGCCGCTGCCGGTCGGCCGTCCGTCCGGGTGGACGCCACCGACGCCCGGGCCCGCCCCGGCCGTGGGAGCCGACACCCGGGACGTGCTCGGCGACTGGCTCGGCCTGGACGCCGCCGAGGTGACCGGCCTCGCCGACGCCGGCGCGGTCCGCCTGCCCTAGGACCGCTTCGCGACGAACGGCCGGAGCCTGGCCAGCGCCTCCTCGATCGGCTCGGTGGCGCCCGCGAACGAGAGCCGGACGTACCGGTGCCCGTCGACCGGATCGAAGTCCACCCCCGGGGCGATCGCCACGCCGGTCTCGGCCAGCAACTCGTACGTCAGCGCCATCGAGTCGTCGGTCAGGTGCCCGACGTCGGCATACACGTAGAACGCGCCGTCGGCCGGCGCGAGCCGGTCGATTCCCAGCCGCGGGAGGCCGTCGAGCAGCAGCGCCCGGTTGACCGCGTAGCGCTCCACGTGGGAATCCGCCTCGGCGTACGACTCGGGCGTGAACGCGGCGACGGCCGCGTACTGACCGAGTGCGGGAGGGCAGATCGTCAGGTTGCCGGTCAGCCGGTCGACCGCGCGGCGCAGCCCCTCGGGCACCACCAGCCAGCCGAGGCGCCAGCCGGTCATCGAGAAGTACTTCGAGAACGAGTTGACGACGATCGCCTGGCGGGACGTCTCCCGGGCACAGGCCGTCGCGGGTGCCCCCGGGTAGCTGAGGCCGTGGTAGATCTCGTCGCTGACCAGCCGGATCCCGCGCTCCTCGCAGAGGACGGCGAGCGCGGCCAGCTCGGCCGGGTCGATGACCGTACCGGTGGGGTTGGCCGGGCTGGCGACGATCAGGCCCTGGATCGGCGCGTCGAGCGCCTCGATCATCGCGACGGTGGGCTGGAACCGGGTCTCCGGCCCCGTCGGCAGCTCGACGACCTCGCAGCCCAGCGCGGTGAGGATGTTGCGGTAGCAGGGGTAGCCCGGGCGGGCCATCGCGACCCGGTCGCCGGCGTCGAACACGGCCAGGAACGCGAGCAGGAAACCGCCGGAGCCGGCCGTGGTGACGACGACGTCGTCGATTCCCAGGGAAACGTCGTAGGTGCGCCGGTAGTGCTCGACGATGCCGGACCGCAGCTCCGGGATGCCGAGCGCGACCGTGTAGCCGAGGACCTCGGTATCCAGCGCCGCGGCGGCGGCGGCCCGCACGGCGGCGGGAGCGCGGGTGGAGGGCTGGCCCGCCGACAGGTTGATCAGGTCACCGTGGGTGCGCTGCCGCTCGGCCGCGGCGGCCCAGATGTCCATGACGTGGAACGGCTCGATCCCCGATCGGGCGGACGGCCCGGCGAGCTCGGCGGCCACGGAGTTCGGATGCACACTTCTTTCTACCTGCATTCGGCCCGCCCCGACCTCTGACGCCGGACCACGAGGGCGTCCCGCGGCTGTGCGCTAGGCCGGCAGGACCCCGGTCAGGACGAGGTCGAGCATGCGGAGCAACTGCTCGGTGAGGTCGAACGGGGGGTCGGTGTCGATCCAGCGGGTGAGCGTCGCGAAGTAGCCGGTGGCCAGCAGCAGGCCGGCCAGCTCGGGGTCGACGGACTCGGCGAGCTCGCCGGAGTCGGTCAGCAGCTTGGCGATCTCGTGCGCGAGCGGCGGGTCGCCCAGGACGTTGGTGTTGTGGACGGCGGCGCCCATCAGCGCGACCGTCTCGGGCCGGGTCGCGGAGCTCAGGTTGCCCAGCTCGACCATGTACCGCTGCAGGACCTCCCGGAGCGCGTGGTGCTCCTCGGCCCGGACGGCACCGAGCGCCCGGTCGCGGCGCCGGGACGACCACTCGTCGAGGAAGGCCGCTTTGCGCTGGAAGTGGTTGAACACGGTGGCGCGGGCGACGTCCGCGCGCTCGGCGATCTCGTCCATCGTCGTGTTGTCGTAGCCGCGCTCGACGAACAGCCCGATCGCGGCGGCGTACACCGCGTCGCGGCGCCGGACCCGGCCGCGGGTCCGGCGGTCGGGTGCCGGCGGGGTTCCCGGCAGGGCCTGCGTGGCGAGTTCGGAGGACACAGCTCCCAAGTACATCACCGTCTTTCCCGACTCTTGACGACGCGTGTCCTGTGGCCTACCTTACAGCCAGTTTGGATTCGAGTCCAAGTTCGGACTGAAGTCCATTGGAGGCTGGCGATGAAGCTGGTGACCTTTTCCGTCGGAGCCGGTGCACCGCGGTTCGGGGTGTGGGACGACGACCACGTGATCGAGCCGGCGGTGGTGCTCCGGGCCGACCAGGAGCGGCGGAACGGCACGACCGCGGCCGCGCGGGCGCCCGAGGTGGCCACCGAGATGGTGGCGTTCTTCGAGTCCGGCGCGACCGGCCGGCAGACGGCCGGAGCCGCGGTCGAGGTGGCGCGCGGGTACGCGGCCCGCGGCGACGCGCTCGGCGGGGTGCACCCGATCGGCGACGTGCGGCTGCTCGCGCCGGTGCCCAGGCCGCGGCGGATCCGGGACTACCTGACCTACACCGAGCACGCGGCCGGCTCCGGCCTGGCCGTGCCGCCGGCGTTCGCGGCGATGCCGATCTGCTACAAGTGCAACGTCGAGACGATCATCGGTCCGGACGAGCCGCTGCTCTGGCCCTCGTACACCGACCAGCTCGACTTCGAGCTCGAGCTCGGGTTCTTCACCTCCGGCGGCGGGCGCGACCTGACGCCGGCCGAGGCCGCCGGGAAGATCGCCGGCGTCACGATCTTCAACGACGTCAGCGCCCGGGACATCCAGTTCTACGAGATGAGCCTCACGATCGGCCCGTCCAAGGGCAAGGACTTCTGCACCGCGATGGGGCCGTGCGTCCTGACGATGGACGAGGTCGACGAGTGGGCGGTGCGGATGACCGCCCGCGTCAACGGCGAGGTCTGGGCGTCCGGGAGCACGAAGAACCGGCAGTTCTCGTTCGCCGAGGTGCTGGCCTGGGCGTCGCTGGACGAGACCGTGTACCCGGGGGAGTTCCTGGCCCTGGGCACGGTCGGGGGCGGCTGCGGGCTGGAGCTGGATCGATGGATCCGGCCGGGTGACGTGGTGGAGCTCGAGGCCGAGGGGCTCGGTGTGCTGCGCAACCCGGTCGGCGCGAAGCAGATCGTGCCGGCGGGCGCCGGAGTCCCCAGCTACTCCGGTTCACCCCGCGCGGCCGCTCATGACTGAGCGGGGTGACGCCCGTCTGACCGTGGGGGATTTGCTGCGGCGCAACGCGGCCGACGCGATGCGGGTGTTCGCGGTGCTCGACGGCGGGGAGACGATCACCTACGCCGAGCAGCTCGGCCGGAGCCGCCGCGTCGCGGGCGGCCTCCGGGAGGCGGGGGCGCGGCCCGGCGACCGGGTGCACGTCCAGCTGGGCAACTGCCGCCAGTTTTTCGACGTCTGGTTCGCCACCGCGCTGTCCGGCACGATCCTCGTGCCCACCGGCCCGCAGTCGAGTGCCGACGAGCTCGCCCACGTCCTCTCCGACAGCACCCCCGCGGTCTCGCTCCGGTCTCCGTCCGAGGTGGACGCCCTGCACGCGCCGACCGGTGCGGACGTGGAACCCGGCGACGTCGCCGCGATCCTGTACACGTCGGGCACGACCAGCCGGGCCAAGGGCGTGATGGTCACCGACGCGAACTACGTCGCGGTCGGAACCGCCGTCGCCACCCACCTGGGGCTCACCGCCGCCGACCGGTGGCTGGTCGTCCTGCCGCTGTTCCACGCCAACGCGCAGTACTACTGCGCGATGTCCGCGCTGGTCAGTGGTGGTTCGATCGCGCTGGCGCCGCGGTTCTCGGCGTCGAACTGGGGGCGGCAGGCGCGCGAGCTGGGCGCGACCGTCGCGAGTCTGTTCGCTGCCCCGGTGCGGATGATCCTGGCCGCGGCCACCGACCCCGACGACGCGGCGAACTCGGTGCGGACGGTGCTGTTCGCCCAGAACATCGCCGACGGGGACGCGAAAACGTTCGAATCCCGGTTCGGGACCCGGCTCGTGCAGCTGTACGGGATGACCGAGACCGTGCTGCCACCGACGATGAACCCGGACGACGACACCCGGCGGTGGGACAGCATCGGTCGCGCGCTGCCCGGAGTGACGATCGACCTCGGGCCCGACGGCGAGATGTGGGTCACCGGTTCGCCGGTCGCGGCCGGCTACTGGAACGACCCCGACGCCACCGCGGCCACGTTCACCCCGGAAGGCCTGCGCACCGCCGACCTCGCGCGCCGGGACGCCGACGGCTTCCTCTACTTCGTCGACCGCGCGAAGGACATGATCAAGCGCGGCGGCGAGAACGTCTCGGCCGGCGAGGTCGAACGTGTCGCCGGGGAGCACCCGGCCGTGGCCGACAGCGCCGCGGTCGGCATCCCCGATCCGGTGCGCGACGAGGCGATCCTGCTCGTCGTCACGCTCCGCCCGGGCGCGTCGGTCGCACCGGAGGAGCTCCTCACCTGGTGCCGTGAGCGCCTCAGCCCGTTCAAAGTTCCCAGCGTCGTGAAGTTCGTCGACGCTCTCCCGCGCACGAGCGTCGGCAAGGTCCGCAAGGCCGAGCTGCGCGCCCGGAGTCTCTGACCCCCGTCACCCCCCGCACCGGAGGACAGCCATGTCCAGATCCACCCCCTGGGCGATGCTCGCGCTGCTCAGCGCCGGGTTCATCGCCCTGACCCTGAACTGGTTCGACGTCGCCGCCGCGTTCCCGCTGATCGGCGCGGAGTTCCACGTCGGCCTCGGGTCGCTCAGCTTCCTGATCTCGCTGTTCCTGGTCGGCTACGGCGTAGCCCACATCCCCGGCGGCATGCTCGCCACCGCGATCGGCATGAAGCGGACGCTCGTCATCGGGCTCGCGCTGCAGGGTGTCGCCGGGGTGGCCTCCGGCCTGTCCCAGTCCTACACCGCGCTGGCCTGGTTCCGGCTGCTATCCGGCATCGGTGGCTCGATCTTCATCGCGGTGGCATTCGCCGCGGTCATCGTCTGGTTCCACGACACGCAGGTGACGCTCGCGCTGGGCATCTCCGGCGGAGCGGCGTTCAGCGCCGGGGCGGCGTTCGCGCTCTACGTCTGGATCTACCTGCAGCGGGCGACCAGCTGGCACACGTCGCTGCTGCTCGCCGGCGTGTTCGAGCTGCTGGTGGCGGCGGCGACGCTGATCTGGTTCCGGACCCCGGCCGACGCCCCGGCGCTGCACGGGACCCGGTTCGAGCGGGACGCGCTGACCGCCTCGGTGGCCAGCCGGGACCTGTGGATCTACGGGATCGCGCTGCTCGGCGCGTACGGTGCCTACTTCACGACGTCGCAGCTGTTCACCGAGTACGCGATCCTCGAGCGGGGGTTCGACGCGTCGAAGGGCGGGCTGCTCTCGGCGATGATCGCGCTGGCCGGCATTCCCGGGAGCATCGTCGGCGGGTACTGGGCCGACCGGTCGCGCAACATCCGGGCGTTCGTCGTCGGGTCGCTGATCGCGTGCGCGGTGCTGCTGGCGCTGATCCCGGTGGTGCCCACCGGCGTGCTCTGGGTGCTCGGGATCGGGATCGGGTTCTTCCTGATCTTCGGGTTCGCGGCCTGGTCGGCGGTGCCGACCCGGGTGAGCCGGATCCGGCACGAGTACGTCGGGACGGCCACCGGGCTGATGCTGACGCTGGCCGCGGTCGGTGGCTTCTTCATCCCGATCATCTTCGGCCACCTGGTGCCGCACACCAGCTTCAACACCGGCTGGTACTTCCTGGCCGTGATCAGCTTCGTCTTCGCCCTGGTCGGACTGGCCGGACGCAACCCGTCGAGCGCGTCGGTCGCGTCCGCGGTGACGACCCGGACCGAGGTCGCGGCCTGATGGAGTACACCCGCGGGCTGCACCCGCTCACCGAGCACTGCCACGCCTGGCTGGTTCCCGACGGGACCTGGGGCTGGAGCAACGCCGGCCTGATCACCGGTGCGGGCGAGTCGCTCCTCGTCGACACGCTGTTCGACCTCGCGATGACCCGCGAGATGCTCGACGGCCTGACGCCGGTCACCGGCGACCATCCGATCCGGACCGTGGTCAACACCCACGCCAACGGCGACCACTGGTTCGGCAACGAACTGGTGGCCGACGCGTCGATCATCGCGTCGGCCCCGACCACCCGGGAGATGCTGGCCAACGGGCCCGAACTCATCCGGAGCCTGATCGCCGGCGAGGGCGCGCTGGGGCGTTTCGCCGGCCACATCTTCGCCCCGTTCGACTTCTCGAACATCACCCCGACCCCGGCCACCCGTTCGTTCGACGACGAGCTCACGCTCGACGTCGGCGGCACCGAGGTGCGGCTGCTCAACCTCGGCCCGGCCCACACCGCGGGTGACAGCGTGGTGTTCGTGCCCGGCGAACGCGTCCTGTACGCGGGCGACCTGCTGTTCATCGGGGGGACGCCGATCAGCTGGGCCGGGCCGATCTCGAACTGGGTCGCCGCGTGCGACCGGATGCTCGGGCTGGAGCCGGAGTTCGTGGTTCCCGGTCACGGCCCGGTCGTCGGCACCGAGGGCATCCACCAGGTGCGCGACTACCTCACCTGGGTACAGGACGAGGCGAAACAACGCTTCGACCGCGGGCTCTCGCCCGAGGACGCCGTGCGTGACATCGACCTGGGCCGGTTCGCGAGCCTCGACGAGCACGGCCGGATCGCCCAGAACGTGCTCGCGGTCTACTACGAACTCGATCCGGGCCGGGAGCGGGAGGACACCCGCGAGGTGTTCCGCCGGATCGCCGAGCTGGAGGGCTTCACCGAATGAGCGCTACCGTCCACGACATCACCACGCCCGCGCCGCCGATCGTCCAGGAGGTCAGCGACGGCGTCTTCGCCTACGTCCAGCCGGACGGGACCTGGTGGATCAACAACACCGGCTTCCTGGTCGGCCGGTCCCGGGCCGCCGCGATCGACGCCTGCGCCACCGAGGCCAGGACACGCGCGCTGGTGGACGCGATCGCGCAGGTGACGCCGGCCCCGGTGCAGACCCTCGTCAACACCCACCACCACGGCGACCACACCCACGGCAACGGGCTCTTCGCCGACGCGACGATCGTCGCGCACGAGCGGTGCCGGGAGGAGATCCTGGCCGAGGGCAAGCCCGGCACCAGCGCGCTGATCCGCACCGGCACCTGGACCGACGTCGACTGGGGTGACCTGCCGGTCGCGCCGCCGTTCCTCACCTACACGACCGGCGTCGACCTCTGGGTGGACGACCTCAGGTGCGAGGTGCGGCACGTCGGCACCCCCGCGCACTCGACGAACGACAGCATCGTCTGGATCCCCGAACGGCGGGTGCTCTTCGCCGGTGACCTGTTGTTCAACGGAGGCACGCCGTTCCTGGTGGCCGGGTCGGTGGCCGGTGCCGTCGACGCGGTGACCGCGCTGAAGTCGCTCGGCGCGGAGACGATCGTCCCCGGTCACGGACCGGTCTGCGGCCCCGAGGTGATCGACGACGTGCTCGCCTACCTGCGGTTCGTGCTCGACCTGGCGGTACTGGGGGTGCGGGACGGCACGCCGCCGCTGGAGGTCGCCCGATCGGTGGACCTCGGCCGGTTCGCCGCGCTCACCGACCAGGAGCGTCTCGTCGGCAACCTGCACCGGGCCTACGCCGAGCTCGGTGGCGCCGAGCGGGGCGCCGCGATGGACTTCGGGTCCGCGCTCGCCGACATGCGGGAGTACAACGGGGGTGCGCCTTTGACCTGCCTGGCCTGACCCTGTCGAGAATCCGTAGGTGGCTCCGTCCCCGGGCAGAACGACACCGAATTGGGAGGAACCACGATGGCGAAATACCTGCTGCTCAAGCACTACCGCGGCGGCCCGGCCCCGGTCAACGACGTCCCGATGGATCAGTGGACGCCGGAGGAGGTCACCGCCCACGTGCAGTTCATGAAGGACTGGGAGGCCCGGGCCGAGGCGTCGGGCGAGTTCGTCGACGTGGGCGTGCTGTCCCCGGAAGGAACGTTCGTCCGGTACGACGGCGAGGGCCGCCCGCCGGTCACCGACGGGCCGTTCGCGGAGACGAAGGACCTCATCGCCGGGTTCTACGTGATCGACGTCGACAGCTACCAGCGGGCGCTCGAGCTGGCCGGGGAGCTGTCGGCCGCGCCGGGCAAGGACGGCGAGCCGATCCACGAGTGGCTCGAACTGCGCCCGTACTACGGCGCGCCGTCGACCATCACCGAATGAACGAAGCACTACTGCGGGAGCTCACGCCGAGCGTCCTGGCCGTCCTCGTCCGCCGCGGAGCCGACTTCGCGGCGGCCGAGGACGCCGTGCAGGAGGCCTTGGTCGAGGCCGTCCGGGTCTGGCCGTCGGAATCGCCGCGCGATCCCAAGGGCTGGCTGGTGACCGTCGCCTGGCGGAAGTTCCTCGACGCGGCCCGCTCGGACGCGGCCCGCCGACGGCGGGAGTCGCCGCCCGAGGAGCCACCCGCGGCCCCGAACACCGACGACACGCTCCAGCTGTACTTCCTGTGCGCCCACCCGTCGCTGACCCCGTCGTCGGCCGTGGCGCTGACGCTCCGGGCCGTCGGCGGCCTGACCACCCGCCAGATCGCGCAGGCCTACCTGGTGCCCGAGGCGACGATGGCCCAGCGGATCAGCCGGGCCAAGCGCACGGTCTCCGGCGTACGGTTCGACCGGCCCGGCGACGTCGCGACCGTGCTCCGCGTGCTGTACCTGGTGTTCAACGAGGGCTACTCGGGGGAGCTGGATCTGGCCGCCGAGGCGATCCGGCTCACCCGGGTCCTGCGGCGGGCGGTGGACCATCCCGAGGTCGCCGGGCTGCTCGCGCTGATGCTGCTGCACCACGCCCGGCGCGCGGCCCGGACCGGGCCCGGCGGCTCGCTGGTTCCGCTGGCGGACCAGGACCGGCAGCGCTGGGACACCGGGCTGATCGCCGAGGGGGTCGAGATCCTCCAGGCCGCGCTGGCCCGCGATCGGCTGGGGGAGTTCCAGGCCCAGGCCGCGATCGCCGCGCTGCACGCGGACGCGCCCACCGCGGGGGAGACCGACTGGGTGCAGATCGTCGAGTGGTACGACGAGCTCTGCCGTCTGACCCCCAGTCCGGTCGTCCGCCTCAACCGCGCGGTCGCGGTCGGTGAAGCCGACGGAGCGCGTGCCGGTCTGGCCGCGTTGTCGGACGTGGACGCCACGGTGCCGCGATTCACGGCCGTGGAGGCCCATCTGCGCGAGCGGGACGGCGACCTGGTGGCGGCGGCGAGGCTGTACGCCGAAGCGGCCCGGAAGGCGCCCAACCTGGCGGAACGTGATCACCTGACCCGTCAGGCCGCTCGGCTGAACGCGCAGCGCTAGGCAACCACCGTGCTGTCGCGGCTCGCCGCGCTCGGATCGGGTCGACGCCGACCGGCCCGGGCCCCGGCCAGCGCCCGCCCGGCCTGCCGCCAACGCCAAGCCCCCGCCCCGTTCCTGGCCCCGCCCGCCCCGTTCCGCGCCCGGCCCTGCCCGTTCCGCGCCCTGCCCGGCCCCGGCTTGGCCCCGGTCTGGTCCGCCCCAGCCTGCTCCGGTCGGCTCGGCCTGTCCCGGCTCGGCCTGCCCTGCCCCGGCCCGGCCTGCCCCGGCCCGGCCCCGTCCGGCTCGGCTCGGCTCGCCCCGGTTCGGCCTGCCCCGTCCGGCTCGGCTCGGCCTGCTCCGGCCCCGCCGGCCTTGCTCCTGCCCTGCCCTGCCCTGCCCTGCCTGGGCGCCCTGGCCAGCACCGGCATCCCCTGGCCCAACCCGCCCTGCTCTGGGCCGCCCCGTCCGTGCGTGGGCCCTGCCCTGCCGGGGGCCGGGCGGCGGTGCCGGCGGTGCCGGCGGCGAGCGCCATCGACGCGCGGACGCCTAGATCGGCGGCCACGGGCGGCCCGACCGTCCGGCTGGCCAGCGGCTCCGGCGGACGCGTCCCTGCTGTCCGCGCAGGCGGCCGGACGCTGGCGGTGGCTGCGGCAGAACAAAGGCGTTCACCGCCGGGTTCCTGCCACCGCCGGCGCGTAACGCCGGTGACCGCGGGGTTCGCAGCCTCGCGTCCCGACCTCGCGATCGACGTGCTGCGCACCGACCGCACCGACCGCACCGACCGCACCGACCGCACCGACCGCACCGACTGCACTGACCAGGTCGCGGTGCTGCCGACTGCACTGACCAGGTCGCGGTGCTGCGGACAGCCGGGCCGACGTCGGGCCAGGTCCGGGCGACCGCGGCGCGTCCACGGCCGCTCGGCTCGGCGTCGGTCCAAGTCGGGCGGCCGGGCGACCAAGGACCGCAGCCGTGGCCGGTCGAGTCGGCGCAGGTCCGGGGGCGGCCTCCGGGCGCCCGGAGGCCGCGGTCGTGGTTGGTCGCGTCGGAGTCGGCCCGGGTCGGGCTGCACTGCGGGCGGCCAGAGAGCCGCGGCTGCGGCTCGTTGCCGTCCGGACCCCGCAGGCCCAACCCCAAACCACACTTTCACGATAGGAATAGTTGATACCCTGAAAACCCAGCTCCCTCGCGGGGCGTCGCAGACAGGAGCGGCGGCATGGCAGCCAACCGATGGTGGCGCAGCTGGCGCCAATTCCTGTCCACGGTCGAGTCGCACTGGTGCGCGATGGGCCCGTTCCCAGGCCCGCCATGGCCGGATCTGCCGACCGCAGGATGGGTAGTCGGCCCCGACGGCCGACCGGTGCCGGTCGCAATGCCGGTGGACGGCGGGCCGTCCTGAAGCGTCCTGCCGGTGGACGGCGGGCCGTCCTGAAGCGTCCGTCCGGTGGACGGCGGGCCGTCCTGAAGCGTCCGTCCGGTGGACGGCGGGCCGTCCTGAAGCGGTCTACCGGTGGACGGCGGGCCGCCCCGAAGCGTCCTGCCGATGGACCGAGGGCCACCCCGGAGCGGCGAGGGGATCCAGCGGCGACCGGGTGGCAAAGATCCGAACCTCCGATAACCTGACGCGATGACCCAGGCCGCCGCCGCACCGGTCGCCGTCGTCAGCAGCTATCTCGCGAGCGAGCTCGGCGACCCGGCCTGGCGCGACTGCGAGATCACGCTCATCGCCGGCGGCCGGTCGAACCTGACGTTCCTGGTCACGTCAGCCGCGGGCGACGTCATCCTGCGCCGGCCGCCGATGTCCACGGTGCTGCCGACCGCGCACGACATGGCCCGCGAGTACACGGTGATCAGCCGCCTGGGCGAGGGCCGCTCGCCGGTGCCGGTCCCGCGCACCCGCCTGTTCTGCGCCGACGAGGCCGTTCTGGGCGCCCCGTTCTACGTCATGGACCGGGTGCCGGGCCACGTCGTCACCGACACGCTCCCGGCCGGGTACGCCGACCGGCCCGAGGAGAAGCGGGTGATCGGCACCGCGGTGATCGACGTCCTCGCCGACCTGCACGGCGTCGATCCGGCCGCGGTCGGACTGGGCGAGTACGGACGCCCGGACGGCTACCTCGACCGTCAGCTCCGCCGCTGGACCAAGCAGTGGGCCGCCACCCGCCTGCCCGACGACCCGGCCACCGACGACCTCGACGCGCTGGCCCGGCAGCTCGCCGAGCACCGGCCCCGGGCCGGGACCGGCCCGATCGTCCACGGCGACTACCGCCTCGGCAACCTGATCCTCGACCCCGACCGGCCCGGCCGCATCGCCGCCGTGCTCGACTGGGAGATGTCGACGCTCGGCGATCCGCTGACCGACCTCGGCATGCTGGCGATCTACTGGCAGGAAACCCCGACCGGCGACCGGTGGGCGGGAGCCGGCCGGGCGACCGCCGTCACCGTGCTCGACGGGTTCCCGCGCCGTCGCGAGCTGGTGCAGCGGTACGCCGAACGCACGGGCCGGCCGGTCGACGATTTCGCCTGGTATCTCAGTTTCGCGTCATTCAAGCTCGCGGTTATCGCGGCTGGTGTGGCCGCCCGCGGCCGGGCCGGCGCGATGATCGGCGACGGTTTCGTCGAGGCGGCCGAACTCGTCGGCCCGATGGTCGCCGCCGGCCTGCACGCTCTGCGTCACGGTCTCGACTGACGGCCGTTATCCCCACGATTCCACTCTCGACAGGCGGAACGAAAGGTAGCGAAGCCGCACGAGGGGTACCTAGAGTGGGGACGCTGGTCTGTAACAGAGCCGAGACCGGCCGTAACGAAGTTGGGGATGGACCAAGGGCGGTTCTCCACCATGAAGTACGGACATCGGCGGGAATCCACCACAACGAATGCCGTTTACGCGGCGTGGGAACGATTCATCCAAGGCGACGACCACGTGTCGGGCGTCCGGCCCGAAGTGGCGATTTCCTGGCACCGCTGCCGGGAGCGGTACCGCGTCGATCCGCACCTCACCGAGGCGCCGATCGCGGTCACCGAGATCGACCACACGCCGGAGCACGACGTCGTGTTCGCCGAACTGGGCTTCCGCGCGGCCACGCTGGCGCACGACGTCAGCGCCCTCGGCGGCGTGGTCACGATCACCGATGCCACCGGCCGCATCCTGTCCTCCTGGGGCGACGCGGCCACGGTCGCCCGGGCCGAGTCGGCCAACCTGGCCCCGTGGTTCTGCTGGTCGGAGTCCGCCGCGGGCACCAACGGCATGGGGATGGCGCTCGAGGCGCACGGCCCGGTGCTGGTCCGGGGTGCCGAGCACTGGTGCGAGGCCTTCCACGGCTGGGTCTGCGCCGGCGTCGCCGTGCGCGACGTCGTCAGCAGGGAGCCGATCGCCGTCCTCAACATCTCCTGCTGGCGTAGCCAGCCCCCGCCGCTGGCCGGAAGCTGGCTGGCCAACGCGGCCACCAAGACCCAGTGCCTGCTCAAACGACGGGCCCGCAACAGCGGGTCGGAACTCGTCGCCGCCTACACCCTGGCCCGGGCCGGTTCACCCGCGCCGCTCGCCGCGATGGACACCGCCGGCAAGGTGGTGATCGCGGACGAGACCGCGAGCGTCCTGATGGGAGTGCCGGCGGCGGTCCCGGCCCTCGACCCCACCGTCCGCTGGACCCCCGGCCTGCCGGGTCTGATCGGCGCCGCCCGCTACGCGAGCCGCCAGGCGGCCCGCAATCCCGACTGGGTCGGCTCGACCCAGATCTTCACCTACCTCGCCGACGAACCGACCCCGATCACGCTCCGCCCGGTGTTCCTGTCGGGCCAGCTGATCGGCACGCTGGTCTCGTTCAGCGCCTCGGACGAGGCTCCGCTTCCTCCCTCGGTGGACGAGAGGCCGCCACCGCCCCAGGCCGCACCCCGATCGCGCCGGGTGGTCGCGGTCCGGGAGAACCGGACCGTGCTGCTGCGGCTGACCGAGGTCGCGTTCGCCGAGTCGGAGGGCAACGACGTCTGGCTCTCGACCGACCAGGGCCGCCTGCGCGCGGCCTCGTCGAGCCTCGACAACCTGGCCGACGAGCTGTCGGGGGTGGGCTTCCTCCGCGTGCACCGGCAATACGTGGTCAACCTGGGCCGCGTGCGCGAGGTCGAGCGTCGCCGGGGTGGCGAGCTTTTCCTGGTCATGGACGACGGCGTGGACGGCATGGTGCCCGTTTCGCGTCGGAACGCCCCGGCGGTGCGACGCGCACTGGAGATCTGAGCGTCGGAAGGGAGCCCCGTGCCCGACAACCAGCCCGGGGGCGGAGGCCTCGGCCTGCCCGCCCCCACCTCGGCCGATTACTACGCCTCGGTGGAACGTCCGTACTCGGCTTCGCTCGAACGGCGGACCGCGGGCACCGGCCGGTGGCCGGATCGGCTCAACCTCCGTGTCCTCGGCCGATCCGACCCGCTCCGGGGCGTCGACTACGCCGCGGCCTTTTCGACGCTCGACCTCGGCGAACTGGCCGCCGACGTCGACGCGGTGCTCACGACCTCGCAGGACTGGTGGCCGGCCGACTTCGGCCACTACGGACCGCTCGTGCTCCGGATGGTGTGGCACTGCGCCGGCACCTACCGGGTCTCCGACGGCCGGGGCGGCGCCGCCCAGGGCCTGCAGCGGTTCGCGCCGGTCGACAGCTGGCCCGACAACCGCAACCTCGACAAGGCCCGGCGGCTGCTGTGGCCGGTGAAGAAGAAGTACGGGCGCCGCATCTCCTGGGCCGACCTGATGGTCTTCGCCGGGAACCGCGCGCTGGAGACGATGGGCTTCACCACGTTCGGCTTCGGCGGCGGACGCACCGACGCGTTCGAGCCCGACGACGTCTACTGGGGACCGGAGAGCGCCTGGCTCGGCGACGAACGGCACACCGGCGTCCGCACCCTCGACGAACCGCTGGCCGCCGATCAGCTGGGCCTGATCTACGTCAACCCGGAGGGCCCGAACACGGTCCCGGACCAGTACGCGTCCGCCCGGGACATCCGCGCGACGTTCCGGCGCATGGGCATGAACGACGAGGAGACCGTCGCGCTGATCGCGGGTGGCCACACGTTCGGCAAGACCCACGGCGCCGCCGACCCCGAGCGTCACCTCGGCCCGGAGCCGGCCGCGGCCGACGTCGGGCACCAGGGGCTGGGCTGGCGGAACAGCCACGGCACCGGCAACGCCGGCGACACGATCACCAGCGGTCTCGACGGCACCTGGACACCGACGCCCACGACCTGGGACAACACCTACCTCGAGACGCTGTTCGGCTACGAGTGGGACGTCGCGCTGAGCCCGGCCGGGTTGTGGCAGTGGGTTCCCCGGGACGGCGGGGGCGCCGGCACCGTGCCGGATGCGCACGACCCGTCGAAGCGGCACGCGCCGACGTTCCTGACCACCGATCTCGCGCTCCGCTACGACCCCGGCTACGCGCCGATCGCACGGCGGTTCCGCGAGCACCCCGATCAGCTCGCCGACGCGTTCGCCCGGGCCTGGTTCAAGCTCACGCACCAAGACCTGGGCCCGGTCCAGCGTTACCTCGGGCCACTCGTGCCCCGGGAGACCCTGCTCTGGCAGGACCCGGTGCCGGCTCCGTCCGGCGAGCCGGTCGACGTTCCGGCGCTCAAACGGCGCATCCTCGGCTCCGGGCTCACGGTCGCCCAGCTGGTCGGGGCCGCTTGGGCGTCGGCGTCCACGTTCCGCCGCAGCGACAAGCGCGGCGGCGCCAACGGGGCACGCGTCCGGCTGGAACCGCAACGGAGCTGGGAGGTCAACGACCCGGAGTCGTTGGCGCAGGTCCTCGGCGTACTGGAAGGCCTGCCGGGGATCTCGGTCGCGGACGCGATCGTGCTCGGCGGCTGTGCCGCCGTCGAGCAGGCCGCCGGGGGCACCGTCGAGGTGCCGTTCACCCCGGGCCGGACCGATGCGACGCCGGAGTGGACCGACCGGCAGTCGTTCGCCGCGCTCGAACCGCTGGCCGACGGGTTCCGCAACTACCGCGGGCCGCACGCGAAGCGCCCGTCGGAACACCTGCTCGTCGACCGGGCGAGCTTGCTGACGCTCACCGCTGCGGAGATGACGGTGCTGGTCGGCGGTCTGCGCGCGCTCGGCGTCGGCGGCGCACTGACCGCGACGCCCGGCGTACTGACGAACGACTTCTTCGTGAACCTGCTCGACCCGGGGATCGAGTGGACGCACCACGGCCCCGAGACGTTCGAGGGCCGCGAGCGGTCCACCGGCGAGCTCCGGTGGACCGCGACCCGGGTCGATCTGGTCTTCGGCGCCGACGCCGAACTGCGGGCGATCGCCGAGGTCTACGCCGCGGACGACGCCTCGGAGATGTTCGTGCGTGACTTCGTCGCGGCCTGGGACAAGGTGATGAACCTCGGCCGCTACGACGTGCCGGTGGTGGCGAACCCGGTCTGAACGGTCGCTGTCCGCGGGCGAACGGTAGTGCGGGCGACGATTTGCGGTCGTCCTTGTTGGACGTATTTCGTCAGCGTAAAGTCCGGCGTAATAGCTGATCGGATCCGCCCTTTTCACAGGGCTATTTCGCATGGCCGGAAATAGGCAGGGAGAATTCCGACGAGAGGATGAGGTCGATGGCGACCGCGCAGGACCGAGACTTACTGCTCGACAAACTCGGGTTGGACGGCCAGAACAAAGCTGCCCTCGGCAAGGTTCTGAACACCGGAAACATCGGTCAGGCCACCGAGCGGCCGGACGGCACGATGGAAGCGACGGTCCGGATCCAGCCGGACGAGATCTGCTGGGATCCGTCGATTCTGGTTCTGCCCCACGGGGGCGACCTCGAACTGACGCTCATCAATGACGACCTGAACACGCACTGCGCTCTGCTGCCGAGTAATGGCGACCGCAAATTCATCTGGCTGGTCAATCATTCCAAGGGCCGTGCACTCCTCAACCTCGACGGGCCGGGTTACTACTGGTACAGCTCGCCCACCGGTAACGACGAGGGCCGCGGGCTGACCGGGACGATCGTCGTGCTCGGCGACGTCCCACCGGAAGCCCGACTCGACCGGCCCACCCAGCCCCGCCCGTGAGGAGGAACTCATGACCGTCGAATACGTGGACGCGGGCGAGGCCGTCGACCAGGGCCGTCTCTCCGGCAAGGTCGCGGGCGGCGAGGTCGCCCCGCCGGTCACCGAGAACGTCACCTACGAGCGCATCCTGGACGCCCGTTCCGAGCCGGAGAACTGGCTCACCTACTACGGCGCCCACGACGGACAGCGCTACAGCCCGCTCGACCAGATCAACACCGAGAACGTCAAGCGCCTGCTGCCCGCCTGGGTCTTCCAGGCCGGGTCCAGCGGCATCATCGCCGGTGCGTCGACGTACTCGTTCGAGGCCACCCCGATCGTCGTCGACGGGATCATGTTCCTGTCCGGCTGGGACGGCTGGGTCTGGGCCCTGGACGCGGTGACCGGCAAGGAGATCTGGCGCTACAAGCACGCAATCCCGTTCGACGTCTCGCTGTGCTGCGGGAACGTCAACCGCGGAGTCGCGGTGGCCAGGAACAAGGTCTTCTTCGTCACCGCGAACGCGCACCTGATCGCGCTCGACGCCACCACCGGCAAGAAGGTGTGGGACAAGGTCAAGGGCGACGTCCGGGCCGGGGAGAGCGCCACCAGCGCGCCGATCATCATCAAGGACATGGTCGTCGTCGGTAGCGCCGGCGGCGAGTTCGGCGTCCGGGGTCACCTCGACGCGTTCGACTTCGAGACCGGCGAGCACCGCTGGCGGTCCTACCTGGTCCCGAAGCCGGGCGAGCCCGGCTCCGAGACCTGGCCGGCCGACGGCGAGGCCTGGGCCCGCGGCGGCGGCAACCCGTGGCTGGTCGGCACGTTCGACCCGGACACGAACCTGATGTACTGGGGCACCGGCAACCCGGCGCCCGACTTCGACGGCGGCGTCCGCGAGGGCGACAACCTGTACACCGACAGCATCGTCGCGATCGACGTGGACTCCGGCGACATCCGCTGGCACTACCAGTGCACTCCGCACGACGTGTGGGACTACGACAGCATCTCCGAGTGCATCCTGTTCGAGCGGGACGGGCGCAAGCTGCTCGGCCACTTCGACAAGAACGGGTACTTCTTCGTCCTCGACCGGACGAACGGCGAGCGGGTCTCGATCACGCCGTTCGTCGATCGGATCACCTGGGGCACGATCACCCGCGAGGGCCAGGTCCTGGCGAAGGTCTACCCCGACGAAGAGGGCGTTCCGGTGCACTTCTACCCGGGCCCGGCCGGCGCCAAGGAGTGGACGCACGCGTCCTACAGCCCCCGCACCGGCTGGTTCTACGTTCCGGTGCAGGACGTCGGGGCCACCGCCACCCGGCGGCGCCGCGAATTCAAGGAGAGCATCCCGTACTGGGGTGCGGGCGTGCAGGTCGACATCGAGGAAGCGGTCGGCTACGTCAGCGCGTTCGACGCCGACGGCGAGGAGAAGTGGCGCTGGCGCAACGAGCTGCCGATGTGCGCGTCGACGCTGGCCACCGGCGGTGACCTGGTGTTCGCCGGGGAGCCGTCGGGGGAGTTCAACGCCCTCGACGCCCGCACCGGCGAGCAGCTCTGGCAGTTCCAGTGCGGCAGCGGTCACCACAGCAGCCCGATCACCTACGCGGTGAACGGACGCCAGTACGTGGCCGTCCCGGTCGGCTGGGGCGGCTGGGCCGAGGGGTTCCTGCCCGGCATGCTCGGCGCCGGACACGGCAGCGCCCTGATCGTCTTCGCCCTGCCCGAGGCCTGACCGGCCCGAGGTCCGAGAGAGGAGGAACAATCATGAAGGAATGGGAGACCCCTGAGTTCGTCGAGGTCGCCGTCGCCCCCGAGGTGACGATGTACATGGGAACTCTGGAGCCCTGACGTGTGGGCGCGGGTGCTCGGCTCGGCCGCCGGCGGCGGATCGCCGCAGTGGAACTGTCACTGCCGCGTCTGCACGGCCGTCCGTTCCGGAGCCGGGCACTCGCGTACCCAGTCCTCGCTCGCGGTCAGCGCCGACCGTCGTCAGTGGTTCCTGTTCAACGCCTCGCCGGACGTCCGCGTCCAGGTCGACGCCCTTCCGCTCTCCGCGGTGCTCCTCACCGACGCCGAGCTGGACCACAGCGCCGGGTTGCTGCTGCTCCGCGAGGCGGACGTCCTCGAGCTGTACGCCACCGCGGCGGTCTACCGGACGCTCCACGACGGGTCGGGGCTGTTGCCGTTGCTGGCCCGGTACTGCCGGATCGAGTGGCGGCCGGTCGATCTCGACGTGCCGTTCCCGCTGGCCCCGGGCCTGACCTGCCAGGCCTTCGACGTGCCGACGACCAAGAAGGACCGCTTCGGGGTAGGCGTGGACGCCGGCCGGGTCGTCGGCTACCGGATCACCGACACGAACACCGGCGGGACGCTCGTCTACGTGCCGGGCGCGCAGACGCTCCCGGCGATCGACCCCTGTGACGTGCTGCTGTTCGACGGTTCGTTCTACCGCGACGACGAGATGGGCGCCCGGACGGCGTTCTCGATGGGGCACCTGGCCATCGAAGACAGCCTCGGCCCGCTGTCGTCGCTCGGGGCCGGCCGGGTGCTCTACGTCCACATCAACAACACCAACCCGATCCTGCTCGACGACTCGCCCGAGCGGCGGGCCGTCGAAGCGTGCGGCCTGGAGGTAGCCATGGACGGTCTCGAGGTGGAGTTGTGACCGCGGCTCTGCAGAGCGACTTCGTCGAATTGTTGCGGGGCCACTCGCGCCGCTACCACGACGCCCACCCGTTCCACGTCCGCATGAACGAGGGACGATGCACGCGCGAGCAGATCCGCGGGTGGGTCGCCAACCGCTTCTACTACCAGGAGAACATCCCGCGCAAGGACGCGGCGATCCTCTCCAACTGCCCGGACGTGGACGTCCGGCGGCGCTGGATCCGGCGCATCCTCGACCACGACGGCGGAGGGGCCGACGGCAGCGGGATCGAGGCCTGGCTGCGTCTCGGCGAGGCCGCCGGACTGCGCCGGGAGGAGATCCTCGACCATCGCCACCTGGTGCCGGGCGTGCGTTTCGCGGTCGACGCGTACGTGACGTTCACCCGGACCAAGCCCTGGGTGGAGGCGGTGGCCTCGTCGCTGACCGAACTGTTCGCGCCCGACCTGATGGCCGAGCGGCTGGCCGCGTTCGAGCGGCACTACACCTGGATCGACCCGGCCGGGCTGACCTACTTCCGCAACCGGCTGCACCAGGCGCCGCGGGACTGCGAGCACGCGCTCGAGATCGTCACCACGCACTGCCTCTCGGCCGAGTCCCAGGCGGCCGCGGTCGACGCGCTGTCGTTCAAGTGCGACGTGCTGTGGAGTCAGATGGACGCGATCGACAAGGCCTATCCGGGATGAGCAGGCCACGGTTGGCGCGGCACGTCCGGTTGTCGTTCGACTCCACCCGGCAGCGGCCGATCCTGTTGCTGCCGGAGACCGTCGTGGTGCTGAACGACACCGGTGCGGCGATCCTGGAGCGGTGCGACGGGCAGCGCACGGTGGCCGAGATCGAGGAGTCGCTGGCCCGGGAGTTCCGGACCGTGCCGGAGGGTGAGGTCCCGCGGTTCCTGGCCGGGCTGGTGGCGCGGCGGTGCGTGGAGCTGGCCGATGGCTGAGCCTCCGTTCGGCCTGCTCGCCGAACTCACGTACCGGTGCCCACTGTCGTGCGCGTACTGCTCGAACCCGCTGAACATGGCCGACTACACCGACGAGCTGTCCACCGAGGAGTGGCAGCGGGTGTTCCGCGAGGCGCGCGACCTCGGCGTGCTGCAGTGCCATCTGTCCGGTGGAGAGCCGCTGCTGCGGCGAGACCTGGCGGCGCTGGTCGGTGCCGCGTCGTCTCTCGGCCTTTACACGAATCTGGTGACGAGCGCGGTGGGGCTGTCGCGGGTGACGGCTCAACGGCTGCGGGACGCCGGGCTCGACCACGTCCAGATCAGCATTCAGGCCGACCAGCCGTCGCTGTCCGACCGGATCGCCGGTATCCCGTCGTTCCAGCGCAAAGTCGACGCGATGCGGGTGGTCAAGGAACTGGGCTGGCCGCTGACCGTCAACATCGTGCTGCACAAGCGGAACATCGACCGGGTCGCCGAACTGCTGGAGTTCGCGGCCGAGGCCGGGGCCGACCGGGTCGAGCTGGCGAATACCCAGTACTACGGGTGGGCCTGGCAGAACCGGGACGCGCTGCTGCCGTCGCGCGCGCAGCTGGAGGCGGCCGAACAGGTCGTGCGGGCGGCGTCGTACGACCTGGACGTGCTCTACGTCGTGCCGGACTACTACAGCCGGTACCCGAAGCCCTGCATGGGCGGCTGGGCGTCGCGGCAGCTGACCGTGACGCCCAACGGCGACGTGCTGCCGTGCCCGGCGGCGCAGTCGTTGCCGTTGCCGAGAGCGTCGGTGCGGTCGTCGTCCCTGGCGTCCCTCTGGGCCGATTCGCCGGTGATGAACGCGTTCCGGGGCACCGGATGGATGCCGGAGCCGTGCGTGTCGTGCGACCGGCGCGAGGTCGATTTCGGCGGCTGCCGGTGCCAGGCGTTCCAGCTCACCGGCGACGCGGCCCGGACCGACCCGGTCTGTCACCTCTCGCCCGACCACGCGCTGGTGACCGACGCCGTGGCGGCGGCGAACACCTCGGTGGATCTGCCGCTGGTGCCCCGCCCCCACCGGGCCCGGTCATGACGTCGATCCTGCTCTTCGCGATCGGTGCGGGACTGCTGGTCTACAGCGCCGAGAAACTGATCGTGTACCTGGTCGGTGCGGCGGCCGGGCTGCACGTGTCGGTGTTTCTGCTGGCGATCCTGTTCACCGGCATCGAGTTCGACGACGTGGCGCTCGGGGTCGCGCTGAACGTCGAGGACCTGGGCGGGGTCGCGCTGGGCACGGTGTTCGGGACCGCGATCTCGATGACCGGAATCGTGCTCGCGCTGGCCGCGATCGTCTGCCCGACCCGGATCAGCATTCCGCGCAGCTACCTCGTGCTGTTCGCGGTGTCGCCGCTGATGATGATCCCGTTCGTGCTGGCCGCGCCGCTGACCCCGGCCGACGGGGTGGTCCTGCTGCTGCTGTTCGGAGCGTTCCTCGCCTACGTGGCCGCGAACGAGCTCCGGAGCGCGACACCGGTGTTCCGCAACGCGGAGATCCTGGAACGAATCGGTGCGGGCGGGGGAGCGGACGGCGCCCCCGGCCCGGCGGCGCCGGGCGGCGGGGTGCCGGCCGCGGGCGGGCCGGGGGGAGGGCGTGCGGGTGACGAGCCTCCGTTCACCGTGATGATGCCGTTCTCGAAGACCCGGCCGCTGCCGCGGTGGGGAGGCCTCGCGCTCGCCGTGCTCGCGCTGATCGGCCTCGTCGCCGGAGCCGCGATCACCAGCGAGGGCATCAGCGGCATCCTCGACGGGTTCGAGATCCAGGGGACGCTGTTCGGCGCGACGATCGCCACGCTCGTGCTGTCGCTCGAAGACCTCTTCCTCACCGTCGAGCCCAACCGGCGGGGCGCACCGGAGATCGGGATCGGCAACGTCATCGGCAGCGTGGTGTTCGGCGTCACCGCGAAGCTCGGCATCATCCTGATCACCGGCGGCCGGATCGACGTCGAGAACAACGTGCTGGCCTGGCATCTGCCGGTGCTCGTCGTCATGACCGGGATCTCGGCCTACTTCCTCTCGACCGGCCGCTTGCGCCGCTGGCACGGCGTGCTGCTGCTGGCCCTCTACGTCACGTACTGGGTGGTCAGCTTCACGGTGTTCGGCGCCGCCCCGATCGACCCGGACTGACGCCGGACTACCCCAGCGTCTCGCCGTCCTCCAGATAGCGGGAAACCTGGAACCGCAACCCCTCGCACGCGGCCGCCAGCCTCGGCCGCACCGTCTCGGGCAGACGTTCGCCCGCCTCGCTGGGGTCGCAGAACGCGGCCCGGGGCAGTTCCTCGGCCCGGACCGTCCCGCCGTCGAAGACGAGGTCGAGCCGGTCCGGCCCGCTCACGTGGTCGACCACGAGCAACCGGTTCGGGGCCAGGTCGAGTCCGAGGAGGTCGTGCAACAGACGCCGGGCGGCCGCGCGGGGTGATTCGCCGTCCCCGGCGACGCCGCCGGGCAGCGCCCAGTCCGGTTTGCCGACCAGCAGGATCCGGCCGTTCTGGTCGCGGACGAGGATGTCGACGTTCACGAGTTTCCGGGGGCTCGGCCCGGTGTGCTCCTGGATCGGCAGTTCTCGAGTTCGGGTCACGGCGGTTCGGTTCCCACTCGCTCGCGTTCTCACTCCTCGTGGGATGCTGTGAAAGCGCTATCAGCGAAAGCGCTCTCACCACGGGAGGACCAATGCAGTTCCCCGCTGAGTTCGTGTTCGGCTCCGCCACCGCGTCGTACCAGATCGAAGGCGCCGTCCACGAGGACGGCCGCGGACCGTCTATCTGGGACACTTTCAGCCACACCCCCGGCAAGGTCCTCGACGGCGACACCGGCGACGTCGCCGACGACCACTACCACCGCCTCGACGCCGACCTCGACCTGATGGTGGACCTGGGCCTGGAGGCGTACCGGTTCTCGATCGCCTGGCCCCGGATCGTCCCCACCGGCCGCGGGGAGGTGAACCCGGCCGGTCTCGCGTTCTACTCCCGCCTGGTCGACGGCCTGCTCGACCGGGGCATCCGGCCGGTCGCCACGCTCTACCACTGGGACCTCCCGCAGGCACTGGAAGACGAGGGCGGCTGGACCAACCGGGCCACCGCCGAGGCGTTCGCCGCCTACGCCCGCGTGGCCGGCGAGGCCCTGGGCGACCGTGTCCACACCTGGACCACGCTCAACGAGCCGTGGTGCTCGGCCTACCTCGGCTACAGCTCCGGCGTCCATGCTCCCGGCCGCACCGAACCGCTCGCCGCGCTGCAGGCGGTCCACCACCTCAACCTCGCCCACGGGCTCGCGCTCCGCGAGCTCCACCAGGTCGTCCGGCCCGACGCGCAGTTCTCGGTGACGCTCAACCTGCACGTGTTCCGCCCGGTGGGTCCCACCGGAGAGGCGGCCAGGGCGACGGTGGACGCGCTGGCCAACGGCGTGTTCCTCGGCCCGATGCTGGAGGGTGCGTACCCGGCCGAGTCGCTCGAGGTGACGCGGGCCATCACCGACTGGTCGTTCGTGCAGGACGGCGACCTGGAGCTCATCCGCCAGCCGATCGACGTCCTCGGGGTGAACTACTACAGCACCAGCCGGGTCGCGCTCTGGGACGGCGTCGGTGAGCGGCAGCGGGCCGACGGCCACGGGGCCTCGTCGGCCACCGCCTGGCCGGGCGCCGACGACGTCGAGTTCCTGCCGACCGATCCGCCGCACACCGACATGGGCTGGAACATCGATCCGCAGGGGCTGGAGGACCTGCTGGTCGAGCTGGGCCGCCGGTACCCGGATCAGCCGATGATGGTCACCGAGAACGGCGCCGCGTTCCCGGACGTCGTCACCGAGGACGGCCGCATCCACGACGCCGAGCGCACCGACTACGTGCGGCGGCACCTGCGGGCGGTGCTCAACGTCCGCGAGAAGGGCGTCGACGTGCGGGGCTACTTCCTCTGGTCGCTGCTCGACAACTTCGAGTGGTCGTACGGGTACTCGAAGCGGTTCGGCATCGTCCGGGTCGACTACGAGACGCTGGAACGGACCCCGAAGGACAGCGCCCGCTGGTACGCGTCCGTGGTGCGGAACCGGTCGCTGGATTGACGGTCCGCCGCCGGCCGCGGTCGCGCGACCGCAGCCGGCGGCCCCGGGCCGGCCGCCGCGCATTGACTTAGAGCGCGCTCCAACCCCTAGCGTCGTCCTCGACACCCATCCCGCATCGAGGAGACGACCAGTCATGGAACTCGGCCTGCACATCGCCGACTTCACCTGGGACGGCGGTCCCACGCAGCTCCGCAAGGCCCTGGCCGACCACGTCCGCGAGGCCGAGGCGGCTGGTGTCACCCGGATCACCGTGATGGACCACTTCTGGCAGATCCAGGGGGTCGGCCCGGTCGAGCACGAGATGCTCGAGGCCTACACGACGCTCGGCTTCCTCGCCGCGCACACCGAGAAGGCGCAGCTGCAGACGCTGGTCACCGGCGTCATCTACCGCGAGCCCGCGCTGCTGGCCAAGCAGATCTCGACGCTGGACGTCCTCACCGGCGGCCGCGCCGGCCTGGGCGTCGGCGCGGCCTGGAACGAGGACGAGTCGCGGGGGCTCGGGTTCGCGTTCCCGTCGGTCGCCGAGCGGTTCGAGCGCCTCGAGGAGGCACTGCAGATCTGCCTGCAGATGTGGTCGGACTCCGAAGAGCCCTACCAGGGCACGCACTACCAGCTCGGCCGGACCCTCAACTCACCGCAGAACCTGCAGGCCCGCCCGCCGATCATGATCGGTGGCGGCGGCGAGAAGCGCACGCTGCGCCTGGTCGCCCAGTACGCCGACGCGTGCAACATCGGCGGCGACGCCGAGACGGTCACCCACAAGCTCGACGTGCTGCGGCGGCACTGCGACGACGTCGGACGCGACTACGAGGCGATCGAGAAGACCACGATCTTCCCGATCGACCCGAGCAGCACGGCCGAGGACGTCGTCCGCAGCGCGGAGACGATGCGCGACCTCGGCTTCACGGTCGCGTACGTCTACGCGCACGACATCACCGACCGCCGCGCGATCAGCGACCTGTTCGCGACCGCGGTCCCGAAGCTGGCTTAGGCCTGCTCGGGCGCGGCGGCCGCCGTCGGCGGGAGCGCCCCGCTCAACCCGCGCCGCTGGGCGCCGGCCTGCGCCCGGCGTCCGGCGGTGACGCTCAGCGTGATCAGCCCGGCGATGACGACGTAGGGCACGACGTTGTTGACGACGACCATCGAGCCGGTGCCCAGGCGCCAGGTGAGCACCGCCCTCACCACCGCCTCGCCGACCAGGCCGGCGCCCCAGACCGCGGTCAGCCGACGCTGGAGGCTCCGGAAGTTCGGGTGCCTCCAGAGGCCGTCCCACCAGTCGCGCTGGGCCTTGGACCCGTCGGTGGCGAACCGGCGCCCGAAGTAGAAACACAGCGGCTTGCCGGCGATCAGCGTGGCCAGGAACACCAGCCCGATCACGCCGGTCGTGATCGAGTCCTTGAGGAACACCGCCCGCGCGTCCCCGGAGAACACCGTGGTGGCGATACCGGCCACCAGCCCGAGCAACACGAACACGCTGAACTCGTCGACGTGACGCTGGCGGTGCACGGTCCAGGCCAGCTCGGCCGCCGGCCAGACGCCGGACAGCAGCAGGGCCGGGACGTCGGCCAGACCGGCCCCGGTGAGCACGAAGTAGGTCGCGGTCGGTAACGCGATGTTGGCGACGAGCGGGATCACCCACGACTGCACGACCGACTGGCTGCTCGGCGGCTTCTGGTCCGACACGTCTACCCCCAACATGTGACGCGATACGCTACGACCGTGAGCGACGTTATCACGCGAGGGCGGTCGGCCGGGCTCGTCCCGTTCCTGTTCGGCCTGACCGGTCGCGCGGCGCTGCCCGGCGTCGCGCTGCGGCGGCTGCTCGGAGATCTGGGGGTCTCGGACGACGCGGCCCGCGCGTTGCTGTCCCGCCTGGCCCGGGCGGGACAATTGGCCGCCGAACGGCACGGCCGCACGGTCGAGTACCGGCTGGCCGGTGATCTCGCCCGCGGATTCGACCGGATCCGGTCGCCGAGCGAGCCCGCCCCGTGGACGGGATCGTTCGCGGCCGTGCTCTACCAGGTCCCCGAGGAGCACCGGCCGTTCCGCGACGCGCTCCGCCGGGCGGCCGTGCTCGCCGGCTACGGCGTCCTGCAGCCCGGCGTCCTGATCTCGATGTCCGACCTGGGCACCCGCCTCGACGGCGTGCTCGCCGACCGGCCGGACGAGGCCCGGGTCTGGCCCGCGCGGCTCGCGCTGAGCGTCGGGGACGCGGCCGCGGCGGCGTCCGTCGCCTGGGACCTGCCCGGGCTCGCCCGCGACTATCGCGTCCACCAGCGCCGGTTGGCCGCGGCCGGAGCGCAGACGCCTGCGGATCCGCAGGCCGCGCTCCGCGCCTACGCCGACACGCTGATGCCGATCCTGGTGGAGACCCTGCGGGAACCGAGGCTCCCGCAGGGTCTGATGCCGGCGGACTGGCCCGGCCCCGGCCTCCGGGAGGCCATCGGCCGGTACTCCGCCGCCGTCGTTCCGGCGTTCACTGCCTATCTGGACGCTCTGACGAGCCCGTGAATCACGAACCCTCGAGTGCCGGGGCGGACTTGGCCGCGGCCTGATCGAGGGCCTGCTTCGGTTGGGCCTGACCCTTGAGCACCTTGGCGATCGCGGCGCCGACCTGCTTCGACATCTCCGCGTAGCCGGGGACGGTCGGGCGGGCCTGGCGGGCGTTCGCCAGGTTGTTGAAGAACTCCCGGCCGCCCGGGTACTCCTGGGTGTAGGCGGCGAACTGCATCGTGGTCTGCTCGACACCGCGCAGCGGCAGGTTGCCGATCGCGAGGTTGAACTTCGCGTCGACGTCCTTGCTGGTCAGCCACCGGATGAACTCGCGGGACGCGCCCGCGCGATTCTTGTCCTCGTGGTTGAACAGCACCCACAGGTCGGGGCCGGAGACCGTCTGGTGGTCACCGTTGTAGCCGGGCAGCTGGGTGACGCCGTAGTCGATGCCCTTGTCGCTCAGCCCGAGCAGCTCCCACGGACCCGACATCATCATCGCGATCTTGCCGCTCGCGAACAACTGCGGGTACTTCTCGTCGGTCTGATCGAGGTACATCGACTTGTCGTCGACCGCGATCTGGCGCAGCGTCTCCAGCGCGTCGACACCGGCCTGGTTGTTGAACGCGGGCTTCTTGCCGTCGAGGATCAGCCCGCCGTGCTGCCACAGCAGCGGCCACAGGTGCCAGGTGGTGTCTTCGCTCCCGGACACCGAGTACGCGGTGCCGTACACGCCCTTCTGGGTGTCGGTGAGCTTCTTGGCCGCGTTGCGGAACTGCTCCCAGCTCCACCGCTTGGTCGGAGGCGCCACCCCGGCCTGCGTGAACAGCTTCTTGTTGTAGATCAGCCCGATGTTGTCGACCAGCGCCGGAATACCGATCACGACGCCGTTGACGGTCGCGGTCTCCTGCGCGGCGGACGGGAAGTCCTGCCAGTCGAACTCCGGGTCGCGGACGAAGTCGGCCAGGTCCTGCGTCTTGCCGGTCGCGGCCAGCTGACCGGCCCAGCTGCCGAACGCGTACGAGACGTCCGGGTACGAGCCGTTGCCGAACGCACTGGTCAGTTTGGGCAGCAGGTCGTCGGTGACCTGGGCGCCAGCGGACGTCTTGATCGTGACGTTCTTGTGCAGACGCTGGTACTCGTCGGCCAGGCTCTCGGCCGTCTTCTCCATCTCGGGGGTCTGCTGCCCGGTCCACCAGGTGATCGTCACCTTGGCGTCGGGGTCGTAACCCTTGGCGGCGTCGCGGGCGCCGTTGGTCTCGGACGGCCCGCAGGCGGAGAGCACGAGGGCGCCGGCCAGGGCCAGCGTCAGACCGGCCAACGCGGGCCGTCGCCGGCCGCGGATGTGTCTCACGAGCTACACCTCTGTTGAAGTGACGGTCTGGTCGGGCTGTTGTTACATATGTTTCCTTTAATTAACTGACGGACAGCGTTCCGAGTCGCCAGAGATAGCGGCTGGTGGGCACCAGATCGAGGTCTTTGTCCGCACCGAACCGGGACACGCTGGTCATCAATTCGCGCTGGCGGCGACGGAGTTCGGCCTCGTCACCCCGGCTGCCGTAGAACGCGTGCGGATCGGTCAGCGCGGCCATCGGGAAGTGCTCCTCGACGATCGCGGCGACGTCCGGCGACGACGGCGTCAGCGCCTCCTCGACCACGTTCTGGACGTAGCAGACCGTGCCCTGCGTCCGGATCGCGATCGGGGTGTGCCGCACCAGCCAGTAGTGCAGGTAGTCGTCCCGGCTCATCGAGCCGGGACGACGGAGCAGCGCGATCTGGGACAGCACGTCGGCGCGGGCGCCGTCGGGCACCGGCTCGGGGTCGAGGCGCACCCGCTCGGTGACCCGGTACGCGTGCGGCTCGGGCTCGCCGGCGACCTGGCCGACGACGGCGGCCGCGCTCGTCACGTCGCCCTCGGTCCAGACCGAGACCAGCCCGGTGATCGGCGCACCCGGCCCGAAACGCAGCGCGGGCGCCACGTCGGTGTCGTCGAGGTTGATCTGGACGGCCGTCGCCCCGACGGCGGCGAGCGCGGACAGGAAGGAACCGGCCGAAAGGGGAGTGCCGATATCAGTGTGGTGCAGGACAACGATCAGTTTCCGCACGAGGGCGAAACCTAGCAGCGAAGCCGCGCCGCGGGAACCAGTTCTACTCGAAAGCCGGGAGGACCAGTGCGGAGTGGGCGGCCTCGGCGTCACTCGGGATCTCGGTGAGCCCGCGGAGCAGGTCGTTGCGCCGGGCCAGCGCCTCGGGCGTCGACGGGAACATCGTCGCCTCGCCCTCGCTGACCAGCGCCTGGTTGAGCTGGACGAACCCGCGGGCGCTCTGCTCGTAGGCCTCGAACGCGGCCGCGTGGTCGTCGTGCGTGGCCAGTGCGCCGGCCAGCAGGTACGCGCCGACCAGCGCCAGGCTGGTGCCCTGGCCGGTCAGGAACGACGGCGCGTAGGCCGCGTCGCCGACCAGCGCGACCCGCCCGGACGACCAGCGCGGCAGATGGATCTGGCTGACGACGTCGAAGAAGATGTCGTCGGCCTCCTGCATCGTGGCCAGGAGCCGGGGGATCTCCCACTCGTGGTCGTCCCCGAAGATCGAGGCGACCAGTTTGCGCTGCTCAGCCGGGTTGCGATGGGCGTCGAGCGGCGGCTCCGCCAGGCTGATGTTGAGGAACGCGTGCACGCGCTCGGGACGGTCGCCGACCGCGTAGAGCGCTGCGGTCCGGCCCGGGACGTTCCACATCACGCCCTCGTGGGAGAGCCCGAGGTGGTTGGGCGCCCCGAAGCCGGCGAACGCGTAGCCGAGGTAGCGGTGGTAGGGCGCTTCCGGCCCGAGGATCAGCGCCCGGGTCTGCGAGTGCAGGCCGTCGGCGCCGACGACCAGGTCGAACGTGCGCCGGGAACCGCCGGCGAACACGACGTCGACGCCGGTGTCGCTCTCGTCGAGGGTGGCGATCGAGTCGTCGAAGATCAGCTCGACGTCGTCGCGGATCGTGCCGAAGATCGCCGCGGTCAGGTCGCCGCGGCGGATTTCCAGGTCGTGCTCGGTGTCGCCGGTCAGCGTCGCCGGGTTCAGCGAGGTCAGGATGCTGCCGTCCGGCTCGAGGAACGTGATCCGGCGGGTGTCGACGTGGGCGGCCCGTAAGGCGGGGGAGAGGCCCATCCGGCCGACGACGTCCAGCGCGGTGCCCCGGACGTCGATCGGGTAGCCGCCGCCGCGCAGCGAGCCGGACTTCTCGACGATCGTGACGTCGTACCCGTAGCGCCGC
This sequence comes from Cryptosporangium sp. NPDC051539, assembly GCF_044454545.1. Taxonomy (NCBI): domain Bacteria; kingdom Bacillati; phylum Actinomycetota; class Actinomycetes; order Cryptosporangiales; family Cryptosporangiaceae; genus Cryptosporangium; species Cryptosporangium sp. NPDC051539. The sequence continues at coordinate 902,257 of NZ_JBITDV010000001.1, read as the reverse complement.
AGCCAGTAGGCGAGCGCGGGCCCGGCGATGCTGGCACCGGAAATCAGAACGGAGGTCATTTTGAGATACCTAACTTAGGTAAGCTTCTAGGGACGGGACGAACTATATACCTAACTTAGGCATCTAAATATGAGCGCGACCGAAGAAGACCTCCGCGGCGTCTTCGCGGAGTTCACCCGGGTGAGCAACGCGATCCGGCGCGGACGGCTGGAAGAGCGGGCGATGGCGCACGCCGGGATCGACGTCGAGCGCCCGGCGCTGACGATCCTGATCACGCTGCAGACGGCCGAACAGCCGCTGCGGATCGGCGAGATCGCGAGCCGGATGCAGGTCGTCGGGCCGCACGTCACCCGGCACCTGCCCGACCTCGAACAGCGCGGGCTGGTGCGGCGGGTCATCGACCCGGGGGACTCGCGCGCCCGGCTGATCGAGGTCACCCCCCAAGGCCGGGACGTCGTCACGTCCTACCTCGGCGCCGTGCTCGGCTGGATGCGCGACGTGCTCGACGAGTGGTCGGACCAGGACCGGGCGGCGTTCCTCACGCTCGTCCGGCGATTCGCCGACGAGTTCGCCACGAAGCTCCAGTGGCTGGAGGACTGAGCAGACCGTTCGTACCCGAACGATAGACTGGCGGCATGACGGGATCGCACACGCTCCGGGCGACCGAGCAGGCCGTGGAAGAGCGGGTGGCCGGGATGTCGCTCGACACCAGCGCGATGTGGGCGGTGTCGAACATCTACCGGGCCACCACGTCGATCCGGAACCACCTCGAGCAGACCGTGCTGCGCGATACCGGGCTGACCTGGACCGGGTTCGTCGTCCTGTGGGTCGTCTGGATCTGGGGTGAGATCGAGACCGCGCAGGCCGCGGCCGAGGCCGGCATCTCCAAAGGGACGCTCACCGGCGTCGTGAAGACGCTGGAGTCCTACCGGCACCTCAAGCGCGAGCGGCACGAGACCGACAAGCGCCGGGTCGTGCTGTCGATGAGCCCGTCCGGCCGCAAGCTGATGGAAGGCCTGTTCCCGGCATTCAACCGGGAGGAGGCGTTCGTGGTGCGCGCGCTCTCCGACGCGCAGCGCACGGAGCTGGCGAACTCGCTGCGGACGGTCATCGAGGGGCTGGAGCGACCCGGACCGGGAAAGCCTTGATCCCGTTGACGAAGTTGCTGCGGATCCGCCGCACCGCACCGGCGAGCTCGATCGACTCCAGCCGGGGGAGCAGCTCCTCGAACATCAGCCGGATCTCCATCCGGGCCAGGTTCGCGCCCATGCACAGGTGCGGGCTGCCCTTGCCGAACGTCAGGTGGTCGACGTTCGTGCGGGTCACGTCCAGCGTGTAGGGATCGTCGAAGACCTCGGGGTCGAAGTTGCCGGACGCGAACCACATCACGACCTTGTCGTCCTCGCGGATCGTCCTGCCGCCGAGTTCGACGTCGCGGGTCGCGGTGCGGCGGAAGTGGTACACCGGCGACGACCAGCGCAGCAGCTCCTCGACCGCGGTGTTCAGCAGTTCGGGTCGCTGCCGCAGGAGCGCCAGCTGCCCGGGCTGCTCCATCAGGCCCAGCATCGAGTTGCTGATCGCGTGCCGGGTGGTCTCGTTGCCGGCGATGACCAGCAGCGAGAAGTAGTTGTTGAAGTCCTGCGGGCTCAGCGGCACCCCGTCGCCGGGCATCTTGTTGGCCAGCACCGAGATCAGGTCGCCGCCGTCGCCGCCGGCCCGCTCGCCGCGCAGCCGGTTGCCGTAGTCCCAGACGTCCTGGACGGTCGGGGAGCGGAACGGCAGGTGCCGGTACCGCTCCGACTCGGCGGTGTCGGCCCGGACCGACGCGTAGTCGGGGTCGGTGTTGGCCACCATCTCGTTGCCCCACGCGATCAGCTGCGGCGTGTCCTCCGGCGGGACGTCGAGCAGCCGGGCCAGCACCTGGATCGGGAAGTCCGCGCTGATCTCTTCCACGAAGTCGATCCGGCCGTCGTGGGCGGCCGCCGACGCGAAAGCCCGGTCGACGGTCTGCTTCGTGAGCACCCGGAGGAAGCCCTCGTAGTGCGTCATCAGCGTCCGCGGGGTGAACTCGCGCTGGATCAGCCGGCGCAGCACCCGGTGCCGGGCACCGTCGGTCTCCAGCATCGACCGGCGGAAGTCTCGCAGGTCGTCGTCGACGTCCTCGAGGCCGACGAACTTCTCCGAGGTGTACGTCTCGACGTCCCGGTCGACGGCCCAGATGTCCGCGTGCCGGGTGACCGCCCAGAATCCGGTGCCGTCCTTCTCGTCGTTCCAGTGCACCGGGTCCTCGGCCCGCAGCGTGTCGAACTGCGCGAAACCGCGGAGGCCGGCGAACCCGTCGATGTCGGAGAGGTCCACGTCGGCGAGGGGTACGGGTGCGTGACGAGGCATGGGGGCACTCCTCAGATGTGGTACGTGTACTCCTGGAACTCCCAGTCGGTGATCCAGGTCCGGAAGCGCTCGATCTCGTCGCGCTTGTAGGCGAGGAACGCGGCGACGAACGGCTGTCCGAGCAGGTCGGCGACGTCGGCGTCGGCCTCGAGGGCGTCCAGCGACTCGGCCAGGCTCTGCGGCAGCTTCGCCGATCGGGTGGTGTCGTAGCCGTAGCCGACCAGGGCCTCCGGCGGCTCGATCCGGTCGCGGATCCCCAGCAGCGCCCCGGCGAGCAGGCCGGCGATCGCCAGGTAGGAGTTCGCGCTCGCGTCGCCCAGCCGCAGCTCCAGCCGGGTGGCCGTACCGCGCTCGGGCGGGATCCGGACCATCGCGCTGCGGTTGTCGAGGCCCCAGTCGATCAGCCAGGGCGCGAGCGTGTCGGGGCCGAAGCGCTTGTACGAGTTGATCGTCGGGTTGCAGACCGCCGCGATCGCGGGTGCGTGCGCGAGGATGCCGCCGATCGCGTGGTGGGCGGTCAGCGACAGCCCGTCGGCCGTCGACGGGTCGTCGAAGAGGGACGCCCCGCCGGCATCGACCAGGGAAAAGTGCAGGTGGTAGCCCGATCCGCCCTCGTCGTTGAACGGCTTGGGCATGAACGTGGCCAGGTGGCCGCGGCGGCGGGCCAGCTCCTTGACCGCGTCCTTGAACCGGTGGGCGCGGTCGGCGGCGTCGAGGGCGTGGCCGTGCCAGAGGTTGATCTCGAACTGGCCGGAGGAGAACTCGTGGTTGGCCGCGACCACGTCGATGCCGTACTCGCCGAGCCGGCGGAGCGACTCCAGCAGGACGTTCTCCGGGTCGCCCTTGCGTCCCGACGTGTAGATGTTGCCGGTGCCCTCGCCGTACCGTTTCCAGCCCGAAGGGCTGTCCTCCAGCAGGTAGAACTCGAGCTCGGGGCCGACGATCGGGGTGGCCGCCTCGGCCTCGAACCGCGCGCAGAGCTGACGTAAGACCTGTCGCGGGCTCTCCCTCGCCGGGCTGCCGTCGGGGTTGAAGACGTCGGCGATGCAGTGCGCGACCCCGGGCTCCCAGGGCAACGGGCGCAGCGTGGCGAGGTCGGGGAACGCGAGCACGTCGGGCAGCCCGTCGGACAGGCCCCGGTCGATGTCGACGACGCCACCGCGTGGCGTGGTGCCGAAGACCGAGCGGCAGAACGCCACGCCGCCGCCCACGGTGCGGGGGAGGTGGTTGACCAGGACGTCCCGGCCCCGGTCGACGCCGATCAGGTCGGCGTACCCGAGCCGGACGACGTCGATGCCGTCGGCGGTCAGCCGTTCCTGCGCCGGCCGGAGTCCCGAGGTGTCGAAGTGAGCCACGCCGCTTCCCTTCGTTTGGGCCCGAACAATATAGCGCGGTACCGGGCCGGGCAAGACTTCCGCTTCTGGCCCGTCCGGCATAACGTACGGATCCAAACGACCAGAGGAGGGCCGCGTGACGGCGATGAACGGCTTCCTGTATCCCCGGACGGCGTCCGGGGACGCGTCGCTGATTCCGGCCCCGCCCTGGTACTACTCCGGAGATCTGCTCACGGTGGAGTACCGCACGGATCCGGCCAGCGTCGCCGCGCTCCTCCCCGAACCGCTGGGCCTCGCTCCCGACGACCCCGGCGCGGTCGCGTTCATCTGGGCCGACTGGCAGTCGTGCTCGGCCGGCCGGGACGAACTGCTCGACCCGGCGCGCGCACAGTACAAAGAGGCGTTCGTCGTCGTCCGGTGCTCGTACGCGGGCGTCACCTACTCGCGCTGCGTCTTCATCTGGGTCGACAAGGACTTCGCGATCGCCCGCGGCCTGCACCAGGGGTACCCGAAGAAGCTCGGCTCGGTGTGGCAGACCCGTCCGCACCCGTTCGCCCAGGCCGCGCCCCGGATCGGTGCGGGGGGCAGGTTCGGGGCGACGCTCGCGTCCTACGACCGGCGGCTGGCCGAAGCGGTCGTGACGCTACGGGAGGAATCGGATACCAACGGGTTCGTCAACGCGCACCCGATGGCACATCACCGGGTGTACCCGGACATCGCCGGGGACGGGGACGCCTACGCCGAACTGATCTCGTCCGGCGCCAGCGCGTTCCAGGGTGGGCAGGCCTGGAAGGGCGACGCCGAACTGCGGCTGTTCGAGGCCCCGACCGAGGAACTGGCCCGGCTGGAGGTCGGGGAGATCATCGGCGGGTACTTCCGTCAGGTCGGCGTCGAGTGGAACGGCGGGTCGACGCTCGCCCGGCTCTGAGCCACCAGTGCCCGGAAGATCGCGAGATCGGCCTGCCAGGTGTCTTCCGGATGCCACTGCACGCCGAGGAACCAGCCCGGGAGCCCGTCGATCTCGACGCCCTCGATCGTGCCGTCCTCGGCGTGTGCCACTGCCCGCATCCGCCGGCCCAGGGACGAGAGGCACTGGTGGTGGAAGCACGACGCCTCGACTTTCGCGCCGAGCAGGCCGGACAACGCCGACCCGGGCTCGATCGTGACCGTGTGCCGGACGTGCCGGTGGTGGGCGAGCATGTCCGGGAGCAGGCGCCCGCCCCGCGCCACGTTCACCACCTGCAACCCCCGGCAGATCGCCAGTAGCGGCACGCCGGTCGCCAGGCAGTGCCGGGCCACCGCCAGGTCGAACGCGTCCTGCGCGGGATCGACGTCGTAGAGCGACGGATGCGGGTCCGGATCCGGGGAAGCCAGGTCCCCGCCTCCCGGTAATAACACGCCCTGACAGAACCCCAGCCGCCCGGCCGCCCCGCCCGCGGCCGAGGGGTGCATCGACAGCGGCTCGCCCCCGGCCTCGAAGACCGACTCGGCCAGCGCCCTCGCGGTCACCTCGGCCTCGTACCGCAGCGCCGAGGTCGTGGCGGAGAAGCGCGCCGGTATCGCGATCAGCGGCCTCGTCACGACGTGATCGGCTTGCGCTGTCCGCGGAACTCCCACTCGCCGCCCTGCGCCGTCGACAGCACCTCCTCGGACTCGCTGGGCTGCGCCCCGACGTCGGACCGGATCGGGGTGGGGCCGCCGACGACGTGGTTGCGCAGCGTCCCCAGTCCCTCGACGTCGACCTCGACGACGTCGCCCGGACGGACCGTGCGGGAGAGGGCCGGTGTGCCGGACAGCAGCAGGTCACCCGGGTGCAGGGTGATCGTGCGCGCGATGTCGGCGACCAGGTAGTGCATGTCCCAGTTCATCTCGTCGGTCGTGCCGTCCTGCTTGACCTCGCCGTTGACCAGCGTGCGGATCCGTTTCCCGCGGAAGTCCCAGCCCTCCACCAGACCGGGACCGATCGGGCACAGCGTGTCCGACCCCTTCACGCGCAGCATCGAGCCGGCATCGGTGTCCCGGAAGTCGTGCAGCCCGTAGTCGTTGGCGACCGTGTAGCCGCGGATGTAGTCCCCGGCCTCGGCCGGCGCGACGTTGCGGCAGGTCCGGCCGATGACGATCGCGATCTCGCCCTCGTAGTTGAGCCACTTGCAGCCCTCCGGCCGCACCACGGCCGCGTCGTGCGCGTTCAGCGCCGAGGTCGGTTTCTGGAAGTACGTCGGTGCGGGCGGCAGCGTCGCCTGCAGCTCGCGTACCCGGCTGAGGTAGTTGAGGTGGACGCAGATGATCTTCGACGGGAGGACCGGCGGCAGGTGGCGGGCGTCGGCGACCGGCACTTCCCGCCCGTCGCCGGCCACCAGCGTGCCACCGTCGCGAACGACGTCGACGGCGTTGCCGTCCAGCAGGATGCGGCGGGTTTCACGAGTCACGGAGAGCTCCTCAGCCGGCGGCGGGCAGGTCGGGGCCGCCGTTCTGGCGGACGAAGTCGGGGTCGGCCGGCGTCGTTTTCGCGGCCGGGAAACCGGCGGCCGGGCGATCGAACCAGAGGTGCACCTGGCCGGTGCCGACCGAGTTCTCGTACTCGCCGAACTGGCGGCCCGGCGCCGTGCAGCGCTCCTCGCCGAGCGCCCCGAGCATCATCTGGTAGTGCATGAACCTCGCCTCCGGACGGTAGCGGAGGTAGTCGGGCATCGTGGCGAGGACCTTCGCGTGGTCGCCGGCGACGAGCCATTCGATGCGTTCCAGGTCGGCGGCGAGCGCCTCGGGCGAGTGGATGTGCTCGCGCCCGGCGGCCTCGTGGTCGCGCAGCTGGCGCAGCGGCCAGAACGTGTGCGACATCGCACCCGACGCGAGCAGCACGACCGTGCGATCGGACTCGGCGATCGCGTCGCCGAGCGCCCGGCCGAGCCGGTAGGCGTCCTCGCCGTCGGCGGTCTGGCAGACGCCGATCGAGATCCAGCGTTTCTCCGGCAGACCCCGGCCGAGGAACTCCCACAGGTTCGTCGTGGCGTAGAAGATCGGCAGCGCGTGGTCGTCGATCGCGGTGATCCAGGTGGAGTGCCGTTGTCCTTTTCCGGCGACGGCTCTCGCCAGTTCCGGGTCGCCGGGGAAGTCGTACGGGCGGCGTTGCATACCGCGGGGAAGTTCCTCCGAGGTGAACAGGCCGCTGCGCCGGTCCTGCGCGGTGACGACGAACTCCACCGTCGTGGCCCAGTGGGAGTCCAGCACGACGACCGTGTCGTAGTCGAGGGTCTCGAACACCTCCCGCCGCAGCTGGTGCAGGCCGGAGACGAGCGTGGAGTCCTGGCCGTGGTTCAGCTCGCGTCGCGTCTCCTCCGGCAGGACGATCGTGGGGACGTGCGCCAGCAGGCCGGCGCCGATGACCTCACCCATGCCTCACCCCTCCCAGCCGGTGGGGCTGAAGACGCTGTTCTTGACGTCGCAGTAGAAGTCGAACGACCAGGGGCCGCCTTCGCGTCCGATGCCGGATCGGCCGTTGCCGCCGAACGGGGCTTCGAGGTCGCGGACGAAGAAGCAGTTGACCCAGACCGTGCCGGCGTCCAGCGCGTGCGAGATGCGTTCGGCGCGGGCCCGGTCACCGGTGACGAGCGTGGCCGCGAGCCCGAACGGGGTGTCGTTGGCGCGGGCGACGGCGTCGTCCTCGTCGTCGAACGTCTCGATCGTGACGACCGGCCCGAAGACCTCTTCGGTGAGGATCTCGTCGCCGGGCTTCGTGTCGGTGAGGATCGTCGGCCGGTAGTAGAGGCCGCCTTTCTCGGTGTTCGGACCACCTCCGGTCAGCGCCCGGGCGCCGTCGGCGAGTGCGCGCCGGACGAAGCCGTCGATCCGCTCGAAATGCGCGCGGGTGATGAGCGCGGAGACGTCGGTGCGCTCGTCGCGGGGGTCGCCCTGACACAGGGCCCTGGTGCGCTCGACCAGCCGGTCCGTGAACTCTCCGGCGATCGATTCGTGGACCAGCATCCGGGCCGCCTTCAGGCAGACCTGGCCGGCGTTGTCGAACTGATCGACGGCCAGGTCGACGGCGAGGCCGAGGTCGGCGTCCGCGAACACCAGCAGCGGGGATTTGCCGCCGAGCTCGAACGAGAGCGGCACGATGTTCGGGGCGGCGGCGCGGGCGATGGCCCCGGCGGTCGGCACCGAGCCGGTGAACGCGAGCCGGTTGATGCCCGGATGCGCCGACAGCGGTGCCCCCGCGTCCGCGCCGGTGCCCTGGACGACGTTGAACACTCCGGCCGGGACGCCGGCCTCGTGCAGGATGTCGGCGAGCAGGCTCGCGGTCAGCGGCGCCCACTCCGGCGGCTTGAGCACGACGGTGTCGCCGGCCGCCAGCGCCGGGCCGATCCGCCAGGTGGCGAGCATCAGCGGCGCGTTCCACGGTGTGATGACCGCGACGACACCCGCCGGGTCGTAGGTGATGCGCTCGCGGTGGCCCCGCACCGAGAGGCCGGGGTGGCCGAGCCGCTTCTCGGCGTAGTCGGCGAAGGCCCGGAAGTTCAGCGCGACCCGGGGCATCACCCCGCGGCGGTGGCTGCGGAGCAGCGATCCGTTGTCACGCGTCTCGAGTGCGGCCAGGTCCTCGACCCGGGCGTCGAGGCGATCGGCGGCCCGGCGCAGGATCGAGCCGCGTTCGGCCGGGCTCGCTGCCTTCCAGGCCGGGAACGCGGCCCGGGCCGCCGCGACCGCGGCGTCGACCTCGGCCGCGCCGCCCGCGGCGACCCGCGCGATCTCCTGTTCGTCGATCGGTGACACGTCCGAAAAGCGTCCGGCGGACGCGACGCGCCGGCCGTCGATCCAGTGGCGGAGATCGACCCGGACGCCGTCGACCAGTGCAGAGTCGTCCATCGGGCTCCCGCTGAGCGTAGGTCGTTTGGAGCCGAACGTAATCGCGCCCGGTTCGGGTGGTCAAGCGGCTGAGCAATCTGTTCGGACGCGAACGATTCGATCACGAGCGCTCGACAAGTCGTTCGGGTCCGAATATCTTTTGTCGCCCAGGTCACATTTACGGGAGGCGCCATGACCGCCGAACGGACTGTCCCCAGAGCCGACGAGCAGCTCGCTCCCAACCGGCTGGGCATCGCCGGGATCGTGTTCTTCGTCGTCGCGGCGGCCGCGCCCCTGGTCGGAATGACCGGTGCGGTGCCGGTCGCGATCGTGCTCGGCAACGGGGCCGCCGCGCCGGGGGCCTACCTCGTCGCCGGTCTGGTGCTGCTGGTGTTCAGCGTCGGTTACTCGGCGATGAGCCATCGGGTCGCCAACACCGGCGCGTTCTTCGCGTTCGTGGGCCGGGGCCTGGGCCTCGTGCCCGGCGTCGCGACCGCGTTCGTCTCGTTACTGGCCTACCTCGCGGTGCAGCTGGCGATCTACGGGTTCTTCGGGTCGGTGGCCCACGAGCAGCTCGAGGCCCATCTCTCGATCGACCTGCCCTGGTGGGTGTGGACGCTGCTCGCGTGGGCGATCGTGCTGACGCTGTCACTGCTGCAGGTCGACATCGGCGCGAAGCTGCTCGGCGTCCTGATGACGCTGGAGGTGCTGTCGCTCCTGCTGGTCGCGGTCGTGGTGCTGTTCCAGGGCGGTGGCCCGGACGGGCTCGGGTTCAGCGCGTCGTTCTCGCCGTCGAACATCTTCGCCGGTGGGTTCGGTGGCTCGGCCGGCATCGCGCTGGCGTTCGCGTTCGCGTCGTACATCGGGTTCGAGGCCACCGCGATCTACGCCGAGGAGACGCGCGACCCCAAGCGTGCCGTCCCGCGGGCCACCTACACCGCGGTCGCGATGATCGCGTTGCTGTTCGCGCTGACCTCGTGGGCGGTGGTCAGCGGAGTCGGCAGCGCACACGCCGTCGACAAGGTCGCCGAACTGTCGTCCGTGCAGGGCACGCCACTGGCCGACCCGGCCGCGGTGCTGTTCTCGGTGGCCGAGCAGTACGTCGGCGGCTGGCTGTCGACGTTGCTGAGCTGGCTGGTGCTCAGCAGCCTGTTCGCGGGGCTGCTCGCGTTCCAGAACAGCGCGTCGAGGTACTTCTTCTCGATGGGGCGGGCCGGCGTGTTGCCGCGCGCGCTCGACCGGGTGAACCGCCGGGGCGCGCCGGTGTTCGGTTCGGTCTCGACGTCGGTGATCTCCGTCGTGGTCGTCGCGATCTTCGCGCTGGCCGGCAAGGATCCGGTGCTGACGCTGTTCTACTGGTTCAGCGGCCTGGCGGTGCTGGCGATCGTGCTGGTGGAGATCCTGGTGTCGGTCGCGGTGATCGTGCACTTCCGGCGGGAGCCCGGGTCGGTGGGGGTGCTCACCAGCGTGGTGGCGCCGGTCGTCGCGATCGTCGGGCTGGCGCTGGGGGCGTACCTGATCATGGCGCGGTTCGGCCTGCTGGCCGGGACGAGCGCGAACGCCGACGACTCGTTGAAGTCGTTCGCGCTGTCGGCGACCGGCTGGGTGCTGGTGCTGGCGCCGTTCGTGGTGCTGGCCCTCGGGTTCGTGCTCGGTGCGGTCCGGCGCAACTCCGAGAACGAACGGGCGATCGCCGACCTGGTCAGCTAGCCGTACCGCGCCACCACGAAATCGCCCAGGCGGCGGGCCACTTCCTCCAGAATGGCCGCCGCCGGGTGGGCGCTGTCCCAGGCGCAGTGCAGGCGCACCTCCAGACGAGCCCGCTCGTCGAGCGCGATGCGGATCGGGTCCAGACCGAAACGCGGGTCGTCGGAGACCACGGCGATACCGCGACCGGCCGCCGCGAGCGCCTGCGCGACCGTGCCGTTGCTGGCCTCCAGCAGCGTCGGCGTGACGCCGGCGATGACCGTCGCCGCGTCGAGGGCCCGCCGGGCCGAGTGACCGGGCGGCAGGCTGATCAGCTCCTGGCCGAGCAGTTCGGCCAGCGCGACGACGTCCCGGCCGTGCCAGGAGTGCCCGGCCGGGACGTACGCGAACACCGGCAGCGGCGGCAACGAGTGAACGCGGAACGGGGGGAGTGGGCGCACCGTGGTCAGCACCAGGTCGGCGCCGCGCCGCCGGGCGTCCACCGGGGTCAGCGCGTCGGACTCGAAGACGGCGGGGACCGGGTCGTCGGGCCGGAGCGTGGCCAGGAACGGCGAGACGACGTCGGTGAGCGTGGTCGTCGGCGCGGCGATCGTGATCCGCTCGAGGCGGCCGTGGGCCTCCAGCGCGGCGGCGGTGCGCAGGTCGTCGGCCCGGCTGAGCAGGTCGCGGACCCGCGGCAGCAGCTGACGGCCGGCCGGGGAGAGCGTCAGCCGGCCGTGGCCGCGCTCGAAGAGCGCCACCCCGAGGTCGCGCTCCAGCCCCCGCAACTGCCGCGAGAGCGACGGCTGGGTGACCCGGACGACCTCCGCCGCTGCGGAGACCGTCCCGGCATCGGCGACGGCCACCAGGTAGCGCAGCGTGTGCAGGTCCACCGGACCATCATGCCTCGGAGGCATGCCACCCATCAGAACTGGGCATTGGACGGCATAGGCCGCGGTGCCGACGCTGGAAGCATGACTGATCTGTCGGGCCTGAACCCCGAACGCGGAGTGGTGATCGCCGGCCGACGGCGCAAGGGTGGCTCCGGGCTGTTCGACGTCGACGATCCGGCCACCGGTGCGCACCTGGCCGCCGTCGCGGACGGTGACCGGCGTGACGCCCTCGCCGCGGTGGACGCCGCCGCGGCCGCGTTCGACCCCTGGCGCCGGACGCCCGGCCGCACCCGCTCGGAGGTCCTGCGCCGCGTCTTCGAGCTGATGGTCCGCGACGCCGACCGGCTGGCCGGCCTGATCGCGGCCGAGAACGGCAAGTCGCTTGCCGACGCCCGGGGAGAGGTCGTCTACGCGGCCGAGTTCTTCCGCTGGTTCGCCGAGGAGGCCGCACGCAGCGGCGGCAGCTACGGCCCGTCACCGGCCGGCGGCACCCGCACGCTGGTCACCGAACGGCCGGTCGGAGTGGCCGCGCTGGTCACGCCGTGGAACTTCCCGGCCGCGATGGCCGCGCGCAAGATCGCTCCGGCGCTGGCCGCCGGCTGCACGGTCGTTCTCAAGCCGGCCGCCGAGACACCGCTGACCGCGATCGCGCTGCTCGACCTGCTGGCCGAGGCCGGAGTTCCGGACGGTGTCGTGAACCTGGTGCCGACGACCGACCCGGCCGGCGTCGTGGAGGCCTGGCTGGCCGATCCGCGCGTGCGCAAGATCTCGTTCACCGGCTCGACGCGGGTCGGGCAGCTGCTGCTGCGCCGGGCCGCCGACCGGATCGTCAACGCGTCGATGGAGCTGGGCGGCAACGCGCCCTTCGTCGTCACCGAGGACGCCGACCTCGAGGCCGCGGTCGACGGCGCGATGGTGGCGAAGTTCCGCGGCGGTGGTCAGGCCTGCACGGCGGCCAACCGGTTCTACGTCCACCAGGAGGTCGTGGAGCGGTTCACCGCGCTGCTGGGCGCGCGCCTCGAGGCACTGGCGGTCGGGCCGGCCTCGGCGGGATCCGACATCGGACCGCTGATCTCGGCGAAGGCGGTCGGGACGGTCGGCGGGCTGGTGGACAGGGCGGTGGCCGCGGGAGCGTGGATCACCCACCGGGCTCCGGTGCCCTCGGACGGGTACTTCTACCCGCCGACCGCGCTGCGGCTGCCGGATTCCGCCTCGGTGCCAACGACCGAGATCCTCGGCACGGAGATCTTCGGGCCGGTGGCGCCGATCGTCGCCTGGACCGACGAGGACGCGATGCTGCGGGACGCGAACGCCTCCGAGCTGGGCCTGGCCGCGTACGTGTACGCGGGGGATCTGGCCCGCGCGGTGCGGATCGGCGAGGAGCTCGAGGCCGGGATGATCGGCGTCAACCGGGGGCTGGTGTCGGATCCGTCGGCGCCGTTCGGCGGGATGAAGCAGTCCGGGATCGGCCGCGAGGGGGCCCGGGTGGGCCTGGAGGAGTTCACCGAGACGCAGTACCTGTCGGTCGATTGGCCAAATGGTCGTTGAGGACCGAGCATCGTCGGCATGACGGAGGTGATCGTCGTGGGTGGCGGGCCGACCGGCCTGCTGCTCGCGGCCGAGTTGCGGCTGCACGGCGTGGACACGGTGGTACTGGAGCGGGAGGCCGAGCGGCTGCCGTTCGTGCGGTCGCTGGGCCTGCACGTGCGCAGCATCGAGATCCTCGACCAGCGCGGTCTGCTGGAGACGTTCCTCGCGCATGGCACCGTGCACCGGACCGGCGCGTCCTTCGCCGGGATCAGCAAGCCGTGGCCCGACCGGATGGACACCGAGCACGGGTACGTGCTGGGAATTCCGCAGACGATCACCGACCGGCTGCTGGAGGAGCACGCGGTGGCGGTGGGTGCCTCGCTCCGGCGTGGCTCGGTGCTGACCGGGCTCGCGCAGGACGCGGACGGGGTGACCGCGTCGCTGGCCGACGGGTCCGAGCTGCGCGCGAAGTACCTGGTCGGGTGCGACGGCGGGCGCAGCACCGTGCGCAAGCTGCTCGGCATCGGGTTTCCCGGCGAGGCCACCACGGCCGAGAACCTGCTGGGCGAGGTGGAGATCGGGGTGCCACCGGAGACGGTGGCGACGGTGATGGCCGAGGTCCGCCGCACCAATCGGATGTTCGGCATCGGTCCGGTGGGCGACGGGGTGTTCCGGGCGACCGTGCCGGCTCCGGGCCTCTCGGACGCACCGCCGACGCTGGAGGAGTTCCGGGAGGCGCTGCGGCTGGCCGCCGGAACCGACTTCGGGGTGCACTCGCCGCGCTGGCTCTCGCGGTTCGGCAACGCCACCCGGCTGGCCGAGCGCTACCGGGCCGGCCGCGTGCTGCTGGCCGGCGACGCGGCGCACGTGCACCCGCCGATCGGCGGGCAGGGCCTCAATCTCGGCCTGCAGGACGCGTTCAACCTGGGCTGGAAGCTGGCCGGTGCGGTGGCCGGATGGGCGCCGGCCGGGCTTCTGGACACGTACGAGAGCGAGCGGCGGCCGGTGGCCGACGACGTGCTGAGCACCGTGCGGGCGCAGGCCGAGCTGCTGGGTCCCGGGCCGGGGCCGGCGGCGGTGCGGAGGCTGCTGTCGGAGCTGATGGACTTCGAGGACGTCACGCGGTTCCTGGTCGAGAAAGTCACCGCGATCGGGATCCGGTACCCGCTGACCGGCCGGCGGTTGAAGGATCTGCCGCTGGAACACGGGCGGTTGTACGAGCGGATGCGCGACGGGCGGGGTTTGCTGCTGGATCGGACCGGCCGGCTGTCGGTGTCGGGCTGGGCCGATCGGGTCGGCTACGCGGCCGGCGTCAGCGAGGAACTGGACGCCCCAGCGGTGCTGCTCCGGCCGGACGGTCAGGTGGCGTGGAGCGGTGATTCGCCGGAAGACCTGCGCGGACCGCTGGAGCGATGGTTCGGTACTGAGCAGTAACTTCGACGCTGAGGAGCTCGCGTGCGCGCAGTGCAGATCACCCGCCTGGACGGTCCGTCGGCGCTGGAGGTGGTCTCGATCGACGAGCCCGCTCCGGACGCCGGATCGGTCGTGATCGACGTCCACGTGGCCGGGGTGACGTTCCCCGAGGTGCTGCAGAGCCGGGGTCAGTACCAGCTCAAGCCGCCGCTGCCGTTCGTGCCCGGGTCGGAGGTCGCCGGGGTCGTCCGGTCGGGTCCGGGGTTCGCCGCGGGCCTGCGGGTGGCCGCGTTCCCCGGGCTCGGTGGGTTCGCCGAGGTGGTGGCCGTGGATCCGGGGTCGGTGTTCCCGCTGCCCGATTCGGTGTCGTTCGCCGCCGGGGCCGCGCTGCCGATGAACTACCTGACCGTCCACTTCGGGCTGGTGCGCCGGGGCCGGCTGCGCGAGGGCGAGACCGTGCTGGTGCACGGCGCGGCCGGAGGCGTCGGAACGGCGGCGGTGCAGCTCGCGTCCGCGCTCGGGGCCCGGGTGATCGCGGTCGTGTCGTCCTCCGACAAGGCCGGCACCGCGAAGGCGGCCGGTGCGCAGGACGTCGTGCCGGCGGACGGGTTCAAGGACGCGGTGAAGGAGCTGACCGGCGGCCGGGGCGTCGACCTCGTGGTCGACCCGGTGGGCGGGGACCGGTTCACCGACTCGCTGCGCAGCCTCGCCCGCGAGGGCCGGCTGCTCGTCGTCGGGTTCACCGGCGGGGAGATCCCGCAGGTCAAGGTCAACCGGCTGCTGCTGAACAACATCAGCGTGGTCGGCGTCGGGTGGGGTGCGTTCTGGACCGCGCAGCCCGGGTATCTGCAGGAGCAGTGGGCGCAGCTGTTGCCGCTGATCTCGGCCGGGAAGCTCGATCCGGTGCTGGGGCGGACGTTTCCGCTGGCCGAGGCCGGTCGGGCGTTGTCGGAGCTCGACGAGCGGCGCGCGACCGGGAAGATCCTGCTCTCGGTGCGCCAGCCGGCGGGCGAGGGCTGATCGGCCGTCGAGCAGCCCTCGGCCGGCGCTGCGCTAGACGAGGCCGTCCCAGACGGCGCGTTCCTCGCCGCGCGGGTCGTCGACGACGGTCACGGTCTCGGTGAGCACCCCGGTGGTCCGGGTGGCGGCGGTGTAGGGCGCCCAGCCCGGGTCGCCGTCGGTGACGAACCGGACCCAGACCGCGTGCGTCGAGTCGGCCACCGCCCGGGACGGGTTCGGGCCGATCAGCGGTGCGATCGACGGATCGTCGATCGTGTCGAACGCGTACGGGATCTCGACCGCGTGCGCGCTCCCGAAGCCGTGGTTCTCCTCCGGCCGGGGCCGGTCGAAGACGTAGGCCCAGGTCCGGCCACCGCCGCGCTCGTGCGCCTCGGCCAGCCGGATGGCCGGCACGCCGAAGTACCAGTCGCTGACGACCTGCGCCAGCAGGTCACCGGGGGAGGCCCCCGGGTGGTTGCGGCGGTAGGTCTCCAGCCCGTCCGGCGGCAGCCCGTACGCCGCCGAGCCGGCGGTCAGCTCCGCTTCGTCGATCAGGTCGATGACCCCGGGGGCGACGAGGAACAGGCGGGCCTCCTGCCGGTTGGACCCGAGCAGGATCCGGACGTTCCCGGACGCGCCACCGGCGACCGCGTCGAGCGGGTGCCGCGGAAGGACGACCCCGTCGACCACCGGCGCGAACACCAGGACCCGGGCGGCGAGCGCACCGTACTTCTCCGGGTCGGGCACGGCCTGGGCGTCGTTGTGGAACTCCTCGGCGGTCTTGACCAGCAGGTCGAGGTCGGCGGCGGCGATCGCCTCGCGGGTCGCGTCGACGCCGAGCCGCTCGGCGAACGAGCGGGCCACGGTCAGGCCGATCTCCGCCGTCAGCGTGTGGGCGGTCGCGCCCGACTGGGTGATGGCCTGGGCGAACAGCCCGTCGGCGGACGGCAGGGCCAGCAACGTCGACACGCTCATCGCGCCGGCGGACTCACCGGCGACCGTCACCCGCGACGGGTCGCCACCGAACGCGGCGATGTTGTCGCGGACCCAGCGCAGCGCGGCGACCTGATCCTGCAAGCCGAGGTTCGCGTTGTCCGTGCCCTGGTCACCTTCGGTGAACAACGACCCGTCGGGCCCGAGGCGGTAGTTGATCGTCACGCACACGACCCCGTCGCGCGCGAACGCGCTGCCGTCGTAGGCCGACACCGAGCCGGAACCGTTGACGAACGCACCGCCGTGGATCCAGACCAGCACCGGTAACGACGCGGCGCCTTCCGGCGTCCAGACGTTGAGGTTCAGGCACTCGTCGCCCGGAATGACGACCTCGGCGAACAACGGCGCGTACTGATCGGGGTAGTCCCCCTTGGGGACCGTGGGGCCGTAGGCCGAGGCGTCGCGGGTGCCGCTCCACGGCACCACCGGCGCCGGCGGACGCATGCGGTTGGCCCCGAACGGCGGCGCCGCGTAGGGCACCCCCAGGAACCGGGCGACGCCGTCCTCGGTCACACCCCGGACGACCCCGCCCGTCACTCTTACCTCGGCCATGGCAGCTCCTTTGCCTCGTAGTGAGTGTGCGGCACGGTGCTGTGATAGGCAGTCGCGATGACGTATCAGCCGCCTCCGGGCTATCCCTACGCGCCGCCGCCGCGCAAGAACACGCTGGCGATCGTCGCGTTGGTGGTGTCGATCGTGTCGGTGGTCTGGTGCCTGGGCACGCTGGGATTCGTCGGCGCGCTGCTGGGCCGTTCGGCGCGCAAGCAGATCGCCCGCACGGGCGAGGACGGCGACAATTTCGCGAGGGTCGCGATCAAGATCGGGTGGATCTCGTTCGGCATCAGCTGGGGGATCATCGTGGCGGTCAATCTCGTCGGGTTGATCGGGTACCTCATCAACTAGCTGTACTCGCCAGGACAACCAGCGCCGAACGCGGTCTGCGCGCCGCGCCGCCGCCGTCTGCTGCCGTCTGCCGTCCGGACGGCTAGCACGGCGCTGGGCCAGGTGGCCACCGCTGACGGTAAGTCGACAGTGGACCACTGTCGGTAAAAGTACGCAGAGGCGTGGCCGCCTCTCCCGTTGCATAGCACATGCAACCAATGTCGCGACGCCCGGCGCACCCGCCTGGGGAGCCCGCGACGCTACGGGGAGATGCAATGAAGACAACTGCGGATTCCGGCCGGAAGACGGCCGGAACACTCTGGGCGGGATTCGTCGTCGCTCTGATCGGCGCGCTCCTGGGCGCGTCGGTGCTGATGGCGTCGCCCGCTTCGGCGGCGACGATTCCCGCCGGCACCGTCGTGGTGCCGAGTCCGAACCCGGTCCTGAATTCGGCGCCGGACCGGACCGCGACCGCGACCTGCCCGGCCGACAAGCCCCGGGTGCTCGGGGGCGGAGTGAAGATCGTCGGCGGTGGGGGACACGTGATCCTCACCCGGGAGCAGCCGGTCACTGGCACCTCCACCGACAACTTCTCGGTCGCCGCCGTCGAGGACAGCGTCGGGACGACCGCCAACTGGTCACTCCAGGCGATCGCCGTCTGCAGTCCGGCGATCACCGGCTTGACGATCGTCTCGAAGGCGGGTCAGCCGCAAGGTCCCAACTTCGGAAACGCCATTTCGACCTGCCCTTCGGGCACGAACACGATCAGTGCCGGTGGCCGGATCGACGGCGGCGGGAACCTGGTGGGACTCAACACCAGCATCGAGGGCGGGCCGGCCTCCAGCAACCGCACGACGGCGGCCGGATTCTCGACCGTGGGAGCCAGCAACTGGACCGTCATCGCGTACACGGTCTGCGCGCCGATCGGCATCCTCGAGGCCTCGATGGTCAAGGTTCAGGTGAACACGGGTGGGTCCACCACCGCGACCTGCCCGTCCGGTAAGAAGGTCACCGGTGGCTCGGTCTGGTCGGACTCGCCGTACGTCACCGCGCTGGACATCGACGCGAACCGCGCCCGGGTCCTCGGTCAGGCCAGCACCCCGGAGGTGATCGCCACCGCGGTCTGCCTCTAGTCCGTCAGCTCGTCGTCCGGTGGGGACCGTGCTCCGGCCCGGTCCGCACCGGGCCTCGGCCGTTCGCCCCGGCCGGCGGGGCGCCGGCAATGGGCCGAACGGCCTCAATGCGGCCTAGCGCCCCCGGGGCGAGCGCGGTGAACCGGAGGGCCGGGCCGGATTGCATCGCCTCGGCACACTGCGGGAGACCCACAGTTCGAGGAGGACGATCCGGATGCAGGCTCAGGACTACCTCGCGGCGATTCTGTTCGGCGCGGTCATCGGCATCATCGCGCGGATACTGCTGCCGGGCCGGCAGCCGATCGGCTTCCTCCTGACCGTCCTCATCGGGATGGGCGCCGCCGTCGCCGGCACCTGGGCGTCCGATCGCTGGGACCTGCACAGCAGCGGCTCGCTCGTCGTCCGGGGCCACCACTACGACTGGCTCGTGCTCGGCGTCCAGGTCGGCATCGCCGTCGTCGGCGTCGCGGTCGCCGCGCTGCTCGCCAAGGCGTTCTCGTCCGGCGAGGAACGGTGACTCCGGGCCGGCACCGGAAGGACGCTCCGGTGTCCGCGCCGCGCGCCCCGGCCGCCGGCGGGTGACGACCCGCCCAACCGCGCACCAACGCGCCTATGCGTAGCCTCGACTAATGGAGTTCCGATCCGCGGCCGACATCGCCACCCACCTCGGTGAGACCGGCTACCTGTGTGACGACGCCCTCGCCACCGTGACGTTCCTCGCGCTCGGGCTGAAGCGCCCGCTGCTGCTCGAGGGCGAGCCCGGCACCGGCAAGACCGCGCTCGCCGAGGCGATCGCCCAGACGCTCGCGCTGCCGCTGATCCGCCTGCAGTGCTACGAGGGCATCGACGCCACGCAGGCACTCTACGACTGGGACTTCCCGCGCCAGATCCTGCACCTGCGCGCCCTCGAGGCCTCCGGCGGCGTCGACGCCGAGCAGGCCGAGAAGTCGCTCTACGACGAGCGGTTCCTGCTCGCCCGCCCGGTGCTGGCGGCTCTGCGTCAGGCGCCCGCGGTGCTCCTGGTCGACGAGATCGACCGCGCCGAC
Organism: Cryptosporangium sp. NPDC051539; assembly: GCF_044454545.1. NCBI lineage: Bacteria > Bacillati > Actinomycetota > Actinomycetes > Cryptosporangiales > Cryptosporangiaceae > Cryptosporangium > Cryptosporangium sp. NPDC051539. The sequence continues at coordinate 883,115 of NZ_JBITDV010000001.1, read as the reverse complement.
GACGAGTTCGAGGCGTTCCTCCTCGAGGTCCTCTCCACCTACCAGGTGAGCATCCCCGAGTTCGGCACGGTCACCGCCGCGGTCCCGCCGATCGTCCTGCTCACCTCCAACCGCACCCGCGAGCTGCACGACGCGCTCAAGCGGCGCTGCCTCTACCACTGGATCGACCACCCCGGCCTGGAGCGCGAGATCGAGATCGTGCGCTCCCGGGCCCCCGAGGTCACGGCCGAGCTCAACCGCCAGGTCGTCACCGTCGTCCAGGCGCTGCGCTCGGTCGACCTGCAGAAGCCCCCCGGAGTGGCGGAAACGCTCGACTGGGCCCGGGCCCTGCACCTGCTCGGCGTCGCGCGGCTCGACCTGGAGTCGGCCGCGGCCACCGTCGGCGCGCTGGTCAAGTACCGCGAGGACGCCGAGAAGGTGCGGCACGCGCTGGACCGCCTGCTCGCGCCATGACCGAACTCTCCGCCATCGCCGACGCGAGCACCCCGCAACGAGGCGCCGAGGAGATCCTGCTCGGGTTCACGATCGCGCTGCGGGCCGCGGGCGTTCCGGTCACCCACGACCGGGCCCAGGGCTACCTCGAGGCCGCGGCCCTGGCCGGCCTCACCGACGCCCGCGCCGCGTACTACGCCGGCCGGGCCACGCTCTGCGCCTCCCCGGCCGACCTCGAACGCTACGACCAGGTCTACGAGGCCTACTTCGACCCCGCGGCCGGACTGCCCCGCCGCCGGGCGTCCGCCCCGCCGTCGGTCACGACCTCGACGTCGACGCTCCCCGAATCGGACCACGGCGGCGCCGGCGAAGCCGGTGACGAGGAGATCGTCCGTGCGATGGCCAGCGAGACCGAGGTCCTCCGGCAGCGGGACATCGCGACGCTGACCGCCAACGAGAAGGCCCGCCTGGCCGCGATGTTCGCCACGCTCGAGGTCCGTCCGCCGCTGCGGCGGTCCGGCCGTATGCGGCCCTGGCACCGCGGCACGCTCGACGCCCCCCGCACCCTCCGGAGTTCCCTGCGCCGCATGGGCGAGCCCGCGACGCTCGAATGGCGTCGCCGTGCCCTCCGGGCCCGGTCGGTGGTACTGCTCGTCGACGTCTCCGGCTCCATGAGTGCCTATGCGGACGCTCTGCTGCGCCTCGCGCACCGCCTGGGCACCGGCGGTGGCCCGGTGGAGACGTTCGCGCTCGGCACCAGGCTGACGCGGCTGACGAGAGCACTGGCGGCCCGCGACGCCGAGCGGGCCCTCGTCGCCGCCGGGCAGACCGTGCCGGACTGGTCCGGCGGTACCCGGCTGGGGGAGACGCTGAAGGCGTTCCTCGACCGGTGGGGCCGGCGCGGCCTGGCCCGCGGTGCCGTCGTCGTGGTGTTCTCCGACGGCTGGGAGCGCGGCGACGCGGCGCTGCTGGGCGAGCAGATGGCCCGTCTGCACCGGATCGCGCACCACGTCGTGTGGGTCAACCCGCATCGCGGCAAGGCCAATTACGAGCCGGTCCAGGTCGGGATCCAGGCCGTGCTGCCGCACGTCGACGCGTTTGTGGCCGGCCATTCGCTCGCCGCTTTCGCGGAGCTTTCGGTCGTGATCTCCCGCGCCTGAGTGCCTGTGGCCGTACTTACTCCTCGGATGTTAACGTCGCCGAATTGCGGACCAGGGACATCGGAGTTCCGGATGGCGGACGACATTCTGCAGGCGCGCCGGGTGCAAGCCATGTGCGCCTGGACGACGTTCATCGAGCACGGCGACGTGGCGGCCGAGGTCCGTCCGGAGATCCTGCTGAGCTGGGGGCGCGCCCGCAAGGCGCTGGTTTCCGCCGACGTCGAGGCAGCGCCGATGGCGGACGAGTCCGAGACCCACGCGGTCTGGCACGACAGCCCGCTGCAGACCGCGGTCGAAGCGGTCGAGTCCGAGCTGCGCCGGACGGCCGAAGACGGCGATCTGGTGATCGCGGTGACTGATCCCAACAGCCGGATCCTCTGGACGTACGGCGGGCGGGTGATGCGGAACAAGGCCGAGACCGTGGGCTTCCTGCCCGGCGGGCGCTGGGACGACGAGTCCGTCGGTACCAACGCGCTGGACCTGGCCAACCGGCTGGACGCGCCGTCGATGGTGTTCAGCGCCGAGCACTACGCCCGGGTCGTCGGCAACTGGGTGTGCTGGGCGGCGCCGGTGCACGACCCGGTGTCGGGCCGGCGGCTCGGCGTCCTCGACCTGTCGACGACGTGGGACCGCACCCACCCGATCGGGCTGGCCACCGCGCGGGTGATGGCCCGGCTGATCGAGACCGCGATCCCGTACTCGCACGACCACCCGGCGGCGCAGCCGGAAGTGAACGCGGAACCGGGGCTCGTCATGACGCTGCTGGGCACCGCCGAGACCTGGTTCGACGGAAACCGCCTGCTGCTCAACCGGCGCCAGACCGAGATCCTGGCGCTGCTGGCGCTGCACCCCGAGGGCCTGTCGCTCGAGCAGCTGCACGCGATGGTCTACGGCGACCAGGCGGTCACGTTCTCCACGCTCAAGGCCGAGGTCAGCCATCTGCGGCGGACGCTCGGCGGCCAGCTGGCCTCGCGTCCGTACCGGCTGCTGATGCCGACCGCCACCGACGTGCAGCACGTGCTCGCGCTGATCCGGGGCGGGCACGTCTCGGCCGCGGTCGAGGCCTACGGCGGCGACCTGCTGCCCGGCACGAACTCGCCGGCCCTGAGCGAACTGGCCGATTACGTCGCCGTCGCGCTGCGCGAAGCGCTGCTCGCCGACCCGCAGCCGGACGCCGTGCTGCGCTACAGCCAGGAGCTGGCACCGTACGACCGCGAGGTCGTCGAGTCCTGCCTCGACCGGCTCGACGCCACGCCCGACCCCACGATCCCGCTGCTCAAGGCCCGGCTGGCGGTGGCCGACCGCTGAGCGGTCGCAGCCCAACCGTCCGCCAACCCCCGCGCTCCTACGGTGACCTGACTCACACCGAGGGGAGTGTCATGACCCGGATCAGCCTCACCGTTGACGGCGCGAAGGTCTCCGACGACGTCGAGCCCCGCACGTTGCTGGTGCACTATCTGCGCGAACAGCTCGGTAAGACCGGCACGGTGGTCGGCTGCGACACCAGCAACTGCGGCGCGTGCACCGTTCATCTCGACGGGCGCAGCGTGAAGTCCTGCAACGTGCTGGCCGTCCAGGCCGACGGCGCCGAGGTGACCACCATCGAGGGGCTGTCGAGCAACGGGCAGTTGCACCCGGTGCAGGAGGCGTTCCGGGAGTGCCACGGCCTGCAGTGCGGCTACTGCACGCCCGGAATGATCATGCAATCGGTCGACCTGCTGAAGGACAACCCGACGCCCACCGAGGAAGAGATCCGGCACGGGCTGGAAGGGAACCTCTGCCGCTGCACCGGCTACCACAACATCGTCAAAGCCGTGCAGTACGCGTCGGAGAACGGGGGCGCCCAGTGACCGCCCTCGACGACCGTCCCACTGCCGAGATCGGCCGCGACCGGCGCCGCAAGGAAGACCAGCGGCTGATCACCGGCCGTACCCGCTGGACCGACAACATCCAGCTGCCGGGCATGCTGCACCTGGCCATGGTGCGCAGCCCGTTCGCCCACGCGCGGATCGTCAGCATCGACACGTCGGCCGCGAAGCAAGCGACGAACGTCGTCGCGGTCATCACCGGGCAGGAGGTCGCGGAGGAGCAGGGCGCGCTGCCGAACGCGTGGCCGATCACGCCCGACCAGGTCGCGCCCGCGCACCCGCCGATCGCGGTGGACCGGGCGACGTTCGCGGGCGAGATCGTCGCGGTCGTCGCGGCCCGCAGCGCGGCCGAGGCCCGCGACGCCGCCGAGCTGGTGGACGTCGAGTACGAGGAGCTGCCCGCCGCCCTCGACCTGAAGGACGCCGCCGCCGCCACCCCGGAGAACGGCGGTGTGATCGCGCACCCCGACCTGGGCACGAACAAGTCCGCGCTGTGGGTGTTCGACTCGGCCGCGGCCGGCACCGGCGGCGACGTCGAGGCGGCGATCGCCAAGGCCCGCACCGACGGGATCGTGCTCGAGCGCGAGTACCGGCAGCAGCGGCTCATCCCGGCGTTCATGGAGCCCCGGTCGTGCGTCGTCGACCCGACCGGTGAGCAGATCACGATGTGGTCGGCGACCCAGATCCCGCACATCCTGCGGTTCCTGCTCGCGGCGGTCACCGGGGTCTCCGAGTCGAAGATCCGGGTGATCGCCCCGGACGTCGGCGGCGGGTTCGGCGGCAAGCTCCAGTCGACGCCGGAGGAGTTCATCGTCTTCCTGCTGGCCCGGCGGCTCGGCAAGCCGGTGAAGTACACCGAGACCCGCTCGGAGTCGCTGGTCTCCGCGCACCACGGCCGCGACCAGTGGCAGAAGCTGACGCTCGCGGCCGAGCGGGACGGCACGGTCACCGGGTTCAAGGTCGAGCTGCTCGCCGACCTGGGCGCGTACGTGGCGCTGGTCGGCGGCGGCGTTCCGGTACTCGGCGCGTTCATGTTCAACGCGATCTACAAGTTCCCGGCGTACCACTTCGCCTGTCAGACCGTGCTGACGAACAAGACCTGGACCGACGCCTACCGGGGCGCCGGCCGGCCGGAGGCCACGTTCGGCATCGAACGGATCATGGACGAGCTGGCCGCCGAGGTCGGGGTGGATCCGCTGCAGATCCGGCAGAAGAACTGGATCACGCACGAGGAGTTCCCGTTCACGACCGTGGCCGGGCTGACGTACGACTCGGGCAACTACGAGGCGGCGACGGCGCGGGCCCGCGAGATGTTCGGGTACGACGAGTTGCGGGCCGAGCAGGCCGCCCGGCGCGAGTCCGGTGACCCGGTCCAGCTCGGTATCGGCGTCTCGACGTTCACCGAGATGTGCGGGCTGGCGCCGTCGCGGGTGCTGGGCACGCTCGACTACGGGGCCGGGGGTTGGGAGGCCGCCAGCGTCCGGATGCTTCCCACCGGCAAGGTCGAGGTCGTCACCGGTGCCTCTCCGCACGGTCAGGGCCACGAGACCGCGTTCAGCCAGATCGTCGCCGACCGGCTCGGCGTCCCCTTCGAAGACGTCGAGGTGCTGCACGGCGACACGCAGGTGTCGGTGAAGGGCCTGGACACGTACGGGTCACGGTCGCTGGTCGTCGGCGGCGAAGCCGTCGTGCGGGCGGCGGACAAGGTGATCGAGAAGGCCAAGGTCATCGCCGCGCACCTGCTGGAAGCCTCCGAGGGCGACATCGAGTTCTCGGCCGGCCGGTTCGCGGTGCGGGGAACCGACCAGGGCGTCGGCATCGCCGAGGTCGCACTGGCGACGTTCGCCGCGCACAACCTGCCGGACGGGGTGGAACCGTCGCTGGACTCGGACGCGGTCTACGACCCGGTGAACTTCAGCTTCCCGCACGGCACGCACCTCTGCGCGATGGAGGTCGACACCGAGACCGGTGAGCTGACCATGCGCAAGTACGTCGCCTGCGACGACATCGGGAACGTGATCAACCCGCTGATCGTCTCCGGGCAGGTGCACGGCGGGCTGGTGCAGGGAATCGCACAGGCGCTGTGGGAAGAGGCGGTGTACGACGAGTCGGGCACGCTGGTGAGCGGGTCGTTCGTGGACTACCTGCTGCCGACGGCGGCGGACACGATCAGCTTCGACATCGACCACACGACGACGCCGGCCACCAGCAACACGCTGGGCACGAAGGGCGTCGGCGAGGCCGGGACGATCGCGTCGACACCGGCCGTGGTGAACGCGGTGGTGGACGCGGTGCGCCACCTGGGAGTGAACGACGTGCAGATGCCGTGCACGCCGGAACGGGTGTGGAAGGCGATCCAGGGTGGCGATCCGGCGACCAGGGGTGCGGCGATGCCGCACTTCGGGGACGCCGACGGCGCGCAGGGCAATCAGGAAGAACCGGGCGCGCAGAGCACGGAAGGGGCGGCGCAGTGATTCCCGCGCAGTTCGATTACCTGGCTCCGACCAGCCTCGAAGAGGCCGTCGCGGCGCTGTCCGAGCACGGCGACGACGCGAAGATCCTGGCCGGCGGGCAGAGCCTGCTGCCGGTGCTGCGGATGCGGCTCAACGCGCCGGAGGTCGTGATCGACCTGGGCCGGATCCCGTCGTTGCGGGGTATCCGCGACGAGGGCGACGCGATCGTGATCGGGGCGATGACCCCGCACTACGAGGTCGACGCGTCCGAGCTGGTGGCGTCGCACGCGGCGTTGATCAGCGCGGCGGTGAAGCACCTGGCCGACGTGCAGGTGCGGCACCGCGGGACGTTCGGCGGGGCACTGGCGCACGCCGACCCGGCCGGCGACCTCGGCGCGCCGGTGCTCGCGCTGGACGGCCAGTTCGTGATCACCGGTCCGGGCGGGACCCGGACCGTGCCGGCGTCGGAGTTCTTCGTCGGACTGTTCGAGACCGCCATCCAGGACGACGAGATCCTCACCGAGGTCCGGATTCCCAAGCACACCGGCTGGGGAGCGCACTACGAGAAGTTCGTGCGGATCGCCCACCAGTGGCCGATCGTGGCGGTGGCGGCGACCGTGCAGGCGGACGGCGGATCGATCGCGGCGGCGAAGATCGGGCTGACGAACATGGGCTCGACGCCGCTGCGGGCGTCGGCGACCGAGGCGGCGCTGGCCGGCGCGGGCCTGGACGCGGTGCCTGCGGCGGCCGCGCACGCGTCCGACGGGACCAGCCCGCCGTCCGACCTGAACGGCGACGCGGAGTACCGGCAGCACTTGGCGCGGGTGCTCACCCGGAGGGCCGTGCTCGCGGCGGCGGGAGCGTGAGCAGGTGGAGCTGAAGCATCAGTTCCGGGTGCCGGCCGATGTCGACCACACGTGGGCCCACTTCCAGGACGTCGCCGGGCTGGCCGGGTGTTTCCCCGGGGCCGCGGTGTCGTCGGTGGAAGGGGACGAGTTCACCGGGTCGTGCAAGGTGAAGCTCGGGCCGATCGCGCTGGTCTACAACGGCAGCGGGACGTTCAGCGAGCGGGACGCGGACGCGCACCGGCTGGTCGTGGAGGCGAAAGGGCGGGACAAGCGCGGGAACGGGACCGCGTCCGCGACCGCGGCGCTGACGATGTCGGCGGCAGCGTCGGGCGGGACCGACATCGAGGTCGTGACCGAGCTGACGATCACCGGGAAGCCGGCGCAGTTCGGCCGCGGCCTGATCCAGGACGTCTCCGACAAGCTGCTGGGACAGTTCGTGTCGTGCCTGGAGCAGCAGCTGAGCGGCGGCCAGGAGGCCGCCGACGCGCCGGACCCCGGTCCGGCCGAGCCGGCGGGCTCGGCCGGAGCGGGATCCACGACCCCGGACCCGGCCGGGTCCGGTAGCCCGGCCGGGTCCGGCAGCTCAGCCGGGTCCGGCAGCTCAGCCGGTTCTTCGGCCGGGTCTCCGGGGACGCGGGTCGGGCCGCGGCCAGTTCCGGCGGAGCCGGAGGCGCTCGATCTGGGCGTCACGGTGCTGCCGCTGCTCGCCCGGCGGTACTGGAAGCAGGCGGTGGCCGCCGGCGCCGTGCTGGTGCTGATCGTCCGCCTGATCCGGAGATCCCGGCGGTGACCGCGGGCTAAGCCGGGCCGCCTCCGGCGAACATCGTGAGCAGGCCGTGGGGGGCGTCGTCGCGGAAGCAGATTTCCAGGCCGGCGGCGGCCTCCGCGGCGGCGTCCTCACTCCGGGCGAACATCGGCTGCTCGTACGCGGCCAGCGCGGCCTCCGGGTCGCCCGGGTGGTCGACGATCGCCCGCCCGAGTTCCGCGCCGTCGAACAGGGCGAGGTTCGCGCCCGCCCCGGCGAACGGCGACATCAGGTGGGCGGCGTCGCCGATCAGCGTGACGCCGGGGACGCGGTCCCAGCGATGGCCGATCGGCAGCGCGTTGATCACCCTCGGCACCAGCGGGCCGTCGGCCTCGCTGATCAGCCCGCGCAGTTCCGGCGCCCAGCCGGAGAACTCCTCGAGGAGCACGGCCTTGGCCCGGGCCGGGTCGCCGAAGCCGGCGCCGGCGGCCCAGTCCTGCGGCTTCCGCAGCGCGGCGTAGACGTGCAGGCTGTCGTCCGTCTCGCGGTGCGCGAGGAAGCCCCGGCCCGGGCCGAGCGCGAACAGCATGCCGGCGCCGACGACCGCGGCCGGCCCGGCGTGCTCCTGGTCGGCCCCGGTGTGCTTCTGGTCGGCCGCGGTGTGCTTCTGGTCGGCGACGTGCAGATCGATCTCGACGAACGAGACGCCGGAGTAGTGCGGCACGGCGTCCGACACCAGCGGCCGGATCCGCGACCAGGCGCCGTCGGCCCCGACGAGCAGGTCGGTGACCACGGTCGAGCCGTCCGACAGGCTCAGCTCGTGGCGTCCGTCACCGAGGGGGGCCGCGGCCGTGACCTTGTGGCCCCAGCGGATCGTTCCCGCCGGCAGCGAGTCCAGCAGGAGCTGCCGCAGGTGCCCGCGGTCGATCTCGGGCCGATCGCCGTCGCCGTCGTCGGGCTCGTCGAGGTGGACGACGCCGTGCCGGTCGAGGACCCGGGTGGCCTCACCACCGCGGTGCACGCGTGCCCGGAACCCGTCGTAGAGCCCGGCGGCGCGGAGCGCGAGCTGGCCGTCGTCGGCGTGGATGTCGAGCATGCCGCCCTGGGTGCGGGCGTCCGGCGAGTCGTCGAGTTCGTAGATGGTGGCGGCGAGGCCGTGGACGTGCAGGACGCGGGCGAGTGTCAGGCCGCCGAGACCGGCGCCGACGATCGCGATGGTGGGATCGTGCACGATGTTCCTCCTCGGAACGAGTTCGTAACGAACATGTTCGTCAACGGCACGCGAACCGGCTCAGGCCGGCGTGCCGGCGACTCCGTTGATGAGGGCGGTGAGCGTCCACCGCAATTTCTGCTCGGGGGTGCCGGAGAAGAGGTCGTCGCGGTGCCGGGCGATCGCCGGGTACTCGCGGCCCGGGGCCCGGCCGATCGCCTCGGTCAGGCCGTCCCACTCGCGGTCGCTGTCGTCGGACTCGTCGCGGGTGGCCTGCTCGGCGGCGGTGGCGGTGGCGTACTGCAGGAGGACGTCGAATCCCCAGGACGCCTGCCGGGGCGGCACCCCGAGAGCGTCGAGCAGGGCGATCGTGGTGTCGATCAGCCGGAGGTAGTTCGGGCCCGACGGCCAGAGCGCGAGCACGGACCGGGCCAGGCTCGGGTAGCCGAAGAGGAGTCCGGTGTAGGCCGTGAGCAGGTCGGTCAGGGCGCCGCGCGGATCCTTCGTCGTGGCCGGGTCGGGCATCGGCAGGTCGGCGAGGAGTGCGTCCAGGACGGCGCCGTGCACCTCGGCCATGTTCTGCAGGTAGACGTAGAGCGAGGACGGGCCGGTGTCGAGCTCGCCGGCCAGGCGTCGCATGGTGACCTTCTCCAGGCCCTCCTCCCGCAGGATCCGTAGCGCCACGGCGACGACACCCGCGCGGCTGAGCGGCGGTTTGGCCGGTCGGTCGCGGCGGCTGGCCGGAGTGCGGCGGGGAGGCATGAACACGATCGTAACGAACGCGTTCGTTCTGTCAAGTGTGGGAGCGGCGGGGCAGAATGGGCCCGTGTCACTCACTCGGCGCGCGGACGGCGTGGACGTACTGCTGGCGAAGGCCCGGGCCGACCTGGAGCGGGTGACTCCCGCTCAGGCTCGCGACGCGATGGCCCGCGGCGCGCTGCTGGTCGACACGCGGACCGAGACGCAACGCGCGGAACAGGGCGAACTACCCGGCGCGATCGTGATCGACCGGACCGTCCTGGAGTGGCGGCTCGACCCGGCCAGCGGCGTCAACATTCCCGAAGCGGCCGGCTACGACGTCGAGGTCGTGGTCGTCTGCCGCCAGGGCTACAGCTCCGGCCTCGCCGCCGCGAGCCTGCGCGCGCTGGGTCTGTGGCGGGCCACCGACCTGATCGGTGGCGTCGAGGCCTGGGTCGCGGACGGGTTCCCGGTCACCGACGGTCCGGCGGACGTCCGGCGCTGAGCGCCCGCAGCGCGTCGCTCGTGGACGATCGGTGGTGGCTACCGGCTGCGCAGCCGGAGGACGAACCAGGTGATCGTGCACATGAAGACGAACGTCGCGACGCCCAGGACCGAACCGACGAGTAACGCCTCGGGGACGTTCACGGTGGCCGAGTACGTGTCGGCCGCGCGGGAGCCGCCGAGCACGATCGCGACCGCATAGAGCAGCGGGCTGCGCTGGTCGAGGACTTCGCGCGCGAACTGGGTGACCGTGAGGCGGTCCGTCCGGGGGGTCATGTCACTGACGGTAATCGGGCTCCGAGACGCTCGGCCGCGTTCGTGAACAACGTCTCGACGTGTATCAGCGGGGGTCTCCGGTGCTCGCGATGACCTCGCGGCGGTCGTCCGGGAGACGGCGAGTGCGGAGCGTCCGGTCGAGATGAGCGAGCAGCGGGAGCACCACCCGGCGGCTGGTGCCGAGAGCCTGGCGGGCCTGGCTGGTGGTGAAGGGCTGGGGCAGGCGGGCGAGGATCCCGGCGGCCCTGGCGTCGGCGCCGGGAAGCACGACGACGGTGTCGGCCAGACGCAGGATCGCCCCGGCGCGTTCGGCCGCGGCGAGTTCACGAGGGCCCAGACCGAGCGCGGTGAGCCGGTTCGTCTCCGGGGCGCCGAACGGCGATTCGCGCAGATCGGCCCGGAGCGTGCTCAGTGCCGCGGCGACCGGAGCGGGCAGTGTCGCGGGGGCGTCGCGGTCGACGACCCGACCGTCGCGGATCGTGAGCGGGGCTTCGACGAGCGCGAGCAGGATCGTGCGGTCGGGCAGCCCGAGCGCGGCGGCGGCCTCGGCCACCGCCGGGCCGGGATCGAGTGAGCCGGTCGCCCGGTGCTCGGCGACCACCTCCCGCAGGCGTGCACGCAGCTCCGCGGCGTGATCGGCCTCGACGACCCACTCGGCGGTGCGGACGGCGCCGGGTGGGGGAGCAGCACCCAGCCCGCGCAGCTCGGCCGCCCGCACCAGCCGTCGCTGCCGCAGCAGAGGCGCCGCGCCGGTGCGGCCGGTGGCGACGAGCGCGGCCAGGTCGGCGGCGCGGGCGGCGGCGGCGCCTCGGCGGGTCAGCGGGGGCGGAGCGGTGTCGAGCACGGTGACCCGGCCGATCACGCGGTGTCCGCCGGGGTCACGGAGCAGCCCCCGGTCGTGCGCGCGCAGTGGCACCGGCCCGGACAGCACCAGCCGCGCGAACCGCGCCCGGTCCGCTACCCCCTCCGTGGTCGCTACCCCGTCCGTGGTCGCTACCCCGTCCGTGGTCGCGGCCCGGTCCGCGGCCGGGTGCAGGGGGCGCATCCGGACGGGTACGGCGGCGGAGCCGAGGTGCAGGACCAGCGACCCGGGGGCCTTTGCCGGGTCGTCTCCGTCGACGCGGACGTCGATCACCGACGACGTGTCCCAGTGCCCCGGCGTCAGCAGGGCATCACCCCGGTGGACGTCGTCCTTGTCGATGTTGCGCAGGTTCACCGCGACCCGGGCCACCGCGCTCACCGTCTCGTGGGGTACGCCGAGCGCCTGCAGCCCGCGGATGTGCACCGTACGCCCGTTCAGCGACAGCTCGTCTCCCGTGCGGAGCGTCCCGGCGCTGAGCGTGCCGGTCACCACCGTGCCGCTGCCCCGGATCGTGAACGCCCGGTCGACCCAGAGCCGCACCGGCGCGTCGGCGTCGGGCGCGGGCAACCGGGCCACCAGCTCGGTGAGCCGGGCCCGCAGCTCGTCGAGGCCGGCTCCGGTCGTGGCGCTCACCGCCACGGCCGGCAACCCGGCCAGCGACGTCCCGCGCAACCGCTCCGACACCGACGTGATCGCCGGCCCGGGCGGGGCCAGGTCGCTGCGGGTCACCGCGAGCACGGCGTGCGACACCCCGAGCGCGTCGAGCGCCGCCACGTGCTCCGCGGTCTGTGGCATCCACCCGCCGTCCGCCGCCACGACCAGCAGCGCCGCCGGTACCGGCCCGACGCCCGCCAGCATGTTCGGTACGAACCGCTCGTGGCCCGGCACGTCGACGAACGCCACCTCGGCCCCGCCGGGCAGCCGCGTCCAGGCGAACCCGAGGTCGATCGTCATGCCCCGGCGCCGCTCTTCTGCCCACCGGTCCGGTTCCATCCCGGTCAGTGCCCGGACCAGCGTCGACTTGCCGTGGTCGACGTGCCCGGCCGTCGCTAGGACGTGCATCCGTCGCCCGTCGGCACGGTGTCGGCCACCGTGTGAACGGCGGCGCGCAGGATGTCGTCCGCAGCGGGAGGGAGGCAGCGCAGGTCGAGCAGGAGAGCGCCGTGTTCGACCCGGCCCACCACCGGCGGGTCACCCGCGCGCAGTGGCGCGGCCCAGGCGGCGGGGAGCACGACGGCGGCCGAAGGGAGCACCACCCCGGGGGCGCCGCCTCCGCCGACGACGCCGTCGCTCGGGCCGGCCTCGGCCGGGATGCCGTCCGCACGCAGCGCTGCGGCCAGCGTCTCCGCCCGGACGCGCAGCGACGTCTGGTCCACGTGCAACGCGGTGGCGGTGGGGGTCTCCGGGCCGGTCAGGGTGGCTTCCAGGGCCGCCAGCGTCAGCTTGTCCACACGCAGGGCCCGCGCCAGCGGATGACGGCGCAGCCGCTCCACGACCTCGGCCGAGCCCAGGAGCAGCCCGGCCTGCGGGCCACCGAGCAGCTTGTCTCCGCTGGCGGTCACCAGTGACGCCCCCGCGCGCAGCGCCGTGGCCGCGTCCGGCTCCGCGGGCAGCAGCGACGACGGCGTCAGCAGCCCGGACCCGATGTCGACGACGACGGGTGCCTCCAGCGAGGCCAGCGCGGCGACGTCCACCGAGGACGTGAAGCCGGTCACCACGAAGTTCGACGGGTGCACCTTCAGCACGAAGCCGGTCGACGGGCCGATCGCCGACCGGTAGTCGGCCAGCGTCGTGCGGTTGGTCGTGCCGACCTCACGCAGGCGGGCGCCGGTCGACTCCAGCAGGTCGGGCAGCCGGAAGCCGTCACCGATCTCGACGAGTTCGCCGCGGCTCACCACGATCTCCCGGCCCGCGGCGAGCGCGGTCGCGGCCAGGACGAGTGCGGCCGCGCCGTTGTTGACGACGTGCACCCCACCCGCGTCCGGGACCGCGGCGGCCAGCGCCGCCAGAACCGCACGACCGCGGCGGGCCCGGCGGCCGGTCTCGAGATCCAGTTCGACGTCGGTCGCGCCGGCGGCGGCCCCCAGCGCCTCGATCGCGGCCGCGGAGAGCACGGCCCGGCCGAGGTTCGTGTGGAGCACCACGCCGGTCGCGTTGAGCACCGGCCGGAGCGACGTGGCCCGTGGCGGCAAGCCCCGCACGGCCTCGGCGACCACCTCCGCCGGCGGGATCAGCCCGGCCCGTGCGCGGGCCTGCGCCGAGACGACCGCGGCCTTCACCCGCGGACGGCCCAGCCGCTCGACCGCCCCGGCCAGCTGCGGGTCGGCCAGTGCCGCGTCGGTGCGCGGGATGAGTCGGCGAGGATCCACGCCGACCACACTAGGCCCGGGCAACGACGACACCCGGGCCGGAGCTGATCGGCGGAGGCGGACGGGAATCGAACCCGCCTGACCGAGATCCTCGGCCACTACGGTTTTGAAGACCGCGGGGGGCACCAGCCACCCGAACGCCTCCCTGCCGGACGCTCGAAGGCTAGCCGAACGCTCGAAGGCTACCGGTCGCGGTATCGCACGGCTTCGGCCAGGCGCGCCTTCAGCTCGTCGGCGCCGGCGTGGTGGCCCGCGCCCTCGAAGTCCTTCTCCGGCCCGGCGTACGGCGTCACGTATGCGGCGGTGTCACGCTGGAACCGCCAGCCCTCGGCCAGCGGACCGGCGTCGTAGGCGTCGTATCCGATCGAGTCGAGGAACTCGGTCACCGTGCCCTTCGCCCCCTCGTTGTCTCCGGCGATCGGCAGCGTCGAGCGGCCCTCCTCACCGGCCTGCCCGGCGAGGTGCCGGAAATAGATGTTGTTGAACGCCTTCACGACGAACGACTCGGGCAGGTGCGCCTGCAGCAACTCGCTGGTCGTGGTCGACTCGTCGTCCAGCGCAGCGATCCGGCCGTCCCGCTCCGGGTAGTAGTTGTTCGTGTCGATGACGACCTTGCCGCGCAGCGGCTCCACCGGCACCTCGCGGTAGGCCTTGAGCGGGACCGTCACCACGACGAGGTCGCCGATCGCGGCGGCCTGCACCGCGGACGCGGCCCGGGCCCGCGGACCGATGCTCTCGACCAGTTCGGTCAGCGTCTCCGGGCCGCGGCTGTTGCTGAGCACGACGTGATGGCCCGCGCCGACCGCCAGCCGGGCGAGGGTGCTGCCGATGTTTCCGCTGCCGATGAATCCGATCGTCGTCATGTCAGGCGGAAACCGCCCGGCGGCGAAGCCCATTCCCCCGGAATAGGGTGGGTTTCATGTACCGGCTGACTCAGTACGCCCACGGCGGCGGTTGCGCCTGCAAGATCCCACCCGGCGAGCTGGAGGAGGCGGTCAAAGGGCTCATCGGAACTCCGGTGGACTCCGACCACGAGCTGCTGGTGGGCCTCGACGACGGTGACGACGCCGCGGTCGTCCGCACGCCGGCCGGCGCGGTCGTCGCCACCGCCGACTTCTTCACCCCGGTCGTCGACGACCCGTACGACTGGGGCCGCATCGCGGCGACGAACGCGCTGTCGGACGTCTACGCGATGGGCGGCCGCCCGATCGTCGCGGTGAACCTCCTCGGCTGGCCGCGGGACGTGCTGCCGTTCGACCTGGTCCGCGAGGTCCTCCGCGGCGGCCTCGACGTCGGACGCGCGGCCGGGTGCCACGTCGCCGGTGGGCACAGCGTCGACGACCCGGAGCCGAAGTACGGCATGGCGGTCACCGGCCTCGTCGACCCGGCGCGGATCCTGCGCAACGACGCCGGCGCGCCCGGTGTCCCGCTGACGCTCACGAAGCCGCTCGGCATCGGCGTCCTCAACTCCCGCCACAAGCAGACCGGCGACGTGTTCCCGCAGGCCATCGAGGCGATGACGACGCTCAACGACAAGGCGTCGGTCGCCGCGCTCGAAGCCGGGGCCTCGTGCGCGACCGACGTCACCGGGTTCGGGCTGCTCGGTCACCTGCACAAGCTGGCCCGGGCCAGCGGGGTCACCGCCGAGATCGAGGCCGCCGCGGTGCCCTATCTGGACGGCGCGCGCGACGCCCTGCGCGACGGCTTCGTGAGCGGCGGCACGCGGCGGAACCTCGACTGGGTCCGTCCGCACCTCGACGCCGGCCGGGTCTCGGAAGACGAGGCCCTGCTGCTCGCCGACGCCCAGACGTCCGGAGGCCTGCTCGTCGCCGGCGAGCTCCCCGGCTACCCGGTGATCGGCCGGCTGGTGGCGGCGGAACCGGGCGTCTCGCTCCGGCTCCGCTGAGCCAGCGCCTCGCGCTGGGGGCCGACGACGTATTTCGGGTCCTCGGTGGACGCGACGCCCGCGTGGAAGACGCCGAGGCGCTGGCAGAGGCTGCCGGCCAGCAGGGCGGCACCGGAGACCACGGCGGCGGTGCGGGAGCGCCGGGCGAGCAGCGCGGCACCGACCGCGCCGCCGATCGTCAGCGCCTTCGCCGCGGTGAAGTAGCGCCTCGGCTTCTCCTCCTGGATCGCACCCTCGACCAGGCCGAGCCGGCCCTCCATCCGGTGCGACGCGGCCAGCTCCAGCCCCGCTCCGAGCACCGCCAGCCGCCGCGCCGGGCCGGCCTGGTCCGGGGGCGCGACGATCATCCCGAGGCCGGCGCCGCTCGCGGCGGCGCTGCCGACGAAGAGGAACGGCAGCTCGTCCTTGGCGGTGTTCCAGAACGGCACCGCGGTGTGCGAGATCAGCACCGCGGTGTACGACGCCACGGCCGGGGCGATCGCCGCCGCGGCGAGCCCCGACGGCCGGGCCACGAGCTGGGCGAACCGCTGCAGCCGGGGCCATCGCGACGGCACCAGCTCGGACACCGCGGCCGCGCCGAGTGCTCCGCCGAACGCGCTCAGCGCCCAGGTGCCCATGCTCATCGGCGACGTCGGTTTGACCACCCGCAGCATGTGGTGGAACCGCTCCGGGCGGCCCAGGTCGACGATCAGGTAGTACGTTCCGGCGCTCAGCGCGGCGAGGCCGCCGAGTCGTCCGCCGCGCCGCAGCGCCGGGCGGTCGGTGAGGTCCGCTCCGGCGGCCAGCAGCGCGGATCCGGCCGCGAGCCCGCCGAGGAAGAAGTAGTAGGCGATGTCTTCCTTCCACACCGGCGCCTTCAGCACCGGCCGCCCGTAGTACGACCGGAACTCCGCGCGCGGCACCATCGACTGTTCCCGGCCGCCGTCACCGCCGCGCCTCCCGCCGCCGCGCCGACGACCCTCCTGCGCGCTCACCGCTTCCCTCCCACGAAGGCCGCGACGGCCGCGCCCACCAGGCCGAGGCCGGCCAGCCCGGCGGCCTTCCACATCCGGCCGGCGTCCCGGGTCGGGACGTGGGGGTCCGGCGGCAGGCCGTACACCTCGGGCTCGTCCAGGAGCAGGAAGAAAGCGCCGTCGCCGCCGACCCCGTCGTCGGGGCTCTCGCCGTACAACCGCGCTTCCCGGACGCCGTCGGCGTGCAGCGCCTCGACCCGCTCGGCGGCGCGAGCCCGCAACTCGTCCAGATCGCCGTATTGAATGGAGTCGGTGGGGCAGGCCTTCGCGCAGGCGGGCTCCTGGCCGTCGCGCAGACGGTCGTAGCAGAGCGTGCACTTCCACGCGCGCCCGTCACCCTCGCGGCGGTCGATGACGCCGTACGGGCAGCCCGACACGCAGTAGCCGCAACCGTTGCAGATGTCGGGCTGGACGACGACGGTGCCGAACTCGGTGCGGAACAGCGCGCCGGTCGGGCAGACGTCGAGGCAGCCGGCGTGGGTACAGTGCTTGCAGACGTCCGAGGCCATCAGCCAGCGGAAGTCCTGCCGGGTCTCGGCGCCGGAGCCGTCGCCGGGCCGGGAGAACGCGGGCATCCCGATGTCGACCGGCGTCTGCTCCACCGGCTCCCGGGCCGCCGGGGGTGACTGTTCGATGAAGGCCACGTGCCGCCACGACTCCGACGACAGCATCCCGGTGTTGTCGAACGACATCCCGAGCAGGTTGAACCCGTCCTCGGGGACGTCGTTCCACTCCTTGCAGGCGACCTCGCAGGCTTTGCACCCGATGCACACCGACGTGTCGGTGAAGAACCCCTTGCGTGGTGGCGGGTCGACGTATCCGGCGTCGGCGGCCGGGCTTCCGGAACGACTCACGGATCCGTCCTCTCCACGTGTGCCGGTCCACCGGTCTGCACGTGCGTCCCCGTCTCGACGGTGATGCCCGCCCGCTCACGGTAGTTCCGGACGTACTCCAGCAGTGCGGGTCCGCGCGGACGCCGTCCCGCCCGCACGTCGCAGGTGGCCACCTTCGACTCCTGGATCAGCACGTTCGGGTCCAGCGCGATACCGAGCAGGTCGTTCGCGGCGTCGCCGGTGACCAGGCCGGTCGAGCCCCAGTGGTAGGGCAGCCACACCTGGTGCACGGTCCGGTCGAGCACCCGCAGCGGCCGCATCCGATCGGTGATCATCACGCGCGCCTCGATCGCCGTCCGCGCGGTGACGATCGTCGCCCAGCCCAGGTGCTCCAGCCCTCGTTCCGCGGCCAGTTCGGGGGAGACCTCGACGGTCAGCGCCGGCTGCAACTCCGCCAGGTACGGCAGCGTGCGGCTCATCCCGCCCGCGGTGTGGTGCTCGGTGAGCCGCGAGGTCGTGAGCACGAACGGGAACACCTCGGAGTGCTTCTCCGGCGGAGACGGATTCGCCAGGTTGCCGGGATCTCCGGTCCGGCCGTAGACCTTCCGGGTCGGGTTGGCGGCCTGCCGGTAGAGCGCGTTCGGGAACGGCGACTCGTGCGGCTCGTAGTGGGTCGGCAGCGGCCCGTCCTGCAGGCCGCTGGGCGCGAACAGCCAGCCCTTCCCGTCGGCCTGCATGACGAACGGGTCGTCACCGCGCAGTGCCTCGACGCCGGTCGCGTCCGGGTCGGGTACGTACGACGGCGGCTTGGTCTTCTCGAAGTCGGGGACGTCGTGGCCGGTCCACTCGCCCTTCTCCTCGTCCCACCAGACGTACTTCTTGCGCTCGCTCCAGGGCCGGCCCTGCGGGTCGGCGGACGCGCGGTTGTAGAGGATGCGCCGGTCGTACGGCCAGGCCCAGCCCCACTCGTGTTCGACGTGCGGGGTGCGGCGGTTGGCCCGGTTGACCCCGCCCGCGTAGACGCCGGAGTAGATCCAGCACCCGGATGCCGTCGAGCCGTCGGCCTTCAGATCCAGGTAGCCGTCGACGAGCTGACCGGTCCGCAGGTCGTAGCCGTTTATCGCCTTGAGCACCGACTCGGCGTCGGGCTCGTCGCCCTTGACCCCGTAGCTCCAGTTCAGGTCCTGGATCGGCCGGTCGCGCGGGTCGGTGGAGGTCGCCAGCCGCTCCTTCAGGCGCCGTCCGAGCTGGTAGAAGAACCACAGTTCCGACCGCTGGTCACCCTGCGGCTCGGTGGCCTTCTCCCGCCACTGCAGCATTCGCTGGGTCTGCGTGAACGAGCCGTCCTTCTCGGTGTGTGCGGCGGCCGGGAAGAAGAACACCTCGGTCCGGCACTCCTCGGTCACGATCTCGCCGGTTTCGATCTCCGGCGAGTCCTTCCAGAACGTGGCGCTCTCGATCATCGCCAGGTCGCGGACGACCAGCCAGTCTAGGTTGGCCAGGCCGAGCCGCTGGAGGCGGCCGTGCGCGGAGCCCACCGCCGGGTTCTGGCCGAGCAGGAAGTACCCGCTGACCTTTCCGTCCACCATGTCCATCACCGTGCGGTAGGTGCCGTGGTCGCCGGTCAGCCGGGGCAGGTAGTCGTAGCAGTAGTCGTTCTCGGCCGTCGCTGCCGCGCCCCAGTACTCCTTGAGCAGCGAGATCGTGTAAGCGTCGGCGTGGGCCCAGAAGCCTTTCTGCTTGTCGCCGACGATGCTGTCGACGAACGTCTTCAGGTCGGTGTGCGTACCCGCGCTCGGCATCGGCAGGTACCCGGGCAGCAGGTTGAACAGCGTCGGGATGTCGGTCGAGCCCTGGATGCTCGCGTGGCCGCGCATCGCCATGATGCCGCCGCCGGGACGGCCCATGTTGCCCAGCAACAGCTGGATGATCGCCGCGGACCGGATGTACTGCACCCCGACCGTGTGCTGCGTCCAGCCGACCGCGTACACGACCGCGGTCGTGCGCTCGCGCCCGGAGTTGGACGTCCAGGCGTCGCAGACCTCCTCGAAGGCCTCCCGGGGCACTCCGCAGACTTCCTCCACCAGCTCCGGCGTGTACCGGGCGAAGTGTCGCTTGAGGAGCTGGAACACGCAGTTCGGGTCCTGCAGCGTGGGGTCGGTCGGCGGGTGCGTCGGACCGTGCAGCGGCGGGCCGCCGGACTCGTGCTGCAGCCCGGTCGCCTGCTCCTTGGCCTCCGCGCTGCTCTGGTGCTCGGCCGCGTGGTCTTCCTCGGCGCCCTGGTACTGCCACGACGTCATGTCGTAGCTGGCCGTCTCCGGGTCGTAGCCGCTGAACAGCCCGTCCAGGTCTTCGGCGTCGCGGTATTTCTCGCTCACCAGAGTGGCCGCGTTCGTGTACGCGGCGACGTACTCGCGGAAGTCCTTGTTGTTGCTGAGGATGTAGTTGATGACGCCGCCCAGGAAGACGACGTCGCTGCCGGCCCGCAGCGAGACGTACTGGTGCGCCAGCGCGCTCGTCCGGGTGAACCGCGGGTCGACGTGGATGATCCGCGCGCCGCGGTTCTTGGCCTCGACCACCCACTGGAAGCCCACCGGGTGGGCCTCGGCCATGTTCGAGCCCATGATGACGATGCAGTCGGCGTTAGCCAGGTCCTGCTGCGTGTTGGTCGCGCCGCCGCGCCCGAACGAGGTCCCCAGACCGGGGACCGTGGAGGAGTGTCAAATCCGGGCCTGGTTCTCGATCTGGATCGCGCCCGCGGCCGTGAACAGCTTCTTGATCAGGTAGTTCTCTTCGTTGTCGAGGGTCGCGCCGCCGAGGCTGGCGAGGCCGAGCGTCCGCCGGACCGAGTGGCCGTTCTCGTCGGTGTCTTGCCAGCCGCGCTGCCGGGCGTCCAGGAACCGGTCGGTGACCATGTCCATGGCGGTGTCGAGGTCGAGCTCGGTCCAGCCGGTCGCGTACGGAGCCCGGTAGAGGACCTTCTGCTCGCGGTGCGCGCCGGTGACCAGCTGCTTGCTGGCCGAACCCTTGGGGCACAAGCGACCGCGGCTGTGCGGAGAGCCGGGATTGCCCTCGATCTGCACGACCTTGCCGTCGGTGACGAACACGTTCTGGGCGCAGCCGACCGCGCAGTACGGACAGACCGAGTGTGCGACCCGGTCGGCGTCGCTGGTGCGTGGCGTCAGGTTCTTCGAGCGCGGGGACTGCGTCGCCGCGCCGCGGCCTAGAGGATCGGGTCCGGTGAGCTGGCGGTAGACCGGCCAGCTCTCGAACCACTCACGGACGCCCACGGACGCCAGAATGCCACCGGTCGTGCGGGCCAAACCTGCCGGGGCCGGTGTTCCGGATCACGCGGCCGCGCCGCCGGGTGTCGCGGTCGGCCGGTCCCTCGCCGGGCCGGTGGCGCCGACCGGCGCGTACAGGCCGGACCGGGCGACGCTGAGGCGCTCGATTCGTCTCAGGGAGACCGGCGAGGTGCCGATTCGACAACAAACCGCCGTTTCCGAAGGGGCTGACGATGAAGTTCGGCAATCTGCCGGTGTCCCGGAAGCTCCTCGCCGTCGTTTCCGTGGTGTGCGTCCTGCTGCTCGTCGTCGGAGTGGTCGGGCTGATGCAGCTGGGGCGCGCGCAGGACCGGATCGAAGGCATGTACCGAGACTCGCTGCAGGCGGTGTTCGAGCTCGGCACGGTCGACAGCCAGTTCCGCGAGGCGCGGCTCCAGCTGCTGAACCTCCTGATCTCGTCGGACGCGGCCGGGATGGCAGCCGCGCGGACGGCGATGGCGGCGGCCGACGCGGACCTGGACAAGAACTGGGCCGCCTACACCGCGACCGACATGATCGGCCGCGAGAAGGCCCGGGACGCGTTCGCCACCGCGCTGGCCTCGTACCGCGAGGTCCGGGACAGTCAGCTGGTACCGCTCGCGGTCGCGAACGAGGACGTACAGTTCCTCACGCTGCGCGACGCCAAGGCCGCCCCGCTGGCGCGCAGCATGCAGGCGGCGCTGCAGGACCTGCGCACCATCGAGGACACCGACGCGGCGTCGACGATGGAGGCGGCCAAGAGCGCGTACGCCTCGGCCCGGACGCTGATCATCGGGCTGATCGTGCTCGGAATGCTGGTCGGGACGGCGCTGGCGCTACTCGTCGGCCGGTCGATCGCCCGCGGGCTCGGACGCACGGTCTCGGTGCTGGAGGGCATGGCGCAGGGCCGGCTGGACCAACGCGTCGAGGTCACCACGTCCGACGAGATCGGCCGGATGAACTCGGCGCTCAACATCGCCAACGACCGCCTGGCGGCGGTGCTGCGTGACGTCGACGGCAACGTGTCGGCGCTGGTCGAGGCGTCCGCGGAGCTCACGACGACCGCCACCCAGCTACGGGGCAATGCCGACGAGTCGGCGGCGCGCGCGGAGTCCGCGTCCTCGGCGTCGGAGACGATCACGCAGAACATCCTCACGGTCGCGAGCGGCTCGGACGAGATCGGCGCGTCGATCGCCGAGATCGCCCGCAACACCAGCGAGGCGGCGTCGGTGGCGTCCTCGGCGGTGCAGTCGACCGCCCAAACCGAGTCGGTGCTGCGGCAGCTCGGCGACTCGTCCGAGGAGATCAACACCGTGGTACGGCAGATCACCGCGATCGCCGAGCAGACCAACCTGCTCGCGCTGAACGCGACGATCGAGGCCGCGCGGGCCGGCGAGACCGGCAAGGGGTTCGCGGTCGTCGCGAACGAGGTCAAGGACCTCGCGCAGGAGACCGCGCGGGCGACCGAGGACATCGCCGAACGCGTGTCGGCGATCCAGCGGGACTCGTCGGCGGCCGTCACCGCGATCGCCGAGATCACCGACGTCATCAACCGGATCAACGACGCCCAGAGCACGATCGCGGCCGCGGTCGAGGAGCAGTCGGCGACGACGACCGAGATGAGCCGGAACGTGAACGAGGTGGCGACCCGGTCGCGGGACATCAGCGACAACGTGTCCGGGGTCGCGGACATCGCCGCGCAGACCACGCAGGGGGCGGCTACGGCCGCCGACACGGCGACCCGGCTCACCGGGATCGCGTCGGCGGTCCGCACCAGCCTCGCCGGCCTGCAGTACTGAGGCGGCGATCCTGCGGTACCGGTGGGCCGTCCGGCAGGGCTGGGGGCTATTTCGCGTTGAACCCGGCGTCGACCGGCAGCGTCACGCCGGTGACGTAGCGGGCCTCGTCGCTGACCAGCCACGCGATCGCGTTGCTGACGTCGATCGCCTCGACCATCGGCACCGGCATCAGGTTGCTGACCGCGTCGCTCATCGCGGTCGGATCCGCGAACATCGCGGCCATCACGTCGTTGACGATCATCGGCGTGTTGACGCCGGTCGGGTGGATCGAGTTGACCCGGATGCCGAGCGGGCTGAGCCAGTTGGTGAACGTCCGCATCAGCCCGACGACGCCGTGCTTGGCGGCGGCGTAGGCCGAGCTGCCGCCGCCGCCGTTGCCGCCGGTGCCCTTCAGACCCTGGGTGGAGCTGGTGAGCACGACCGAACCGGCGCCCTTCTCGATCAGGCTCGGCACCGCGGCGGTCACCGTGTTCCAGACGCCGATCAGGTTGATGTCGATGACGTCGCGGAACGCCTGCTCGTCGGTCGTGCCGGTGGCTCCGAAAGCCACGATCCCGGCGTTGGCGACGATGATGTCGACCGGACCGAGCTGCGCCTGCCCGTCGGCGACGGCCGACTTCAGTGCGGCCAGGTCGCGGACGTCGGCGCGGACGGCGTGGATCCGCCGGTCGAGCGCCTCCACCTGCCGCACGGTCTCCTGCAGGTCGTCCGGCGTGGCCATCGGATACGCGACGGTGTCCACCTGCGCGCACAGGTCGACGGCGATGATGTCGGCGCCCTCCCGGGCCAGGCGGATCGCGTGGCTGCGGCCCTGCCCGCGGGCGGCGCCGGTGATGAAGGCGACTTTGCCTTCGAGTGTTCCCATGAGCTTCTCCTCGGACCGGGGTGGCGCCCGGGCATCGAGCGTCAAGGGACGATCGTGACAGGCCAGTTGCGACGGCGGACCAGGCGGACGGCCAGCGATCCGGCCAGGCGGGAGCCGATTCGCGTGGAGGTGCCGACGATCAGCGCGTCGGCGTGGTGTTCGGTGGCGGCCGCGGCCAGTGCCTTGAGGCGATCGCCGTCCCGGACGACGAGCCGGACACGGACGCCCCACTGCTCGGCGAGGTGCGCCACCTCGCACCGCAGCGCGGCGACGACCGCGTCGCGCGCCTCGTACGCGGCCTGGGCGAGCAGGCTCGACGCGCCGGCCGCGGCGCACGCGCTCCAGCCGAGCGCGGCCGAGCCCGGCTCCCGGACGTGCACCGCGACCAGCGTGCTGCCGTTCCGGCGGGCCAGCCCGGCGGCGTAGGCGAGCGCCCGTAACGCCGAGGGGGAGTCGTCGAGCCCGACGACGATCGTGCCGGGGCCGTCGGTGCCGAGCTCGAACGCCTCCGGCTCGGGCCCCCACGAGCCCATCACGCACTCCGGACCGGCGTGTCGGCGCGCACCAGCCGGCCGAGCGCCGGTAGCGCCGCCGCGATCGCCGCGCGGTCGTCCTCGTCGAGGCGGCTCAGCAGCGTGTCCAGTGTGGCCGCGTACCCGGCCTGCGTACGGGCGAGCTGCGCCCGGCCGCCGTCGGTGAGCTCGACGAGGACCCCGCGTCCGTCGTGCGGGTCGGGGACCCGCCGCACCAGATCGGCCCGCTCCAACCGACCGACCAGCTGCGTCATCCCCGGCTGCGACGCCCGCTCGACCCGGGCCAGCTCGCTGATCCGGCCGGAGCCGCCGGCCTCCAGCCGCCGCAGCACCGCCAGCGCCACCAGGCTGAGCCCGTCGGGCGCGTCGGTCTGCCTGACGACCCGGATCAGCTGCGCGAGTACCGGCATCAACTGCGTCCCGGCGGTGGCATCCATAACGTGATTATGCACTCTCTCCATAACCTCGTTATGCTCTTATCGTTGTGTGGGGCAACTTATTGTCGTGGCCTGGAGGTGATCCGGTGAGCACTGCTTCCGGTGGCACGTTGTTCAAGCAGCCGAAGGCCGTCTACGCGGTCGCGTTCGCGTGCGTCGTCAGTTTCATGGGCATCGGCCTGGTCGACCCGATCCTCCCGGCGCTGTCGGAGAAGCTGCACGCCACGCCGAGCCAGGTCAGCCTGCTGTTCACCAGCTACCTCCTGGTCACGGCCGTCGCCATGCTGTTCACCGGCTGGGTCGCCAGCCGCATCGGCGCGAAGCGGACGCTGATCGCCGGTCTCGTGCTCATCGTCGTGTTCTCCGCGCTGGCCGGCCTGTCGGGCTCGATCGGGGGCATCGTCGGCTTCCGGGCCGGTTGGGGCCTGGGCAACGCGCTGTTCATCGCCACCTCGCTGGCGGTCATCGTCGCGTCGGCGTCCGGCGGGTTCGCGGGCGCGATCGTGCTCTACGAAGCGGCGCTGGGGCTGGGGATCGCGGCCGGCCCGCTGATCGGCGGCCTGCTCGGTGACCTCAGCTGGCGGGGGCCGTTCTTCGGCGTCGCGGTGCTGATGGCGATCGCGCTACTGGCCACCGTGACGATGGTCGAGGACATCCAGCGGCCCGCGCGGAAGACGTCGCTGCTCGCGCCGGTCAAGGCGTTGCGGCACCGCAGCCTGCTGACGATGGGCCTCACCGCGGTGTTCTACAACTGGGGTTTCTTCACGATGCTCGGGTACGCGCCGTACCCGATGGAGCTGGACGCGATCCACCTCGGCTTCGTGTTCTTCGCCTGGGGTCTGCTGCTGGCGTTCTTCGCCGTGACCGGCGCACCGTGGCTGCAGCGGCGGTTCGGGACCGCGCCGTCACTGTACGGGGCGCTCACCGCGTTCGCCGTGCTCATCCTGCTGATCGGCCTGTTCACCGACGTGCGCTGGGTGGTGATCGCCTGCGTCATCGCGTCCGGGATCGTGGCCGGGATGAACAACACGCTGACGACGCAGGCGGTGATGCTCGTGTCGCCGGTCGAGCGCCCGGTGGCGTCGGCGGCGTACGGGTTCCTGCGGTTCATCGGCGGCGGCCTGGCGCCGTACGTCGCCGGGAAGATGGTCGACCACTGGAACATCCACGTGCCGTTCGTGGTCGGTGCCGTGGCCGTGCTCGCCGGTGTGGCGGTGCTGGCGACCGGCCACCTCGAACTGGCCCGGGCCGACGCCGGCCTGGCGGCCGGGCACGCGGGAGCGTCGGACGACGTCGCCGGTGAGATCGCGGACGAGTTCGGCGGCGCGCCGGACGCGATCGACCACGAGCTCGAGGTGGAGCGCGCGCCCCAGCGGTAGCCGTTCGGCGGTCGAGTCCGGGGAGTCACCCAGGGTGACTCCCCGGCTTTGTGGTGTGGCTAGGTCTTGTCCCGTCCTGTCAGCATTGTTAGTTTGTCAGGACAAAGGAGGTGGGACTTCATGGGCACACCGTTCGACCTGGTCACGATCGGCCGGATCGGCGTCGACCTCTACCCGTTACAGGACAACGTCGGCCTCGAAGACGTCGAGACGTTCGGCAAGTACCTCGGTGGGAGCGCCACGAACGTGGCGGTCGCCGCCGCGCGGCACGGGCGGCGCAGCGCGGTGATCACCGGCGTCGGCGACGACCCGTTCGGCCGGTACGCCCGCCGGGAGCTCGACCGGCTCGGCGTCGACAACCGGCTCGTCACGACGGTCGGCGGCCTGAAGACTCCGGTCACGTTCTGCGAGATCTTCCCGCCCGACCACTTCCCGTTGTACTTCTACCGCGACCCGATCGCGCCCGACCTGATGCTCACCACGTCCGACCTCGACGTGACCGCGATCGCGGAGGCCCGCATCTACTGGTCGACGGTCACCGGCCTCTCCCGGGAGCCGAGCCGCGACACCCACCACGCCGCCTGGGCGGCCCGGGGCCGGGCCCCGCTGACCGTGCTCGACCTCGACTACCGCCCGATGTTCTGGTCCTCGCCCGAGGCCGCCGCCGCCGAGGTCGGCGAAGCACTGCGGCACGTGACGGTCGCGGTCGGCAACCGCGAGGAGTGCGAGGTCGCGGTGGGGGAGACCGATCCCCGGCGGGCCGCGGACGCGTTGCTCGAGCGCGGTCTCGAGCTGGCGATCGTCAAACAGGGCCCGCGTGGCGTGCTCGCCAAGACGCGCGACGAGACCGTCGAGGTGCCGCCGTACCCGGTCGACGTCGTCAACGGCCTCGGTGCCGGGGACGGCTTCGGCGGTGCGCTGTGCCACGGGCTGCTGGAGGGCTGGCCGCTGGTGCGGATCCTGCGGTTCGCGAACGTCGCCGGGGCGATCGTGGCCGGCCGCCGGGAGTGCTCGACCGCGATGCCCACCACCGGAGAAGTCGTGACGGAGCTCGGCCGTGTCCATGCCTGATCTCCGGACCGGCCCCCTGATCAGCGAGGACGCGTTCGCCGCGCTGCGCCGGGCGCGCCACGCGAACCCGCACGCGGTGGCCGACGCGTTCGGCGCGCGGAGCCGTCGCCCGCTGGTGGCCGGTGACGGGCGGTTGTTCATCGTCGCGGCCGACCACCCCGCGCGCGGTGCGCTCGGCGTCGGTGGGGACCCGATGGCGATGGCCAACCGGTACGACCTGCTGCAGCGGCTGGTGCTCGCGCTCTCCCGGCCCGGGGTGGACGGCGTCCTCGGCACGCCGGACGTCCTCGACGACCTCGCGCTGCTCGGTGCGCTCGACGGCAAGATCGCCGTCGGTTCGATGAACCGCGGTGGCCTGCGCGGCGCGGTGTTCGAGATGGACGACCGGTTCACCGGCCACGACGTCGAGTCGATGGCCACGTCCGGTCTGGACGCCGCGAAGCTGCTCGTCCGCATCAATCTGGACGACGCGGGTACCGCCCGCACGCTGGAGTCGACGGCCCGGGCGGTCACGGCGGCAGCGCGCCGGCGGCTCCCGATCATGCTCGAGCCGTTCATGAGCGAGTGGGCTGATCGGCGGGTCGTCAACGACCTGTCGACCGACGCGGTGATCACCTCGGTGGCGATCGCGGCCGGTCTCGGCGGCTCGTCGGCCTACACCTGGCTCAAGCTGCCGGTGGTGCCCGACATGGAGCGCGTGCTGGAGGCCACGACGCTGCCGACGCTCCTGCTCGGCGGCGAGGGCGGTGGTGATCCGGCCGAGACGTACGCGGCCTGGAGCGACGCGCTCGCTCTCCCCGGTGTGCACGGTCTCGTCGTCGGCCGCACGCTGCTCTACCCCCAGGACGACGACGTCCAGCAGGCGGTCGACATCGCCGCCTCCCTCGTTCACGGATAAGGACCCCGAATGTCGAGCACTCGCCGGATGACGGTGGGCCAGGCGCTGGTCGAGTTCCTGGCCCACCAGTGGACGGTCGACGGCGACGTCCGCGAACGCGCGATCCCGGCGGTACTCGGGATCTTCGGCCACGGCAACGTCGCCGGTCTCGGCCAGGCGCTGCAGCAGTACAACGCGTCGCAACCCGACCTGCTGCCGTACCACCAGGCCCGCAACGAGCAGGCGATGGTGCACCAGGCGGTCGGGTTCGCCCGGGTGCACCGGCGGCGGGCGACGCTGGCCTGTGCCGCGTCGGTGGGGCCGGGGGCGGCGAACATGCTCACCGGTGCCGCGCTGGCCACGGCCAACCGCCTACCGGCCCTGCTCCTGCCGAGCGACACGTTCGCGACCCGGGTCGCCGACCCGGTGCTGCAGCAGCTCGAGCTCCCGCACGACCTCGGTCTCCAGGTCACCGACGCGTTCCGGCCGCTGTCCCGGTTCTTCGACCGGGTGCAGCGTCCCGAGCAGCTCTACTCGATCGCGCTGGCCGCGATGCGCGTGCTCACCGATCCGGCCGAGACCGGCGCGGTGACGATCGCCCTGCCGGAGGACGTGCAGGCGGAGGCGCTCGACGTGCCGGTGGAGTTCCTCGCCGACCGGGAGTGGCACCTCCGCAGGCCGGTGCCCGAGCCCGGGGCGCTGGCTCGGGCGGCGGCCGCGATTCGGGGCGCGGCCCGGCCGTTCCTCGTCGCCGGCGGCGGGGTGATCTACTCCGGCGCCGAGGACGCGTTGCGGGAGTTCGTCGAGGCCACCGGCATACCGGTCGGCACCAGCCAGGCCGGGGGCGGCGCCCTGAACTGGGACCACCCGCAGTACCTCGGCGGCGTCGGCGCGACCGGGACGACGGCGGCCAACCGGCTCGCCGCCGACGCGGACGTCGTGATCGGGATCGGCACCCGGTACAGCGACTTCACCACCGCGAGCCGGACCGCGTTCCAGCACCCGGGCGTGCGGTTCGTGAACATCAACGTGGCCGCTTTCGACGCCTACAAGCACGGCACGCAGCTCCCGGTCGTCGCGGACGCGCGCGAGACGCTCCGGGCCCTCCGCGAGGGCGCCGCCACCGTCTCCGACGACTACGCGGCCACCATCGCCAGGGAGAAGCGGCACTGGGACGCTCTCGCCGACGCCGCACTGGCGCCGTCCGCACCGGCGCCGTCCGGGTCCGGGCGGCCGGGGCAGGCGGAGATCATCGGCGCGGTCCAGTCGGCCAGCGACCCGCGGGACGTCGTCGTGCAGGCGGCCGGTTCGCTCCCCGGTGACCTGCACAAGCTGTGGCGGGTCCGGGACGTGCTCGGCTACCACGTCGAGTACGCGTTCTCGACGATGGGCTACGAGATCGCCGGCGGGCTCGGCGTCAAACGCGGCCTGCAAGCCCTGGACGACGACCGCGACGTGATCGTGCTGGTCGGCGACGGCTCGTACCTGATGTTGCACTCCGAGCTGGCCACCGCCGTCGCCGAACGCCTCAAGATCGTCGTCGTCCTGATTCAGAACCAGGGGTACGCCTCGATCGGTCACCTGTCCGAGACCGTGGGCTCGGAGCGCTTCGGCACCCGCTACCGGTACCTCGACCGCGACGCGCGGAACTTCGAGTCCGGCGAACTCCTGACCACGGTGGACCTGGCCGCGAACGCCCGGAGCTACGGCATCGACGTGATCGAGATCGCGCCGGGGCCGAAGGCCGTCGCCGAGCTCGGCGAGGCCGTGAAGGCGGCGAAAGCCGCGGTGACCTCCACGCTCATCCACATCGAGTCCGACCCGTTCCGGTACGGGCCGGACGGCGAGGGCTGGTGGGACGTCCCGGTCGCCCAGGTCTCCGAGTCCGCGAGCACCGAGCAGGCGCGCGCCGAGTACGTGGAGCAGCGCAAACACCAGCGCCCCCTGCTCGGCTGAACCCCGGCGGCAGGCCCGGTCGCCGCGCCGGCCGACGTGCAGCCGCACGCCGGCGCGGCGTCGCGCTCCGCGCGGAGGCCGGAGTGGACCTGCGCGCGGCCGGGTTGCCGGGAAATGTCAGAATCTTGTGACAAAGGCCGAGGTCGGTCAGCTCGAGAGAGGCCCGAACATGGCGGCTCCCGCTGAGGCGAACACGTCTGCGCCGCTGCCGGAAGACCTTTTCCTCGACATCGACCGCGGCAGCGCGATCCCGCTCTACTTCCAGATCGCGACCCGCCTCGAGCAGGCGATCCTCGACGGCCGGCTGCCCCCGGGAACGCGGCTGGAGAACGAGATCGCGCTCGGCGAGCGTCTGAACCTGTCCCGGCCGACCGTGCGGCGCGCGATGCAGGAGCTCGTGAGCAAGGGGCTCCTGGTGCGACGGCGCGGGATCGGCACCCAGGTGGTGCACGGTCCGGTCACCCGCAAGGTCGAGCTGACCAGCCTCTACGAAGACCTCGACCGCAGCGGCCAGCGACCCGCGACCACGCTGCTGTCGCACGAGGTCGGTCCGGCCGACGAGGAGGTCGCGGGGAGGCTCGCGGTCGCGGTCGGCTCCCCGGTGCTGCACCTGCGGCGTCTGCGTCTGTCGGACGGTGTGCCGCTGGCGGTGATGGAGAACTATCTGCCCGAGGAGTTCACCGGGCTCAGCGCCGACGGCCTGACGACGCGCGGCCTCTACCAGCTCCTCCGTGGCCGCGGGACGCACATCCGGGTGGCGCGGCAGCGCATCGGTGCGCGTCCGGCGGCGGCGGAGGAGGCGCGACTACTCGAGATCAAGCGTCACGGTGCGGTGCTCACGATGGACCGCACCGCCTACGACGACGTCGGCAAGGTCGTCGAATTCGGCCACCACTGCTACCGGCCCGACCTCTACGCGTTCGAGATCACCTTGGTCGACAACTGAGGGTTGTTCATCGCGGCGCGGACCAGCCGTACCCACGGTGACCAGCGGTTCGGCGTCCGGACGTGGCCGGTCGTGGCACGTTCGGCAGTGTCGAGGAGGTCTTCGAGCAGGGCGTCGTGCAGCCAGCGAATCGCCAGCGGCCAGGCCAGCCGCATCGAGCCGCGCGGGGTGATCGCCATGTCGTGGACCAGGCGGCAGCGCTCGGCGCCCACGTATTCGACCCGGAGTTCGTGCCAGCCCCGGGCCGGGAAGCCCGGCGCGAAGTCGAAGCGGACCCGGCGGCCCGGCTCGTACTCGCTGACCGCGTAGCGGATTCTGCTGTGGCCGCCGGACGCGCCGACCTGCACGGGCCGGTCGAGACGCATCGGGGGCCACTGCGGAGCGGGCCAGAGCGCGTCTTCGGGGCCGGAGACGGTGTCGAGGAGTGCACCCGCCGTCGGGGCGGGGCAGTCCAGGGTGCGGGCGTGGGTGTTCCGGATCATGGCAGCTTCTACTGGCACTTCGCGAACCGGGACGCGCTGGTCGAGGCCATGCTGGCGCGGTGGGAGAGCAGGCACACGTCGGAGGTGATCGCCGAGGTGTCGTCGGTACCCGACCGGGTGACCGCGCAGCGGATCGCGTACATCGCGTCGGTCTTGCGTTCGTCCGGGTTCGCGGACGAGGAGGCCGCGCGGCGGGCACAGCTGGCCTACACCGCCTATCTGGGACACCTGCAACTGCGCCATACTGCTCCCGGCCGGATCATCGACGACGCGGCGTACCGCGAGCTCGTGCTGGCCGCTCTGCTGACCGAGGAGTCCGCATGACGACGGGGCCTGCCCCGCTCCGGCCTCAGGCCAGCGCGGCCCGCACCGCCTCGGCGAACTGGTCCACGTCCTCGGGGGTCGTGTCGAACGACGTCATCCACCGGACCTCGCCGACCGATTCATCCCAGTCGTAGAACCGGAACCGCGAATGCAGTTCGGCCAGCGCCGCCTCCGGCACCCGCGCGAAGACGGCATTCGCCTGCACCGGGTGGCTCACCTCGACCCGGTCGCGGACCCGCTCGTGCAGCCGCGCCGCCATGTCGTTCGCGTGCGACGCGTTCCGGAGCCACAGATCGCCCTCGAACAGCGCCAGGAACTGCGCCGACACGAACCGCATCTTCGACGCCAGCTGCATCGCCGACTTACGCAGGTACGCCATCCCGCGATCGAGTTCCGGGTTCAGCACGACGACCGCCTCGCCCAGCAGCGCCCCGTTCTTGGTGCCGCCGAACGACAGGATGTCGACGCCCACGTCGGTGGTGAACGCCCGCAGCGGCACCCGCAGATGCGCGGCGGCGTTGGCGAGCCGGGCGCCGTCCACGTGCACCCGCATCCCGTGGGCGTGCGCGAACTCCGCGATCGTGCCGATCTCGTCCGGTGTGTAGACGGTGCCCAGCTCGGTCGACTGGGTCAGCGACACCACCTGCGGCTGCGCCCGGTGTTCGTCGTCGAATCCGCGGGCTTCGCGCCGGATCGCGTCGACGGTCAGCTTTCCGTGCTCGGCCGGCACCGGCAGCAGCTTGATGCCGGCCACCTTCTCCGGCGCTCCGCACTCGTCCACGTGAATGTGGGCGGACGACGAGCAGATGACCGAGGCCCAGCGGTCGCAGGCCGCCGAGAGCGCGACCACGTTCGCCCCGGTACCGTTGAAGACGGGGTAGACGCGGGCCGGCGGCCCGAACACCTCCCGGACGGCGTCCTGCAGACGCGAGGTGTAGACGTCCCCGCCGTAGCTGGGCTGATGGCCTTCGTTGGCAGCGGCGAGCGCGGCCAGGATCTCGGGGTGGACGCCGGAATAGTTGTCGCTGGCGAAGCTGGTCACGCCCTCCAGCTTCGGCTACGCCGAAACGAGCTTCGTCGTCGCCCCCGGCGGGAGCGCGGCCCGGCGGCGGAGGCTCTTGTGCGCGTACATCCGGCTGTCGGCCGCAGCGAGCAGCCCGTCGGCGTCCGGATGTTCGAAATCACCGGCCGCGGCCACACCGACGCTGACGCCGATCCGCAGGGACCGCTCGGAGTGGGTGATCGGGTCGGCCGTCAGACCGCGCAGGCGCTCCGCGAGCGCTTCCGCCTCGCCGGCGTTCGCGATGTTCTCCGCGAGGACGACGAACTCGTCGCCACCGAGGCGGGCCGCGACGTCGCCGGTGCGCAACTCGGACGAGAGCCGGCGGGCGAACTCGGCCAGCACCAGGTCTCCGGTGGCGTGTCCGTGCTGGTCGTTGACCTGTTTGAAGCCGTTGAGGTCCATGTACAGGATCACCGGCCCGTACACCGAACCCAGGTCGGCGGCCCGGTTGAGCGCCAGATCGAGCGCCGCGTGCAGGGCCTGCCGATTCGCCAGCCCGGTCAGCTGGTCGTGGTGGGCCTGATGGGCCAGCATCGCACGGATCGACTCCTGTTCCCGGACGACCAGCAGGAACCGGGACAGGATCAGACCGGTGAGCACCGCGATGGAGACGAGCAGCGAGACGCGGCTGACCAGCGAGTGGAACGGCTGGAGCCCGGCGAAGATCGGCAGCGTCACCAGCGAGATGCCCAGGAACACCACCCGGGCCGGGTGCAGCCGGTCTTCGCGCGCGGTGTCGGGCTCGGCGATGCGGGCCGCGTCGCGGTGGACCATCGCGGCGACGAACAGGCTGTTGGCGGTGAGCAGCACGCCGTCGTAGCGGTCGGCCTGGGCCGCGCGGGACAGGTCGCTGAAGAGCGCCGGGGTCATCGAGATCCAGATGTCGCCGATCAGCGACAGCGCGAGCGCGGCGACCAGGTACCGGATCGGGCCGCGCTTCGACCCCGGCGCCAGCACCAGGATCGCGGCGGCGGCGAAGAACACCACGTCGCCCAGCGGGTAGAACACCGCGAACACGGTCTTGAGTGACAGGTCTTCGGCCTCGACCGCGGGCAGGATGAAGAACTGCCAGCACATCCAGCCGAGCACCGTGGTCATCGCCAGCGCGTCGAGCCAGCCCTCGCGGAGCCGGACCGGGGCCCGGAGCCGGACCAGCTTGATCAGCCCGAACCCCAGCAGCGGATAGCCGCTGACCCACAGAACGTCGGACGGCGTCACGTCGCCCAGCGGGCCGATCAGCCACTCCAGTACGTCGTGCAACAGATCGCCGGCCAGCCAGACCGTGAGAGCGACGGCGATGTAGCCGTACCCCCGCCGGGCCGGAGCGGGAATCTGCCGTAACCGGCCCCAGCTCAGACCGACCAGGACGCTGAAGCCGATCAGGTAGGACACGTGGGCGAAAATGCTCCCCGGCAGGAACGCGCCCGGCGCGCCGCAGAGCGCGGCGAAAACCGGTACGAGTGCTGCCGGGACACGTCTCATCCGCTGATTATCGGTTTCAGCTCGCAGGGAAGAAGCCACTGTGGCTCAGGTTAATGGACGGTAGCGAAATTACTGGGTGAACCCCAGATAGTTGCTCTTCAGGTCCAGCTTGACCCGGAACGACGTCGCGGTCATCGAGGCCGTCGCGGCCTTCCCGCCGGCCTTGGTGCCGATCAGCTGCACGGCGTCCGCGCGTCCGCCCCAGCGTCCGCCGCCACTGCGCTTGATCACCTTCACCGAGGTCACGGTCGTCAGACCGAGCGGGCCGTCGAGCGCCGCCAGTGCCGACGGCGAGACGACCTTCGTCCAGACGGTCGGCGACGTGTAGGGGTCGGCCTTGGAGACCAGGTAGCCGACGCCGCCGGGCGCGGTGAAGCCGCCGTTGCTCGACGAGAACTCGGCGCTGATCGGCTTGCCGTTGACCGTGAGGACCTTGCCCGCGGTGGCCTTGATCGCCGCGTCGGTCGCCGCAGTCTCCGAGGTCTGGCCGTCCCAGCACTGGTTGGCCTGGGTGTCGATCACGTCGTAGTAGCGCGACGCGGTGATCTTGGCGGTCGCGTAGGTGCGGGCCGCGATCGTCTGGGCCTGCAGCGCGGCCGGGGCCCAGCTCGAGGGCATCTCGGAGGCCACGACACCGCGGAGGTAGGTGTCGATCGGCATCCGGGCCAGGAACCGGGAGGCGTTGTCGGAGACCGCCGCCTGCAGGGATCCCGCGAACGTCACGCTGCCGCCACCGCGGCAGTCGGTCTTGGCCTTGCTGTAGGCGACGCGCAGCGCCGACGGCCCGCTGAAGGTGACCGGCGCGCGCAGCGTGTACGTCGTCCGCCAGGTGGTGGCCGTCACCGGCTCCTGGACGACGTAGTTGGCGCCGCTGCGGGCGACGTGCCACTTGGCCCGGGCCGGGAGCGAGACCTTCGTGCCGTTGCCGGCCGTCGCGACCACGCCGGAGACCGTGGCGCCGGTGGTCGGAACCAGCGTGAAGTGGCCGTTGTCGATCGCCGAGAGCCGGACGCGGAGCGTCGGGTTGCCCTTCGCGGCCAGCGTCGTACCGGGGTAGTAGAACGCGACGATCTTCGCCGACGAGAGACCCTTCTTGGCCGCACCCTGGGCGCCGTACTGGCTCATCCCGCGGCCGTGCCCGTAGCCGGCACCGTAGATCGTGATGCCCTGGGCCGAGCTGGGAGCGAGGTTGGCGGTCGCGACCGCGGCGTCGGCAGGAGCGACGCAGGCCAGCGCGCCGGCCACTGCGGCGGCGGCCAGTGCGGCGGGAAGAAGTCGGCGGGCCATGAGTACCTCACGTCGGTCGGGGACAGCTCCAGGCGTGGAATCGACGTCCACGAGTGAGGTGTCGGCCCGTTCGGTTGCGAAATGAGCGGGCCGGCGGGTCCGCAACCCGCACCCTCCGGAGGCGCACCCGAACGGCAACTGATCGGCTGCGCCTGATCAGATGGGCCGCATGACCTACCGACACGTCGTCGCACTCGGCAGCTCGTTCGCGGCCGGGCCCGGCATCCCGCCGGTCGTGAACGCGTCCGCGGGCCGCTCCGGCGCCAACTACGCGCACCTGTTCGCGGAGGCTCTCGGCGCCGAGCTGACCGACCTCACCGTCTCCGGCGCGACGACCGCGACGGTGCTCGACCAGCCGCAGCGGGTGGCCCGCTCCACGTTCCCGCCGCAGATCACCGGCGTGCCCGAGACCGCGGACCTGGTCACGGTGACGGTCGGCGGCAACGACCTGGGCTACCTCGCGACGATGATGCGGCTGGCCTGGGCGAACCATCTGCAGCGGCGCTGGTGGTCGCGGGCGCTCGGCACGCGGCTGGCCCGCGGGCCGGTGCCGGTCGCCGACCCCGACCTGGTGGTCGACGGGCTCCGGCGAATCGTGGACGCGGTGCACGAGCGGGCGCCCGGTGCGCGGGTGGTGCTGGTCGACTACCTGACGATCCTCGAGGAGAAGACGCCGCTAGGGCCCGAGGCGCCGTTCACCGAACCCCAGCGCCGGGCGCTGCGGGCGCTCGGCCGCCGGGTGTCCGGGTCGTTCGCGGTGGCCGCCCAGGCGACCGGGGCCGGGCTGGTCCGGGCGTCGGTACTCAGCGCCGGTCACGGCATCGGCACGCCCGAGCCCTGGGTCAACGGCTTCATCCCGAACGCCCGCCGGGCCGGCGCCGGATTCCACCCCAACGCCGCCGGCATGCGGGCGATCGCCGGCGAGCTAATCCGCAGTGCCTGACACCGGCAGCTGGGACAGGCGGCGGCCGGGCCCGGGACGGACGGTCCGGAGCAGGACGCGACGGGCCACGTAGAACAGGAACCCGGTCAGCGGCAGTTCGGCCACCACCGCTTCGAGGATGCTCGCCAGCAGTTCGTCGCCGGTCGCGGTCGTGATGTCGAACCACGCGTCGCAGAGCAGCAGCGTTCCGGTCAGCATCGCCCAGAGCACCACCGCCAGCCGGTGCCGGTACGCCATCCAGGCCGTCGTGCCCAGGCACCCGATCAGCACCACGTCGAACCCGACCCAGGTCAGCGGCCAGCGCCGGGACGTGTGCTCGTCGGGCAGCGTCAGCCCGAGCAGGATCGTCCACGGGATCAGCACCAGGCAGGCCAGCGTCAGCACGACCAGGAAGCGCAGCCGCGGGCCCTTCACGGCGACGGGGCCGGGCGGGCGAACGGGAACGCCAGCGTCGCCCGGATGTTCGTGCCGGTCAGGAACATCACCAGCCGGTCGACGCCGAGCCCGAGCCCCCCGGTCGGGGGCATCGCGTACTCCAGCGCGGTCAGGAACGACTCGTCGATCTGCATCGCTTCCGGGTCGCCCGCGGCCGCCTTGATCGACTGCGCGGTGAGCCGTTCCCGCTGGTCGACCGGGTCGACCAGCTCCGAGTACGCGGTGCCCAGCTCGGCCGAGTACGCGACCAGGTCCCAGCGTTCGGCCAGCCGGGCGTCGCTCCGGTGGACCCGGGTCAGCGGCGAGGTGTCGAGCGGGAAGTCGGTGTAGAACGTCGGATAGGTCGTGTTCTTCTCGACGAGCGCGTCGTACAGTTCGGCCGCGAGCTCGCCGGGCGTCGCGTCCGCCGGAGCATGGACGTGGTGCTGGGCACAGGCGTCCCGGAAGACGCGCAGCGGCGTGTCCGGTGTGAGCGTGGCGCCGGTCGCCCGGCTGATCGCGTCGTGGACCGTCACCACCGGCCAGGGTGCGCTGAGGTCGACCGGGCCGTCCGGCCGCATCGCGATCGGCGCGCCGTGCACCGCGACCGCGGCCTCGAGGATCAGCGCGCGGGTCAGCTCCCGCATGTCGGTGTAGTCGGCGTAGGCCTGGTAGGCCTCCAGCGAGGTGAACTCCGGGTTGTGGGTCGCGTCCACGCCCTCGTTCCGGAAGTTGCGGTTGAGCTCGAAGACCTTCGGCATCCCGGCCACGCAGAGCCGCTTGAGGTACAGCTCCGGGGCGATCCGCAGGTACAGGTCGGTGTCGTAGGCGTTGATGTGCGTGCGGAACGGCCGGGCCGCCGCGCCGCCGTGCACCGCCTGCAGCATCGGCGTCTCGACCTCGGTGAATCCGCGGGTCGCGAGTCCGTCCCGCAGGGCCCGGACGGCCACGCTGCGCTGCTGCAACACCTGCATCGCGTCCGCGTTGACCAGGAGGTCGAGGTAGCGCTGCCGGACCCGGGCCTCCGGGTCGGAGAACCCGGCGTGCGCGTCCGGCAGCGGCCGGAGGCACTTGGCCGCCATCGTCCAGTCGTCCGCCAGGACCGACAGCTCACCGCGTTCCGAGGTGACGACCTCACCCGTGACGCCGACGTGGTCGCCGAGGTCCACCGTCTGCTTCCACAACTGGCGGACGCTCTGCGGCGTGCCGTCGGCGGTCAGCATGACCTGCAGGGTGACCCCGTCGTCCTGGAGTACACCGAAGCTGACGCCGCCGAGGTCGCGCAGTGCCCGGACGCGGCCGGTGACGCTGACCCGCACCCCGGTGCGGTGGTTCGGGGCCAGGCCGTCGTGGGCCGCGCGGACCTCGGCCAGCGTGGCGTTGCGGGGGACCGTCACCGGATACGGGTCGTGACCGGCCGCGGCGAGCTGTTCGGCCTTCGCGCGGCGGGCGCTCTGCTGCTGGTTGAGCCGGTACTGCGGCCGGGCCGGGCGGAGCAGCTCGTCGTCCTGCTTGCGGACCTCGTCGGCGAACCCGTCTTCCGGCGCGCGCCCGCGCGGGGGCAGGGCGGGCAGGAATCCCTCGGCGATGCCGGCCGCGATCGCCGCGCGGGTCAGCGTCAGGCTCGAGTCGAAGCAGACGAACCGGGGCAGCCAGGTCGGCAGGTACTTCGCGTTCGAGCGGTACAGCGACTCCAGCTGCCAGAACCGGGACGCGACCGAGAGCACCGCGTCGGTGAGCCGGGTCACCGGTCCCGCGCCGACCTGGTCGGCCGAGCTGAACACCGCGCGGAACATCGCGAAGTTCAGCGAGATCCGGCGGACGGCCAGGCCCGGTGCGGCCTCGATCAGGCCCGCGACCATGAACTCGTTGAGTCCGTTCTCGGCCTCGCGGTCGCGGCGCATCAGGTCGAGCGAGAGCCCGCGGGCGCCCCACGGCACGAACGACAGCAGGCCGCGGACCTCGCCGTCCGCATCGTGGGCGGTGACCAGCACACAGCGGTCGTCGCTGGGATCGCCGAACCGGCCGAGCGCCATCGAGAAGCCGCGCTCGGGGGCGTCACCGCGCCAGGCCTCGGCCTTCAGCTCCAGGTGCGGCCACTCGTCGGGGTCGACTTCGTGGTGGCGGCGGGCGTTGAGGGTGTAGCCGGCGCGGCGGATCCGGGTGACCGCCTGGCGGACCGGGCGCATCGTCCGGCCGTCGAGCGTGAAGTCCTCCACCTCGACGATCGCTTCGTCGCCGAGGCTCAGCGCTTTCAGCCCGGCGCCGACGTAGGCGCTCGCGCCGGCCTGGCTCGCCGAGAGCACGGCCGGGAACCAGCCGTGCCCGCGGGCGTCGGCGAGCCAGGCCTCGATCGCGGCCGGCCAGGACGCCGGGTGCCCGATCGGGTCGGCGCTGGCCAGGCTGACCGACGCGACGACCCGGTAGGTGATCGCGGCCCGGCCGTCGGGAGAGAAGATCACCGACTTGTCGCGGCGGGTGGCGAAGTAGCCGAGCGAGTCGCGGTCGCCGCTCTCCAGGAGCAGCCGGCGGACGTTCAGCTCCTCGTCCGCCCCGAGGTACTGAGCGGCCCGGGCCGCGCGCAGGAAGACCGCGACGGCGGCGAGCAGCGCGATCGCGGACGCGGTGCCACCGATGACCGCGATCCAGTGGTGGCCGAAGTGGCCGTTGAGGCCGGCCCGGTCACCGGCCGCGGTGAAGCCGAACACCGACCGGTTGGTCCAGGTCAGCTTCTCGCGGAAGCCGTCGAGGGTGCGCGGGAACAGCTCGGTCAGGCCGAGCGTGAGGGCCCAGGCGGCGATCAGGCCGCTGGCGAGCACGCCGAGCGCGGCGCGCCGCGAGAACGGGGCCAGGCGGGCCGGGAACGCACCGCGGGCCCGCCAGAGCAGCACCGCCAGCGCGAGGGCGACCACCGCCGAGACGCCGGTGAGCACGACCTCGGCCCGGGTCAGGTCCAGGTCGGTGGCGGCGAGGTCGGCCCAGTTCGCGGCCGCGATCCACACCACGAGCACCTGCGTCGGCGCCGCGATCACCTGGACCGCGATCGCCAGCCAGAGCGCGGCCCGCAGCCGGCGGCGCAGCGCGCTGCCGAGCAGCAACAACCCGACGACGACGAACAGGCTGCGGGTGGTGGGCACGTTCAGCAGCCCGAACGCGTAGTCGATCCAGTGCGGCCAGCGCGCGTGCCGCAGCGGCAGGCTGATCAGGAGCCAGGCCCCGGCGATCGTGACGATCCGTCCGGACCAGGCGGCCACCGCGTCGGCCCAATGCTGCGGTCTGGCTGTCTCCGCGTCCACCGATGCAGTGTTTCACCGTGGGGCTCGGGTCCGGACGAGCGACCCGGCGGGTGCAGGCGGTCAGGAATCGAGAAGCGCCGCCGCCCGGGCCGCGCCTAGCGTCTGGGAGGACGGTGACCGCAGGCAGAGAGGAACCACGACGATGGACGGCTTCAGCGCCCAAGAGCGGGCAGCGATGAAGCAGCGCGCGGAGGAACTGCGCGCCGAGGGCAAGAAGGGCGCCAAGAAAGCCGACGGCCTGCAGCAGCTGCTCGACGCGATCGCCGGCATGGACCCGGACGACCGCGAGCTCGCCGAGCGGGTGCACGTGACCGTGTCGGCGGCGGCACCGCAGCTGCTGCCGAAGACCTGGTACGGCTTCCCGGCGTACACGAACGCCGACGGCAAGGTCGTCGTGTTCTTCCAGCACGCGGGCAAGTTCAAATACCGCTACTCGACGCTCGGGTTCCAGGAGCACGCGCACCTCGACGACGGCGACATGTGGCCGACGTCGTACGCGCTGGCGGCGTGGTCGCCCGAGGTCGAGAAACGGATCACCGAGCTGGTGCGGGCCGCGATCGCCTGAACGGGCGGTAGAAGTCGCGGAGCTCGCGGCGTAGAGCTCGGGCTCCTCGGAACGGTGCGAAATGGCCGCCCCGGTCGAGGTGGTTCAGGTGAACCAGGTTGGTCGTGCGTTCGAGCCACGCCCTCGGTGGGCGCGCGGTGTCGCCCGGGAACAGTGAGAAGCCGGACGGCGTCTCGACGCGGCGAGCGTGCTGGTCGCGGGGGATGCCGGCGTTGGCGTGGTACATCCGCATCGACGAGCCGATCGTCCCGGTGAGCCAGCGGTGAGGTCGTCCGGGTCGCCGGTCCAGACGGGCAGGCCGCCGTCGGTGCGGTGGACGGCGACGACCCGGCCGGGGGTGGTCGAGGGCCAGGTAGCGGCTGACTCCGGACGCTCCTCCTCAGAAGTCGTGGTAGATCGTCAGCGGGAGCCGCCGGCTGAAGAGCGAGTGCACCAGCGGTGCGGCGAACCAGGCGATCTGGGTCCAGGGCGCCCACCAGCACAGCAGCACCGTGGCCAGGAAGTACCAGCCGACCGCCCAGGACGCGCGGGCGTCCCGACGGTACGCGACGAGGTTCGATCCTTCGGGGAGCAGGCCGTCGCGC
The DNA here is from genome assembly GCF_044454545.1 of Cryptosporangium sp. NPDC051539. Classification (NCBI taxonomy): domain Bacteria; kingdom Bacillati; phylum Actinomycetota; class Actinomycetes; order Cryptosporangiales; family Cryptosporangiaceae; genus Cryptosporangium; species Cryptosporangium sp. NPDC051539. The sequence goes on along the minus strand of NZ_JBITDV010000001.1, from coordinate 842,293 downwards.
AGCGGCTGACTCTGCACCGCCGAGCGGGCCAGCAGCAGCGCGCCGGTGCTGACCGCGTAGAACCCGGCCGCGGTCGGGTTGCCGACGTGGTGGCCCAGGACGGCCGTCGGGTAGGGCAGGAACCCGGCCAGCAGGAGCAGCGGCAGGTGGAGGGTGACCAGCCGGGGTGTGGTCCGGGTGAGGCGGTCGAGCAGGATGTGGTGCTGCCGCCAGACCAGCCAGAGGATCGCGAACGCCAGCAGGTACGCGCCGAACGAGCTGAGCCGGCCGGCCAGGAAGTCGAGGAGATTGCCGGCGGCCTCGGCCCGGCCCGCCTCCGCGGTGTCGAACTCCGGGCCGCCTTCGGGCTTGGGAATGTCGACGACCAGCAGCGTCATGGCGATCGCGAAGACGGCGTCGGTGAAGAAGCCGAGGCGTTCGGGCGTCAGCCCCGGGGGAATGCGTTCCGCTGCCTGCACGGCCGACGATTATCCCGCCCACCGGAGGGCCACGGAACGGTGGGCCTTAGTGCGACAATTGCCCCGTTTCACGACCGATATGTCGTATCCATGGGGGTATTGTCATGCGCATCTTCACTCGGGCCGTCGTCGGCGGGGCGCTCGCGGCGGCGGCGGTCGCGGCCGGTCAGCTCGCTCCGAGCGCCGCGCTCGCCGGCACCTACAACACCTACACGAACCTCGCGACCGGCTTCTGCCTGGACAGCAACGGCCAGGGCAACGTCTACGCGCTCGGCTGCAACGGCGGCAGCTTCCAGAAGTGGGTCTTGCGGCCGGTGGACGGCGGCTACACGCTGCGCGACCTCGCCACCGGCTTCTGCCTCGACAGCAACACCGAGGGCAAGGCGTACACGCTGGGCTGCAACGGCGGGAACTACCAGACCTGGGTCCGCGAGCGCCACGGCAACCAGCGCACCTGGCGCAACCTCTCCACCGGCTTCTGCCTGGACAGCAACACCGAGGGCCGGGTCTACACGCTGGGCTGCAACGGCGGCAGCTACCAGCGCTGGACCCCGGCCACCGGCCAGTACTAGGCGATTCACGCCAGGACTTCCCTCGGCCAGGACTTCCCTCGGCTAGGACTTCCAGGTGTAGCGGTGTTCCGGGCGGCCGGTCGAGCCGTAGCGGAGCGTCATGACGATCCGGCCGTCGGCCGCGAGATCGGACAGGTACCGCTGCGCGGTCGCCCGCGAGAGGCCGAGCTCGGTCGCCACTTCGGCGGCCGAGACCGGCGAGTCCGCGTCCCGGACCGCGCCCGACACGAGCCGCGCGGTGTGCTCGGACCGGCCCTTCGGCAGCCCGGCGTCGAGGCGGTCGCCGCCGCGCATCAGGCGCACGGCGCGGTCGATCTCGCGCTGGTCGAGGACCCGGTCGCCGCGCAGGTGGTCGCGGTAGCGCGAGTAGGCGCGCAGGCGCTCCGCCAGCGCGGCCTGAGTGAACGGTTTGACCAGGTAGTTCACGACCCCGCAGGTCAACGCCTCGCGCACGGTGGCGACGTCACCGGCCGCGGTGAGCATGAGCACGTCACAGTTCAGCGAGCCGGCCAGCCGGGTGCCGAACGCGTCCGGGAGGTACTGGTCGAGCAGCACCAGGTGCGGCCGGGCCCCCGGTACCGCGGCCAGCGCTTCGGCGCCGCTGTGCGCGACCCCGACGACCGTGAAACCCGGCGTCTCCCGGACGTAGCGCGCGTGCAACTCCGCCACCCGGTAGTCGTCGTCGACGACCAGCACCCGGATCACGGCACCTCCACCACCCCGGGCAGGCGCGCCTCGAACACCGCGCCGCAGTCGAGTCCGGCCGCCCGCGCCAGCACGACGTCTCCGCCGTGACGCCGGGCCGCCCTCCGGGCCAGCACCAGCCCCAGGCCGTGCGGCCGGTCCCGGTCGGCGCCCGCGGTCGTGTACCCGTCTTCGAAGACCAGTTCGGACGCCTGCGCCGGCACGCCGTCGCCACTGTCGACCGTCACCATCCGCAACGTGTCCTGCTCGGACACGACGGTCAGCTCCACCCAGGCCGGTTGACGGTGGCCCAGCCGCGCGGCCCGCACCGCGTTGTCGACCAGGTTCCCGAGCACCGTGATGACGTCGAGCGGCGCGTGCAGCCGGGCCGGGAGGTACGTCTCGTCCGAAAGCCTCAGCGCGACGCCGGCCTCGGCGGCGACCACGGTCTTCGCCGACAGCACACCCCGCAGGTAGGGGTCGCGGACCCGGCCGTCCGGGTCGGTGCTGCCGTTGAGCTCACCCAGGTAGCTCCGCGCCTCCTCGTCCTCGCCGATGTGCAGCAGCCCGGCCAGCGTGTGCAGCCGGTTCGTGTGCTCGTGGGACTGCGCGCGCAGTGCGTCCGAGAGCGTCCGCACCATGTCGAGCTCGCGGGACAGCGCGTCGGCCTCGGTGCGGTCGCGCAGCGTGACGACCCGGCCGAGATCCTGGTGGCCGTGCTGCACCGGCCCCGCCGTCACGACCAGCAGTCGTTCGCCCGCGACGACGAGGGCCCCGTGCGCATCCGTCGTGCTCAGTAACGTCCGCAGGCGGGGAGGGAGGGACGCGGCCTCGAGCGGGGTGCCGGGCGCGATCGGCCCGCCGAGCAGGTCGGCGGCCGCACCGTTGCAGACCGTGATGCGGTCGGCGCGGTCGACGGCGACGACACCCTCGGCGATGCCGTGCATCACCGCCTCGCGCTCGCGGAGCAGGTCGGCGAGGTCGGTCGGTTCGAGGCCGAGGGTCTGGCGGCGGAGCCTCTGGGCGAGCGCGACCGCGCCGAGGATGCCGGCCAGCAGCGCGACCCCTGTGACGATCCCGGCGGTCCGGAACAGCACTGCCGTCGCCTGTGTGACCTCGGTCAACGCGATGCCGACGCTGACCTCGCCGACGATCGTGCGGCCGGGCCCGGCGTAGAGCGGGACCTTGCCCCGGGCCGACAGCCCGAGCGTGCCGCGCTCGACCGCGACGACCTCCCGCCCGGACAGCGGCCCGCTCGGATCCGTGCTCACGCGTTCGCCGATCCGCTCCGGGTCGGTGTGCGAGTACCGGATGCCCCGATCGTCGGTGATCACGACGAACAACGCGCCGGTGCGCCGCCGGACGTCGTCCGCCAAGGCTTGGACGCGGGCCGGATCGTGGGCGGCCACGTGGCTCGCGATCGACGGGTCGGAGGCCACGGACTGGGCGATCGCCAGCGCACGGGCCTCGTACTGGTGCTCGAGCGTCCGCCGGAGGAGCACGGCGACCAGCGCGGAGCCGGCCCCGACCACCAGGAGGAGGATCGCGACCTGGAGCAGCAGCACCTGAGTCGCGAAGCGCGGGACTCGCCTCACCATGCCGGAACCCTACGGCCAATTCACCGGTGAGCAGAACGCGCAGAACGCGACTTGTGCGGCGTTCGCCGGGCAACGCGCACAAGGATGTTCAACCGCCCGAAACATCCCTACGGTCCTGCGCCATGACCCAGCTCACACCGAGTAGCTCAGTGATTGCGCTCCGGGCCGCCACGAAAGCGTTCGCGAATCGGGACGGCGAAAGGCACACGGCCATCCACGACGTCACGTTCGACGTGGGTGCCGGGGAGTTCGTCAGCGTGGTCGGCCCGACCGGGTGCGGGAAGTCGACGACCCTCGGGCTCATCTCCGGCCTCGCCCCGGCGACCGAGGGGACGGTCGAGGTGTCCGGGACGCCGGTGCGGGGGATCCCGCCCGGCCTCGGCTACATGTTCCAGCAGGACGCGGTGCTGCCGTGGCGGACCGTGCTGGACAACGTGGCCGCCGGGCCGCGGTACCGGGGTACCGCGAAGAAGGCCGCCCGGGACCAGGCTCGCGAATGGGTGGCGAAAGTCGGGCTGGCGGGTTTCGAGAAGTACTACCCGCACCAGCTCTCCGGTGGCATGCGCAAGCGGGTCGCGCTCGCCCAGACACTGGTGAACCGGCCCGCCATCCTGCTGATGGACGAGCCGTTCGGCGCGCTCGACGTGCAGACCCGCGAACACATGCAGGACCTGCTCCTGCAGCTGTGGTCGGAGCACCGGGCGGCGGTCGTGTTCGTCACGCACGACCTGACCGAGGCGATCGCGCTGGCCGATCGCGTGGTCGTGATGACCGCCGGTCCGGCCACGGTGAAGGACGTCCTGACGGTCGGGCTGGAGCGGCCGCGCAAGGTCGAGGAGATCCGGCTGGAGGAGTCGTTCCTCGAGGTCTACCGGCGGGTCTGGGACTCGCTGCGCGAAGAGGTCGAGATCACCCGCGCGAGGGGAGCGGCTCGTGTCGCCTGAGCCGAAGTCACCGGGGACCGAGGCCACGGAGCCGGTTACCGCTCCGCCGGGTGCGGCGTCCGCGCCGCGCGTGGGCTCCGCGCGACGGCGGCACGCCGTGCGGGTGTGGGGAACCCGGGTCGCGCTCGTCGCCGCCTGGCTCGCGAGCTGGGAGCTCTCGGCCCGGTACCTGATCGATCCGTTCTACTACTCGCAGCCGTCGGCGATCTGGAGGCGGCTGGTCGAGTGGTTCAGCGAGGGCACCGCGTTCGGCTCGATCTGGCTGCAGATCTGGGTGACGCTGCAGGAGTCGGTGGCCGGGTTCGTGATCGGCGCGGTGGCCGGTGTGGTGCTGGGTGTCCTGCTCGGACGGAGCCGGTTCCTGGCCGAGGTGTGCGCGCCGTTCATCAAGGCCGCGAACGCGATCCCGCGGATCGTGCTGGCCTCGTTGTTCGTGATCTGGTTCGGGCTCGGGCTCTCGTCCAAGGTCGCGACCGCGGTCGTGCTGGTGTTCTTCGCGGTGTTCTTCAACGCGTTCCAGGGCGCGCGTGAGGTCGACAAGACGCTGGTCGACAACGCCCGGATCCTCGGGGCGTCGCCGCGGGCCGTGCTGCTCACGATCGTGCTGCCCAGCGCGACGTCGTGGATCCTCGCCTCGCTGCACGTGGCGTTCGGGTTCGCGCTGATCGGCGCGGTGGTCGGCGAGTACACCGGCGCCGACAAGGGCCTCGGACTGCTGATCAACAACGCCCAGGGCACGTTCGACGCCGCCGGCATCTACGCCGGGATGGTCGTCATCACGGTGATCGCGCTGCTGGCGGAGTGGCTGCTCACCCGGCTGGAGAGCCGTCTGCTGGCCTGGCGTCCGCCGTCCACCAACGTCGAAGTCATGGTTTGAGGAGCTTCGGATGCGTCGCATGATGGCAGTGGGACTGGTACTCGCGCTGGCGCTCACCGGGTGCCGCGACTCGCGGGGTGACACCGGTGGCTCGGAGCAGGTGACGATCATGGTGGGCGGGATCGACAAGGTGATCTACCTGCCCGCGAAGCTCACCGAGTCACTCGGGTACTTCGCCGACCAGAAGATCTCGGTGAAGCTGCTGACCGAGCCGGCCGGTGCGCAGGCCGAGAACGTGCTGATCGCCGGCGACGTGCAGGGCGTCGTCGGGTTCTACGACCACACCGTCGACCTGCAGACCAAGGGCAAGTGCGTGCAGAGCGTCGTCCAGTTCGCCGACGTGCCGGGTGAGGCCGAGGTGATGGCGGCCGATCAGACCATGAAGACCCCGGCCGACTTCACGGGCAAACGCCTGGGCGTGACCAGCCCGGGATCCTCGACCGACTTCCTCACCCAGGCCCTGGCGGCCCGGGCCGGGCTGACGAAGTCCGACTACACGACGGTCAAGGCCGGAGCCGGGCAGACGTTCATCGCGGCGATCGAGAACGGCGGGATCGACGCCGGGATGACCACCGACCCGACGATCGCCCGGCTGCTGACCAGCGGCAAGGGCAAGGTCATGCTGGACATGCGGACCGAGGAGGGCACCCGCGCCGCGCTGGGCGGTCTCTACCCGGCCAGCTCGCTCTACATGGATTGCGCGTACGTGTCGGCGCACCGGGCGACCGTGCAGAAACTCGCGAACGCGTTCGTGAAGACACTGCGCTGGATCAACGCGCACTCGGCCGACGAGATCGCGGCGAAGATGCCGAAGCAGTACGCGGGCGACGACCCGGCGCTGTACGCGAAGTCGATAAACGACAGCAAGGGCATGTTCACCGACGACGGCGTGATGGACGCCGACGGTGCCCGGAACGTGCTCGAGGTGCTGGCGACGTTCTCGCCCAACGTCCGGGGGAAGAAGGACACGGTCGACCTGTCGAAGACCTACACGACCGAATTCGTGAAGAAGGCCGCCGCCTGATCCTCGGCGGGCACCGGCCGTTTTGGACGGTGCCCGCCGCGGCCCTACACTTAGCTCTGCCCCGAGGTTCGGTAGCGCTCCGTATACACCGTGTTGCGATTGGTGCGCAAGCGGTGAACGGGTCAAGTGTTCAGGCTGTTTGGCCTGCGCTTTTTCGCCACTCGTCCACTGTCCTGGGAATCCCGCCGGGGGTCGCTCCCGGGCCCCTAACCTCGCCTGCGTGACGGGTCCTTCGCCGCTATCGCCCACCCCCCAGCACCCGCTCGTGGTGCAGGGGCGGTCCGAGCAGATCACGTACGACGGAGCGTGGGTCACGATCCAAGACCCCGGCCAGCTCAGCAGGCCCGGTGATCGGCGCGCGCCGATCGAAGACATCACCGACGTCGAGATCAAGGCCGCGCGCTTCGGCGGCCGTCACCTCCGGATCGAGTACGCCCGGGGCGACGACCGGCCGTCGCTGAACATCGCGTTCAAGGGCAACCAGCAGGATTCGCTGGCCGTGCTGGTCGGCGCGATCAACGCCGCCCGGGACGCGATCCACTCGCCGCGTCCGCCGGTCTCGCCCGCTCCCGCCGACGCGGGAGAGGAGCTCCGCCGGCTCTGGCAGCTCGTTCAGCGCGGCGAGATCAGCCGCGACCAGTTCGAGGACGCCAAGCGCCGCCTCTTCACGTAAGAGGCCCGGTCGCGCGGCGGGCACCGGCGGGCCCTACGACGGCGCCGCGATCGGCTTGCGGGCGAAGCGCGGTTCGAGGTCGGCGGCAGGCATCGGGCGTCCGTACAGGTATCCCTGGCCGAGCCGGTAGCCGGCCCCACGCAGCCAGGCCGCCTGCTCCGCGGTCTCGATGCCCTCGGCAACGGCCTCGAGACCGAAATCGTCGGCGAACCCGATGAGGTTCCGCGCGATGATCGCGCCCGCGCTCCCGGCGGTGGGACCGCTGACGAAGGACTTGTCGACCTTCAACAGGTCGACCGGGCAGTCGATGAGCAGGCTGAGCGACGAGTGCCCGGTGCCGTAGTCGTCGAGGGCGACCCGGAGCCCGAGGCGCTTCAGCTCGTGGAGCTGCGCAACCGCGACGTCGGTGGTGAACACCGCGGACTCGGTGACCTCGAGCACCAGGCGGGCCGCGTCGGCGCCGGTCGCGCGCAGGATCGCGTCGACACGGCCGACAAAATCCGGTTCGGCCAGTTGCCGGGCCGAGACGTTGACGCTGATCTTGGCCGGGGCGTCCTCGCCGAAGCGGCGCTGCCAGGCGGCGGCCTGCCGGAAGGCCTGCCCCAGCACCCAGAACCCCAGCTCGACGATCGTCCCGTTGCGTTCGGCGAGCGGCACGAAGACGTCCGGGCAGACCTCGCCGCGTACCGGGTGCCGCCACCGGACCAGCGCCTCGGCCCCGACGGTCGCCTCGGTCGCGAGATCGACGATCGGCTGGAACAGTACGAGGAGCTCGCCGTCCGCGACCGCCGTGCGCAGGTCGGCGGAGAGCGCGGCGCTCTCCTCGGCCGCCCGGTCGAGTGCCTCGTCGAACCAGTGTCTTCGGTCGCCACCGGCGGCCTTCGCCGCGTACATCGCGACGTCGGCCCGGCGCAGCAGCTCGCCCGGGTCGTCGCCGTCCCGGCTGGTCGCGAGACCGATGCTGGTGCGGGTGACGACGGTCTGGCCGGACAGCCGGGCGGTCTCCCGCATCGCGACGAGGATCCGCTCGACCAGGTCCTCCACGTCGGCGTCGGCCGGCACCGCGATCGCGAACTCGTCGCCGCCGAGGCGGGCCACCAGGCCGAGGTCGCCGGCGACGACGGTCAGCCGGCCGCTGATGACGCCGAGCAGCGCGTCGCCGACACCGTGGCCGAGCCGGTCGTTGACGTCCTTGAAGTCGTCGATGTCGAGCAGGACCAGGTGGAACGAGCGCCGCTCGGCCAGCAGCGCGCGGAGGTGCCGGTCGAGCAGTGCCCGGTTGGCGATTCCGGTGAGGGCGTCGTGCGTGGCCTGATGGTCCACGGTGGCCAGCAGCCGGTTGTTGTCGTTCAGCGCGAGCACCTGCCGGACGACGACCACCGAGGTGAGCGCCACCGCGACGAGCTCCAGGATCGCGGTCTCGGTCCGATCGGCGGTGCCGGTGGCCAGCAGCAGGCACTCGGCGACGGCCACCGCGAGGTAGGGGATCACGCTGACCCGGCGCGAGGGCACCGCCGACGTCCCGGTGGCGCGCCGCTGACGCACGGCCGCGAGATGGCAGCTGAACGCGGCCACCGGCACCGCGACCATGCTGGTCGAGAGGTACGGACGCGAGATCAGGAACGGCGAGAGCGAACCGACCGCCGCGCTGATCGCGCAACCGGCGGCCAGCACGTAGATCGCGCGCCGGTCGAGGCCACCGATGCCGGCGAACGCCACCTTGACGAACGTCGCGATCGACAGCACCGCGAGCCCGGTCATCGCCAGCATGGCCCCGGACGAACCGGTCTGGGTGATCCACCGCTCGTGGTTGCGGAGCGAGAGGTGCCAGAGCAGCGCGGCGACCGTGATCAGCACCATGCAGGCGTCGAGTCCGAACCGGATCCAGTCGCTGCGGCTGCGCTGCCACGGGGGCAGCCGCAGCAGCGCCCACAGGACGACGGCGAGCACGGACACGTAGAGGATGAGCGTCAGCGGGCCGATGCGCTGCGACGGGGTCGGCGGACCCAGCGCGTCCGCGATGTTGGACACGGTGGCGGCGACGAGCAGTCCGCAGGCGAGCGCCAGGTAGCCCCAGAAGCGCCGGATCACCGGATCGAGCGCCGGGAGGCGGGTGACCTGCCAGCAGGCGTGCCCGGCCAGCACCACGCCGACCGGCAGCGACACCCACCCGCCGACCGGATGCGCCCACGGGTGGGCGAGGCCGAGCGTCAGCCAGACGACGTTGATCAGGACGAGGGTGCCGGACACGCGCAGGGGCCAGCGTCCGCCGCGCGGATGCTCGACGTCGGGCACGGTCGCCTCCTGTGCCGTCGGCGGTCCACGTGACGCTAGTGCACGCCCGGTGATCGCGGGGGCCGAAGTGCCGACGTGGCGCGCCGAGACCCGACGGGCCGGTGCGCCACCTCGCCGGTGACCGTCCATTCCCGGGGATGCCGCTCGCAACCGTCGCGCTCCCGTACGGCTCGTCGTCGCGCACCGGACGGTGCCGATCGGACTCCCGGTAGCAACCCGAGGTACTGGAGAGAAGCCCACCGTGAACCGTCGCTCACTGCTCAAGGCCGCAGCCGTCGCGGCTCCCGTCGTGGCCGGTATCACCACTCTGCTGGGCGACCCGGCCGCGGCCGCCGCCGTCGTGCCGAACGCCGCGCCGCCGGTCGTCGGCGCCCAGTTCCACGGAACCTGGGAGATGTACTGGAACGGGACGTCGCCGAACGCGATGTTCACCAAGCACCTCGACACGCTCGTGTCGCAGGGCGTCCAGATGATCCGTACCGACGTCGGCTGGTCGTCGGGCCAGCCGACGAGCGCCGCGCCGGACGCGAACCAGTGGTACCACAAGCGCCTGACCGCGGTGATCGACGCGGTGCGGGCCCGCGGGATGCAGATCTTCCTCACCGTGCACCAGTCACCGGCGTGGTCCCGGCCCGGCACCGGCAGCGAGGTCAAGCAGTACCCGGCCGACCCGAACGCGATCAAGCCCTGGCTGACGTTCCTGGCCGGCACCTACGGTTCGAAGCTCGCCGCGATCGAGGTCTGGAACGAGCCGAACCTGTCGGAGTTCTGCGGCATCGGCGACGCCTACCAACGCGCGGTCAAGTACGTGCCGATCCTGAAGGCGTCCTACGCGGCGATCAAGGCCGGGCGGGCGTCGCTGCCGGTGATCTTCGCCGGCCCGAGCCAGACCGACGACGGGTTCATCAAGGACTGCTACGACCTGGGCGCCAAGGGCTACTTCGACATCATGGGCGTCCACCCCTACCAGGGCAACCAGACCAAGCCGCCGGAGTCCACGGACATCACCGGCAAGGCCCGGATGACGAACATGCCGGCGATCATCAACCTGATGGCCGCCCGCGGCGACGGCGCGAAGCCGATCTGGTGGACCGAGTTCGGGTTCAGCGTCCACTCCAACGAGGGCATCCCCGCCAACCAGGTCTGGCTGTTCGGCGTGCCCGACGACGCCACGGCCGCGTCCTACCTCTCCCGGTCGTTCCACCTGGCCTGGCAGCAGTGGCCGCAGGTGAAACTGGCGGTGGTGTACTGCGCGTACAAGACGCCGTCGGACAGCTACGGCCACCAGTACGGCTTCCGGATGATCGAGCCCGACGGCACGGCCAAGGCTCAGCTCAAGGCCCTGGGTGACCTCCGTCGTCAGTTCGGGTCCCGGCAGAAGCTCTGACCGGGGTTCCCTCAGCCGCCCGGGCGATCGCGCTCCACCACGCCGTCCGCAGGCTGTCGCGCCGCCGAACCCGCGCACCGAAAGTTCGCTGACTGATCTGCCGCTGTGCGCATTTCTGGGCAGAACTTCGACCGCGAGTCTCCGACCCTGGTCCTGTGAGCCCCAGCGCTGCCGACCAGAGGAGCCGATCCGTGCCCACGTTGACGTCCGGTCCGGCAACCGACGAACTCGATCAGGAAATCGGGCGATGACCCTCCCTTCCGACGACGGTGCTCGCGCCGAGTTGATTCGGGCCGCCGAGGACGTGCGCGCGGAACTCGCTCGGGTGGACTCGAAGATCAATACGCTCGCGACCGTCGCGGGGCTGCTCCTCACCGCCGCGACGGCGCTGCTGGCTTCGGGCCGGATCGCCGCCGGGATCGCCGATCTGCTGGTGTGGGCCGGGATGGCGGGTCTCGGCGGCTCACTGCTCCTGCTGCTCCGGGCGATCCGGCCCAGCCTGCGTCCCGACCCGGCGGCATTCACCGCGCTCGCGGCCCTCGGCGAGACCGCGATCGTGGCCGCGGTCAGCCCGGCCGGGTTCGCCACCGGCGCGCTCGTCCGGCACCTGCGGCTTCTCGCCGTGCTGGCCCGGACCAAGTACCGCTGGGTGCGCTGGGCGGTCGACCTGCTGATCGCCGGCACGCTGACGATCGGCGCGGCCGTGGCGCTGGGGGTGCTCCTCTAGCTCCACCGCCCGTCCGCGGGCGTCCACCACTCGTTCGTAGGCCAGGCGGGTGGTGTGCTCGGCCAGCCGGGCTCGCGTCACCAGGCGGTCGGCGGCCTGTCTTCGCAGCTCCGTGCGGCACCGGGCGGCAAGCACGGCGCGGTGCAGTGCCGCCGCCCGGGCCAGGATCGTCGTCGTCTCGGCTGCCATCGTTCTCTGAACGGGCCTCCGCGCCCGGTTCGCAACCGGACGCGTCCGCTCCGACCGTCGGCCGCGCCGGAGATCCGGCCGCGGGGGATCAGTCTTCGATGACGTCGAGGCCTTGCGCGCGGAGACGGGCGAGGCCGTCGAGCATGGTCTTCAGCGCCTCGGGGGAGTGCTCCTGCCACTCGTCGAGCTCGCGGACCACGCGCAGCGGGTGGCGGGTGCGGTAGGACCGGGTCGGGTTGCCCGGGAAGCGCTTGTTGGTGACGTTGGGGTCGTCCTCGAACGGACCCAGCGGTTCGACGAGGTAGATGTGCCCCCGCGTGGTTTCGCCGCCCAGCGCGCTGGCGAGCTGGGCGCCCCAGGCGGCGGTTTCCACCAGCGTGGTGAAGTAGATGTTGTTCGAGACCCGGCCGTCCTGGAAGTTCGAGGTGAAGCCGGGAACGAGTTCGGTGCCTTCGGCCAGTGCGGCTTTGGTCCCGTGGTAGAACGGGCCTTCGATCTGGGCGTACCGGGCGTAAGTGACCGGGATATCGGCATCGGGCATCGACCCATCTTAGGGTGCGAACCCGGACTGCTACCCGTGCTCCCACCCCGGGGAGGGCTCCGGTGGTGAAAGATCGACCGACGAGCAGCGCTCGCGCTGCGCGCCTTCCTCGCCTCGGAGTAGGGGGAGCGATGGAACCGGTCCATCGGGCGGTGCTCGCGGACGACGCCGCCGGGATCGCCGTGCTCGCCGACGCGGTCTCGGACCGTGTGGAGCACGACTTCTTGGTACCCGAGGTGGGGCACGCGCTCTATCGCGGAGACACCCCGCTGCACCTCGCGGCGGCGGGACTGCGGTACGAGGCGGCCCGGGCGTTGCTGGCTCTCGGGGCGTCGGCCGACGCGGTCAACCGCCGCGGCGCGACGTCGTTGCACTACGCCTGCGATCCGCGACCGTCCTCGCCGGTGTGGCATCCGGATGCTCAGCGGCGGGTCGTCCGCGTGCTGGTCGACGCCGGAGCCGTGGTCGACCGGCCGGATCGCGGCGGGGTGACCGCGCTGCACCGGGCGGTGCGGGCGCGGAGCCCGGCAGCGGTGGCGGCACTGCTCGCGGCCGGTGCCGATCCGCGGGCCGCGACCTCGGCGGGCGGGTCGACCGCGTTGCACCTGGCGGTCGCGGGCTCCGGCGCGAGCGGCACCGCGGACACCGGCGGGTTCCGGCTCGAGATCGTCGAGATGCTGCTGGCCGCGGGCGCGAGCCTGTCCGACGTCGACCGGCGCGGCGTCGCGGTCGCCGACCGGGTCCGTAGCCCGGGCCTGCGGAACGCGCTGGTCGCCAGGGGACACTGGCCTCGATGACGCGTCAGCGCCCCGACATCGCTGCCGGCCCGGTCGGCCCGGCGCTGTAGATGATCCGTACCCGGGCGAACCGTGCGTTCGCCGGCTACCTCGCGGCCTGGACGAGTTCCGCGCTGGGCGACGGGCTGCGGGCGACCGCGCTGCCCCTGCTGGCGGCGAGCCTGGCCGCCGGGCCGCGGGGCGTGGCGGTCGTCGCCGCGGCCGGTGGCTTGCCCTGGCTGGTGTTCGGGCTGGTGGCCGGCGTCCTGCTGGACCGCTGGCCGCGGCTGGCGGCCATGGTCGCCACCCAGTTGACCAGAGCGGTGACGCTCGGAGCGCTCGCCGTCCTGGTCGCGCTGGACCTCGTCGGCATCCCGGTGCTGGTGGTCGTGGCGTTCGTGCTCGGCACCTGCGAGGTCGTGTTCGACATCGCCGCGCACAGCGCCCTTCCGTCGATCGTGCCGAGGGAACAGTTGCAGCGGGCGAACTCGCGGCTGCTGTTCGGGGAGATCTCGATGGCCGAGCTGGCCGGTCCGCTGATCGGCGGGGTGCTGTTCGCGGTGGCCGCCGTCCTCGTGACGGCGGTCACCGCGGCCGCGTTCCTGCTGGCGTTCGGGCTGCTCGGGCTCACGGTTCGGGCGCCCTCGGCGCGCCCGGGGACCGCGTCCGAGCGGGCTTCGATCCGGCTGGACCTGCTCGCCGGTGGCCGGTGGTTCTTCCGGGCGCCGACGGTCCGGGCGATCTCGCTCTTGTCGGTCGCGTTGAACCTGGCCGGGGGCGGTTTCCTGGCCGTCCTCGTGGTGCTGGCGAAGGAGCGGCTCGGCGCCGGTGCGATCGGTTACGGGGTGCTGGTCGCGGTGGGGTCGGTGGGCGGCCTGGTGGCGAGCGCGGTCGCCGACCGGCTGTCCGGCGCCGGGCAGCGCCGCGCGATCTGCCTGCTCGCCGGTCCGGTGATCGCGGTCGCGTTCGCGGCCGTCGGCGCGTTCCCGAACTGGCCGGTCACCGCGGCCGGGCTGACGATCTGGGGTGCGGCGGCCACGCTGTTGAACATCGTCGCGCTCTCGTACCGGCAGGCGGCGGTGCCCGACGAGATGCTCGGACGGGTGACCGCCGTGCACCGGTTCCTGGTCTGGGGCGCCCTGCCGCTCGGCGCGCTGGGGGCTGGGTTCCTCGCCGAGTACGCGGGGGTGACCGCGGTCGCCCCGGCGGCGGCCGGCGTCGTCGCGATCGGAGTTCTGGCGGTCTGGCGCACGCTCAGCCGCGCGCCCCGGGAGCAGTTCGCGCTCTGAGTCAGCCGCGGCCCAGGACGGCGTCCAGCAGGCCGGGGAAGCGGTCTTCCAGGTCGCCCCGGCGGATCGTGATGACGCGGGCCCGGCCGTCGACGACGGTACGGGTCAGCCCGGCTTCGCGCAGCGTGCGGAAGTGGTGCGAGACGGTCGGCGGGGTCAGGCCGAGGCCGGCGCACCAGGTGCTCGCGCTGCAGTCGATCGGCTCCGGGCCGCGGTACATCGCGGTCAGCATCGACCGCCGCGCCGGGTCGGCCAGCGCGCCCAGGATCGCCGTGAGGTCGAGCTCGTCGACGGCCGGTTCCGGGAGCGTGCGCGTCATCTTCACCACCCGCGAATTAAGACTTTGACGCTCATCGAAGTCTAGCCTAGCGTGGAGTTCATGATTCGATCGTCATCGAATTCCGAGCTGACCCTGCGGCTCGCGCTGCTCGCCGTCGGCACGTTCGTCCTCGGGACCGACGGTTTCGTGCTCGCCGGCCTGCTGCCGGACGTCGCCAGGGATCTGGACGTCAGCGTGGCGCAGGCCGGTCAGCTGACCACGGCCTTCGCGATCGCGTACGCGATCGGGTCACCGGTCATCGCGACGGCGACCGGGCGGCTGGACCGGCGGATCGTGCTCGGCGCCGGGATGGCGGTCTTCCTGATCGGGATGGCCGCGCAGGCGGCCGGTCCGAACTATCCGGTCGTGCTGGCCGGGCGGATCCTGTCCGGGCTCGGCGCGGCCGGGTTCCAGGCGAACGCGTTCGCGGTCGCGGGGGTGCTATCGCCGCCGGCGCGGCGGGCCCGGTCCCTCGCCGTGGTGGGTGCGGGGGCGAGCCTGGCGACGGTGGCCGGGGTGCCGTTCGGCGTGCTCGTGGGGCAGCAGATCGGGTGGCGGGCCGCGATGTGGGTGATCGCGGGACTGGCGGCGGTCGCGGCGGTGCTGACCGTGTTCCTGCCTGCGGTGCGGCTGCCGTCGGCGACGCTGGGGGAGCGGTTCCGGCTGCTGGCCACTCCGGCCATGTTGCTGCTGCTCTGCGCGACCGTGCTGCAGTTGGTGCCGCAGTTCGCGGTGCTCAGTTACGTGGCGCCGATCCTGGGCGCGTCGGCCTCGTCGGTGCTGGTAGCGCTGATCGTGTTCGGGGTGGCGTTCTTCGTCGGCAACCGGGTGGTGGGCGCGCTGGCCGATCGGTGGGGCGGCCTGCGGGTGATCGCGCTCGGGCTGAGCGTCAGCGCGGTGTCGATGGTGGTGCTGTGGGCGGTCCGGATGAACCTGGCGGCGGCGATCGTCGCGCTGGTGGGGATCGGGCTGGTCGGGTCGTTCCAGGTGACTCCGCAGCAGACGCGGGTGTTCGCCGCGGGTGGAGCGGCCGCGACCGTGGCGCTGGGGCTGAACGGTTCGATGATCTACGTGGGGAGCGGTGTGGGGGCCGCGCTCGGCGGCGGCGTGGTGGCCTCGGCCGGGGTGGGATGGGTGCCGCTGGTGGCGGCCGCCGTCGCGGTCGTGGCGCTGGTCTTCACCGTGCTCACGGCGCCGGAGCGGCGCCCCGTACCGCCGGAGCGGAGCCCCGTACCGCCGGAGCGGAGCCCCGTACCGCCGGAGCGGCGGCCCGATCGTGCCCCGGCGTCGGACAATACCCGGATGAGGACGACGGAGCAGTTCGGCAACGCGGGTGCCGCCCCCGGCACCCGGCTCGGTGACTGAGCCCGACCGCCGGGTCGCGGTGCTCGTGCTCGAGGGCGCGAAGCCGCTCGACGTCGGCATCCCCGCGCAGGTGTTCACGACCCGGCCGAGCATGCCGTACCAGGTCCGGGTCTGTGGCGTCGAACCCGGCCTGGTGGCCGGCGGTGACGGGCTCTCGTACCACGTCGCCGACGGCCTGGATGCGCTGAGCTGGGCCGACATCGTCTTCATTCCGGGCTACCGGCAGCCCGACCGGGACGAACCGCCGACCGGCGTCCTCGACGCGCTGAGAACGGCGCACGCCCGCGGCGCGCGGCTCGCCGCGATCTCCACCGGCGCGTTCGCGCTCGCCGCGACCGGCCTGCTCGACGGCAGACGCGCGACGACCCACTGGCACTACACCCGTGCGCTGGCCGCGAAATATCCGCGGGTCGACGTCGACGGAAACGTTCTGTTCGTGGACGAGAAGACCGTACTGACCTCAGCCGGAGCCGCCTCGGGGATCGACCTGTGCCTGCACATCCTGCGGAGCGACCTCGGGGTCGCCGCGTCCAACCACGCGGCCCGGCGCCTGGTCTCGGCGCCGTACCGCAGCGGGGGACAGGCGCAGTACGTGCCGAGGTCCGTGCCCGAGCCGCGCGGCGAGCAGTTCGCCGCCACCCGCGAGTGGGCGCTGCACCACCTGGCCGAGCCCCTCACCCTGAAGACCCTCGCCACCCACGCCGCGGTGTCCGCGCGTACGTTCTCGCGGCGGTTCGTCGAGGAGACCGGCTACACGCCGATGCAGTGGGTCATGCGCGCTCGCGTCGACCTGGCCCGTGAGCTGCTCGAACGCTCCGAGCGTGGCGTCGAGCAGGTCGCCGCGGACGTAGGACTCGGTACGGGTGCGAACCTGCGTCTGCACTTCGGGCGGATCCTCGGCACGACCCCGAGCGAGTACCGCCGGACGTTCACGAGGGGCGTGTAGGCGAGATCCTTTCGAACCGTGGCGCTCTCGCCACTGCTGTCCGGGGGTGCCGGCCGCGACGCTGGCGGCATGACGAAAATCGCGATCAACGGATTCGGCCGGATCGGCCGCAACGTGCTCCGGGCGCTGCTGGAGCGCGACAGCGACCTCGACGTCGTCGCCGTGAACGACCTGACCGAACCGGCGGCGCTCGCGCGTCTGCTCGCGTTCGACTCGACCGCGGGCCGGCTCGGCCGGCCGGTGCGGGCCGACGGCGACACCCTCGTTGTCGACGGCCGCCGGATCCGGGTGCTGGCCGAGCGCGACCCGGCCCAGCTGCCCTGGGCCGCGCTGGGCGTCGACGTGGTCCTCGAGGCCACCGGACGGTTCACGTCCGCGAAAGCGGCTCGGGCTCACCTGGACGCCGGAGCCGCGCGGGTTCTGGTGGGCGCGCCCTCGGACGGCGCCGACGTGACGCTGGCCTACGGCGTGAACACCGACGCCTACGACCCGGCCGTCCACACGATCGTGTCGAACGCGTCCTGCACGACGAACGCGCTCGCGCCGCTGGCCCAGGTGCTCGACGATCTGGCCGGCATCGAGCACGGGTTCATGACGACCGTGCACGCCTACACGCAGGAGCAGAACCTGCAGGACGGTCCGCACCGCGACCCGCGACGGGCCCGCGCGGCCGGGATCAACATCGTGCCGACCACGACCGGCGCCGCGAAGGCGATCGGGCTCGTGCTGCCTCGGCTGGAGGGCAAGCTGTCGGGCGACTCGATCCGGGTACCGGTGCCGGTGGGCTCGCTCGTCGAGCTGAACACGGTGGTGCGCGACGACGTCACGCGCGACGAGGTGCTGGACGCCTACCGGGCGGCGGCCGACGGAGCGCTGGCCGGGATCCTGGAGTACTCCGAGGACGCGCTGGTGTCGTCCGACATCACCGGCAACCCGGCCTCGTCGATCTTCGACTCCGCGCTGACCCGGGTCGACGGCAGGCACGTCAAGGTGGTGGCCTGGTACGACAACGAGTGGGGCTTCAGCAACCGGGTCGTCGACACGCTGGGACTCCTGGCCGGCGCCTGAGCGGCGGAGATGCCCGCGTCCGCGGGTCGGCAGCCGATCGGCAGCGACTCCGCAGCCGATCGGCAGTGGGGTTCGGAAGGCTTCCGCCGTCCTCCTCTCCCCAGGTCGGACGGCGTGAACCGCCGCCGGCCCGCTCCCGAAGTAAGGAAGTCATGTCTCCAGCGTTCATGCCCCGCCTCCGCACGCGGGGCGCCGTCGTCGCGCTCGTGCTCTGCGCCTTCGTGGCCACCGGATGTGGTGCGATCCAGGACGCCGCCGAGGAGGCGGCCACCGCGGCCAAGTCACCGGAGACGCCCCAGGAGAAGCTGCTGGCCTCGGTCCCGACGTCGGACACCGGCCCGTACGCGTTCACCCAGAAGAACACCGGCGCCCCGGACGGCACCCCGGACATCACCGGTGTGGTCAATCCGCCCGGTAAGTCGTCCGAGAGCCGGGCCGTGGTGACCAACGCCGACCCCAAGTTCGTCATGAAGATGGACTTCCGGGTCATCGCCAAAGACTCCTGGCTGCACGTCGCGTTCGAGGACACCGACGACGTCACCGGCCTGCCGTCGCTGCCCGACAAGTGGATGCAGATCGATCCGTCCAAGTTGAAGAACAAGGAGGAATACCCGATCGAGTGGGGCCTCGACAGCGAAGACCCGGCCGGCGTCGAAGTGCTGTTCGGCGCGGTCGTCGACGCGAAGGACGCCGGTCCGGGCGCGTTCAGCGGCACGCTCGATCTGACCAAGTCGCGTGACTCGGAGGCGGTCGACGAGGAGATCATCACCGCGCTCGGCCCGAAGGCGAACGCGGTGCCGTTCACCGCGAAGCTCGACGCCGAGGGGCGGACCTCCGAGGTCGTGCTGCAGGTCCCGGCCAGCGCGAAGAACAAGGCCTACACGTACACGATCACGCTCTCGGACTACGGCACGGCCACCCCGGTGACCACGCCGAAGGACAGCGAGATCGCGGCCACGCCGCCGGGCGCGTACGAGCTGCTCAACGCCTGAGTCACCCGAAATGGCGCAATAACGCGCAAGATTTCCGCAAGACCGATATCGGAGGCTCGTCCCGCCGCGCCGTTCGGCGCGGCGGGAACAGAGCTGGAGTGACACCATCATGCGCAAGCGCATCGCTGTGGCGTTGATCGCCCTCGCCCTGGGTGGCGGAATCGCCGTGCTGCCCGCGAGCCCGGCCGCCGCGGCCTACACCTGCCACTACTCGCGCAACTCGTTCGGGTACTGGCAGGCCGGTTATTACTCCGGCACGACCGTGCAGCCCTCGACGACCGGGGTGTCGTCGTCCGGCATCGAGGCGCAGTGCCTGCTCAAGCACTACGGCTACAACCCCGGCACGATCGACGGGGTGTTCGGGCCGACCTCCCAGGCCGCGGCCCGCAGGTTCCAGAGTGACATGAACAGCGGCTGGGGCTACGACCTGGACGTCGACGGCAAGATCGGCCCGGAGTCCTGGCCCCCGCTGCGGGTTCAGCCCTAGGCGTCTTCGGTGGCCAGGTGGGTGTGCGGGATGTGAGTGAGGTCGATGCGGTGGTGCAGTCGCTTCCCACCGAAGTAGGCGGCTCCCACCGCGACGACCGCTCCCACGAACAGCACCGCGCTGTACTGCAGCAGCCAGTTCCCGCCGGTGGACAGGTCGTAGATCTCCGGCCGCGGCCACATCAGGTTGACGATCATGATCGCCTGGTAGATCACCGCGGCGACGTTCACCGGGATGCCGAAGCGTCCCATCGAGAACAGCGGCTTCCCGTCCTCGTCGTGGCCGGCCGGGAAGTGGTCGGTGTTGCGGTGCTTGATCCGGACGACGAGCAGCGGCAGCGTGACGCCGAGGTAGGCGATGTAGAGCATCGCGATGCAGATGCTGGACAGCGCGGTGAAGATCGTCGTCGAGTTGACGTTGACCGCCAGCGCGATCGCCGCGCCGGCTCCGACCACGATCGACGTGATGACCGGAGTGCCGGTGCGGGGTGAGACCCGGGCCAGCGCCTTCGAGAACGGCAGCGCGCCCTCGCGGGCCATCGAGTACGTCATCCGGGCTCCGGACGTCTGCACCGCGAGCGTGCAGGCGAAGACCGCGACCGCGACGCAGCACAGCAGCAGCCGGCCGAACACGTCGCCGAGCCGCTCGGTGATCACCCACGACAACCCCAGCGACGAGAGGTTCCCGTCGGTGAGGCTCGGCGCCGCCATCAGCGCGCCCAGGATCAGCAGCCCGCCGCCGAGGCCCGACGTGGTCAGTGCACGCAGGATCGTCTTCGGCGTCGTCTTGCGCGGCGAGTGGGTCTCCTCGGCGAGCTCACCGGCCGAGTCGAAGCCCACCATGACGTACGCGGCCATCAGCGACGACGCCAGCCAGGCGAAGAAGTAGTTCCCGGACCCCTCCCAGCCGGTGGTGTGCAGGACGACCGACGGGCCGCGCTCGGACAGCGCGAACAACACTCCGATCAGGATCACCACGCCGACGATCTCGATCGCGACGCCGACGCTGGTCGTCGCGGCCATCTGCCGGATGCCGAGGATGTTCACCAGCGTGGTGATCACGAGCAGGATGATGCCGAGCACGACCGCGTTCTTCGCGCCGGTCTCCGACAGGATCGACGGGTCGGCACCCGAGCCGCCCACGAGCTGGAAGCCCGACCAGATCGCCGGCAGCACGGCCTGGATCGCGATCGCGGCCACCGCCACGGTCAGGATCTGCCCGATGATCATGATCCAGCCGGTGAACCACCCCCAGGACGTCCGGGCCAGCCGGCTCGACCACTGGAAGATCGCGCCCGAAACCGGCCACCGTCCGGCCAGCTCGGCGAAGCACAGCGCGACGAACAACTGGCCGACGAAGACCGCGGGCCAGGCCCAGAAGAACGACGCGCCGCCGAGCAGGAAGCCCAGCCCGAACAGCTGGAACACGGTGGTCAGGATCGAGACGAACGAGAAGCCGGCGGCGAAGGACGCGAACGTGCCGACCCCGCGGTGCAGTTCCTGCTCGTACCCGATCGGGCTTCTGGTCGTCGTAGGCGTGTCCGCGGGTGCGCTCACCACTCCACCTCCGGGTGATTTCTGTCGGGCGACAGTTATTGGCCATGAGAGTGGGGCGGGTGTGTTCCGGGCGAAGTCCCGGTCGGTTAAATCCCGATGACCGGGCCCGCCCCCCGGCCGACGGACCATGGCAGCATCGGCACCGTGAGTAGCAACCGCGCCGGGCGCCCGCGGGCCCGGGGGACGCAGGACCCCGACCGGACGCCCCGCCAGGAGATCCTCGACGCGGCGGCGGCGCTGTTCGGCGAGTCCGGGTTCGCGGCGACCTCCACCCGCGCGATCGCCGACCGGGTCGGCGTCCGGCAGGCCTCGCTGTACTACTACTTCCCCGGCAAGGACGAGATCCTGCTGGAGCTGCTGGAGGCCTCGGTCCGCCCGACGCTGGACCTGGTCGGCGCGATCCGCACCGCCGCGCCGACCGCGGCCGCCGCGCTGTACGCGCTGGCGGTGCGCGACGTCGGCACGTTGCAGGCCGGCCCGCTGGGCGTGGCCACGCTGTACATGGCTCCCGAGGTGCGGACGGCGCCCGCATTCGCGTCGTTCCGTGAGCACCGGGCCCAGCTGCAGGCGATCTACGCCGAGCTCGCCTCCGCGGCCGCCCCGGCCGGGCACCCGGTGGGACCCGACGCGCTCGGCGCGGCCTGCCTGCACGTGGTGGAGATGGTGACGACGCTGCCGCCGCGGCCCGGCCTCGCGGTGGAGATCGCCCATGCGTGTCTGGGCCTGGCCGGCCTCACCGGCCCGGTCGCCGCCGAGGCGGCCACCGCGGGCGCGTCGCTGCTGACCGGGCTCACCCCGGCCACCACCGCGGTCTGACCCGCCGGCGCCGGCCCCGGCGCGTCCAGCGACGTCCGGGGAACGTAGCAATCGGGAAACACCGGCGAAACCCGCGGGCCGCAGGGTGATTTCTGTCAGTCGACAGATATCTCCCTGGGGGCGCCGCATGACCCGCGACACGTCCACTGTGTCCGCCGCCCGTGACGACGCCCGCGCGCAGGGCGGCACCAGCGCCGACTGGATGCCGTACCTGCCCGCCTCGACCTCCCCGTTCGCTCCGCCGGACGTCGAGAAGTCCGCGCTCACCTGGGCCGAGACCGTCGCCCCGGGCGGCTACACGTCGAAGGTCGTCGCCCGCGGCACCCGGATCCGGCTCACCGACGTCACCGGCGACGCCTGCGCGCACGTCCTCCTCCACTCCGCGGTCGCCCCGTGGGAGCGGCTCAACGTCGCCGACACGCAGAAGATCCCGTGGCAGGCCTACCTCGGCGCGGGACACCCGCTGCTCTCCGGCGACGGACGCGTGCTCGCGACGATCGTCGCCGACTCGTCCGCCCGGCACGACGCGTTCTGCGGGACGTCGTCCGACGCCTGGAACGCGCGGAAGTACGGCGACGCCGCACCCGAGGGGCCCAGCCCGTCGGGGCGGGCACTGTTCACGCTGGCGGGGGCCAAGCACGGCCTCGGGCCGCGGGACCTGCCGCCGAGCGTGTCGTTCTTCCAGGGGGTCCGGGTCGAGGAGGACGGAGGCTTCCGCTGGCTGGGGAGCAGCGGCCCGGCAGACGTCGATCTGCTCGCCGAGCTGCCCCTGATCGTCCTGATCGCGAACACCGCCCATCCGCTGGACCCCCGCGAGGCCTTCACCGTCGGCCCGTTGCGCGTGCACGCCTGGAAGGCGACGCCCACCGGCCCGGACCAGGCCGCCACCCCGGAGACCTACCGGGCCTACCTCAACACGGCCGACTACGCGGAGGCGCGAGGGTTATGAACGCGTTGGTCCCCGGCCCGGTCGTGCGCGACGACCACGTCGCGCCCCGGGCGCCCTGGTCCGCGGTCGTGGCCGCCGGGCACGTCCTGACGATCGTCGACGTCGGCGGCAACCAGTCCGCCGACTGCCTGATCTACTCCGACGCCGACCGGTCCGAGCGCTACAGCGTCCCGGACACGCTGACCTGGCAGGGCAACGCCTACGTGCGCGAGGGCACGGTGCTGCGCAGTCAGTTCGGCAACCCGCTGATGACCGTCGTCGGCAACGAGGTCGCCCGGCAGGACACGATCGGCGGCGCCTGCGGGAAGGAGTCGAACACGCTCCGGTACGGCCACCACACCGCGTACCAGCACGGCTGCCGGGAGAACTTCCTAGCCGAAGCCGCCCGCCACGGGCTCGGTGCCCGAGACCTCGTCTCCAACCTCAACTGGTTCATGAACGTCCCGGTCGAGGCCGACGGCACGCTCGGCATCGTCGACGGCATCTCCGGGCCCGGCAAGCGCGTCGCGCTCCGCGCCGACGTCGACGTGCTGGTCATCGTCAGCAACTGCCCGCAGATGAACAACCCCTGCAACGATTTCGACCCCACCCCCCTCCGCATGATCGTGACGGCGCCATGAGCTTCGACACCCTGCTGATCGCGAACCGGGGCGAGATCGCCCGGCGGATCATCTCCTCGGCCCGCGCGCTCGGCCTCACCACGGTGGCCGTCTACTCCGACGCCGACCGGGCCGCGCCGCACGTCCGCGAAGCCGACCTGGCCGTCCGGCTCGGCCCGGCCCCGGCGCGCGACTCCTACCTGCGCACCGACGCGATCCTCGAGGCCGCGGCCACCACCGGCGCGACCGCTCTCCACCCCGGCTACGGGTTCCTCTCCGAGAACGTGGACTTCGCCCGCGCCTGCGAGCGGGCCGGGATCGCGTTCGTCGGACCGACCCCCGAGCAGATCGAGGTCTTCGGCACGAAACACACGGCCCGCCGGTTGGCCGCGCGGGCCGGCGTCCCCCTGATGGCCGGCACCGGTCTGCTGGCGTCGGCCGACGAGGCCGTGACGGCGGCCGGGCAGATCGGGCTGCCGGTCATGGTGAAGGCCACCGGTGGTGGTGGCGGGATCGGTATGCAGGCGTGCGCGACGCTGCCCGAGGTCCGGGCCGCCTACGACCGGGTGGCCCGGCAGGCCGCGGCGGCCTTCGGCAGCGCCGGGGTGTTCCTCGAGCGGCTGGTGCGCCCGGCTCGCCACGTCGAGGTGCAGGTGTTCGGCGACGGATCCGGCCGGGTGGCGGTGCTCGGCGATCGCGACTGCTCGCTCCAGCGGCGCAACCAGAAGGTCATCGAGGAGGCTCCGGCGCCGTCGCTGCCGGACCGGGTCCGGGCCGAGATCGCCGGCTCGGCCGCCTCACTCGCCGCGTCCGTCGGCTACCGGTCGGCCGGCACCGTCGAGTTCGTCTACGACCCGCTCCGGGAGGAGGCCTCGTTCCTCGAGGTCAACACCCGGCTGCAAGTCGAGCATCCGGTGACCGAACTCGCCTACGGCGTCGATCTGGTGGACGCGATGCTGCGCCTCGCCCGGGGCGACGCCCTGGACGAGTTCTTCGCGCGCACCTGGACGCCGACCGGGGTCGCGGTGGAGGCCCGGGTCTACGCCGAGGACCCGGACAAGGGCAACTCACCGTCGACGGGCCTGGTCACGCGCGCGCAGTTCCCGCCGGACGTGCGCGTCGACGCCTGGATCGAAACCGGGCTCGAAGTGACGCCGCACTACGACCCGATGCTCGCGAAGGTCGTCGCGGCCGGTCCCACCCGGGACATCGCGCTGGATCGGCTGCGCACGGCGCTCGGCGCCAGCCGCGTCGACGGGCTCGTCACGAACCTCGGGCTGCTCCGCGCGCTCACCGATGGCGCGCCGCTGCGCGAGGCGACCCACTCGACGTCGACGCTGGACGTCACCGCGGACCCCGAGCCCCGGATCGACGTCCTCGAGCCCGGCGCGCTCACGACCGTGCAAGATCTGCCCGGCCGGCTGGGGCACTGGCAGGTCGGGGTGCCGCCGTCGGGGCCGTTCGACCCGGTGTCGCTGCGGTCGGCGAACCGGGCGGTCGGCAACCCGGAGCGCGCGCCCGGGCTGGAGGTGACCGCGACCGGTCCGACGCTGCGGTTCTCGGTGGAGACGGTCGTCTGTGTCACCGGCGCACCGGCACCGGTGACGCTCGACGGCGCGCCGGTGGGAATGTGGGAGCCGGTTTCCGTGCCCGCCGGAGGGGTGCTGGGCATCGGAACGGCTCCCGGGCCGGGACTGCGCCTGGCCGTGGCCGTGCGCGGGGGGATCGACGTGCCCGACTACCTCGGCAGTGCGTCGACGTTCACCCTCGGCGGCTTCGGCGGGCACGGCGGGCGCGCCCTCCACACCGGCGACGTCCTGCGGATCGGCTCGCTCGCGACCGGTGTCCCCGCGCCGGTGGACGATCGCCCCACCTACACCCACAGCTGGCAGATCGGGGTCACCGAAGGCCCGCACGCGGCGCCTGAGTTCTTCACCCGCGCGGCCCTCGACACGTTCTACGCCACCGGCTACGAGGTCCACCTCAACTCCGCCCGGACCGGCGTCCGACTGATCGGGCCGCGGCCGGAGTGGGCCCGCAGCGACGGTGGCGAAGCCGGGCTGCACCCGTCGAACATCCACGACACGCCCTATGCGGTCGGGGCGATCGACTTCACCGGCGACACCCCGATCATCCTCGGGCCCGACGGTCCGAGCCTCGGCGGTTTCGTCTGCCCGGCCGTCGTCGCCAGCGGAGAGATGTGGAAGGCCGGTCAGCTGCGCCCCGGTGACACCGTCCGCTTCGTCCGGGTGCGTGAAGCCGACGCGACGGCCCCGGCCCTGGTCGGAGCCACCGGCGACGGGGACGACGGGGTGCTGGCCCGGGTCCCGGCGCAGCCGGGACGCCCGTCGGTCACCTACCGCCGGGACGGCGACGACAACCTCCTGATCGAGTACGGCGACCAGGTTCTCGACCTCGGCCTCCGGATGCGGGTGCACGCGCTGATGACCGCGCTGGAGGCGGCCAGGCCCGAGCGGATCATCGACCTCACGCCGGGCATCCGGTCGCTCCAGGTCCACACCCTGGGGCGGGCGAGCCGATTGGTCGGCCTCCTGCGGGAGCTCGACGACTCGCTGCCCGCGGACCTCATCGTGCCGTCCCGCCGGGTGCGGCTGCCGCTGTCCTGGGACGACCCGGCCACCCGGCTGGCGATCGAGCGGTACATGGCCGGGGTCCGGGACGACGCGCCCTGGACACCGTGGAACATCGAGTTCATCCGGCGGATCAACGGTCTGGACTCCGTCGACGACGTGTACCGGACCGTGTTCGACGCGCAGTACCTGGTCCTCGGCCTCGGGGACGTCTACCTGGGCGCCCCGGTCGCGACCCCGCTGGATCCGCGGCACCGGCTCGTCACGACGAAGTACAACCCGGCCCGCACCTGGACGGCGGAGAACTCGGTCGGCATCGGCGGCGCCTACCTGTGCATCTACGGCATGGAGGGGCCGGGCGGCTACCAGTTCGTCGGCCGCACCGTGCAGGTCTGGAACCGGTTCCGGCGCGGCGGCCTGTTCACCGACCGGCCCTGGGCGCTGCGGTTCTTCGACCGCATCGAGTGGTACCCGGTGACGGGGGAGGAACTGCTCGAGCTGCGCGCCGAGACCGACGCCGGGCGCGCCGAGTTCGAGACGTCCGACGGATGGTTCTCCCTCGCGTCGCACCAAGCCTTTCTGGACGCCCACGCCGACTCGATCGCGGCCTTCCGCGAATCCCAGGCGGCGGCGTTCGCGGCCGAGAAGGACCGCTGGCACGCGTCCGGGGAGTTCGACGTCCGGCCGGAACCGGCCCCGGTGGCGGCCGCGGATCCGGTCACCGTCCCGGCGGGAGCGATCGCGGTCACCGCACCGTTCGGCGCGACGGTCTGGCAGGTCTCGGCCCGGCCCGGCGACGCCGTGACCGGCGGGGACCGAATCCTGGCACTGGAAGCGATGAAGATGGAGACACCGGTGACGGCGCCCTCGGACGGCGAGGTCGTGGACATCTACGTGACGCCCGGCGACTCGGTGTCGGCTGGTCAGGTGCTGTTCGCGGTGCGGCTGCGGTCGGAGGTGGCCGCGTGATCGCCGATCGGGTCCGGGCCGCCTATGCGCGGATCGCCGAGGTCGACCGACCGGAAGTGTGGATCGCGTTGCGGCCGGAGGAAGAGGTGCTGGCCGAGGCGGCGTCGATCGATCCGGCCCTGCCGCTGGCCGGCCTGCTGGCCGCGGTGAAGGGCAACATCGACGTCGCCGGGCTGCCGACGACGGCGGCCGCGCCGTCCTACGCCTACACCCCGGCGGCCGATGCGACAGCGGTCGCGCGGCTGCGTGCCGCCGGGGCGCTGATCCTCGGGGTGACCAACCTCGACCAGTTCGCGACCGGCCTGGTCGGCACGCGCAGCCCGTACGGGGCCGTGCGCAACGCGTTCGACCCGGCGCGGATCTCCGGCGGGTCGAGTTCGGGGTCGGCGGTGGCGGTCGCGCTCGGGCTGGTCGACCTGGCGCTCGGCACCGACACCGCAGGCAGCGGCCGGGTACCGGCCGCGCTGCAGGGCCTGGTCGGCGTGAAGCCGACCCGCGGGCTGGTGCCGACCACCGGAGTCGTTCCCGCCTGCCGCAGCCTGGACTGCGTCACGGTGTTCGCCCGCGACCTGCGCCTGGCCCGCCGGACGATCGAGCTGCTCAGCGGGCCGGACGGGATCGATCCGCTGGCCCGTCCGGACGCTCCGGCCCCGCCGGGCTGGCCGGCGCCCGAGGGCACGGCCGCCGGACCGGCGGGAACGCCCCGGCTGGCAATTCCGGCCGCGGAGCACCTCGCCGGGCTCGCCGACGGCTGGGCCTCGGCGTTCGCCGACGTCGTCGGCCGGTTCCGCGCCGCCGGCGTCGAGATCGTCGAGGTGGACGTCACCCCGCTGCTGGACGCGGCGTCGCTTCTCTACCAGGGTGCGTTCGTCGCCGAGCGAACCGCCGCGGTCGGCGACCACATCGCCGCGCACCCCGGCCTCGTCGGCACCGACCTCGACCCGGCCGTCGCCGGAATCATCCTCGGTGGCGCCCGCTTCACCGCCGCCGACGCCTTCCGCGACCGGCAGCGTCTCGACGAACTCGGGGCCGCGGGCCGGGCCGCCCTGGCCGGTGCCACCGCGCTGCTGACCCCGACCACCACCTGGCACCCGACCCTGGCCCAGGTGGCCGAGGACCCGATCGGTGCGAACGCCCGGATGGGTCGCTACACCAACTTCGCGAACCTGCTGGACATGGCCTCACTGGCGGTGCCGGCCGGGATCGTCGACGGCCTCCCGTTCGGGGTCATGCTCACCGGTCCGGCGTTCAGCGACCGGACGCTGGTGGCCCTCGCCCAGGTCCTGGCCGACCCGCCCGTCGACCTGTTCGTCGTCGGCGCCCACCTGTCGGGTCAGCCGCTGAACCACCAGCTGGTCTCGGCCGGCGGTTCCTGCGTCGGCCCGGCCGCGACCACCGCCGACTACCGGCTCTACGCGCTGGACACGATCCCCCCGAAACCCGGCCTGCTGCGCACGGCCGGCGGTTCTTCGATCGCCGGAGAGGTCTGGCGTCTTCCGGCGTCCGGCTTCGGCACGTTCGTCGCCGCGCTCCCGCAGCCGATGACGATCGGCGCGGTGACGCTCGCCGACGGCCGGACCGTCCGTGGCTTCCTGACCGAGGTGATCGCGACGGAGACCGCCCTCGACATCACCGCCTACGGCTCCTGGCCGTCGGCCCAGGCCGCGCGAGTCGGACGGACCTCGGCGAACACCGGTGTGATTGGGTAGCCGCCGTGAACGTGCCACTCCAGGATGACCGGGCCCGCGGATGACCGCCCTGGAGCTTCTCGTCGCGGTCGGCCTCGCGATCCTGGTCTGCAATTACGTCGCGCGCCGGATCCGGGTCGCGCCACCGGCCGTGCTGCTCGTCGGCGGGGTACTGCTGGGGTTCCTGCCGCCGCTGCGCGAGATCGAACTGCCGCCCGACGTCGTGCTGCTGCTGTTCCTGCCGGTGCTGCTGTACTGGGAGGCGTTCACCTCCTCGCTCCGCGAGATCCGCGTCAACCAGCGGATCATCGTCCTGACCAGCACGGTCCTGGTCGCGGCCACGGCTGCGCTGGTCGCGGTGACCGCGCACCTGCTCGGCGTGCCCTGGGGCCCGGCCTGGGTCCTGGGCGCGGCCGTCGCCCCGACCGACGCGACCGCGGTCGGCGTCCTCGGCCGCGGGCTCCCGCGCCGCGTCGCGACGATGATGCGCGCCGAGAGCCTGGTCAACGACGGCACCGCGCTGGTCATCTACGGGCTCGCGGTCGCCGTGACGGTCGGCGACGAGCACTTCAGCGTCCCCCGGCTCGGGGAAATGTTCGGCGTCGCCTACGGCGGCGGCATCGCGGTCGGTGCCCTCATCACCTGGCTCAGCCTGCTGGTCCGCCGCCGTCTGCGGGACCCGGCCCAGCACAACCTGCTGGCCCTCGTCACGCCCCTCGGGGCGTACCTGCTGGCCGAGCAGGTGCACGCCTCCGGCGTGCTCGCCGTCGTCGTGAGCGGTCTCTGGGTCAGCCAGGTGTCTCCCCGCCACTTCCCGGCGGACGCCCGGGAGCACGTGCACACCGTGATGACGTTCGTGACGTCGCTGCTCAACGGCGCGCTGTTCGTGCTGATCGGCATCCAGATCCACGGCGCCGTCCGTGGCTTGACCAGCACCGGGCTCACGCGCGGCCTGACCGCGGTGCTCGCGGTGTCGGCAGCGGTGGTGCTCGCGCGGTTCCTCTTCTTCTTCACCAGCCCGTACGTGATCCGGCTGCTCGACCACCGGCCGAAGCAGCGCCGGCTGCGGATGACCGCGAGGCCGCGGACCGTGCTGGCGGCGGCGGGTTTCCGCGGGGCGGTGTCGCTGGCGGCGGCGCTGGCCGTGCCCGAACTGCTCGACAACGGCACGCCGTTCCCCGACCGGGACCTGATCGTGTTCGTGACCGCCGGGGTGATCGCGGTGACCCTGCTCGTGCAGGCGCCGCTGCTGCCCGGCGTCGTGCGCTGGGCCGGGCTGCGCCCGGACGGCCCGGGGGAGCTCCGCCGGGCCGAGATCGCCGCGGTGCAGGCCGCCCTGGACGCTCTCCCGCAGGTGGTGGAACGTCTGCATCCGCCGGATGCGGTCGTCGACCAGGTCCGCACCGAGTACGACCGGCACCTGCGGGCACTCCGCGCCGGCGAAACCGACGACGCCGACGACCGGTCCGCCTCGGACGACGAGACCCAGTACCTCGACCTGCGGCTCGCGCTGATCGCCGAGGAGCACGCGACGATCGTCCGCCTCCGGGACGCCGACGACATCGACGACGACGTGCTCCGCCGGATCCAGGCCGACCTGGACGTGGAGAAGTCGCACCTGGCCCGCCATCGCCCGACGTGACCCGCGGTCGTCCCGGGGCGCCTCGAACGACGTCTGGCGGGCCGATCGGCCCGCTATGTTCGAGTCATGACGATCCTGCGGCTGCCCGACGGGCGGAACCTCGAATACCTCGTCGAAGGCCCCGCCGGCGGCCGGCCGCTCGTCCTGCACAACGGCACGCCCTCGGCGGCCTCCCTCTACGAGCCGATCGTCACCGCCGCCGCCCGCAACGGCCTCCGCGTCGTCACGACGAGCCGCCCCGGCTACGCCGGGTCCACGGCGCAGCCCGGACGCACGGTCGCGTCCGTCGCGGCCGACGTCGCCGCGCTGCTCGACGCGCTCGGCGCGGACCGCTTCCTGACCGTCGGCTGGTCCGGCGGCGGTCCGCACGCCCTGGCTTGCGCGACGCTCCTGTCCGGACGCTGCGCGGCCGCCGCGACGATCGCCGGCGTCGCCCCGTACGACGCCGAGGGCCTGGACTGGCTCGCCGGCATGGGCGCCGAGAACATCGAGGAGTTCGGGGCGGCGGCCACCGGCCCGGCGGAACTCACCGCGTTCCTCGAAGCCCAGGTCCCGGCCCTGGCGAACGTCCGTGGCGACCAGCTCGGCGCCGCGCTCGGCGACCTGGTCAGCGACGTCGACAAGGTGGCGCTCACCGACACGTTCGCCGACTACACCGCGGGCATGTTCCGGGCCGCGGTCTCCGCGGGCGTCGACGGCTGGCGCGACGACGACCTGGCGTTCGTCACCGGCTGGGGCTTCGACCTGGACGCGCTCACCACCCCGGTCGCGATCTGGCAGGGTGCCCAGGACCGGATGGTCCCGTTCGCTCACGGCCGCTGGCTCGCCGACCACGTCCCCGGCGCGACCGTCCACCTCGACGAGGCCGAAGGCCACCTCTCGCTGGTGATCACCGCCTTCGACGCCATCGTCGCCGACCTCGCCACGCACCGGTGACGTTCCTCTGGTACATCCCGAACGAAGCCAGGGCCGGGCACCGCGGCGACGTGACGACCGAGGCCCACAACAGCCTCGGCACGCTCACCGCGCAGGCCAGGAAGATCGAGGAGACCGGCTGGGGCGGCGCACTCCTCGGCACCGGCTGGGGCCGCCCCGACACGTTCACGGTCGCGACCGCGCTCGCCGCCCGCACGACGACGTTCCGGCCGCTGATCGCGGCCCGCCCCGGCTACTGGCACCCGGCCCGGTTCGCGTCCGCCGCCGCGACGCTCGACCACCTCTCCGGCGGCCGGGTGCTGGTCAACGTCGTGTCCGGTGAGGACAGCCCGGCGGCCTACGGCGACCGGCCGGAGGGCCGCGACGCCCGCTACGCGCGGACCCGGGAGTTCTTGCGGATCGTGCGCATGACTCTGGACCGAGGAGAACGTGACGGAGCACGGTGAGCACCACCGCGTCACCGGCTCGACCCTCGCCCAGCGGCCGGCCGCGCCCGTGCCCCTCTACTTCGGCGGCGCGTCCCCGGACGCCGAGCGCGTCGCGGCCGCCGAGGCCGACGTGCAGTTGTTCTGGGGCGAGCCGCTCGACGACGTCCGCGAGCGCATCGCGCGGCTCCGCCGCCTCTCCGCCGAGCTGGGACGCGAGCACGCCCCGCTGGAATTCGGCCTGCGGTGTCACGACGGTCGTCCGTGACACCGGCGACGAGGCCTGGGCCGACGCCGAGGCACGCGTGGCCGCGATGGCGGCGGGCCGGGTGGCCCGCGACAAGGACTGGGGCCAGGCCGTCGGCCAGCAGCGGCTAATCGGCCTGGCCGAGCGCGGCGAGGTCCTCGACGACAACCTCTACACCGCGCCCGGCCGCTACGGCGCCGCCGGGGCCGGCACGACCTGGCTGGTCGGCTCGGCGCCGGAGGTGGCGGCCGCGCTCACCCGCTACCGGGCGCTCGGCGTCACGCATTTCCTGCTCTCCGACACCCCGTACCTGCGGGAGGTCGAGCGGCAGGGCCGGCAGTTGCTGCCGCTGCTCAGGCGTTCGTCAGCGGCAGCCCCGGCGGGTTGATCCCGGCCTTCGTCACGGCCTCGTCGGTCAGGTTCCAGGCGGCGAGCAGCGCGCTGTACTGGCCGTTGTCGATCAGGTAGTTGATCGCGGCGGCGACCGGCCCGATCAGCCCGTTGTCCTTTTTCGTCGTCGCGCAGATCAGGCCCTGCAGAGTCGCGCCGGCACCGGAGAACTGCCCGGCGCTGCGGGTCGCGGCCGGGCTGCCCTGGGATTGGGCGGCGCGGTAGGCGACCGAGGGGTTCGGCGAGAAGTACGCGTCGATCTTGCCGGAGTCGAGCGCGAGCTGGACCGAGTTGTGGTCGGGGTAGCGCTTGACGGTGAGCGTCTTGCCGTCGGCCTTCAGCTTGTTCTGCCACTCGAGCAGGATCTTCTCCTGGTTGGTGCCGGAGTCGACGGCGACGGTCAGCCCGGAGAGGTTCTGGTAGTTGCCGTCGAAGTTCCAGGTGCTCTTGGCCGGCACCTCGAACGCGAGGTTGTCCTTGCGGTAGCAGGCGAAGTCGTACTTCTCCTTGCGCTTCTCGGTGTCGGTGATGTTCGAGAAGCCGGCGGTGTTCTTCCCGCTGTCGAGGCCGACGAACAGGTTGTCCCAGGTGGCGTTGGCCAGCTGCGGCTTCAGGCCGAGCACGGCCGCGACCAGGCGCCCGAGGTCGGGTTCGGACCCGGTCAGCGTCTTCTGGTCCGCTCCGACGTAGCCGAGCGGCGGCGACCCGGACGGCAGGAATCCGAGACCGATCGTGAACGTCCCGCTGTCGCGGATCGCCGCGGGGAGCTGCGCCCGGATCGAGTCGACCTGCGGCACCGACAGCGTGACCTCCCGCGCCGCGCCGTTGGAGAGCGCACCGACGACGACCTGGCCGGGACCGACGTCCGCGGTGCCGGCGGTGTCGTTGCTCGAGCAGGCGGTCAGGACCGCCGCCGCGAGCACCACGACGGCGGCGAGGCGGGTGAATGTGGGCATGCGTCTCCTTCAGAGGACCCGGCTGAGGAACTCAGCCGTGCGGGGATGCTCCGGGTCGTCCAACACCCGCGCGGGTGAGCCCTGCTCGACGACGCGGCCGCCGTCGAGGAGAACGATGAGGTCGGCGACCTCGCGGGCGAAGCCGATCTCGTGGGTGACGACGATCATCGTGGTGCCGGTCGCGGCGAGGTCCTTGATGACGCTGAGCACCTCGCCGACGAGCTCGGGGTCGAGCGCCGAGGTCGGTTCGTCGAACAGCAGGACGCCCGGCCGCAGGGCCAGCGCCCGCGCGATCGCCACCCGCTGCTGCTGGCCACCCGAGAGTTGCCTCGGGTAGGCGTCCGCCTTGTCGGACAGGCCGACGCGGGCCAGCAGGTCGCGGGCCAGCGCCGCGGCGTCGGCCTTCCCGGCCGCGCCGGTCGCGACCGGCGCGGCGGCGACGTTGTGCAGCACGGTCAGGTTGGGGAACAGGTTGAAGTTCTGGAACACGAACCCGATCCGTCGGCGCTGCCGCCGGATCACGCCTTCCGGCAGTTCCTTCAGCCGGTCCCGGTGCCGTCCGTCCGTAATTCTGCGGACGCCGATGAGCTCGCCGTTGATGCTGACGTGACCGACGTCGAGTTTCTCCAGGTGGTTGATCGCCCGGAGCAGCGTGGACTTGCCCGATCCGGACGGCCCGAGGATGACCGCGACCTGGCCCGGTTGCACGGTCAGGTCGACGCCGTCGAGCACGCGGTGGGTGCCGTACCACTTGTGCGCGTTGACGATCTCCACGCCGGCCCCGGTCATCGCGACGTCCCCCGGGCGGAGAACCGCTCGACGTAGTGCTGCACGATCGAGACCAGGCTGATCAGGATCAGGTACCAGACCGTGGCGACCATCAGCAGCGGCACGATGTCGCCGGGGTACGTGCTGCCGAGCGACTCGACCGAGCCGAACAGGTCCAGAAGAGATACGTAGTAGACCAGCGACGTGCCCTTGACGAGGCCGATCAGCAGGTTCACGTACGGCGGGACGATCGCGCGCAGCGCCTGCGGGAACACGATGCGCCGGAACTGGTAGGCGCGCGGGAGTCCGAGCGCCGACGCGGCCTCGTGCTGACCCTGGTCGACCGAGAGGAACCCGCCGCGCACGACCTCGGCCGCGAACGCCGATTCGTTCAGGCTGATGCCGACGACCGCGATCGCGAGGTCGGTCGCGAGTCGCTGCTCGTTGAACGTGAACAGCGCCGGGCCGAACGGGACCCCGAGGCTGAGCGTCTGGTAGAGCGCCCCGAAGTTGTAGAGGATCAGCAGCAGGACGATCAGCGGGATCGACCGGAACAGCCAGATGTAGGCCCAGCTGACCGCGTTGAGCACCGGGTTCTCCGAGAGCCGCATCAGCGCGAGCACGATGCCGCCGATCAGCGCGAACACCGCGCTCAGGGCCGAGACCTTCAGCGTGATGACGAGTCCGTCGAGGATCACCGGCCGGAGGAACCAGTAGCCGAAGCGGTCCCACTGGAAGAACGGGTTCGTGATCAGCCCGTGCACGACCTGCGCGACGACCACGAGCACGATCGCGGTGGCGATCCACCGTCCTGGGCGCCGGAGCGGCAGCACCCGCTGCGCGGTGAGCGGTGTCGCCTCCACCGCCGGGCGGTCCACAGTCTCTGTCATCGGCACGTCTCCACACGTCGACTTAGGACTGGGATATAACTAGCGGGCTCGATAGTTGTCAATGCCGATGGGATTACTAGGTATTGGGGGTTGGGTGGGCCGGGGGTGGTGAAAGGTTTTGGTGGCGGCCTTGGTGGGGTGGGTTTGTGCTGGTGGATGGTGCTGTGAGCGTGTGGCGTCAGCCGCCGTGCTGACGGGCGTGCGGGCCGTGCCGTGCGGTGCCGAGCCGTGCGGTGTCGTGCCGAGCAGTGCCGTGCGGTGCGGTGCGGTGTCGTGTCTGCCGGGACGGGGTGTCGCGAGCGGTCGCCGGGCGGGTCGGTCTGGCGGTGTTGGGGGCGCGCTCGTGGCGGCCGGTTCTCGAGCGTTGTGGGTATGCGGGCTCTGAGGGGCTGCGGGGGTGCGCGGGCTCTGGGGGCTGCGGCGGCCGGCGGGGAGGCGTTGCTGTGCGGGCGCCGGGGGAGTCCGTTATGGCTAGAGGCGCTCTGGGCGAGGTTGGCGGGATGGTGCCGACCGGCGGTTGCCCTGGATGTGGGGGCCGCCGCTGGCGTGTGGCTGCCGTGGGCACTGCGAGGAGCGCGGCGGTGACGGCGCTGCCGAGCCGGTCGAGCGGGCTCCGCCGGTTCCGACGAGGTTGGCTCCGCCGGTTCCGGCGAGTGGGCTCCGCTCGGTCCGACTCGGTCAGGTGCCTTGCTCCGGCCGAGCCCGTCCTGGCTGCGGCGAGGAACGGCGGGAGCTCGGGTCCGTCAGCGCTGGTCGAAGTCCGGCCGATGGCGCGCCAGCAGCCGACTTTCGAGGAGCGTCAACAGGGTCGCCCTAGGCTGGCCGGTTCCGGCCGCTCCGCCCCGGGCGCGCAGAGCTGATCCGGGCGCGGGGCCGGGCCGCGGAGGCGTAGGCGCCGACGCCGACGAACAGGCCACGGCCGGGATCACGACCAGGAAGCTGCCCACGCCCGCCCGCCGGCGAACCGTCCAGAAAACCGCGAGGAGCCAGCGCCCAAGCCCAGGGGCTCGGGCGTCAAGAAGCCGTGCCAGTCGCCGGCGCAGAGGCGAAAGCGCGCCGCAGCGAGCGCGCCGCAGTATCGGACTCGGGACCCGGGACCCGGGACCCAGGACCCGGGACCCGGGACCCAGGACCCAGGACGGCAGGACGGCAGGCCGGCAGGCCGGAGGGGTTCCCCGCCGTTCCAATTCGGATACCTAAGGTAGGCAGTTCCGCCGCGCCACGCGGGGAGCGCCGCCGGTCCGACGCATACCTAAGGTAGGCATCCCATGCGCCAGGCCGATCCTCCGCCGGTTCGGATTCACATACCTAAGGTAGGCATCTCAAGCGCCGCGCAGGGCCTCGGCCGCCTCCGATTCACTTACCTAAGGTAGGCATCCCGAGGCGCCGCGCGGAGACCGTGTCACCCTCCGAATCGCTTACCTCAGGTAGGCAAATCCGAACGGTCAGGCCGGGTTCTCGGCCGTCGCGGTCAACACCGCTCGGGCGAGGACGTGGCCGGCGATCAGGAAGCCGAGCATCGCGGGCGTCGCGTCGGCCGGGACGCCGATCTGGTCGACGTCGAGTGCGGACACCACCACGAAGTAGCGGTGCGGTCCGTGGCCGGGCGGCGGGGCGGCGCCGAGGAAGCGAGCGACCCGGGCGTCGTTGGGTAGCTGGTAGGCGCCGGCCGGGAGTCCGGAGCCGGTGTCGTCGCCCGCATCCTCCGGCAGGGACGTCGCCGCGGCGGGGAGGT
Source organism: Cryptosporangium sp. NPDC051539 (assembly GCF_044454545.1). Taxonomy (NCBI): domain Bacteria; kingdom Bacillati; phylum Actinomycetota; class Actinomycetes; order Cryptosporangiales; family Cryptosporangiaceae; genus Cryptosporangium; species Cryptosporangium sp. NPDC051539. Next base: position 805,925 of record NZ_JBITDV010000001.1, on the reverse strand, counting down.
CGGCCACGGCCCAGTGCCAGAAGCCGGAACCGGTCGGCGCGTCCGGGTCGTACATCGTGACCGCGTAGCTCTTGGTGCCCTCGGGCGCCCCGGTCCAGGACAGCTGGGGTGACACGTCGTGCCCGAGTGGTAGCTCGCCGCCCATCGTCGTGCTGGTGAGGCTGAAGGTGGCCGCCTCGGGTAAGCGGGCGAACGGATCGTTGCCGGTCATGTGAGTTCCTCTCGTCAAGATCGACCGTATCACTAATAATCGATTATCTGGACGATGGTCTATCGTGACCGGCATGAGTTTGTCAGGCCGCGTGTACACCGATCTTCGGAACGCGATCCTGCTGGGTGAGTTCGCGCCGGAAGAGGCGCTCAAGCCGCAGGAGCTCGCCCACCGGCACGGCGTCAGCCTGGCGGTGGTGCGCGAAGCTCTTGTCCGACTGGTCGGGGACGGGCTGGCCGACCGCCTGCCGAACCGGGGATTCGCGGTGCCGGGCCAGTCCGATCGGCGCTGGCAGGAGATCGCCGAGGCCCGCCGGACGGTCGAGCCGGCCGCGTTTCGGCTGGCCATCACTCGCGGGGACCTCGAGTGGGAGACGCGGGTGCGGGCGACGCACCACCGGCTCGCGCGGACGCAGGCGTACGACGGCGAGCGTGTGAGGGTGGAATGGTCGGAGGCGCACCGGGCGTTCCACCGGGCGCTGCTCGACGGGTGCGGCAACGCGGTGCTGCTCGATATGTTCGATCGGTTGTGGCTGGCCGGGGAACTGGCCCGTCGCTGGTCGGCGCACGGCAACCCGAACCGGGACGCTCTCGCCGAGCATCTGGCGCTGGAGGAGGCCGCGCTGGCCCGGGACGCCGACACCGCCGCCGCGCTTCTCGACCGCCACCTCGGCGCAACCGCCGCCGCACTCCGCGACCACGACTAACCGCGCCCACGCGGGGCCGCCCCGGCCCCGCGCCCACCCGCGGCCCCACAACGGCCTGCGGCCCCGCGCGGCCTCCCGGCTACCCGCGGCCCCGCAACCTAGAACACCGGGCCGAACCCCGCGGCCGACGTCAGCGACGCGGCGCCCGGCGTGTCACAGACGCATCCGTGCACGCCGGGCCGCACCGACCAATCAGCGCTTCTCGAACGGGAGGTAGTCGCGCTCGGTCGCGCCGGTGTAGATCTGCCGCGGGCGGCCGATCTTGGTCGCCGGGTCGTCGATCATCTCGCGCCACTGAGCGATCCAGCCGGGCAGCCGGCCCAGCGCGAACAGCACCGTGAACATCCGGGTCGGGAAGCCCATCGCCTTGTAGATGAGCCCGGTGTAGAAGTCCACGTTCGGGTACAGCTTGCGCTCGACGAAGTAGTCGTCGGAGAGTGCGATCTCCTCGAGCTCCATCGCGATGTCGAGCATCGGATCGGCGCGGTGCATCTGCTCGAGGACGTCCCGGGCGGCCTTCTTGACGATGGCGGCCCGCGGGTCGTAGTTGCGGTAGACGCGGTGGCCGAAGCCCATCAGACGGGTGCCGGCCGACTTGTCCTTGACCGCCCGGACGAACGCCTTGACGTCGCCGCCGTCCTCGTTGATCCGGTTGAGCATCGTCAGCACGGCCTCGTTCGCGCCGCCGTGCAGCGGTCCGAACAGCGCGTTGACGCCCGCGGAGACCGAGGCGAACAGGTTCGCCTGGCTCGACCCGACCAGCCGCACGGTCGACGTCGAACAGTTCTGTTCGTGGTCGGCGTGCAGGATGAACAGCATGTCGAGCACCCGGGCCCGGACCGGGTCGATCTCGTACGGGGTGGTCGGCAGGCCGAACGTCATCCGGAGGAAGTTCTCGACGTACGAGAGCGAGTTGTCGGGGTAGAGCGTCGGGTGGCCGATCGAGTTCTTGTACGAGTGCGCCGCGATCGTGGGCAGCTTCGCGAGCAGGCGCACCGTGGAGATCTCGACCTGGCCGGAATCGAACGGGTCGAGCGCGTCCTGGTAGAACGTCGACAGCGCGCTGACGCCGGACGACAGCACGGCCATCGGGTGCGCGTCGCGGGGGAAGCCGTCGAAGAAGCGCCGCATCTCCTCGCGGATGAGCGTGTGCTCCTTGATCGAGTCGGTGAACTCGGTCAGCTCGGTCTCGGTCGGCAGGTCGCCGTGGATCAGCAGATACGCGACCTCGAGGAACGTCGACTTCTCGGCGAGCTGCTCGATCGGGTAACCGCGGTAACGCAGGATGCCCGCGTCGCCGTCGATGTACGTGATCGCGGACGTGCAGGACGCGGTGTTGACGAAACCGGTGTCGAGCGTGACCTTGCCGGTTTTCGAGAGGAGTTTGCCGATGTCGAGACCGTCGGCACCCTCGGAGGCCTCGCGCACCTCTAGGGGAAGGCTGTCTTCGCCGAAACGCAGCGTGTAAGCGGGCTCGGGCTGCAGCGATCGAGCTTCCGTCATGGGTCCTCCCGGAAGATGGTGTCGAGCGGGGTGGTGCACGAACACCGGACTAATCGACGATCGCTGTCCAGAGTTGCAGGTCGGGGGCGGACCGGGCCATATCCGGGTACCCAGGTGTGACGGGCGCCGCATCCGGGAACTCGGGACGGTCTACTGTGGGCGGTCATGAGAGTCCGGTTCGCTCGGTGGCTCCCGGTGACGTTTTCGGTGGTCGCAGTAGTGCTGCTAGTGGTCGATTTTGTGCTTTTACTCGACGAACCGGGCGCCTTCTACCCGGTGCTGGCCGCCGTCGTCGTCGCAGTGCTGGTCGCCGTCATGTACGTGCGGCTGCCGTGCGTGGTGCTGACCGACACGCAGATCAGAGTGTTCAACGGTGTACGTCTCACCACGGTTCCGCTGCGGCCGCGCGACCGGATCGTGGTGGACGGGAGCCACCTGGTCGTCAAGAAGCCGGGCGGGGACGAACACCTGGAGGCCTACCGGCTCTACGCCAACGCGGAGGATTGGGAGCGCCTGGTCGAGGCCGGTCGCCGCCGGGGCAAGACCTAGCGAGAGTCGGACAACCCGTCGCGTTCTGACAGATCGGTCAACGCGCGGGCGCGGGTGCCGATGAGGTAGCTCGTGGGAAAGCGGGGGCGAGCGGGGCTGGCGCTGGTCGCTGCCGTGATGCTCGCCGGTGCCCTCGTCACGTTCGGCGCGTACGACGCGGTCGACCGGGCCGAGAACGACTACGCCGGGCAGGTCATGGACCGCTACGCGGACGGGATCGCCGGGGCGGTCAGCGACCGGACCGGGCGCTACGGCGAAACGCTGCAGAGCCTCGCGTCGTCGGTCGGCGCCCAGTCGGAACTGCGCGGCGACGACTTCACGAAAATCACCGCCGGCCTGGAGACGAGCTGGCTCACCGGCTCCGCCGGAATCGGTTTCGCCGTGCCCGCCAGCACTGCCCAGGTGCCGGCCCTCCAGCGGAGGTGGCGCTCCGGCGGGGCCACCGGCCTCACGCTGCGCCCGTCGCCCGGCGCCACCCGCCATGCCTTCGTCGTCTTCGAACGTGCTTTCGATGGATACTCCGGCCTGCCCGGCGTCGACCTCGCGCAGCGCGCCGAACCGGCGCTCGCCCTGCGGGAGGCGCAGCAGTCCGGCGCGCTCGCGATCAGCCCCTCGTTCCCTCTGATCCAGGACCAGGCGGTCCCGCCCGGCGTCCGGGAGAACTCGGTGCTGTTCGTCGTGCCGGTCCACTCCGGGCTCGGCTCGACCGCGCCCGACGTGTTCATCGGCTGGATGGTGATGCCGGTCCGCGGCCAGGACTTCCTGGCCAAGACGCTGCTGGACCGCAGCCAGGGAGCCGTGCACGTCCGCCTCACCGAGGCCGGTGGGAGGGTCCCGGTGATCTCCACCGCCTCGCCGGGCATCCGCGTGCACGACGACGAGCTCGTCCGGCATCGCGTCCTCGTGCTGGGACAACGGAGGTGGGAGCTGACGACCTGGCCCACCACCCGCCTGCTGGCGGCCACCGACCGGGGGATGAGCCGCTTCACGCTCGCCGCGGGAGCCGCACTGACGCTCATGCTCGGGGTGCTGACCGGCGCACTGGCCGGTAGCCGGAGCCGCGCGTTGCAGCAGGTCGATCAGGCCACCGCCGCCCTCCGGCTCGACATCGCGCGGCGCAAGCACGTCGAGGCCCAGCTCCGCGAGCGGGAGCAGGAGCTGCACCATCTCGCGTTCCACGATCCGCTGACCGGCCTGGCCAACCGGACGCTGTTCTACGACCGGCTGATCCACGCGCTGGACATCCATGCCCGCAGCGGCGGCCTGCTCGCCGTGCTGTTCATCGATCTCGACGGGTTCAAGCAAGTCAACGACCGGCTCGGGCACGGGGCCGGTGACCTGGTGCTGCTCGAGGTCGGCGAGCGGCTGCGCAACGGGCTACGGGCCGTCGACACCGTCGCCCGGTTCGGCGGTGACGAGTTCGCGATCCTGCTCGAGGGCCTCACGACCTCGGCCAACGCCCGGACCGCCGCCGAGCGCGTCCTCGCCGACGTCCAGGAGCCGATCGACATCGACGGAGACCGGGCCTGGGTGTCCTCCAGCGTCGGCATCGCGATCGGCGCCCCCGGCGCCCGCGCCGACGACCTGATCCGCGAAGCCGACGCGGCGATGTACGAGGCGAAGAACACCGGAAAGAACCGGTACGTGGGGGCCTGAGACCCGAGCCCGGGCGGACGTGTCAGAGCGGCTGCGGCGTGACCAGCGTGTCGGCCAGCTTGTCGTGCAGGCCCTGGCGGCGGGGGTCGTTGAGGATCACCAGCACCATCAGCACGCCGATCACCGGGATCACGAAGCTGACGATCACGCACGCCTCGCGCAGCAGCGCGCGCCGGAGTGTCAGCAGGGTGCCGTCGGTGCGGGCCACCCGGAGGCCGCACAGGCGCTTGCCTGCCGTGGCGCCGCGGGGGAGCACCAGCCAGACGACTCCCCAGACGACGAGCACGAGCGCGTCGAGCCGGGCGTCGGCCGCGACCGTGGTGAAACCGTAGAACGCGCCGAGCCAGACACCGAAGTCGATCGTCCGTGCGGCCACCCGCCGGACGAGCGGGGCCGGGCGCCCGGCCGGCGAGGCCTCGGGCGTGAGCTCGGCCCACACCGTTTCGTCGACTTGTCGCACACGACCCACCACGAATACCGGCCGCCGCCGGTTCACCATGTTTGGTTCGGCGTGAGTTCGGTATCTGCTAGGGATGGGACGGATCGCAGCGGAAGTGCTTGTCGAGCGGCTGGCCGAGTGGGGCGTGGACACGGTCTACGGGCTGCCCGGGGACGGCATCAACGGGATCATGGAGGGCCTGCGCCGCCACTCCGACCGGGTGAAGTTCGTCCTCGTCCACCACGAGGAAGCGGCCGCGTTCATGGCCACCGCGTACGCGAAGGCGACCGGCAAGCTCGGCGTCTGCCTCGCGACCTCCGGGCCGGGGGGCATCCACCTGCTCAACGGCCTGTACGACGCCAAGCTCGACCACGCGCCGGTCCTGGCCCTGACCGGCCTGCAGGAGACGAGCGTGCTCGGCAGCGGCTACCAGCAGGAGGTCGCGCTCGATCAGCTCTACGCCGACGTGACCGAGTACAACCTCGTCGTGACGAACCCGGCGCAGCTGCCGGGCGTCGTCGACAACGCGATCCGGACCGCGTACGCCCGGCGGGGGGTCGCGCACCTGACGTTCCCGAACGACGTCCAGGTCGCGGACGCGGACGCGGACCCGTACGCGCACGTCTCACCCGCGAACCCCCCGGCGTCGGCGCCGATCTTCCGCCCGGCGCCCGGACGCCCCCGGGAGGACGACCTCCAGGCGGCCGCCGCGGTACTGAACGCGGCGGAGAAGCCCGCGATCCTCGCCGGTGCGGGCGCCCGCCACGCCCGCGACGAGGTCCTGGCGATCGCCGACGCGCTCGGCGCCCCGGTGATCAAGACGCTGCCCGGCAAGGCCGTGATCCCCGACGATTCCGAGTTCGCGGTCGGCGGCATCGGGCTGCTGGGCACGAAGCCCGGCGAGGAGCTGGTCGAGGACTGCGACACGCTCCTCATGGTCGGCACGAACTTCCCGTACACGAAGCACCTGCCCGAACCCGGCACGGTGCGCGTCGTCCAGATCGAAGCCGACCCGGCGCGGGCCGGCGCCCGCCTCCCGACCGAGGTGCCGATGATCGGCGACGCGGCCGAAGCGCTGAGCGCGCTCCTGCCGCTGGTGCACCGGAAGGACGACCGCAAGCACCTGGAGAAGTACCAGGGCAAGATGCGCGACTGGCGCGAGGACATGGAGGACCTGGAGAACGGCAGCCGTTCGCCGATCGCCCCGCAGTACGCGATCGGGGTCGTCGACGACCTGGCCACCGACGACGCGATCCTGACCTGCGACTCCGGCACGATCGCGACCTGGGCGGCCCGGCACTGGACGATCCGCGGCGGCCGCGAGTTCTACCTGTCCGGAAACCTCGCGACGATGGCCGTCGGCCTGCCGTACGCGCTGGCGCTGCAGCACGCGTACCCGGGCCGGCAGGTGATCGCGTACGTCGGCGACGGCGGGTTCGCGATGCTGATGGCCGAGTTCCTCACCGCCGTGCAGCACCGGCTTCCGGTGAAGGTCGTGATCAACAACAACAACTCGCTCGGGCAGATCCTCTGGGAGCAGATGATCCTCGGCTACCCCGAGCACGGCGTGCGGTTCCCTCGTCCGGAGGGCAACTTCGCCGCCTGGGCCGCCGCCTGCGGCGGATACGGCCGGAAGGTCACCGAGGGCTCCGAGGTGCGCGAGGCGATCGCGGGCGCGCTCGCCTTCGACGGTCCGGCCCTCGTCGATGTGGACGTCAATCCGGACGAGCCGCCGCTGCCGGGCAAGGTCGGGTACGAGCAGGCGTCGAAGTTCGCGCAGGCGTGGCTGAAGGGGCAGCCGAACAAGATCGCGACCGCGACGACCCTGTTCAAGGACAAGATCAGCCAGCTGGGCCGGTAGCGGGCCGGTTTCCTCCGGCCCCGGCCGGGTAAGCGGAACCGGAACAGAGAGGGTCAGTCGTGATCGTGCGGTCGTTCTTGGTGGGTGTGGTGACCGGCGGACGGTCGATGACCGGTCTGACGGCAGCGGCGCTCCCGGCGGCGCTCGCCGAAGACGCCGTCGTCGTCGGGCTGGCCGCGCTGGTGCGGCGCTAGGTCCGGGGGTCGCCGGCATGGCAGATTTCGTCGCGGACGGGTTCGAACCCCCGAGCCCGCCGGCCGGGGCCGGGTTCCGCCTCGAGCCGCTGGGCGTCCGGCACAACGAGCGGGACTACGCCGCGTGGACGTCCAGCATGGAGCACATCCGGCAGACGCCGGGCTTCGCCGGCCGGAGCTGGCCGAAGTCCATGTCGCTGGCCGAGAACGGCGACGATCTCGAGCGTCACGCCGCCGACTTCGCGCAGCGGAAAGGCTTCACGTACTCGGTGCTCGACGGTGACGACGTGATCGGCTGCGTGTATGTCTATCCGGGCGCGACCCCCGGTAGCGCGTCGGTCCGGTCCTGGGTGCGGGCCGACCGCGCGGCGCTCGACCCGGTGCTCTACGAGACCGTGTCCGGCTGGCTCAGCGACGAGTGGCCGTTCGAGAGCGTGCTCTACGCCCCGCGATAGCGTCCGGGACGTGACGATCGCCCGGAGGGCCGACGGCAGCGCCGATGCGCGCCCAGCGTCCGGCGACGCGGGCTCCGGCGGTCGACGCGGTGGCCGAGGAGCTCCCTTTCCCGGACCGGAGATTCGACGCGGCCATGACCAGGTTCAGCGTCCACCAGTGGAAAGACCTCGCCGGGGGCCTGCGCGAGATGCGCCGGGTGACCCGCGGTCCGATCGCGATCCTCACCAGCGACCCCGCCCTGCTGCACCGGTTCTGGCTGGCCGACTACGCCCCCGAGGTGATCCGCACCGAGGCGCGCCGGTACCCGCCGATCGACACGATCGCCGACGTGCTCGGCGCCGTCGAGGTCGTCGGGGTCCCGGTACCGCTCGACTGCACCGACGGCTTCAACGAGGCCTACTACGGACGTCCGGAGATGCTGCTCGACCCGCTGGCCCGTACGTCGTGTTCCGCGTGGGGCTTCGTGGACGAGACGACCGCGGGCGACTACGTGGCTCGTCTGGCGTCCGACCTGGAGAACGGGAGCTGGGACCGCGACCTCGGCCACCTCCGGACCCGGCCGGCGTTCGACGGCTCGCTCGTGCTCGTGGTGAGCGGCTGATCCGACCTCCCTGTCTGCCCGAACCGCGAGGTATGTGACCCTTACTGACGCGAAAGCCGAAACTCCGGCGGGAGAGAACGACCCATGGACATCGCACGAAAAGGCCCCGGCGTAGGGGCACTCGTCCCGCGAGCCCGGCTGAACTCCTCGGGCGCGCGCCAGAGCCTGAACGGCGCCTGGCAGTTCCGCGTCTCCCGCGGCCTCGCGGTGGCCCCGGACGACGGCTGGGAGCGCGACGACTACCGCGCCACCGGCTGGACCACGATCCCGGTCCCGGCGCACTGGGTCCTCGAGGGTCACGGCGCCCCCGCGTACACGAACGTCCGGTTCCCGCTCCCGATCGATCCGCCGAACCCACCGGACGAGAACCCGATCGGCGACTACCGGCTGGTGTTCGACGCCGGCCCGGCGCTGCTCAACGGCGCGGTCCTGCGCTTCGACGGCATCGAGTCGGCGGCCGAGGTCTTTCTGAACGGGCACCGGCTCGGCACCACCCGCGGCAGCCGCCTGACCCACGAGTTCGACGTCAAGGGCCGCCTGCGCCCAACCGGCAACACGCTCGCGGTCCGGGTGGCCCAGTTCTCCGACGCCAGCTACCTCGAAGACCAGGACATGTGGTGGCTCCCCGGCATCTTTCGCGACGTCGAGCTGGTCGCGGTGCCCGACATGGGAATCTATGACGTCTTCGCGGTCGCCGACTACGACCCGGAAACCGGCTCCGGAACCCTCGAACTGACGCTCACCGACCCGCACGGCCGCCCCGGCCGGGCCCGGCTCTCGATCCCGGACCTCGGGATCACGCAGGAGATCGACGGCAGCGCCACGCTCACCACCGGCCGGGTCGAACCCTGGTCGGCCGAGACCCCCCGCCTCTACGACGCCACCCTCTCCACCCCGGACGAAGAGGTCCGGCTCCGCCTGGGCTTCCGCCGCGTCGAGGTGCGCGACTCCGTCCTGCTCCTCAACGGACAGCCGCTCCGGTTCCGCGGCGTCAACCGTCACGAGCACGACCCGTCGCACGGGCGGGCGGTGCCGCTCGAGAAGGCCAGGGCCGAGCTCGAGCTCATGAAGCGGCACAACATCAACGCGGTCCGTACCTCGCACTACCCGCCCCATCCGGGCCTCCTCGACCTCACCGACGAACTCGGTCTCTACGTCATCCTCGAGTGCGACCTGGAGACCCACGGCTTCGTCCAGGTCGACTGGCGCGACAACCCCAGCGACGACCCGGAGTGGGAGTCCGCCTACCTCGATCGCATGCAGCGCACCGTGCACCGCGACAAGAACCACGCCAGCGTCCTGTTCTGGTCGCTCGGCAACGAGTCGGGGCACGGCGCGAACCTCGAGGCGATGGCCGCCTGGACGGCGGCGTTCGATCCGTCCCGGCTCATCCACTACGAGCACGACTGGGACTGCACCTACGTCGACGTGTACTCGCGCATGTACGCGACCCACGCCGAGGTGCGGGCCATCGGCGAGGAAGTGCTCACCCCGGCGTCGTTCGACGCGACCCCGGCCCAGCTCCACCGCCGTTCGCTGCCGTTCATCCAGTGCGAGTACGCGCACGCGATGGGCAACGGCCCCGGCGGGCTGCAGGAGTACCAGGAGCTCTTCGACCGTTATCCGCGCCTGGCCGGTGGCTTCGTCTGGGAGTGGATCGAGCACGGCCTCACCGTGGACGGCCGCGTCCTCTACGGCGGCGACTTCGGCGAGGAGACCCACGACGGCAACTTCGTCATCGACGGACTGGTCAGCGCCGATCGGGAGCCCCGCCCCGGCCTGGTCGCGCTCGCGCACTGGTACGCGCCGGTCCGCATCGAGGTCACCGACGCGTCCGTGCGCGTCCACAACCGCTACGACCTGATCGACCTGAGCGGCCTCCGGTTCGTCTGGCGCACCGACGAGGGTGGCTCCGGCACCCTGGACGTGCCTGCGGTGCTGCCCGGGCAGACCGTGGAGGTCCCGCTTCCGGCCACCGGCCCGGTTCTCACCGTCGAAGCCACCCTGGCGAACGCAACGACCTGGGCGGACGCCGGACACGTGGTCGCGCGCGGACAGCGCGCCGACGTCCGGCCCACGGCCCGGCCGGCCACCACGGCCGCGCCCGTCCGCAGCGCGTTCGACCCGGTCTCGATGCGCCTGCAGGCGCTCGGCGGCCTGCGCCTCGACGGCCCGATCCCCAGCCTCTGGCGCGCGCCCACCGACAACGACCGGTACCCCGGCCGCGACGAGCCCGACCTCCCTCCGTACGCCGAACGCTGGGCCGAGGCCGGCATCGACCGGCTCCGCACCCGGCTGGTTTCGGCCACCGACGAGAACGGCACGCTGCGGACGCGCCTGCGCACCGCGCCGCCCGGACGGGACTTCGCGCTCGACGCCGAGTTCCGCTGGTGCCAGGTGCGTCCGGACGCGCTGCTGCTCGACGTCACGATGACGCCACGCGGGCTCTGGCCGGTCGAGTGGGCGCGGCTGGGTCTCGACCTGGTACTGCCGGGCCGCCCGACCGGCCTGGACTGGTTCGGGCTCGGTCCCGGCCCGGCCTACCCCGATCTGGCCGCCGGTGCGTACCTCGGCCGGCACCACGCCGACGCGAACGACCTGTTCACGCCGTACGTCCGGCCGCAGGAGAGCGGGGCCAGGCGCGGCGTGCGGCAGGCGTCGATCTCCACGTCCGCGGGCCGGTTGGGCGTCAGGGTCGTCGAGGGCGGAGTCCCCGAGATCGCCGTCACGGTCTCGCCGTGGAGCCGGAAGACGCTGGCCGCCACCACCCACCACGCCGACCTGGTCGCGGACGGGAACACGTACGTGTCGCTCGACCTGGCGCAATCCGGGCTGGGCACGGCGACCTGCGGGGTCGGGGTGCTGCCGCGGTACCGGCTGCCGGCGCGGCCGGGCCGGGTGTCGCTGCTTCTGGAATCCTCGGCGGGGTGAAGGTACGCATCGGAGTAGGCACCGGGACGCTTCCGGCCGCGGGGTTGGGCCCGCTGGTGGCTTCGCTGGAGCGGCTCGAGGTGGATTCGCTGTGGCTGTCGGAGCAGCTCTCGGCGCCGTCGGTCGAGCCGATGAGTGGGATGGCGTTCGCGCTGGCCCGCACGTCGCGCCTGAAAGTGGGCACCGGCGTCGTCGTGCTGCCCGGTCGCAACCCGGTGCTGTTCGCCAAGGAACTCGCATCGCTCGCGCTGCTGGCGCCCCGCCGGGTGCTGCCGGCGGTCGGGCTCGGACCGGCGCGGAAATCCGAGCGGAGTGCGTTCCCGGTGCCGCCGGGCCGGCGCGGTGCGGTGTTCGACGAGGCGCTGGCCGTCGTCCGCCGGCTGCTCGCGGAGGAGACCGTGACGTTCCGCGGTGAGTTCTTCGCGTTCGAGAACATCGGCCTCGGGGAGCGTCCGGCCCGGCCGCCCGACCTCTGGCTGGGTGGGGCCGTGCCCGCCGCCCTGGAGCGGGTCGGCCGCTACGGCGACGGCTGGCTGGCGAGCAGGCTGACCGCGGCCGAGACCCGGGCCGGTATCGCCGCGATCAACCGGGCCGCCGCGAACGCCGGCCGGGAGATCGAGCAGGACCACTTCGGCTTGAGCCTCCCGGTCGCGTTCGGCGCCCTCCCGGACGCGACGGCCGCCGCCCTGAAAGCCCGCCGCCCGGACGTGGACCCGGCCGAGCTGGTCCCGGTCGGCTGGCCCGCGATCCGGGCCGCCGTCGAGCGGTACGTCCTGGCCGGCGTGACCAAGTTCGTGCTCTACCCGGTGATCGGCCCGGACGGGTGGGACGCCTTCCTCGACGAGTTCGTCCAGCACGCCCGGCCGCTGGAGACTCCGGCGTCTCAGTGAGGTTCCTCGGTCGAGCGGGAGTTGGTGAGCGTGAGCGCACCGGCCGCCGCGACCACGCCGACGATCACCGCGACGACCGCGTAGGTGATCCGCTCGCCGTGGAAGAACGACGCCACCAGGCTCTCGCTCCAGGCCCCAGCCGGTAGCTGGGTGGTCACCAGCGCGGCGATGAACGTGCCGATCAGGGCGGTTCCGATGCTCGTCCCGACCTCCTGCGCGGTGTCGTTGAGCGCGGTCCCGATCGACGTGCGGTTGCTCGGCATCGCGTCGACCAGGGCGATGGCACAGATCGTCATGACCGTGCGCAGCCCGATCGTCATCGCGACCATGCAGACCGCGATGACCGTGTACCCGTGGTCGACACCCCAGGAGAGCCCGGCCAGCGAGCCGGCCAGGAACACCGCACCGACCAGAACGGCGACGCGGTGGCCGAACTGCTTCGCGAGCCACTCCGACAGCGGGGTCGCCGCCAGCATCGTCACGATGATCGGCAGGTTCGCCAGGCCGGCCCGCACCGGGCTCCACCCGTAGGCGTACTGGAAGTGCAGGATCAGCCCGAACATCACGGTGGCCATCGCGATCGACGTCCCGATCTGGGCGATCGACGCACCCCGGACGGTGCCGTTCGAGAACAGGCTCAGGTCGAGCATGGGGGCCGCACTGCGGCGCTCGTGCCAGACGAACCCGACCGCCGCGGCGACCGCACCGGCGAACGACACGAGCGTGATCCCGGAGCCCCAGCCGTGCTCGATGCCGCTGGTCAGCGAGTAGCACGCGAGCCCGATGGCGGTGACGCTGAGCAGGGCGCCGGGCAGATCGAGCTTGTCGTCGGTCAGGTCCTCGCGCCGGTCGGCCGGCACCCCGAGCCGGACGCCGATGCAGGCGATCAGCGCGATCGGAGCGTTGACCAGCAGCAGCCACTGCCACTGGAAGTGGGCCAGCGCGGTACCACCCAGCAACGGGCCGAGCACGAACCCTGACATGCCGACCATGATCATCACGGTCATCGCCCGCATGCGCAGCGTCTGGTCGTCGAACAGGCGGAAGACCAGCGAGTTCGTGATCGGCGCCATGGCCGCGGCGGCGATACCGAGTCCGGCTCGCAGCGCGATCAGCTGCCAGCTCTCCGACACCGCGACGACCGCCAGGCTGAGCAGGCCGAACACCGTGAGCCCGACCAGCAGGACCCGGCGCCGCCCGAGCCGGTCGGCCATCGACCCGGCGGTGAGCAGGAGGCCGCCGAACGTCAACGAGTATGCCCCGGTGACCCACTGCAGTGCGGTGGTGCCGCTCCCGAGATCGCGGCCGATCGTCGGCAGCGCGATCGACAACAACGTGTTGTCGACCATCTCGACGAAGAAGGCCAGGCAGAGAGCGGCCAGCGGGATCCAGGCCGCGCCGAGCGACCGGTAGGTGTGCGACGTGCGGACCGGTAGGGCGACGTCGGGCGGGGAGGTAGTCACGGGTGGACCCTTCGTAGCGAACGCCGCTCTCAGCTCGGCAGGAGACGTACATTCGGTGATCGGCAGACACTGATCGGTCATGAGGCCTGGTGCGCCCCGCCGACCACTTTGACCGCCCTGCCTGTCACCCCGCGCACACGTCGCTGTCAGCCGTTCCCCGCGCCTGTCAGCCCGCCGTCATCGCGATCCGGCGGCCGTCAGCGTCGCGGTGATCGGTGCGAGCTCGGCGGCCAGATCGTCGAGTTCTTCCGGGGACAACGCGTCGTACGGCGGGGCGGCGAGTTCGTCGGTCACCGCCTCGATGCGCGCCTTGGTCTCCCGGCCGGCGTCGGTGAACCGCCCGTCGGCGTCGAGGAGCCCGCGCTCGCGCATCCCGTCCATGACCGCGGCCAGCCGCTTCTTCGGCAGATGGTGGATGCGCCCGAACGACTCGGCCGGGTGGATGCCCGCGTCCAGCGCGCCGAGCACGTGGGCCTCGGTGCCGCCGATGCCCGCGCCGAGGAGCGCGGCGATGTGCCCGTCGCCGCGGTGCTCGCGCAGCATGGTCGCCGAGTGCCACAGCCGGGCGACCGGGTCGACGGGCAGCGCGAGCGTGCGCATCCCGGCATACATCATCCGGCCCTCGGTGGACGCGCCGGTCGCGGCCGTGGTGGTGAGGTCGGCAGCGCGCAGCAGGCCCGGCGAGGTGGCCAGCTCGGCGCCGAGGATCCGCCGCACCGACGCCGCGCTGCCCCGCTCCCGCGCGGCGACCGAGGCCTCGGCCGGGATCGTCTCCCACGCGCTCGGGATATGCCGCGCGGCCTCACCGTCGGCGAAGTTGTAGAACGCCGCGTGGACGACCTCCGCCGGCACCCGCCCCAGCGGCGCGGCCCGGCTGGCGAAGTAGCCGTCCCAGTAGGTGGGGTGACCGAGCGCGGCCAGCTCCTCGTTGCACTCGTCCGCCAGGAACGTGACGAGGCAGATCGGCTCCAGCAGCTCGAACATGCGGCGGGCGGTCCGGGGACTGGTGCGGGTCATGAGGTGGCTCCGTGGTCTCGGCAGGTCGTGTCATCCCTACTACGAGCCGGGCCGCCCGGCTCCGACAGCCACGCCGGTAGCTTTTCGGGTGCGTCGAAATCGGAGCGCGGTCCTGAGTGGAACGCGGACGGCCGGTAGGCTCGGCGGCGCCGTCGTTGAACCGTCTTCGGGAGGACCGGCCGTGACCGACAGCGAGGCTGAAGCCGCCGCCAGCACCAAGATCGACACGAGCGTGCCGCACTCGGCGCGGGTCTGGAACTACTGGCTGGGTGGGAAGGACAACTTCGCGATCGACCGCGCGGTGGGTGACGACTTCGCCCACCTGTACCCGGACATCACCGTGGTGGCCCGCACGTCCCGCGCCTTCCTCAAGCGGGCCGTGACCCATCTGGCCGCCGAAGCCGGCGTGCGCCAGTTCCTGGACATCGGCACGGGCATCCCGACGGCGGAGAACACGCACCAGGTCGCGCAGGCCGCCGCGCCCGACGCCAAGGTCGTGTACGTCGACAACGACCCGCTGGTCCTCGTGCACGCCCGGGCGCTGCTGACCAGCACGGCGACCGGCTCGACCGAGTACATCGACGCCGACCTGAGGGCGCCGGACACGATCCTGGAGGCCGCGGCCCGGACCACGCTCGACCTGACCCAGCCGGTCGCGCTGATCCTGATGAACATCCTCGGTCACGTCCCCGACCTGGACGAGGCCGTGTCGATCGTCCGCCGTCTGATGGATGCCCTGCCGTCGGGCAGCTACCTGGTGACGGCCGACGGCACCAATGTGATCGACGGGCCGGCGTTCGAGGAGGCGATCGGCGTCTGGAACGCGAACGCGCCGCTCTCGTACCACCTGCGCCACCCCGACCAGCTGGCCCAGTTCCTGACCGGCCTGAACGTCCTCGACCCGGGCCTGGTCCCGTGCGGTCGCTGGCGCCCCGCCGCCGACGAAGATCCCGCTCTGCTGCGCGAGGTGGACGAGTACGGCGCCGTGGCCGCCAAACCCTGACGCCCTAGAATTCGCGGCATGTCCCTCTCCGCCGCGGAGGCGCTGCCGGGTGGACGCGCGTGAACGCCCGGCCCGCCGCCACCGACGCGTTCCGGCTCGCGCGGCGGACGTTCATGGCGGGCGACCGGGTGGACCTGAAAAGCCTCGCCACCGCGCTCGACGTCGACCGCAGCACGCTGTTCCGGTGGCTGGGCAACCGGGACCAGCTCCTGGTCGACATCCTGATCTCGCTCAGTGACCCCACGCTCTCCGCGATCGTCGTGGGTGCCGAGGGCACCGGCGGCCGGCGCGTCGCCCGGATCGCGGGGGAGTACGCCGCCGCGCTGATCGGGGCGTCGTACTACCGGGAGTTCATGCGGCGGGAGCCCGAGCGTGCGCTCCGTCTCATCACGACCAAGGCCAGCCCGGTGCAGCGGCGGGTCGTCGACGAGTTCGCCCGCGTGCTCGAACAGGAGTGCGCCCGCGGTGAGCTGACCCATCCGCTCCGGACGAACGACCTCGCCTACCTCATCGTGCGGATCATCGAGTCGTTCATCTACGCCGACCTGATCACCGGCGACGAGCCCGATGCCGCCAAGGTCGAGACCGCCGTCGCGGCGGTGCTGCGTGTCGACGACGTTTCCGCACCCTTGACCGTGTGACGCAGGTCATGCCACCGTGGGGGTGCAACGTTTGAGCAAACGTTGCATCGCACGGCCCGGCGAGGGGATACGGATATGACCGAGGTGCACGGCCACGTCACCGACGGCTTCTCCGCCGTGAGCGACGCGCTGGCCAAGAACTTGGCTGACGGCGTCGAAGTGGGCGCGAGCCTCGTCGTGAACATCGACGGCGAGAACGTCGTCGACCTCTGGGGCGGTCATCGGGACGCGGCCCGTACCCAGCCGTGGACCGAGGACACGATCGTCACGATCTGGTCCTCGACCAAGACCGTCACCAGCCTGGCCGCGCTGATGCTCGTCGACCGCGGCCTGCTCGACCCCTACGAGCGGGTCTCGCGCTACTGGCCCGAGTTCGCCGCCAACGGCAAGGAATCGGTCGAGGTGCGACACCTGCTCAGCCACACCTCCGGCGTCTCGGCCTGGGAGCAGCCCTTCGCGGCGGAGGACAGCTACGACGTCGCCGCGGCCACCGCCAGGCTCGCCGCCCAGCCGCCCTGGTGGAAGCCCGGCACCGCGAGCGGCTACCACGCCAGCAACTTCGGGCACCTGGTGGGCGAACTGGTGCGCCGGGTCTCCGGCCGGAGCCTGACCGACTTCGTGGCCGAGGAGATCGCCGGCCCGGTCGGGGCCGACTTCCGGATCGGGGCCCGACCGGCCGACCGCGAACGCATCGCCACGATGCTGGCCCCCACCGCCGCCGCCGCGGCCCCGGCCGACCTGCCCGCTCCGGATCCCGACAGCGTGTTCTTCAAGACGTTGACGGGTTCCTTCCAGGACCCCGCGATCGCCAACACCCCGCAGTGGCTCGCGGCCGAGAACGGCGCCTGCAACGGGCACGGCAACGCCCACTCGGTGGCCCGGATCATGTCGGCGCTGGCCCTGGGAGGCGTCACCGGGGGAGTGCGGTTACTCCGGCCCGAGACCATCGAACTCATCTTCGACGAGCAGGCCCACGGCATCGACCTCTTCCTGGGCATCCCGCTCCGCTGGGGGATCGGGTACGCCCTTCCCGAGCCCGAAGGCACGTCGTTCGTCCCGGCCGGGAAGGTGTGCTTCTGGGGTGGCTGGGGCGGTTCGCTGGTCATCATGGACCTCGACCGGCGGATGACGATCAGCTACCTGATGAACCAGATGCAGCCCGGGGTGATCGGCTCCGCGGTGTCGGCCGGCTACTGCGAGGTCATCGCCGCTTGCGCCGCGGCAGCGGGCTGACCGCGGCACGAGTCCCCGCGCCCCGGCGGGAGTCCGGACGCGACACTTCGGACCGCGATCGGCCCGGTCGGGACAGGACGGTGGTGATGGGGCATGATGACCGGCCATGACGCCTCCGCCGCTGCCTACCGTGCGCCGCCGTCCGGCCTCGATCGTCGTCGCGGTACTGACGCTCGGACTATCGGTGGCCTGGTCGTTGGTCAACGCCGTCGTCGGTGAGGCCGGGAGGGGCGGCCTGAACGTCTTCACGATCTTCCTGACGTTCGTGCTCGGCGTGGCGGTGTGGCAGGGCACCCGGATCGGCTCGGGCGTCGCGCTCGCGCTCGGCGTCCTCCTGATGCTGCTGGGCGGGTTGAACCTCGTCGCCGGCAGCGACGACTCGAACGTCGGACGGATCGTCGGCGCGGCCGGCCTCGCCATCGGGGCGCTGCTCGTGGTGATGCTGCTGTTGCCGGCCAGCCTCGAGTACTGCTGGGGCGAGAAACCCGGCTACTGAGCGAGTTTCCGTCCCCGGGAACCGAGCCGGTGGATACATTCCTCGCACAGGCTCGCGTACCTCGCCGGCCGCGCTCACGAGTGGGCTGATGGAACCGATCACGAGTCGCGACTCCGACGGTCCCCGGCGCTCGGCCGCCGAGCAGGCGGCCCTGCGGCGGCTCGCCACGCTGGTCGCCCAGGGCGCCGAGCGAGCGGAGATCTTCGAGGCGCTGGTCACCGAGCTGGGCCTGTCGATGCCGGCGACCGATGCCGCCCTGGTGCGGTTGCACGGCGACGAGACCGTCACGATCATCGGCCGCTGGAACGAGCACACCGGATACCAGAACATCGAGGTCGGTCATCCGTTCGGCACCGGGACCCTGGCCCGGTCGATCTGGGACTCCGGCCGCCCGAGCCGCACCGCGACCTACACGAACGCCTCCGGCTCGCTGGCCGAGATGATCCGCGGCTGGGGCTGGCGGTCGTCGGTCGGCGCCCCGGTGGTGGTCAACGCGGAGGTGTGGGGTCTCACCGCCGTCGGGTCGACGGACGGTACCGCGTATCCACCGGGCACCGAGGAAAAGCTGGCCGCGTTCACGGAGTTGCTGGCCAGCGCGATCGCCATCGCCCAGAGCCGCGAAGAGATCGAGCAGCTCGCCGCCGAGCAGACCGCGCTGCGGCGGGTGGCCGAGCTCGCGGCGCACGACGCCTCGCCCGGCGAGGTGTTCGAGGCGGTCGTCACCGAGGCGGCGGGACTCGTCGGGGTCGCGTTCACGACGCTGCTGCGGTTCGCGCCCGACGGGGCGACGGAGGTCGTCGCGATCCACGATCCGCCGGAGGGCGTCACGGTGGGAATGCGGGCACCGGCCGCCGGCGACGGCGCGACCCAGCGGGTGTGGCGGACCGGCCGTCCGGCCCGGACGAACCGGCTGCCGGACGTGTCGGGAGCCTGGCCGAAATTGGCCGCGGGCCGCGGATACCTGTCCAGTGCGGCCGCGCCGATCCTGGCCGAGGACCGGTTGTGGGGCGTCCTGGTCGCGGCCGGACGACACGCGCTGCCGCCACTCATCGAGGAGAAGCTCTCGAGTTTCGCCGGGCTGGCCGGCACGGCGATCGCCAGTTCCCAGGCCCGGGCCGACGTCCAGGCGCTCGCCGACGAACAGGCCGCGTTGCTGCGCGTCGCCCAGCAGGTCGCCGGCGGCGAACCGTCCGACGCCGTGTTCGCGGCCGTGGCCGACGAGGCGCGGCAGCTGCTGGGCGGCCGGCCGATGACCCTCGTGCGCTTCGAGGAAGACGAGGCGCTGATCGTCATCAGCCGGAGCGGCGGGCCGGCGCCGCCCGGAACACACCTCGACTACGAGCCGGGCACGTTGCCCGACCGCGTCCGGCGCTCGGCGGGTGCCGTGCGCGTGGACGACTACCGCACCGAGCCCGACGCCGAACTCGCCGTCCAGTTCGGGTTGTCCGCGGCGGTCGCGGCGCCGATCGCGGTGGAGAGCCGCGTCTGGGGCATGCTCACCGCCACCTCGGCCGACGGACCGCTGGAGCTCGGTACCGAAGAACGCCTGCAGCGGTTCGCCAATCTGGTCGGTACCGCGGTCAGCAACGCGGCGAGCCGCGCGCAGCTCGTCGCGTCCCGCGCGCGTGTCCTTTCGACGGCCGACGAGACCCGTCGCCGGCTCCAGCGCGACGTGCACGACGGCGCCCAGCAACGCCTCGTCCACACCGTGATCACGCTGAAGCTGGCGCGGCTGGCTCTGGCCCAGGGCGACCTGCCGACCGGCGTCGATCGGGTCGAGGAGGCACTCAAGCACGCCCAGCGGGCCACCACCGAACTACGGGAGATCGTCAGCGGGATCCTTCCGGCGGCGTTGACACGCAGCGGCCTGCGCGGCGGGGTGGAATCACTCCTGGCCGACCTGCCGCTGCCGGTCGACGCCCTCGTCGACGTGCCGCGCGTGGCGGTGGAGGTCGAGACCACGGCCTACTTCGTGATCGCCGAGGCGCTCACGAACGTCGTCAAGCACGCGCAGGCCGGCCGGGCCTGGATCCGCGCCGAGCTCAGCGCGGGCGCCATCCGCATCGAGGTGCGCGACGACGGGGAGGGTGGTGCCGAGGCCGGACGGGGATCCGGTCTGACCGGCCTGTTCGATCGCGTCGAGGCGGGCGGTGGCCGGCTGCGGGTGAGCAGCCCGCCGGGGAAGGGAACGACGATCGAGGCGACGTTACCGGTCGGCGACCCGCCTGCCGCCGGCACCGGGTCGTCCGCTGCCGGGTGAACCCGCCGGGCTCATCGTGGGCGGTTGGCCGCGCGCAGATACGTGAGCACCGCCTGGACGCGGCGGTGTTCGCTGTCCACGGGGGCGATGCGCAGCTTGCGGAAGATCGCCGTCACGTGCTTCTCCACCGACGCGGCGCTGATCAGCAGGCTCTCCGCGACACCCTGATTGGACAGTCCCTCGGCCATCGCGGCGAGCACGGCCAGCTCGCGAGGAGTGAGGAGTCGCAGGGGACCGTCCTGCACGCGGCGCCCGAGCATCCGGGCGACGACTTCGGGATCCAGCGCGCTGCCGCCGGCCGCGACGCGATGGACGGCGTCGACGAAGGCCGTGACGTCCCCGACCCGTTCCTTGAGCAGGTATCCGACCCCTTCGGGCCGTTCGCCGACCAGATCCGCCACGTAGGCCGGCTCGCAGAACTGCGACAGGATGAGCACACCGATCCCCGGTGAACGGCGGCGCAGCTGGATCGCGGCCCGTAAGCCGTCGTCCTCCCGCTTCGGTGGCATCTGCACGTCGGTGACGACGACGTCGGGACGATAGGCGAGGCTGCGCCGCAGCAGGTCGTCGGCATCGCCGGAGAGGGCGACGACCTCGAGGCCGGCGTCGGTGAGTATCCGGGCGACGCCCTCGCGCAGCAGCACGTCGTCCTCGCCGATCGCGACGCGGAGCGGACGGGCGACCTCAGCGCTCTTCGTCATCGGCTCGATCCTCGAGAAGTCGTTGCAACGCGGGGCTCAGCAGCTCGTCCTTCGGAAAGAACCCGGCCGCTCCGGCCCGCGCGGCGGCGGCCACGTTCGCCGGGTCGGCGTCGGAGGAGAAGAGGACGACGCGCTGGATCGACGGCTTGGCCCGGAGCCGGCGGGTGAGGGAGAACCCGTCACCGTCCGGCAGACCGACGTCGACCAGCGCGACGGTGGGACGTCGGGCGTCCGCGTAGTCGAGTGCCTCGGCGACCGACCCGGCTTCGCCGATCGTCGTATGCCCCCAGCTCCGCAAGATGCGCACGAGGAGTTCCCGGAGTGGTGCGTCGTCGTCGACGACGAGGATTGAGCCCAGCATCCGTTCATCGTTACAGCGTGGCGCGGGTGGTGGCGGTAGGGCTAGCCGGAAACGGCTTCCGGGCCACCGGCCGGGACGACACCCGGCGAGCCCCCTCGGTCTTCGGGTCAACCGCCCTGGTCCGCGTACCCGGCGTTTGCCAGGTTTGAACCACCCCGAACGACCGAGGAGCGCACATGTCCACCGTGACCGTCGGCACCGAGAACAC
This sequence comes from Cryptosporangium sp. NPDC051539, assembly GCF_044454545.1. Taxonomy (NCBI): domain Bacteria; kingdom Bacillati; phylum Actinomycetota; class Actinomycetes; order Cryptosporangiales; family Cryptosporangiaceae; genus Cryptosporangium; species Cryptosporangium sp. NPDC051539. Next base: position 784,545 of record NZ_JBITDV010000001.1, on the reverse strand, counting down.
GACCTCCATCGATCTGTACTACGAAGACCACGGAAGCGGACCGGCCGTCGTCCTGATCAGCGGCTGGCCGTTCGACAGCCGTTCCTGGGAGCCCCAGGTCCACCCGCTGCTGGCGGCCGGCTATCGGGTTATCACGTACGACCGGCGCGGGTTCGGGCGTTCCGGCCGGCCCTCCGTCGGCTACGACTTCGACACGCTGGCCGCCGACCTCGACACGCTGCTGACCACGCTCGACCTGCGCGACGTCACGCTGGTCGGGCTCTCCCTGGGCACCGGGGAAGTCGCTCGCTACATCGGCGTCAACGGCACCCAGCGCCTCCGGTCGTGCGTGTTCATCGAGAGCCTCGCGCCCTCGTTCGTCAAGTCCGACGAGAACCCGCTGGGCGTCGACCGGGCCGGCGTCGACGGCGTCCAGCAGGCGATCCTGCACGATCGGCCGGCCTGGCTGACCGGGCTGATCGGCGACATGCTGAACCTCGACGAACTGCTCGGCACGCGCGTCAGCGAGGAAGCCGTGCGCAATCTGTGGAACGCCGGTGCCGACGCCTCACCGGAGGCGACCTGGGCCTGCCCCGAGACCTGGCTCGACGACTTCCACCACGACATCAAACGCGTCGACGTCCCGGCGCTGGTGCTGCACGGCACCGCCGACCGCATCCTGTCGATCGAGGGACAGGGGCGCCGGATGCACGCCGCGCTGCCGGACGCGCACTACGTCGAGATCGAGGGCGGCCCGCACCTGCTCTGTCTGAGCCACGCCGAGGAAGTCAACCGCGAACTGCTCGCGTTCCTCGCCCGCTAGACCACCCTCGCCGTCCGGCAATTCCCCAAGGAGCAGATCGATGTCAGAGCACCCCGCCGTCGTCCTGGAAGCCGCCGCTCAGCAACTGGTGGAGGCCACTGCCAAGCCCCCGTTCCTCGTCGATCTCGGACCCGACGGTGCCCGCCAGGTCCTCGTCGACCTGCAGGCCGCACCGGTCGAGAAGCTGCCGGTCGACGACGAGTGGATCACCGTCCCGGCCGCCGTCGGCGACGTCCGGGTCCGGCTGGTCAAACCGCTCGACGCCGGGCCCGTGCTGCCGGTCGTCGTCTACATGCACGGGGGCGGATGGATCCTGGGCAACGCCGGGACCCACGACCGGCTCGTCCGCGAACTCGCGGTCGGTGCGCACGCCGCCGTCGCCTTCGTCGAGTACACGCCCTCCCCGGAAGCGCACTACCCGGTGGCGATCGAACAGGGTTACGCGGTGGCGCGGTGGATCACCCGGGAGGGTGCCGCACACGGTCTGGACGCCGGCCGGATGGCGGTGGCCGGCGAATCCGTCGGCGGCAACATGGCGGCGGCGCTGGCCCTGATGGCCAAGGAGCGCGGGGATGTCACGTTCGTGCAGCAGTCGCTGTACTACCCGGTCACCGACGCGGCCATGGACACCGACTCCTACCGGCGGTTCGCCTCCGGGTACTACCTCACCCGGGCCTCCATGGAGTGGTTCTGGGACGCCTACGCGCCCGAGAAGCCGCAGCGCTCGGAGATCACCGCCTCGCCGAACCAGGCCACGATCGAGCAGGTCCGCGGGCTGCCCCCGACCCTGCTGTTCGTCGACGAAGCCGACGTCCTGCGCGACGAGGGCGAGGCCTACGCGGCCAAGCTGCGCGCCGCCGGGGTGTCGATCACGACCGTGCGCTACGACGGCACGGTGCACGATTTCATGCTGCTCAACTCCCTCACCGACACCCGCGCGACCCGAGCCGCCGTCGAGCAGGCCACGAGCTTCCTGCGCGCGGCGCTCGCCGAGAAGTGAGCGGGACGGGTCATGTTCGACGGCTTCGTGCAGCACGGCCTGCAGACCGCGCGGGGACGCATCTTCGCCCGGACCGGCGGCCAGGGCCCGCCGTTGCTGCTCCTGCACGGGTATCCCCAGACGCACGTCATGTGGCACACGGTCGCGGATCTGCTCACCGACCGCTTCACGGTCGTCGTGGCGGACCTGCCCGGGTACGGGGCGTCCTTTCGTCCCGTACCCGCGGCCGACCACGCACCCCACTCCAAGCGGGCGCTCGCCGCTGATCTCGTCCGAGCCATGGGCCTGCTCGGCCACGAGCGGTTCGCGGTCGCGGGCCACGACCGCGGTGGGCGGGTGGCCTACCGGATGGCGCTGGACCACCCCGACCACGTCGGCGCCGCCGCCGTCCTCGACGTCGTGCCCACCGGCGACGTGTGGGCCAGGGCGGACGCGCGGACCGCCCTCGGGTACTGGCACTGGGCCTTCCTCGCACAGCCCGCACCGCTGCCCGAGCGTCTCATCGCCGCCGACCCCGACGCGTTCTTCGATTTCCACGTCCGGGCTCTCGGCCTCGGGCGTGCACGGGACAGGTACCCGGCCGAGCTGATGCGCGGCTACCGAGCGCTGCTCGACGACGTGAGCACCGTCGAGGCCGTCTGCGAGGACTACCGGGCCGGCGCGACCGTCGACCGGCACCACGACGACGCCGACCGGGGCGTCCGCACGATCGCGTGTCCACTGCTCGCGCTGTGGGCCGCGGACGGCGCGTTGCCCCGCTTCTACGGCGACGTGCTCGACGTGTGGCGGCCCTGGGCCGACGACGTCACCGGTCACGCGGTGCCGGCCGGCCACTTCCTGGTCGAAGACCAACCCGAGGCGACCGCGGAAGCCCTGTCGGCGTTCCTCCAGCGGCGTCCCTCGGCTTTCCCGATCTCCTGACCTCCGGAAAGGTTCAGCCATGTCCTCCGACGCCGTCGAACACGGGCAGCCGGCCGATGAGCTCGCCGCCACCCTGAAGCGCACCGAAACCCTGCGACGAAGCTCGTCCATCCCGGGCCGGGACATCGTCCAGGTGCGCACCGAGATCCCCGCCGGAGTCGAGTCCGGATGGCACGTCCATCCCGGCGAGGAGGTCGGCTACATCGTCGCCGGGACGGTCCGGATGGAGATCCGCGACCAAGCGACGCTCACCCTGCAGGCGGGTGACGGCTTCCTGATCCCGCCGCGGACCCCGCACAACGCCACCGACCTCGGCCCCGGCACCGGGCTGATGCTGTCGACCTACCTCGTCGAGACCGGACAACCGCTGGCGACGTTCGTCCGGTGAACGAAGCGGCACCACGGCCCTCCGGCGCGCGGCGGGCGGGCCGTGCTGCCGGTTGTGCGACGACCGCGCCCGCACGGGGGAGCGGCCGGACTAAGCGTTGGCGTAGCCGGGGACCTGTTCCCGGATCCTCTGCATCTCGGCCTCGTCCGAGATGCCCTGGAAGTCGTACCGAGGCGTGTACGGCCGCTCCACGGACGCGGTCTCCTCGTCGGTCAGCCGGATCTCCAGCGACGCGACGGCGTCGTCGATCTGCGCGACGGTGTTGGCGCCGACCAGCGGCGCGGCGACCACCGGCCGGCTGTGCAGCCAGGCGAGCGCGACCTGCGCCCGGCTGACGCCGCGCTCGGCGGCGATCGTGCCGACCGCGTCGATGATCGCCCGGTTGGAGGCGTCCTCGGTGGGGGTGTAGAGCAGGTCGGCGTAAGCGCCGTCGGTCGCGGCCCGGGCCGTGGACGTGGCCTCGTCCCAGGGCCGCGCGAGCCGTCCCCGGGCGAGCGGACTCCAGATCAGGGTGCCGACGCCCTCGTCGAGGCAGAGCGGGATCATCTCGCGCTCCTCCTCGCGAGCCAGCAGGTTGTAGTGGTCCTGCATCGACACGAATCGTGCCCAGCCGTGCTGCTTCTGCAGGGTGAGGGCCTTGGCGAACTCCCAGGTACGCATCGACGACGCTCCGAGATAGCGGACCTTGCCCGCCTTGACCAGGTCGTTCAGCGCCTCCAGCGTCTCTTCCCACGGCGTCGCGCGGTCGTTGCGGTGGATCTGGTAGAGGTCGATGTAGTCGGTGCGCAGGCGACGCAGGCTGTGTTCGACCTCGGTCATGATCGCCTTGCGCGACAGCCCCCGCCCGTTGGGCCCCGGCCGCATCGGGTGGCGCAGTTTGGTGGCGATGACCACCTCGTCGCGATCCGCGAAGTCGTGGAGCGCACGACCCACGATCTCCTCGCTGGAGCCGTAGGAGTACAGGTTCGCGGTGTCGAAGAAATTGATGCCGACGTCGAGCGCGTGCCGGATCAGCGGACGGCTGGCCTCCTCGTCCAGCGACCAGACCGGGTGGCCGCGATTCGGGTCGCCGTAGGTCATCGCGCCGATGGCGACCGGAGAGACGTCGAGACCGGTGGAGCCGAGTTTGTGGTAGCGCATGCGAGGCTTCCTTCGTAGTGGAGAGATCTCCACTACGGTAACGGAGATCTCTCCGGTTGTCTCGGCCTCACTCCAGGAGGATCGCTCGCAGGGGCCGGGCGAGATGCGCGGTGAGCTGCTCCGCGGACACTCCGGGTTGATCGGCGACAGCCCCCGGTGGCGGGACGTGCCGAACCCGCCGCGCTCGGCGCAGACACCGATCGGCCGGCTGGTCACGATGGCCGAGATCGCCGACGCCACCGAGTTCCTGCTCCGCAACACCGGGATGAACGCCCACGACCTCTACGTCGACGGCGGAGTGCTGGCCACCTGAAGCTGTTTTCCGCGGTGCCGCCGGAATCCCGGCACCGCGGCCGACAATGGGGGGATGACCGCACTGAGCGTGACGCGCGAGCGCAGGGCCGACGCGCTGACCCGAGCCTGCCGGGGCGCCCCATCCGCATTGGCCCTGTTCGAGATCGTCTCCGAGCAGTTGCGGGAGCTGGTCCCGTTCGACGGGTCGGCGTGGTTCGCGACCGACCCGGCCACCCTCCTCGGCACCAGTGCCGTGCGGGTGGAGAACATCGAGCCGGGCCACTGCGAGACCTACTGGCAACGGGAGTGCCTGGTCGAGGACGCCCTGCTCTTCCGGGACGTGGCCCGCAGCTCCCAGGGCGTCGCGACGCTGTACGAGACCACAAACGATCGGCCCGCCGACAGCGCCCGCTACCGGGAGTACCTGGCCCCGCAGGGGTACGGCGACGAACTCCGGGCCGCGTTCCGGCTCGGGACGACGACCTGGGGCGTCCTCGACCTTTACCGGGACCGCTCGCGCGCCCCGTTCACCAAGGGTGACCGGGATCAGATCCAGCGGATCGCACCCGCCGTCGCGCACGCCCTGCGTGCCTTCGCGACGGCCGAGCGCCGCCCGGCCCCGGCCGGCGGCCCCGGCACGGCGTTGTTCGACCGCCCGGGCACCCTGCTGTCGCTGGACGCCCAGGCCGAATTGCTGTTCGAGGAGATCGGCGGCCCGGAATGGCGGGCGTTCCCGGCCACGATGACGCCCGTGCACGGGGTCATCGCCCGCGCCACCGCCGTCGTCCAGGGCCGGGATCGCGGTCCCGCCGCGACCCGGCTGCGGGCGGCGTCCGGTCGCTGGCTCGTGCTGCACGCCTCCTGCCTGCGCGGTCCGGACGACGCGTCCGGACCGACGGCGGTGACCGTCGAACCCGCGCGCTCGGAGCAGATCGCGCCGATCATCGTGGCGGCGTACGCGCTGACCCCGCGCGAGCAGCAGGTGACGCGGGCCGTCGCGCGCGGGCTATCCAGCCAGGAGATCGCCGTCGAACTGTTCCTGTCGCCCCACACGGTGCGGGACTACCTCAAGACCATCTTCTCGAAGGTCGGAGTGAGCAGCCGGGGCGAGCTGGTCGCGAACCTGTTCGCCGAGCACTACCAGCACCCCCTCCACGAGAGCGCCGACCAGGTCGAGTGGTGAGGGCGCCGGCCCACCCCGCAAATGGGGGGTGACGTCCGCTCCGCACGCGTTCCAGGGTGGAGGCCACGACCAACCCCCGGAGGAACGCAGTGGAAATCTTCGATCGGCACGTTCCGGAGGAGTGGACGCCGGGCCGGACCGTCGTCTTCGCGGGCGCCGGCGTGATCACGATGGACCCGGCCGCGGGCGACTTCGTCGGCGACGTCGTCGTCACCGGATCGACGATCAGCGCGGTCGGACCGTCGGCCGGATCGCCGGTCGCCGACGACGCGCTGGTCATCGACGCGACCGGAACCGTGATCACCCCGGGCCTCGTCGACGGGCACGTGCACGCGTGGGAAGGCGCTCTGCGCGGTGTCTCGCCCGACAGCGAGATCATGGCGTACCTCAACCTGACCCACACCACGCTGGCCCCTCTCATGACGCCGGAGGACATGGCGATCGGAGAGCGGGTCACCGCCACCCGCGCCCTCGAACAGGGCGTCACCACGATCGTCGACAACAGCCACAACGTGCGCAGCCTCGAGCACGGCCAGGCCGTCGTCGACGCGCTGCGGGAGGCCGGGCTGCGCGCGGTCGTCGCCGCCGGTGTCGGCCTCGGGCACCCGGACGCCCACCTGCACCGGGCTGTGCTGGACCTGCGTGACCACTGCGCGGCGGACCCCCGGATCGACGTACGGCTGATGGAACTCTTCCCGTCGGTGGCCGGCCTGCGGTTCGCGGCCGAGAACGGCGTCGGGCTCGTCGCCGAGACGATCGCCGGAATGGGCGACCTCGACGCGGTGATGACCACGGAACTGCTCGGTCCCCAGGTCACGCTCGACCACGTACTCGGACTGGCCGACAGCCACTGGCAGGCGATCGCCGCCAGCGGTGCCGCGATCGCGCTGGTGCCGCGATCCGACCCGCACTACGGGCTCGCCGCCGCCGGCCCGGTGCTGACCGCCAACCGCTTCGGCGTCCAGGAGGCGATCAGCACCGACAACGAGTTCGAGTACGGCAGCGACATCCTCGGTGAGCTGCGCACGCTGCTGATCACCCAGCGCGGGCAGGCGTACGCCGCGGCCGGGACCGGCGCCGCGGACGCACCCCGTCCCTACGGCGTGCGTGACGCCCTGCGTGCGGCCACCGTCGGCGGCGCGCGGGCCGCGGGTCTGTCCGGGACGATCGGCGTGCTGGCGCCCGGCGCGAAAGCCGACCTCACGGTGTTCTCGCTGGCCCGGCTGCGCCCGATCGCGTCGTACCTCGGCGCCGTGGCCGGCTACGCGGAATCGCAGGACGTCACCGCGGTCGTCGTCGACGGCGTTCCCCGCAAGTGGGCCGGCGAGGTGCTCGGCGTGAATCGCGACGAGCTGGCGCGGCAGGCGGAGGAGAGCCGGGACCGGCTGCTGAAGCAGGTCGGCGTCGACGTGGACAGCCTGCGCTTCGCCGGCTCGCTGGAGCTACCGGGCGCGCACTGAGCCGGCCCCTCACCACCCGGGGCCCGGAACGGCCGAGGGCCGCCGTGCGCCCGGCTCCCGGCGCCCGGCTCCCGGCGCCCGGCTCCCGGCTCCCGGGAGGAGAGATAGGTTCGGTCTGGTTCCCCAGGGAGGCAGCGTGGCCGAGACCGGTTGGCGACGTCCCTGGGCTGCCCGTCTGCGGCCCCGGGGCCAGGTCGACGTCGACCGGGCGGTGTCCCCGGCCGCGATCGTGGAGGCCGCCGTCGCGCGAGTCGGCGCGGGCCCGGTGGGCTGGGCGATCGAACTGAACACCGAGGTCGTGCGCCGCATCGTCAGCGAGGTGCCGGCCCTCGGTGGTAGCCCGTCCGCCGTCGAGATGCTTCGCCGCGGCAACGAGGCGACCACGCTGCACGTGCTGTTCACGCTCGTGGACGGGCCGGCGGCCGCCGCACCCGCCGGTGCGGCGACGCTGGAGAGCGTCCGCGAACTGGTCCACCGCGCGGTCCCGCTCGACCAGGTACTGCGCGGCGTCCGGGTCGGGCACGCGGCCACGACCGAGGCGTTCCTGCAGGCCTGCGCCGAGCTGGTCGACCCCGACACGGCGGCCGGGGAGATCACCGCGGTCTCGCGCGATCTGTTCTCCTCCGTCGACGGCCTGGCCGACGCGATGATCCGCACCTACCTCGTGGAGCACGAGGCGTGGAGCACGAGCGTCGCCGCGGCCCGGGCCGACCTCGTGCGCTCCCTCCTCGACGACACCCGGACGCCTGACCACGGCGAAGCGTCCCGGGTGCTCGGGTACGACCTGACCCGCCACCACGAGGCCGTGGTGGTGTGGTCGGAGGCGTCGAACGGCGACTCCACGCTGCAGCGGGCCGCGATCGAGGCGCTGCGGGCCCGCGGTGCCACCACCACGCTCGTCGTCCCCGTGACCACGGGCCGGTTGTGGGCCTGGGGGACCGTGTCTCCCGGTGGGACCCGCCGGACGGACTCGTGGGAGGAGGTCACCGAAGCGCTCTCCCACCGACGGGTGCAGGCGGCCTTCGGCACTCCGGCCGACGGCGTCGCGGGCTTCCGCCGCTCCCACCGCGAGGCCGGACACGCCGAGCGGCTCGAGCGGCTGCGGCGGGCCGGCGGGCGGCCCCCGCGCTCCGCGACCACCTACGCCGACGTCGCCGCCGTCGCGCTGCTGACCACTGACCTCGAGGCCGCCACCGACCTCGTGCGACGCGAGCTCGGCGGGCTCGCGGCACGCAGCCCGGCGATGGAGGCACTGCGGACCACGCTGTACCACTACATCAACGCCGAGCGCAGCATCGTGGACGTCGCCGGACGCCTGCACGTCGCCCGGGGCACGGTGACGTACCGCGTGAAGCGGGCCGAGGACGTACTCGGGCACGACGTCGACGACCGCCGCTTCGCGCTCTACACCGCGCTCACGCTCGTCGAAGAGCTGGGCGACGCGGTGCTCGGGCCGGTCGGCGCCGACCCGTGAACCGGCTGAGCCGGCAGACCAACGGCCGGTCGAAAACCTGAGTCGGCAGACCAAGCGGTCGCCCCGGACGTCGCTGTGTACTTCGACGTACACGATCGAACCGCACCGGGAGGCCAACGATGATCGACCGCCAAACCTTCGTCGAGCTGATGAGCGGAGTGTGCGCTCCGGTCACCGTGGTGACGACGACCGGAGCCGACGGGCGGCCGCACGGCAGCACCGTGTCGAGCTTCGCCTCGCTCTCGCTCGATCCTCCACTGGTCAGTTTCGCGCTCGACCGCACGTCGACCCTGCTGACCCACCTCCGGCCGGGCGACCGGGTGGGCGTGAACATCCTCGCCGCCCACCAGCAGGAGCTGGCGTCCGGGTTCGCGCGCCGGAGCGACGGGCCGGGGCGCAAGTTCGACGGCATCCCGTGGACCGTCCGGGCCGGGCTGCCTCACCTGCCCGGATCGGCGGGCTGGACGGCCGGACGGGTCGACCGTCACGTCGACGGCGGTGACCACGTCCTGCTCGTCATGCGGGTCGACGAGGCCGAGTCGAGCGCCACGGCTCCGCTCGTCTACGCGCGCCGGGCCTTCGGCACCCACTCCCTGCTCGCAGTGGCGAGTTGAGGACGATGACGATCACGCTGGACGCCCCCCACACGACCGACGCCGTCCGCAAGCTCCGGGCCGACCTGGTGGAACGCGCCGCGGCCCTGCGGCCGCAACTGGCCGCCGAGGCCGACCGGACCGACCGCGAGCGCGCGGTGCCCACGTCGAACATCGACGCGCTGGCCTCGGCCGGCCTGCTCGGTCTCCTGCAGCCGGCCCGCTACGGCGGCCGGCAGACCGACTTCCGCACGATCATCGAGGTCAGCCGGGAGCTCGGACGGGCGTGTGGCTCCACCGCCTGGGTGGCCTCGCTGCTGAACGCGTCGGCGTGGTTCGCCGGGCTGTTCCCCGTGCAGGCCCAGGACGACATCTGGGGCGAGCGTCCCGACGCGCGGATCGCCGGCGTCGTGACACCCTCGGGGACGGCCGACGCGGTCGACGGCGGATACCGGGTGAGCGGGCGCTGGGCCCCGGCCTCGGGGTGCACCCACGCCGATTGGGCGGTACTCGGAGTCGTCCGCCCGGACGCCGCGGGCACGTCGGACGCCGTCGGCATCGTGCTCGCACCGATGTCGGAGCTGGTCGTCGAGGACACCTGGTTCGTGTCGGGCATGCGCGGCACCGCGTCGAACACCCTCGTCGGCGAGGATCTGTTCGTACCGGCGCACCGCTTCCTGTCGATCCCCGACGCGGTCGAGGGCCGGTACGCCACGCCGTTCACCGACGAGTTGCTCTACCGGGCGCCGTTCGTACCGGTGGCCGCGCTGCTGCTGACCGGACCCCATCTGGGTCTGGCCACGGCCGCCGTCGACCTGCTGGCGGAGAAGGCACCGCGACGGGGTCTGACGCTGACGAACTACGCCACCCAGGCCGAAGCGCCCACCGTCCAACTCGCCGCCGCGCACGCGGCCTCGCTCGTCGACTCCGCGGCGCTGCACGCGTACCGAGCGGCCGCCGACATCGACGAGGCGGCCCACGCCGGAGTGTTCCCCGGCTACGACGCGCGGGCCCGGATGCGGATGGACGCGGGGATGGCGGCGGTCCACGCCCGCGAGGCGGTCCGCATCGTCTGCTCGGCCCAGGGCGCTTCGAGCTTCAGCGAAGCCAACCCGTTGCAGCGCCTCTGGCGTGACGTCGAGACCGGTAGCCGGCACGCCGTGCTCAACCCCGAGGTGGCGGCCGAGATCTACGGGAAGGCGCTGTTCGGCATCCGCGGCACCGTCTCCGCGCTCGTCTGAGGCGGCGCCCCGCCGCACCTACTGACAAGGACACCGATGTCTGCTCAGCACCGCGGGGCGAACTTCCCCGTGCCGGCCGCTCGCGGCGACCTGCCCGTCGTCGACTCCCATCTCTACGACGACCTGCTGCCCCCCGAGGCCGCGCTCGCGCTGACCGCGGGCCACCGCCACCACCTCGATCCCTACGTCGGCGTCACCGAGACCGGCACGCCTCGCCGGGGCCTCTACGACCTCGATCGGGCCGGGAGCGCTCCGCACTGGGCGGTCAAGGCGGCCCGGTCGTACCTGGACGGCTTGGCGCCGCACCAGCGGGTGGTCGGGGCACTGCCCATGGACGCTCCGGAGTGGCGGCTGTGGACCAACGCGATCCCCACCTGGCACCCCAAGGGCCTGCGTCTGGAACGTCTCGCCGGGGCCGACCGGGACCGGGCGCTCACCGTGCTCGAAGAGAGCCTCAGTCCGGCCGGTTACGCCCAGGTGAGGGCCGCGATGGCCCTCAACGCGAACCTGGGCGAGCTGATCGGCGACTACCAGGACACGCTGACCGAGTTCGCCTACTGGTTCACGGTCTTCGGCACCCCTTCGGAGGACTCCCCGTGGGGATGGCAGCTGATGGGTCATCACGTGGACCTGCACTGCGTCTTCGTCGGAGGCCAGGTCGTTCTCGCCCCGGTCTTCCTCGGAGCCGAGCCGACGACCGGGACCGGACGGTTCGAGGGACTCCGGGCCTTCGACGCGGAGACCGAGACCGGCCTGGCGCTTCGCCGGTCCCTGGATCCCCATCGCGAGGAGGAGTTCCTGCTGGGGTCCTCGCTGCGGGCCCGGGACCTGCCGCCCGAACTGGCCGGCCCCTGGAACGGGCGTCATCTGGCCGGAGCGGGCGCCGACAACCTCGTCCTGCCTCCGGAGGGGATCGTCGCGGCGAGCCTGCCGCCCGGCCAGCGGGACGGTCTGGTGGATCTGATCCGGGTGTACCTGGACCGCCTGCCGGCGCGTCAGGCCGGACGAATGCTGGCGCTCGTCCGGGAGCACTTCGGCGAGACGCGGTTCGCCTGGCGCGGCGGCCACGACGACGAGTGCGCGTTCTACTACCGGATCCACTCCCCGGTGCTCCTGGTCGAGTACGACAACCATCCCGGTGTCTTCCTCACCAACCCCGAACCGGCCCGCTTCCACGTCCACACGATCGTGCGGGCGCCCAACGGCAACGACTACGGACGCGACCTGCTCGCCCAGCACTACCGGCTCCACCACGGCGACACCGGCGGCCACGGAACCGGCTGACCTCGCCGTCGCGGTGGGGAATCGGCCCCGGACGATACGATCGAGCGAAACTTATCGGGAGGTCCGGTTTCGATGGTGGTGCGTGTCGGCCTGGTCGGCGCCGGACCCTGGGCGACGAGTTTCACCGGGCCGCTGCTGGCGGCAGGGCCGGGGACGGCGCTCGTCGCGGTCTGGGCGCGGCGCCCCGAGGCGGCGGCACAACTCGGGGTTCCGGTCGCCGGCAGTTTCGACGCGCTCCTCGACACCTGCGACGCGGTGGCGTTCGCGGTTCCTCCCGACGTGCAGGCCGAACTCGCGCCGCGAGCGGCGGCGGCCGGGAAGCACCTGCTGCTCGAGAAGCCGCTCGCGTTCACCGTCGAGGACGCCGAGCGCATCGCCGCGGCGGCGGACGACGCCGGGGTGGTCACCCAGCTCATGCTGACCAACCGCTGGTCGTCCGCCGTGCCGGCGTTCGTCGACGAGGTCAGGGGCGCCGGCCCGCGCGTGCTGCGCGCCGAGTTCGTCGGCAGCGGCGCAATGCCCGGCTCGTTCTTCGCCACACCCTGGCGGCAGCCCGAGGCGGCCCTCCACGACGTCGGGCCGCACGTCTTCGACCTGCTCGAGGCCGCCGCCGGACCGGCGACGGTCGTGCACGCCCGCCGGGCCGGCGCGGTCACCGCCGTGACGCTCGAGCACGAGGGCGGCGCGGTCAGCTCCGCCGTTCTCTCGATCGCGACGCCGGGCGCACACGGACCGCTGAAGTGCGAGGCGATCACCGACGCCGGGCGCATCGTCCTCGGCGACCCGGGTGCCGAGTTCCCCACCACGATCCAGCGCCGGATCGCCGAGACGTTCGGCGACGCGGTCGCCGGCGGCCGGAGCCCGGCGAGCGACGTCCACCGCGGAGTCCGGCTGCAGCGGCTCCTCGCCGCGGCCCAGGCCGCGCTCTGACCGCCGCGCTCCGCATACGTAGTCCGAACAAGGAGCCTCAGATGCGCGCAAGTGCGGTTCGAACCCTGCTGAGCGGTGGCGGCACCGCCGTCAATGCCTGGCTGTCGAACGACAGCCCGTACGTCGCGGAGGCGCTGTCGCACGCCGGGTTCGACTCCGTGACCGTCGACCTCCAGCACGGCATGTTCGGCGTCGACACCGCGATCCGTCTGCTCCAGGCGATCAGCGCCGGGCCGGCCGAGCCGTTCGCCCGCTGCCCGAGCCACGACCCGGCGGTGATCGGCAAACTGCTCGACGCGGGCGCCTACGGCATCATCTGCCCGGGCATCGACAGCCCGGCCGACGCTGAGGCGTTCGTCGCGGCGTGCCGCTACCCACCGGCCGGGCGGCGCAGCTTCGGGCCGGGGCGCGCACTGCTGTACGGCGGTCCCGGCTACGTCGACGGAGCGGACGACACGCTGATGGCGTGGGCGATGATCGAATCGGCGCCGGGGCTGGAAGCGGTCGACGCGATCGCGGCCACCCCCGGTCTCGACGGGCTGTTCGTCGGCCCGAACGACCTGGCGCTCGCCCTCGGCGCCCGGCCCGGCCAGGTGCCACCACCGGCGGAGGTCGAACGGGCCTGGGAGACGATCCTCCGGGCCGCCCACGACGCCGGGATCTACGCGGGCACGTTCTGTCCCGACGGTGAGGTGGCCGCACGTCTGACGGCGCTGGGCTACGACTTCGTCACCCCCGGGAACGACCTGGCCCTGCTGCGGGCCGGCGCCCGTCTGGCTCTCCAGGACTCCCGGGCCACCCCGAACGGCACCGGCTACTGACATGTCCCGCAAGGTCACCAGCTTCGACGTCGCCGCGCGGGCCGCCGGACACCAGGTGACCCCGGTTTTGCGGGCGCCCACGGCTCAGCCGCGCCACCACTCCCGCAGTAGCGCGGCCACGACCTCGGGCGCTTCCGGCGGGCCCGGCTAGGCTCCGGTCGGCGAATGACCCGACCGGTCGAGGGGGCACGACGTGAGCGACGAGCCGGACGAGTTCTCGTATCTCGCCGAGGAGGCGGCCGAGGTGGGCGCCCCGGCGGTCCTGCCGACGGTCCGCCGCTTCGGCGTCAGCACCCCGGCCGGCGCGGTCAGCGCCCTGCGGTGGGGCGACGACCCGCGCCTGACGCTGCTGCACGGCGGCGGCCTGAACGCCCACACCTGGGACGGGACGCTGCTCGCGCTGGGCAGGCCCGCCCTCGCGCTGGATCTGCCCGGCCACGGTGACTCCGAGTGGCGGGACGACTTCGACTACGCCCCGCGTCCGAACGCCGGGGCGGTGGCCGCCGTCCTCGACGCCGTCGGGCCCGGGACGCGTCAGACCGTCGTCGGCCAGTCGCTCGGTGGCCTGACCGGCGCCGCCCTGCTGGAGGCGCGGCCCGACCTGGTCGAGCGGCTGGTACTGGTCGACGTCAGCCCGGGCCTGCGGCCGGAAGACTCCGCCCAGGTCCGCGACTTCCTCAGCGGTCCGCTCGTGTTCGGATCCCGGGACGAGGTGGTCGAGATGGCGCTGGCCGCGGGGATCGGCTCCTCCCGGCCGGCGCTGGCCCGGGGAGTGGCGCTGAACACCCGGGTGCGCCCCGACGGCACGATCGTGTTCAAGCACCACTTCGCCAGCCCTCCGCCGGGCGGCCGGCTCGACGTCGATTTCCGCGATCTGTGGCCCGCGCTCGAGAACTCCGAGGTCCCGGTCCTGCTGGTCCGCGGCGCACACGGCTACCTCGGCCCGGCGACGGTCGACGAGTTCCGCACCCGGGTGCCGCGCGCCACGATCGTCGAGATCGACGCCGGCCACAACGTCCAGGAGCAGCAACCCGCCGCCCTGGCCGCGGCCCTCGGCGAGTTCCTGGACGCCTAATACTCCAGCCGTAAGTCGCTGTGGTTATGGTCTGGCGGTGTGTTGGCGCTGGTAGTGGCTGGTTTGGGCGCGGTGTTGGTGGCGTCGTCTCCAGGTTGCCCAGGTCCAGGGGTCCTGGATTCGGCGGGTGGGGTTGATGATGATCCGGTTGAACAGTCGTGCGATTTCGTTGCAGGTCAGCGGGATCATGCCGTCCGGCGGCGGAGCCGCGGCGTGTTCGGTCGCGGTGAGCACGGCGAGTAGGGCGTGGGCGAGCATCGCCAGGAGTGTCCAGCGGCGCCAGGACAGCCAGCGGCGGACCTGATGCTGGTCGAGACCGGTGAGGCCTTTGGCGGCTTGGAAGGACTCTTCGACGGTCCATCGGCGTCCGGCGACGCGGACCAGTTCGAGCAGTGGAACCGGTCGGGGTGCGTAGCAGCGGTAGAACGCCAGTTCACTGGTGCGATGGTTGCGGCGCGCCAGCAGCCACCAGCGGCCCGTGGCGCTGGGCGGTGCGGGCAGGTCGATCAGCGCCCAGTCATAGAAGCGGTGGCCTTTCGCGCCGGGTCCGGCCGAGAGGTGCTGCCAGGCGTGTTTCGGGACGGTTTTGATCAGGGCGTCTGCGCGGACCGGGCCCAGGGCGGTGGGGACCTGCCGGTTGCAGCCGATGGCCAGGACGTATCCGACCTGGCGGTCTTCCAGGGCGGCCCGTAGGTGGGGGTCGGCGCCGTAGACCTCGTCTCCGGTGACCCATGACGCCGGGATTCCGGCGTCCAGAGCACGGGCGAGCATGGTGGTGGCCAGTGCGGGTTTGGTCGCGAACGCGATGTCATCGGGGATTCCGGCGGCGGCGCATCGTTCGGGGTTCTGGGTCCAGGATTTCGGGAGGTAGAGCTCCCGGTCGATCATCGCGTGCCCGGGCGCGCCGGTGGTGCTGGTGCCGGCGTAGGTCAGATACACGGCGACCTGCGCGTTCTCGATGCGGCCGGCGGTGCCGGTGTATTGACGCTGGACCCCGGCGGTGTGGGTGCCTTTCTTCAGGTCGCCGGTCTCGTCCACCACGAGGACACCGGAGGGGTCCCCGAGGTGTTGGGTGACGTATCCGCGCAGGTCATCACGCATTCCGTCGGTGTCCCACACGGCGCGGGCCAGCAGGTACTGCATGCCATGGGGATCAGGGTCGCCTGCGTGTTCGGCCAGGGTCCAGCAGTTCTTGCGGGGCAGCTCGGCCAGCAGACCGAGGGCGAACGCGCGGGCCCGGCGCAGGGTCGTCGAGCGTGGGAACCGGGGAGCGACCCGGGTGAAGAGCAGGTCGGTTTCCGTTTCCCAGCGTGCGGGTCCTACCCTGTGGCCAGCGGCCACCGTTTGATCGTCCGATGTCGACACAACTGACGAGGATCACCGGTGGCCGTCCTACGTCCCGGACCGCCCTGCCGCCATCCCAGGACTTACGGCTGGAGTACTAAGACCCGATCCAGTCGGCGAGGAGTTGCCTGCGGTCGGCCGGCAGGTGGACGCCGTACTCCTCGAGCAGGTCGCGGCGGGCCTGGGCGGCGGCCTCCACGCCGTCGCGCGCGTCGATGAGTTCGAACAGCCGGCTGTGCTGGCGCACCCACCGATCCATCAGCCCCGCGCTGTCTCCCGCCTCGGCGATCTCCGACTCGATCATGCCGGTGGCTACCGAGCGGACCACCGCGCTGCAGATCTGGAGCAGCGGATTGCCGGTGGCCTGGGCGATCGCGTCGTGGAAGGCGACGTCGGCCTCGCTCCAGGCGGTGCGGCCGGCGCCGACGGTGCTGTGCAGCCGCTCGAGCGCGGACCGGATCGCGGCGATCTGGGTCTCGTCGTGCAGCCGCGCGGCCAGATAGGAGGCCGCGCCGTCGAGCAGGATCCGGAACTGCAGGAGATCTTCGAACGAGATCTCGCCCGAGCGGGCCAGCTTGTCCATCGGGCGGCGCAGGGTGTCGGGGCTCAGCGGCAGTAACTCGGCGCCCTGTGGGTCACCCTGCCGGGAGCGGAGCAGGCCGTTGCTCTCCAGGACGCGCAGCGCCTCGCGGACCGTCGAGCGGGAGACCTGGAACTGGCGCATGAGCTCGCGCTCGCTGGGCAGCCGTTCCCCGGCGCGGAGGTCTCCCCGCCGGAGTGCGGACTCGATCTGCTCGACGACCCGCTCGTAGGCCCGGACCGGCCGGACCGGCTCGAACATCGACCGCTCGCCTCCCTCCGTGCGCGGTAATCGGTGCGTAACAAATAGCGAAACGGAATTGTCATCGGTGGGGACAGGTCTGATCGTTGACCCGAATTCCACCGCGTGCCAGGCTTTCGGCCAACACCCTAGTGGACTGGTCTGACCAGTGAAGGCGTTGTGGAGGTGTGTAGCCTTGGCCACACGGAGAGTGCTGAGCACGGCGATCGGGGCCTTAGCGCTGTGCCTGGCCGCCACCGCCTGTTCGGCCGGTGACGATTCGTCCGGCAGCGGCTCGACCAGCACGAAGACCACGGCGACGTTCGGCTTCACCGCCGCGCCCGACAACCTGGACTTCACCACCACCGACGGGGCGGCGATCCCCCAGGTACTGCTCGACAACGTCTATCAGGGCCTGGTGAAGCTCAGCCCGGACGGCAAGATCGTCGGCTCGCTGGCCAAGTCCTGGACGGTCTCGCCCGACAACAAGACCTACGACTTCCAGCTCCAGCCGGACGCGACGTTCTCGAACGGCGACAAGTTCACCGCCGACACCGTCAAGTTCAGCATCGAGCGGGTGAAGAGCTCGGCCTGGAAGATCTCGCTCAAGGCCTACCTGGACGTCGTAGACCAGGTGCAGGTGGTCTCACCCACCGAGGTCAAGGTCGTGCTCAAGCAGCCCAGCAACGACTGGCTGTTCCGGATGACGACCCGGGTCGGCGCGATGTTCGACCCCAAGGCGGTGACCGACCTGGCCAACACGGCGATCGGCACCGGGCCCTACACCGTCACGCAGTTCAACCGGAACGACTCGGTCGTGCTGACCGCGCGCAGCGACTACTGGGCCACCAAGCCCAAGCTCAAGACCGTGAAATTCCAGTACTACAGCGACACCAACGCCGAGAACAGCGCGTTGCTCTCCGGTGGCATCGACGGGATCATCGCGCTCCAGACGCCCGACACCCTGGGGCAGTTCAAGAGCAAGTCCGATCTGACGGTGGCCCAGGGCACGACCAACGGCGAGGTCGTGCTCTCGATGAACAACGCCAAGGGTGTCTTCACGAACAAGGCGCTGCGCCAGGCGGTCAACTATGCGATCGACCGGAAGGCGCTGGTCAAGGCGGCCTATGGCGGCTACGGCTCGCTGATCGGCAGCATGGTCCCGCCGACCGACCCGTGGTACCAGGACCTGTCCGACGCCTACCCCTACGACACGGCGAAGGCGAAGGCCCTGATCGCGCAGTCCGGGGTGAAGAACCCGACGGTGGCCTTCAAGATCCCGAACCTGCCCTACGCCGTTTCGTCCGCGCAGGTGGTCAAGTCCGACCTGGCCAAGGTCGGCATCACGGCCACCATCTCGGTGCTGCAGTTCCCGGCGGCGTGGCTCGACCAGGTGTTCACCAAGCACGACTTCGACATGTCGGTCATCGCCCACGTCGAGGCCCGGGACATCGCCACCTACGGCGACAAGTCCTACTACTGGGGTTACGACAACCCGGCCGTCACCCAGCTCCTGGCCTCCGCTGACGCCGGCACGCCCCAGCAGCAGATCACCGACTACGAGAAGGTGGCCAAGACCCTCTCCGACGACGCCGTCAGCGATTGGTTGTTCCTCCTGCCGAACATCGAGGTCCTGCGCAAGGGCCTGAGCGGTGTGCCGGTGAACGGCCTGTCCGAGTCCTTCGACGTCACCGGCGTGAGCTGGGGCAGCGGCTCGTGATCGGCCGTCTGGCCACCAGGACCGGGATCCTGGTGGCCAGCCTGCTGGTCGCCTCGATCGCGGTCTTCCTGATCATGGCCGTGCTCCCGGGCGACCCGGCCACGGTGAAGCTCGGGGTGAACGCCAACCCGGCTCAGGTCGAGGAGCTGCGTCACCAGTTCGGCACCGACCGGCCGCTCGTGGCGCAGTACCTGTCCTGGGCCGGCGGGCTGGTGCGGGGCTCGTTCGGCACCTCGTACCTGACCAACGCCGCGGTCGGCCCGCAGATCACGGCCAAGATCCAGGTGACGCTCTGGCTGGTGGTGCTCGCCCTGATCGTCGCGGTCGTGCTCGCGGTGCCGCTGGGCATCCTGGCCGCGGTCCGCTCCCGCCGGGCCGACGGCGCCGCGCTGGCCGGCGTCAGCCAGCTGGGCATGGCCGTGCCCAGCTTCATCCTGGCGATCCTGCTCATCGACGTGTTCGCCGTCCGCCTGCACTGGGTGCCCTCCGGCGGCTGGGTGCCGCCGACGGCCGGTCCGGGGCCGTTCCTCAAACAGGTCGCGCTGCCGGTGCTGTCGCTCGGCCTGATCCAGGCGGCGCTGCTCAGCCGGTACGTCCGATCGGCCACGCTGGACGTCCTGCGGGAGGACTACCTCCGGACGGCACGGGCCAAGGGCCTCTCACCGGGCCGGGCGTTTCTGCGCCACGGGCTGCGCAACGCCGCCATCCCGGTGGTCACCGTCCTCGGCCTGCAACTGGCGGCGCTGCTGATCGACGCGATCGTCATCGAGAAGGTGTTCGTCATCCCCGGGCTGGGCAGCCTGCTGTTGACGTCGGTCTCCAACCGGGACCTGCTGCTCGTCCAGGGCATCGTGATGGTGCTGGTGGGAGCCGTCCTGGTGATCAACTACGTGGTCGACCTGGCGTACCTGGCGATCGACCCCCGGCTGCGGAGGTCGGCATGAGCATCGCCCAGTCCGGGCTCCCCGCGGCCGGCCTGTCGACGCCCCGGCGCTTCTCCCTGACGATGATCGCCGGTGCGGTTCTGGTCGGGCTGGTACTGCTCGCGGCGCTCGTCTCGTTCGTCTGGACGCCGTTCGACCCCACGGACGTCGACGCTGCCGTGCGGCTGCAGGGGCCCAGCGGCGCGCACTGGCTGGGCACCGACACGCTCGGCCGGGACGTGTTCAGCCAGTTGCTCGTCGGCGCCCGCACCACGCTCTTCGTCGGGGTGATCGCGGTGGGCGTCGGTGCGGTCGTCGGCACGCCGCTGGGCATCGCGGCCGCGATGACCGGGCGGATCACCTCCGAGCTGGTCCGCCGGTTCATCGACCTGTTGCTCGCGTTTCCGGCTCTGCTGCTGGCCGTCATGTTCGGCGCGGTCTACGGCGCCAGCACGCTCACCGCGATGCTGGCGATCGGCATCGCCACCGCACCGGCGTTCGCCCGGCTGGCCCGGGCCGGAACCCTGCAGGTGATGGCGAGCGAGTACGTGCTCGCGGCCCGGGTCGCCGGGCGGCGGGGGCCGGCGATCGCGGTCCGGCACGTGCTGCCGAACATCGCCGGCGTGCTGATCGTGCAGGCGTCGGTCTCCTACGGAATCGCGGTGCTGGCCGAGTCCGGCTTGTCGTACCTGGGCTTCGGCACCCCGCCGCCGACCCCCTCGTGGGGCCGCATGCTGCAGGACGCGCAGACCCTGATCTTCAGTGACCCGTTGCTCTCGCTGTGGCCGGCCGCGGCGATCGCGCTCGCCGTGCTCGGCTTCAACCTGCTCGGCGACGGTCTGCGCGACCGGTTCGACCCCCGTCTGGAGCAGAACCGATGAGTGCCGTCTTGACGGTCGACGGGCTGTCGGTCGGTGCCGGGAGCACGCCGCTGATCCGGGACATCTCGTTCACTCTCGGCCCTGGCGAACGCGTCGGGCTGATCGGCGAGTCCGGCTCGGGCAAGTCGCTGACCGCGCTGAGCGTGCTGGGCCTGCTGCCGGACGGCGTCCGGGCCCGGGGATCGATCCGGCTGGCCGGGGTCGAGCACGAGCTGATCGGTGCCGGCGAGCGGGAGCTGGGCCGCGTCCGGGGCAAGCAGCTGACGATGGTCTTCCAGGAGCCGATGACGTCGCTCAACCCCACCCAGCGGGTCGGCCACCAGGTGGCCGAGGTGCTGCGGATCCACTCCCGGATGAGCCGGGCGGAAGCGCGCGCGCACGCCGTCGAGCTGCTGGGGCGGGTGCGCCTGCCGGATCCTCCGCGGACCGCCCGGGCGTATCCGCATCAGCTCTCCGGCGGCCAGCGGCAACGCGTGGTGCTGGCGATCGCGCTGGCCAACCGGCCGGCGGTGATCCTCTGCGACGAGCCGACCACCGCACTGGACGTCACCGTGCAGGCGCAGATGCTGGCCCTGATCGAACAGGCGGTGGCCGAGGACGGCAGCGCGCTGCTGTTCATCACCCACGACCTGGCCGTGGTGGCGACGATCTGCGAGCGGGTCCTGGTGATGTACGGCGGCCGGATCGTGGAGAGCGGCACAGTGACGGAGGTGTTCCGGCGTCCTCGGCACCGCTACACCGCCGGCCTGCTGGCGGCGTCCGATCTGACCGCCGACGACGGCACGGGCCGGCTGCCGACGATCCCCGGCAGCGTGCCCGGCGCCGGCCGCTTCCCGGCCGGCTGCGTGTTCCGCAACCGGTGCGCGGCCGCGACCGACGTCTGTGCCGGCGTTCCGGAGTGGACGCCCGCTCCCGGCGGGGGATACGCCTGCTGGCATCCGGTGAGTGCACCGTGACGTTGCTCGAGATCGAGGACGTGCACCGGGTCTACGGCGGGGGCCGGTTCGGCGGGCGCAGGGTGCACGCCCTGCGCGGGGTGAGCTTCACGGTGCGGCGCGGCGAGCGGTTCGGCATCGTCGGCGAGTCCGGCTCCGGCAAGTCGACGCTGATCCGGCTGCTCGCCGGGCTCGACCAGCCGACGTCCGGGGCGGTCCGGTTCGACGGCCGGGCGGTGTCGGGCCGGAGCGAACGGCAACTGCGGTTCCTGCGCGAGCAGTTGCAGGTCGTGTTCCAGGATCCGATGAGCTCACTGGACCCCCGGATGAACGTCCGTCAGATCGTCAGCGAGCCGCTGGTCGGCACCCGGCATCCGGACCCGGCCGGCCGGGTCCGCGAGCTGCTGGCGGCGGTCGGGCTGGAGGCCGGCGCGGCCGGCCGCTATCCGCACCAGTTCTCCGGCGGGCAGCGGCAGCGGATCTCGATCGCCCGCGCGCTCGCTCCGCAGCCCTCGGTGCTGATCGCCGACGAGCCGGTCAGCGCACTGGACGTCTCGGTGCGGGCGCAGATCCTCAACCTGCTCGCCGACCTGGTCGACGAGTTCGCGCTGACGATGGTCTTCGTCTCCCACGACCTCTCGGTCGTGCGCCGGGTGTGCGACCGGGTCGCCGTGCTGCACGACGGAGAACTGGTCGAGGTGGGCACGACCGACCAGGTCTACTCCGACCGGGCGCAGCCCTACACCCGCCGGCTCGTCGCGGCGATCCCGACGATCGAGCGTGCGCTGGCCGGCGTCGACGCCGAGCGTCTGGCCGGCGAGGTCACCGCCGCCGGCAGTGCTCCGGCCGGCGCCGGGGAAGTACAGGAGGGGTGATGGACGACTATCCCGTCCCGCCCGGGCTGCCGATCGGCGAGGCCTGGCGCCCGGTCGCCGAGACGTCTCCGGTCCGTTTCCCGTACGACGGCAGCACGGTGACACAAGCGCCGGTGGGCGACGTCGACGCGGCCCGCGCCGCACTGGACGCGGCCGCCGAAGTGGCCCCGGCGGTGGCCGCCCTGCCCACGCGCGTCCGGCACGACGTGCTGCTCGGCGTGCACGCCCGGCTGACCGCTCTGGCGCCGGAGTTCGAGCGGTTACTGGTGCTGGAGACCGGCAAGCCGCTCAACGACTGCCGTACCGAGGTGGCCAGGACCCTGCTGACGCTCGTCACGTCGGCCGAGGAGGCGGCCCGGATCCACGGCGAGACCGTGCCGCTGGACGGCCTGCCCGCAGGCGACGGGATGGTCGGCTTCTACCTGCGGGTGCCGATCGGCGTGGTCGTCGGCATCGCCGGGTTCAACTACCCGCTGCTGCTGGCGACCCACAAGATCGGCCCGGCGCTGGCGGCCGGCTGCCCGATCATCGTCAAGCCGGCTCCGCAGACGCCGCTGGCCACGCTCTGGCTCGTCCACCTGCTGCGCGAGGTGGGGGAGGAGCACGGCGTTCCGGCCGCGGCCGTCCAGCTGGTCACCGGCGGGGCCGACGTCGGGGCGGCGCTCACCACCGATCCCCGGGTGGCGGCCGTCTCGTTCACCGGCTCGGCGCCGGTCGGGCATCGGATCGCCCGGGCCGTCGCGCCCCGCAAGACGCTGCTGGAGCTGGGAAACACCACCGCGCTGATCGTCGCCGAGGACGCCGACCTGCCGGCCGCCGCCGCGGCCGTGGCCCGGGGCGGGTTCTACGCGTCCGGGCAGGCCTGCATCTCCGTCCAGCGGGTGCTGGTGGTCGAGTCGGTCCGGGACCGGTTCCTCGCGCTGCTGGCCCCGCGGGTGGAGGCGCTGGTGGTCGGCGATCCGCGGTTGCCCGGCACGGACGTCGCCCCGCTGATCGACGCTGGAGCCACCGCGCGGGTGGCGGCCTGGGTCGACGCCGCGGTGGCGGGCGGGGCCTCGCTCCTCACCGGTGACGGCACCGGGCCGACCGTGCTGTCGGACGTGCCCGACGGCGTCGACGCGTGGGACGAGGAGATCTTCGGGCCGGTCGTGTGCGTGCGGTCGGTACCCGACGTGGACACCGCGATCGAGGTGGCCAACCGCTCGCGTTACGGGTTGCACGCGAGCATCTGGACCCGCTCGCTGGCGCACGCGTTCGCCGCGTTGCACCGGCTGGAGGTGGGTGGGGTGGTCGTGAACGACCTGCCCGGGTTCCGCAGCGACCCGATGCCGTACGGAGGCGTCAAGGACTCCGGGATCGGACGGGAGGGGCCGCGCTACGCGATCGAGGAGCTGACCGTGACCCGGATGGCGGTGATCCGGCCGTGACCGGCTATGCGGGCCTGTTCCGGCTGGACGGGGTCCGGGCGGTGGTCGTCGGTGCGGCCAGCGGCATCGGGTTCGAAGCCGCCGAGGCACTGGAGGCCCACGGAGCGTCGGTCACCCGCGCCGATCAGAACTCCTCCGACGGGATCGAGGAACTGGACGTGCTGGACGCCGACGCCATCGTCGCGCTGGCCCGGCGTCCGTTCGACGTACTGGTGTTCACGCCGGCGACCAACGTCCGGAAACGGCTGGCCGACTACACCGACGCGGAGTTCGAGCGGGTGATCGGCCTGAACCTGCGCGCGTCCTTCCAGCTGATCCGTCACTTCGGAGCGGCGATGGCGGCCGCGGGCGGCGGCAGCATCGTCTGCTTCTCCTCGATCAGGGCCGCCACCGTCGAGCCGGGCCAGGGCGTGTACGCGGCCACCAAGTCGGGCCTGGAGTCGCTGGTCCGCACGGCGGCCTCGGAGTTCGGACCGGCCGGCGTGCGGGTCAACGCGATCCGGCCGGGCGTCGTCGCGACGCCGCTCACCGATCAGTTGCGCGCCGACCCGGACTGGGCCGGCGCCTACGCGGCGAAGACGGCGCTGGGCCGCTGGTCCACCCCGGACGAGCTGGCCGGCGCGGTGGTGTACCTGGCCGGACGGGCCAGCACGTACGTCACCGGTTCGGTACTCACCGTCGACGGCGGCTGGACCGCCCAGGACGGCCGGTACGACCCGCCCAACTAGTTCCGAGAAAGGCCGCGCCATGACGCACGAGGTCGTCCTCCTCACCCAGCAGCTCGTCCGGCTGCGCACGGTCAACGATCCCGAGGCCGGTACCGCGGAGGCGCCCGCCGCGGCGGTCGTCGAGGAGCTCATGCGGTCGTTCGGGTGGCCGGTGCAGGTCGAGGAGGTCGCGCCGGGGCGGCCCAACGTGATCGCGGTCGTGGACGGCGGCGGCGGCCCCGGCCCGACGCTGCTGTTCGAGGGGCACACCGACGTCGTGACCGAGGGCGCGCGCGACACCTGGAGCGTCGACCCGTACAGCGGGGACATCGTCGACGGCGTGCTCTGGGGGCGCGGTTCGGCCGACATGAAGTCCGGTGTCGCGGCGATGATCCACGCGACCCGCCGGCTCCAGCTCGCCGGTCCGTTCCCGGGCCGGATCGTCGTCGCCGCGCTGGTGGACGAGGAGGGCATGATGCTCGGCGCGAAGCACTTCGCCCGCAGCCCGCTGGCCGCCGAGGTGGACGCGGCGATCATCTGCGAGCCGGAGGCGGGCGAGATCTGCACCTGCGCGAAGGGCGCGATCCGGCTGCGGGTCGAGCTGGGAGGCGCGATGGCCCACGGCGCGATGCCGCACCAGGGCCGTAACCCGATCCTGCCGCTGGCGCCGCTGCTGGCGGCCGTGGCCGGTTACGAGCGCGAACTCGACGAGCGGTTCGGCGAGCACGAGCACCTGGGCCGGGTCTACCTGACGCCCACCGTCGTCCAGGCCGGGCGCGGGGAACAGGGCAACGTGATCCCTGCGGAGGCGTTCGTCCACCTCGACGTCCGCTCGGTGCCCGGCGTCGACCACGCCGAGGTGATCGCCCGGGTGCGCGCGCTGGCGTGCGCGGCGGCCGAGCCCTACGGCGTCACGGCGTCGGTGGAGGTGGTGGACGACCGGCCGCCGGTGGAGATCCCGGCCGACTCGCCGATCGCGGCGGCCGTGCTGGGCGCGCACGAGGCCGTCACCGGCGAGCCCGGACTCCTCGGCGGCGTCCCGGGGACGACCGACGGCACGATCCTGTTCCGGGACGCGTCGATCCTGTCGGTCGTCTACGGGCCGGGCGGGAAGTGGATCGCCCACCAGGCCGACGAGTTCGTCGCGGTGGATGAGATCGTGACCAGCATGAACGTTTACGTCGAGGCGGCCAGGCGCTTCCTGACCGGCGCGTGAGCACGGAGTCCGTACCCGGGACGGCCGCGGCGGCCGGGCCGTCGCCGGGCGCTCGCTACGGGCACCGCGGGTCCGGGCCGACCAACTCGCTGGGCGACGTCGCCGGGCTGCGCGTCGGGCACGAGACCCGGATCGGCGCCGGCTGGCTGAGCGGCACCACCGTGGTGCTCGCCCCCGAGGGCGGCATGGTGGCCGGGGTCGACGTCCGCGGCGGCGGGCCGGGTACGCGGGAGACCGACCTGCTCGATCCGCGGGCCTCGGTCGACCGCGTGCACGCGGTCGTGTTCTCCGGCGGCAGCGCCTACGGGCTCGCGGCGGCGTCCGGTGTCGCCGACGTGCTCGGTGAGCGGGGCATCGGGCTGACGGTCGGCACCGCGCCGGGCGAGGTCGTGCCGATCGTGCCGTCGGCCGTCGTCTTCGACCTGGGCCGCGGTGGCGACTTCACCCGCCGCCCGGGCCTCGCCGAGGGAGCGGCCGCGGCCCGGGCCGCCCTGGCCGCCGAGCCCGGCACCGCCGTGCCGCTGGGCGCGCTCGGCGCCGGCACCGGCACGGTCGCGGGCGGTTTGAAGGGCGGCATCGGCTCGGCCAGCGCCGTCCTCTCCAGCGGTGCCATCGTGGCCGCGCTGGTGGTGCTCAACGCGCACGGCACCTGCGTGGACCCGGAAACCGGCGAACCGCTGGCCGCGCGTCTGCTGGCGCCGGGTGACGTCCGGCTGCGCCGGCCGGATCCGGCCGAGGCCCGGGCCTGGGACGCGCCCGGCGTCCTCCCCCCGACCGTCGTGCAGAACACCACGCTCGGCCTGGTCGCCACCGATCTGACGCTGACCAAGGCGCAGTGCACCAAGCTCGCCGGGGTCGGGCAGGACGGGCTGGCCCGCGCGATCGACCCGGCGCACACGCTTTTCGACGGCGACACGCTGTTCGGCGCGTCCACCGCGACCCGTCCTGCGCCGGACCTCACTCTGCACTACGAACTTCTGGACGCCGCGGCCCGCTGCGTCTCGCGGGCGGTGGTCCGGGCGCTGCTGGCCGCCGGCTCCGTCACCACCAGCGGCGGCTCGTGGCCCGGCTACGCCGACGTCTTCCCCAGCGCCGTCCGTTAGCCCAGGGCTTCCGTCAGGAGCGCGACCAGCGCCTCCAGCTGCACGTCGGCCGACGGGACGATCTCGGAGTCCGAGCCGTCCAGCGCCCGGGCGGCGAGCCCGGCCTTGGTGTCGATCAGTTCGGCGATCCGCGCGTCGACGGTCTGGGCCGCGATGATGCGCCACGCGGTGACCGGCTCGGTCTGGCCGATGCGGTGGCTGCGGTCGATGGCCTGGGTCTGCTCGGCGTCGGTCCAGGACAGCTCCGCGAGCACGACGTTCGACGCGACC
This sequence comes from Cryptosporangium sp. NPDC051539, assembly GCF_044454545.1. Lineage (NCBI taxonomy): Bacteria > Bacillati > Actinomycetota > Actinomycetes > Cryptosporangiales > Cryptosporangiaceae > Cryptosporangium > Cryptosporangium sp. NPDC051539. The sequence goes on along the minus strand of NZ_JBITDV010000001.1, from coordinate 757,718 downwards.
TGCAGGTTGAGCCCGACCCCGGCCGCGGTCAGCGAACACACCGCGATCGCCACGTCGGGGTCGTTGACGAACGCGTCGATGTTGCGCTGCCGCGTCTTGGGGGTCTGGTCGCCGCGGATCGACGCGAACCCCACGCCCTGCTTGGCGAAGATCTCCTCGGCCTCGTCCATCACGTCGACGTGCTTGGCGAAGAAGACGACCTTGCCGGCGCTGCGGGCCAGCTGGGCGGCGTAGTCGGCGGCGGGGCCGGCCTTCGCCTGCCCGATGCGCCGCATCATGCTGAACACGTTCTCGCCGGACGTCGTCGTGGAGTCCTTGAGCTCGGCCCGGGCGATGCGGCGCACGAGCACCTGGTCCACGCGGTCGGTCGAACCGCCCGCGAGGGTGTACTGCTCGACCAGACGGCGGGTCAGGCTCCGCTCGGCGGCGCGGATCGACCGGCCGGCCGAACCGTCGAGCTCGACCGGCAGGTCGGCGATGCGGCGGTCGGGGATGTCGGCGGCGACGTCGACCTTGCGGCGCCGGACGATGCCACGGTCGATGACGCACCGGCGGGCCGCGGGATAGAAGCCCGGGTCCGCGGGCGTCAGATCGGTCTCCTCCAGCGCGTGCATCAGCTCGCCGAGCGGCTTCGTGTCGTCGATCCAGCCGAGGAACTGCCAGATCGCCCGGAAGTCGTCGATGTCGTTGATCAGCGGCGTACCGGTCAGGGCCATCAGCAGCGGCTGCCCGGTACGCGACCGGATGCGTTCGGCGAGCTCGAGGACGTGCTGCGAGCGCTGCGAGGTCTTGTTCTTGATGAAGTGCGCCTCGTCGACGACCATGCCCCGGAAACCGAAGTCGCCGAGCCAGCCGACGTGGCGGTCGAGCACCTCGTAGTTGACGACGACGATGTCGGCGTAGCCGTCGACGGTGTCGCCGTTGCCCTGCACGATCGTGACGGCGCGGTGCGGCGTCCAGAGGCCGGCCTCACGGGCCCAGTTCGTCTTGACGACGTTCGGCACGACCGCGAGCAGCGGGTACGCACCGGCGGCCTCCGCGGCGAGCAGCGCCTGGGCCGTCTTGCCCAGGCCCGGTTCGTCCGCGAGCAGGAAGGTCCGGTGACCGGCGGCGGCCGCGGCGACCAGCTGGGCCTGGTGGGCCATGAGCTTCGGGTAGCGCGCTGTCATCGCTTCCGGCGGCGGCAGTTCCATGCACGCGGGATCGCCGCTCCCGGCGCGCTCGAACGAGCTGAGCAGCGGGCCGAGCAGTTCCCAGCTGGCCAGGCGGCGCGGGCGGGCGGTGGAGCGCTGTGCGAAGCCGGAGTAGTCCGGGGCCAGGAACGGAGTGGCCAGCTGCCGGGTGGCCACCGACTGCGGCACCACGCGCCGCTCGGGAGCGGCCGGGGTCTCGGCGGGCGGCGGCGCCTCCTCGGGGGCGGGCTCGATCCCGGCGGAGAGGAGCATCTCGCGTTTGAGTGACCGGACGGAGTCGGCGACCACGGTGTCCTCGGCGAGCAGCGCCATCAACTCGACGTCGCGGACCGCGGTCGTGGCGAGGATCTGCGCGATACCGTCCAGGCGCTTGAGCTGCTCGGTCCGGTGACTCTCGGTACCGGCCTTACCGGCGTCGCCCGCGCGCAGGCGGGCGCGTTCCTCCCGCAGCAGCAGGGCGACGGCGTGGAACTTCGTGCGGACGGCAGGCGTCACGCGTCCGCGCTGGGCGGCCGCCTCGATCTCGCGTGCGGTGCCCGCGAGCAGCGCGATGACGTCGCCGCGAGTGCGGCTCCGCTGGTTGCGCGGGGCGGGACGGCGAGCACCCGATCGGCGCTGGCCTGGTCGAGCCATACAACTCTCCTTCTGATGCGGGCACGTCGGTAGGAGCCTCGGAGGGCGTCCTCCCGGCGCCGGCGTCCAGCGAGTACGCGAGCCGGCGGGCGTGCCTCGCTGATGTCAACGCCTGCGAGAGCGCAATGTTCCCCTGGGTACCCCACGGTGACGGGACGAGACGTGCTGATCGCCGTCACCCAGGAGTCCAGCACCGCGCCTGGCCTCCCCATCCTAGGTGCTTGGTGCGATTCACCCGCAACACGATGGCCACGACTGACGGCCGGCGGTCCTCGGGGGAGTCGCCCGGGCCTCACGACCGTTCACAGGAAAGCGCTTCCATTCGGCGCTCACAATCGGCCGTTCATCGCGCCGATCCGCCACAAGCCGGTGACAAAGTTGAAATATCCGTACGCTCTGGACCCCGCCGCTCCCCACCCCTGCGGGTCTCCTGGCCGCGGTTCCGCGCGCAGCGGATCCCTGGATCGCGGCCGGACCGGCCCGCGTCTCTGGAAAGGACAGCGTGTGTTCACACGACGAATCGCCGCGGTGACCGCCGGGGCGTTGATGGCGTCCATTCTGGCCGCCTGCGGCTCCGGTGGTTCCGGTGACGACGCCAAGACGCTCACCTACTGGGCCAGCAACCAGAGCATCAGCCTGGAGAAAGACGCCGAGATCCTGAAACCCGAACTGGCGAAGTTCGAGAAGCAGACCGGCATCAAGGTCAAAGTCGAGGTCGTCCCGTGGTCGGACCTGCTCAACCGCCTGCTCGCCGCAGCGACCAGCGGCCAGGGCCCGGACGTCGTCAACATCGGTAACACGTGGTCGGCGTCGCTGCAGGCGACCGACGCGTTCGTGCCGTTCGACGACGCGACGATCGACAAGATCGGGGGCAGGAGCAGGTTCGTCCCGTCCGCGCTGGCCGCCACCGGCGCCGAGGGCAAGCCCCCCACGGCGGTGCCGATCTACAGCCTCGCCTACGCGCTCTACTACAACAAGAAGATGTTCGCCGAGGCCGGCCTCACGAAGCCACCGACGACCTGGGAAGAATTCGTCGCCGACGGCAAGAAACTGAGCAAGGGCGGCAAGTGGGGCCTGGCGCAGGAGGGTGCCCACATCTCCGCGCATTCGCACCACGCGTTCACGCTCTCGCAGCAGTACGGCGGCGAGTGGTTCGACAAGTCCGGCAAGCCGACGTTCGACACCCCGCAGAACGCGACGGCGATCAAGCGGTACGTCGACTTCCTGGCCGCCGACAAGATCACGAACCCGGGCAACGCCGAGTACGCGCAGAACGAGTCGGTCTCCGACTTCGCCGCCGGCAAGGTCGCGATGCTGCTCTGGCAGGCCGCGGGGACGCAGCTGGCCCTCCACGGCATGAAGGCCGAGCAGTGGGGCGTCGCCCCGGTTCCGTTCCCGGCCACCCCGCCCCCCGGGGGCAGGAAGGTCAACAGCATGGTCGCCGGCATCAACATCGCGATCTTCAAGCACTCCAAGAACCAGGAGGGTGCGCTGGACTTCGTGAAGTTCATGACCGGCGACGAGGAGCAGACCGTGCTCAACAAGGCCTACGGCTCGCTGCCGTCGGTCACGAGCCTGTCCGGCGACCCGGCGTTCGCCGGGCCCGAGCAGAAGGTGATCGCGGAGACGCTCGCCGGCACGGCCGCCCCGCTGCCGCAGGTGCCCGAGGAGAGCCAGTACGAGACGTTGGTGGGCGGCGTGATGAACGACCTCTTCGCCGCGGCCGCCAAGGGCAAGTCACCCTCGGTCGGCGAGATCCAGGACAAGCTGAAAACAGCCGAGGAACAGGTCAAGTAAGACGCCGCGGACGACGGTCCGGGACGCGCGTCCCGGACCGTCGTGGGCCGGACCGACACCAGACGGGACCCCTCAGCAATGACGACGACGATCTCGGCGCCCGACGAGGCGCCCCCCGACCCCGGCACACCACCGCGCCGCCGGCGGCGCCGGACCCCCTCACTTCCCTACCTGCTGCTGATTCCGGCGATCGTGCTGGAACTGGCCGTGCACGTCATCCCGATGCTCACCGGCATCTGGATGAGCCTGCGCGAACTGACCCAGTTCCACATCCGGGACTGGTCGGGCGCGCCGTTCATCGGCCTCGACAACTACAAGGTCGCCCTCGACTTCGACAGCGCCACCGGCAAAGAGCTGGTGCACTCGTTCTGGGTGACGACGGCCTGCACGATCCTGGTGGTCGGGCTGTCCTACGGACTCGGCCTGACCGCCGCGGTTCTCCTGCAGCGCCCGTTCCGCGGCCGCGCGCTGCTCCGGACGCTGTTCCTGACGCCGTACGCGCTGCCGGTGTACGCCGCGGTGATCATCTGGAGCTTCCTGTTGCAGCGCGACACCGGCGCACTGAACCACGTGCTCGTCGACCAGCTGCATCTCGTCGACGACCGGCCGTTCTGGCTGATCGGCGGCAACAGCTTCTGGTCGCTGGTGATCGTCATGGTGTGGAAGCACTGGCCGTTCGCGTTCCTCTGCCTGATGGCCGGGCTGCAGAGCATCCCGCAGGACCTCTACGAGGCCGCGTACATGGACGGCGCGGGCTTCTGGCGCCGGCTGCGCGCGGTGACGCTGCCGATGCTCGGTCCGGTCAACCAGGTACTGCTGCTCGTGCTCTTCCTCTGGACGTTCAACGACTTCAACACCCCGTACGTCCTGTTCGGCAAAGCGGCCCCCGATCAGGCCGACCTGATCTCGATCCACATCTACGACAGCTCGTTCGTGACCTGGAACTTCGGGCTCGGCTCGGCGATGTCGGTCGCGCTGCTGCTGTTCCTGAGCGTGGTCTCGGGGACCTACCTGTTCCTGACGAGGAAGGCGAGGACCGATGCGTGAGACCGTCGCCGAGCGCTGGTCGCGGCGGATCGTCCTGACCCTGCTGACGCTGTTCGTGCTCGTCCCGCTCTACGTCATGCTGTCGACCGCGATCAAACCGCTGAGCGACGTCCGGGACTCGTTCTCGTGGCTCCCGAAACGGGTGTCGCTCGACGCGTTCGTCGACATGTGGGAGACCGTGCCGCTCGGTCGATACCTGGTGAACAGCCTGATCGTCTCGACCGCCGCGGCCGTGCTGTCGGTCGCGATCGCGATCCTGGCGGCCTACGCCACGAGCCGCTGGCGGTTCCGCGGCCGCGGGCTGTTCCTCGCCAGCGCGCTCTCGACCCAGATGTTCCCGGGCATCCTGTTCCTGCTGCCGCTCTTCCTGATCTACGTCAACGTGGGCCGGGCTACCGGGATCGAGCTCTACGCGAGCCGGACCGGCCTGGTCCTCACGTACCTCACGTTCTCGCTGCCGTTCTCGATCTGGATGCTCGTCGGCTATTTCGACGCGATCCCTCGCGAGCTGGACGAGGCGGCGTCCGTCGACGGCGCCGGGCCGATGCGCATTCTGTTCCGGGTCCTGATCCCGACCGCCGTGCCGGGCATTCTCGCGGTCACGGTCTACGCGTTCATGACCGCGTGGGGTGAGGTCCTGTTCGCCTCGGTCATGACCGACGAGACGACCCGGACGGTCGCGGTGGGCCTGGCCGGCTATTCGACGCAGTACGACGTCTACTGGAACCAGATCATGGCGGCGTCGCTGGTCGTCAGCGTCCCGGTCGTGGCCGCGTTCCTGTTCCTGCAGAAGTACTTCGTGGCCGGGCTGACGGCCGGGGCGGTCAAGTGAGTCGTTCTGGCCCCACCGGCTAGCGTGCGGTGCATGCGGGCGCGTTTCCGGGTGCGTTTCCGGGCCAGACAGGGCGGGCGGCGGGTGGACCTCGTCCTCGGCCTGCTCCTCGTTGCCGGAGTGCTCACCGGGCTCGGGGCCAACACCATCGGGGTGAACTGGCCGCTCGATCTCATCCAGCTGCACGCGGCCGGTGCGCTCGCCGTCCTGCTGCTGGCGCCGTGGAAGTACGTGGTGATCCGCCGGGGCCTCGGTAACCCGCGGCAACGGCGGCCGGCCAAGGCACTCTCCCTGGCGCTGCTGTTCCTCGTGCTGGTGACGATCGGCAGCGGCCTGGTGCACTCGACCGGCCGGGTCGAGGACGTCGGCCCGCTGACGTTGATGCAGATCCACGTGGGTGCCGCGGTCGGCGCGGTCCTGGCGGTGGTCGCGCACTTCTTCGGCCACTGGGTGCGTCCGCGCCGCACCGACGCCGACCGCCGGGCGCTCCTGCGGCTGGCGGTTCTCGGCGCCGGTGCGGCCGTGGCCACGACGGCCTGGGACACCTGGGCGGCCACCGGACGGCGCTTCACCGGCTCGGTGCCCAAGCCCGCCCTCGAGGTCACGTCGTGGATCAACGACGGCATCCAGCGCGTCGAGGCCGGGCAGTGGAGCCTGCGGGTCGGGGAGACGGCGTTCGACCTGGACCGGATCCTGGCCCTGCCGCACGAGCGGTTCACCGCGATCCTGGACTGCACCAGCGGGTGGTACAGCAGCCAGGAGTGGGACGGTGTGCGGCTGAGCGTGTTGCTCGACGGGGCGGGCGTCGAGCCCGGGCGCAGCGTCGAGGTCCGCGCCGTGACCGGCTACGCCCGCTGGTTCGGTGCCGGCACGCTGGACGACGTCTGGCTGGTGACCGCCGTCGGTGGCCGGGCGCTGAGCCCCGGCCACGGCTTCCCGGCCCGGATCGTGGCGCCGGGACGCCGCGGGTTCTGGTGGGTCAAGTGGGTGGCCTCGATCCAGCCGTCGAGCCGCCCGCCCTGGGCGCAGTCGGTGTTCCCGCTGAGCTGAGAACGACGCTGCCGTCGTCCTCCGTGCCCGGCGGCCCGTCCGCCGGCGAGGAGGATCCTGATCGGCACGCCCCGATCGTGCCGGCCCCGCGCACCATTCTTCGCGCGCGTCCGGCGCTTCGCGCGCGTCCGGGCTTCGCGCGCGTCCGGGTGAGGCTCAGAACGTCGTGTAGCCGCCGTCGACCACGAGGATCGAGCCGGTCATGAACGACGACGCCGGGCTGGCCAGGAACACCACGGCCGGGGCGATCTCGGCCGGTTCGGCGGCTCGCTGCATCGGGGCGTCGCCGATCCAGTGGGCGGCGAACTCCGGCCGGTCGATCGGCGTCATGTCGGTGCGCACGTACCCCGGTGCCACGGCGTTGACGCGGACGTTGTGCGGCGCCCACTCGGCCGCCAACGACTTCGTCAGATGGTGCACGCCGGCCTTGGAGGCGTTGTAGGCCGGCTGCCACTGGGGCCGGTTCACGATCTCGCCGGACATCGAACCGACGTTGACGATCGTGCCGCCGCCGGCGCGCACCATGCCCGCCCCGAAGGCCTGGCAGCCGTACCAGACGCCGGTGAGGTTCACCGAGATCACCTCGTGCCAGTCGTGCTCGCTGACCTCCAGCGCCGGGCGGTGGACGCACGTCCCGGCGTTGTTGACCAGCACGTCGACCGGCCCGAACGCCGCCGTGATCTCGTCGGCGGCGGCGAACACGGCCGCGCGGTCGGCGACGTCGGCGGTGAACGCGGCGGCCCGGATTCCCTTGGCCTCGAGCTCGGCGACCACCTCGGCGCTGGCCGTGGCGTCCCGGGCCAGGATCGCGACCGCGGCTCCGGCCTCGCCGAGCGCGTGCGCGAACGCCCGGCCCAGTCCGCGGTTGCCGCCGGTGACGACCGCGACCTTGCCGGGCAGCGCGAAAGTGTCCAGAACCGTCATGCGACCGATCTTCCCAGATCGCCGTCTCCACACAACGAACACAGCGCGCGCACCGGATCCACCCACCGGCCACTTAGCGTCTCGGGTATGAGGGTGCTGCTGATTCTTCCGGCACTGACCGAGGCGACGAGTCCGGCGTTCCGCCCGATCAAATACTCGCTGTTCCCGCCGCTGGGGCTGGCGACGCTGGCCGCCTACCTTCCCGACGACGACGAGGTGCGCATCGTCGACGAACACGTGGAGCGGTTCCGGCCGGAGGACTCCGATCTCCCCGACCTCGTCGTCATCCAGGTGTACGTCACGTCGGCGCGCCGGTCGTACGAGCTCGCCGACTGGTTCCGCGAACGCGGTGTGTTCGTGGCGCTGGGCGGCCTGCACGTCACCTCGCTGCCCGACGAGGCGGCCGCCCACGCCGACGCGATCTTCCTCGGCCCCGGAGAAGACACCTGGCCCGCCTTCCTCGCCGACCTACGCCCCTCCGGCCTGCGCCCCTCCGGCATGCGACCGGCTGGCCCGCGTCCGGCCGGCCCGCGTCCGGCCGGCCCGCGTCCGGCCGGCCCGCGTCCGGCCGGCCCGCGTCCGGCCGGCCTGCGTCCGGCCGGCCTGCGTCCGGCCGACCTGCGTCCGGCCGGTCTGCGGAGGCGATCGTCGGCGATTCGCTACACCTCGACGAGCCGGACCCTCGAGCGGCTGCCGCCGATCCGGCGGGACCTGATCCGGCGCGAGCGGTACCTGGTCCCGAACTCGATCGTCGTCTCGCGCGGCTGCCCCCACCATTGCGACTTCTGCTACAAGGACGCGTTCTTCGACGGTGGCAAGTCGTTCTACGTCCAACGGGTCGACGACGCGCTCGCCGAGATCGACCGGCTACCCGGCCGGCACCTGTACTTCCTCGACGACCACCTGTTCGGCAACCGGCGCTTCGCCCAGGAGCTGTTCGCCGGAATGCGCGGCCAGGGCCGGGTGTGGCAGGCAGCCGGCACGGTCGACTCGGTGCTCGCCCCCGACCTGCTGGAGTCCGCGGTCGACGCCGGGCTACGGAGCCTGTTCGTCGGCTTCGAGACGATCAACGCGGCGAACCTGCCCGGGCAGCGGAAGCGGCAGAACGTCGGCCGCAGTTACGAGGACGTGGTGCGCCGGTTGCACGACTGCGGGGTGATGGTCAATGCCAGTTTCGTCTTCGGCATGGACGAGGACGGCCCCGACGTCTTCGACCGGACCGTGGCCTGGGCGATCGAGCAGGGCATCGAGACGGCGACGTTCCACATCATGACGCCGTACCCCGGGACGGGTCTCTTCACGAGAATCGACGCCGAGGACCGCCTCGTGCACCGCGACTGGGAGCGCTACGACACCCGTCACGTCGTGTACCGGCCGCGCGGGATGACGGCCGGGCAGCTGGAGGCCGGCTACTGGCGGGCCTACCGGGACTTCTACCGGTGGGGTGCGCTGTGGCGGAGTGCGGCGACCAAAGACGCGCTGGGGGATCGGCTGCGTCACCTGGCCTACGCGGGTGGGTGGAAGAAGTTCGAGCCGGTCTGGGACGCGTTGATCAGGACGCGCCAGGTCCTGCACGCGCTGCCCCTACTGGAAACCGCCCTCTCGAGCTTCGGCACCCGCTAGCCCGAGGAACCGAGCCACGTGAGCGACCACGAACTGGTGGTCGTCGACCTGGGGAAGCCCCGAGACCGCGATCGAGCCGATGCATCCGCTTCCGGCGACGATCAGCGGGAACGCCCCGCCGTGGGCGGCGTACGCGCCGGTGTCGAGCCGGGAGTCGGTGTCGAAATCGCCGCCGCCGGCCCGGAACAGGCAACCGACGTAGTACGACGAGTGGCCGTACCGTTCCACCACCGCGGCCTTGCGCTCGAGCCAACCGTCGTTGTCGGCCGACGCTCCGGGCAGCGCGGTGTGGAACAGCTGCTGCCGTCCGCGCCGGATCGCGATCGCCACCGGCAGGCTCGCGGCGTCCGCGGCCGAGCGCAGCGCACTCCCGAGCTCCCATGCGACCCGTTCGTCGAATCGCGGAAACACCAACCGCTGCTCCTCCGCCAGGAGCGCCGCCAGCTCACCCCGCGCCCCCTCACCCGCCGCCCCTTCACCGAGCGCCCCTTCACCCGGCGCCGGGTCGCTCCGCTCGCGCCTGCTCCGCTCGCTCATCGGGCGCTCACCTCGACGACCGTCCCGGTACGGACGCTGGCCCGGGCCGCGTCCAGCACCACCGCGGTCGCGATCGCGTCGGCCGCCTCGACCGGCGGCGGCCCCTCGCCACGGACGGCGGCCGCGAACCGCGGATAGAACGTGTCCCAGCGACCACGCTCGGTCGGGCGGACCGACGACGAGCCGCCCGCGTACACACGACCGAACCTCTCCGCCTGCTCCACCCCCCACACCTCCGCGGGGGCCCCCGCGATCAGCTGCTCCTCCTGGCCGTCGCCTGCGGCCACCACGTAGGTAGCCGCCGACCCGGTCACCCGCCACCGCGGCCCGGGCGCGAACTGACCCCAGCTGCCCCATAGGTGCGACCGTGCCCCCGACACGTGCGTCAAGGCGACGAACACGTCGTCGTCCAGCCCCGATTCGCGCTCCCGCAGTTCCGCGTAGACACCACGCACCGGCCCGAGCAGGAACAGCGCCTGATCCACCAGGTGGCTGCCGAAGTCCAGCAGCGTCCCGCCTCCGGCGGATCCGGGTCCGTCCTCCGGCGCATAGCGCTCGAAGCGGGACTCCAGACGGGTGACGGTGCCGAGCGTGCCGTCGTCGACCAAGGCCCGGACCGTGCGGAAGTCCGAGTCTTCGCGCCGGTTCTGGTACGGGCTGAGCACCAGCCCGAGCTGCCTGCTGAGCTCGACCGTGGCGCGGGCGGCGTCGGCGTCGAGCGCGAACGGCTTGTCGCAGACGACGGCGAGCCCCAGCCGCAGCGCCTCCTCGGTCAGCGCGGTGTGGGTGCCGGCCGGCGTCGAGATCGCGACCGCCTCGGCCCCGAGCTCCACCAGGTCGGTCAGGCTCGCGACCGTCGGGGTGCCGGGGAGTTCCCGCTCGACGAGCGCCCGGCGTTCGGGCGCCGACGTCCGGACGCCGACCAGCTCGCACTCCCGCGCCGCCCGGAGCAGCGGGGCATGGAAGTAGCGTCCGCCGAAGCCGTACCCGACGAGACCGAATCGCACTGGCGTCTGCATGGTGACGATCAAACCAGTCGCCGCCGCGGATGGATCAGCACCTCGCTGCCGAGCGGAACGAATCCGGCGGCCAGGAACGCCCGGAGCGACGTCGGCGTCGGTCACCACCGGCAGGGCTGCGGGACCACCGGCGCCGCGACCGGCCATCGTCACGTCGAGGTCGCCGACGTGACCGGCCGGGCCGGCCAGGAACCGCAAGAAGTCCGGCGCCATCGCCCCGCCGAAACCGTCCGGCCGCTCCAGCGCGAGCCGCCCGGCGCTCAGCGCGGTCGCCACCACCGCGTGGCCGGTGAACGCCACCGCGCACTCCGCGCCCCGGGCCAGCGCCGGCACGGTCGTCACCGCTCCGTCCACGTCCGGGAACCGCCCGTCGGCCGCGTCGAGGAAGTACCGAAGCAACGCATGCACCGTCCGATTATGGTGCCGGCATGGCGATGCTTACCCAGTTGACCGGTCTGCTGGCGGACGTCGCGCTGGGGCTTCCCCGCAGATCCGTGCCCTACGAGGTCCGGAGGGACGTGCCGGTGCCCATGCCCGACGGTGTGGCGCTCCTGGGCGACCACTACCTCCCCACCGGAGCGCAACGCCCGCGGCCGGTGGTGCTGATCCGGCTGCCCTACGGCCGCGGCGGCCTGTTCGGGCAGGTGTTCGCGGCGCCGCTGGCCCGCCAGGGTTTCCAGGTCTTCGCCCAGGCCACCCGCGGAACGTTCGGCTCCGGCGGCCAGTTCCGGCCGTTCACGGCCGAAAAGGACGACGGCCTGGCCACGCTGGCCTGGCTCCGCGAGCAACCTTGGTGCGACGGCCGGGTCGCGATGACCGGCGGCAGCTACTTCGGGCACACCCAGTGGGCCGTCGCTCCCTACGCCGACCCGCCGCTGGTCTGCGTCTCACCGCACATCACCTCGGCCAACGTCACCAACCGGCTCTTCTACGACCACGGCGTCCCGCAGATCCAGACCGCGCTGAGCTGGTCGGCGCAGATCGGCCGGCAGGAGCGCGGCAGCCTGCCGAGCCCGGTCGTGAAGGCGCGCGTCCGCCGGACGCTCGACCAGCTGCCCCTGCAGGCCGCCGACGTGGCCGTCGCCGACGCCCCGGTGCCGTTCTGGCGCGACTGGATCGCCCACTCCGAGCCGGGCGACACGTTCTGGTCGCAGGCCGACCACGATGCCGGCTACGACCGGATGCCGCCGGCCAACATGGTCACCGGCTGGTGGGACCTGTTCCTCGGCGGCAACCTGGCCGACTACACCGCGCTGCGCGAGGCCGGAAACCCCGCGCGGCTCATCGTCGGCCCCTGGCTGCACGGGGAGATCGGCGAGCTGCGGGCGATCCTGCGCACCGACGTCGCCTGGCTCGACCATCACCTCAACGGCGGATCGGCGCCGACCGGTGCGCCGGTCCGCGTCTACCTGCAGCAGGCCGATCGGTGGCTGGGGTTCGAGTCCTGGCCGCCGGCCGCGGCCGGCGAGCAGGTGCTGCACCTGCGACGCGGCGGCCGGCTCGGCGACGAGCCGGAGGCCGGGGGAGCCGAGCCGCGCCGGTTCACCTACGACCCGGCCGACCCGACCCCGGCCGTCGGCGGGCCGTTGCTGCAGCCCCCCGGCAAGCAGGCCGACAACACCGCGGTCGAAGGCCGCAGCGACGTGCTGACCTACACCGGTCCGGTCCTGCGGTCGGCGGTGGACGTCGTCGGTCCGGTCTCCGCGACCGTGCACGTTCGGACCGAACTGCCTTATGCGGACGTGTTCGTGCGGCTCTGCGACGTCGACGAGAAGGGCGTCTCGCGCAACGTCGTGGACGGCATCCGGCGGCTGGACCCGCGTGCTCCGGACAACCCCGAGGCGGACGACGAGGGCGTGCGGGCCGTGGCGGTGGAGCTGTTCCCCACCGCCTACCGGTTCCGCGCCGGGCATCGCCTGCGGGTGCAGGTCAGTGGGGGCGCGTTCCCGCGGTACGCCCGCAACCCGGGTACGCCGGAGCCGTTCGGCGTCGCGACCGGCGGTCGCTCCTGCGGCTTCGAGGTCTTCCCGGCCGGCTCCCGGATCACGCTCGCGGTGCTTCGCGGATGAATCTCGCGGTGCTTCGCGGATAACTGCGGTCAGACCCTGAACTCGGCGTGGACACGGTACGTATGACTAACACTACGGTCCGCTGATCTCCTCTCACGTCGAACGGGGTACGGACGTGACGATGACCCGCCGATGCTGCGCCGCGCTGTTGACGATGGTCCTCACCGGCTCGGCGGTCGCCTGCGACCGCCGGCCGGACGCCGCCTCCACGCGGACGTCGACGACGTCCACGAAGGCCGACGAGGACGCCGCCCGCACCGCGGTCAAAGACACCTACGACTCCTTCTACCGCGTGTTCGCCGACGCCGCGACGTCCGGGACCTACCGCCGGAGCGACTTCGCGAAGTACCTGAGCGAACCCGAGCTGAGCAGCATCATCCAGACGCTCGACGATCTGCGCGCCCGGAAGGTCGTCTATCGCGATCGGCCGGCCTGGAGCGTCGAGGTCACCTCGGTCGACCTGCACAGCCGGCCGCCCACGGCCGCGCTGCGGGTCTGCCTGGACATGTCGCAGTCGCCGCCGGTGGACCAGAGGTCGAAGAAGACGCTCACCCGGCGGGGCGAACTCCGGCGGTACGTGCAGACGGCCGAGGCCAAACAGATCCAGGGCGCCTGGTTCATCGCCGATTCGGCGACGCAGCGGACGACGCCGTGCTGACCCGTCCGGTGCCGAGCGGATCGTCGGGGATCAGCCGGACCAGGAGCAGCCCGAGCAGGTAGCCGCCGACGCTGTCGGTGAGCCAGTGCCAGCCCAGATACGTGGTTCCGACGAACACCAGCACGCCGGGGAGCCAGCGCACGAGCTGTCGTCCGGCCGGGCTCAGGATGCCCGACAACAGGATCGCCAGCACCGCGTAGTAGACGAGACCGTTGCTGACGTGCCCGGAGGGATACTCCACCGCGGGGTCGCCGCTGAACATCAGGATCGAGCCGTGGTGCGGCGCCCCGCGTGACGTCCAGCGCTTCAGGGCCTCGACGAGCGCGCTGCTGACGGCGGCGGCGCCCACGGCCAGCACGAGCGGGCGCACCGAGCGACGCCGGACCGCCACCACGACCGCGACGACGAGCACCAGCGGCAGGGCCAGGCCGCGCTGGCCGAGCAGGTCGAACCCCACCAGGATCGTGTGCAGCCACGGCGGCCGGTGCGCGTCGCCCCAGTCGCGCACCGCGCGATCGACGTCCAGCACCGGCGGCCACCAGACCAGGGCCGCGGTGAGCGCGACGAAACCCGCGACCAGGAGCCCGTTCACCCACCGGCCGCGCGCCGCCCGCTGCATCGCCCGACGCTACCCCGAGCGTTGACCAATTCGCGTCAAGCGACGAACGTGGACGGGCAGACGAGTACATGAACCAAAGGAGTCTCATGTCTCCCACGGCGTCCGACACTGTCACCAACTGGCTCAACGACTTCGAAGCCGCTCTCGCCGCGCGAGACCCGGACCGCGCGGCGCAGCTGTTCGCGCCGGGCAGCTTCTGGCGCGACCTGGTCGCGTTCACCTGGAACATCACCACGGTCGAGAACCGTGACGGGGTGCGCGACCTGGTCGCCGCAACCACCGCTGACGCGTCGAACTTCCGCGTCGCCGACGGAGAGGAGCCGGAAGAGGCCGACGGCGTCACGACCGCGTACTTCACGTTCGAGACCGCGGCCGGGCGGGGCTCCGGCCTGCTGCGGCTCACCGCCGAGGGCGCGTTCACGCTCCTCACCACGCTCGACGAGCTGAAAGGCCACGAAGAGACCCGGCCCAAGGGCGTGGAGCACGGTGCCCGGAAGGACCGGGTCACCTGGACCGAGCGGCGCGCGGCCGAGCTCGAGGATCCCCACCCGTACGTCGTGGTCATCGGCGGCGGCCAGGGTGGCATCGCGCTGGGCGCGCGGCTGCGCCGGCTCGGCGTCGACCACGTGGTTCTCGACCGGCACGAGCGGCCCGGTGACCAGTGGCGCAGCCGGTACAAGTCGCTCTGCCTGCACGACCCGGTCTGGTACGACCACTTGCCCTATCTGCCGTTCCCGGAGAACTGGCCGGTGTTCGCCCCGAAGGACAAGATCGGCGACTGGCTCGAGATGTACACCCGGGTCATGGAGGTCAACTACTGGGGTTCCAGCACCGCGAAAACCGCGAGCTGGGACGACGTCCGGAAGGAATGGACGGTCACCGTGGACCGGGCGGGGGAGGAGCGGGTGTTGCGGCCCAAGCAGCTCGTCTTCGCCCTCGGCGTTTCCGGAAAGCCCAACGTGCCGGTCATCCCGGGGCAGGACGTGTTCGCCGGGGAGCAGCACCACAGCTCGGCCCACCCGGGGCCGGACGCGTACCGGAACTCGAAGGTCGTCGTCATCGGGTCGAACAACTCGGCGTTCGACATCTGCGGCGCGCTGTGGGAGGCCGGGGCGGACGTCACGATGGTGCAGCGCAGCTCGACGCACATCGTGCGGTCGGACTCGCTGATGAACCTCGCGCTCGGCGACCTCTACTCCGAGCGGGCCGTCGCCGCGGGCGTCACCACGCACAAGGCCGACACGATCTTCGCCTCGCTGCCGTACCGGTTCCTGCCGACGGTCCAGATCCCGGTCTACGAGGCCATCGCCGAGCACGACAAGGAGTTCTACGCCCGCCTGGAGAAGTCCGGCTTCCGCCACGACTGGGGCGACGACGGGTCCGGGCTGTTCCTGAAGTACCTGCGCCGCGGCTCGGGCTACTACATCGACGTCGGCGCGGCCGACCTGGTGGCCGACGGCGAGGTCCCCGTGGCTCAAGGCCAGGTCGTCGAGCTGACCGAACACTCGGTGAAGCTCGACACCGGGCAGGAACTGCCGGCCGACGTCGTCGTCTACGCCACCGGCTACGGCTCGATGAACGGACTGGCCGCGGACATCGTCGGGCAGCCGATGGCCGACAAGGTCGGCAAGGTATGGGGGCTGGGCTCCGACACCGCCAAGGACCCGGGCCCGTGGGAGGGCGAGGAGCGCAACATGTGGAAGCCCACCCAGCAGGAGGGGCTGTGGTTCCACGGCGGCAACCTGCACCAGTCGCGCTACTACTCGCTCTACCTGGCTCTGCAGCTCAAGGCCCGGCTGGAGGGCATTCCGACGCCCGTTCACGCTCTGCAGGAGGTGCACCACACGTCCTGAGGCCCGTCGCGGCGGCGTCCAACACCGGTGGCCTTCAGGCGGCCACCCGGAACGCCGCGCGCACCGCCGTGTCGCCGGTGATCCCGAGATGATCCAGCCCCAGCAGCGCCGACCCGATCACCGGCGGCTCGTCGGCGTGCACGAACCGGGCGCGGGGGAACTCGGGGAGCACCCGGTCGAACACGCCGCCCAGCAGGCGCCGGTCGCCGCCGGCGAGGATGCCACCGCCGAGAACCACCGGAACGTCGCGGCCGCGCAGGTCCAGCCGACGCAACGACGCCCCCACGAAATCGGCGATCTCTCCGGCGAGCCGGTCGACGAGGCCACCGGCGACGGCATCACCCTCCTCGGCGAGCCGGAACGCCACCGGGCACAGCTCGCCGAAACGTTCCGGCGAGAAGTCTCCGAAGTGGAACGCCTCGATCGCTTCCAGCACGGAGGCGACGCCGAAGTGCGCGATCACCGCCGCCGCCAGCACGGTGGCCGGACCCCGCCCGTCCTCGGCCCGCGCGGCGGCCGACATGACCTCGGCCCCCAGTTGCAGACCGCCACCCCAGTCGCCGGACACGGTGCCCAGCGACGGGAACCGCACGACCTGGGAGCCCGACACCCCGACGCAGTTGATCCCGGCGCCGCACACCACCGCGACGCCCTCGCCGCCGGCCGTGCCCAGCCGCAGCACGGCGAACGTGTCGTTGTCGACCACGGCCGAGCGCGACCATCCGCGCGAGGTCACGGCGGCGAGCATCTCCCGCCGTTCCCGGGTCAGATCCACGCCGGCCAGGTAGGCGGCCGTGTGGGCGACCGCGACGGGCCCGAGGTCGAGTCCCGCGCTCCGCAGCGCCTCCCGGGCCAGCGTCTCGATCGCGGCCACCGAGCCGGGCACGCCGAGGACGTGCGGGGAGTACCCCGGCCCGCGCCGGCGGGCCAGCAGGCGGCCGGCCCGGTCGAGCACCGCGACGTCGGTCTTGCTGTTCCCCCCGTCGATGGCCAGCAGCACCCCGCTCGGGGTCGTCGCGTCCGGGCTCACGCCCAGGCCAGGAAGCGGGCGTTCTCGGCCAGCAGCCGGTCGGCCAGGCCCTCGGCCAGCGCGTACTGGCCGACCAGCGGATGCGCCAGCAGCGCCTTGACCACCCGGTCGCGTCCGCCGTGCAGCGCCGCGTCGACGGCCAGCTCCTCGTAGGCGGCGGTGTGCGCGATCAGACCCCGGAGCGAGGGGTCGACCGGGCCGATCGGCCGGGGCACCGGTCCGGAGGCGTTGATCGTCGACGCGGCCTCGATGACCGCTTCGTCGGGAAGGAACGGCAACGTCCCCCGGTTGCGGACGTTCACGACCTGGACGTCACCGGTGTCTTGCAGCAGCGACGAGACCAGATTGATCGCGGCCAGCGAGTAGTGCCGCCCGCCGCGGTTCTGCAGGGCGGCCGGCTTGGTCACCACCGACTCGTCCCGGTAGAGCGCGAGCAGTTCCTGCTCGACGTCGCTGACCACCGCCGCCCGTGGGCGTTCGGTCTGCTGTTCGGCGAAGACGACGTCGTGCGCGTAGTAGTAACGCAGGTAGTAGGACGGCACCGCGGCCTGCAGCCGGAGGTGCTCGGGCGTCAGGCGGAACGCCTCGCCGAGTTCCTCGGCGCGGTCGGCGATCAGCGACGGCAGCACGTCGTCGCCGTCCAGGTACACCGCCGTTTCCCAGCTCAGGTGGTTCAGCCCGACGTGACGCAGGCCGACGCGGTCCGGGTCGACGTCGAGCAGGCCGGCGAAGTTGCGCTGGAAGTTGATCGCCACGTTGCACAGCCCGACGGCCTTGTGCCCGGCGTCGAGCAGGCTTCGGGTGACGATGCCGACCGGGTTCGTGAAGTCGACGATCCAGGTGTCCGGGTCGACCCGCGAAGCGATGTCGAGCACCACCGGGACCGTGCGCAGGGCCTTGGCGAACCCGCCGGCACCGGTGGTCTCCTGGCCGAGGCAGCCGCAGGCGTGCGGGAACGTCTCGTCCGAGAGGCGGGTCCGCTGGCCTCCCACCCGTAGCTGGACGAGCACCGCCCCGGCGCCGTCCACGCCCTTGTCGAGGTCGTCGGTGGCGCTGATGACGGCGTTCTGGCCCGCCGCGGCCACCATCCGGCGCGCGAACCCGGCCACCACGTCGAGGCGGTCCGGGTCCGGATCGACGAGCGTGATCTCGTCGATCGGGAACGGCGAGGTCAGCAGCCCGTCGATGAGCTCCGGCGTGTACGTCGACCCGCCGCCGACAACGGTGAGCTTCATCCTTTGACCCCGGACAATTTGATCCCTTCGATGAACGACTTCTGGGCGAAGAAGAACAGGACGAGGACCGGCAGCATCACCAGCACGGTGGCGGCCATCGTCAGGTTCCACTGGACCTGGTGGGTGCTGCGGAACGCGGCCAGCCCGAGCGACAGCGTCCAGTTGGCGCGGTTCTCGCCGGTGTAGAGCAGCGGGCCGAAATAGTCGTTCCAGGTCTTGAGGAACATGAACAGCCCGGCGGCGGCGATGCCCGGCCGGGCCATCGGCACCACGATCCGCAGCAGCACGCCGAGCTCCGAGGCGCCGTCGATGCGCGCGGAGTCGATGTACGACTGCGGTATCGCGACCAGGAACTGACGCAGCAGGAAGATGCTGAACGCGTCGCCGAACAGGTTGGGCAGGATCAGCGGCCAGAGCGATCCGGTCAGCCCCAGCTTGGCCCACATCACGTACATCGGCACGGCGATGACCTGCGGCGGCAGCAGCATGGCCACGATGACCAGGTAGAACGCCCAGGTCCGGCCCCGCCACCGCAGTTTGGCCAGCGCGTAGGCCACCGGGATGCTGGAGATCAGCATCGCGGCGGTCGCGGTGACCGAGTACAGCAGGCTGTGGGCGAAGTAGCCGACCAGCGGGGCCTTCCGGAACACCGTGACGAAGTTGCTCCACTGCCACTCGTGCGGCCACAGGTCGCTGGTCAGCGCCTGCTGGTCGGTCATCACCGACGTCAGGAGCAGGAACAGCAGCGGCGCCAGGAAGCCGACGGCCATCGCCAGTGCCACCGCGTGCAGCCCGCACCAGGCCAGGGCCGAACTCACTCGTGCGCTCATCAGTCCTCCTGCCCGCCGGCCGTCGCCCGCAGCCGCTGGACGAGCACCACGGTGAAGATCACCGACACACCGAAGAGCACGGTGGCCATCGCGGAGGCGTAGCCCATGTTGTAGGAGTGGAATCCCCGCTCGTACAGCCACATCGGGAACGTCAGCGTCGAGTTGTCGGGGTAACCGAGCGAGGCGACGTTGCCGACGGCGTCCGACGATCCGGACGCCACCGCGCCGGCCACCGTGGCCTCGGTGAAGTACTGCAGCCCGACGATGATCGAGTTGATGATCGCGAACAGCAGCACCGGCGAGATCGACGGCAGCGTGATGTGCCAGAACTTCTTGATCGGGCCGGCACCGTCGAGGGACGCGGCCTCGTAGTAGTCGGTGGGCACGTCCAGCAACGCGGCCAGCAGGATCACCATGACCTCGCCCGAGGCCCACAGCGCCAGCACGGTCAGCGACGGCTTGGCCCACGACGGGTCGTTGAACCAGAGCGGTCCCTTGATGCCGACGAGGCTCAGCAGCTTGTTCACCGGCCCGGTGCCGGGGTTGAACACGAAGACGAACGCCAGCGCCGCGGCCACCGGCGGAGCCAGCGACGGAAGGTAGAACAGCGTCCGGAAGACGCCGCCGGCCCGGCTCTTGAGCTTGCTCAGCACCAGCGCGGTCAGCAGCCCGTAGCCCACCCGGCCCACGGTGATGGCGACCACCAGATACGCGGTGTTGCGCGCGGAGATCCGGACCAGCGGATCCTTGGTGAACAGGAACACGTAGTTGCGCGCGCCGACGAACACCGGGTTGTTGATCAGATCGAAGCTGGTCAGGCTGTAGTAGAGCGTCGAGAGCAGCGGGTAGACGAAGAAGACGCTGAACCCGACGAGCCACGGCGACATGAACGCCAGGACCACGAGCCGGCGGTGCGTGCTTCGGCGGCGGGGCGGCGCCGTGACCGGCGCCGCCGCTGCTCGGGTCAGTACCGTCATTTCTGCAAAGCGAGGTCGTCGTCGATCTGCTTGTCGGCGTCCTTCAGACCCTTCTTCAGGTCGGTGACGCCGCCGGTCTGCCATTTCACCGCGAAGTCCAGGGTCGTCTTCAGGTAGGCGCCCCCGTTGGGTGTGGTCGGCAGCGAACTGGAGTGCGGGTTCGTGTAGATGTCGAGGAACGGCGCGAGGTTGCCGGTGAACTTCAGATCCGGCGACTTGAGCGCCTCGGTGGTCGTCGGCAGGTTCTTCAGTCCGTTGGCCAGCGAGACGAGCGGCTTGGTCTCGGTCGTCAGGTACTTGATCAGTTCCCAGGCCGCGCCGGCGTTCTTGGCGCCCTTCGGAATGCCGACGATGTTGCCGCCGACGTCGCTGCTGCCGTAGGTGTCGGCGCGGTCGTCGGCCACCGGGAGCGGCGCGGTGCCGTACGAGAGGTCGGGGGCCTGCGAGTCGACGAACCCGGTGCGGAACTCACCGTCGAACATCATCGCGATCTTGCCGGTCTGGAACGCGTTGTCCGGCGAGTACTTCTGCCCCGCGGCGGCGGTGAACGCCGTCAGCTTCTTCGCGGTGTAGAAGTCGGTCAGCTGCTTCTGCCATTGGAACAGGTTCGTCCACCCGGGGCTCGACGAGAGGCTCGACTTGCCGTCGGAGTCCTGCCATTCGGCCCCGAACTGCGGCGCCCAGACGTCGACCCGGTTGTTGTAGAAGCCGAGCGTCGGCACGAATCCCGCCACCGCGATCGACCCGTCGGGGCTGAACTTGGTCAGCTTCTTGGCGGCGGCAGCGAGCTCGGTCATCGTCTTGGGCGGTGCGGTGAGGCCGGCTTCGGCGAACAGCTTCTTGTTGTAGTAGAGGCCGTAGGCGTCGGACAGCAGCGGCATCGCGCAGCGCACCTGGTCGTACTCGGTGTAGTCGCGCACGGCCTGGGGGAAGACGCTCAGGTCGACCTTGTCCCGGTCCAGGTAGCCCTTGAGGTCCTGGAACGCGCCGGTCTTGCAGTACTGGCCGAGCGCGTTGGCGTTGCTGGAGATCGCGACGTCGGGCGCGGTGCCACCCCGGACGGCCTGCGAGATCTTGTCGTCGTCCTGGCTGCCCTCGCTCTTGATCGTGATGTTCGGGTGCTGCTGGTGGAATCCGTTCAGTGCGGAGTCGAGCGCGGCCAGTTCCTGGTCGGCGAATCCGCTCCAGACCGTGAGCGTCACCTTGTCGTCGGAGCCGGGGGCGTCCCCGACCCCGGGTTTGTCTCCGCCGGTTCCGGAACAGGCGCTGATCGCGAGTACCGCGGCCACGGCGGCGGTGATCGCTCGGACAGATCTCTTCATCTGGTTCTCCGGGGGGTTCGGTAAGTCAGGAATCGCCGAGTGAGGAGCCGGCGGAAAAGTAGTGCTCGCGGGCGTGCACCAGAGCGGCCTGGACCGCGCCGGCGCGGACCGAGTCGGAATCGGGGCGGCCGGGAAGAATGCGGACCCGGGGCTCGACGAATTCGGCCAGCGCGTCGCTGATCGCCGCGCGCAGCGCCGGACCGCCGGTGCTGCACACCGCGCCGCCCAGCACGATCAGTTCCGGGTCGAGGATGCTGACCACGGCGGCCAGACCGGCCGCGATCCGGCGGGCCAGGTCGGTGAGGAACCCGCCGTCGCGCCCGAGACTTTGCCGGACCGCGTCGACCGCTCCCACGGCCTGCAGTCCGTGGGATCCGGCCAGCGTCAGCAGGGCGGAATTGGCCAGCAGGTCACCGAAGCGGTGGACGCCGGGCAGCGGCTCGCGGGCCAGATCGGGAACCGGCGTGAAGCCGAGCTCACCGGCGCCGAGGGTGGCTCCGCGGACCAGCCCGCCGTGCACCACCACCGACGAGCCGACGCTGCGCTCCGAGATCCAGAGCAGGACGAAGTCCCGCACGTCCTGGGCGCTGCCCCGAGCCATCTCGTTGAGCGCGACGAGGTTGACGTCGTTCTCGATCGTGAACGGGACGTCGAGGACGGCGCCGATCGCCTGCAGAACGTTCACGTTCGTCCAGGCCGGCACGTCCGACGCGTACCGGAGCCGGCCGCTGACCGCATCGACCGATCCGGGAGTGCCGATGGCGACGTGGGCCAGGCGGTCGACGCTGATCCCGGCCTGGGCGCAGGCCTCGGCGAGCGCCGCCCCGAGCGCGGCCCCGGGCCCGGAGCCGGGCGTCGGCCCAGGCCCGGAGCCGGGCGTGGGGCCGGGCCCGGAGCCGGGCGTGGGGCCGGGCGCGGTCGCCGCGCTGGACGTCGTGCCGGCCGGGGCCGGGGCCAGGTGCTGGGCGACGGTGTTGCCGCGCAGGTCGGCGATCTCGACGTCGATGCCCTGACGGGTGACGTCGACGCCGGCGGCGAACCCCGCGTCGGCCTTCAGGCCCCAGAGCTGGGCGCGGGGGCCGGGCCCGACCTCGCGCCGGCCCAGGCGCTCGACCAGGCCGGCCTTCTCCAGGCGGCTCAGCAACTGGGCCGTGGCCGGCTTCGACAGGCCGACCAGGGCCTCGAGCTGCGCGCGGGTGATCGCCTCGTGCTGCAGGAGCGCCTCGAGTGCGGCGCGGTCGTTGAGAAAGCGCAGGGCGCTGGGGCTTCCGGACACCTGGTGTCGCCCTCCCGTTCCGCGGCTCGGATGAATCGATAGGAAACTTTCTTATCGATTCGAGGAAACTAACCACCGACGGGGGTGCCGTCAAGGGCTGCGGGCTAGTTCGCCCCGGCCGGGCGGCCGGGTTTCAACGCTCGAGGAACCCGGTCCGGTAGGCCCAGACGACGGCCTGGGTCCGGTCGCGGACGCTCAGCTTGGTGAGGATCCGCTTCAGGTGGGTGCGCACGGTCTCGATCGAGAGGTGGAACACGCCGGCGATCTCCGCGTTGGACAGCCCCTCGGCCAGCGCACGCAGCACCTGGGCTTCCCGCTCGGTCAGCGGATCCGGCAGCGCCAGCCGGTCCCGGTCGGGCGGACGACGGCGGGCCAGCGTCGCCAGCAGACGCCGGGTGACCTGCGGAGCCACCAGCGCGTCACCGGCGCCGACCACCCGGATGCCGTCGACCAGTTGCTCGGGCGTCGACCGCTTGAGCAGGAACCCGTCGGCGCCGGCCGCGAGTGCCTCCTCCACGATGTCGTCGAGGTCGAACGTCGTCAGGATCAGCACGCGCGGGCGCGGCTCGGGCCAGCGCACGATCTCGCCGGTCGCCCAGACGCCGTCCCGCCCGGGCATGCGCACGTCCATCAGCACGACGTCGGGTGCGGACCGGCGAGCCTCCCGCACGGCCTCGGTGCCGGTCGCCGCCTCGCCCGCGACCGTGATACCCGGTTCGGCGTCGAGCAGGGCCCGTAGGCCGCCGCGTACCACCGCGTCGTCGTCGGCGAGCAGGACCGACACGCCCGGGCTCACGGCGTCCGCCCGGGTAGCGTCGCCACCACGCGGAACCCGCCCTCGACCGGACCGGCTCGGAACGAGCCGCCCTCCAGGCGGGCGCGTTCGCGCATCCCGGCCAGCCCGCGGCCCGGCGCCGCAGGCGGGAAGCCGGAACCCTCGTTGAACACCTCGATCCTGGCCTCCGGCCCGGCCCGCCCGACGGTGACCCGGATCCGGCCCGACCGGCTGTGCCGGACCGCGTTCGTCAGCGCTTCCTGGACGATCCGGTAGAGGGCGCGGTGCCCGCTGGGGGAGAGGTTGACCGGCTCGACGTCGAGCGTCACGCGCCGGCCGGTCGCCTGGATCCGCTCGGCCAGTTCGGCGAGGTCGGCGGGTTCGGCGAGGTCGGCGGGTTCGGCGAGGTCGGCGGGTTCGGCGGGTTCGGGCGGTTCGGCTGGTTCGGCGGGTTCTCCCGGGCGCAGCACCTCCAGCACCTGGTCGAGTTCGCCGAGCGCCTCCCGGCCGGTCGTCTCGATACTGGTCAACGCCTCGCGGGCGAACTCCGGGTTGGTGCCGAACACCTTCCGGGCGACCCCGGCCTGCAGCGTCATGACGTTGACGCTGTGACCGAGCGCGTCGTGCAGTTCCCGGGCCAGCCGTCCGCGTTCCTCGAGCTGGATCCGGCGGCCCAGCTCGACCTGTTCGCGGGCGAGGAGTTCGCTGCGGGAGCGCTCGGCCGCGGCCGCCGCCCGTCGCGACCGCGCCGCCTCGCCGCCGATCGTCGCGATCAGGAAGCACATCGCGATGCTGGTCAGGTCGGCGGCGTCGACCGGACCGCGGTCGAAGACCAGGTAGCTGCCGACGGCGACGGCGCAGGAGGTCACGCCCACCGCACGCAGCCGGAGCCCGCCGACGGCGAAACAGCTGAACAGCGCGATCCACGGGCACCACTGAACGATCTGGACGGTGAACCCGAACATCGCGTTCACGGCCAGGCACAGCGACGAGATCGCGACCCCCACCGGAGCCGATCGCCACACCAGGCTGAGCGCGGCGACGACCACCAGCGCGACCGCGAGCCCGTCGGCCGGGCGGTAGGGCCATGCGGTCGGGACCAGCAGGGTGCCGACGACCGAGGCCACCGCAAGCCCGGCCGCGAGCCACAGGTCGAGAGCCTGGACGTTCGGACGACGTGGCCGGAAGGAGCGCACAGCCCATTCTCGCCGGTGATCGCGGTACGACGGATCACCCTCGCGGGTGATCCGCGATCACGCCGCAGGGGCTCGCCGCGCACGACCTCCGGATCGGAGCCTGGTCGCATGACCCTCCGATCGGACCGGCCCCGCCGCCTCGCCCGCGGCGTCACCCGCGGTTGGATCGCGCTGAGCGCGGTCGCCATCGCGATCATCGCCCCGCTGCCGTACTTCGTCCTCTCGCTCGAGGAGATGGCGTCCAACGGCACGATCGCGGCGAACTACGTCGACCGGCCGCACCTGGTGCAGGTCGCGTTCCACCTGCACATCACGTTCGGTGGCCTGGCGCTGCTGCTCTCGCCGATCCAGCTCTCCAGCCGGATCCGGGCCCGGGTGCCGCGTCTGCACCGCTGGGCCGGCCGGATCACGATCGGGGCGATCCTGGTCGCCGGACCGGCCGGTGCCGTGCTCGCGACCACGAACGTCGCCGGCGCGATCGGCGTCGTGGGATTCGGCTTGCTCGCCGTCGTCTGGACCGGCTGCGCGGTGGCGGCGCGGGCCGCGGCCCGCCGGCGAGATTTCGTCACCCACCGGCGGTGGGCGATCCGGACGTTCGCGCTCACCTATGCCGCGGTCACGCTGCGGCTCTGGCTCGCCGTGCTGATCCCCGCGCAGGTCGCGGCCGGGGTGGACGAGACCCTGGCGTTCGACCGCGCGTATCCGCTCATGCCGTTCCTCGCCTGGGTGCCGAACCTGCTGCTGGCCGAGTGGTACCTGCGCCGGCGTCCGGGCCCGGGTGGCCGGAGCCGGACGCTCCGGCCGTCCGGCGCCGTTGAAAGGCCTCGGTAGCGGTATATCTTGGTTACCGATACATTGGCGCCATGACGACGCCGCTGCGGGAACCGACGTTCCTGATCCTCACCGCGCTGGCCCGGCAACCGCTGCACGGGTACGGGCTGATCACCGAGGTCGCCGAGCTGTCCGGCGGGCGCATCACGCTGCGCCCGGGCACGCTCTACGGTGCCCTCGACCGGCTCACCGACGACGGCCTGGTCGCCCCCGATCGCGACGAGGTCGTCGACGGGCGGCTCCGCCACTACTACCGCCTCACCGACGAGGGGCTGGACGCGCTCGGAGCCGAAACCGAACGCATGCGCCGGAACCTCGACGCCGCCGCGGCCCGCCTGCGCGCGTCCGGATGGAAAGCGCGCCCGGCCGCGGCGGGGGGCATCGCATGAGCGGGCCGGACCACGGCGCGAGCGAGCAGGAGCACGGCGCGAGCGGGCGGTTGGAGCGGCGGTACCGGCGGCTCCTGCGGGCGTATCCCGCGGCCTACCGGGCTGCGCGCGGCGACGAACTCGTCGACACCTACCTCGACACGACCGGCACCGGCCGGCACCGGCCCACCCCCCGCGACGCCGCCGACGTGCTGGCCGGTGGTCTCCGGCAGCACCTGCGGGCGCGCGGAGCGTCCGGGTTGCCGGGCGGCGTCCAGCTCGCGGCGGTGCTGGCGCTGGCCGCCGGATCGGTGCTGGCCGCGGGCTGGCTAATGGTGATCGAACTCGCGCCCCAGACCATCAACTACTCCGGTGGTCATCCGTACGGGCCGGTGCACACCCCGGCCGCGTTCGCCTGGATCGTCTGGCTGGCCGCGACCGCCGCGTTCGCCGCCGGGTCGGGCCGCTGGTGCCGCCGGCTGATCGCGTCCGCGCTCGGGATCGTCGTGGTGGCGAAACCGATCGGGATCGTGGTGTGCGGTGCCGTCGGTGCCGAGCCGTGGTCCGACAGCTACGTGCCCTCGCTGGTCGCGCTCGTGCCGCACGCGGCGCTCGGCGTGCTCGCACTGGCCGTGCCGGGCCGGCCGGGCCGGGTGGTGCGGTGGCTGCCGCTGCTCGCCACCGTGGTCACCGCCCCGGTGGTACGGAGCCAATTCGAGGGTTACTGGACCTACGCGTATCTGGCGCCGCGCCTGTTCGTCGACGTGGCGGCACCGCTGCTCGTGCTCTCCGCCGCCGGGGTGGCCGCCGCCCTGGTGTTCCGCCGGGACGCGCGGTGGCGCTGGGTCCTGCTGGCGGTGCTGCCGCCGCTGACGCTGCTGCTGGTCGATCTGATGATCCACGTCGTGGCCGATCTGGCCGGCTACCACCCCGGGGACGGGATCTACGGCTACCAGGTCGGCGTCGCGCCGTACTTCCTCGAGCGGTCCGCGGTCAGCCTGGTGTCGGCGGGCGTCACGCTCGGCGTGCTCGGGCTCGCGGTCGCCGTCAGCGGGCGACACCGCGCTAGCGCACCAGCGGACCGGTCCCGCCGTCCAGATAGTGCCATCGACCGTCGACCCGGGTGAACGAGCTGCGCTCGTGCTGCACCCGGCGCTCGCCGTCGGCCGTCCGCGCGATCGCACGGAATTCCACCACGCCGGTCGCGTCGTCCGGGCCGCCGTCCACGGTGTCGACGATCTGCAGCGCGCGCCACGTCGTCCCGGCGTCCAGGTCGACGCGATCGGGACGCGTCGAGGGGTGCCAGGTCCGGTGCAGGTACGGCGCGAGGCCGCGGGCGAACGCGCTGTAGCGGGAGCGCATGAGCGCCTCGGCGGTCGGGGCCGCGCCGCCGAGGTGAAACGGCTCGCAGCACTCGCCGTACTCCCGGCGGGAGCCGCACGGACACCGGTCGACGACACACCTCCACGAGCACAGCACCTGGGCCGCGCCGAGCGTATACCGTGTCGTCCCATGCCATCGGGCCGCAGGTTCTGGTTAGGGGTCGTCGTCGCCTCGGCGCTGTGCGGCGTGCTCGGCGGCGTCGCCGGGACGTTGCTCGTGCTCCACTGGCCGCACCGGAATCGGACCTACGACACCGTCGTACAGCTGGCCGCGGACCTCGGCTGCTCCCCGACGATCGTCGGCGACGGCGACGTGGCGCGCGAACGCGGCACCTGCGACGGCGGGAAGCTCACGCTCTCCACCTACCGGGACCACAACGACGCGATGGTCGACGTCAGCAAGCTGCACCACCTCTACGGCGGGCGGCGGCTGGTCGGCCACAACTGGGTGGTCGGTTGCGACCAGCCGCGGGACTGCGAGACCTTCCGGGACGAGCTGGGTGGCGAAATCGTCGATGAACCGTGAAACGTCCCTTCGTTAGTATTCCCGCGTGACCTCGGACGTCGACGACGCGCAAGCCTCGGTGGAGGCGCTGGTGGCGCGGTTCTTCCCGCCGTCGACCGAGGCCTGCCCGACGCTCCTGGAAGATTCCGATTGGCAGCCGATCGTCGACGGCATCACCTACTTCCGCGAGCTGGCCGAGCTGCTCGACCGGGTCGGGCCCGGCGACGCAGTCTACATCGCCAGCTACTCGGCCGACCCGGCCCTGGATCTGACCGGCCGGGCGGGCACCGACCCCGACCATCGTCCGTTCACCGACGCGCTGGCCGAGAAGGCGGTCGACGGGGCCGACGTCCGGGTGGTGCTCAGCGCGGCCGAGTACTCCGGGGGTGTGCCGTGGCTGCCGTTCGGGCCGTTCCGGGCCAACGTGGTCGCCGCGCGCGCGATGCGTGGCTGGCAGCCCACCACCCGGGACGTCGCCGAACCGCCGCTGCGTAACCGCGTCCTGCTGGACTGGTCCGGGCCGGTGCTGGGTTCCAACCACCAGAAGCTGGTGGTGTTCAGCATCGGCGGGGCCGTGACCGCGTTCGTCGGCGGCCTCGACCTGATACCCAGCCGCTGGGACGCCAAGCCCCACGACCGGCTCCGGCTCGGGCCGCACCGGTGGGGATGGCACGACGCGGCCGCGCGGCTGACCGGACCGGCCGCCGCGCGGGTCGGGGAGGTCTTCCGGGCCCGGTGGGAGAACGCGGCCAAGCTGCCACCGCGATTTCTTCCCGGCCGCTGGTTCACCTACCCGCGGGGCGGTGCCACCGTGCTCAACCCGGCCGACGCGCCCCGCACCGTGCCGCCGGTTCCCGAGCAGTCCCCGCAGCCGACGCCCGGCGTCGCGTTACGCGTACTGCGCTCCTACCGCCCGTGGCGGGTGTACCGCCGCGAGGGATGGGTGCGGATGCGCACGCCCGCAGTGGTGCGGACCGGCACCTACGAGGTCTACGAAACGCTCATCACCGCGATCAAGGCGGCCCGGCGGTACATCTACCTGGAAGATCAATACTTCCATGAATCGCCCGGCGGCAACCGCCACTACGAGCTGTTCGGCGAACTGCGCGCCGCCGCCGGCCGCGGGGTGAAAGTGATCCTGGTCGGGTCCGGGCGCCGGGACCCGGCCGACGGGGGCGACAGCACCGTCCGGCCGGTGATCACCCGCGACCTGCGCCGCCAGGTCATCAACCGGCTTCCCGAGTCCGCGCGGCAGAACGTCGTCATGTACCGCGTCCGTGACCTGACCGTGCACACCAAGCTGATGCTGATCGACGACGTCTTCGCCAGCATCGGTTCCGCCAACTTCTTCAGCCGGTCCATGGTCGGCACCGACAGCGAGTTGACCTGCGCGCTGGTCACGACCGGGCCCGCGGTGACGGACCTGCGCGTGCACCTGTGGGCCGAGCACCTGCGCACGCCGGTCACCGACGACCTGCAGCGCCACCTCGCCGAGCTCGACACCGCGCTGGGCATCTGGCGCTCCGAGTGGCTTCCGGCCGACCGGCCGCCCGGCACCTGGCGTACGACCGGCGCACCGGCCGGCTTCGCCCCGGTCGAACACGTCCTGCTGCCGGCCCGCTACTCCCGCTGGTCCCGCCACTGACCATCGGCCGCCCGGCGGTCTACCTCGCCGGCCCGATCAGCGTCGCGATGCCCGCGCAGAGCACCCGGACGCTGCTCCGGAACATCGTGTCCGGATCGGAGCCACTGCCGGCCACGGTCAGCGGATACGCCGCCGCGAGGCCGGCCGCGGCCCGGGCGTCGGGCGGGGACGCCGTATCGCTCTGTTCCTGGAGCACGAACCCCGTGACGTAACTCAGCAGCGTGTCGGCGGCCACCCCGCGGTCCGCCGCCGGAACCCCGGCTGCGTCGAGGGTCTGCTGCAGCCGTTCCATCAGCGCGAGCGCGGCCGGGGTGAGCAGCGCCGGGCTGGCGGCCAGCAGCGCCGGGGCCCCGGCCCGCGCCCGCAGGCTCGTCCGCAGCGCCGCGAGTTGCGCTCCGACCCGCTCCTCCCAGGACGCCTCTGGCGGGAGCGAGGCCAGCGCCGCCGCTCCGGCGTCGTAGGCCTCGCCGGCCACCCGGTCGGCCAGCATCGCCAGCAACTGTTCCTTGTTCTTGACGTGGTAGTAGAGCGATCCGGCGTGGACGTCCAGGGCGTCGGCGATCTGCCGCATGGACATCCCGGCGTACCCGCGCTCGGCGAACGCCCGCATCCCGGCGTCGACGATCAGCTCCCGGCTCAGCTTCACGCCGTCAGCGTAGCCGATTTCAAACACCGTTTGAAAAGGGGGACGCCGGTTGCTACGCTCGGCCGGCACGATTCAAACAGTGTTCGAAAAGAGGGCCCGATGACGTGCTGCTCCACCCGCCGCGCGGCGTCGCCCCGGCGATCCGGCTGCGCCTGCTCGCGCTGGCGGTTCCGGTCGCCGGGCTGGCGCTCTGGTTCCTCCAGGCCAACGGGCACGGCCTGGTGAGCGCCGAGGGCTTCGCATTCGGAGCGCTGGTCGCCCTGTTTCCGTGGGCCGGCCGCTCCGGTCAGCGGCGGTACCAGCGCGGCGGCGGGGTAGCCTTTCGGCGCTTCCGCCGGACCACCGCGGTCACCGCGGCGACGGCCGCGGCTCCGGCCAGGCCGGCGACGCCCGCCCGGCCCTTGCGCCGGCCCGTCCGGGCGCCGGTGACCTCAGTGGACTCGCCGGCCGGGACGTCCGTGACGTCCACGACCTCGGGGTGACCGATCGGTGGGGGTGACTGCGACATGGTGTGCTCCTCTCGCAGGGCGCCCCGCCGCTGCGGGGCGCCGCCTCACGTCCGACTGGGACGCCCCGGTTGCGGCCTGTCATCAGCGGACTACCCGTTGTGAGGGCGTTCATTCCCCGTCGCTACTGGGCGGCCGGGTAGGCGCGGACGCCCTCGCCGCCGTTCGGCGGCAGTCCGATCCCGACGTACTCGTTGACGACGAGCGGCGCCAGGCCGGGGGCGATCTCACGGTCCTTCCCGGAGCGGGCGTCCAGCACGACCGGGCCGTTGTCGGTGGTGCCGTAGACCGCGCCGTGCCAGGCCGCGGCGATCCGCGGCGCCACCCGGGTGCCGGCCCGGTCCGGCAGTTCCCACAGCGTCTTCCCGGTGGTGGAGTCGAGTCCCACCGCCCACCCGGACCGCCCGCAGACGGTCACGTCCTTGCCGTCGAACTGGCACCGCACGCTGCTGTAGTCGGCCGCGGACCGGTCCCTGACCTTCCCGGTGGCGACGTCGAGAGAGGCCACCAGGGTGTCGCCGCTGCCGTAGTTCTTGCCGGTGGCGATCAGCAGGGCCGGTCCCACGGACGACACGATCAGCTGCTGGGAGCCGGGCAGCGCCGACCACTTCTGCTTGCCGTCGGCGAGATCCAGGGCCAGCACCGACGAGGGGTCGGAGAGCGGGTCACCGGTCGCACCGACGACGACGCCCGAGGTCACCACGCCGGGCCGGAAGTCGGCACGCGACCAGCGGGCCTGCTTGGTCGCCAGGTCGACGGCGACCACGCCCTGAGCGGTCTGGTACGTGACGCCGACGGCCAGCGTGCCGGCGTCGACGCCGATCGGGTCGGCGGCCAGCCCGGCGTAGCCCTGGTCGAGCCCGGCGGGTGCCTCCACCTGCGCGGTCCACAGCGACTTGACGGTCTCGGCGTCGACCGCCACGATCTCGATCGCGCGCCCGGCCTTCTGCGTTCCCTTGGCCGGCCGGTCGACGACGAACGTGGCCAGCACGGTGGCACGCCCGTTGTCCGTCCAGACGAGCGGCGCCCGGGCGGCGTCGGTCCGGGCGGGGTCGGTGCCGCCCGGGGTCGTGCCGGTGGGGGCCTGGGTCGTGCCGGCCGTCGGCGCGATCGTCGCCAGCGTGCGGCCGGTGATCGTGTCGACGGCCAGCAACGCCGTCGTCGACGCGATGAACGCGGTGGTGCGGTGCAGCGTGACCGGAAGCGGCCGCACCGGGGCGTCGCCCCCGCCGATCGTGTTCTCGCTCGCCTCGGCCGGCAGCGCGGCGCCCTGCGGACCGAAGCGCGTCGGGGGATCGAAGGCGGCCCGCGGCGACGGGCTCGGGGCGGCCGACTTCGGTGTGGACGGTGCCGGGGAGCGCCGGGGTTCGGACTCACCCCCGTCGCTGCAGCCGGCGAGCACGAGCAGGGAGACCGCGCCAATGGCGGCGTAGCGGCGAAGCAACGGGTACTCCCTGGTGACTCAGCGACTGGCTCGGGAACTGCGTCGGCGCGCGGCTACCGCGGCTGCGCCAACGGCAGTCGGACAGTGACCGTAGTGCCCTGCCCGAGTTCGCTGTACACGTCGAGGCTGCCCCCCATCGCCTCGGTCAGCCCCCGCGCGAGCGGCAGCCCGAGACCGACGCCCTCTTCGGAGTCCGCACCGAGCCGGTCGAACGGGACGAACAACCGGTCCAGGTATTCGTCCGCCATGCCCGGCCCGGTGTCGCGCACCGTGATCCGGGCCTGTCCGTCGTGGACGGTCCAGCCGAGGACGACGGTGCCGTCCGCCCGGTTGTAGCGGACCGCGTTCGCGGCCAGGTTGAGCAGCACCTGCCGGATCCGCCGCTTGTCCCCGAGCAGATCGGCGGGCGCACCGGCGGAGACGCGGAGGCCGACCCGCTCGGCCGCGGCGAGCGGTTCGAGCATGGCCAGCACGTCTGCCACCACCGGCTCCAGCGGCACGGCGGTGACGGTGAGCGGTAGCACGTTCGCCTCGATCCGGGCGACGTCGAGCACGTCGTTGACCATCGCGAGGATGTGCCCGGCGGCCGCGGAGATGTGGTCCAGCGCGGCCGTCCGCCGGTCGCGGTCCAGGTCGAGCGTGCCGAGCAGTTCGGTGAACCCGGTGATCGCCTGCAGCGGCGTGCGCAGCTCGTGGCCGAGCGCGGACACGAAGTCGGTCTTGGCCCGGTTGGCGGCCTCCGCGGCGTGCTGGGCCAGCTCGGCCTCCACCCGCCGGCGGCGTTCCCGTTCGGCGGCGCGTTTGCCGGTGACGTCGAGGACGTTCACCGACAGCGCGTGATCCTGGATCGGGGAGACCGCGATCGCGAGATCGAGGATCCGGCCGTCCGCGGCCCGTGCCGTGGCCTCGTACTGGTCCTGCCGGTCGGTGCCACCGCGGCGGGTGAACAGCTCGTCGAGACCGGCGCCGATCAGCGACCGGCCCAGCAGCGCGCGCATCGCCCGGTTCACCCGCGTGACGCGACCGTCCCGCGTCGCCAGCGCCATGCCGACCGCGTTGTCCTCGAACGCCCGCCGGAACCGCTCCTCGCTCTCGGTCAGCGCGCCCAGCAGCCGGTCGTGGTCGATCGCGACCGACGCCAGGTGCGTCAGACGTTCGACGAGATGCGTCTCGCGCGGCGTCGGGCGGTGCGGGCTGGGGTGATAGACCGCGAACGTGCCGGTGATGCCGTCGCGTCCGCTGATCGGCGTCGACCAGCAGGCCCGCAGGCCGAACTGGTCGGCCAGCGAGCGGTAGCTCTCCCAGCGCACGTCGAGGCGGACGTCGACCGCGACGACCGGCCGTCCGGTGTAGGCGGCGGTTCCGCAGGAACCGGCGTACTCACCGATCGAGAGGCCGTCGATCGCCGACGAGTACGCGGCCGGCAGCGACGGAGCCGCGCCGTGGCGGAGCGTGCCGCCGTCCAGCAGCAGCACCGAGCAGCAGCAGCCCGGCACGAGGTCCTCGAACGTGGTCGCGATCCCGGTGAGCACACCGCTCAGCGCACCCCCGGCCGCGATCTGCTCGAGGATCTCGGTCTGCCGGGCCAGCAGGCCGACCGCGTCCGCGTGGTCGAGCGACGTCATGGTTCGAGCCGGTAGCCCACGCCGCGAACCGTGACCAGGAAGCGGTGGCCGAGCTTGTGCCGTAAGCGGTGGACGTGCTCGGTCACCGTGGCCTCGCTCTGCCAGCCGGTCGAGCTGGACCACACCTGCTCGAGCAGCTGCGCCCTCGTGAACACGTGCCGGGGGTGTCCGGCGAGGAACGCGAGCAGGTCGAACTCGCGGGCGGTGAGCGGCACCGGCTCTCCGTCGAGCTCCACCTCGCGGCTGGCCGGGTCGATCCGCAGCCCCGACCGTGCCACCGCGACCGGTGGGATCCCGCCGGTGCGCCGCAGCACCGACCGGACCCGCGCCGCCAGCTCACCGGGGGAGAACGGCTTCACCAGGTAGTCGTCGGCGCCGAGGTCGAGCCCGAGGATCCGGTCGCCCTCACCGCTGCGGCCCGACAGGACGACGACCGGCGTCCGGTCACCGCTCTCCCGGAGCCGGCGGAGCAGGTCCAGCCCGGCCAGCCCGGGTAACGACAGATCGAGGACGACGAGATCGGGCCGCTCGTCGACGATGCTGCGCCAGGCGGTGTTGCCGTCGGCGGCCACGCGCACGTCGTAGCCCTCGGACTCGAGCTGCCAGGAGACCACGGTACGGACGCGGCTGTCGTCGTCCACCACGAGCAAGGTCCCCGGTGCCATGGCCGCTCCCACCCGATGCGGCCTCATTGCCGCGTCCGCCGACCGTAACCCACCTACGGGAAAAGCGCTCTGACCTCAGCAGGCTCCGGTCCGCCGGGCTCGATCAGCACCACCGCGTCGTCGAAACCGGCCTCGGCGTAGCGACGGAGGGCCACCGCGGTGGACCCGAGGTCGGTCACCGGGAGCGCGCACACGATCGCCCGCCGCCCACCGGCCGCCCGGTACCGCTCGTGCGCCTCGAGGAGCTGGTCGGTCGTCCGCCGGTACGCGGACGCGAGCCAGCCGTCGAACTCCCGCGCCGCCCGGTCGACGTTCGCGCCCCACGAGCCCAGCAGCAGCGGCGGCGCGGAGACCGGCGGGCCGAGGGAGCCGCCCTCGATCAGCGCGCGAAGCCGGGGAACGTTCTCCCGGAAAGTAGCGAAGCGGGTGGAATAGTCGCGATCCAGCAGGCCGAAGTCGGTCGCCGTCGACCCCGGGCTGAGGCCCAGGGACAGCCGGTCTCCGCACACCGCCAGCAGCGACAGGACCCGGTGCGCCAGCTCCGCCGGGTGGTGCAGCGGGACCTGCACGGTCGCGGTGGCGAGTTCGACGCCCTCGGTCGCGGTCGCCGCCACGGCGAGCGTCACGAACGGATCCGGCACCAGCGTCCCGCGCCCGATGATCTCGGGCGTCCACAAGCTTTCGAAACCGGCGTCCACCAGCCGCCGGGCCCAGCGCGCGGTGGCGGGCGGCGGAGCGTCCGACAAGTGAACCAGCGTGGCACCCAGCCGCACCGGTCAGCCCAGCCGATCCGACGCGAAGCGTGCGTACCAGCGCAGGACCCCGGGGTCATCGACCGACGCGGGGTTCGCCGCCTTCTCCAGCGGGGTGCCGCGCAGCAGTTTCTTGATCGGGACCTCGAGCCGTTTGCCGGTCAGCGTGTGCGGCACGGCCGGCGCCTCGACGATCTCGTCCGGGACGTGCCGGGCGGTCAGCCGGGTGCGCAGCGTGGAGACGATCTTCCGCTTCAGTGCGTCGTCCAGCCCGAAGCCGGGCGCCGGCACCACGAACAGGCCCAGCCAGTACCCGTCGTCGGGTTGCTCGACGCCGATCACCAGCGTCTCCGCGATCTCCGGCATCGTCTCGAGGACGTCGTAGAAGTCGCCGCTGCCCAGGCGTACGCCGTGCCGGTTGAGCGTCGAGTCCGACCGGCCGTGGATCGTGAGGCTGCCGTCGGCGTGCAGCGTCACCCAATCGCCGTGCCGCCAGACGCCGGGCCAGGTCTCGAAGTACGACTCGGTGTAGCGCCGCCCGTCCGGATCGTTCCACAGGTGCACCGGCATCGACGGCATCGGCTGGAGCACGACCAGATCACCGACGCTCTCGACGACGGGAACCCCGTCGTCGTCCCAGGCGGCGCAGTCGACTCCGGCGAGGCGTCCGCCGATCCGGCCCGGCCGGACCGGGGCGTACTCGTTGGAGCCGACGAACGCGCCGGAGACGTCCGTGCCGCCGCTGGTCGAATCGACCCGCACGTCCGGGCCGACGTGCTCGGCCACCCAGTCGTAGCCGGCCGGCGGCAGCGCCGAGCCGCTGACGAGCAGGTGGCGGAGCCGGCTCAGCTTCTCCCGCGGTGGGACGGAAGCGCCGATCACGGCGGCGCCGAGCATCATCACGTCGGCCCGGGTGCGGTCCGCCACCTCCCAGATCACCCCGGCCGGACTGCCCTCGTACAGCACGATCGCGGCGCCCTGGGTCAGCGCGCCGAGCTGCATGTTCCAGAGCGCCCAGCCGGTCGAGGTGTAGGTGAACATCCGCTCGCCGGGGCGCAGCCCGCAGTACAGCCCGGCCCACTTCAGGCCTTCGAGCGTGATTCCGCCGTGGCCGTGCACGAGGCCCTTCGGCAACCCGGTGGTGCCGGACGTGAACAGCACCCAGAGCGGATGGGAGAACTCGACCGGCGCGAACTCCGGCGGCGCGTCCTCGGCGAGGAGTTCGTCCCACGGTGTCGCGCCCTCGGGGTGCGGACGGTTCAGGTACGGGACGTTCACGAACTGCCGCACGGTCGGGAGGTTCTCCCGCAGTTGCGCGACGACCTCGGTGCGGTCGATCTCCTTCGTGTTCCAGTGGTAGCCGTCCGCCGCGATCAGCACGCTCGGTTCGAGCTGCGCGAGGCGTCCGATCGTGCCTTCGGCACCGAAGTCCGGAGTACAGCACGACCAGGTCGCGCCCACCGCCGCGGTGGCGAGGCAGGCGATCACCGCGTGCTCGGTGTTCGGCAGGTAGGCACAGACCCGGTCGCCCGGGCGCACGCCGTTGCGGCGCAGCCAGCCGGCCGCCGCCGCCACCGACCGCCGCAGGCTCGCGTAGGTGATCTCCCGCGCGTCCGGACTTCCTTCGCGGACGCAGAGCAGCGCGGGACTCTCGTCGGCCCCCCGTCGCAGCGCGTGTTCGGCCCAGTTGAGGCGGGCCCCGGTGAACCAGCGGGTGTGCGGCATCGGGTCGGCGGTGCGCACCTGGGTCCAGGGCTCCGAGAACGCGACGGCGTAGTAGTCGACGATCGAGAGCCAGAACCGGTCGAGGTCCTCCACCGACCAGGCCCAGAGCGCGTCGTGGTCGGCGAACGGGCGGCCCTCGCGCCGCTCCAGCCAATCGAGGTAGGCGCGGAGCGCGGAGGCGTCGATGCGCTCTGACCTCATGGCCCCAACCTACGGCCGGGGTCCCGGCCCGGGCGAGGGTTGAGCATCCGTTGAGATTCAGGTGTGAACGGGTTGAGGAAGAGCTAGCACCGTAAGCGCATGAAGCTCGCTCTGTATCTTCCGAACTTCCGCGACAACGTGACCGTCAAGGAGCTCGAGGATCTGACGGCGCTCGCCGAGGACCTCGACTTCGATTCCGTGTGGACGCTCGACCGGATCGTCGTCCCGGAGGCCTCGGACCGGGCCGAGCTCCAGTTCCCGTTCGGCATGATGACCGAGTTCCCGAAGGGCATGCCGGTCGTCTCGCGCGGCAAGTGGTTCCAGGGCATGACGCTGATCCCGTGGCTGGCCGCGAAGACCGAGAAGGTCCGGATCGGCATGAGCATCATCGACACGCCGTATCGCGCTCCGGGCGTGCTCGCGGCCGAGCTCGCCACCCAGGACCACCTGTCGAACGGCCGGCTCAACGTCGGGGTCGGCTCGGGATGGATGCCCGAGGAGTTCGCGGCGGCTTCGGTGCCCCATCTGTTCCCGCGCCGGCACGGCCACGTGCGCGAGACGATCGAGATCATGCAGGGCATCTGGCAGAACGAGCTGTTCGAGTACCACGGCGAGTTCGCGGACTTCCCGCTCTCCGGCTTCGGCCACAAGCCGATCCAGCAGCCCGGCCCGCCGATCTACTTCTCCGGGCTGAAAGACGCGCAGCGGGCGGCCAAGCGGATCGCGAAGTACGGCCTGGCCGGCTGGATCGGTATCCAGGACACGCCCGAGGAGATCACCCGCTGGCGGGGGGAGATCGAGCGTGAGCTGGGGGAGCTGGGCCGGGGCCTGCCCGAGGGGTTCGACGTGTGCTCGATGATCTGGTTCGTCATCACCGACGAGCCGATGGACCAGAGCCCGGCCGGCAAGGGCACGAATCTGCTGGCCGGGAACGCCCAGCAGATCGAGGACAGGCTGAAGCGCTACCGGGACGCGGGCATGACGATGCCGCTGCTCTGGCCTCCGTTCCGGGACGTGCCGACGTCGAAGACGCTGGACGATCTCAAGCGGCTGACCGAGGAGATCATGCCGAAGGTCAACGCGGCCTGATCAGATCGCGTCCGTCGGTAGCAGCTGCCAGACCGCGTTCGGGTCGTTGACGTTCGGGTACTGCATCAGCAAGGCGGTGAGGGCGGGCGTGTACAGCGAGAGCTTGGGGCCGCCCGCGTTGAAGATCTGGTAGAGACCGGGCCCGGCCGGCTCGACCCGCCAGCTGAGGTTCCCGTCGGGGAACGAGAATCCCCGGAAGACGATGTCCTTGCAGACGTGCAGGGCAAAGGCGCCGAACGCGTCAGCGTCGTAGGCCAGGCAGTAGCCGTTCGGCTCGTAGACGAGCCAGGAGAAGCCGTCCCGGACGGACTGCACCTGGAACACCTCGTTGGGGGTGTACGTGCACCCGTGCATTTCGAGGCGGGGTGCTCCGGCGCCGGGGTGGCGAGCGGCGCACTGGTGGGTCACGTTGTTGATCAGGTAGAACGTGCTGAATTCGGGCAGTGTGGCGGCCTGGGCCGGCGTCGCGGTCAGCGTCACCGCGGCGGCCACCAGGACCGCCACCGTGGCGGTGAGGCGTGCGAGCAGCGTCGTCATATGTATGCCTCTCGGAGGGGTGCGGTCAGCCTGCGGCGGCTCCGTGTGCCGAGGCGTGTGACGCCGCTGATCGCGGTGACGAGAGCGCGGCCGGGATCGGTCGACGTGCGGACGAAAGCCCCGGTGGACGCGAAGTATTTTTGCCGCCGAGTGCCACTACTTTGGGTCAGTTCGGTATGGCGCTGAGTGATTGGATTGATAGCATGTAAACCAGAAGTGCACAGTGCGAGTACACACCCGGTAGTTTCGTCTGAACCGATTCGTGAGTCAGGAGGAAGGACTAGCGTCGGGGCATGGCTCGCACCGGACGCCCGACGGTTCCGCTCGTGCTGACCCCGGCCGAGCGGGCCGCGCTCGAAGGCTTGGTGCGACGTCGCTCGACTCCGCAGGGCCTCGCCTTACGGTGCCGAATCGTGCTCGCCTGCGCCGCTCCTGCCGCTCCTGCCGCTCCTGCCGGTTCTGGCGTTCCCGCCACTCCCGCCGGTTCTGGCGGTTCTGCGGCTCCCGCAGCTCCCCCCGGTTCTGCGGCTCCCGCCGCCTCCGGTGGTCCTGCTCCCGATGGTTCTGCCGGTCCTGGCGGCTCGGCCGCTCCTGCGGCTCCTGCCGGTCCTGCTCCCGGCGGCGCTGCCGGTCCTGCGGCTTCTGGCGGCCCGGCCGTTCCCGCAGGTCCTGCGGGTCATGCCGCTCCTGGTCCTTCTGGCGGTGCTGCGGCTTCCGGTGGTGCTGCGGCTTCCGGTGGTGCTGCGGCTTCCGGTGGTGCTGCGGCTTCCGGCGGTGTGGCCGCTTCTGGTGGTTCTGCCGGTGCCGGGGGTTCTGCCGGTTCCGGCGGCGGCGGCCCCAGCGGCGTGGGCCGGACCGCCGCCGTTGCCGGCCTCGTCGGGGCGACGAACCGGCAGGTCGCCGACGAGCTCGGGGTCACGCCCCAGCTGGTTGGCCGCTGGCGGGCCCGCTTCACGGCCGGCCGGCTGGCCGCCCTCGCCGACCTCCCTCGCCCCGGCGGCCCCCGCACGATCACGAACGCCCAGGTCGAAGCAGGTTCCCACCGCGCCGACCTCTCCACCCGCGCCCTCGCCGCCGAATTAGGCGTCTCCCAGTCCACGGCCTCGAGGATCCGCCGCGGGCTGCGCTCGACTTCAGATCACTAATCCTGACTCACAACGATCGCCCGAAAAGACCCGGTCCGTCCAGGGAAATCAAGCTTCAGCCGTGTTTCCGCACGGTAAATCCGCACGTAGTTGGCACTGTCCACCTACACGCTGAGTGGCTGGTCGATTCGCGCCGACCCGTAGGCACTCCTCGGCATACGCGCGGATGGCGCGCTTTCACCGGATAAGGATGCCGGTACCGGGGATTCACTGTGAAGCAGCGATTGACACCCCGTGTGAGCCAGGCTACTTTTTCGCCCACCGAAGCGGCTTCACGTATTCGTCGTCCCGCTGCGGTCCGTACCGAGGCGTCGAGACATCCGCGTTCCCGGACGTCTGTTTCGCGCATCCACTGACTGGAGGTCCGCTGTGGCGCAGCGTGAGATCGAGTTCATCAGCGGCGGGGAAACCGTCCGCGGCGACCTGCTCCTGCCCGAGGGCGAAGGCCCGTTCCCAGTCGTCGTGATGGCCGGCGGCTGGTGCTACGTGAAGGAATTACGGCAGCCGCAGTACGCCGCCGAGTTCGTTCAGCGGGGGTTCGCGGCGCTGATCTTCGACTACCGCCGGATGGGCGCCAGCGCCGGTGAGCCCCGCCAGCACATCGACCCGTGGGACCAGATCGAGGACTACAAGAACGCGATCACGTTCGCGTCCAACCAGCCCGAGCTCGACGCCGACCGGATCGGCATCTGGGGCATCTCGTACAGCGGCGGCCACGTGCTGATCGTCGGCGCCACCGACCCGCGGGTGAAGGCCGTCGTCTCGAACGTCCCGGTCATCGACGGTCACGAGACGATGTGGCGGATGCACGGGACCGACCGGTTCCGCAAACTCAACGCGTTCGTCGCCGAAGACCGGGCCAAGCGCACCGAGACCGGCGAGTACGGCTACATGGCCATGTCCGGCGTGCCGGCCAACCCCGACGACTCGTTCTCGGTCTGGCCCGACAACGACGTGCTGGCCGTGTTCAACGAGCTCAAGGCCACCCAGGCGCCCCGGCACGAGCACCGCAACACGGTCGCGTCGCTCGAGATGCTGATGGAGTACGACGCCTCGACGTTCGCGCCGCGGCTGATCGACAAGCCGGTGATGATGATCGTCGCCGACGCCGACGACATCACGATGTGGGACCAGGAGATCGCCGCGTTCAAGGCGATCCCGAGCTCGAAGAAGGAGCTCGTCGTCCTCCCCGCCACCGACCACATGACGCTGTACAGCAACGTCACCGCGCTGGACTACGCCGCAGCGGCCGCCGGTTCCTGGTTCGACCGCCACCTGCGTGAGCTCCCGACCGTCGAGAACCAGATCAGCAAGTACAAGAGCTGATCCGCGGTTCACCGGAGGGAGAGCGGCGATGACTAGTCAGACGGTGGAGCGGCCGGCCGGGTCGAAGTGGACGGACCTGCGCTGGCGCGGCGGACCGGTCGCGGTGCCGTGGGTGGTGGCCCTGCTGATGCTCGTCGTCAGCGTGATCATCTGGCCCAGCAGCATCGCGTTCGGCGGGCTGGCCACGATGACGCCGCTGCTCGGTGTGCTGGTCATCGCCTCACTGGGACAGTCGCTGGTCATCGGCACCGGCGGCATCGACCTGAGCGTCTCGTCGGTCGTCACGGTCGTGGGCGTGATCTTCGTCCAGCAGGCCGGGGAGGCCGACGGGTCGATCGGCCGCGCGCTGGTCTACTCGCTGGCGGCCGGTCTGCTCTGCGGGGTCGTCAACGGATTCCTGATCGAGTACCTCGGTCTGTCGCCGCTCGTCTCGACGCTCGCGACCGGCCAGGTCATGGCCGGGCTCGCGAGCATCTGGTACTCGGGCGGCGCCAACCGCCTCGCGGTACCGAACGGCTGGAAGGACGTCACCGGGGCCACGTTCGGGCGCGGGATCAGCTACATCCTGCTCGCGTCGGTGGTCCTGGTGCTGCTCACCAGCGTGATCCTCAGCTACACCGCGGTCGGACGGCGGCTCACCGCCGCCAGCACCAGCCCGCGGGCCAGCCGGTACCAGGGCGTCGGCGTACGCCGGTACCGGGCGGCCACCTACGTCGTGGCGTCGCTGCTGTACAGCATCGGCGGCGTCCTGCTCGTCGGCAGCATCGGCACCCCGACGCTGTCGCTGGGCGACGT
Organism: Cryptosporangium sp. NPDC051539; assembly: GCF_044454545.1. NCBI lineage: Bacteria > Bacillati > Actinomycetota > Actinomycetes > Cryptosporangiales > Cryptosporangiaceae > Cryptosporangium > Cryptosporangium sp. NPDC051539. The sequence goes on along the minus strand of NZ_JBITDV010000001.1, from coordinate 716,036 downwards.
CTACCAGCTCTCCACGATCGTCGTGGTGGTCCTCGGCGGCGCCGCGCTGTCCGGCGGACGCCTCCACCCCGGCGCGACGCTGGCCGGCGCCGTGTTCCTGTCGTTCATCAACCAGGACGTCGCCGCCACCGGCGCCGCGGCCGGTACCCAGGGCGTGATCCAGGGTGCCGTGCTGGTCCTGGCGATGCTCGCCACCGGCCTCGGAGCCGTCCGCGCGCTGCGCCGGCGCCGCGCCGCCCCCACCCCGTAACCGCACCCACCACCCGCACGCCACGGCCGACGCCCCACCTCGTCGGCGAAGCACGTACGTCACTTCGATGAGAGAAGAGGGTCACCGTGGTCCCGTTCCTGATCTCCCGCCGCCGATTGAAGGCGTTGGTAGCGATCACCGGCACGGCGGTCGTCGCCGCCGCCGCACTGTCCGGCTGCACGTCGTCCTCGTCCAGCACGACCAGCAGTAGTGGCGGGGACGCGTCGAAGTTCGCCTCGACGCCGCTCACCACCACCGACGCGGAGCGGACCGCGATCCTGAAGAAGGCGTTCCTCACCGACACGGTGACCGCCGACCAGCTCGACCCCACGATCGTCCAGGGGCTCGAGGAAGCCGGCCGGGAGTACTCGGACGCGCAGATCAAGGCCGCGGCCGCCTGCTTCGACCAACCGACCTGCAAGATCGGCAAGGGCAACCAGACGCTGGCGATCCTCGACGGCGCCGGCTCCGACCTCTGGCGGCACATCACCCGCGCGCAGATCACGCTGCAGGCCACGTCGTACCCGAACATCGGCACGGTCATCTACCTGCAGGCCGACGGCAACCTGCAGACGATGCAGGCCAACCTGCAGACGCTGATCACCCGCAAGGTCACCGCGATCGTCACCTACGACGACTTCGGCCCGGCCATGACGGCGTCCTACCAGCAGGCCACGGCCAAGGGCATCCCGGTCGCCGCCTACGGCGGTGTGCCCGGCCCGGACGCCACCGAAGCGGTCGTGACCCAGGTCGCCTCGGACTTCTGCGACGACGGCAACCAGATGGCGGAAACCACCGCGAAGATGCTCGGCAACAAGGGCAACGTCGCGTTCTTCACCGGCACCCCCGGTAACCCGCAGGGCGCCGGCTGGCAGAAGTGCGCCGAGTCGTGGTTCGCGAAGAACGCGCCGGCGGTCAAGGTCGTCAACAAGTCGAACACCAGCTGGACCGAGGGCGGCGCGGTCTCGGCCACCACGGCCCTGATCTCGACCGGCAAGCAGGTCGACGCGGTGCTCTACGACTACGCGAAGCAGACCGTCAACATCGTCCAGACCTACCAGAAGGCCAAGGTCAAGATCCCGGCCCAGGTGACCTGGACGTCGGACAACTCGCTCCTGCAGATGTGGGAGAAGGACCAGGGCACTCCGCAGGAGTGGCAGCTGGCCTACTCCAGCAGCATCAACTTCGAGGGCGCGATCGCGCTCGCCGCGGTGATGAACCACCTGCAGGGCAAGGACGTCAAGCCGGTCCTCGCGTTCCCGCTGCCGTTCGTGCCGGCCAAGAAGGGCGACTACCTCGCCGACCAGCCGGCGAACGCCCCCGGCCCGACGCTGATGCCGGACGCGCTGCTCACCCAGGTCCTCAGCGCCGGCTGAGCCGCGACGTCCACCCACCCACAGTGCAGAGGAGGAGCGAGGGATGAGGTCCACCGGGCCGTCCGAAGGTAGTCAGTCCACACTCACCGGCGATCCGGTGACCTCACCCTCGCCCTCCGAAGGCCTGACCGCCGACGGGCTCACCAAGATCTTCGGATCGACGGTGGCGCTGAGCGGTATGTCCACCACGTTCCGCCGCGGCACCGTGCACGGCCTGATCGGCGAGAACGGCTCCGGCAAGTCGACGTTCGTCAAGATCGTCGCGGGCATCCACCGGGCCGACGAGGGCCGGGTGACGTTCGACGGCACCACGGTCGCCGACACGTCCGGAACCGGGCGCACGGTCCGCCCCGACGTCCGGATCGCCTGCGTCTACCAGGACGGCTCGCTCATCGACGAGCTGACCGTCGCCCAGAACCTCGACCTGATCGTCGAGACCGACCGGCGCCCGGACGGCGACAAAGCCTGGCACCGCACGCTGCTCGACGAGGCCCGGCTGGCCGACGTCGACGTGCACACCCGCACCGGCGACCTGCCCAACAACGAGAAGCGGCTCGTCGAGATCGCCGCCGTGCTCGCCCGCAAGCCCGACGTCATCCTGTTCGACGAGTCGACGTCCTCGCTGGACGAGCGGGGCGTCGAGTTCGTCCTCGGCCGGATGCGCGAGGCGGCGGCCGACGGGGCCTGCGTCATCTTCGTGACCCACCGCCTGCACGAAGTACTGGCGGTGACCAGCGACATCACGGTCCTGCGGGACGGCGTCCTGGTCGCCGAGCCGCCCACCGCCGGCGCCACCACCGAGGAACTGGTCCGGCAGATGGCCGGGCGCGAGGTCACCGCGTTCACCCGGCGGGTCAGCGCCCAGGGCGGCGACCGGCCGGTGCTGCTCGACGCGGTGAAGGTCCGTGCGGACGCCTGCGGACCGGTCGACCTCACGGTCCGCCGCGGCGAGATCGTCGGCATCGGCGGCGCGGCCGGCAACGGCCAGGCCGAACTGATCCGCGCGCTGGCCGGCGACGGCCTCACCGGCGGAGACGTGACGATCGACGGGACGCCGCTGCGCAAGGCCGAGGCCGCGGTCGGCGTCGAGGCGGTGTTCGTCTCCTCCGACCGTCGCGAGGAGTCGCTCTCGAGCCTGCTCTCGATCCGGGAGAACTACACGCTGGCCGGATCCGCGAGCTCGGGCCACTGGTGGAGCTGGATCGGCCGGCGCCGCGAGACCGCACGGGCGACCGAGCTCGCCGACCGCTACGGCCTGGCTCGCGGCTCGATCGAACAGCCGGTGGCCACGCTGTCCGGCGGCAACCAGCAGAAGGTCGCGATCGGCCGGGCCGTGGCCCGCGACCCCAAGGTGCTGCTGATCGAGGAACCGACCGAGGGCGTCGACGTCCGGTCCCGGTTCGACATCTACCGCTCGCTGGTCGAGGTCGCCGACCGCGGCACGTCGGTCGTGTTCACCTCGAGCGACGCCAGCGAGCTGCGGCTGCTGGCCGACCGGGTGATCGTGATGGCCCGGGGCCGCCGGGTCGCCGAGCTCGCCGACGAGGAAGTGACCGAAGAGGCGATCGTCCACGCGTTCACCACCGCGAAGGACGAAGAGGAAGCCCGGGAAGAGGCGCAGGCCCAGGCCGAGGCCGAGCCGGTCGAGGAGATTCGCCGCCGTCGCGGTCCCCGGCCCCGCCGCCAGCTGACGTTCACCCCGGCGACGTTCGTGCTGCTCGCGGTCCTGCTGGTCGCGGTCTGGATCTACGGGACGGCGAAGGATCCGCAGTTCGGCACCGTCGGCAACATGACCGCGGTCCTGACGCTGTGCATTCCGCTCGCGCTCGCCGCGCTGGCCCAGTTACCGGTGCTGCTGGTGGGGGAGATCGACGCGTCGATCGGCTCGATGATGGGGCTGATCGTCGTGCTGCTCTCGTTCCTGCCCCACACGTCGCCCGGGCTGCTGTTCGTCGTCGCGATCGTCGCCGGCGCGGCCTTGGGCGCGATCAACGCGATCCTCGTCGTCGCACTGCGCATCACCGCGGTGATCGCCACGATCGCGACGCTCGGCGTGTTCCTCGGCGTCGGCCGGATGCTGCGGCCGGAGCCCGGCGGGCTGATCAACGTCGACCTGGCCACGGTCTTCGACCAGGGCGTCGCCTACATCCCGATCATGTTCCTGGTGGTCGTGGTGCTGGCGGTCGTGATCGACGTCTACGTCAACTCCACCCGGGGTGGCCTGCGGTCGCGGGCGGTCGGCTACTCGGCGGTGCGGGCCTCGCAGCTCGGCGTCCGGTCCGGCCGGTTCCGCGCCACGATGTACGTCGTCGGCGGCGCGATCGCCGGCCTCGGCTCGGTCGCGCTGGCCTCGCAGACCGGCGTCGGTGACCCGAACTCCGGCTCCGGCTACACGCTGCTCTCGATCGCGGTGCCGGTGATCGGCGGCGCGCTGCTCGCCGGGGGCCGCGGCTCGGCCATCGGCTGCGTGCTCGGGGCACTGTTCGTCGCCGAGGTCCAGGACTTCATCCCGTTCGTCAACCTCCCGACCGGTGGCTACCTCATCGCGGTCGGCGTCCTCACGGTGCTCGCGCTGATCGTCGGGTCGTCCCGGCTCTCCGCGCTGCTGCCGTCCCCGAAGTTCCTCCGATCCGGAAAGTAGGAAAAATGGCTGACCTCACCGGCAAAGTCGCCCTCGTCACCGGTGCCGCCCGCGGCCAGGGCCGCTCGCACGCGCTCGCGCTGGCCGAGGCCGGAGCCGACGTCATCGCGCTGGACGTCTGCGCCGACATCGACACCGCTCCCTACCCGCTCGGCACCCCGGACGAGCTGGCGGCCACCGCCAAGGACGTCGAGGCGCTGGACCGCCGGGTGCTGGCCATCGAGTGCGACGTCCGCGACAGCGCCGGCCTGGACGACGCCGTGGCCCGGGGCGTCGCCGAGTTCGGCCGGATCGACATCCTGGCCGCGAACGCCGGCATCTGGGCGCTGGGCAAGCTCTGGGAGATCACCGACGCCCAGTGGGAGGAGATGCTCGCGGTCAACCTGACCGGGGCCTGGCGCACGGTGAAGGCCGTGGTGCCCCAGATGATCGCCCAGAAGAGCGGTGCGATCGTGCTGACCTCCTCGGTCAACGGCTTCGAGGCCGGCGCGGGCATGACCCACTACGTCGCGGCCAAGCACGGCGTGCTGGGCCTGATGCGCAACGCCGCGGTCGAGCTGGGCGAGTTCAACATCCGCTGCAACGCGGTCTGCCCCGGCATCGTCGACACGAAGATGAACGACTGGCCGGGGTCGTACGACTTCATCGCCGGTCACGAAGGCGGCACGCCGCAGGAGCGCGCGGACAACGCCTACCACTGGTCGAGCCTGGCCGGTCGCGGCCTGCTGTCCCCGAGCTCGATCAGCCGCTCGGTGGTGTTCCTCGCCTCCGACGACGCCCGCGACATCACCGGCGTCGCGCTGCCGGTCGACGGCGGCCACGCGGTGCTGCCGGGCTCGAACCCCAACCCGGTTCGCTCGCTCTGACCCCCGATCGCCCGAGAGGAGGACGCCGATGATCACGCCCACCTGGGTTTCACCGGTCCGGTTCCCGGAAGCCGAGACGATCCCGGCGTCCACACCGGCTGTGCTCGCCGCACTCGCGGCCGTCGATCCCGGCCGCGTGCAGGTGATCGACGGTGAACACACGCTGGACGGCGCCGGTCTGCTGGCCGTCGTCGCGGCCGAGCAGGCCCGCCTGCGCCACGCCGGCGTGCGCCGCGGTGACGTGGTGTGCGTCCAGCTGCCGAACTGGTGGGAGGCGGTCGCGCTGGCCCACGCCGTGTGGGGGATGGGCGCGGTGCTCTGCCCGGTGCCGGTGAACTACCGCTCGGCCGAGCTGACCAGGATCGTCGCGGCCGTCGAGGTGGCAGCGTTCGTGGTCCCGGAGTCCTACCGGGGGACCGACCACCCGGCCCTGGTCCGGAGGGCCTCCTCCGACGTCCCGGTCCTCACCGTCCGGGGATCCGTCACCACGCCTCCGGTCGACGAGGAACCCGAGCTGGACGCCGGGCTGGACGACGTGTGCGTGCTGATGTTCACCTCGGGCACCACCGGCACTCCCAAGGGCGTCCTGCACAGCCACCGGACGCTGCTGGCCGACGCCTGGTCGATCGCCCGGCTGTTCGCGCTGGCCGGTGACGCCGTGTACATGCCGTCGCCGGTCGGGCACGTCACCGGCCTGGTCTACGGCGTCATGATGCCGCTGCTGATCGACGGGTCGGTCGTGCTGCAGGCCGAGTGGGACGCGGCGGCCGGGGCCGACCTGATCGAACGGCACGGCTGCACGTTCTGCGTCGGCGCGACGCCGTTCCTGCGCGGCCTGACCGACGAGTACGAGCGGCGCGGCACCACGTCGGCGCTGGCGAGCTTCGCCTGCGGCGGCGCCGACATCCCGTCCGCGCTGGTGCGGCGGGCGACGTCCGTGCTGGACGCGGTCGTCACCCGGGCCTACGGGCTGACCGAGATGCCGACCGTCACCTGCGGCGGGCCGGACGATCCGGAACACGTGCGGTTCGAGACCGACGGGCGGCTCACCGGTTCGTCGCAGGCCCGGGTCGACGACCTCGGCGGCTTGGAGGTGCGCGGACCGGAGCTGTTCCTCGGCTACCTGGACCCGGCGCACACGGCCGGCGCGATCACCCCCGACGGCTGGTTCCGCACCGGCGACCTGGCCACGCTCGGCGCGGACGGTGCGGTGACGATCTCCGGCCGGGCCAAGGACATCATCGTCCGGGGCGGCGAGAACATCGGCGTCAAGGAGATCGAGGACTACCTGCTCGACCACCCGGCGGTGAGCGACGTCGCGGTGGTCGGCGTGCCCGACGACGTGCTGGGCGAACGGGCCTGCGCGTTCGTCGTCGCGAAGGGGACCGCGCCGACGCTGCCGCAGCTGAGCGCGTACCTGCTGACGCACGACATCGCCAAGCACAAGCTCCCGGAGTACCTGCTGGTCGTCGACCGGTTACCCCGCACGCCCAGCGGCAAGATCCAGAAGTTCCGGCTCCGCGGCGAGGCCGCCACCGAGCTGGCCGCCGGACGCGGTGAGCGTCGATGAACCGCGACGAACTGCTCGACGCGTACCGCCGGATGCGCCTGATCCGCCGCATGGAGGAGCGCATCGGGACGCTCTACGCCCAGGGCCTGATCCCCGGATTCGTGCACACCTCGGTCGGCCAGGAGGCGGTCGCGGTCGGGACGCTGTTCCGGGCCCGCCGCGAGGACGTCATCACCTCCACCCACCGCGGGCACGGGCACGTCCTGGCCAAGGGACTCGACCCGGCCCGGATGTTCGCCGAGCTGATGGGCAAGGAGACCGGCGCCAACCGAGGCCGCGGCGGTTCGATGCACGTCGCCGACCCGGCGCTGGGGATATTCGGCGCGAACGGCATCGTCGGCGCCGGTCTGCCGATCGCCACCGGGGCCGCGCACGCGCTGCGGCAGCGGGGTGACGGCACGATCGCGATCGCGTTCTTCGGCGACGGCGCGGTCGCCACCGGCGCGTTCCACGAGTCGCTGAACCTGGCCGCGCTCTGGCGGCTCCCGGTCGTGTTCGTCTGCGAGAACAACGGGTACTCGGAGTTCTCCCGGACCGACGACCAGCACCCGGTGCCGATCGCCGCCCGCGCGGGCGCTTACGGCATGCCGTTCCGGCGTGTCGACGGAAACGACGTCGAGGCCGTCGAGGCCACGATGTCCGACGTCTTCGACCAGCTGCGCTCCGGTGGGGGTCCGCAGCTGGTCGAAGCCGTCACCCTGCGGGTCCGCGGCCACTACGAGGGCGATCCGCAGAAGTACCGCGCCGGTGAGCAGGACGCGTCCGACCCGCTCGTCGTCACCCGTCAGCGGCTGGCCGCGCTCGGCGCCGCCGACCTCGACGAGGTCGACGACGACGTGGAGCGGACGGTGGCCGCGGCGGAGAAGTTCGCGACCGATTCGCCGGAGCCGGACCCGGCGTCCGCCCGCGACTACGTGATCGTCGCGCACCGGACGTTCGACGAGCGACCGGCCGGATCGATCGGCGACCGGGACGTCTCGACCTCCCGCGTCCTGCGCCAGGCGCTCGACGACGCGCTGGCCGACGACCCCGCGGTGTTCCTGGCCGGCATCGACGTGGCCGGCGGGAACGTCTTCGGGCTGACCCGCGGCCTGGCCGGGAAATGGCCGGGGCGGGTGCTCGACACCCCGATCGCCGAGACCGCGATCATGGGGCTGGGCGTCGGCGCCGCGATGGCCGGCCTGCGGCCCGTCGTCGAGCTGATGTATCTGGACTTCCTCGGCGTCTGCCTGGACCAGCTGATGAACCAGGCGGCGAAGCTGCCGTTCATGACCGGCGGCGCGGTCACCGTCCCGATGGTGGTGCGGACGCAGTTCGGATCCGGACGCTCGTCCGGCAGCCAGCACTCGCAGAGCCTGGAGACGTTGCTCGCGCACCTGCCCGGAATGACCGTCGTGATGCCGAGTTCACCCGACGACGCCTACGGGCTGCTGCGCACGGCGATCGAGGACGACAACCCGGTCGTGTTCATCGAGAACCGGCTGCTCTACGAGCGCAAAGGGCCGATGCCGTCGCCGGAGCACCGGGTGCCGCTGGGCCGGGCGCGGATCGTCCGGCCGGGGGAGCACCTCACGATCGTGTCGTGGTCGCGGATGGCGCAGCTGGCGTCGGCCGCGGCCGAGCAACTGGCCACCGAGGGCATCGACGCCGAGGTGATCGACCTGCGGACGATCGTGCCGCTGGACCGCGAGACGGTCCTGGCGTCGCTGGCCAAGACGAACCGCCTGCTGATCGTCCACGAGGCGGTGGCCGAGTTCGGCGTCGGCGCCGAACTGGCCGCGCTCGCGGTCGACGAGGGCTTCTGGTCGCTCGACGCCCCGGTCGTCCGGGTCGGCGCGCCGTCCACGCCGGCCCCCTACGCGCCGAGCCTCGAACGCACCTGGATCCCGACCGAGCACGACATCATCCGCGCAGCCCGCTCGCTGGCTGCGGATCGTTAGGAGACGACATGAAGCTCGACGGACGCATCGCCGTCATCACCGGAGCGGGTTCCGGCATGGGCCGCGCGATGGCAGGCGAGTTCAGCGCGAACGGCGCCACCGTCGTCGCGGTGGACGTCAGGGCCGACGCCGCGCAGGAGACCGTGAAGCTCCTCGACGACGGCCGGAGCGTCGCCCAGACCGCCGACGTGTCCAACAAGGCCGACGTGGAGCGCGTCGTCGCCGAGACCGTCGCGCGGTTCGGCCGGCTCGACATCCTCTGCAACAACGCCGGCGTGCTCGACGACTACACGCCGGCCGACGAAACGTCCGACGAGCTCTGGAACCGGACCCTCGGCATCAACCTCAACGGGCCGTTCTTCTTCTCCCGCGCGGCGCTGGGCCCGATGCTCGCCCAGGGCAAGGGCTGCATCATCAACACGGCGTCGATCTCGTCGTTCGTGGCCGGCGGCGGTGGCGCGGCCTACACCGCGTCCAAGCACGCCGTGCTCGGCCTGACCAAGCAGCTCGCGTTCGACTACGGCAAGCGCGGCGTGCGCGCCAACGCGATCTGCCCCGGCGCGATCCACACCGGCATGACCGACCACCTGATGACGCCCGAGGGCCGCAACCCGCACGTCGACGAAGCGATCGCCGGCACCCCGGCCGGACGCTGGGGCAAGCCCGAGGAGATCGCCCACATGGCACTATTCCTGGCCAGCGACGAGGCCGACTTCATCCACGGCTCCGCGTTCACCGTGGATGGCGGCTGGCTCCTGCCCTAGGCCGCTGGGTGTAAAAGTGTCGGGGTCACGGAGCACACTTCGGGGCCGGGTAGGAAGGACTACGGGGTGGGCAGCGACTCAGAGGTTCCGGCGGAGTCTCCGCTGGAAGGCGTAGGTCAGCAACTGCGCCGGGCACGGCAGGCGGCCGGCATCTCCGTGCGCGAGATGGCGCGGCGCGTCGACGTGTCCCCGAGCTTCATCTCGCAAGTGGAGCTGGGGCGGACCAAGCCGTCGGTCGGCACGCTGTACTCGATCGCCAGCGAGCTCGGCGTCCCGCTCGACGACCTGATGCCGATCGGCCAGGCGGTCCCGGTGCTGGCCGAGGCGGTGCCGGTGCCCGACGAGCGCCTCGCCCTGGTCCAGCGCGGGATGCTGCGCCCGTTCGGCGAAGCGGCCGCCAACTACGAGCCCGGTTCGCCGGTGCAGCGCTCCGATCGCCGTCACGAGTTACGGATGGGCAACGCGGTCTGGGGCCGCCTGACCGCCGACCACGACCCCGACAACGACTTCCTGCACGTGGTGTACGCGCCGGGTGGCGAGTCCTGCCCGGTCGACAACATGATCCACCACCGCGGCCACGAGTACGGCTACGTGATCTCGGGGACACTCGAGGTCCAGGTGGGTTTCAACCACTACCAGCTCAACGCGGGCGATTCGATCAGCTTCGCCTCGATGACCCCGCACCGGCTGCACAATCCGGCCGACCGCGACTCGGTGTCGCTCTGGATGGTCGTCGGGCGGGGCGGCACGCCCGTTCTCTGATTCACCCACCGGAAGGAGTGGCGATGACGCACGCCCACAGACCGTTCGAAGGCAAGGTCGCGTTGATCACCGGCGCCGCCAGGGGCCAGGGACGCAGCCACGCGGTCCGGCTGGCCGCCGAGGGCGCGGACGTCGTCGCCGTCGACATCTGCCGGCAGATCGACACCGTGCCCTACCCGATGGCGACGCCGGAGGATCTGGACGAGACGGTCCGGCTCGTCGAGGCCCAGGACCGCCGGGCCGTCCGGGTCGTGGCCGATGTCCGGGACTCCTCCGGGCTGGCCGCGGCCGTGGGTGCCGCGGTGGCCGAGCTCGGGCGGCTGGACATCGTCTCGGCCAACGCCGGGATCCACAGCGGAGGCATCCCGACCTGGGAGATGGAAGACGGGATGTGGCAGGACCTCATCGACGTCAACCTGACCGGGGTCTGGCTCACCTGCAAGGTGGCCGCGCCGCACCTGATCGCGGCCGGTGGCGGCGCGATCGTGATCACGAGTTCGGTCGCCGGTCTGCGGCCGTACGGCGGCATCGCGCACTACGTCTCGGCCAAGCACGCGCTGATGGGCCTCACCAAGACCCTCGCCCAGGAGCTGGCCGGGCACAACATCCGGGTCAACGCGGTGAACCCCACCCAGGTGGACACGCCGATGATCATGAACCCGCTGATCTACCAGCTGTTCCTGCCCGACGTGGAGAACCCCACGAAGGAGCAGTTCGCGGTCGCGTCGCAGGAGGGCATGCTGCTCGCCACCCCCTGGGTGGAGCCCGGCGACGTCAGCGACGCACTGGTGTTCCTGGCCTCCGACCAGGCGCGCTTCATCACCGGCGTCGGTCTGCCGGTCGACGCGGGGGTGCTGGCGAAATGAGACTCGACGGCAAAGTCGCGTTCATCACCGGCGCCGCCCGGGGGCAGGGCCGCAGCCACGCGGTCACGCTGGCGGCCGAGGGCGCCGACATCATCGCGGTAGACCTCTGCGCGCCGCTGGAGTCGGTCGAGTACCCGCTGGCGACGCCCGAGGACCTGGCCGAGACCGTGCGCCAGGTCGAGGCGCTGGACCGGCGGATCGTCGCCCGCGTGGCCGACGTCCGCGACACCGGGAGCCTGCGGGCTGCCGTCGACGAGGGGGTCGCCGAGCTCGGCCGGCTCGACATCGTCTCGGCCAACGCCGGGATCCTGTCGTCCGGGTCGCTGGTCGACTCCCCGGCCGGCGAGCTGAGCGAGCAGTCCTGGCGCGAGATGATCGACGTCAACCTGTCCGGCGTCTGGCGCACCTGCAAGGTCGCGATCCCGCACCTCCTGGCCGGTGGGCGCGGCGGTTCGCTGATCCTGACCAGCTCGGTCGCCGGGCTGAAGTCCTACGCCAACGTGGCGCACTACGTGTCGGCCAAGCACGGCGTGGTCGGGCTGATGCGGACGCTCGCGACCGAGCTCGCGCCGTACGGCATCCGGGTGAACACGGTGAACCCGACGCAGGTCGACACCGACATGATCCAGAACGACGTCATGTACCACCTGTTCGTGCCGGACGAGGAGAATCCGACCAAGGAGCAGTTCGCGGCGGCGTCGCGGGCGACCGGGTTGCTGCCGGTCGACTGGGTCGAGGCGATCGACATCAGCAAGGTGGTGGCGTTCCTGGCCTCCGACGACAGCCGCTACATCACCGGGATCGCCCTCCCCGTCGACGCGGGTGCGACGCTGCGCTGATCCTCGCGTCGACGGCCGGGGCGACGATGCCGGCCGGAGGTCAACGCGGCCCGAGGCCGAACGGGCCGAGGTGGTCGAGGGTCCACAGCGCCCTCGACCGTTCCTCGGGGTAGGGGACGACGGCAGGCCGGTCGACGCCGAGCAGCCGCGTCGGGCCACCGCGGGCGCCGAACGTGGGCCAGCCCGGGTCGCCGTGGCGCGCGAAGTCGGTCCAAGCCCGGCGGAGGCGGTCGCCGGCCGCCCGGATCTCGTCCGGCGGTGCGCCGCCCAGCAGCAGTTGCGCGGACGGGGCGCCGTACGTGCCGAACACCAGCGGCACGTCGATGCCGTGGCAGGCGCCGAGAGCGGGCGACTCGACCGTCACCTCACCCAGGAACGTCCGGCCGCCCGAGCCGGCGTGGGCCTCGGCCAGGTGCGCGGCCGGCATGCGGACCAGCACGTCGGAGTAGAGCGTCTCGTGCACCTGCTCGGACGGCCACGCCCGGCGGTACCCGTCGACCACCGCGGGTGGCGCCAGCACGGTGAGGTCGTCCGGTGGTTCGACGCCCAGCTGCCGGTTGATCGAGACGAACAGGCGTCCCTCGTCGCGGGTGTGCGTCACCAGCAGATCGACGTCGCGGGCGCGGCCGTCCGCGAGCGTCCGCCAGGGCACGTCCTCGACCAGGTCGCCGTCGACGACCGGGCCGAGCGCGGCCAACCGGCCGGCCGGACCCCAGCCGTCGGGCCGGTGCGGCAGCTCGGCGCCGAACGCGCCGTAGGCGGCGGCCAGCTCGGCCGGGGCGACCTCGGTCAGCGGACCGGAGCCGATCCGGTCGCGCAGCGCCCGGCTCAGGGCCACGGCCAGCTCGCGGGTCAGGAATCCGGCCGGGGGACTGGCGGCGATCGCGCGGCCGAACAGCCCGCGGGCGGACGGGGCCGCCAGCAGCGCCGCGACCGAACCACCGCCGGCCGACTCGCCGGACACCGTGACGCGGTCCGGGTCGCCGCCGAACGCGGCGATGTTGTCCCGGACCCAGCGCAGCGCCAGCAGTTGGTCGAGCAGCCCGCGGTTGCTCGGCGCCCCGTCCACCTCGACGAACCCCTCGACGCCCAGCCGGTAGTTCAGCGTCACGACGACCAGGCCCTCCCGGGCGAGGGCGGCGCCGTCGAAGAGCGGATCGCCCGAGTGGCCGATGAGATAGGCGCCGCCGTGGATCCAGACCAGGACCGGGAGCCCGCCCGCCCCCGGATCGGGGGTCCAGACGTTGAGCGTCAGCCAGTTCGGGTCGTCCGTCGGTTCGCTGCCCCAGGGCGCGGACTGCGGCGGCGGCGGGCCGAACTCGACCGCGTCGCGGACGCCGTCCCAGCCGGGCGCCGGAACCGGGGCTCGCAGGTGCAGCCGGCCGACCGGGGGTTCGGCGTAGGGGATCCCGCGGAAGACGGCGAGCTGCCCGTCCCGATCGCCGCGCAGCGTGCCGAGCGGGGTGGTGAGGTTCATGGGGGAAGCGTTCCAAGTCGGATGACTTAGGTCAAGCGACTTATTTCCGGGGGAACAGCTCCGCGAGATGGTGGTCGATGACCGCCTCCACCTGGTCGCGCGTGTAGACGCCGATCTCGAGCAGCGAGGCCAGGCCGGTGAGCGCCACGATCCGGGTGGCTTCGACCGGCACGTCGAGGCCCGGCCCGGCCAGACCGGCGGCGACGCTCCCGCGCAGTACGTCCTCGACCGTCGTGTGCACGACGAGCATCTCCTCGCGGAGCTGGACGCGGACCTGGTCGGCCTGCAGGGCGTCGAGCAGCCGGGCGGAGTTCACCTGGCTGCTGACCTCGTCCACCGGAAACATCTCGAGGAGCAGCACCCGCAGGACGTCCCGCGGGTGCGGGCCCGGACCGAGCGCGGCCAGCGCGGTCTTGAGCCGGGCCTTGGTCTGCGCTCCGACCAGCTCGACCGCGTAGTCGATCAGGGCTTCGCGGGTCGGGAAGTAGTGCTGGAGCTGGCCCAGGGACATCCCGGCCTCGGCGGCGACGTCGCGCAGGCTGGCGCGGCCGAGGCCCCTGCTGCGCGCGAGCGTCCAGAGCGCGCCGGCGATCAGGCGTCGCCGTTCGTCGTGGTCGACCTGGATCGGCATCGTCGGGCTGTTCCTCCTCCGGCGGCTGGTCCCTCCGAGCGTAGGGCCTGCCCGCCGGATCGGTGACCGGCCCGCCGGGACCCGCAGCCCGCGCCACCGGGCGCTCCGGGCCCGTCCCACACGGGTCAGTCGGGAAACCCGGGCGCCGACCCGAGAACCAACGACTACTACCTGGCCCACCTGCCCGAGGCCGGGCGGGCCGCCTACCTGAAGGCGCTGCGCCGCACCGAGCAGGCCGCGATGACGCTGTCGGACGGACGCGAGATCGGCTATCCGACCAGCGGATGCGAGCCGGCCGCGCGGACGACGCTCTACGGCGACCTGGAGACCCAGGTCAAAGTCTTCTCCGTGCCGCAGATCGTCAACCGGGCCATCGGGAAGCAGGTCGAGCGGAAGGCCCGGTACCGCTCCGCGGTGGACGCCTGGCGTCGGTGCATGGCGTCCGGCGGCGCGTCCTTCGAGTCCACCGCGGACGCGCGCAAGCAAATGGACGCGCAGTACGCGAAGACCGGCCCGACCGCGGCGACGCACCAGCGCGAGATCGCGGTGGCCACCCCCGCGTCGGTCACGACGCCTTCCGGAGGCGGGCGATCAGCGTCACCACGACGACGACCAGCGCGCCGACGATCAGGCCGAGGACCGCGCTGAACAGCGTGTTGACGAGCCAGCCGACGACGCCGCCGAGTGCCCCGGTGGCGTCGTGGGCGGCCTCCTCGACGTGGTGGACGGCCTCGTACAGGACGTGCAGCCCGAGCTCGTCCGTGCCGACCAGCAGGATGTGCCCGCCCACCCACAGCATCGCGGCCGTGCCGACCACCGTCAGCACGGTGAGGACGACCGGCATCGCTTTCACCAGCCCGCGCCCGAGCGGCACCAAGGCCCCGGACGATCCGGACAGCCGGAGACCGGCGTCGTCCATCCGCACGATCAGCGCGACCGCGCCGTAGACGACGACGGTCATCACCAGCGCGACGACCGCGAGGATCACCAGCCGCTGCCAGAAGCCCTCGTCGATCACTTCGTTCAGCGCGATGACCATGATCTCGGCGGAGAGGATCAGGTCGGTGCGCACCGCCCCGGAGACCAGCGCCTTCTCGTCCTTGGCGCCCTCCTCGTGGTGGGCGTGCCCGGCGACCTTGGCCCAGACCTTCTCCGCGCCCTCGAAGCACAGGTAGGCGCCACCGAGCATGAGGATCGGCGTGAGCAGCACGGGCAGGAACTGCGAGAGCACCAGCACGGTCGGCAGGATGATGAGGAACTTGTTGCGCAGCGACCCCAGTGCGATCCGCTTGATGATCGGCAGTTCGCGCTCGGCCGCGAGGCTCCGGACGTACTGGGGTGTGACCGCCGCGTCGTCGATCACCACCCCGGCGGCCTTGGTGCCGGCCTTCGCCGCGGCCGCGCCGACGTCGTCGAGGGACGCGGCGGCGGTGCGGGCCAGCACGGCCACGTCGTCCAGCAGGGCTACGAGTCCACCGGCCACGGGCGGTCCTTCCAGAGCTTCGGGGTCGTCCGTGCAGCTCATTGTCGCAAGGCCGGTGCGCGGGCCGTCGGTTTCAGGCGGCAACCACCGTCCCGGCGGCGGCTAGCAGCGCCGCCAGGCGAAGTGATACGACGCGGACGGCTCGGCGGTGCCGGTGTCGAGGGTCACCCGGCCCGGGCGGGCTCCGGCGACACGTGCCTCGACCTGCAGGTTCAGCGGATAGCTGGCGCTGCACGGCATCCAGGCGACCGACGCCGGCCGCACCGGGCCGCGCAGCTCCCAGCGCCCGGTGAACGGTCCGGTCAGCCTGCGGTCGACGGCCCCGGTGTTCGTCTGACCGGCGAACCAGGACTGCGCGATCGCGGTACCGGTCGCCCCGGCCGGCAGCGACGCCTGGCCCCGCAGCAGGATGCTGTCGATCCCGAACGACCAGCCGCGTCCGACCACGGCCTGGATCGTCACCAGGCACTGCCGCCTCCGGTCGAGAGCCGAGGCGCCGCCGCCCTGGCGGGCCGCCAGCGCGTCGAAACCGACGTCGAGCCCGGTCAGGCCGTGTGGCCTGACCTGGGTGTCGGCGGCGTGGCACCCGGTGCCGTTGATCGACTGCACCACGAACCGACCGGCCGGCGGTGGCACGGCGCCGTCCGCGGTGCCGGGAAACGTCAGTGCACCGGCCAGGAGCGGGGCGGCCAGCGCGACGAGCGGAACCGGCTTGTCTCGGAGCATGATCGTTCCTTCCCGTCCTGCGGTGCGGGGGTCGTCCGGCGGCTCGGGCGGATGGCCCGTCCCGCCGGACGACCGGTGCGGCACTCAGCCGCAGCGCCGCCAGGCGATGTTGTAGAGGGTCGTGATCTCGCTGTCGGTGGCGTCCATCGTCATGACGCTCGTGGTCTTCGGGTTCTGGCTGCCCGCACGCACCAGCAGCTGGGAGTTGATGTTCAGCGGGTAGTTGGCCCGGCACGGCATCCACTGCATGGTGGCCAGCGGGATCTCGTCGGTGGCCTGCCAGTTGTCGGTGAACGGCCCGGAGTAGTCGCGCCGGATCTGGCCGGTCTGGGCCTGCCCGACGAACCAGTACTGCGTGCTCAGCGTGCCGGTGGCGCCCGGCGCGAGGTCGGCGAAGCCGCGGAACGTCGTCCGGTTGATGCCGAACGTGAAGCCCTGGGGAACACTGACGCTGACCGTGAGCAGGCAGGACGCCCGGGCCTGCAGAGCCGGGACACCGCCGCCGGCCTGAGCGCTGTAGTTGCTGTACGCGACCGTGAACGCGGTCTTGTCGCCGTTCGGGGTCACGGTCGCGGTACC
The DNA here is from genome assembly GCF_044454545.1 of Cryptosporangium sp. NPDC051539. Taxonomy (NCBI): domain Bacteria; kingdom Bacillati; phylum Actinomycetota; class Actinomycetes; order Cryptosporangiales; family Cryptosporangiaceae; genus Cryptosporangium; species Cryptosporangium sp. NPDC051539. The sequence goes on along the minus strand of NZ_JBITDV010000001.1, from coordinate 699,266 downwards.
GAACGGACACCCGGTGCCGTTGACCGACTCGACCGTCATCCCGAACTGACCGGGTGGCGGATCGTCCGCGCGCACGTGCGCGGTCACCGGCTCCACAGTCGACAACAACAGCCCGAGTACCCCGAGGGCAGCGAGCCCGAGTCGTCTGGCCGTCTTCAGCGTTCGACCTGGCATGGATTTCCCCTCGTGGGTCGGAGCGACCCGGTGATTCCCCCAGCCGGGTCCAGCAAGGATAATACCGCCACAAATAACCCAAAACTGCCCAGAAAATCCGTGTCGTCGGACGCGGGCCCGCGGGAAGTTCGCGCGATGGATCCGGTGGACTCCGGTACGGCCTCACCGATCTGCGGCACGCCGTGCATGGCCTGCGGCATCATCGTGCGACGACTGATCAGCGGCTGATCCGGCGCGGCGTCCCCACCCCGGGGCGCCGCGCCGTACCGAGGAGACGCGCGGTTGGATGAGAACCGTGTCTACCAAGGAATACGGAATTTTCCTCCCGATCGGCAGCGGCGGCTGGATGCTCTCCACCACCGCGCCGCACCCGGAGGCGACGTACGCGTACAACAAACGCGCCGCGCTGCACGCCGAGACCATCGGCCTGGACTTCATCATGACGATGGCGAAGTGGCGTGGCTTCGGTGGCAGCACCGACCACTGGGGCGAGAGCCTCGAGTCGATGACGATGATGTCGGCACTGGCCGAGGCGACCGAGCGGGTCAAGATCTGGGCGACGGTCCACGCCAACGTCCACCACCCTGGCGTCGCGGCCAAGATGTTCACGACCCTGCAGCAGATCTCCGGCGGCCGGGCCGGGATGAACATCGTCAACGGGGCCTACGCCGCCGAGTTCACCCAATTCGGACTGTGGAACGACCTGTCCAAAGAAGACCGTTACCGGATGACCGCCGAGTGGACCGACGCGGTGCTGCGCCTCTGGTCGGAGGACGTCGTCACGCTCGACGGCGAGTTCTACACGTTGACCGGCGCCGAGTCGCGCCCGCACCCCGCGGTCCGGCCCACGATCATCAGCGCCGGTCAGTCACCCGCCGGTCGCGCGTTCCAGGCCACCTACGCCGACGGCGCGTTCCTGTCCGCGAACACGCTGGAGGAGATGCGCGACTTCTCCCGCGACGTCCACCGGAAGGCGGCGGACGCCGGGCGGGACGTGAAGACGTACTCGATGCTGATGATCGTGCAGGACGAGACCGATGCCGGTGCGGCGGAGAAGGTCCGGCAGTGGGGTGTGGGTCTCGACCGCGAGGCGCTGGCCGCGATGCAGGCGTCCTGGGGTTTCCCGCCGGAGCGGGCGCGCGCCTGGGCCGAGGGGGCGAACGGCGAGGCCGCGTTCCAGTCGCCGTACGTGAGCGGTTCGACCGCGACGGTGGTCGAGCACATCCGGCAGATCGTCGGCGAAGCCGAACTCGACGGGCTGATGCTGATCTTCCCGGAGTACGACGAAGACATCCTGCGGTTCGGCGAGACCGTGCTGCCGGAATTGCGCAAGCTGGACGGATGACCGACCTCCGCGGACGGCAACTGGCGGCGCTGGACGGTGGACGTCCGGCGCTGCTGGTCGTCGACGTGCAACGCTCGTTCGGAGACCCGGCGTTCCTGGCCGGTTACGGCCTCACCCCGGCCGCGTCCGCCGCGGTCGCGTCGGCCGTCACCACTACCGCTTCGCTGGTGGACGCCGCCCGCGCGGCCGGCGTGCCGGTGATCTGGGTCGGTCTCGGCACCGACCCGGGGGCGCCGTGGCGGGCCAGCCTGTGGTTGCGCACCGGCGATCCGGACGCGTCGTACGGACCGGACGAACCCTGCCTGCTCGGGACGCCGGGCGCGGACTGGTACGGCCTGGCGCCGGCGGCCGGCGAGACGCGGGTGGCCAAGCGCGGGTACAGCGGGTTCCTCGGCACCGGGCTGGAGGCGCACCTGCGGGCGACCGGGATCGACTGGGTCGCGGTCGCCGGGCTGACCACCGAATGCTGCGTGGCGGCGACCGCGACCGACGCGTTCCAGCTCGGGTGGCCGGTGCTGCTGCCCACCGACGCGGTCGCCGCGTACGACACCGGGATGCACGAGGCGGCGCTGGCGCAACTCGCGCTCAACGTCGGTGTGCTGACCACGACGCCGGAACTGACCGCGAGGTGGGCCCGTCGCTGAGGCCGGCCGGCGCCCGGTTCGCCGTCACCGGTGTTCCCACTCCGCGCCGGTACGGGCCCGGAAGGCCTCGACGGCCTCGCGGAGCGTGTGGAAGAAGTGCGCCGGGTCGAGCGGGTGGGCCAGCGCGTAGTGGTTCAGCTTCGTCCGGACCGGGTTCTTCAGCTCGGCGAACACCAGCGTGATGCCCTGCGCGCCGAGCTCCTGGTCGAGGTCTTCCAGCATGTCGGCGGCGGTCGTGTCGATGTCGGTGATCGGTTCCGCGGCGACGACGATCCAGGTCGGGCCGGTGCCGGCGAGCGCGCGGACCTCGTGGCGGAACGTCCGCGCGTTCGCGAAGATCAGCGGGGCGTCGAACCGGTACAGCACCAGCCCGGGCAGCCGGGCGGCGTCCGGGTGGACGGTGACGTCGTGGTACCCGTCGAGGCCGTCGACGAGTCCGAGCTCGGTCTGGTACGGCCACCAGACCCGGCGGAACACGTTGGCCACCGACAGCGCCACCGCGGTCGCGATGCCGGCCAGGACGTCGAAGAGCGCCACGCCGACGAACGCGGCCAGCGCCAGCGCGAACTCGATCCGGCGCTGCCGCCAGAGCCGCACCAGTCCGGGCAGGTCGGCCAGCGAGAGTGAGGCGGCGAGTACCACCGCGGCGAGGATCGGCTGGGGCAGATCGCGCAACAACCCCGGTGCGACGACCAGCATCACGACGATCGTGGCGGCCCCGACGACGCCGGTCAGCTGAGTCTTCGCACCGGCCCGCTCGGCGACCGCGGTCCGCGAACCGCTGGTGCTCACCGGAAAGCCCTGGAACAGCGAGACCGCCAGGTTGGCGGCCCCGATACCGACCATCTCCTGGTTGCCCCGCACCTGCCGGCCGTGGCGCGCGGCGAACGCGGACGCCGTCGAGATCGTGTCGGCCAGCGACACCAGCGTGATACCGAACGCCCCGCCGACCAGCAGCGCGACGTCCGAGAGGACCAGCGACGGGAGCTGCGGCGAGGGAAAGCCGCCCGGCAGCGGCCCGATCAGCCGGACGCCGTGGGCGCCGAGGTCGAAGACCTTCACCGCGGCGATCGCCCCGACCACCGCCACCAGGACGCCGGGGACGCGGGGCAGGACCCGCTGCAGCACCAGGATCACCGCGAGCCCGGCCACGCCCACCAGCAGCGCGATCGGTTCGGTCCGCGTGCCGACCCCGCGGACGAACGCGACGAACTCGGCGGTGAGGCTGCCGCCGTCCACCGAGAAGCCGAACAGCTTCGGCAGCTGGCTGACGAGGATCGTCAGCGCCAGGCCGTTGAGGTAGCCGATCTGGGTGGGCCGGGAGAGCAGGTCGGCCAGGAAGCCGAGCTTCGCGACGCCCGCGATCGTGAGCATCAGCCCGGTGAGCAGGGCGAGCCCGGACGCGAGCGCGACCGCCCGGGCCGGGTCGCCGTTCGCGCCCAGGAGACCGACGAGCACCGCGGCGATCATCGGGCCGAGCGAGGAGTCCGGCCCCAGCACCAGGACCCGGGAGGGGCCGAAGACCGCGTACGCGAGCAGGCAGAACACCGTCGTGTAGAGGCCGGTGATCGGGGGCAGGCCGGCCAGCGTCGCGTAGGCCATGCCCTGCGGCACGAGGAGCGTGGCCAGCACGAGACCGGCCGTGAGATCGCGAGGGAGCCACGCCACCCGGTAGGACCGCACGGCGCGGAGACCGGGTACCCAGCGATCCAGCACGCCACGACCCTAGGGGACGCGGATCAGGACCTCGGAGTGCAGGATGCTGATCCAGCCGTCGGGATGAGCGGCCCACTCCCGCCAGGCGCCGGAGATCGCGTCGAGCTCCTCCCGGGTCGCGAGGCCGTCGGAGAGGACCTGGCGGGTGATCGCGGAGCCGCTGATCCGGTCGGCCCACATGCCGCCCCAGGCCGCGCGGGACGCCGGATCGGCGTAACACCAGGTCGACGACGTCACGGTGACGTCGGTCGCGCCGGCGGCGTGCGCCCAGGCCAGCAGGTGCCGGCCCGCGTCCGGCTCGCCGCCGTTGGCGCGTGCGGCGGCCCGGTAGAGCGTCCGCCAGTGGTCGAGTCCGGGCAGCTCGGGATACCAGGCGAAACCGCGGTAGTCCCCGTCGCGGACGGCCACCACGCCGCCGGGCTTACTCACGCGGATCATCTCGCGCAGCGCGGCCACCGGGTCGGCGACGTGCTGGAGCACCTGGTGGGCGTGGACGACGTCGAACTCGTCCGACGGCAGATCCAGCCGGTGGACGTCCCCGACCAGGAAGCGCATCGGGAGGTCGCCGGCCGCCTCGCGGGTGAGCGCCAGGGCCTGCTCGGTGACCTCGACCGCGGTCACGCGGCCGGGCGCGACCCGTTCCGCGAGGCCCACGGTGATCGTGCCGGGGCCGCTGCCGATGTCGAGCAGCTGCAGGCCCGGCCGGAGGTGGGGAAGCAGGTATCCGGCCGAGTTCTCGGCGGTTCGGGTCCGGTGGGAGCGGAGCACGCTCTCGGCGTGCCCGTGGACGTAGGGCATGCCCCGACGCTAGACCGGATTCCCACTAAACGGGACGGATTTCCCACTATACGGGAACCGGGCCGCTCACAGTGCTCCGTGGTAGGTCTCGTTGATGTCGTCGCCGGTGCTGGAGCTGCCGGCTCCGGCGACCTGCAGGCCGTCGACGAGCACGACGCACTGGATCATCCCGGGACCGCAGTGGAACTCGATCCGCCAGGAGCCCTCACCGGGCCAGGGCTCGAGCTGAAGCGTGCGGCGGTACGGCAGCGTCACGGCGCGGACGGTCAGCGACCGGCCGTTGACCGCGGTCGTGAGCGACCGCACGGTGGTGTGGCCGAACGCGATGAACTCGACCGTGCGCAGGCCGGGGCCGGCCGACGGGGTTCGCGCCGGCGTCGCCGAGTGCGAGGGACTCGCCGCGACCGTCCCGGCGCGCGGTTCGCCTCCCGAGCGGAGGGCGGAGAAGCCGAGCGGCACCCCACCCAGCGCGACCGCTCCGGCCGCCAGCCCGGCCCAGCCCAACACCCGCCGCCGCCCCCAGCGCGTACCCGCGACGCCGGCCGGCGCCGCGTCGGCCGGCCCGGCCGGTTCCGGCGGTGAGTCGGCTTCCTCCGCCCGCTCCTCGATCTCCCGGCGGACGGCGTCCGGGAGCCACGGCCCGCTCGGCGTAGCGTCCGCGAAAGCATCGGTCAGCCGGCGCACGGACGGACGCGCCGCCGGATCCGGGCGCAGGCAGTCGGCGATCAACGGCCGGAGGTCCGGCGGTGGGGAGCCGGCGGACGCGGCGACCAGCGTCGCGCCGAGCGCGAAGACGTCGCTCTCCGGACCGACGGGACCACCCGCCACCTGTTCCGGGGCCATGAACCCGCGGGAGCCGGCCCGCACCGCCGGGCCGCCTCCGAGCGCGGTCGCGATCCCGAAGTCGATCACCCGCGGCCCGTCCGCGGCCAGCAGCACGTTCGCCGGCTTCAGGTCCAGATGCGCCAGGCCCGCACGATGAATCGACGCCAGCGCCTCCGCGAGCCCGGCCGCCAGCAGCCGCACCGAGGCCGCGGGCAATGCGCCGTGCCCGGCGACCGCGTCGCGCAGCGACACCGACGGTACGAACTCGGTGGCGAGCCACGGCACGTCCGCCTCCGCCTCCGCGCCGAGAACGCTCGGGCAGTACTGCCCGCCAACCCGCCGCAGGGCCTCGACCTCGCGGACGAACCGCTCGCGGTACTCCGGATTTCCGGCGAGCCGGGGGTGCATCCGCTTGACCGCCACCGCCCGGTAGCCCGGGGACCGTCCGAAGTACACAATCGCCATTCCGCCCGAGCCGAGCCGGGCCAAGATCCGGTACCGCCCGACCGCCCGCGGGTCGTCGGGCTCAAGCCCCCGCACGGCGGCTTCCGGCCAGCGCCCGCACGTCTCCGCTCTTGAGCCCGACCACGAGCTGACCGTTCCCGGCCGTCATGCCCGGGAGGAAGACCCCCGGTTGTGCCGACACCTGGGCGGCGTAGGTCCAGAGCAGCGTCCCGTCGGACGCGTCCAGCGCGTACACCGCGTTGCCCGTCCCGGCCGCGTAGAGCGTGCCGTCGGCGAGTTCCAGGAAGCTGTCCTGGTCCAGGAACCGCGACCAGAGGATCTCACCGGTCGCGACGCGGAACGCGAACACCTCACCCCGGCCGCCGGCCGCGTAGACGACGTCACCGTGCGGCACCGGGGCGCAGGTGCCGGCGAACGCCGGCTTCAGCCAGGCGGTCGCGCCGGTACGGATCGTGATCGCGTGCAGCACCCGCCGGCTGTCGACGGTGAAGACCAGGCCGCGGGCGGCCGAGACGTAGAGCGGGTAGTCGATCGGATGGCGCCACCGGACCGTGCCGGTCCGCAGGTCGAGGCCGGTCAGCCGGGTCTCGCCGGCCGCGACGAGCATCGGTCCGTCGGTGACCAGGCCCCGCTCGCCGTTGACCCCGGCGGCCCAGCGGGAGCGTCCGGTGGCGAGATCCAGCGCGCGGAGCCGCTCCCAGCCGTAGACGACGACGGACCCGCCGACCGCGACCTGACCGGACGTCGCCTCGAAGATGTCCTCCCGGTACGACCACCGGCGGGCGCCGGTGCGCGCATCGATCCGGGCCAGCGCGGGGTTGGCGCTCTGGTCCTCGAACACCACGCCGCCGGCGACCGTCCCGGTCCCGGTCACGGTGTGCTTCCAGCGCCGGCGTCCGGTGGCCGCGTCCAGCGCGATCAGCTGATCGTCCTGGGTCTTCGCCAGGACGACGTCCCCGACCGTGTAGAGGGCTTCCGGGAAGTAGTCGGCCACCTTCGTGGTCCAGCGGACGACTCCCTTCGGGGGAGGCGCTGCCGAGGCCGGGGTCACCGGCGACGGCCGGGGCCCGGCCGCCGGGTCCGGCCGCCGCCGCGCCCGGCCGAGGAACCGCTGCCCGGCGAACGCGGCCGCGCCCGCGGTCAGGACCCCGCCTCCGAGCAGCAGCGCCCGCCGGCTCAGAACCGTCCCGCGGACGCCGGGCGAGCCGGCGGCCGGCGGGCGGGGACTGGCCGGCGGGCGGGGACCGGTCGGCGGGGCGGTGAAGCGCACACCGCGTTCGGTCGGCGGGGCGGCGCCGGGATCGAACGTGACCGTGTCGGCGTCGCCGGTCCAGGTCTGCGCCTGCGCCACCCGGGCCTCGATCGCGCGCAGGAGCGGCTCCGGCAGCCAGTGGGCGTCCGCCGTCTGCTCCGGGCTCAGCAGGTCGAGGACCTCCTCCGCGGACGGGCGGTCGGCCGCTTCGCGCCGCAGGCACGCGGCCACCACCTCCCGCAGCCGCGGCGACGAGATCCCGCTCAGATCGGTCTCGACGTCGAGCACCCGGTACAGCGTCGCCACCGTGCCGCCGCTCCCGAACGGCAGCGCCCCGGTCGCCGCGTACGACAGCACCGCGCCGAACGAGAAAACGTCGCTGGCCGGACCGGTCACCCCGCCCGCGATCTGCTCCGGCGACATGAACGCCGGTGTCCCGATGATCATCCCGACCTCGGTGATCGTCGTCCCGTCCTCGGGCCGCGCGATTCCGAAGTCGATCGCCCGCGGCCCGTCGGGGGTCAGCATCACGTTGTCCGGCTTGAGGTCGCGGTGCACCAGCCGCGCCCGGTGGATGTCGGCCAGCGCCTCGGCCAGCCCGGCCGCGAGCACCGGCAGGGCCGCGGCCGGTAGCGCCCCGCCGCCCTCCACGGCTTCGCGCAGCGAGACCCCGGGCAGGAACGCGGTCACCAGCCACGGCGAGTCCGCGGAGGCGTCGGCGTCCAGCACCGGTGCGGTGAACGCGCCCGACACCGTCCGCGCGGCGGCCACCTCGCGCCGGAACCGCGCCCGGAACTCGGGGTCGGACGCGAACTGTGCCCGGACGACCTTGACCGCGACCGCCCGCCCCCCGGACGACCAGCCGAGATACACGACCCCCATGCCCCCGGCGCCGAGCCGGGCCAGCAGCCGGTACGAGCCGATCCGCTCCGGGTCGCCCGGTTGCAGTGGCGTCACGCGGCCAGTGTCCACACCGGCGCTACACGGCGGCTATACGTGCACGACCCAGCGGACCTCGCCGTCCTCGAACTCCGGACGCGCGCCCAGGCCGCTCAGCAGCTTCCGGGCCCGGAAGTTGTCCGGTGCGATCCACGCGACGACCCCGGCGAACCGGAGCTGCGCCGCCGCGGCCACGAGGTACCGGACGATCGCCCGCCCGACCCCGACGCTCTGCCAGTCGTCGCGCAGCAGCAGCGACACCTCGGCCAGGCCGGTCGCGGTCACCCGCAGCAGCGTCGCGAAGCCGATCACCTCGCCACTCGCGCCCGGGCCCGCGAGCACGTACGTGCGTCCCCGGGCCGGGTCGACCATGCGCCGCCACTCGCGGTCGAGCAGCGCGTCGCGCCCGGCGGCGTACCTGCTCACCAGCGTCCGGGGCGAGCAGCGTTCGTGCAGTGCGTTGACGACGGTCAGGTCTTCCGCGGTCGCCGGGCGCACCTCGACCGGCACGCCGGACGCGGTCCGGATGATGCTCGTTTTCATGGTTCTACGGTCACGCAGAGTCGTGGGTCGGACGACCCGCCACCTGACGGCTAGAACGTTCTGGTCCGAACAGTCGTCCGGCCGACCCACCCGGTGACGATCAGGAACAGGGCGGCGCTGTACGTCGCCATCACCAGCACGTCCTGGCCCGGCAGTTCGATCCCGGCCGCGCCGAGGCCGATCAGGAAGTCGGAGACCAGGAACAGCGCGCCGCCGGCCGCAGTGCGACGGGAGACGCCGGCCGCGGTGGCCGCCATCGCGCTCAGCGCGAGGCTGTAGACGAGCACGGGCAGGGCCAGGTCACCCAGCGGCCCCCGGAGCAGCGCGTTCGCCACCGCCCAGACCAGCGCGTACGCCACCAGCGCGGACGTCCGGGGCCGGGCGTACCGGGCGAACGCGATCGTCAGGCAGATCTGCGTGCCGAGGAAGAAGCCCATCCCGACGAGGAGCGCCACCTCGGCGTCGATCAGCAGGGCCACGTCGCCGGCCGTGGCGAACGCCAGCGCGGCCAGCACCAGGTCGGGGCGTTGACGCCGTACCAGGTACACCGCCAGCACCGGTGCGAGCAGCGGCTTGGCCACCCACTGCAGTGCGGTCCGGCCCAGCGCGACGGCGATCAGTTCCACGGCGGCGACCACGGCGAACAGCGTCAGCATCGCCGGACCCTATCGGCCGGCCCCCGCCGACGTGCGGCGATCACGCCTGGCGCATCTGCCAGGCGTCGCTGATCAGCTCGGTCAGCCGGGCCCGGTCGACCACCGGAAGCCGCACCATCACCAGCGGCAGCCCGTCGTAACCCGGCGTGGTGAAGAACAGTTCCGGCTCACCGAGCAGGAGCGCCTGCTTCTCGGCCTCGTCGCCGACGAACAGCACCGCGACGTCGGTGCGGATCCGGCGCGGCTGCCCCGGCCGGCGCTCCGGATAGGACCAGACGAAACCCCGGCCTCCGACCCGGAAGTCGAACCCGGCGCTGTCGATCTCTTCGACGTGCGGCAGCGCCAGCGCCAGCCTGCGGACGTCCTCGGCGTCGGCCACCGGCACAGATTAAGCCCCGATGTATCTGATCCGGCCCGCGCCCCTCTTTACAGTCGGAGGCATCTGCGAGGGGACCCGCGAATGGATCGGACCAGTTCCCTAGTCGAACGGGCGATGGGCGGTGACGCCTCCGCCTGGCGGGAGATCGTCGAGCTCTACGGGATGCTCGTCGTGGGCGTGATCCGGCGGCACCACGTGGCCCCGGCCGAGATCGAGGACGTCGCCCAGACGGTCTGGCTGCGCGCGGTGGAGCACCTCGGCGACCTCCGGGAGCCGAAGGCGTTACCGATGTGGCTGATCGTCACCGCGCAGCGCGAGGCCGTGCGGGCGCGCTCACTGCGGCGGCGGGCCGACCCGCGCGATCCGGGCGATCCGCTGTGGGAAGAGGAGTCCGCCGTTCCGGCCGACCCGCCCGGAGACCGGCTGGAACGCCGGCAGGCCCTGCTGTCCGGGCTGACCGAGCTGTCGCCCCGCCACCGCGAACTGCTCCTCCTCCTGCTCGTCGACCCGCCGTTGAGCTACGCCGAGATCCATCGGCGCACGGGCATCCCGGTCGGCAGCATCGGCCCGACCCGGGCCAGAGCCCTGGAGCGGCTGCGCCGCACGTCGGCGTTGCAGGCCCTGCTCGGAGGTGATCGGCATGACGCCACGCTGGGATGACGACGACAGGCTGCTGGCCGAGCTCGGCGACGCGGTGCGGGAGGCCGGTCCGATCGCGCAGCGCGTCGCGCTGCACGCGCACCAGCTCTTCTCCTGGCGGACGATCGACGCCGAGCTCCACGTCGCCGGTCTGGTCTTCGATTCCGACGCCGACCAGCCCGCCGTCGGCGCGACCCGGGCCGGCCCGGGTGATGTCCGGGTGCTGGTGTTCGAGGCGGCCCGGTTGTCCGTCGAGCTGGAAGTGGCGTCCGACCAGGTGCTCGGCCAGCTGATCCCGCCGGGCGCGGCCGAGGTCTTCGTCGAGAGCGACGGCGGGCCGCTGATCCGGCTGAACGCCGACGAGCGAGGCCTGTTCGTGCTCTCCCCGCTGCCCGAAGGACGCATCCGGCTGCGCTGCGACACGCCGTCCGGCCGGATCCTGACCGACTGGGTGGTGCTGTGAGTCCTCAGCTACCCATCGCCACGAACGCGTTGCCGACGAGCTGGGACGGCGTTCCCGCGTGCTCACCGCGTCCGGACGCGAGAGCCTGCGCCGGCGTCGCGCCGTCCCTCAGGTGCCGGTGCACCGAGAGCATGAACGGCACCGTCGCCGGGTCGTCGACCGGCACCACGCTGGCCACCATGCCGGCCGCGCCGAGCGCGATCAGCGACGTCACCACCCCGACCAGCTCGTCCGCTCCGGCCGGGGCCCCGACCGCGGAGTTGCAACTGGAGAGCACCACCCGGTGCGGCGCGTGGCGCAGCCGCTCCAGGTCGTACACGGTCAGCGGGCCGTCATCCAGTTCGAGCGCCGAGAACAACGGGCTGTCGGCGCGGAACGTCCCGTGCGCGGCGATGTGGACGAGACGCGCGCCGTCGATCGCGGCCCGCACGTTCTCCGCGGTCGCTGCGCCGTGGGCGAGCACCCGGGCCCGCGGGTACAGCCGGGCCAGCGCCTCGATCTCCGCGGTGCCGGTGGAGAGCCTGGGCCCGCCGACCAGCACGACCGCGCCGTCCGGTGGGGGCACCGCCCGGCGCGACCGCAGCCAGGCCGCCGCCGACGGCATGACGCTCGTCGGCCGGGTGCGCAGCGACGGCAACAGACCCCACGGCACCGCGTGCAGCCTCCCGGTCGGGATGACCACCAGCGGTTCGTCCCGGCCCAGCAGCGGCACCGCGTCACCGAGCAGGTCGGCCTCCAGCCGCGCGCCGATCACGCCGAGGTCGAGCCGGTGCTCGCCCCGGCCGGTGCCCTCCCGGCGCAGCGCGAACAGCGCGTGCGCGAGCGAGCGGGCCGCCTCCACGGCCGGCCCGACGCGGTGCAGCCGGAGCCGGTGGTTGCCGACGACGACCGCGACCAGCTGCCCGTCCAGCTCGGTGAGCTCGAGCAGCGTCGTCGTGCGGCCGAGTTCGCCGAGCAGTTCGGGCAGCCGGATCCCGGCCGTGGAAGACGCGGTTCCCGGCGTCAGCAGCGCCCGTTTGCGGATCGCGTCCTCCAGGCGGTGCCGCTCCCGCTGCAGCGCGCCCCGCGTCCCGGCCGGTGTCGCGTGCTCCTCGATCCGGCCGACCAGGCTGCGCAACGCCGCGAGGTCCCGGTCGCCGTCGGCCGGCCGCACCGCGGGGACGGCGAGCGCGGTCGCGCGCCAGCGTTCACTCCACTGCAGGATCTGCCGGGCGTCCCCGCGTTCCACGGCGTGCCGCAGCGCGAGCGCGGCCAGTTCCGAGCCCTGGGCGGTGGCCAGCACGCGCAGCTCGGTCGCGCCGAGCGTCCGTAAGTACGCATCGAGCCGGCGGAGGCCGCGGGCGCACGCGCCGAGCATCGCCCGGGTGCGCCCCTCCTCGGAGGCGAGCAGCGCCTGCGCGAGGCAGGCCGAGACCTGGCCCGACAGACCGCGGGGCCGGCCGGCCGCGGCCGCACGCAGGTGCGATCGGCCGAGCGCCGGTCGGCCCGCGCCGAACGCGGTCCGGGCGGTGAGCAGATGAGCGCTGATCGCCTGCTCGGGGTCGAGCGCGTCCAGCTGGGTACAGACGCGCCGCGCGCGGCGCAGCAGGCCGTCGGACCCGTGGTCCTGCGCCTGCAGGAACACCAGCTCGGTGCGGGCCAGCCACCAGGGCCGGTGCTGACGCCGGAACAGGCGCAGCGCCTCGGCCGCGTGCTCGCGCGCGGCGACCGGTTTTCCGGCGGCGTGCGCCGCGAGTGCGGCGCAGTGCAGCAGCTCCGACCGTTGCGTCGGCGATCCGCGGTGCGACCGGATCCGGTCCAGCGCGCCCTCGGCGGTCTCCAGCGCGTCCCGGTGCAGGCCCGCGGCCAGCAGCACCGTCGTTTTGGTGACGTAGAGTCCGGCGTCGAAAACGCCGAGCTCGGTGACGATCCGCTCGGCGTCGTCGAGATGGGCGAGCGCGGCCGGCAGGTCACCGCGGGCGAACGCGGTGGCACCGCGCTCCTGGCGGGCGGACGCGTACTCGAGATCCTGCCGTGCGTCGGCGTAGAGCCGGGCGCACCGCGCGTAGTCGCGGTCGGCCCGCACGGTGTCGCCCACCGCGAGCCGGACCGCGGCCCGGTGCTGGTAGGCGCGGGCGGCCCAGACCGGGTCACCGCCGGCCAGCAGCCCGACGGCACGCCGGGCGTCGGCCAGAGCGGCGTCGTACCGGCCGAGCGACCACAGCACGTAGACCCGCCGGATCAGCACGCGGCCGGTCAGCGTGCCGGTGGCGGCGTCGACGGCGCGCTCCAGAGTGGTCAGGCCGGAGCGGGTGCGGCCCGCCATCACGAGCGCGACGCCCAGGCTGGCGAGCACGTCGGTCCGCCGGTCGTCGTCGCCGGCGATCCGCGCCCAGCGCGCCGCGGCCCGCAACTCGGTCACCGCGTCGGCGATCGTGCCGAAGTCGCGCAACACCACACCGGCGGCCTGATGGGCGACGGCAGCCAGTGCGGGGGCGGGGTCCGTGGCCAGGATCGCCCGCGCGGCGGTGAGGGCCTCGTTCGGACGCGCCAGGGCGAGCGCCAGCAGCTCGTCCGCGGACGTCCGAGCGGGACCGTCGCCGGACGCCGTCACTCACCGATCGTAGGTCGACTCGCACATCCGCAAGCGGAAGGACGATCGAAATGCCCGAGGATCCGCGGCTGATCGCACAGGTGGGACTCGTGCTCGACCATCTCCGCGGTGCCGCCCCGTTCCCGGCGGCGCCGCGCTGGCAGGAGGACGGGCTGGACTACCTGTACCGGGAACACAGCCTGTTCGTGCGCCGCGCGGACCTCGAGACCGTCGTGCCGGCCCTGCGCTCGTATCTGCGGGCCGTGCTCGACGACCGGGAGTGGCCCCCGGAAGGCGGCTACGACCCCGGCAACCCGGACGGCCCGGCCGAGGAACCCGGGGAGCCGGTGGCGCTCCGGCGCTCGGACGTCGAACCCCGGATCGTGCCGAAGCCGGTGATCGCGGACGTCGTCCGGCTGGAGTACGTGCACCCGGACTGGGCCGCGGACGACCCGCGGCGGGTCACCGACAGTCGGGTCGTCCCGCTGGTCCGCGTTCCGAAGGTCGTCGACGTGCTCACCGAACACGTCGTCGGCCGGGGCACGGTCCGGCCGGAGGCCGTGCTCTACGTCGCACCGCACCCGTGCCCGGCGACCGAGCCGGAGGAGGTCCCGCGCGGCACCCATCGCCCGTTTCCCGAGGTCGGCAACCGCCCCGGCCACCGCGAGCACGGTCACCCCCACGAGCACGGCCACCACCACGAGCACGGCCACCGCTGCACCGGCCGCGGAACGTCGGTCGTGGTGTCCGATCTGGGCCTCGACCCACGCTCGGTCCGGCGGCACGACTGGCTGACCGGTGTGGAGGGTGAGTACGAGGATCCGTACCACCGCGACCAGAACGGTCACCGAACCACGATCCGCCCCTACGCCGGGCACGGCACGTTCGTCGCCGGGTGCGTCCGGGTGACCGCCCCCGAGGCGGAGATCTACGTCCAGAAGTACGTCGACCCGTACGGCGCTCCGGACGCCGCGGACTCCGGCGCGGTCTTCGAGTCCCTCGCCGTCCAGGGCCTCGCCGACGCGCTCGGCCGCTCGCCGGACGTCGTCATGTTCGAGTTCACCGCCGCCACGAAGGACAACCTGCCGCTGATGGGGTTCGACGCGCTCCACGAGTCGCTGATCCGGCACCTGCCCGGCGTCGCGATCGTGACGCCGGCCGGCAACGAGGGCAAGCGGGACGTCAACTGGCCCGGCGCCTACGACTGGGTGATCGCGGTCGGCGCGCTCTCCGCCGACTGGCACACCCGCGCCGACTTCAGCAACTACGGCTTCTGGGTGGACGTCTACGCGCCGGGCGCCGACCTCGTCAACGCGTACCCGAAGGGCAGGTACGTCTGCACCGAGGACCCGAACGTCGGCGAGGAGCGGCGGTTCCGCGACGGCATGGCCCGGTGGAGCGGGACGTCGTTCTCGGCTCCGCTGGTCGCCGGGATGATCGTGGCCCGGTCGTCGTGCACCGGCGAGAACCCGCGCCGGGCCGCCGAGTCGCTGCTCGCGGCCGCCCGCCACCAGCACGTACCGGGCGTCGGGCCGGTCCTGCGCCCGGGCCAGGGCTGCCACTGACGGTCACCCGACGTATCTGACGGTTTCCCGCGCACTCCTTACTTATCGGGGCCTCGTGATGCGGTGCGGCCGGCCGGCGGGGTCCGGCCGCTCCGCACACACTCGGTCGCGGGCTCGGAGTCGCGGGCTCGGAGTCGCGGGGGAGGAGTCGCGGCGGCGGAGTCGCGGCGGCGGAGTCGCGGGGGCCCGGGAGCCGAATCGGGGGATTCATGTCCGTCACCAGAACCGAGCGCCCGGCACCCGTCGGGCGGGAGCCCGAGCTGGAACTCCTGCGCACACCCGGCGGCACGGTCGTCGTCACCGGACCGCCCGGAATCGGCCGGACCGTGCTGCTCGCCCACGTGGCCGCGACCGCCGGGGGACCGGTCCTGGCCGCCCGCGGGCGGCCGTCCGAACGGGACCTCCCGTTCGTCGTACTCGCCGACCTGCTGCAACCGCTGCGGACGTCGCTCGCCGCGCTGCCGGACGCGCAACGCACCGCGCTGGAGTCCGCGTTCGCGCTCGCGAGCAGCGGCACCGCGCCCAACCCGTACGCGGTCGGCGTCGCGACGCACGCGCTGCTCGCCCGCGGCCCGCTGACCCTCCTGATCGACGACGTCGACCACGCCGACACCGAGTCGATCCGGACGCTGCTGTTCGCGCTGCGCCGCCTCCCGGCCGGACGCGTCACGGTGGTCTGGGCGGGCCGGGACGTGTCCTGCCTCGACGCCGGCCGCGCGGGCTGGCCGGTCGTCACGCTGGGCCCGCTCGGCCGCGCCGAGGCCCGCCGGGCGCTGGCCCAGCACGGGTACGACGTGACCGAACGGGTGCTCGACGCGTTGCTCGACGTCGGAGGTGGCAACCCGGCGGCGCTGCTCGACGCGGCGGCCGGGCTCCGGTCCGCGCAGCGCGCCGGTCAGGAGCCGCTCCCGCCGGTGCTGCCGGTCGGCGACCGGCTCCGCGCCGCCTGGGCCGAGAGGCTGGCGGCGCTGGACGCCCAGGCCCGGAGTGCCCTCACGCTGGTCGCCGCGTGCCGCCACCCGGGCCTCGACCTCCTCGACGCGGCGCTGGCCGACGCCGGACTCGACCTGGCCGACCTCGGCGACGCCGAACGCGCCGGCCTGCTGCGCCTCACCCCGGACGCCGGGTACGAACTGGACAGCCCGGTACTTCGCAGCGTCCTGCTGCACACCGCGCCGGTGGCCGTCCGCCGCGAGGTCTTCCGCGCGCTGGCCGCGGTCACGCCGGAGCCGGAGCGCACCTGGTACCTGAGTCGCGCCGGGGATCTGAGCAGCGTCGGGGATCCGAATGGCACCGGTTACCTGAGTCGTACCGGGCCGACGCCCGCCGAGCGTTCGTCCGGACAACTCGTCGGGACGGTCGCGGAGCTGCTCGACGGCGGGGACGCCTGGCTCGCGGCGCGCTGGGCCGAGCAGACCGCGCTGCGGACGCCCGCCGACCCGCGTCTGCGCGCCGACCTGGAGCTGTACCGCGGCCGGGCCTACGGTTGCCTCGGCCTGCTCGAACGGTCCCGGAGCACGCTCGTCGAGGCCGCCGACGCGGTCCGCCCGGTCGATCCCGAGCGCGCCGAGGTGCTGCTCACCGAGGCGGTGCTGGCCGCCACGCTGAACGCCGACGTCCCGGCCGCACTCCGGATCACCGGCCGGTTCGCTCCGGAACCGGTGCCCCCGCTGGTGCTGGCCCGCCGCACGCACCCGGTGGCGCTCACGCTCGACGTCGCCGAGCACGACGACGTCCTCGACGCCGCGCTGCGCTCGCCGAACCGGCCCGACCCGGCGACCCGCCTGACGCTCGCCCGCTCGTGCGTGGCCGCCGAGCGGTTCGCCGACGCCCGGCGCGTCCTCGACCGCCCGGCCGGGGCCGAATCGGCCGCCACGCTGCCGCTCCTGCTGCTGACCCGGGCCGAGCTCGACCGCTGGACCGGCCACTGGGCCTCGGCCAGAGCGGGCGCACTGCAGGCCGGACGGCTGGCCGGGAACCTGGGGCAGCGGCACGCCGCCGGTGCGGCGTCGGCGTTCCTCGCCCACCTCGAGGCGGCCTGCGGCCGCGCGGCCCGTTTGCGGGAACACGTCGAGCAGGCCCAGGCCGCGTTCGCCGATGCGGACGCCGGGCTGGCCGACGTCGTCCTGTCCGCGGCACTGGGCCTGGACGCACTGGCGCGCGGCGACGCCGCGACGGCCGTCTCGCACCTGGACGCCGCCCACACGCGCGCGATCGACGGCGGCATCACGAACCCGAGCGTCGTGCCGTTCGCGGCCGACCGGGTGGAGGCGCACCTCCGCGCGGGCGACCGGGCGTCGGCCGAGAAGGCGCTGGAGGAACTGGTCGGTGCGGCCGCGGTCAGCGCACGGGGCTGGCAGCGCGCGGCGGCAGCGCGGTGCGCCGGGCTGCTGGCCGGGATCCCGGGGGACGCGGAGGAGCAGTTCCGGCGCGCCGAGCGGCTCCATCGTCAGCAGGACACCCCGTACGAACTGGCCCGCACGCTGCTCGGCTACGGCGAGGCGCTCCGTCGTTTCCGGCGTCCGGCCGCGGCCCGGGAGCCGTTGCTCGAAGCCGAGCGGCTGTTCCGGACGCTGTCCGCGGCGCCGTGGGCCCGCCGGGCCGCGGCGGAGCTCGCCGCGTCCGGCGCCCGCCCGGTCACGGCCGCCCCGCTCGCGGGGTCGCCGGGTGTGGGGGCGGTGTTGTCGCCGCAGGAGCTCGAGGTCGCGACGACGGTCGCGCGGGGTGCCACGAACGCCGAAGCGGCGGCCGCGCTGTATTTGTCGCCCAAAACGGTGGAGGCCCACCTGACCCGCGCTTACCGCAAACTCGGCTTGCGCAGCCGGGCCGAGCTGGCCCGCCGCCTGAGCAGGGACGGCACCCTGGAGTGAATCCGGGTCACGCGACCAGGAATTCCGGGCCGGCGACGTGGGAACTGTTCGTGGCGGCTCCGGACCGGTAGATCAGAACCGCCTGGACGTCCAGCACGTCGCCGGGCTCGGCGGTCCACCCGGCCGGGACCGGGATCCGGAGCAGGAGAAGGAGCGGGTCCGTGGCCTGACTGCCCTCCACCGTGCCGTACAGCGTCTCGCGGGCGACGATCCGGTACGTCGTGGTGTTCCGGATCGTGGTGCGGACGGTGTAACTCGCGGTGAACGCGCGGATCGCGCTGCCGACCTCGAAGTCCGCGGTGACGTCGAACGGGGTCCCGGCCGGCACGTCGTCGACCGTGAAGTTCGTTCCCTTGTCGACGGCCCGCACCGCCTTGATGCTCACGTCGAACTGTCCGCTCATCGCGACCTCCGAGGTCGGAGCCGGGCGGCCCGGCGCCGCAGCGCCGGGCCGCCCGGATTCGGATCAGGCAACGAGGAACGAGTTGCCCAGGACCTTGGCGCTGTACGTCACGGCGCCGGCCTTGTAGAGCAGCACCGCGCGCAGCTCCAGGTCGTCGCCGGGGTCGGCGGCCCAGGTGTTCGCCGCGACCGCGACGGTCACCGGAACCGGCACCGGGTCGGCGCCCGAGGTGCCGGCGATGCTCCCGGTGTCGGTGACCTTGAGGGTCTGTTCGACCCGGGTGTTGTTCACGACCGTCAGCAGCACGGTGTACGTGGCGTCGAACTGCCGGATCGAGCTGCCGATCTCGAACTCGGCGAGGATGTCGAACGCCTCCTTCGCCGGGATCTCGTCGATGGCGAAGGGCGTGCCGTGGTCTACCGCAACGGCCGAGTTGATGTTGACGTCGTACTGGCGTCCCATCGGGTTCCCCCTGGATTCGATGGTGAGATGGACGCCTCCTACGGTCCGCCGCCGGCCGGGTGCGGGCTTCGGGAGACGCCCTCGGACTCAGCCGGCCCTGGCCGCCCGGGTCGTGCCGCCGAAGCACGCGAGTGCCCCGGCGTCCACCGGGAAACCCCTAAATCCGGACGTCGTCCACCCGCACCGGGCGATGCTCGCGCAGGGACAACCCGCACGCCTCGGCGATCCAGTCGGCCGCCAGCGCGTCCGCCATCGTGCACCGTGACGGCCGGGTACCGGCCGCGACCTCCAGGAACGCCTCGAACTCGGCCCGGTAGGCGCGGGCGAACCGGTCCATGAAGAACGGATACGGCTCACCGGCCGGAAACCGCACCCCCGGGTCCACCGACCGCAACGGCAGCCGATCGTCGAGCCCGGCCGCGACGCTGTCCGCCGACCCGTGCGCCTCCAGCCGGACGTCGTACCCCCGCGCGTTGTACCGGGTGTTCGACACCAGCCCGAGCGTCCCGTCGTCGAACGTCAGCACCACCGCCGACGTGTCGACGTCACCCACCTCGCTGAACCAGGCCTCGCCCTTGTTGCTGCCGGTCGCGTACACCTCCACGACCTCGCGTCCGGTGATCCACCGCACGACGTCGAAGTCGTGCACCCCGCAGTCCCGGAACATCCCGCCGGAGGCCGCGATGTACGCCCGCGGCGGCGGTGCCGGATCCAGCGTCGTCGACCGGACGGTGTGCAGCCAGCCGAGTTCCCCGCTCCGGACCGCCGCGTGCACCGCGGCCACGCCCGGATCGAAGCGCCGCTGGAACCCGATCTGGACCGGTACCGCCGCGCCGTCGAGACGCCGTACCAGGGCGGCGGCGTCGAACGCGGTCGTGGCCAGCGGTTTCTCGCAGAACACCGGAACCCCGGCCTCGACCGCCGCGGTCAGCAGCGACGGGTGCGACTCGGTGGAGGCCGCGATCACGACGCCGTCGACCCCAGCCTCCAGCAGCGCGTGCGGGGAGTCCGCGGCCTCGGCTCCGAGCTGTTCGGCCACCTGCTTGACGACGGCAGGCACGGCGTCGGTGACGACCAGCGAGCCGACGCCCGGGAGGCCGCGGAGAGTTCCGGCGTGGAAGCGCCCGATCCGGCCGAGTCCGATCAGTCCGAGTCGCATCAGTAGCCCCGTCTCGCCGAGTGGGCGGCGAGTTCCCGCCGCAGATGATCCAGGTCGCGGCCCTCGTCCAGGGCCCGCCGCACGAGGTCGGCCTGGCTCGGCGGGGCCAGGCCGTCGACCGGCTGGTCCCGGTCGAGGTCGGTCGGGAACGCGTAGCCTTCGGCCGACGCCGCGAGCACGTTTTCCACGTCCAGTCCGGACTTCCGCCGCCGCTCGAGCACCGGATACAACGCGAGACACATCCGCGTCCGGTCGACGCTCTCCATCGCCCGCCCGAACGCCGACGAGATCTGCAGCAGGTTCGCCATGCGCCGCACATCGGCCGAGCGATTGTGCCCGGCCGCGTGAATGAGCGCCGGATTGAAGAAGACCGCGTCGCCTTTCGACAGCGACAACTGCACGTGGGACGCCTCGAAATACTCCTGGAACGCGGGTTCGTCCATGGCCAGGTATCCGAGCGGATATTTCTGCGAATGCGGCAGGTACATCGTCGGGCCACTCTCCACCGGCATGTCACCGTGCGCGACTGCACCCTGCAGCGTGAGCGTGGGGGAGAGGTGGTGCACCAGTGCCGGGAACCGCTCGGCCCGGGCCGCGGACATGAAGCCCAGGTGGTAGTCCCGGTGGCCCCGCTGCGCCGCGCCGCCCGGGTTCACGACGTTGACCTGCGACGTCACCTGATACGCCGGGCCGAGCCAGGCGGTCGCGGCCAGCGCCACCACCTCGTTGTCGTAGTACTCGGCGAACGCCTCGGGGTCGCGCAGTGCGAGTTTCTCCAGTGCGTTCCACACCCGGTCGTTCGCGCCCGGCTTGGCGAAGTGGTCGCCGCCGGCCGTACCGGCCGCCCGCTGGTCCGCGATCATCGCGTCGAACATCGCCGAGACCCGATCGACGACCGCGGTATCGGCGAACGCGCGCCGGATCACGACGAGACCGGGCCCGTCCAGAAACGCCCGGGCCCATTCGCAGAGGAGTTCCCGGCGGTCGTCCGGCAACTGGCTCCCGTCATAGATCAGGACGTCGTCGACCACGGAATCGGCGAGCGGATAAGCGTCCGGAGAAGTACGGGAAGACACCACGGCGGCGAGGTCGGGAACGCGGCAATCCGCGCGGGACAGCCAGGCCGGAGGCCGGGTCGATCGGACCGCAGGCATGCGAAATCCCTTCCGGAAGAATTTCGGGGATGCCTCTCAGCGTAAAAAACCGGGCGCGATAATCAAGCGCCTCCACCCGTCAAAAACCCCTCAACGGACGGTCACCATGGGCCACCCCTTCCGCCTCCGCGAGATCGCACGGCAGGCCGGGCTGAGTGAGGCGACCGTCGACCGGGTGCTCAACGGCCGCGGCGGCGTACGGGCCGAGACCACCCGCGAGGTGCACCGCGCGATCGACGACCTGCACCGGCAACGCACGCAACTCCGGCTCGCCGGGCGCACGTTCCTGATCGACGTGGTCATGCAGACGCCGGAGCGGTTCTCCTCGGCGGTGCGCGCCGCGCTCGAGGCCGAGTTACCGTTCCTCCGGCCGGCCGCGATCCGGGCGCGTTTCCACTTCACCGAGTCGGGCCCGGCGTCGGACCTCGTCGAGACGCTCGGGCGCATCCGGCGGCGCGGGTCGCACGGTGTCGTCCTGAAGGCGCCCGACACGCCGGAGGTCGTCGCGGCCGCCGACGCACTGGTCCGCGACGGTGTCCCGGTGCTCACGCTCGTCACCGACCTGGGCGTCGAGGGGCGGATCGCGTACGTCGGCATCGACAACCGCGCCGCCGGAGAGACCGCGGCCTACCTGGTCGACCAGTGGCTGCACGGTCGGCCCGGGTCGGTCCTGGTGACGCTCAGCCGAGGCTGGTTCCGCGGCGAGGAGCAGCGGGTCGCCGGCTTCCGCGCCGCGATCGGCCGGCGGGAGGTCGTCGAGGTCGACAACACCGACGGTCTGGACGCGACGATGCAGGGTCTGGTGCTGTCCGCGCTCGACCGCACGGCCGACGCGGTGGCGGTGTACTCGGTCGGCGGTGCCAACCCGGCGATCCTGGACGCGTTCGCGGTGCGAGACCGGCGGTGTGCGGTGTTCGTGGCGCACGACCTCGACACGGACAATGCGCGGTTGCTGCGGGATCGCCGGATCTCCGCGGTGCTGCACCACGATTTGCGCCAGGACATGCGCCGGGCCTGCCACTACCTGCTCCAGGCCCACGGCGCCCTGCCCGGCCCGGTCCGCCCCCGTCCGTCCACGATCCAGGTGATCACGCCCTACAACCTGCCGTAGGGGCCGCGGGCGGTGGCCGTGCCCCGAGGGGTTGCCGAGGGCCCGGACGAGCAGCGACCGGGCGCCCCTCTTCGTCGACCCGCCCCCGGCGGCCGGGATCGCTCAGAGCGTCAGCGGCTGACCGGTCGTCTCCATCACGGCCATCCACAGGTCTCCGTACGGGTCGACGTGGTTCGACGTCGCGGTCGCGAGCTTGATCGGCAGGTTGATGAACCGTCCGCGACGACTCCCGACCATCATCGACGTGAACCCGGCCATCGCCGCGTGCGTCGCCGCCTGGGCCAGCCGCGTGCAGTACACCGCGTCGAACGCGTTCGCCGGCACCGACCGGATCGCGTACCCCGGGTCGATGTACCGCAGCGAGAACGGCAGGTCGGACAGACCCTCGGTCAGCGCGGTCCGCAGGAACGCGCCGACGTCCCCGAGCTTCCGGTTGCCCGACGCGTCGGTGGCCGCCGTCGCCGGCAGCAGGTCTTGACCCGCGCCTTCCGCCACGACCACGACCGCGTGCCCCTGGTCGGCGAGCTTCTTCCGGACGCCGGCCAGCAGGCCTTCGAGCGTGAACGGAACTTCCGGGATGAGCGTGAAGTCGACGCCCTGCGCCACCAGCGTCGCGTGCGCCGCGATGAACCCGGAATGGCGGCCCATCAGCTTGACCAGCCCGATCCCGCCGACGCCGGAACTGGCCTCGACGTGCGCGGACGTGATCGACTCGGCGGCCCGCGCGTAGGCGGTCTGGAAGCCGAAGCTGTGGTCGATCCACGGGATGTCGTTGTCGATCGTCTTCGGGACGCCGACGACCGCGATCGGCAGGCCCCGCTCGTTCGCCTCGGCCGCCAGCCGCGCGGCGCCGCGGAGCGTCCCGTCGCCGCCGACCACGAACAGCATGTTCACGTTGTGCTTGACCAGCGTGTCGATCATCGTCGCCGGGGGCTGGTTGCCCCGGGACGTGCCGAGGATCGTGCCGCCGCGGTTGTGGATGTCGCGGACCAGGTCGGGGGTGAGCCGCACCGGATCGGATCCGTCGGCGAGCCCCTGGTACCCGTTCCGGAACCCGAGGACGTCCCGGCACCCGTACGCGTGCCGCAAGTGCAGCACCAGCGCCCGGATGACGTTGTTCAGCCCGGGACAGAGACCACCGCACGTGACGATCGCGGCGGTCACCTGGGACGGATCGAAGAACAGCTTCGCCCGCGGGCCGCCCGGGTTGAACGCCGGGAGGTCGGCGGTGAACTGCACCCGGTTCTTCGCGATACCGAGAGTGTCGTCGACGAGAACGCGGTCGGTCTCGGTGACGTAATGCACCGACTCCTGACGATTCCCGAGCAGATCTTGTAACGGGGTGTCCACGCTTCGTGGCCCCAGCCGGGTGATCAGCAGGTCTTCGTGGGTAATGGCCTGCAAGTCACTCAGTTGCACTGTTCGTCCTCACCGATACTTCCCGCTCCGCTGTGCACGGTAGCGCAAGCGTCCGCGTAGTGGTATCGATCAAGAAGGCGCCGCTGTCACGCCGGATTCCTGGTCGTCTACGCTTCCGCCCGTGCACCGGTTACCCGATGTTCCCGGCTACGAGATCCGCGATGTCCTCGGTTCGGGCGGGTGCGCGACGGTGTATCTGGCGAACCAGATCGTGGTCGGGCGTGACGTCGCGGTGAAGATCGACAACCGGACGTTGAACACGGAGCGTGACCAGAGACGCTTCTACCGTGAGGTGTCGGCGGCCGGCCGGCTGTCGGATCACCCGCACGTGATCGGGCTCTACGACGCCGGGACGCTGGCCGACGGACGCCCCTACCTGGTGATGGAGTTGTGCACCGGCGGGTCGCTGAACGACGTGCTGAAGTCGCGTGGAGGCCTTCCGGCAGGCGAGGTGTACGGCCTGGCGGTCCGGCTGGCCGACGCGCTCGGGGCCGCGCATCGGCTCGGGGTGCTGCACCGGGACATCAAGCCCGCGAACATCCTGGTGAACCGGTACGGGATGGTGGGTCTCGCCGACTTCGGGCTCGCCTCGATCCTCAGTGCGGACGCCGAGCAGTCGGTCACGCTGGAGGCGCTGACGCCCGCGTACGCGCCGCCGGAGGCGTTCTCGATGGCCCAGCCGGCGCCGTCGGGAGACGTGTACTCGTTCGGGGCGACGCTGTACGCGCTGCTGAACGGCCGGCCGCCGAGGTTTCCGGACACCGGCTCGCCGAGCCTGGCGGCGATCGTCCGGATGCACGACGAGCCGCTGCCGGTGCTGCCCTGGGTGCCGCCGCCGCTGATGGCGGTCATCAGCCAGGCGATGGCGCCGGATCCGTCGGAGCGGTTTCCCGACGGTGACGCCATGCATTCGGCGCTGGCCCAGGCGCCGGTGACGTCGAGCGGGGCAGCGCTGGCCACCGGCGCCCCGACGTCGAGCTACCCGTTCCGCCCGGAGGCGTACCCGGCCGGGCCGCCGAGCGTTCCGGGGCCGGGCGTTCCGGGGCGGGGCGTTCCGGTGTCCGGCGCTCCGGGGCGGGCGCAGGTGAGCGGGCCGTCGCCGGGGCAGTCGCCTCCGAGCTTCCCGGGTGGCCGGCCGCCGGGGGAGCCGCTCGCCGAGGCGTCGGGCCGCGCCCACGCGAGCGCGCCGCCCTACCACGCCGGGTCGCCGTCGCACCACGCCGGGCCGCCGCAGCCGCACCACGCCGGGTCGCCGCCGCACCATGCCGGGCCGCAGCCGTACGGCGCCGGGTCGCCGGGCGGAGGCTTCCCGGAGGCCTCGGCCTCCGGGAGGAATCGCGGGATCGGGGTGCAGGGGGTGCTGGTCGGGGCGGTGGCCGCGCTGGTGCTCGTGGCACTGGTCGGCGCGGGATTCTTCGTCCTGGAGCGGAACGGCGACAAGGACACCGGCAGCACCGTCACCGGGAACGCGCCCGCGGCGCGAACCGGTGCGGACCCCGGCGCCGACTCCGGCACGAAGTCGGGCGGCGTCGACTACGGCGTCAAGACCACCACCGACAACTGTGCGGCGTCCGCGCACGCCGGCCGCTGCGTCGTCGAACCCGAGTGCTGGTCGGGCATGGTCGTGATCGTCGGCCAGGTCACGATCGAGCGCCAGCCCTGCGAGGACGTCCACCGCTGGGAGACGTTCGCGATCGCGCCGCTCCCGCGGGACGCGCTCACCTCGAGCCAGACCACCCTGGGCGAACACCCGGACGTCAAGGCCCTCTGCTCCACCGACGTCCTGCTCGCCTCCCGGCGCAGCGCCGGGTCCAAGCGCGTGCCGGCCGCGGAGTGGTCGGTGGACGTCCTCCCGCCGAGCGAACGCGCCTACGCCGAGGGCTCCCGCGTCTACCGGTGCGTCGCCGCCGTCATCAGCCCCGACACCGACGGCAGCACCGGCAGCGCGTTCACCTAACCCCGCGGCGCACCGCGCGCGGCCCGGGACGCCACCCGGGTCAGCCGCACGGACTGGTCGGCCGGCGTGAGCCGCCGCGCCGACTCGACGGGCTCGGGCTCGCGGCGCCGGATGAACGCGACGATCTCGTCGAGCGTCGGCGGCACGTCTGCCGCGAACAGCGGGAACCGTCGCCGGAACGTCCGGACGAGCACGAACCCGGACAGTGTCAGCGCCAGCCCGGCACTGGCCACCCACGGCGCGTCCGTCCCGGTCAACGCCAGTTCGTCGAGGTGGTCGGTGGAGGTGACGTGGCCCGCCTCGGTGGTCGCCTCGGCCGACGCTTCGGTGGTCGCCTCGGCGCTGGCCGTCGCCGCCGCGTGCTCGGTCGCCGCCGCGGCGGCGTCCGGGTCGGTGGTCGCCTCGGCGCTCGCGTGTTCCGCGGCGGTCTCCTGCGCCTGCGCCGACGCCTCGGGCTCGACCGCGGCCGCTGCCGGCGGCTCGTCCCCGGGCTGCACGGATTGCGCGGCCGGGTGCGGCGTCGGCGTCGTGCGGGCCGACGCCAGCGCGTCGTCGCCGGTCCGGGCCCGGTACAGCAGCAGGCTCAACGCGACCGCCAGTGCGATCAGCAACGCGGTGGCCGCGGCCAGCGCCACCACGGCCGTGTCCCGCCGAGCGCCCACCAGCACCGGTATGGACGGCGTGGTCACCAGCCCGGGCGCCGCGCCCCCGGATCGCCGGAGGCGCCGGCTGCGTTCCGGCCGGCCGGCGTCCGCGCCGCCCTCTGGCCCGTGCCCCCCGAATCCGGCCGGACCGGCGCCGGAAGGGCCCGTCTGCCCGTGCGTCCCGTAGACCGAGGGCCCGTACACCGACGGGCCCGTGCCCGGATGATCCGGGTCCGGCGTGGGCTGGCCGGGAGGACCGTGGTGCCAGGACCGGTCGCCGTAGTCAGGCTGGCCCGGGTGGTGCGGCGGAGGGCCGGGCGGGTCCGTCACGTGCCACCTCCTCGCCGGACGGCGAAGGTCGCCGCCGAAGACTTGATGAACGGTATATACCCTGTTGATCCCTATTCATCCCCGCTGAGTGGTTCCGGCTCCTCGAAGACCAGCAGCGTCCGGGTGGTCAGCACGCCCTCGATGTTCTGGATCTGCTCGAACACCAGCCGCCGCAACTCCTCGTTGTCCCGGGTCCGGACCAGCAGGATCACGTCGAACTCGCCGCCGACCAGCCCGATGTGCACGACGCCCGGCAACGCCTGCAACCGCGCCCGCAGCGTCCGCCAGTGGTGCTGGGTGAGGTTCAGCGTCACGTACGCGGTGGTCCCCAGCCCGAGCGCGCCCGGGTCGACGTCCGCACGGAATCCCCGGATCACCCCGGCCTCGCGCAGGCGGTCGACCCGTGCGTACGCGTTCGCCCGCGAGACGTGCACCCGCTCCGCGAGCGAGCGCATCGACAGCCGCCCGTCGGCGGTCAGTTCCGCCAGAATCTGCCGGTCGACGTCGTCCACGCGGATGGCCATGTGTCTCCCGCCCCCTTCCCATACGCCCGGCTCCTGGACGTTCGGTGCTCCAGAACGCGACACGGGACGACATTTTCTCGCATCGAGCGCCACTTCCCCGTGCGAATGGCTCCGAGTAGAGCATCTATTCATGACACGTGATCCCGCTCACTTGTTGCCTTCGGCCGAACCCGTCCAGCTGATCGACGTCCACGGAAAGGCGGTCGAGCGGGAACGCGTCCGCATGCCGGAAGCAGTGGACCTGGTGCGCGCCTATGGTGCGCTCGTCCTCGGACGGAGGTTCAACGAGCAGGCGTACGCGCTGGTCCGGCAGGGGCGGTTGGCGGTCTACCCGTCCTCGGCCGGGCAGGAGGCCTGCCAGATCGCCGCCGCGCAGGTGCTCGACACCGGCGATTGGCTGTTTCCGACCTACCGCGACGCGGTTGCGGTCGTCGCCCGCGGGGTCGACCCGGTCGAGGCGCTGGCGCTCTTCCGCGGCGACTGGCACTGCGGCTACGACCCCTACCGCCACCGGGTGGCGCCGCAGGCGACGCCGCTGGCCACGCAGCTGCTGCACGCGGTCGGCGTGGCCCACGCGGCGCGGTTGCGCCACGAGCCGACCGTGGTGCTCGCGCTGTGCGGCGACGGCGCCACCAGCGAGGGCGACTTCGCCGAGGCGCTGAACTTCGCCGCGGTCTTCGCCGCGCCGGTGGTGTTCCTGGTGCAGAACAACGAGTACGCGATCTCGGTGCCGCTGGCCCGTCAGACCGCGGCGCCGTCGCTGGCGCACAAGGGCATCGGGTTCGGGATGCCGGGCGAGCGGGTCGACGGCAACGACGCCGCCGCGCTGCTCGCCGTGCTGGGTTCCGCGGTCGCGCGGGCGCGGGCCGGTGAGGGGCCGCAGCTCGTCGAAGCGCACACCTACCGCATGCAGGCCCACACGAACGCGGACGACGACGGTCGCTACCGGTCGGCGGCCGAGGTGGACGCGTGGGTGTCCCGCGACCCGCTGACCCGGCTCGCGGCGTACCTGCGGGCCGCGGGGTCGCTGGACGACGCGGCGCAGGTCGCGTTCGACACCGAGGCCGAACGGGTGGCCGCGGCGGTGCGCGCCTCGACCGCCCCGAAGCCGGACGCGTCGCTGATGTTCGCCCACGTCTTCGCGGAACCGACACCGCAGCTGAGGGAGCAGGCCGCACTCGTGCGGGACGAGCTGAGCCGGGAGGTCGACGTCTGATGGAGAAACTCACGATGGCCGGTGCCGTGAACCGCGCGCTGCGGGACGCGATGACGTCCGACGAGAGCGTCGTGATGTTCGGCGAGGACGTCGGCCGCCTCGGCGGGGTCTTCCGGGTGACCGACGGGCTCGCCGCGGAGTTCGGCGAGTCGCGGTGCTTCGACACGCCGCTGGCCGAGTCCGGGATCGTCGGGATGGCGGTCGGCATGGCGATGAACGGCTTCCGGCCGGTCGTCGAGATGCAGTTCGACGCGTTCGCCTATCCCGCGTTCGAGCAGATCATCAGCCACGTCGCCAAGATGCGGAACCGCACGTCGGGCGCGGTCACGCTGCCGATCGTGCTGCGCATCCCGTACGGCGGCGGGATCGGCGGGGTCGAACACCACTGCGACTCGTCCGAGGCGTACTACGCCCACACTCCGGGGCTGGAGGTCTTCACCCCGTCGTCGGTCGCCGACGCGTACGGACTGCTCCGCCTCGCGTTGCGACGGTCGGACCCCGTCGTCTTCCTCGAGCCCAAGAAGCTCTACTGGACGACGGAGGAGATCGATTCCGCTCTCGAGGTGCCGCCGGTGGGGCGGGCCGTGGTCCGCCGCGAGGGAACGGACGCGACGCTGATCGCGTACGGGCCCTCGGTGCCGGTGGCGCTCTCGGCCGCGGAGGTGGCGGCGGCCGAAGGGCGGTCGCTGGAGGTCGTCGACCTGCGGACGCTGGTGCCGTTCGACGACGAGACCGTGTGCGCGTCGGTCGCGCGGACCGGCCGGGCCGTGGTCGTCGCCGAGGCCGCGGGGTTCGCGAGCGTCGCGGCGGAGATCGCCGCCCGGGTGACCGAACGATGCTTCCCGGCACTGGCGGCCCCGGTGCGGCGGGTGACCGGATTGGACATACCGTTCCCGCCCCCGGCGTACGAGAAGTTCCATCTGCCGAGCGTCGACCGGGTGCTGGACGCGGTCGACGACCTGCAGTGGGAGGGGCTGTGACCGCCGCCGCGCAGACGTTCCTGCTGCCGGACCTCGGAGAGGGCCTGACCGAGGCCGAGGTCGTGCGGTGGCTGGTGGCGCCGGGGGAGGCGGTGGGCGTCGACCAGGCGGTGGTCGAGGTGGAGACCGCGAAGGCGACGGTGGAGCTGCCGACGCCGTTCGCGGGTGTGGTGACCGAGGTATACGCGGCGGTCGGCGAGACGCTGGGCGTCGGGCGGCCGCTGTTGTCGGTGGCCGAGGTGCCCGCGGACGGGCCGTCGGCCGTCGGCGGGCCGGCCCCCTCCGCGGGCGAGCCGCAGGCGGATGCGTCCGGGGCGGGCGGGGGTTTGCCTGACGGGGGTGGGTCCGCGGTGGGGGAGGTGTACCGGGAAGAGGAGCGGGCCGGATCGGGGGCGGTCTTGATCGGCTACGGAACCGGGGCGTCGTCCGGACCGCGTCGTCACCGCCGTCCCCGGTCGACGTCGCCGGGGCCGCGCCGCGGCGCCGCGGCGCCGGGCGAGCCGGCCGCGGCTCCGGGCAGTGGGGCCGGGGCGCCGGGCGTCGGGGCCGAGGGGGCAGGGGCCGGCGCGGGGCTGCGGGTGGTGTCGCCGCTCGTGCGGAGGCTGGCCCGCGAATGGGGCGTGGACGTCCGGGACGTCCGAGGCACCGGGCACGGTGGCCTGATCCTGCGCACGGACGTCGAACGCGCCGCCGCGAACCCGGGTCCCCCCGCTCCCCGCCGCACGGCCCCCAACGGCCGCGTCCCGGCGCCGAACGGATCCGGAGGCCCCGCGGGCGGCGCGCGCCAGGACGGCGAGGGTGCCGGACCTCCGGAAGCCGGCGCCGCAGCGCGGGTTCCTCTGACGGCTCGGGCGGCAGCGGCCGCGGCGGTGTACGAGCGGAGCCGGCGCGAGATCCCGGAAGTCACGCTCTGGGCCGACGTCGACGCGACCCCGCTCGTCGCACTCCGCGACGGCCTGCGCCCCGGCCCGGGGCTCATCGCCTACCTCGCTCGCTTCACGGTCGCCGCGCTCCGCGACTTCCCGGTCTTCAACGCCCAGTTCGACGCCGACCGTCGCGAAATCGTCCACCAGCCGCACGTCGGCCTCGGCCTCGCGGTCCAGGGCAGCCGCGGCCTGGTCGTCCCGACGATCCCGAACGCGGAAACCCTCACCACGACCGGCCTCGACACCGAGATCCGCCGCCTCACCGACGCCGCCCGGGACGGGATCGCCACTCCCGCGAACGGGACGTTCACGCTGAACAACTACGGCGCCTTCGACGTCGACGGCAGCACGCCGATCCTCGTCCCGCCGCAGGTGGGGATGCTCGCGATCGGCCGCATTCTCGCTCGCCCGTGGATCGTCGACGGCGCGGTCGTTCCCCGCCGGATCGCGACTCTCAGCCTCGTCTTCGACCACCGCGTCTGCGACGGCGCGACCGCGGCCGGGTTCCTCCGCCGCGTCGCCGACGCGATCGAGAACCCGGCCGCAGCCGTGGCCCGCCTCTAGCACCGGCCCGCGAACGTGCGGCGGACCCCGGGCTGCGGAGCACCCCGCTGCTCAGCAGCCCGACCCGGCACCGCGCCGCGGAGACGGCCTCGCGCGCACCGCCGTCTCCGTCCTCACGACTTCACGCGAGACCGGGGATCGGGCGGCCGAGCGAGCGGCTGCGGCCGCGGAACTCGGCGACCACGTCGCCGGGCTCGCCGTCCGGGCCGCGCCGGAACA
This sequence comes from Cryptosporangium sp. NPDC051539, assembly GCF_044454545.1. Lineage (NCBI taxonomy): Bacteria > Bacillati > Actinomycetota > Actinomycetes > Cryptosporangiales > Cryptosporangiaceae > Cryptosporangium > Cryptosporangium sp. NPDC051539. The sequence continues at coordinate 668,353 of NZ_JBITDV010000001.1, read as the reverse complement.
CCGTGACGTCGTAGATTCCCGAGCGGCCGCGGCGGGCCCGCTCCTGCGCCCGCGCCAGCAGCTCGTCGCCGGCCCGCCCGGACTCCAGGAACGTCACGTCGAACCCGGCCGCCACCGTCACCTCGCCGTACGAGTTGCACGCCACCGCGAACGCGCTGTCGGCCAGCGTCGCGATCAGACCGCCGTGACACAGCTCCCAGCCGTTCGTCATGTCCGGCCGGACCAGCATCGACACCTCCGCGGTGCCCGGTCCGACCCGCTCCAGCACCATCCCGAGGCCCCGGCTCGCGGCGTCCGCGGCCAGCATCACGTCCGCACTCCGCCGCGCGATCTCGTCCGGTGACCCGGTGGCGCGATCCGCCCGGGGCTCGCCCGCGACGCTCACCACGTGGAGATCCTGTCCCCGGTCGTGCGCCCCAGGTGACCGGCGGGTGGGGCGGGCACGCTCATCGCGTCCGATCCTTCCGTTCGAGGAACGCGGTCATCCGCGTCCGCTTCTCGTCGGTCTCGAACAGCACCGCCTGCGCCAGGTCGTCGACGAACGGATGCGCGCCCGGAGGAGCCGCGAACACCGCCTTCGTCAGCCGCGTCGCGAGCGGCGCGTTCGCGGTGATCCGATCCGCGAGCCGGTCTCCGGCCGCCTCCAGGTCGGACGGTTCCACCAGCTCGTTCAGCAACCGCACGGCTCGAGCCTCGTCGGCGGTGAGGATCCGTCCGGCCAGCAGGATCTCTTTCGCGAGTGGTTCACCGACCAGGGCCGCCAACCGCCAGGCCGCCCCGGCGGCGGCCAGGATGCCCAGCCCCGTCTCCGGGTTCCCGATCCGTGCCGACGGCGTCCCGATCCGGAAGTCGCACGCGTACGCGAGTTCCGCTCCGCCGCCGAGCGCGTAGCCGTCGATCAGCGCGATCGTCGGCATCGGCAGCCGGTGGATCCGGTCGAACAGCGTCGAGTTGATGCCCCGGAGCGCGTCGTCACGGCGTCGATCCCGCAACTGGCCGATGTCGGCCCCGGCCGCGAACGTGCCCCCGGCGCCGACGATCAGCACGACGCGCGGATCCCGCTCGGCGTCCGCGCAGGCCTCGTGCAGGGCCGACGCCAGCTCCTGGTCGATCGCGTTGCGCCGCTCGGGCCGGTTGAGCCGCCAGACGACCCGATCGGCGCCCTCCTCGACCAGCAACACCTCGGGGTCAGGCATCGAAGTCCGCCGTGACCGCCGCGCTGACCGGAAACGTCTGACACGTGAGCACGAACCCGGCCGCCACCTCGGCCGGTTCGAGCGCGTAGTTGCGGCGCATGTCGGTCTCACCCTCGCGGACCCGCGCCCGGCACGTCCCGCACACCCCGCCCTTGCAGGCGAACGGCAGATCGCCGCGGGTCGTTTGCGCCCCCTCCAGGATCGAGGTGCCGCGCGGCACCGCGGCGGTCGTCCGCAGGCCGTCGAGCACCGTCGTGAGAGCGGTCGTCACGCCCACCGCGTCCGTCGTCCGCCGGGGTCGCGGCGGTGGCGCGTCCACATAAAAAAGCTCCACGTGGACGCTCCGCGGCGGGACACCGCACTCGGCCAGCACGGCCCGCGCGTCCTCGACCAGGGCGAGCGGGCCGCAGAGCCAGACGTGGTCGTAGGTCTCGACCGGTACCACGTCGGTGAGGATCCGGCGCAGCCGGTCGCGGTCGAGGCGGCCGGAGAACAGTTCGACGTCGCGGGGTTCGCGGGAGAGGACGTGGGCCACCTGGAAGCGGGGGCCGTAGCGGTTCTTCAGGTCGCCGAGCTCGTCGGCGAACATCACCGTGCGGCTGGTGCGGTTGCCGTAGAGCAGCGACACGTGCGCCGCGGGGTTCGTGAGGACGGTCGTCGCGACCGAGAGCAGTGGCGTGATGCCGGAGCCGGCCGCGATGCAGAGGTGGCGTTCACCGAGGGACGGATCGGCGTGCCAGGCGCCGGTCGGGGTCTGGACCTCGATCGCCGTGCCGGGGCGCACGTCGTGGACCAGCCAGGACGAGAACAGACCGGCGGGAATCTCGCGGACGCCGATCCGGGGCGCCTCACCGACCGCCGCGCAGATCGAGTACGAGCGGCGCTCCTCCCGGCCCTCGATCGTCCGCCGGAGCGTCAGCGACTGACCGGCCCGGAACGAGTACGCGTCCCGGAGCTCGGCCGGGACCGCGAACGAGACCGCCACGGCGTCGTCACACAGCCGCTCGACGTCCGAGACCGTCAACCGGTGGAAGCCTCCCGAGCGGCGAGCCGCCCCGCGCGCGGACGAGGCAGCCGTGCCGGCGGTGGTGGCGGCCATCAGATCTCCTTCACGTGTTCGAACGGCTCCAGGCACGCCGTGCAGCGGTAGAGCGCCTTGCAGGCGGTGGCGCCGAACTCGGAGACGAGCCGGGTGTCGGCCGAGCCGCAGCGGGGGCAGTGCAGCGCGCGCCGGATCGGGCCGAGCGAGAGCGGAATCGGCGCGCCGGGGCTCGCCGGTCCGGCCGAGCCGGGCGGGGAGACGCCGGCCGCGGCGAGTGCGGACCGGCCGCGCGCGGAGATCCAGTCGCTGGACCAGGCCGGTTCGAGCACGACTTCGACCTCGACTCGCTCGAACCCGGCGTCGGTCAGGCGGTGCACCAGGTCGTCGCGCATCGTCGCCATCGCCGGGCAGCCCGAGTACGTCGGAGTGATCGACGCGACGACCACGTCACCCTCGATCCGGACCGCCCGCAGCACCCCGAGATCCGCCAGCGTGAGCATCGGCATCTCCGGGTCCCGCACGGTCGCCGCGATCGCCCGCGCCCGGTCAGCCGCGCCGCCGCCGTCGGGCGCGGCGGGCGCGGCGGGCGGGTCCGGGGGTGCGGCGGGCCGCACCGGGGCGGTCACCAGCGCCCCGTCGGATGGGCCCGCGCCACCACCTGCATCTCGGCCAGCAAACGGCTGAGCGCCTCGGTGTGGAGGCCGTCCCGGCCGGTGCGGCCACCGACGCCGGCGAGCGGCGCACGCGTCGGGCGCTCGACACCGCTGACCGCGAAGACCTGATCGAGGACGACGTCGACCTCGGCCCGGAGCCCGTCACCGTCGACGCCGAGCGCGCCGGTGACCGCAGGCAGCGACGCCACCAGCTCGGGTTGGAGCGGCCAGAGCTCGTCGAGCGCCGCGTGCAGCCGCCGCGCCGACTCCTCGGTGCCCCGCGCGAGCGTGAGGAACCACCGCCCGGCCCAGTCGCGGTGGTACGTCAGCTCCTTGACGCCCTTGGCCACCACCGCCGCCAGCACCGCGTCACGGCTGCCCCGCAGCCGCTGGAACACCGCCAGCCGCGCGCTCGAGAACAGCAGGATGCGGACGACGACGTGCGCGAAGTCTCCGTTCGGCACCTCGGCCAGCCGCACGTTGCGGAACTGCCCGGCGTCCCGGAAGAACGCGAGCGCGTCCTCCGGAGGGACCGGCGAGCCCTCGGGAAGTGCGGGCACCACACCCGGGTCGGCCGCCGCGGCACGGGCGAGCAACAGGCGGGCCTGGCCGAGCAGGTCGAGCGCCATGTTCGCGAGCGCGATGTCTTCCTCGAGCTCCGGCGCGCGGCTGCACCACTCCGACAGCCGCTGGGACGCGATCAGGGCGTCGTCGGCAAGCATCAGGCAGTAGCCGGCGAGCCCGGTGGGGTCGACCCCGGGCGGGACCGTCGTGTCGACGCCGGCCAGCGGGTCTTCGAAGTCGGTCCCGAATGCCCACTGGGAGGAGTCACCGTCCAGAAGGCCGTCGTAGACGCTGTCGTTCATCGGGGTGCCTCCTCACATGTGGGGAACGTCGGCGGGGATCTCGTAGAACGTGGGGTGGCGGTAGACCTTGTCGCCGCTCGGCGCGAACAGCGGATCTTTCTCGTCCGGGCTGGACGCGGTGATCGCGTCGGCGCGGACGACCCAGACGCTGACCCCCTCGTTGCGGCGGGTGTACACGTCACGCGCGTGCCGGAGCGCCATCGTGTCGTCGGGCGCGTGCAGCGACCCCACGTGCACGTGGTTCAACCCGCGCTTGCCCCGGACGAACACCTCGTACAGCGGCCAGTTCCGCCGATCGGCGCTCACGAGGCGGCGGCCCGGGCGGCGAACGCGCTCGCGGCGTCCCGGACCCAGGCCCCGTCGTCGTGCGCGGCCCGGCGGTGGGCCAGACGCTGGGTGTTGCAGGGCCCGTTGCCGCGGATCACCGCGGTGAGCTCGTCCCAGTCGGGCTGCCCGAAGTCGTAGTGCCCGCGTTCGGTGTTCCAGCGCAACTGCGGATCGGGCATCGTGACGCCGAGTGCGTCGGCCTGCGGCACGGTCATGTCGACGAACTTCTGCCGCAGCTCGTCGTTCGAGTTGCGCTTGATGCCCCAGGCCATCGACTGCTCACTGTTGGGCGAACTGACGTCGGGCGGGCCGAACATCATCAACGACGGCCACCAGAACCGGTCGACCGATTCCTGCACCATCTCGCGCTGTGCGTCGGTGCCGCTCATCATCGTGCGCAGCAGCTCGTAGCCCTGCCGCTGGTGGAACGACTCTTCCTTGCAGATGCGGATCATCGCCCGCCCGTACGGGCCGTACGACGTGCGGCACAGCGGCACCTGGTTGCAGATCGCGGCGCCGTCGACCAGCCAGCCGATCGTCCCGACGTCGGCATAGGACAACGTCGGGTAGTTGAAGATCGAGGAGTACTTCTGCCTGCCGGTCAGCAACATGTCCACGAGTTCGTCGCGGGAGACCCCGAGCGTCTCGCACGCGGAGTAGAGGTAGAGGCCGTGGCCGGCTTCGTCCTGAACCTTCGCCAGCAGAATCGCCTTGCGACGCAGCGACGGCGCACGACCGATCCAGTTGCCCTCGGGCTGCATGCCGATGATCTCCGAGTGCGCGTGCTGCGCGATCTGCCGCACGAGTGTCTTGCGGTAGCCCTCGGGCATCCAGTCACGCGGTTCGATGCGGTCGTGGTGCGCGAGGACGGCGTCGAACTTCTCCTGGAGCGCGGCGTCTGACATGGCCCCTCCGGCATTTACTTAACGATCGGTCTGTAATACCGTGACACGAGCCAGTCGCGTCGCGCAACCGCCCGTCCGCAGCCGCTTCGTGAGGAGACCGAATGAGCCCGCTGCTCGAGAGCTACGGCGCCGGAGTGTGGTTCCGGGCCGCCGACGAGGGAGAGCCGCTGCTCGACGCGGCCACCGGCGAAGAGGTCGCCCGCATCTCGAGCCGGGGCCTGGACGTCGCCGAGATGGTGCGTCACGCCCGCGAGGTCGGTGGGCCCGCCGTCCGCGCGCTGACGTTCCACCAGCGCGCGGCGCTGCTCAAGGCCGTGGCCAAGCACCTGACCGCGCAGAAGGACGAGCTCTACGCCCTCTCCCTGCACACCGGGGCGACCACCCGCGATACCGCGGTCGACGTCGACGGCGGCATCGGGACGCTGTTCAGCTACGCGAGCAAGGGCACCCGTGAGCTCCCGAACGACACGATCGTGCTCGACGGCGCGGCCGAGCGGCTCGGCAAGCGCGGCACGTTCGTGGGCCAGCACGTCTACACGTCGCGGCCGGGCGTCGCGGTGCAGATCAACGCGTTCAACTTCCCGGTCTGGGGCATGCTCGAGAAGCTCGCCCCCGCGTTCCTGGCCGGGCTGCCGACGATCGTCAAGCCGGCGAGCCAGACCGCGTACCTCACCGCGCTGGCCGTGCGGCGCGTCCTCGAGTCCGGTCTCCTGCCCGAGGGGTCACTGCAGCTGATCGCGGGCAGCGCGGGCAGCCTGCTCGACGAACTCACCGTGCAGGATTCGGTGGCGTTCACCGGCTCGGCGCACACCGCGGGCATCCTTCGCCGCCACCCGAACGTGGTCGACGGGGGAGTGGTGCTCGGCGTCGAGGCCGACTCGCTGAACTGTTCGATCCTCGGCCCCGACGTCACGCCCGACGACCCCGAGTTCGACCTGTTCGTCAAGGGCGTCGTCACCGAGATGACGGTGAAGGCCGGTCAGAAATGCACGGCGATCCGGCGCGTACTCGTCCCCGAGAACCGGGCCGATGCCGTCACCGAGGCGCTGGCCGCCCGGCTGAGCCGCATCACGGTCGGCGATCCGCGCGACCCCGGCGTCCGGATGGGCCCGCTCGCGAGCCTCGGCCAGCGCGACGAGGTCCGCAAGGCGGTCGAAGCGCTGCGCGCGTCCGCAGACGTCGTGGTCGGCGACCCGGACGCGGCTCCTGAGCGCGGCGCGTTCCTGAACCCGCTGGTGTTGCGGGCCCGCTCCGGTGCCGCCGAGCCCCACGACGTCGAGCCGTTCGGCCCGGTCAGCACCGTGCTCACGTACGCGGGCACGAACCAGGCCATCGCGCTGGCGGCCCGGGGCAAGGGCAGCCTCGCCGCCTCGGTGATCACCCACGACCCGCAGGTCGCCCGCGACGTCGTACTCGGGCTCGCGCCCTGGCACGGCCGCGTGCTGGTCCTCGACCGCGACGACGCCGGCGAATCCACCGGGCACGGCTCTCCGCTGCCCACGCTCGTGCACGGTGGCCCCGGGCGCGCCGGTGGCGGCGAGGAACTCGGCGGCATCCGGGCGGTCGTGCACCACATGCAGCGCACGGCGGTGCAGGCGTCCCCCGACCTGCTCACCGCGATCACCGGCCGCTGGACCACGGGCGCCGCACAACACGACGACGACGTCCACCCGTTCCGCAAGAGCCTCGCCGAACTGCGCATCGGCGACACGATCCGGTCCGCGTCGCGGACGGTTTCGCTCCCGGACATCGAGCACTTCGCCGAGTTCACCGGTGACACGTTCTATGCGCACACGGACGCCGAGGCAGCAGCGAAGAACCCGTTGTTCGGCGGGATCGTCGCGCACGGCTACCTGGTGGTCTCGCTGGCCGCCGGGCTGTTCGTCGAGCCGTCGCCCGGGCCGGTGCTGGCGAACTTCGGCGTCGACGGTCTGCGGTTCCTCACGCCGGTGAGGGCCGGCGACACGATCGCGGTGACGCTGACCGTCAAGGACATCTCTCCGCGGAACACCGCCGACTACGGTGAGGTGCGGTGGGACGCCGTGGTGACGAATCAAGACGGTGCGCCGGTGGCGACGTACGACGTTCTGACGCTGGTCGCGAAGACCTGGCCGGAAGGCGCCTGACGTGTACCGGTCGGGTGGCGCCGGCCTGCCGGGTGGCGGGCAGGCTCGGTCCGGTGAGCCCGGCGGTGAGCCGGTTCTCGTCGAGCGGGTCGGGGCGGCGGCCGTCGTCACGCTGAACCGGCCCCGGCGGCGGAACGCGCTGGATGCCTCCACCAAGACGGCGCTGCGGGCTGCCCTGGACGGCGCGGCGGCCGACGCCGGAGTGCGGGCGGTATTGCTGACCGGCGCCGGAGACGCGTTCTGCGTCGGGCAAGACCTGGCGGAGCACGCCCGGGCTCTGCGCGCTGATCCGGCACACGCGTTCGACACGGTCGAGCGAGACTACGCACCGATCGTGCGGCTACTGGCCACGATGGACAAACCGGTCGTGGCCGCGGTCAACGGCACCTGCGTCGGTGCCGGGCTCGCGCTCGCCCTGGCGTGCGACCTCCGGATCTTCGCCGCGAACGCCACGCTCGCCACGGCGTTCAGCGCGATCGGCCTGACCTGCGACTCGGGCCTGAGCGCCACACTCGCCGCGGCGATCGGCACCTCCCGTGCGCGCGAGTTGGTCCTTCGAGGCACCCCCTTCACGCCCGCCGACGCACTGGCCTGGGGAGTCTCCGGCACGGTGGTCACCGGCCCCGACGTGGCCGAGACCGCCCGCGCGCTGGTCACCGAACTCGCGACCGGCCCGACCGCCGCGTACGCCGCCACCAAGCGCCTTTTCGCCGGTCCGCTGGAGGCCGCGCTCACCGCCGAGGCCAAGGAGCAATCGGCCCTGGGCCTGACCGCAGACCACCGAGCCGCCGTAGACGCGTTCCTCGCCAAGCAGGAGCCACCCTTCGTCGGCCGCTGACCCCTCCCGGGCGGCCCCCACGCCCCCGGGCCGGGCCCACGACCCCGACCCGGCGGCGAGGCCGGGTCACGCCGCGTTCGCCTTCCGGTACGCCCGCGGCGACGCCCCGAACGCCGACCGGAACAACCGCGAGAAATGCGCCGCGTCCCGGAACCCCCACCGGTGCCCGATCACCGCCAGCGGCACGTCCACCAGGAACGGATCCACCAGGTCGCGGCGGCAGCGCTCCAGCCGCCGCCCCCGGATCAACGCCGAAATCGACGTCCCCTCGGCCTCGAACACCTTCTGCAGCAGCCGTGGCGACACGAAATGGACCTCCGCGATCCGCTGCGTGCACAACGACCCGTCCTGCAGGTTCTGGTCGATGTACGCCCGCACCTGGGTGATCAGCGCCCGGTGCGGATCCGGCGATCCGGCCGGCGACGGCAGCGCCATCTGCTCGGCCAGTGCCGCCGTCGCCAGGTCGATGATCGCGTCACCCAGATGCGTCGACGCCACGCCGCCGAGATCGGACGAGACCCCGCGGAGCAACGGCCCGACCAGCGCACCGAGCCCGGAGCGGCCGCTCATCCGCACCGCGGTCAGCTCGGCCATCCGCCTCTCCGGCAGTTGCACCAGGTACCGCGGAAACATCGCGACGACCATCGCGAAGCCGGGCCCGCACGCGATCCGGTACGGCCTCGACGTGTCGTACACCGCCAGGTCGCCGGGGTCGAGGTGCGCCGAGCGGGAATCCTGCTCCAGCACGCAGCTCCCGGACAGCTGCAGACCGAACTTGTAGAGCTCGGGATCGGACTCCCGGATCAGCCGGGGCGTGCGCTCCACCGTCGTCCCGGACGCGCGCACCTCGGCGAGCACCACCGATCCGAGCGAGGCCGCCGTCACGCCACCGCGGAAACCGTCGGCCGGACGACACGCTCGTAACGGCACGAACGTGTCGCTGATCGCGTGCTGCCACTCGTCGAAGCCGACAGCCGGTTCTTGCCGCAGCGCGATGCCCATCCGGACTCCTTCGTCCTGTGCCTCACGTCACACGATGCCAGGTGTGGACGTCCGGTCAAGAGGTCTGCGCGAACGGTCAAGTCGGGAGTCGCCGCAGGTGGAAGCCTCGAAAGCACCCGAGTGCAAGGAGGAACCGTGGAGGACCTGAGCCCGCGCCCCGGCGATCTGGAGCCGATCGAGACCGCGTCGCTCGACGAGCTCCGCGCCCTGCAGACCCAGCGCCTCCGCTGGAGCCTCCGGCACGCGTACGAGAACGTCCCCCACTACCGGGAGAAGTTCCAGGGCATCCACCCGGACGACATCAAAACGCTCGACGACCTCGCCCTCCTCCCGTTCACCACCAAGGAAGACCTCCGGCAGAACTACCCGTTCGGCATGTTCGCGGTCCCCCGCGAGGAGGTCGTCCGCGTCCACGCCTCGTCCGGCACGACCGGCCGGCCGACCGTCGTCGGCTACACCCGTGACGATCTGGACGTCTGGGCGACGGTCGTCGCGCGCAGCATCCGCGCCGCCGGTGGACGCACCGGCATGATCCTGCACAACGCGTACGGCTACGGACTGTTCACCGGCGGCCTGGGCGTCCACGCGGGCGCCGAGAGACTCGGCTGCACGGTCGTCCCGGTCTCCGGCGGCATGACCGAGCGCCAGGTCCAGCTGATCCGCGACTTCCGGCCCGACCTCATCACGGTCACGCCCTCGTACATGCTCGCGCTCGTCGACGAGATGGAGCGCCAGGGCCTCGATCCCCGCACCACCGGCCTCAAGGCCGGCATCTTCGGCGCCGAGCCGTGGACCAACGACATGCGCCGCGAGATGGAGCAGCGCCTCGACATGCACGCGGTCGACATCTACGGGCTGTCGGAGATCATCGGTCCCGGCGTCGCGGGCGAGTGCGTCGAGACGAAGGACGGGCTGCACCTCTGGGAGGACCACTTCTATCCCGAGGTCATCGACCCGATCTCCGGCATGGTGCTCCCGGACGGCGAGGAGGGCGAGCTCGTCCTCACTTCGCTGACGAAGCAGGCGATGCCGATCGTCCGCTACCGCACGCGCGACCTGACCCGTCTGCTGCCCGGCACCGCGCGCTCGATGCGGCGCATCGAGAAGATCACCGGCCGCACCGACGACATGATCATCCTGCGCGGGGTGAACCTGTTCCCGACCCAGGTCGAGGAACTGATCCTGGGAATCGCCCCGCTCAGCCCGCACTTCCAGTGCGTTCTCGACCGCCACGACCAGCTGGACGCGATGACCGTGCGCGTCGAGCGCCGCGACTCCGCGCCGGCAGGCGACGCCGGCCTCGAGCTCGAACGGCTGATCAAGAACCGGATCGGCGTCTCGGTGGACGTGGAGGTGCTCGAGCCCGGGGGCGTCGAGCGCTCGGTCGGCAAGATGCGCCGCATCGTCGACCGCCGCCCCCGCCGCTGACTGGCTACCCCGGGGCGTCCTTGGTGCCCGCGTGCGTCGGGGGCAGGAACTGCTGCACCGGCGTGCCTCGCAGCGCGGCCGGCATGAACCGGCGCCAGATCGTGCCCGGCACCCCGGCCCCGCGTACGTCGATCCCTCCCGCGGCACGCTCGGCCGGCGGAACCCCGGTGCGGTCCGCGGAACCGACCCAGATCGCGGTCGCCAGCTGCGGCGTGTATCCGCCGAGCCACGCGTCGGACGTCCCTCCGTCACGCCGGCCCCCGGCCTTGACCGCGGCCGGGCGGTCGATCCGCACCGCCGGGTCGGCCTGGTAGGCCTTCTGCAGGACCGACGAGACGTCCCGGCCGACGTCCTTCGTCCAGGGGGTGTCTCCCGCGTCCGGGTGCGACCGGTGATCCCAGACCACGCTGCCGTCCGGGGCCGTCACCGTGTCGACGAAGTAGGGCTCACGGTGGACGCCGTACGCCGCGATCGTCGCGTACGCCGACGCCTGGTCGACCGTCGTCACCGAAAACCGGCCGAGTCCGATCGTCGCGTCGAACCCGTTCGTGGCGGCCGGGGTGAGCGGCCGGCCGTCCAGGGTCCGGAACCCGGCCTTCTGCGCGGTCACCGCCACGCGCTGCGGCCCGACGGCCGCCGCCAGGCGGGAGAAGACCGTCGCGGACGACTGCCGTACCGCGGCGTCCATCGAATCGGTGCGGTAACCGTCGGTGACCGCCGCCGCCACCACGAACGGCTCGAACGACGGGCCGGCCGGATGCGGAGCCCCGGACGACGCGAGGTCGGCGTTGCCGTAACCGCGATCCCCGCCGTAGTAGGCCCGCACCGCGCCGGTCGACGGGTCGATCGCGACGGCCGACGACTCCAGCTCGGGGGCGCCCGTCAGTGCCTGGCGGGTGGCGGTCCTCAGCGCGGTCTGCAGTGCCGGGTTGATCGTCGTGTGCACGACGTACCCGCCGGTGTTGATGTCCTGCTCGCTGAGCCCGATCTTCGTCAGCTCCTGCTCGATGCGGCTGCCGAGCACGCCGGTCGAGCCGGTCCGCCAGGCGCCGGCCGGCGTGGCCCGCTCCTTCGTGACGGGGTACGCCATCCCGCTCCGGTCGGCTCCGCTGAGGTAGCCGTGTTTCCGCATCGCGTCGAGGACGGAGTTCCACGCGCGCTTCGCGCCCGCCTCGTCCTTCGCCGGATCGGCGTGCGTCGGGTCGCTGATCAGCGCCGCCAGCACCGCACCCTGGGCGACGCCCAGCTTCGTCACGTCGACGTGGAAGTACGCCTGTGAGGCGGCCTGCACGCCCCACGCGCCGCGGCCGAAGTACGTCGTGTTCAGGTAGGCCTTCAGGACGCGGTCCGCACCCCAGGCGTGACGGAGCTTGTGCGCGGCGATCACCGAGCGGGCCCGGCCGGTGCGGCCGTCGCCGTAGGGCGGCGCCTCGCGCACGTACTGCTCGGTGATCGACGCGTGATCACCCGGGCCGGACGCCAGTTCGCCGGCCGCGCGGACGAGTGCGCCCAGTGCGGTGCCGTCGTCGTAGAAGTCCGGATCCTGCGCGGCGAGGACCGCGTTGCGCACCGCCTGCGGCACCGAACGCAGGGGCACCGGCGTCCGGTTCTCGACGGCGAACGTGGCGAACGTCGATCCGTCCGAGTACTGGACCCGGGTGGTCTGACCCGGCTCCGGGATCCGGGGCAGATCCGTCCGGGCGTAGGCCGCCCAGCTGCCGCCGAGACCCGCCACCAAACCCGCCACGACGACGATCGCCAGCCCGATCAGCCCCCGCCGACGCCGGGGTCGTTGCGGCTCGCCGGCGCCGTCACCTGGCCTTTCGGGTGGCTCCGTCGAGTCGCCGGAGGAGGCCGACCGCGCCAGTGTGCCGGGTTGATCGAGTGACATCGGTAAACCGTCCCCGTGATCGCTACCTGTGATGTCGGTCGCCACACTCGCGAAACACTAGCGTCCACTGTGTGCGCTAGGTTCTTGCGCATGACGATCGATTCGGAGCCCTCGCAGCGCGAGCGGATGCTTGCGGGTGACCTCTTCCGAACCGACGGTGACGTACGGGGCGACCTGCTGCGGGCAATGGGTCTGATGAAGAAGTACAACGACTTCGATCCGCAAGACCTCGCGGGTGCGACGCTCGTGCTCCGTGACCTCCTCGGCAGCCTGGGCGACGACGTCTACGTCCGTCCGCCGTTCTACTGCGATTACGGCTGGAACGTTCACATCGGTTCACGGACGTTCGCCAACTTCGGGCTCACCGCGCTCGACAACGCGCCGATCACGATCGGCGACGACTGTCAGATCGGTCCCGGCGTCCAGTTGCTGACCGCCACTCACCCGATGGACCCGGCGGTCCGGCGGGAGGGCTGGCAGTCCGGCGAGGCGATCACCCTCGGCAACACGGTGTGGCTCGGTGGCGGCGTGGTCGTCTGCCCCGGGGTCTCGATCGGCGACGACGCGGTCATCGGCGCCGGCGCGGTCGTCACGCGTGACGTCCCGGCCGGCGCCGTGGCCGTCGGCAACCCGGCGAGGGTCATCCGCTCGGTCTACGACCGCTGACCCCTCGGGCACCCGCGAATCGGACCGACGGCCCCGCTAGCGGAAGCCGAAGATCGGCGGGAACGCCACCACGACGATCCACGCCCAGACCGCGAAGACGGCCAGGTACGACGTCTGCCACCGTTCCAGCCGCGCGAACGGCGCCCGGCGCCCGACGAAACCGACGAACAGCCAGGCCGACCAGGCTAGGTTGGCCAGCAGGATGAGGTTCTCACCCAGCGCCGCGGTCTTGTTCGGGGTGAAGCCGAACTCGGTGATCCGGCCGGTGATCGCGACCAGCACCAGCGCGTCGATCAGCAGCGCACTGATCACCAGGCCCAGCTGGACCCGGTCGAACAGACCGGCCTTGGCCAGCGGGTCGCGGGCCGAGATCGCGTAGAGCAGCAGGCCCAGCACCAGGACGAGCAGCACGTTGAACAGGATCAGGACGTCCCGGTCGACGTCGAGGCCGTGCCCGGACACCACGAACGCCACCAGGAACACCAGCAGCGCGATCGCGAACAGTGGCGTGAACACCCGGGTCAGCACCGGCGCCATGTTCTCGATGACGCTCTGCTTGGACTCGACCAGCCAGGCCGCCACCAGGACCGCCCCGGCCGCACCGCAGGGCACCAGCCAGGACCCGACGAACTCGTCCGCGTCGACGCCGATCGCCGAGAACACGTTGACGGTGATCGCGGTGAGCACGCCGCCGCCGAGGGCCAGCAGCACGTAGTAGATCGCCCACTCGCCGGTGAACCGGATGAAGTCCATCCGCCGCTGCCCCGACAGCCAGTCGCCGCCGACGTACGCCACGCCGACGACGAGCCAGAGCGCGAGCGGCAGGTGGATTCCGGTCAGCACGACACTCTGCGAGTCGTTGTCCAGCGGATAGGCGTTCGCGAAGACCGCCGCCAGCACGAACAGCCCGGCCAGCACCGCGATCACCCGGGGGCCGACCCGGCGCTGCCAGGCGAAGTACCCGGCCAGCGGCACGAGCACGAACAGGCTCAGGTTGCGGGCGTAGAAGCCCTCGTCGCCGTCGAGGCCGAGCCCGAACAGCGCCGGTAGTTTCACCGCCAGTGCGGCGATCACCGCGCACAGCACGGCGACCGGGAGCTCGCGCCGGGTCCGCGCAGCGGTCGGTGCGTCCGGCTCGGACGGCAGCACGAGCTGTTTCCAGAGCCGCTCGGAGTGCTCACGGGCGAACTCCAGGGACACGTCGTCGAGCGTGCCCATCCGCTTCACCGCGATCAGGAACGCCTCGTCGTCGGTCAGGCCGGCGTCGGTGAGCTCGCTGATCCGGCTGCGGAGGTGGTCTTCGAGCTCGTCGGCGTCGCCGCCGTGGATCGACGGACGGCGCTCGACGTACGCACGCCACCCGGCGATCTGCTCCTCGAGTTCGCTGTCGTTGCTCACGGTCACAGTCCTGCCCCCCAGGCGGGCCGGGGGAGCGGATTGATCTCCCACACCCCGCGGAGCGTTTCGACGACCGTGGCCCACTGCCGACGCTGTTCGGCGAATTCGGCCCGGCCCTGTCCGGTGATCCGGTAGTACTTCCGGCGGCGTCCGCCCGGCGGTGTCTCCCAGGCCGACTCCACGTGGCCCACGCGCTCGAGCCGGTGCAGCAACGGGTAGAGCAGCCCGTCGGTCCATTCGATCTCGCCGCCGGACAGCTCGTTGACCTGCTTCAGGATCGCGTACCCGTAGCTGTCACCGTCGGCGAGGATGCCCAGGACCAGCGGCGTCGCCGACGCCGCGACCAGGTCTTTCGTGATGCGCATCCAACCTCCCCTAGAACCTCTATACATTGCAGTGCTAGGGATAGTAGCTCTAGGTATCAAGGGCGATGTATCAGGGGGCGAGGAGCGCGCTCTGTCCTCCCGTGATGGATTACGCGACAACCCTGGAAGTGGTCCGGCGGGCCGAGGGGTTCCACGAGGCGTTCGATCAGGCGCGCCGTAACGCCCGCTTCGACGGGCTGGCCTCGGCGCGGAAGGAGGCGTGCGAGGGTCTCACCCCCGAAGCGATCGCCTTGTTCCGGGCCTTGACGACGCTCGCGGTACTGACCGCGCGCCCGGACCTCTCGGAGCACTTCCTCGACGGAAACTTATCCAACTGCCGGTGACCCGCTCGCCGCCGGCACCCGCGCGGATACCTAGAACGCGTTACAGTTCCGGCGTGACCGACGACACGTTCGACCTCATCGTGGTGGGCTCCGGCGGGGGAGCGCTGACCGGTGCGGCACTGGCCGCGAAGGCCGGGCTCTCGGTCGTGGTCCTGGAGAAAACGGACCGGTGCGGAGGCACGTCGGCGTATTCCGGCGGTGCGTGCTGGCTTCCCGGTAGCGCGGTGCAGCAGCGGGCCGGCAACGCCGACTCGACCGAGTCGGCCCGCCGCTACCTCGCGGGCCTGCTCGACGACCCCGACAAGGAGCGCATCGAGGCGTTCCTCACGCACGCCCCGGAACTGGTTGCAGAACTGGAGGACGATCCGGGCTTCGAGTTCGAGTGGCTGGCGTTCCCGGAGTACTTCGACGCGCCGGGCCGGGTGCCGATGGGCCGGTCGATCCAGCCGGTGAAGATCCGCCGGGACGCCGTGGTGCCGGAGGTCGCGGCGCTGGTCCGGCCGCCGCTGGAGCAGGACCGGCAGGGCCTGGCCGGACGCCGGACGCTCACCGGCGGGCAGGCGCTGGTCGCGCGGCTGCTGGCGATGGTGTTCCGCGACGGCGGCACGGTCCGGACCGGGCACCGGGTGACCGGGCTGCTCACCTCCCGCGACCGGGTGACGGGGGTCCGGGCCGGCACCGCCGACGGCCCGGTGGAGCTCCGTGCGCGCCGCGGGGTGCTGCTCGCGTCCGGCGGCTTCGAGGGTGACCAGCCGCTGCGCAGCCGGAACGGGGTCCCGGGGGAGGCCGCCTGGACGATGGCCCCCAGCGGCACGAACACCGGCGAGCCGATCCTGGCCGCCCAGGAGCTCGGCGCCGCGACCGCACTGCTCGACCAGGGCTGGTTCTGCCCTGGCCCGCTCCAGACCGACGGCCGCGGTTCGTTCGCGCTCGGCGTCCGGAGCGGGCTGATGGTCGACGCGACCGGACGCCGCTACGCGAACGAGTGCCTGCCCTACGACCGCTTCGGCCGCACGATGGCCCAGGCGCCGGAGCGGGTCCCGTCCTGGTTCGTGTTCGACGACCGCGAAGGCGGACGCCTGCCGATGATCGCGATGCCCGAGGGGGACGCGGCGGCGCACCTGGAGGCCGGTACCTGGGTCCGCGCCGACACGCTCGACGACCTCGCCGCGGCGATGGGCGTCGACGCCGCCGTGCTGGGCGAGACCGTCGCGCGGTTCAACGGTTTCGCCGCCGAGGGTGCCGACGCGGACTTCGGGCGGGACGCGGACGAGTACGACACGTTCTTCACCGGCGGGCCGACGCTGCTGCCGATCGGGTCGCCGCCGTTCACCGCGGCCACGTTCGTGCTTTCCGACCTGGGCACGAAGGGCGGGCTGGTCACCGACGTGCACGCCCGGGTGCTGCGGGCCGACGGCTCGGCGATCGACGGGCTGTACGCGAGCGGCAACACCTCGGCCAGCGTCGTCGGGCCGGTGTACCCGGCGCCCGGCGTCCCGCTCGGCACCGCGATGGTGTTCGCGTCACTGGCCGTCCGCCACGCCGCGGCCGGTTAGCGGGCGACCGCCGCCGGACGTTTGAATTGCCCCCTCCGGGGCGATGGATGTGCCATGACCGAGGACTCGTTGACCCACGACGTGCATCGGCATTCCGACGGTCAGACGGTCACCGCGAAGGTCGCCGGCGACTGGACCGCCCTTGCCGACGAAACCCTGCTGGACGAGCTGCACACCGCGCTCGACGACGGTTACCGCAACGTCATCGTGGACGCGGCCGCGCTGACGTTCGTGGACTCCACCAGCCTCGGCCGGCTGGTCGGGCTCCATCAGCAGGCGGTCGAGCGCGGAGGCTGGCTGCGGGTCGTGGCGCCGCCGAACGCCGTCCGGCGTCCGATGACGCTGACCGGCCTCGACCGGATCTTCGAGGTGTCGCCGGAGGGGGAGACCGCGCCGCACACCGGCGAGCGGCCGTCGGCCGCCTCTTAACCGGTCTGCGCGTCGATGAGCGCGGCCCAGGCCTCGCCGGCCGCTCCGACGATCGGACCGTCGTCGCCGAGTGCCGCCGCGACCACCGGCGGGGCGCTCCGGCGCCGGAACGTCATCAGACCGTCGCGGTAAGCGGCCTCGACCGCGTCCGGCGCGGCGCCGAGCAGCTCGACGCCGAGCCCGCCGACCGTCACCAGGTCTGGATCCAGCCCGTTGACCAGCCCGGCGATGCCGCGCCCGAGCGCCGCCGCGGCCGTCCGCACGGCGTGGCGCTCCGCCGGAGCTCCGGACGCGATGACCCGCCGCGCGTAGGCGATCGGATCCGGCGGTGCCGGGCGTCCGAGCAGGCGCGCGAGCGCGTTCCCGTCCACGCCGTTGCCCCAGCAGCCGGACGCGCCGCACGGGCACCGCAGCGACGGGTCGCCGAACGGCATGTGGCCGAACTCACCCGCGGCCCCGAGCGCACCGGTGACGATCCGCCCGCCGGCGACGATCCCGCCCCCCAGACCGGCCGCGACCCGCACGTGCAGCGCGATCGACGCCTCGGCCGCCGCGCCCCGCCCGGACTCCGCCGCCGCGGCCAGCATCGCGTCGTTCCCGGCGACGAACACGTCGGCCCCCGTGCCCAGCGGCGTGAGGTCGACGTCGTGCCAGCCGAGCGCGGGGGAGTCGACCCGATGGTCGCGCGAGACCGGCCCGGTGACCGCGACGCCGACCCCGCGGATGCGCGGGAGCTGCCGGATCGCTGTCGCGACCGCTCCGAGCACGGCGGCGGGATCACCCCCGCGGTGTGCGCCGCCGAGCGAGCCGACCACACCGCCGCCCAGCTCGACGGCGTCCACCTGCCAGGTCTCGTGGGTGATCGACGCGGCCGCGACCAGCGGACCGGCCGGGTGCGGGAGCAACGTGGTCGTCGGCCGTCCGCGTGCGCCGCTCGGAGCGGCCGGGCCCTCGGACAGGAGACCGGCCGCGGTGAGACGCCCGACCAGCTCGGTGACTGCCCCGGTGCCGACGCCGAGCAGCCGGGCGGCCTCGGCCCTGGTCAGGCCCGGGCGGGCGTGGACCAGCGACAGGAGCTGGACCGAGCGGGTTGTCACACCGGCGTCCCTTCTTTTACTCGGTCGCCGAGCTTATTCTGATCCGGTGACTCATCGTGCCGCTTTGGCCGCGCTCGGCGCGTCCACGTTCGTCTACGTCACCGCGGAGACGATCCCGATCGGGTTGTTGCCGGAGATCGCCCACGGGCTCTCGGTCGACGAGGCCGCGGTCGGGCTGCTGGTCACGAGTTACGCGGCCGTGGCCGGGCTGACGTCGATCCCGCTGACCGCGCTCACGATGCGGTTCCCGCGGCGCGGGCTGATCGCGGTGACCGTCGCGCTGTTCGCGATCTCGCAGTTCGCGGCCGCGCTGGCGCCGACGTTCGGCGTGCTGATCGTGTCGCGGCTGCTCTGCGCGCTGGCGCACGGGGTGTTCTGGGCGACGATCGGGCCGATCGCGGCGCGGCTGGTGCCGCCGTCGCAGGGCGGGAAGGCGATCGCGCTGGTGTTCTTCGGCAACTCGCTGGCGATCGTGCTCGGGGTGCCGCTGGGGACGGCGCTGGGGCAGTGGCTCGGATGGCGGGTCGTGCTGGCAGTGCTGGCGATCCTCGGGGCCGGGTGCGTCGCGGCCCTGCTCGTGGTGCTGCCACGCCTGGCCGCCGACCACGTGTCGGCGGGCATCGGGGCGACCCTGCGCGACGCGGTGGGCGTCCTGCGCAACCGGGGGGTGGCGGCGGTGTGCGTCACGACCGCGGTGCTGATGATCGGGCTGTTCGCGGCCTACACGTACCTGGCGCCGCTGGTGCGGCGGGACGCGGGCCTCGAGGGCGCCGGGCTGAGCGCGCTGCTGCTCGGCTTCGGGGCGGCCGGGCTGGTCGGGAACTGGTTCATCGGGCGGTGGGTGGACCGGCGGCCGGGAGGGCTGCTGATCCTGCTGATCGCGATCATGGTGGTCGCGCTGGCGCTGCTGGTGCCGGTGCTGGGGACGGTGCCGACCGTGGTGGCGGTGCTGGCCTGGGGCGGGGCGATGACCGCGACGCCGGTGATCCTGCAGGCGGCGATCCTGCGGGTGGCCCCGCAGGCGGCGGACGCGGCGTCGGCGGTGTACGTCGTCGCGTTCCAGATCGGGATCGGCGCCGGCTCGCTGCTGGGCGAACGCTTCGTCCGGGCCGGTTGGCTCGGCGCCCTGCCCCTGCTGGCCGCGGTGCTGGCGGTCGCGGCCCTGGTCGTGGTCCGGGCGTCGGCGACCGCGTTCCCCCGGCGGCTCCCGGCCGAGGCACCCCCGGAGCCGGTGCCCGCTACCTAGCCGTCGCGGTTGGGGCCGTCGCGGTCAGGGCCGTCCCGGTCAGCGCGTCCCGGTCTGGGCCCTCGCGGTCTGGGCCCTCGCGGTCTGGGCCCTCGCGGTCTGGGCCGTCGCGGTCAGGCCGGTGCCGGACGGGCGCGCAGGCCGGTGGCGACCACGCCGGCGCACGTGGCGGAGAGGACCGCGAGGGCGGCCAGCAGCGTGGCGTAGGACGTGTGGTGGGCCAGCCCGGCGAGGATCACCGGGACCGTGAAACCGATGTAGGTGAGCGAGTAGTAGACGCCGGTGAGGCCGGCCAGTCCGGCCGGGGCCGCCATCGCCTGCACCTCCACCAGCCCGCACACGATGCACACCCCGTATCCCGCGCCGAACAGCACCGTGTCGGCGACCGCCAGCACCGGCGACTGCACCCGGGCGTCGACCGCGAGCACCGCGCACCCGGCCGCGACCGCGCCCAGCCCGGCCACGGCCGCCCGCCCCCGGGTCACCCGGCCGATCCACGGCACGAACGGCTGCACACCGGCTCCGGTACACAGCGTGAGCACCGCGAGCAGGGCCGCGAACCCGATCCGCGCCGCCGAGATACGGTCCGCCACCAGCGCCGGGGCCACGACGAACGCCAGCGACGGCGCCGCGAACACCCAGGGCGCCAGCGGCACCACCACGAGCCAGAACCGCCGCCGGCCGGCCGGGGGCACCCCTAGGTCTGCCCACCACGACCGCGGCTGCCCTGCCTGGTCCGGCTGCCCTGCCTGGTCCGGCTGCCCCGCGGGGCCCGGCCGCGTCTCCGGTGCGCGCAGCAGCGACGGCAGCGCGGCCAGCGAGAGACCGATCTGCAAGACGTACGGCAGCACCGTGGGGGCCGGGCCCCACTGCGCCAGCACCCCCGAGACTCCGGCGCCGAGCCCGAACCCCGCGGTCAGCGTCAACGAGGCCCGGCGTGCCCGCGCCGACGGGCCGGCGTCGTGCTGCGACAACTCCTTGATCCAGCTCGTGCCGGCGACCATCGCCATCGCGACGCTGACCCCGCTGATCAGCCGTCCCGCGCACATCCAGGCGACGGTCGCGCTGCCGGCGGCCAGCACCACGCTGCCGGCGATGCCGAGCAGCAGCGCCGCCACCACCAGCCGGCGCCGCCCGTACCGGTCGGCCAGCGGCCCGGCGAACAGGAACCCCGGCACCAGCCCGAGCACGTAGAACGCGAAGAACGCGTTGACCTCGACCGCGCTGTACCCGTCGACCTCCCGGTACAACAGCAGCAGCGGCGAGTAGTGGTTGCCGCCCCAGGCAGCCATCAGCACGGCCGGGGCCGGCCGGCGCCACAGCCCGGGCCGGCGCCACAGCCCCGGTCGCAACAGCTCGCTCGTGGTCAGCGCAGGCCCGCGAACAGGTCGTCCTCCGGCAGCGGCGCGCCGGTCGAGTCGCGGACGCGCACGTACGTCTCCATGCGCATCAGCGTGCCGAACCGTTCCTTACCCATGTCGAGGAAGAAGGCCCCGTCGCTCTGGCTGGCGTGCGCGGCCAGCGCGTCGTACTTCTGATCGGCGAAATCGCCGGTGTCGACCCAGGTCGAGATCTCGTCGTCGGGCAGACCCATCGGGCGGGGGGAGCCGTCCACCGACAGCTCGGGCTCGTCCCACTGCAGGCCGAGCTCACGCATCCGCGCGGCCATGTCGTCCATCCACGACCTCGGAACCGTGCTCCAGTAGACCTTCGCCGGCGGCTCGTCGAGCAGGTCGACCGCCGCCATCGTGACGCGGTGGACCTGGATGTGGTCGGGGTGGCCGTAGCCGCCGATCTCGTCGTAGGTGAGGACGACGTCGGGCCGGTAGCGGCGCATCAGGTCGGCGAGCCGGGCCGCGGCCTCGGGGACGGGCGTGGTCCAGAACGAGCCCGGAGCATCGTTCGTGGGCCAGCCCATCATCCCGGAATCGTGGTAGCCGAGCATTTCCAGGTGCGTGACCTTCAGCGTGGCGCAGCTCGCGTCGAGCTCGGCCCGCCGGGTGGCGGCCACCGCGTCGGGGTCGTGGCCCGGCTCGCCCGGCTTGACGCCGCCGGGCCCGTCGCCGCAGCGTCCGTCGGTACACGTGACGACCACGGTGGTGAAGCCCTCGGCGGCATACCGGGCGAGCACCCCCCCGCTGCCGGTCACCTCGTCGTCGGGATGGGCGTGCACGGCCAGCAAGGTCAGCGATCTATCGCTCATACCCGCAACCCTAAGCACGCCCCCCGACGATTCAGCCGGCCCCCACCTCGACGCCGCCGGAGAACGGGGGTTTCCGCCCTCGGGAATGTCGAACGGGAGCACGCCGTCGTGGAGACCGGCGCGGCCTTCCGGGCGGCGGCCCGCCCGGACACTGGCCGCCCGAGGGACGGGCGGGCTGCGGATCGACTGATTCGCAGCGAGTCGCCGGCGCGTCCGCCCCCATCGGACCGGCCGGTCGTCGGCCGGTATCGCCTCGCCTAGCCGAGGCCCGCGTTTTCGCTGGCCAGCACCTCTGTGCGGAGTCTTTGGTAGGGGCAGCCGAGATCGGTGAACCGGCGGGCGAGGCCGGGCAGCGCCGCCCCGTCGCCGGAGTGCAGAGCCGCGGCCCGCTCGATGACCGCGCTCGCGATCGGGTTGGCGCGCGCCGCCCGTGCCGCCCGCACCAGCCTCTCCGGAGCGCCCGGCACGGACGCCAGTACCGACGCCTCCGCCCACGCGGCCGCGTACCAGGTGAGCCAGAGGATCATGTTCGGAGCGCTCCAGCCCTCGGCGCCGTCCGGTGCCACCGTCATCCGGGCGAGCGCGGCCTCCGGGTCCCCGCGGTGCAGCGCGACCAGCCCGTCCAGCGCCGGTACCCAGCCGACCCGCCGGACCAGCTGACGCGGATAGGCCCCCAGCAGCGACCGCGTGATCCCGGTCCAGTGCTCCTGCGCGGCGGGATCGCCGCGCATGGCGTGCGCGGCCGCGATGCAGTACGCGCTGACGCCGAGATTGCTCGCCACCGGCCGCCCGGCGCGCGTCCAGTCCCGTTCGATGCGGTCGCCGTACTCGGCGACCGTGTGGAAGTTCCCGGCCAGCGTGTCCACCTCGACCCGGCGGGCGAGCCCGATGTGCTGCTCCTCGCGGAAGAACGGCAGCGCGGTGACGGCGTCGGCGTACCGGCGGGCCTCGGGCAGGTTGCCCACGGCGAGGAACAGGTGCGACGCCATGTGGAACCCGTCGAAGAGCTCGAAGCCGGTCCGGGTGTCGACCGGCAGGCCGGCCATCGCGGTCATCCGGTCGCGGGCCGCGTCCAGCGCGGCTTCGAGGTTCGCGTCTCCCATCTCCAAGGCGATGAGCTGGTCGTAGACCATGCTGCGCAGTATTGGGTCGCCCAGGGCGCGGGTCAGACGGATCGCGGTGTCGGTGTGCGGGCGGGAGCGTGCCGCGCTGCCCGGTGCCCAGCCGTCGGCCATGGCCAGCGCCGCCTCGGCCCGCGGACCGCCGACGCTGCTCCGGTGGGCCCGGGCGCGCAGAGCCTCGACCCGGTCGACGTCGACGGTGCGGCCGATGATGCCGGGGCAGCGGTACTGGTACATCACCGCGAGCGCCAGGTCTTCGGCCGCGCCGTCCGGGTCCTCCAGGTCGCCGGCCGCGCGTTCGAGCAGGTCGACCGCGTCCGCGCCGACGTTACGGGCGGCCGCGGCCCCGGCGGCCCGGCGCAGGTGGCGCCGCCGATCGGCCGGTTCGGACGCCCACCCGGCGGCCTGCTCGTACCGCTGCTGCGCCTCGCCGGGGCGTCCGCGCTGGAACGACACGTCGGCGATCAGCACGGCGAGCGCGATCGCGTCCGGATGCCGCGACGGGTGACCGCCCGCCCACCGCAACGCGGCCCGGGCGTCGTCCAGCACCCCGTCGACGGCCCGGCACCACTCCTCGCCCGCCGCCGGGCCACCGTCGGCTCCGGCGAGCAGTGCGGTCAGCTGCCCCCGCACCCACCGCAGGTGCGCCTCGCGCAGGTCCTCGAGATCCTCCAGCGAGGTCGCGTACTGCCGGATCGTCTCCAGCATCCGGTACCGGGTGATCGGCCCCGGTGACACCGTCACCAGGTTCCAATCCACCAGCCGCCCCAGAATCGCCAGCGTCTGCGGCCCGGAACCCTGGGGCCCGGAACCCTGCGGGCCCGAACCCTGGGGCCCGGAACCCTGCGGGCCCGAACCCTGGGGCCCCGAACCCTGGGGCCCCGAACCCTGGGGCCCCAAGAGCAGCTCCGCCAGCGCCGACGCGTCGAACCGGGCCGCGAACAGCGCCGCCGCCCGCAGCGCCGCGCGTTCGTCGTCGTCGAGCAGCGCGTAGCTCCAGTCGATCGTCGCCCGCAACGACCGGTGCCGGTGGTCGGTGCGGTGCCCGAGCGTCAGCAGCGGCAGGTGCGCGTCGATCGCGCCCGCCAGCCCGTCGAGGCCGATCGCCGGCACCCGGGCCGCGGCCAGCTCGATCGCCAGCGCCACCCCGTCCAGGGAACGGCAGATCTCCCCGATGACGCCGCGCTCCCCGGCGTCCGGGAAGACCGATCCCGCGGCCACCATCCGTGCGGTGAACAGCTCACTGGCGTCCGCCTCGAAAGACAGACCGGGAACCGGGAACACGGTCTCGAACGGCAGCATCAGCCGGATGCGGCTGGTCGCGAGCACGCGGACCGACGGGCACGCGGTCAGCAGGCGCTCCACGCACGCCCGGACGCCGTCCACGACGTGCTCGCAGTTGTCGACGACGAGCAGACCGTCGTGCCCGGCGAGCGCGGCGAGCAGGGCCTGCTCGCGGTTGACCCCGGCCCGCTCCGGGACGCCGACCGCGTCGGCGACGGCCGCCACCACCATCGTCGGATCGACGACCCGGACCAGGTCCACGAACGTCGCTCCGGAGGGATACCCGGCGGCGACCCGGTGCGCGACGGCCAGCGCCAGACGGGTCTTCCCGACGCCACCCGGCCCGGTCGCGGTCACCAGCCGGTCGGCCGTGACGGCGGCGGTCAGCCCCTCGAGCTCCTGGACGCGCCCGACGAACGGCGTCAGCGGAGTGGGCAGCGCGGGCCGGGTGACCACCCGGGACTCCACCGGCGCCAGCCGCGCCAGCGCCCGCCGATCCGCGACGCCCAGCTTGCGGAGCAGCGCCGACACGTGGCTCTCGACGGTCCGGACCGACACGAAGAGCTGCTCGGCGATCTCCGAGTTGGTCAGCCGATCGCGCAGCAGCGCGAGGACCTCCGCCTCTCGCGCGGTGAGCTCCACGGCACCAGTGTGCACCACGGAGACACCGGTATCCGTGCTGCGCACGGATGCCCCGGCCCCGGCCCGGACCGAGAGTTGTCGGCATGACCACTACCGAGAACGCCCGACGCAACGGCGTCGACACCGCCGCACTGTTCGCCACGATCGACGCGGTCGCCGCGAACCGCGAGATCGCCGAGTTCCGGTTCCGCGCCACGAACACCTGGATCTCGGGTACTCACAACCGTTCGTCGATCCACGGGTTCCACGGCGCCGGCCAGGAGCTCACCCACGGCCGGGAGCACACCTACGACTCCGACCACCCGGCGATCCTGACCGGCGGCGACCAGGGCCCCACCGGGCCGGAGTTCCTCCTGCACGCGCTCGCCGCCTGCCTGACCAGCGGTATCGCGAACATCGCCGCGGCCCGCGGCGTCACGCTGACCGAGGTGTCCTCCACCGTGGAGGGCGACATCGACCTGCTCGGCATCCTCGGTCTGGACGAGGGCGTCCGGAACGGGTACTCGCGGATCGCGATCAGCTTCCGCCTGCGGGGCGACGACGCGGACGCGTTGCGCGACGTCGTCGAGCGTTCCCGCGCCCGGTCGGCGGTCCTGGACGTGCTGACCAACGGCGTCCCGGTGCACATCGACGTGGACGCGGGCTGACGTGGGCCGGTACGACGTCGTGATCGTCGGCGCCCGGGCCGCCGGTGCGGCGGCCGCGATCCAGCTGGCCCGGGGCGGTCTGTCGGTACTCCTCGTCGACCACGGGCGCTACGGCAGCGACACGCTTTCGACCTACGCGCTGATGCGGGGCGGCGTCCGGCAGCTCGATCGGCTGGGGGTGCTCGACGCGATCCGGTCGGCCGGCACCCCGCCGATCGAGCAGGTCCGCTTCGCGTACGCGGACGGGAACGTCGCACTGCCGGTCCGGCCGACGCCGGGCGTCGACGCGCTGTACGCCCCGCGCCGGACGGTCCTGGACCGCCTGCTGGTCGACGCGGCGCGCCACGCCGGGGCCGAGGTCCGGTACGGGGTCGACGTCCTCGGGCTGGACGCCGGAGCGGGCGGGCGGGTCACCGGGGTCCGGGCCCGCACCGGTCGCGGTCCGGCCGAGGTGCTGACGGCCCGGCTGGTCGTCGGGGCCGACGGGCGGCGTTCGACCGTGGCCCGCGCGGCCGGGGCGGCGATCCGCCACTCCGGGCGGTCCGGCGGGTCGGGCGTGTACGGCTACTGGTCGGGCATTCCGGTCGACGGGTACGAATGGGCCTACCGCCCGGGCGCGACCGCCGGCTTCATCCCGACCAACGACAACCTGCTGTGCGTGTTCGCGGGTTCGACGCCGGAGCGCGTCGGGCGCGGCGGCCGGACCGTGTTCCGGGACCTGCTGGCCGACGCGTCGCCGGGGATGGCAGAGCGGTTGGCGGCCGGCACGCTGACGAGCGTCCTGCGCACGTTCCCGGCCGTGCCCGGGTATCTGCGACAGGCGTGGGGCCCGGGCTGGGCGCTGGTCGGGGACTCCGGGTCCCATAAGGACCCGATCAGCTCGCACGGCCTGACCGACGCCCTCCGCGACGCCGAGCTGCTCTCCCGCGCGGCGCTCGCGGTACTGCGCGACGGCGAGGACGAGAGAGCCGCGTTCGACGCCTACGAGCAGACCCGCGACCGGCTGGCGCTCCCGATCCTCGCACTGTCGGACGAGATCGTCGGTTACCGCTGGACCGCGGCGACGATCCGGCCGCTCGTCAGGAGCATGAGCGACGCGATGAGCGCGGCCGATCTGCTGCCGACGGAGTGAGACGGGTGGGCAGGGATCCGGATGCCGGGCCCGGCCTGACCGCGGGGGCCGCGCTGCCGGGGAGCCCCGCGCTCCCCGGCAGCGCCCGCTATCCGGTCACTTCGGACGCCCGAGGGGTGCGGGGGAGGGCGATCGCCGCCAGCAGGAGCACGACCGACAGGCCGACGATCACGACGACGATGTGCTGCACGGCGTCGGTGACCTTCTCCGGGGTGCGCGGCCCGTCGCCCAGCACCGCGTTGGCGATCGCGCCGAACACCGCGATCCCGACCGCGCTGCCCACCGACCGCATGAACAGGTTGTTCGCGGTGACGACCCCACGCTCGTGCCAGCCGACGCTGGACTGGGCCGCGATCAGCGTCGGGCTGTTCGTCAGCCCCATGCCGACGCCGATGAACAGGCACGTCCCGGCGACCTGCCAGACGCTCGTGTGCTCGTTCAGCAGGAGCAGCAGCAGTGTGCCGGCCAGCGCGATCGACGTCCCGATGACCGCACAGACGCGGAAGCCGACCCGCAGGTAGATCCGGCCGGACTGGGACGCCGCGATCGGCCACCCGAACGACAGCGTCGCCAGCGCGAACCCGGCGACGAGCGGCCCGGCGCCCAGGACGTCCTGTACGTACGTCGGAATGTAGGACGTCAGACCGAACACGACCGCGCCGATCGCCGCGGAGGCGGCGCCGGAGCTGACCAGGAGGCGCCGCCGGAACACCCAGAGCGGGAGCACGGGTTCCTCCGCGCGCCGCTCGACGACGAGGAAGCCGACCAGCAGAGCGACACCCACCACGACGGCGCCGACGCCCGCGGGGGAGGCCCAGGCCCAGCGCTGTCCGCCTTCCAGCAGGGCGAGGATCAGCAGCGTGAGCCCCCCGGTGAGCAGCGCCGCGCCGGTGTAGTCGACGGCCGGGCGGGAGCGTTCGACGCGCTCGGTGAAGTTCCGCAGGACCATCCCCGCCGCGATCAGGCACAGCGGGACGTTGACCAGGAAGATCCACCGCCAGGACGTGTACTCGCTGAACACTCCGCCCAGCGCCGGCCCGACGACCGAGGCGACGCCCCACATGCCGGCGATGTACCCCTGGGCCTTCGCGCGTTCCTCGGTCGTGTAGATGTCACCGGCGATCGTCGTCGTCATCGGGGCGATCGCGCCGGCGCCGAGGCCCTGGACGACCCGGAACGCGATCAACGCGCCCATGCTCCAGGCCAGGCCGCAGAGGATCGAACCGAGCAGGAACAGCCCGATGCCGGCCAGCATGATCGGCTTGCGCCCGAACAGGTCGGCGAGCTTGCCGCAGAGCGGCACGGTGACGGCCTGGGCCAGCAGGTACACCGAGAACAGCCACGGGAACGCGGAGAACCCGCCGACGTCGTCGACGATCGACGGGACCGCGGTCGCGAGGACCGTGGAGTCGATCGCGATCAGCGCGGTCGAGAGCATCATCGCCAGCAGCACCGGCCCCCGGTCCGACCGCAGCCCCACGCCGGCCCTCGCAGCCGAGGGCGTTCCGCTCACTGGTGCTCCCCGTCCCCCGCCGTATCGGTTGTGCCGATCAACCTCGACCGTAGGCGACGCGCACCGTCGACGCTCGCCAGGTCCCGGCGGCTGCACGTGGCGGCCGCGTTGCCGGGGTCTGACATGCTCGGCGGCGTGACGACCGGACGGGCCAGCAGGAACCGATTCCGGGCCGGTGGTGTGCTGTCCGGCGCGGGAATGCCGGTGGTCGCCGTGGTCGCCGTGGTCGCGGCCGTGCTGGCGGTCGGTGGGCTGGTGCTGGCGACGAACAGCGACCTCCGGACGCACCACGTCACGGTCGACGGTGTGCCGCTCGACGAGGTGCACCCGGCCGCGTCGGGACGGCGGCCCGGAGTGGTCGTCGCGCACGGATTCGCCGGGTCGGCGCGGCTGATGGCGCCGTTCGGTGACACGCTCGCGGCCCGCGGGTACGTGGTCGTGCTGCTCGACTTCGCCGGCCACGGCGCCAGCACCCGGCGGCTGACCGGCGACGCGGTGCTACAGCGTGACCTGGACGTCGCGGTGGCGCACCTGCGGTCGCTGCCGGACGTCGACCCGGCGCGGATCGCGCTGGTGGGGCACTCGATGGGGGCGGGCGCGGTTGCCGAGTACGGCGCGTCGCACCCGGACGTCACCGCGACCGTCGCGATCTCGCTCCCGGACGCGACCGGTCTTCCGCCGGATCGGCCGGAGCACCTGCTGCTGCTCGTCGGCGGCCTGGAGTTCCCGCAGTTCCGGGCGGCCGTGGACGAGGCGGCGAAGGGGCGGGACCGGACGGCGGTGACCGTGCCGGGCGTCGAGCACATCTCGATCCTGTACGCCCCGCGGACGCACCGCGAGGTCGTGCGCTGGCTCGACCAGAATCTCGGCGCCACCAGCGGGCCGCTGCCCACACCGCTGCGCCGCCCGGCCGGGGCGGGCCTGATGCTGCTCGGATTCCTGATCGGACTGTATCCGCCGGCCCGGCTCGTGCTCGGCGACTCCGGCGCGCGGTGGCCGCGGTTCCGTCTCGACCTGCTGCCGCGAGTGCTCGCGGTCTCGGCCGTGGCCGCGCTGCTCGGGCTCGTGGTCGCCGCGGTCCTGCCGAACGGCCGGTTCCCGCTGGCCACCGCCGGTTTCGTCGTCGCGTTCACGCTCGTGCTCGGTGGTGCGCTGATCGCCTACCAGGTCTGGCGGGGCCCGAAGTGGAGCGAGCCGGCCTCGTACCGGGCGGTGGTCGCGCTGCCCCTGTTCGTGGCCTACGCGGGGGCGGCGGTCGCGGTTCCGTTGCAGGTCGGTGTGGCACACGCGGTGCCGGTCGGCATCCGGTGGTGGCTGCTGCTCGTCGTCTGGGCCGGCTTCGCGGCGCTCGCGTACGGGGCCGAGCGGTTCGCGGGCCCGAACGCCCTCGCGGTGTCGGCGGTCGCGACGATCGCGCTGACGCTCGCCGCCGGGCTGGGCCTCGCGAACGGCTTCCTGGTCCTGGTCGTCCCGCTGATCGCGGTTCTGCTGTTCTGGCAAGCGGTCTGGAGCGCGATTTTGCGCCGCTTCAGCGCTCCGACCTGGGCGATCGCACCGGTCGGGGCGCTCGTCGTGGCGTGGCCACTGGCCACGGCGCTCCCGATCACCGGATGAAATCCCTGGTCGATTCTCGACTTTCGCTTGTTGACGCGTCGACCATTCGATTTAGTAGGTGACTCAGGGTGCCTGTGTGGCTGGCGTCTCCACCGTGTCTCTTGTGACGAACAGGGTCAGCGATTGCCGACAACTGGAGTGCCGAGTTTTGCCGTCGTCGTCGCCGCTCAGTCCGGCGACCGTTCGGCGATCCGTGAACTGGTCACCGACCAGCTACCGCTGATCTACAACCTGATCGGCCGGGCGGCCGAGTCTGCGCCGGTCGCGGACGAGGCGATGCGCCGCGTCAGCGCGCGGATCGCGGGCGGTCTGCCCGGCCTGGACGGACCGGAGCAGTTCCGCGCCTGGCTCGTGGCGTCCTCGATCGAGGCGGTCCGTTCGGTGGACGCGTCGCTGTGCCCTCCGTCGGCCGACCCGGAGGAGGGCTTCGAAGCGCGCGCGATCGCGACGCTCGGCCTGACCGGGCAGCGCCGCGAGGCGGTGGAGGCCATCCGCTGGATGGCCGGCGAGGACCGCGAGCTGGTCGCGTTGTGGTGGCTGCAGGTCGCCGGGGAGCTGACCCGGGACGAGGTCGTGGCCGGGCTCGGCCTGACGTCGGCCGCGTCCGCGGTGCGCCAGGTCGAAGCGCGCTTCGAGGACGCGAGGACCGCGGTACGGGCGCTGAACGCGCTGCCCCGGTGCGGGGGGCTCGCCGTGACGATCGCGCACTGGGACGGGCGCCCGAGCGAACGCTCCCGGCGGCAGATCGTGCGGCACACGCAGGGCTGCGCCGGCTGCGCCGAACACACCTCCGACCTGATTCCGGCCGACCGGCTCGTACGCGGGTTCGCGCTGGTCCCGCCGCCGGAAGGACTCGCGGCGCGGTTGCTGGACCCGGCAAGGGCCCGTGCGGCCGGTGCCCGTCGCCGGGCGGCGCTGGCCTGGCTCGGCCGCAGTCGCAGCAGCAGCTGGGTGCTCGTCACGATCCGGACGGCGGCGGTGGCGCTCGCGGCCGCGGTCCTGGCCGGCGGGCTGCTCGCGTACGCACGGGCCCGGCCGGACGAGCCGCCGGTGCCGTCGGGCCTGGTCGCGTCCCCCACCGTGGCGGCCCCGGCTCCGGTTACTCCGCCAACTGAACCGAGCCCGTCGGCCAGTGCCGGCCCGTCGGTCAGCCCCCGCGCGTCGAAGTCACCCGGGCCGACGAAGAAGGCGACCGTGAAACCGGCCGCTCCACCGCCGTCGCCCCCGGCGCTGCTCGGTGCGCGCTCGCTCCGGTCGGTGGCGTCCGGCGCGTACGTCCGCGCGATCGGACGTCACGTGTTCCTGACGCCGGTCGGCCCGTCGAATTCGGACCTCACCCACGAGCAGGCGACGCTGGTCGTCGTGCCGGGCCTGGCCGACGGCAGGTGCTACTCGTTCCGCGACAGCAAGGGCCGGTACCTGCGGCACTTCGCGTTCCGCGTCCAGGTCGACCCGGACGACGGCACCGACCTCTTCCGCGAAGACACCACGTTCTGTGCGATCGCGGGCGGCCGGTTCCGGTCGCACAATTTTCCCGACCGTCTGCTGCACACCCGGGGCGAGGAACTGGGCATCGACCCCGACGACGGCACCGCCGGCTACCGGAAGACCACGGTTTTCGCGATCAGGGCCCCCTGGGTGAACGAGAGCTAGCGACAGCGCGAGCACGAAAGCGGGCGCGCCACCGGAAGCCGGTCGTCACGTGAGTCCTTGTTCGAGGAGGCGCTCCGCGGTGGCCACGACGGCGTCCTCGGCCGGGCGCGGGTTCCAGCCGAGCACGGTCCGGATCCGCGCGATCCCGAGTTCCTTGGGCCGCACGTCCGGTCCGGGGTCCTCGGCGGCGGGAAGACGGTCCGCGAACTCGGGGAACCGCTCGCGCAGGATCTCCGCGATCCCCAGGTAGCTCAGCCGGGCCCCGACGAACGGATCCGACGCGGACGCGGCGGTGGCCAGGAACCGCAGCCCGGCCGCGTCCGGCGCGGTCATCGCCCGGACGTGCGCCACCGCCACGTCCCGGACGTCCACGACCCCGAACGACGCGCGCGGCACCGTCGGCATCGCCCCCTGCAGCATCGCGGCGACCACTCCGACCGACGCCGACAGCGACGGCCCCAGCGCCGGCCCGAAGATCCCGGTCGGGTTGATCACCACGAGCTCGTGCCCGGACTCCGACGCGAACTCCCACGCGGCGCGCTCCGCGAGCGTCTTCGACCGGATGTAGGCCGGGAGGTCGTCGGTCGGGGTGGTCCAGT
Source organism: Cryptosporangium sp. NPDC051539 (assembly GCF_044454545.1). Taxonomy (NCBI): domain Bacteria; kingdom Bacillati; phylum Actinomycetota; class Actinomycetes; order Cryptosporangiales; family Cryptosporangiaceae; genus Cryptosporangium; species Cryptosporangium sp. NPDC051539. The sequence continues at coordinate 636,570 of NZ_JBITDV010000001.1, read as the reverse complement.
CGGACTCGTCGTAGGGCCGCCCGTCCGGTGGGGCGCTGTAGCCGATCGCCGCGAACGACGAGGTGAGCACCGTCCGGCGCACCCCGGCCGCGTGCGCCGCCCGCAGTACGCGCAGTGCCCCGTCGCGCGCCGGTGCGATCACCGCGTCCGGATCCGACGGCTCCCGCGCCGGGAACGGCGACGCCACGTGCAGCACGTACTCGCATCCGCCGACCGCGCGCGCCCACCCGTCGTCCGAGGTCAGGTCGGCCTCGACGACGGAGATCTCACCGTCCCCGGTCGCGTCCGCGACGATCGACCGGACCTCGGCCTCCCGGTCGAGGGACCGGACCGTCGTCCGGACCGGATGACCCTCGGCGAGCAGGCGGACGATCGTGTGCGCGCCGACGAAGCCGGTGCCACCGGTGACCAGGATCATCGCAACTCCCCGGTGACCGCGAGCACCTCGTCGGCCGCCCGCTGTTCCTCCGCGGTGTCGCCGCGTTCGCGCGCACCCCAGAGCCGCACTTTCGCGTCCAGGTACCGCCGGCGCACCCGCAGCCGTTCGATCTCGTCCGCGAGCCGGGCCGAGTGCCGTTCGAACAGCTCGCGCTGCCTCGTCGCATCCGACATCCCGTCCAGATAGGCGCGCATGTCGTCGATGCTCATCCCCGCTGCCCGCAGGCAGGCCAGCGCCTCGATCGTGTCGACCGTGGCCGGGTCGTAGCGCCGGTGGCCGCTGGAACCGTCCCGCGGCACCGGAGCGATCAGCCCGATGCGTTCGTAGTACCGCAGCGTGGCTTCGGGCAGCCCGCTGCGTCGTGTCACGTCTTTGATCGATGCTGCCTGGATCGAAACCGCCATGTCCCGAGTGTGCAGAACCTGCAGCGCTTCAGGTCAACGGGTCGGGCGAGCCGGATCCCGGTGACCGGGGGAGGGGCTCACCGGCGCGAGCCAGAGCCCTACCAGGGCGTCGACCAGGCCGTTCGCGGCCACCGGCCAGCTGGCCCAGGGGCCGTGACCGCCCTCGGCGAGGACGCGTTCACACTCGGCGAGCAGGTCGACGATGAGCAGGCGGGTCATGTAGTTGCGCTGCAGCCGCACCTCGATAGGCAGGGCCGGGGAGCAGCGGTTGAGGCCCTCGAGCACCTGGGTGAGCGCCGGGTCGGAGAGGGCCTCGGTCGTGACCAGGTCGCGGTAGGCCGGTTCGGCCATCACCTGCGCGCTGAACCGGGCGAACCAGGTCGGGGTGCCGAGTGACTCCAGGTAGTCGGTGGCCGGGCGGACCCAGCAGCCGATCCAGTCGCGCGGCTCGTCGGACCCGCGGATGCCGGCGACCAGTGCCTGACGCCGCGCGGTGACCTCCGGATGGTGCTTGCGCAGGATCGCGCGGACCAGGTCGGTCTTCGTGCCGAAGTGGTAGTTGACCGCGGCGTTGTTGCCCTGACCGGCGGCTTCACTGACCTGCCGATTCGAGACGAGCGTGAGACCGCGTTCGGCGAACAGCCGCTCGGCGGCGACCAGGATCGCGTCGCGGGTCGCGGCGGCGCGGGTTTCCATGCTTCCTCGCTGTGGCTCAGGACACGGAGGGCGAGCTTGACGCTTGCGCCAAGCAACCGATTACATGGGGAGCGTAGTCAAGCAGGTGCTTTAAATCTAGTGGACCAGAGGCGAAGGCGCAGTCGTGCACACACCCGAACGGATCGAACCGGCAGCGGACGGTTCTCCCCGGACGAACCTCGTCGTGGCCGTCCTGGCCGCCGCGGGCATCTCGGTCGCGCTGATGCAGACCCTGGTCATCCCGCTGATCCCGGAACTCCCGGAGCTCCTGCACGCCGCCCCCAGCGACGCCGCGTGGGCGATCACCGCGACTCTTCTCGCGGGCGCGGTCGCCACGCCGGTCGTGGGACGCCTCGGTGACATGTTCGGTAAGCGGCGGATGCTGCTGTTCAGCATCGCGCTGCTGATCACCGGCTCGGTGATCGGAGCGTTCAGCAACAGCCTGACGCCGATGGTCGTGGGCCGGATCCTGCAGGGCGCGGCGGCGGGCGTGATCCCGCTCGGCATCAGCCTGATGCGTGACACCGTGCCGCCGGAGCGGCTCGGCGCCGCCACCGCGCTGATGAGCGCGTCGCTCGGCATCGGTGGCGCGCTCGGCCTGCCGGCCGCCGCGCTGCTGGCCGACAATTTCGACTGGCACGCGCTGTTCTGGGTGTCGGCCGCGGTCGGCGCGCTCGTCGGCGTCCTGGTCCTGAGCTTCGTGCCGCACTCGACGATCCGCACCGGAGGGCGGTTCGACGTCCCCGGAGCGATCGGGTTGTCCGCCGCACTGGTGTCGCTGCTGCTCGCGATCTCCAAGGGCGGCGACTGGGGCTGGACGAGCGGAACCACGCTCGGCCTGTTCGGGGCCGCCGTCGTCGTGCTGCTGGTCTGGGGCGTCTACGAGCTCCGGACGTCCCAGCCCCTGGTCGACCTGCGGACCACGGCACGCCGCCAGGTACTGCTGACGAACCTCGCGTCGATCGGCATCGGGTTCGCGATGTTCGCGATGTCGCTGGTCATCCCGACGCTGCTGCAGCTGCCGGTGGCGACCGGGTACGGCCTGGGCCGGAGCATGCTGACCGTCGGCCTGGTGATGGCGCCGTCCGGTCTGGTGATGCTGGTCGCGGCGCCGCTGGCGGCCCGCGTCGCCCGGGTGCGCGGGTTCAAGCTGACGCTGATCATCGGTGCGGTGATCATCGCGGCCGGGTACGGGTTCGCGGCCGTCCTGATGGACGCGGTCTGGCAGCTGGTCGTCGCGACCTGCATCATCGGTGCCGGCGTCGGGTTCGCCTACGGGTCGATGCCGGCGCTGGTCATGGCGGCGGTGCCGGTCTCGGAGACCGCCGCCGCGAACAGCCTCAGCACGCTGATGCGGTCGCTCGGCACGTCGGTCGCGAGCGCCGTCGGCGGCGCGATCCTGGCGAACATGGTCGTGGCGCTCGGGCCGGTGTCGGTGCCGTCGCAGGCCGGGTTCCGGGTCGTGCTGTCGCTGGCCGCGGGCGCCGCGCTGGTGGGTGCGCTGATCGCCGGGTTCATCCCGCGGCACACCCGTCCGACGCCGGACGCGGCGATCCCGGCCGACGAGGCCGACGGCATCGGCACCGCGGAGCCGGCCGCCGCGCTCTGAGCATCTCCTCCTGGGCGCTCGGCCGGGTTTCCGCCCGGCCGGGTGGCGTTTGAATTGGTTCAGCCGGGTAACGACCGAGGTCTTTGTTTGAATGACTCCAGCGACGGACACCCGACGGGTCATGACTACCGCCGAGCGTCAGCCCACCACCACCGACGCCGGGGTGCCGGTCGCCAGCGACGAGCACTCCCTCACGGTCGGTCCGAACGGTCCGCTGCTGCTGCAGGACCACTACCTGATCGAGCAGATGGCGAACTTCAACCGGGAGCGCATCCCGGAGCGCCAGCCGCACGCGAAGGGCGGAGGTGCCTTCGGCTCGTTCCGAGTCACCCAGGACGTGAGCGCGTTCACCCGGGCCGCGGTGTTCCAGCCCGGTGTTTCCACCGACGTCCTGATTCGCTTCTCGACCGTCGCGGGGGAGCGGGGCAGCCCCGACACCTGGCGTGACCCGCGCGGATTCGCGGTCAAGTTCTACACCAGCGAGGGCAACCTCGACATCGTCGGCAACAACACCCCGGTGTTCTTCGTCCGCGACCCGATGAAGTTCCAGCACTTCATCCGTTCGCAGAAGCGCCGGGTGGACAACAACCTGCGCGACCACGACATGCAGTGGGACTTCTGGACGCTGTCTCCGGAGTCCGCGCACCAGGTCACCTGGCTGATGGGCGACCGGGGCATTCCGCGGACCTGGCGTCACATGAACGGGTACTCCAGCCACACGTATCTGTGGATCAACGCGCAGGGCGAGAAGTTCTGGGTCAAGTACCACTTCAAGACCGACCAGGGCGTCGAGTGCTTCACGCAGGACGAGGCCGACCAGATGGCGTCGATCGACACCGACTACCACCAGCGTGATCTGTACGAGCACATCCGCGACGGGGAGTTCCCGAGCTGGACGCTGAAGATGCAGATCATGCCGTTCGAGGACGCCAAGACGTACCGGTTCAACCCGTTCGACCTCACCAAGGTCTGGCCGCACGGCGACTACCCGCTCCGGGAGGTCGGGCGCCTGACGCTGAACCGCAACGTCAGCGACTACCACACCGAGATGGAGCAGGCCGCGTTCGAGCCGAACAACATCGTGGCCGGCACCGGACTGTCGCCGGACAAGATGCTGCTGGCCCGGGGCTTCAGCTACTCGGACGCGCACCGGGCGCGCCTCGGGGTGAACTACCGGCAGATCCCGGTGAACTCTCCCCGGGTCGAGACGCACGCGTACTCGAAGGACGGCGCGATGCGCATGCACAACGCCAAGGACCCGATCTACGCGCCGAACTCCTACGGCGGTCCGGTCGCGAACCCGGCCCTGACCGACGACGGGGGTACCTGGTACGCGGACGGCGAGATGGTGCGCACCGCGTACACGCTGCGCCCGGAGGACGACGACTGGGGCCAGGCCGGGACGATGGTGCGCGACGTGCTCGACGACGACGAGCGCGGACGCCTGGTCGACAACATCGTCGGGCACCTGCTCAACGGGGTCAGCGAACCGGTGCTGGTGCGTGCGTTCGAGTACTGGCACCACGTCGACAAGGGTCTCGGTGACCGCGTCGAGGCCGGTGTCCGCGCCAAACAGAGCGAGCGCGACCCGAAGGCGGCCGACCAGGGCAACCCGGCCCGGTCCAGCGCCCAGGCCAAGGCCTGACGGTTCCTCCCTCACGACGCCCCCGCCCCGGCGGGGGCGTCGCCGTGTTCAGCAGGCGGAGGACGGTTCGTCGTAGCCGGGCGGCCCGCACGGCCCGTCCACGGCGCACGCGGAATCCGGCGGTTCGCCGCCGGCGAAGCGTCCGACGGCTTCGGCGAACGTCCGCAGGTGCTCGGGCGCCACGTGGGCGAGCAGGTGGCGGCGGACGCTGGCCAGGTGGGTGGGCCAGGCCGTCTCGAGCCTCGTGAGGCCGGCGTCGGTGAGGACGGCCGACCAGCCGCGGCCGTCGTCACAGGCGCGGACGCGCTCGACCGCCGCGGTGCCCTCGAGGCGCGACACGATCCGGGAGACGCCGCTCAGTGACAGCGTGCACCGGGCGGCCAGTTCGGTCATGCGCAGGCGCCGGTCGGGGGCCTCCGACAGGTGCCTCAGCACCGTGTACTCGCTGAGCGAGATGCCCTGCTCCCGCAGCAACTCGGCGTCGAATACCCGCGGAACCGTCAGGATCGCCCGGCCGAAGGCGCGCACGAACGCCTCTTCCGCCGGATCCAGCGGCACGGGCGCCTCGTTCTCCACAGCGGTATCGTACTGCTCCCAGAAGGTTGCTTGACAAAGCAAATACTTCGAGATTTAGTTGAAGCGGCAAGCAACACCCCCCTCAGCAGGAGACCAGCGACATGACCCGAATCGGGATCATCCTTGGCAGCACCCGCCCCAACCGCAACGGCGAGCAGGTCGCCCGGTGGGTGCTCGACATCGCGTCCCGGCGCGAGGACGCCGAGTACGAGATCGTGGATCTCCGCGACTATCCGCTGCCCCACCTCGACGAGGCGATCCCCGCGTCGGCCGGGCAGTACCAGAACGACCACACCAAGGAGTGGGCGGCGAAGATCGCGTCCTACGACGGCTACGTGTTCGTCACTCCGGAGTACAACCACAGCACGTCCGGCGTGCTGAAGAACGCGATCGACTACCTGTACGCCGAGTGGAACAACAAGGCCGCCGGCGTGGTGTCGTACGGCGGGGTGGGTGGCGCCCGCGCCGCCGAGCACCTGCGGCTCATCCTCGGCGAACTGCAGATCGCCGACGTCCGGCAGCAGGTCGCGATCTCGATCCTGAACGAGTTCGAGAACTTCAGCGTGTTCAAGCCGACCCCGTTCCTGGTCGACGCGCTGAACACCCTGCTCGACCAGGTCGTGGCCTGGAGCAACGCGCTCGAGACCGTCCGCAAGCCGGCCGCGACCGTCGCCTGATCCACCCGTGGGCGCAGTCCGGTGGCCTACCCGCCGCCGGGCTGCGGACGAGCGGCGCGCTTCACCGCGGCCAGCGCGTCCTCGCGGAACGTGTGCGCCGAGGCCGTGTGCCCGGCCAGGGCCTGGAGTTCCGTGCCGGCCCGGATCGCAGCCCTCGCTCCCCAGACGTCGAACGCCCGGTGCACCGAGCGTTTGTTGAGCTGGGTCAGGTCGGTCGGCACCGACGCCACCCGCGCGGCGATCCGGAGGACCGACGCCTCCAGTGACTCCGCCGGGTAGGCGCGGTTCGCGAAGCCGATCCGCGCGGCCTCGTCGCCGTCGATCGGATCTCCGGTGAGCATGAGCTCCATCGCGCGGCGGAGGCCCAGCAGCACGGTGTGGTACTGCCAGTCCGGTGGGCTCGCCACCCGCACGACCGGGTAGCTGATCTTCGCGTCCGAGGCCACGTACACCAGGTCGCACGCGGACGCGAGCTCGGTCGCCCCGGCGATCGCGTACCCGTGGATCTGGGCGATCACCGGCTTCGCCAGGTCCCAGACGCTGAACCAGGTGTCGTTCGCCTGCCGGGCCCACTGGCCGTCGCCCGGCGCGGCCGTGGCCCCGTCGAGCAGCGACGACGACAGGTCGTAGCCGGACGAGAAGCACGGCCCGGCGCCGCGGAGGATCGTCACCCGCACGCCCGGGTCGCGATCACCTTCCCGGAGCGTCTCGAGCAGCGAATCCAGCAACGCGGCCGAGAGCGCGTTGCGCTTCTCCGGGCGGTTCAGCGTGATCCTCCGGACGCCGTCCGCCGGCGTGTCGGTCCTCAGGTCGCTCATGCCAGCTCCGCCATCAACTCGAGCTCCTCCGTCCCGCGTACGTCGACGATCACCCCGGTCACCCCCTCCGGCGCGAACCCGGAGGCCCACCGCTGCCGGATCCGCGCCGGTGACCCCACCAGCGCCGACTGCTCCAGGTACTCGTCCGGGATCGCGGCCGCGGCCTCGGCCTTCCGGCCGGAACGCCACAGCGCGACGATCCGGTCGGCCTCGGTGGCGAACCCTCGCCGGGCCATCGCGTCCCGGTGGTAGTTGTGCGTCTCGCTGCCCATGGCGCCCACGTACATCGCGGTCAGCGGCCGCATCGCGTCCAGCGTTGCCCGCACGTCGTCGGTGATCCGGACGGTGGCCCCGAGGAACACGTCGAAGTCGTCGCGGTCGCGCATGGGCTCCGGCACCGACGAGAACCCCATCGGGAGCCATCCGTCGGCGACCTCCGCCGCCAGCGCGGTGTTCCGCGGTCCGCCGGAGGCGAGCCACACCGGGATCCGTGCCACCGGATGCAGGATCGACGTCAACGGCTTGCCCTGCCCCAGCGCCCCCGGCCCGGCGTACGGCAGCGAGAGCTCCGGCCCCGAGTACGACACCGGCCCGGCCCGGTCCAGCACCTGACGCACGATCGCGACGTAGTCGCGCAGCCGCGCCGCCGGCCGCCCCCACGGCTGCCCGTACCAGCCTTCGACGGTCTGCGGCCCGGACACCCCGATCCCGAGGATCACCCGCCCGCCGCCGGCCAGCGCGTCGATCGTCATCGCCTGCATCGCGAGCGTCGCCGGGGGACGGGCGGCCAGTTGTGCGACCGCGGTGCCGAGCGTGATCCGCGACGTCGACGCGGCCAGGTACGCCAGCGGCGTCAACGCGTCGGCGCCGTACGCCTCCGCGGTCCAGACGGAGTGGTATCCGAGTTCCTCCGCCCGCTGCACCAGCGAGACCGGCACGGCGAGCGAGGACGACCGGTACAGGTTCAGCCGCAACCCGAGTTTCACGGCAGCACCCCCTCCCATCCGGACGGTCCCGGTGACGGCCGGCGGGCCAGCGACAACCCGGCCAGCAGCGCGTTGCGCAGCTCCCGCGGATCGACGACGTCGTCGTACGCGAGGCCCGCGGCCCCGGTGAGCGACGCCCTGGCCTGCTCGGCCGCGACCCGCGCCCGTTCCTCCTCCGAGGCCAGAGCGCTCGCGGCCGACGACGCCGGCAGCGCACCGAGCGTGATCGACGGGAACGCCAGCGACAACGTCTGACCGTCGAACGGGTTCATCGCCATCACCGACGACCCGAACCCGAACGCCTTGCGCAGCGTCACGTGCAGCTTCGGCACCCGGAGCCGGTGCTGGACGGCATACAGCCGGGCCGCGTGGCGCAGGATCCCGGCCCGCTCGGCCGCACTGCCCGCCAGCACCCCCGGGTTGTCGGCCAAGAACACGCACGGCAGCCCGAACGCGCCGGCGACCTGCAGGAAGTGCGCCCCTTTGTCGGCCGCGGCGCTGTCGATCGTCCCGGCCCGGACGCTCGGGTCGTTGGCCACGATCGCCACGCTGCGGCCGCCGAGGAACGCCAGCGCGCACACGAGCGACGATCCGAAGTCCGGCTGCACGTCCAGCAGATGCCCGTCGTCCACCAATTCGGTGAGGACCGGACCGATCCGATACGGACGCCGGGGATCCGGCGGAATCAGCGACAGCAGTTCGACGCGCCGGGGGCCGACGTCGGACCCCGGACGAACCGGCGGCGAGTCCCAGGCCGACGACGGGAAGTGCCCGAGATACCGGCGCGCCAGCGCCACCGCTTCCTTGTCGTCGGGCACGACGTTGTGCACCACCCCGGCGGTGGCCGCCGCCACCGGAGGCCCGCCGAGCTCCTCCTTGGTGATCACCTCACCGGTGGCCGAGCGCACCAGCGGCGGCCCGGCCGCGAAGATCGACGCCGTCCCGGTCATCACCGCGAAGTCGGCCAGCGGTGCGTACAGCGCGCCGTGCCCGGCCGACGCCCCGAGCACCAGCACGACCACCGGCACCTGCCCGGACAGCTCCACCAGCGCGCCCAGATCGCCCGGCCGACGGCCCGGACGCTCGGCGGCGACCCGGTGGCCGGCGCCCTCCAGCAGCACCACCAGCGGCACCCGCTCCTGCCGGGCGAGCTGGCACAGCCGGTACCGCTTGTCCGAGGACGACGCCCCGATCGAGCCGCCCAGCACGGTCACGTCCTCGGCTCCGGCGAGCACCGGCCGCCCGTCCACCCGGCCGAACCCGGCCACGAACCCGTCGGCGTTCACCGGCGGGTCCTCGAGCGCGCCCATCAGCGCGCCGAGCTCGGTGAACGTGCCCCGGTCGAAGAGCGCGAGGAGCCGTTCGCGTGCGTTCAGGCGGCCGCGGGAGGCCTGCCGGGCGAGCCGCTCCGGCCCGCCCATCCCGGCGGCGGCGGCCTTCCGGCGGGCGATCTCCTCCAGCGCGGGCCCCCAGCCGGCGAGCTCATCCGGCAAGGGATCGCTCCAACTCGCGCTTCAGCAGCTTCCCGGTCGCCGAATACGGCAGCGCGTCGACGAACCGGACGTGCGCGGGCACCTTGTACGGAGCCAGCGTGGCCCCGGCCCAGTCGCGGATCTCCGCCGCCGAGAGCCCCGGCGCGACCACCGCCGCCAGCACCTCCTGGCCCAGCTCGTCGTGCGGCACCCCGATGACGGCCGCGTCGAGCACCCCCGGGTGCTCGGACAGGCGGTTCTCGATCTCGATCGGGTAGATGTTCTCGCCGCCGCGGATGATCATGTCTCGCAGCCGCGACTCGAGCTGCAGCATCCCGCCGACGATCCGCCCGTAGTCGCCGGTGCGGTACCAGCCGTCGGCGCCGAGCACGGACGCGGTCGCGGCCGGGTCGCCCCAGTAGCCGAGGAACCCGCTCGGGCACCGGATCGCGATCTCGCCGACCTCGCCGGGCGCGGTGACGTCCAGCACCCGCACGTCCGACGTCGGCGTCGCGTACCCGATCGACTGCGGGTTGGCGACCAGGAGTTCACCGGCGATGTTCGTGCCCTGCCCGCAGGTCTCGCTCATCCCGAACCCCATCGCGGGCCGGGCGTTCGGGATCACCGACCCGAGCAGCGCGGCCAGCTCCGACGACATCGGGGCCCCGCCGAACCCGATCGTGCGCAGCGAGCTGACGTCGTACCGGTCCAGCGCCGGGTGGCGCAGCAGCCGGATCAGCTGGGTCGGTACCCCGGACCACTGCGTCACCCCGTACCGGGCGGTCAGCGCGAGGTGCACCAGCGGGTCCCAGCGCCCGCGGGGCGGGAACACCATCGTCATGCCGTTGAACGGGCCTCCGGCCAGCAGCGGGCCGAGGCCGGAGATGTGGAAGAACGGGCTCACGACCAGCGCGATCGGCGGGGAGGCCGGGGCCACGCGCTGGTTCAGCATCGCGTCGGCGGCGCCGCGGAACTGGGAGTCCTGGGCGAAGTTGACCAGACCGCGGTGGGTGATCGTGGCACCCTTCGGCCGTCCGGTGGTGCCGCTGGTGAACAGGATCGCTACCGGGTCGTCCTCGGCGAGCTCCGGGTCGAGCGGAGCGGCGGAGGTCCCGAGCTGCTGGAACAGCTCCGCGAACGTGACGGTCGGCAGCTGCGCGCCGAGCCCGCCGGCCGCTCCGGAGGCGTCGGCCAAGCGGTCGAGCTGCCGCGGTTCGCCTACCAGTACCGTCGGGGCCGCCAGGGTCAGGCCGTGGCGCATCTCCGGGCCGGTCCACCAGCCGTTCAGGCCGGCGCTGATCGCGCCGAGCCAGGCCACCGCCCACAGCGTCAGCGCGTACTCCGGGCTGTTGGGCCCGACGAGCGCGACCCGGTCGCCCCGCCGGACCCCGTACACGTCCCGCAGGACGGCGGCCACCGCCGGGATCCGGCCGACGGTCTCCCGGTAGGTCAGCTGCCGGTCCCCGAACACCAGATACGGACGATCGGAGTGGTGCTCGGCGGCCGCCAGCAGCAGCGCGGGCAGGTGCGCGGGCCGGTGGGCGAACACCGTCATCGCGATCCCGCGCACGTCTTCGCGCGCGAGCTGGTACGGGCTGCCGGGCCCGGTCAACGCGGATCTCAGCTCTGCCGGGAGCCGATCGAGATCGTTGGAGAGCAGCGCCATTGCTGGTCCTTCCGAGGGGTGCGGGGAGGACTAGGGTTATCGACAGTATTGAAATCTAAGTCTATTTTCAACCGAGAAACCACGGCACGAAGGAGCGGCATGGCCATCGCGTTGACCGAGGAGCAGCAGGAACTGGCCGCCGCGGTGGAGGGCTTCGTGTCCCGCTATGCGCCGCCGACGCGCGTCCGCGCCGATCTCGACTCCTCCGCCGCCGGCGAGCGCCCCGACCATTGGCGGGTACTGGTCGCGCAGGGTCTGCACGCGGTGCACCTGCCGGAGCGGCACGGCGGTCAGGGCGGCAGTCTCGGCGACCTCGCCGTCGTACTGGACGCGGTGGGCCGCGGCCTGCTGCCGGGCCCGTTCGTGCCGACCGTGCTGACGTCGGCCGTCGTCTCGCGTGCGCCGGAGAGCCCGGCCCGGACGCAGTTGCTCGACCTCCTCGGCGCCGGGGCGATGGCCGCACTCGTCGCGCCGGGGGCGAACCTCACCGCGACCCCGTCCGCCGCCGGCTGGGTGCTGGGCGGGCAGTCCGCGCCGGTTCTCGGCCTGCTCGCCGCCGACCTCCTGGTGGTGGGGGCCGAGACCGCCACCGGCACGGTCTGGCTCCGGCTAGACCCGGCCGCCGACGGCGTCGAGCGGGTCGCCGAGGAGGGGGTCGACCTCACTCGCGACATCGGACGCCTGTACCTCGACGAGGTGGTGGTCGCGGCCGCCGACGAACTCGGCGACCTCGAGGACGTCCGGTTCACGGTGACCGCGCTGGCCGCCGCCGAGGCCGCCGGGGTGATGTCCTGGTGCGTGCGGTCGGTGGTGGAGTACGCGCTGGTCCGCGAGCAGTTCGGACGCCAGATCGGCTCGTTCCAGGCGGTCAAGCACAAGATCGCCCGGCTGTTCGTGGCGTCCGAACTCGCCGCGGCGTCGGCCTGGGACGCCGTCCGCAGCCTCGACCAGGACGCCGGCCAGCAGAGCCTCGCGGTCGGCGGCGCCGCGGTCGTCGCACTCGGGCGCGCGGTCGACGCCTGCCTCGAGGCCGTGACGCTGTTCGGCGGCATCGGTTTCACCTGGGAGCACGACGTCCACCTCTACTGGCGTCGCGCGATGAGCCTGGCCGCACTGACCGGGCCGACCGGCACCTGGCAGGCCGAACTCGGCGAAGCCGCGATCGACGGGCGCCGTTCGGCCGACGTGGCCGCGCTCGCCGAGGACGACCCGGAGTTCCGCCGCGCGACCGGCGCCACGATCGACACCGCGCTGGAACTGCCCGAAGACGGCAACGCCCGCCGCACGTTCCTGGCCGACGCCGGCCTGATCTCCCCGCACTGGCCGAAGCCGTACGGTCTCGGAGCCACGCCCGCCCAGCAACTCGCGATCGCCGACGAGTTCGCCCGGCGCGCGTTCGTCCCACCGTCCACGGTGATCGGGGAGTGGGCGATGCCGACGATCCTCGCCCACGGCACCCCGGAGCAGGCCGAGCGCTTCGCCCGGCCGACGCTGCGCGGCGAACTCGTCTGGTGCCAGCTCTTCAGCGAGCCCGGTGCCGGGTCCGACCTGGCCGGCCTGGCGACGAAAGCGGTCAAGGTCGACGGCGGCTGGCGGCTCGACGGGCAGAAGGTGTGGAACTCCGGTGCCCACCAGGCCGACTGGGGCATCTGCCTGGCCCGCACCGACCCGGCGGCTCCCAAGCACCGGGGCATCAGCTACTTCCTCGTCGACATGCGCTCGGACGGCGTCGACGTGCGGCCGCTGCGCCAGGCGACGGGTGCGTCGGAATTCAACGAGGTGTTCCTGACCGGGGTGTTCGTCCCGGACGACTGCCTGGTCGGCGCGCCCGGCGACGGGTGGCGGCTGACGATGACGACGCTCGGCAACGAGCGGACGTCGATCTCCTCGACGCTCGGCAGCCGCGACGAGGAACCGCTCCGCGACCTGATCCGGAAGAACCTGTACGGCGGTAGCCGGACCGACGCGGTCACGGCGCTGGGGCGGGTCGCCGCGTACGGAACCGCGCTCGGCGCGCTGACGCTCCGGGAGACGCTGCGCCGGCTGGCCGGGCAGCAACCCGGCGCCGGGGCCAGCGTCGCCAAGGTGGCGAGCGCCCAGCTCCACCGGGACGCCGCCGACCTCACGTTCGCCCTCGGCGGGCCGGAGGCGGCCGTGCGCGGCGGCGGCCCGGCGGACGTCGCCCGGCTGGAGCTCGGCGCCCCGGCCCAGCTGATCGGCGGCGGCACGGTCGAAATCCAGCTCAACGTCATCGCCGAGCGAGTTCTGCGGCTGCCGCGCGGCTGACCCGCCGGAACCCCGGCGTGCCACGAGTAGAAGGAGACTCCGAGTACCGTTCATCCGGTAGTTCCGACCAAAGGGCGGTTCAGTGGCCGAACAGACTCACGGCGGGATCTCGGTGGAGGGCATGCCCGCCTGGCAGCTCGCGCGCCGCGAGAAGATCGTCCTGGCCGGTCTGCACCTCCTCGAGCAGCAGGAATACGACCGTATCCAGATCCGTGACGTGGCCGCCGAGGCCGGGGTCGCGCTCGGCACGCTCTACCGGTACTTCTCGTCCAAGGAGCACCTCTACGCGGCCGTGCTGATGGACTGGTCGGCGCTCGGCAAGCCGGTCGAGCGACGCCGGAAGCGGGGTACCGCCGAGCAGCACCTCCGGTCGCGGATCCGCGGCATCATCAAGGCGTTCGAGCGGCAGCCGCAGTTCTACAAGGTCCAGGTGTTGTTGCAGAGCAGCACCGACCCGAACGCGAAGACGCTGCTCAACGACTTCGGCGAGGCCGCGCAGGTGAGCCTGGTGACGGAGTTCGCGGCGCTCGGTCCCGAGCGCGCCGAGGACGCGGCGACGATGATGTGGGCGATCATCTCGTCGATGCTCACCCAGGCGATCTACCACGGCGTGAGCATGGACGAGGTGTACCGCATCGCCGACAGCTTCCTCGACCTACTCGCCCCCGACCTCGGGTAGCGCCACGACCCGGGTCAGATAGCACCGCAGTTTGGCCTCGTTCGACGTCCGGTCGGTGTCGTACATCAGCAGCGACAGCAACCAGCGCACGAGCGTCTCGGCGATCTCGTCGAGGTGCGGTTCCAGCCGCGGGTCGTAGTCGACGATCGGCGCCAGGATCGAGCGTGTGAGCGCCAGTGCCTCCTCGGTGAGCTGCTGGTTCACCGCCCAGGGGTCGGTGCGGGCGTGGCTGATCGGGTAGAACGCGGGCTCCTTGCGGAACTCGCGCCGCGCGACGACCAGCGCCTCGACCGCGAATTCGGCGGCGGTGCGGGCCCGGCGCCTGGCCGAGGCCACCACCCGGCCGGCGACGTCGGCGGCCGTTCGCTCCATCGCCGCGGCGATCAGCGCGTCGCGGGTCTCGAAGTACGCGTAGACGGTCGGCCGGGAGACGCCGGCGTGCAGTGCGATCGCGCTGATCGAGGCCCGCTCGAAGCCACGCTGCCGGATGCAGGTGACGGCCGCGTCGATGATCGTCTCCGGCGGCCCCGCGGCCCGGCCGGCCCCGCCCGCACGTGCTCCGCTCACGGCGCGCTCCGCCCCCGGAGCGCGCCGTGAGCGGTCAGAGTGATGCACCGTGCGGCGCGCTCGGGGCGAACGTCACCGGCAGACCCTCGTACCCGCTGACGAACGAGGCCGGGCGCAGTTCCGGCTCGTCCGGCGTGGCCAGCGACAGGTCGGGCAGCCGGTCGAGCAGCGCGGTGAAGATCGACGTCAGCTCCAGCCGGGCCAGCGAGTTGCCCAGGCAGAAGTGCGCACCGACCCCGAACGCGAGGTGGTTGTTCGGGGTGCGGGTGAGGTCGAAATGGAACGGGTCGTCGAACACGTCCGCGTCGCGGTTGGCGCTCGGGTACAGCAACAGCAGCTTCTGGCCCGCACGCAGCTGCTTGCCCCGGAACTCCACGTCCCTGGTCACGGTGCGGGCCATGTTCCGGATCGGGCTGACCCAGCGCAGCATCTCCTCGATCGCCGACGGGAGCAGCGAGCGGTCGGCGCGCAGCCGCTCCCATTGGGCGCGGTCGTTCAACAGCTGGTAGAGGCCACCGGTGATCACGTGCCGGGTCGTCTCGTCGCCGCCGATCAGCAGCAGCAGCGAGTCGAAGTAGAGCGTCTCGTCGTCGAGGCCCTCGCCGTCCTCCTCGGCGCGGACCAGGACGCCGATCAGGTCGTCGCCGCCGTTCTCCCGCCGGTCGGCCAGGACGCCGTTGAAGTACTCGCCGTACTCCGCGGCCGCGACGAACATCTTCTCCTGCAGGGCCGTGTCGTTCGGCGTGCCCTGGCCCCGCATCATGTCGTCGGACCAGCGCAGCAGGCTCTGGTACTGGTCGCTCTTCACCCCGAGCTGGTCGCCGATGACGATCAGCGGCAGCCAGGCGGCCAGGTCCCAGACGAAGTCGCACTCCCCGCGCTCGCAGACCCGGTCGATCAGCGCGTGGGCGATCTGGTCGATCCGGGCCTGCTGGCCGGCGACCCGTCTCGGCGTGAAGCCCTTGCTGACCAGCCGCCGGCGACGCAGGTGGGCCGGGTCGTCCAGGTCGATCATCATCGGCGTCGCGCCCTGGTCGGGACGGATGCCCCCGGCGTTGGAGAACAGCTCCGGGTGCAGCGACACCTCCCGGACGTCGCGGTACCGGGTGATACCCCAGATCTGGCCGTGCGGGTCCCAGTACACCGGGTCGTTCTCGCGCAGCCAGGTGAGCGCGGAGTGCGGGTCGGCGCCCCAGAAGGCGCCGACCGTCAGCTGCGGCTGATCAACCGTGGTCAAGGTCAATCACCCCGCGGATGTTCACCCCGGCGTGCATGTCCTTGTAGCCCTCGTTGATCGTGTCGAGCGTGTACCGGTTGGTGATCATCTCGTCGAGCATCAGCTGACCGGACTGGTAGAGCCGGAGCAGCGTCGGGATCTCCTTGCGGCCGTTCGCCGCGCCGAACAGCGTCCCGCGCAGTTCCTTCTGCCAGATCGTCAGCTCGAACAGCGACATCGTGACCTGGGTGTCTTCCATCGGGGACACCGCCGTGACCACGACCCGGCCGCCCTTGGAGACCAGCGACATCAGGCCGGCGATCTCGTCGCCCCGGCCGACACCGACCGTGTAGATCGCCGCGTCGGCCAGCATGCCGTCGGGAGTGATCTCCTTGAGCAGCTCGACCGCCTCGGCGACGCCGGCGGCGGTGTGCGTGGCCCCGAACTTCTTCGCCTGCTCGCGCTTGAACTCGACCGGGTCGATCGCGAGGATCTGCTCCGCCCCGGCGATCCGGGCGCCCTGGACCGCCGCCGCGCCGACCCCGCCGATGCCGACGACCACGACGGTCTCGCCCGGCTGCACCTTCGCGGTGTTCACGGCCGAGCCGTAGCCGGTCGTGACCCCGCAGCCGACGAGCGCCGCGGCGTCCAGCGGGATGTCGTCCGGGATCTTCACCAGCGAGTGCTCGTTCATCACCGCGTACTGGCTGAACGTCGAGAGGAAGCACATCGTGAAGATGTCCTGGCCACGGGCGTGCAGCCGGGTGGTGCCGTCCAGGCCGATGCCCATCATCAGCGTGCCGCCGACGTCGCAGAGGTTCGAGCGGCCCTGTGCGCACCAGCGGCACTGCCCGCAGGCCGGGATGAACATCGGCACCACGTGGTCGCCCGGCTTCAGCGCGGTGACGCCCGCACCGACCTCCTCGACGATGCCCGCGCCCTCGTGGCCACCGATCATCGGCAGGATCGTCGGCATGTCCCCGGTGACCGCGTGGTCGTCGGAGTGGCACATGCCGGTGTGGATCAGCTTGACGAGTACCTCGCCGGCCTTCGGGGGGTCGAGGTCGACCTCTTCCACGCTCCAGGGCTGGTTGCGGTCCCACAGCACCGCTGCTTTGGTCTTCATCAGGCGCTCCAACCGCTCGGCAGGTTGACGGACTGGTACTCGATGTACGCGGCGAGCCCTTCGGGCCCGAGCTCCCGGCCCAGGCCGGATTCCTTGAATCCGCCGAACGGCGCGCAGTTCTCCAACATGAACGTGTTGACGTTGAACGTGCCGGTCCGGACGCGACGGGCGACGTCGAGCCCGGCGTCGGGATCGGCCGTCCACACCGAACCCGAGAGGCCGTACCGGGAGTCGTTGGCGATCTTCACCGCGTCGTCGACGTCGCCGTAGGGGATCACCGACAGGACCGGGCCGAAGATCTCCTCCTGCGCGATCGTCATCGAGTTGTCGACGTCGCTGAAGACGGTCGGCTCGACGTACCAGCCGCGGTCGAAGCCCTTCGGCCGCCCGCCGCCGAGCGCCACCGTGGCGCCTTCCTTCTTGCCGGCCGCGAGGTAGCCCTCGACCCGGTCGCGCTGGGCCGAGCTGACCAGCGGCCCGATGTGCGTCTCCTCGGCCAGCGGGTCGCCGACGACCTGCGCGGCCACCTGCTCGACCACGGCGTCCACGATCTCGCGGTAGCGGTCGCGGGGCGCGAGGATGCGGGTCTGCGCGACGCAGGCCTGCCCGTTGTTCATCAGCCCGACGTTGATGACCTGCGGCAGCGCGGTCGCGAGGTCGACGTCGGGAAGAAGGACGGCGGCGGACTTGCCGCCGAGCTCCAGCGTCACCCGGCGGAGGTTCTCGCCGCAGAGGCTCGCGATCCGCCGGCCGGCGGCGGTGCTGCCGGTGAAGCTGACCTTGTCGATGCCCGGGTGGGTCACCAGGTACTCGCCGACCGTGCGGTCGGCAGGCACGATGTTGACGACCCCGGCCGGGAGGCCGGCCGCCTCGATCGCCTCGCCCAGCATCTGCCCGGAGATCGGGCTCGCCGGCGCCGGCTTGAGGACGACCGTGCAGCCCGCGGCCAGCGCCGGGGCGAGCTTGAGCATGCTGACGTAGAGCGGGACGTTCCACGGCACGATCGCCGCGGCCACGCCGACCGGCGCGCGCCGCACGACGGTCGGGCCGAGCAGACCGGGGCGGGTCTCTTCCCAGGCCGTCTCGCGGGTCAGACCGGCGTAGAAGTCGAGCGCCATCGTGGCCGCGAGCACCTGGCCCATCCGCGAGAACTGCAGCGGAGACCCCATCTCGGTGCTGATCGTCCGGGCGAAGTCTTCCAGCTTCTCGTTGATGATCCCGGACAGCCGGGCCATCGCGTCCGCCCGCTCGTCCGGGGCCATCCGCGGCCAGGGGCCCTCGTCGAACGCCTTCCGGGCGGCCGCGACGGCCGCGTCCACGTCCGCCTTCGAGGCTTCCGGCACGCGTCCGACGACTTCTTCGGACGCGGGGGAGACGACGTCGAACACGGTGTCGTCGGCGGGAGCGACCCACGCGCCCCCGATGAACAACGAGTCGTACGTGAGCATCGGTGCTCCTTAGTTGACGAGCCGGGCCGCGCCGGCCCAGTACTGGGCGCGGAGGGCCTTCTTGTCGGACTTGCCGACGGGGGTGAGGGGTAACGACTCCGCGACGTCGACCGACTTGGGCGCGTGGATCGGGCCCTTGGCCTCGCGGACCAGCGCGATCAGTTCCTGCTGCACCGCGTCGTCGATCGTGGCGCCCGGGCGGGGCACGACGACGGCCTTGACCGCCTCGCCCCACTTCTCGTCCGGGACGCCGATCACCGCGGCCGCGGAGACGTCGGGGTGCGTGGTGAGCACGTCCTCGATCTCGCGGGGGAACACGTTGAAGCCGCCGGACACGATCATGTCCTTGGTCCGGTCGACGATCGTCCAGTAGCCGTCGTCGTCCTCGCGGGCGATGTCGCCGGTGTGCAGCCAGCCGCCGCGGAACGCCTCTTCGGTCTGTTCGGGCAGATCGTGGTACCCGGCCATGACCAGCGGGCCCTGCACGCAGATCTCGCCGGGTTCACCCCGCGGCACCGGCTCGCAGTTCTCGTCCAGCAGCGCGGCGCGGACCCAGGGCACCGGACGCCCGCAGGTGGCGAGCTTGTCGGGCGTGTGCTCCTCCTTGCGGAGCACGGTGATCGTCATCGGTGCCTCGTTCTGCCCGTAGAACTGGAAGAACACCGGGCCGAACCGGTCGATGGCCTGCTGCAGCCGGGCCGGCGAGGCTGCCGAAGCGCCGTAGAAGATCGTGTCCAGGCTGGACGTGTCGGTCGTCGCCAGATCGGGGTGGTCGAGGATCGCGTAGAGCATCGCCGGCACGATCATCGTCGCGGTGATGCGGTGCTTCTCGACCGCCTCGAGCCACCCACCGGGCGTGAAGCCGGGCAGCACGACGAACGACCCGCCGCGCATCAGCACCGGGATCGTGAACGCGGCGGCCGCGTGCGAGAGCGGTGCGGCGATCAGGAACCGGATGTCGTCGGGCCACTGCCACTCGGCCATCTGGATGCGGGTCAGCTCGGCGCCGCCGCGGTACGTGCTGAGCACGCCCTTCGGCCGTCCGGTCGTGCCGCCGGTGAACGACATCGACGACAGCGACTCGGAGTCGACCTTCGGCGGCTCCAGCGGGCCCGGCGTGTACTGCGCGGCCAGCGCGATCAGGTCTTCACCCAGCCGGGACGGGCCGAGCGAGAGGAGCCGGCGCAGCCGGGGTGCCCTCTCGGCGACGGCCGCCACGTGCTCCTCGAGCGCCGGGTCGAACACCAGCGTGTCGATCTCGGCGTTCTCCAGGACGTACGCGTGGTCGTCGGCCGAGCCCAGCGGGTGCAGCGGGGTACCGCGGCAGCCGGTCATCATCGACGCCCCGGTCGCGAACAGCACCTCGGGCTTGTTCCGGGACAGGACCGAGATCCCGTCGCCGGGGCCGAGGCCGACCGCCCGGTACACCTGGGCCCAGGTGCTGATCGCCTCGCGGTAGCCGCGATAGGTGATCGTCGTGCCGTCGACGAACACGGCCGGACGATCGTCGTAACGGGACAGTGCGTGGACCAACAGGTCCGGCATCAGGGGCGGGGTATGCAACATCGTCGTCGACATGGATCGCCTCGCCGTAGCAGGGGAGCGAGCCGTAGCAGATTTACACATCTCTTCCCGACTGACAAGAGAGAGCGGCGGTAGAACGTGTTCTCATAAGCAGTCCTTCAGAAGTCTGAATCATCATTCATTTCCGGCGTACGGTGTACCGCATGACCAGAGTTCCGGAACGCGTCCGGGTGTCCCGGCGTCGCCGCCGGGACGTTCGCGCCCGGTCGGCGGCCCGGTCGCCGGCGTGGCACGTGGTCGACATCGCTCCGGGGATGTGCCGCGCCGAACTGGCCGAACGGCTCGATGTGGGTGGGTCACTCGTGACCCGGCGGCCCCGCGGCCCGGCCTCGGTCCGTCCTCGGCCGGTCGGAGGGCGCCCTGGCCGTCGTCCGGACGCCGTGCGGGGCGCGGAGGATCCCCGGGTTCCGGCGCATTCCGTGCCGTTGGTGACCCCCGAGAACGAGTTCTACCGGACGGCGCCCGGCGGACCGCACGCCGCACGTCGAGGGCGGCCGCGCGGCGGTGGCGGCCGCGGTGGCGCCGGGCTGGGCCGTCACGTGCTTTCGCGCACCGGACGGCCCGGCCGGCGACGCACACGGCGCTGCTCCGTGCGGGGCCCAGAACCGCTCGATGTCGTCATCGGGGTCTCAGCCTGCAGTCGAGGTCGAGTACCGCGGTGAATCAACGTTCAGAAAGGACGCGCCGATGACCTCGACCGACCGCGGGCGGCCCGAAATCGCGCTCGACGTGCACGGGCCCGAGTTCCGGGACGCCAACTACGCGATCTACGACGACCTGCGTGAGCGCTGCCCGGTCGCCTGGTCGACCGAGAACGGCGGGTTCTGGCTGCTGACCGACTACGACTCGACGCTCGAGGCCACTCGCGACGACGCGCTGTTCACGTCCACGCCGGGGACGAACATCCCGTTCGGCGCGGGGGACGGCGACATCGGGCCGGCCACGGTGCTGCCGCCGATCCACACCGACCCGCCACTCACCGGTGCGATGCGCCGGCTCGTCGTCCGGTTCCTCTCGCTGGCCCGGGCCGTGGAGCTGGAGCCGCAGATCCGCGCGATCGCCGACGAGCTGATCGACGAGTTCATCGAGGACGGTCACGCCGACCTGGTCACGCAGCTGACGACACCGCTGCCCGCGCGCGTCGTCCTGCGCCTGCTCGGTTTCGCCGAGTCGAACTGGCCCGAGTGGGTCCTGGTGATCCACACGTTCATCCACGGCGACGAGTACGGCATGACCCGCGCGCAGGCGACCGAGCGCGTCACCACGCTGATCTTCGACGAGCTCAGTGCCCGCGAACAGCGGAACGCACCGGCCGACGACCTCGTCGGATCGATCCTCGACGGCACGGTCGAGGGCCGGCCGCTGACGATCGAGGAGCAGTTCGGCTACCTCCTGCTGCTGCTCTTCGGCGGCATGGACACGACCAGTGGCCTCGCCGGCAACTCGCTGCTCCGGATGATCGAGCGCCCCGAGCTGCGGCAGCGGCTGATCGAGCGGCCGGAGCTGATGCGGTCGGCGACCGAGGAGTTCCTGCGGCACGGCACCCCGACGCAGGGCCTGGCCCGCACGATCAGCCGCGACACCGACTGGCGTGGCGTCCGGCTGGCCGAGGGAGACCGGGTCCTGCTGGCCTGGGCCGCGGCGAACCGCGACCCGAACGTGTTCGAGTGCCCGGCCGACGTCGATCTCGAGCGCGCGCCGAACCGGCACCTGGCGTTCGGGGTCGGACAGCACCGCTGCCTGGGCTCCAACCTGGCCCGGGTGATGTTCCGGGTGATGATCGAACGGATCCTGGCCCGGTTACCCGACTTCGTGCCGGACGGCGAGGCGACCCGGTTCGCCGACGCGTCCGCGGTGTACGCGCTGAAGGAGCTACCGGTGCGGTTCACGCCGGGGGTGCCGCGACGATGATGGCACAATCGCCGGATGGACAGCCTCCGGGAGCAGCGCCGCGCGCAGCGGGTCGCGGCGAGCCGCGAGCAGATCCTGGACGTCGCCGAGGACCTGTTCGGCGACCACGGTTACCGGGCGACGAGTCTGCAGCTGGTCGCGGATCGGGCCGGGTTCTCGGTGGGTGCGCTGTACCAGTTCTTCCGCGGCAAGGAGGAACTGCTGCGCGGCGTGATGGAACGCCGGGGCCGGGTCCAGCTGGCCGAGATGCGGATCGCCTCGGCCGGCGGGCTACTGCCGCTGGTGGAGACGGTCGTGGCGTTCCACCGCCGGTACCCGGCGTTCGGGCGGTTGTCGGCGCGCGTGTACTCACCCGGGTCGGACGCACCGGCCGGGTACGACGCACACGAGGCCAACTACCGCACGGCGATGGATCTGTACGCCACCGCGATCCGGCAGGGGCAGGAGGCCGGTCGCGTCCGGAGCGGGGATCCGCGGGCGCTCGCGCGGCTGCTGTCCGGAATGGTCACCGCGTTCCACCGGGTCGACGCGTCGCTGGGGCAGCCGGGGCCGACGCTCACCGACGACGTGTTCCGGCAGATCGTGACGCGGGCGTTCGCGGCGTGACGTCACCGTCGCCCCGGGAGCGGCGCCGGGCGCTGCGCGTCGCCACCTCCCGCGAGCAGATCCTGGACGTCGCCGAGGACCTGTTCGGCCACCAGGGCTACCGGGCGACGAGCCTGCAGCAGGTCGCGGATCGGGCCGAGTTCTCGGTGGGTGCGCTGTACCAGTTCTTCAGCGGGAAGGAGGAGCTGCTCCGGGCGGTGATGTTCCGGCGCGGCGGTGAGCTGATCGAGCGGATGCGCGCCGCGATCGACCCGGCGTCGGCCGGGGTCGCCAACCTGGTCGCGCTGGTCGCGGCGATCAGCGGGTACTTCGCGCGGTTCCCGGCGTACGGGCTGCTCACCGTCCGGCTGGCGTCGCCGGGGGAGGACGCGCCCAGCGACCTCGGGCCCACCGGCGAGGGCTTCGCCGGGGCGATGGCGCTCTTCGCCGACGTGCTCCGGGCCGGCCAGGCCGCCGGCGACGTCCGCGACGGCGATCCCGCCGCCCTGTCCCAGCTCGCGTCCAGCATGATGACGGCCCACCTCCAGGACCCGGCGGGCCTGCCGGCGCCCGAGTTCGCGCGGATCCTCACCGCCGCCTTCGCGGCGTAGACCGACGAATCTCCGTGCGCGCCGCGCACGCGGAGAACTAGTCTCGGATTCTCCTTCTAGTGGAGGTGCGATGAAGCTCTCCCTCGGCCTTCCCCCGTCGCCGCGGATCGTCGAGTACGCGCGCGCCGCCGAGGAACTCGGGTACCACCGGGTCTGGGTGTTCGACTCGCCGGCGCTCTACGGCGACCTCTGGATCGCGCTCGCCCGGATCGCCGAGGGCACCGGCCGGGTCGGGTTCGGCGCCGGCGTCGCGGTGCCGAGCCTCCGGCACCCGATGGTGACCGCGTCCGCGATCGCGACCGTCGAAGACCTCGCCCCGGGGCGGCTGACCACCGCGTTCGGCACCGGCTTCACCGCCAGGCGGACGCTCGGGCAGAAGGCGATGCGCTGGGCCGACCTCGCCACGTACGTCCGTCAGGTCCGCACTCTCCTCGACGGTGGCGTCGTCGAGATCGACGGCAAGCCGTGCCAGCTGCTGCACCCCGACGGCTGGGCGCCACCGCGTCCGATCGCGACGCCGCTCTGGGCGGCGCCCGGCGGCCCGAAGGGTTTCGCGGCCGCGAGGCAGCTCGGGGTCGACGGTGTGATGCTGATGCTGCCGCCGAACCGCCCGGTCGCCGGCTGGGCCGAGACCGCGCTGCTGGTCAGCGGAACCGTGGTCCGCCCGGGCGAGGACGACACCAGCGAACGGTTGATCCGGGCCGCCGGTCCCTGGTTCGCGACGATGTACCACGGGATCTGGGAGATGTTCCCCGAGGCCCTCGACGGCGTTCCCGGGGGGCCGGAGTGGCGGTCGGCGATGGAGGCGGCGCGTCCGGAGGACGAGCGGCACCTGGCGGTGCACGAGGGCCACGGCATGCTCCTGACCGACCGCGACCGGGCCGCGATCGCCGAGGCCGGCCCGATGATTCTCTCCAGCGGCTGGACCGGCGACCGGGACGCGATCCAGGCCCGCCTCGCCGACGCGGCGACGAACGCCATCACCGAGGTCGTGTTCGCCGCCTCGGGTCCGGACGTGCTCGGCGAGATCACCGCGTTCGCCGAGGCGGGGCGGCCCGCGGCGTCGGCGTGGCGAAACGAGAGCCCCACCTGACCGGAAAGGACTGCCCATGCCCGGTGACGTCCGCCTCACCGCCGCACGCATCCCGTTCGTCGACTACCTGGTCCTGGACCCGGAACCCCACCTCCTCGCCGAGGAGTGCACCGGCTGCGAGGCGCGCTACTTCGGCCGCCGCAACGCCTGTGCCCGCTGCGGCGGCACCGGCTTCCGCCGCGTTCCGGTCGCCACGACCGGTGAGGTCCGCGCGTTCACGATCGTCACGTTCGCCGCGCCCGGCGTCCCGGTGCCGTTCGTCGCGGCGATCGTCGACTGCGACGGGACGAGCGTCCGGACGAATCTGACCGACGTGGCTCCGGACCCGGACCACGTCCGACTGGGGATGAAGGTCGACCTGACGACGACGGTCGTCGGAACCGACGACGACGGCGTCGAAGCCGTCAACTACGCGTTCACGCCTTCGGGGAGGGCCGAAAAGTGACGGATGACCTCTGGCTCCTCGGGATCCACATGACGAAGTTCGGCAAGCATCCGGACGAGGACCTGGTCGACCTGGCGGCGGAAGCGGCGCTCGGCGCGCTCGCCGACGGCGGGGTCACGATGAAGCAGATCGGTGTGCTCGCCGCGGGCAACCTCCTCGGCGGCGGTGGCATCGGCCAGCCGCTGCAGAAGCAGATCGGGCAGACCGGCATCCCGGTCTACAACGTGGCCAACGCCTGCGCGACCGGCGCCACCGCGCTGCGGACGGTCTGCATGGCGATCAAGGCCGGGGAAGCCGATCTGGGTCTCGCGGTGGGCGTCGAGAAGCTCTCCGGCGCCGGGCTGCTGGGGGCCCGGCCGCGCCGGGAGACCACCGGCGCCTGGACCCGGTCGGGCCGGGACGGCGCGGTCGGCACCGTCGACGGGCGGATCGGCACCGAGACGATGGCCGGGGTGTTCGCGCAGGTCGGCATGGAGTACGGGCACAAGTACGGCGGCACGTCGTTCGAGCTGTTCGCGCGCATCAGCGAGAAGAACCACGCCCACTCGACGCTCAATCCACTGGCCGCGTACCAGAAGAAGATGAGCCTCGAGCAGATCATGAACGACGTCATGATCGCGTACCCGAACACCCGGCCGATGTGCTCGGCGAACACCGACGGCGCGGCGGCGGCGGTCGTGATCGGCGACTCGGCGCTTCGGCGGCTGTCCTTGGAGCAGCAGCGGCGGGCGGTGAAGATCGTCGCGTCGGTGCTCACCAGCGACCCCTGGAGCGAGTCCTGCCAGGTGCTGCCGGACGTCAACACGCTGACCCGCAACGCCGCCACCCAGGCCTACGAGGCGGCGGGCCTCGGGCCGGACGCGCTCGACCTGGTCGAGTTGCACGACTGCTTCGCGACCGCCGAACTGGTGCACTACGACAACCTGATGCTGTGCGAGCCCGGCGGGGCAGTGGACTTCTTCCGGTCGGGTGCGCCGTGGCGGGACGGGAAGACGCCGGTGAACGTGTCCGGCGGCCTGCAGTCGAAGGGGCACCCGATCGCCGCGACCGGCATCGCGAACGTCTGGGAGGTGGCGACCCACCTGCGCGGCGAGGCCGGTCCGCGCCAGATCGAGGGTGCCCGGGTGGGTCTGGCCCACGTCATCGGCCTGGGCTCGGCGTGCGGAGTCCACATCCTGGAGAAGTCGGCGATTGCCTGAACGGGGGCGCCGTGACGGCCGATTTCCGCCAGCGGTTGCGCCGGGGTAGCGGCACGCTCGTCGGGTGAGCGACTACGCCGAAGGTCTGATCGAACGGTTCGTCGCGGCCGGTGCGGACTTCGAACGGCGGCTGCGAGCGATCGGTCCGGGCCAGTGGGAGTGGCCGACGCCGTGCGCGGAGTGGGACGTCCGCGCGCTGGTGAACCACATGACGCGCGGGAACCTCAACTACGTCGCGCTGGTGCGGGGCGGCACGGCGGCGGAGTTCGTTCGCCTGCGCGACGCCGACGCCCTGGGTGCGGATCCGCCGGCGGCGTTCGCGCGGTCGGCGTGCGCCTGCGCGGCGGCGTTCGCCTCGCCGGGGGCGTTGCGGCGACCGGTGGACCACCCGCTGGGCCGGGTCGCCGGTGAGCAGATCCTGGCCGTGCGGACCCTCGACTCGGTGATCCACACCTGGGACCTGGCCCGCGCGCTTTCGGCCGACGAGACGCTGGATCCGGCGCAGGTCCGCTGGGCCCAGCGGTATCTGCCCGACATCTATGCGGGTCTGGGTGATCTCGACCGCTTCTTCGCCCCGCCCGGCACCGCTCCGCCCGGCGCGTCCGCGCAGGACGTCCTCCTGCACCGCGCCGGTCGTCACCCGAACGGCGCGGCGCCCGCACCGCGGTAGGGACCGGCCGGTGCCGGGTTCTGCTCATTCGGTCCGGCGGCGGGCGGTGACGCCGTCGGGAAACTGGGCGAGCGTGAGGGCGCCGCCCGTGTCCAGGGCCAGGAGCGGGTCGAGGATGTCGGCGCTGGAACGGAACGCGTAGGCGCCGATCGCGGTCGGAATCAGCGTGAGGTCGTTGAGTCCGGGGGCGAGCGTCCCACCGGCGAAGTCGAGCAGGATCGGCGTCAGGAAGAACGAGACGGCCGCACTGTCGATCGTGACGACGTAGCCGGGGATCGTCACGGTACGCGCGGAGACGCGGGCGAACCCGTCGAAGCGGGTGTCGATCGTCAGGTCACCGGCGGGCGAGACGCTGATGTCGAAGTCGGCCACCACACCACTCGCCGGCTGGAACCGGTAGTGCTCACCCGGGATGATCGAGAGCTCGTGCACGCCCGGCGGCAGGCTCGGGCCGGCCCAGCCGAGCAGCATCGGCAGCAGCCCGTGCGAGAGCGCGGCGAAGTCGAGCGTGATCGGGTAACCGGTGATCGTCAGCCGTGCCCCGTCGGTGTGGGCGAAACCGGCGAACCGCGGGTCCGTCTCGACGGTGCCGTCGCTGGTGACGTCCATCGTGAAGTCCGCGACGATGCCGCTGGCGGGCTGGAAGCGATGTCCGGCGGCGGGCACGAGCCGCAGGTCGTGGACGCCCGGGTCGAGCGCCGTGCCCCCGAGGATCATCGGCAGCAAGCCGTGCGAGAGCGCGCTGGTGTCGACCGTGACCGGCACCCCCCGCACGATCAGCGTCGTGGTTCCGCGACCGCCGGCGTAGGCGTCGAACCGGGGGTCGTAGTCGAGGGTTCCGTCGTCCCGGACGGTGAACCGCAGGTCGGAGATGACGCCGCTCATCTGCTGGAATCCGTAGGTCCCGGGGGCCAGCGACAGCACCGCGGGCGTCGAGCCGTCGACCTCGGCCGGGGTGATCCCGGGGATGAGGAACTTCGGATAGGTGAGCTGACCGGTGTCGATCCGGATGGTCAGCCCGACCAGGCCCGCGGCGGCGGCCGCGGCGGCCCGCGCGCCGGCGTCGTCGCCGATCCGGGCCAGTTGCCCGCTCAGCTGCAGCAGGTCTCCGCGGGCGCGGGAGACGTCCGCGCCCGGCAGTGCGGCGTACCGCTGGTAGTCGGCGATCGTCTCGGGTGCCTGCGACCGGGCCTCGTCGACGCGTCCGGCGGCGACGAGCCGGGTGACCAGCGAGTGCCGTCCCTCGGCCAGCGCCAGCCCGAACAGCGTGGCCGGTGACGCGAACGTGGTGAGCATGTCGACCTCGGCCCGCTGCACGTCGACGGCGGTGTCCAGCTGTCCCAGGGTGGCCGCCTGGCCGGAGAGCGTGGTGAGATCCGCGGCCGCGCGCATCACGTCGGCGTCCGGAAGGGTGGCGTACCGGCGGTAGTCGGCGATCGCCGCCGGCACCAGGGGCAGTGCGTCGGCCACCCGGCCGGCGTTCACGAGGCGGGTGAACAGCGAGTGCCGTCCCTCGGCCAGGGCCAGCCCGAACAGCGTGGTCTGCCCGGCCGACGGGGTGTGGCCCGCGACGATGTCGACCTCGGCCGATTGGGTGTCGACGGCCGGGCCGAGCTGGTCGGCGGTGGCCAGCTGCGCCGACAGCGCGGTCAGGTTCGACGCCGCGCGCATCACGTCGGCGCTGGGCAGCCCGGCGTACTGGCGGTAGGCGGCGAGCGTCTCGGGGAGGAGGAACAGCGCATTGCGCACCTTGCCGGCGGCGAGGAACGCCGCGAGCGCGTTCTGGCGGGACTCGGCGGCCCGCAGTTGGGTCGCCACCGGCACCGGGTCGACGGCTCCTCCGGACCCCGGACCGGCCGGAGGTGCGCCTTCGACGCACAGCACCCAACTGCTGATCTCGGCCGCGGCCGTCGCCCAGGTCTGGACGAATGCCGTCGCGACGTCGAACGTCAGCACCCACTGGCCCTGGTCGCTCACGGTGGACGCGGCCGCGATGGAGTCGATCGCGATCGTGAAATCGGTGTTGTCGTCCGTGAACACGTCCACTTCGGCGCTGATCTGCATCATCCGCAGCGTGCCGCTGCTCGAGTGGACCACCTGGCGGTGCTCCGGCCGGGCCGGGTCGAAGCCGTCGAGGAAGAGCCCGGTGGCCACCTGGAGCGTGTCACGCTTGGTGACGCCGTCGGCGAACCTCATCACCGGGACGAGGTGCACCCGGGTACGGATCACGGCGAGCGTGGTGAACGGCGCCGGGCCGGCCACCGGAATCTTCACGACCGACGCCGGCGGCTCGGCCAGCGGATACAGGTAGGGCAGATGTGAGTAAGCGTCGACCGACGTCGGGAACGGGTTGAGCACCGAACCGTTCATCAGGACACGGCCAACGTGGCGGCGACGAAGTCGACGTTCGATCGGGACGGCTGAGCGACGCTCAGCGTGAGGATGTTGCTTTCGAAGCCGACCGGCTCCATCGTGACCTGCCCCGGACCGTGCATGCCCTGCTGGACGACGGTCACCTTGAGCTGCTGGTTCTTCGGCGGTTCGGGAATGCGGTAGATCGCGTGGCAGGTGTCGTCCGCGATCGTCACCGAGACGATGTGGCCCGGCGCCACCGGAACGAGATGCTCGATCGTGCCGCCGAACGGCCCGCCGCCCGGCGTCGTCGTCCGGAGGTTCGCGGTGATCGTGAAGACGCCGGAGACGCCCGCCGGGGTGGCCGACGACGGGCGGAGGAACCGGGTGGGCCACGACAGCGTGCCGGTGATCTCGGTCGTCACGATCCGGTTGGTGAGCACGACCTGGTAGGAGAAGCGGTGGAGGAACGAGGCCTCGCCCATCAGGGCGAGATTGGTGACCAGGACCAGCTCGCCGGTGGAGTCGACCTGCAGTGTGGCCTGATCGGCGGCGAAGACGTACTCGGTGTCCTCGTTCTGGATGCTGGCCAGACCGACGTGGACGGTCGACTGTTCCAGACTCTCGGCCGGTTCGTGGAGGAGCACCCGGCACGAGTCACGGTGGGTGGACTCGTCGTCGATCTTCCACGCCGGAATCGCGGTTCCGGAGAGGACGACGAGTTGCCGGCCGCCGACTCCCAGGTCGGCCCGGACGACCGAATGCCCGGCGACCTGATTCTGATTCCGAACGTCCAGATCCATGACTTGAGGCTGACATCGTTCGGGCACCACCACGTCCGTGCAGCCACTGAAAACCGTGCTCGGGCTCAGATCGCGATCGGGTTCACCACGTCCGCGGCCACGGTGAGCAGCGTGAATGCCGCGAACAGCAGGATCGCCACGTACGTCAGCGGCGCCAGCTTGTAGTAGTCGACGAAGCCCGGGTCCGGACGCCGGAGCCGCGCCCAGATCCAGGACCGCGCCCGCTCGAACCACATGATCGCGAGGTGCCCGCCGTCCAGCGGCAGCAGCGGCAGCAGGTTGAACGCGGCCAGGAAGAAGTTCAGTCCGGCCAGCAGGAGCACGAACGACGCCCACTGGCCGCGGTCGGCCAGCTGGCCGCCGAGGTGGCTGGCGCCGACGAGGCTGACCGGGGAGTCGGTCTGCCGCTCGCCGCCGGTGAGCGAGGCCCACAGCGCCGGGATCCGCTGCGGCAGGTGCGCGAGCGAGCTGAACGTGCCGCCGATCATCGCGGTGGTCTGCCTGGTCGTGAGCCCGATCGCGCCAACGGGCCCGGCGGTGCTCTCCGGGATCCGCGGCGTGATCCCGAGGACGCCGACCCGCTCGAGGTCGTCGGCGGTGATCGAACTCGCGGTGCGTTTCGGGTCGGCGAGGACCTCCGGCCGCACCTGCTCGGCCACCGGGACCGGCACCGAGCCGGTGCGGGCGCGGCCGTCCCGTTCGTAGCCGACGGTGATCGTCCGCCCGCCGGCCGCGTGGACGCGATCGGCCACGGTGTCCCACCCGCGCACCGGCCGCCCGTCGATCGTCGTGATCACGTCACCGGGGCGCAGCCCGAGCCGGGAGGCGGCGCTCGCCGGGTCGGCACCGGGACGGCAGGCGTTCTGCCGCCCGGTCGCCGCGTCGACGCTGAACGTCGTTTCGACGCACTCGGAGACCGCGGCCAGCGTGACCGGTTCGGTCTGCAGCCCGTGGCTGTCGGGCAGCGGGACGAACGCGAACACGCCCCAGAGCAGCACGATGCCGAACAGTACGTTCGCGCCGATCCCCGCGGCCATCACCGCCGTCCGCTTCCAGACCGGGAAGCGCCACATGGCCTTGGGGTCGTCGGTCTCCGGGTCGGTGGAGTCCTGGCGGACCATGCCGACGATCGTGACGAACGCCCCGGCCGGGATGGCCTTCACGCCGTACTCGATCTCCCGGCGTCGGAACGAGAAGAGCGTCCGGCCGTACCCGACGAAGAACCGGGTGACTCTCATCCCGAAGGCGCGGGCCGCCAGCGCGTGCCCGGCCTCGTGCAGGCCGAGCGAGACCAGGATCCCGAACGCGAACAGCGCGATGCCCACGACCACCATGCCGCGCACGGTATCCGGGCCGGTCCAGTTAGGCCCGTGCGGCTGCTCCGAGGGCCTGGCGGGCCAGGATGACCTGCTGGATCTGGCTGGTGCCCTCGTAGATGCGGAACAGGCGCGCGTCCCGGTAGAAGCGCTCGACCGCGACCCCGCGCAGATAGCCGGCGCCGCCGTGGATCTGCACCGCGCGGTCCGCGACGCGTCCGACCATCTCGGAGCAGAAGTACTTCGCCGCGGACGGCCCGCTGATCTTGTCGGTCCCGCCGTCGTAGTTCTTCGCGACGTCGAGGACGAGCGCCCGGCCGGCGTAGTGGTCGGTGACCGAGTCGGCGATCAGGCCCTGGATCAGCTGGAACCGGGCGATCGGCGCCCCGCCTTGCTCCCGGGTCCGTGCGAACTCGACCGATTCGTGCACCAGCCGGGCCGCCATCCCGACGCAGAGCGCCGCGATCTGCACGCGGCCGTGCGCGAGGCATCGCGCCGCGATCCGGAACCCGTTGTTCACACCCTCGTCGCCGCCGACGACCGCGTCCAGCGGGACGACGACGTCGTCGAGGTGGACGTCGGCGGTGTGGGCGCCGAACTGGCCCATCTTCCGGTCGGGCGGCCCGATCGTGACGCCCGGTGTGCCGGCCGGGACGAGGAACGTCGAGATCCCGCGGTTGCCGACCGCGTCCGGGTCGGTGCGCGCGAAGATCATCAGCACGTCGGCGACCGGCGCGTTCGTGATGTACCGCTTGGAGCCGTTGAGCACCCACTGCGAGCCGTCGAGCCGGGCCCTGGTCGAGAGCGCCGACGGATCCGACCCGGCGTCGGCCTCGGTGAGGCCGAACGATGCCGTGACCTCTCCGGACGCGAGCCGCGGCAGCCACGCCTTCCGCTGTTCCCCGGTGGCGCCCTCGAGCAGCACGTGCCCGGCGATGCCGTTGTTCGTGCCGAACAGCGAGCGCAGCGCCGGGGTCGTCCAGCCGAGCTCGAAGACGAGCTCGGCCTCCTGGGAGACGGTCAGCCCGAGGCCGCCGTACTGCTCGGGGATCGAGAAGCCGTACAGACCCATCGCCTTGCAGGCCTCGACGATCGACTCCGGGATCGTGTCGGTGGCGTCGATCTCCTCTTCCCGCGGGACGACCTCGTTGCGCACGAACGTGCGTACCGCGTCGACGATGTCAGCCAGGTCAGCGGCGTCCATGGAGCTCCTTCGGTTCGTCAGCGGGCACTGCCATCCTCGTCGCGCGGGCGGGAGATCGCATCGGCAGGTGTCGGCTTGTTTCTTCGGGGATCGAGTGGGTACCGGGGTGATCGAGTGCGTCGGTGCCGAGGCGTCGGGGCCGACGACGTTCTTGGCCGAGGTCGGCTACCCGCATCAGGACGGCGTCTGTACGGCGCCCGTGTGGCGCCTGTGCGGCACCTGGCCGGCGTCGGTCGAGGAGCAGTCGCCGAGCAGATCCGCACGGTCGCGCGCGGCACCGCGATCGGGCTGTTCGGACTTCCGCCGGAGGAGTCGCGCCTCCCGAGTTCGCCCCGGCCCGGGGATCCACCGACGCGCCCCCGGGCCGGGCGCTTCACCCCCTGGTCGGCTGAGGACGGTCGATACCGGCGGCCTGCCACGCGGGGGATCTCGTCGTCGGGAAGGCCCGGTTGGTCAGGGCCTCGGCGGTGTGCTCGCCGATCCCCGGCGGCCGTCGTTCCGGCGCCGCCGACGGCTCCACCGGGCTCCCCGCCACCGGAACCGCCTGGGGGACGCCATCCGGGCGGGCGATCTCGACCAGTGGTCCGGGCGGGCGACGTCGGCGGCGGCCCCTCGGCCCGCAGACACGGCGTGGCGGGCAGGCGTGGTGCGCGGGCAGGCGTGGTGCGCGGGCAGGCGTGGTGCGCGGGCAGGCGTGGTGCGCGGGCAGGCGTGGTGCGCGGGCAGGCGGGCGCGTCAGTAGGCGGGTGCGCCAGTAGGCGGGTGCGCGAGCAGGCGCGGTGCGCGAGCAGGCGCTGCGCGCGAGCAAGCGGGCGCGGGGAGTCGCCCGGCTACCTCCAACGATGCCCGGCCCGGGCCGCCGGGCCGAACGGTTCGACGAGGTCGCGGAGACCCGCGCGGGCGCAACCTGGTGCTCGGCCCGGGGCGTCGGCCGGCGCGGCGAACCCCGCGCAGGACGCCGCCGGGGGAGCGGAGCGCCCGATCGGCCCGTCCGCCGAACCGCCGGCCCGAGACGCCAGGGGCTCGGCGTCCACCACCAGAACCCGGGCGTCGTCGGCCTGACGTGCCTCGGAGCGGTCGGAGCAGCGTAGTATAATGTATATAGCCGAGCCGACGGAGGAGGTCCACGATCGTCACGCGAACAGAAGCGGCGAGCACGGACGTCGACTTCGTGGCCGAAGAGGCCGGTGGTCTGTCCCGGCCGACCAGCGCGCAGCAGGTGGCCGCCCACATCCGGCGGATGATCTTCGACCGGCGCCTGCGCGCCGGTGAGCGGGTCCCGCAAGACGAGATCGCGGCCGAGCTGCGGGTCAGTCGCGTCCCGGTGCGGGAAGCGGTCATCGCGCTCGACCGCGAGGGCTGGGTGACGTCCCGTCCGCACCTGGGCGCGTTCGTCAACGGGCTCGACGAGAACTCGGTTCGCGACCACTACGAGCTGCTCGGCATGATGTACGGGCTGGCCGCGCGGCGGGCGGTCGAGCGTGGGTCCGACGAGGGCCTGACGACGCTCGGCACCATCGCCAAGGAGCTGCAGGCCACCACCGACGCCGACCGGTTCGGCGCGCTGAACACCGCGTTCCTGCGGCAGTTGCTGCTGATGGCGAGCTCGCGCCGCATCTCCGCGGTCGCCAGGGTGATCACCACGAACATCGTCCCGGGCAACTTCTTCGCCGAGGTGCCGGGGGTCGTCCGCATCCACAAGCGGGGGATCCGGACGGTCCTCAAGGCGCTGAAGGCCGGTGACGGCCCCGGGGCCGAGGCCGCGCTGGTCGAATTGCTGCGCGCGGAAACCGACAGCGTCGTCGACCTCCTCGCCGACCGCGGCCTCCTCTCTTAGCCGGCTTCGCCAGCGTCCTAGCCGGCTCCGCCAGCTGCTCGTCGGGAAGCGGCTCGGGCCCGGCGTCAGCGCGGTACCGGCGCGAACGGCGTCGGACCGGATGACCCGGCACCCGCGGCCCGAGCCCGCAGCGCCGCGGCCCGAGCCCGCAGCGCCGCGGCCCGAGCCCGCAGCGCCGCGGCCCGAGCCCGCAGCGCCGCGGCCCGAGCCTCCAGCGCCGCGGCCCGAGCCTCCAGCGCCGCGGCCCGAGCCTCCAGCGCCGCGGCCCGAGCCTCCAGCGCCGCGGCAAGGACGCCCAGGGCGCGCCGAACAACGGATCGGCGCGGATGCCGGTCGGTACGCGACGAACTCTGGCCCACCGGCCGGAAGCGGCGGCACTTCACCGGCCTCCGCGGTCGGAAGGAGTCGGTGACCCGCCGCGTCGGGTCCCGAACGGCGGGCCGCGCCGGCCCGCCCGGCCGCATCGCCTGCACCACCCCGCGCGGAGGTGCCTCGACGATCGGCCCCGCCGTCCCGGAGGCGTGATCATCCCGGACAGCTCGGCCGTGATCACCTCTGTACCGAGGTCAGCGGCGTGCGGGCCGAGCTCGGCCGGGCGGAGGATCGGTCGCTCCAGGCCCGCAACCCTGGTACGGAAGGCGAGAACGTCGAGGTAGATAGTTTATACAGTATTTACTTTCCCAAGCGCTTGCTCGGGAACACGAACGCGAGAAAGCTGACTGAACTCGGGTAGACGCCGTCTCCCGGCTAAGGCACCGCTAAATCGGATGACCCGAACCGTTTCAGTAGTTTTGCGAACTGTTGACCGAACATGAACTCCAGTTCTACTATTCGCCCACGCCGTGGCGGCTGAGTCCCCTTCCGCCCGTACGCCGAGGCCCGCAGCGCATCGGTGCGAACGCGAGTCCACGGCAGCCCCCGCACCATGCTCCCTCCGCACCATGCTCCCTCCGCAGCTGAAGTATCTGGATCAACGGCGATCGGATTGGTGTCCAATGACTGCTGCTTCTGACCCGAGCCTCACGGGCGAGCGGGTCGCGACCCCACCGCCCCCGCACTCGGCGCCGCCACCCCCGCCGTCCACACCGGCCGCTCCACCGACGCAGCCGTTGCCCGCGCGCGCGTACGCGTCCGGCGAGCCGCCCCGGCCGCACCGCATTCTGCGCAGCGTCCTGATCGGGCTCGGCGTGTTCTTCCTGGTCGTGGCGGTCTTGCTGCCGCTCTACGTGTATCCGCGCGTCGCGCTGCTGCCTTCCGACCCGCAGCAGCAGCAGCAACTGCGGGCGACCGGCGCGAAGATCCTGATGCCGGACGCGAACGACCCGGCCGGCGCCCGCCTGCTGGAGGACGTCGACGTCACGGTCACGAACTACATGGCGAAGGCGCCCGACGCCGACGACAGCGACGACAACAACGTCTGGGATCTCGCGACCGAGATATCGGTACCGGGTCACGGCATGGTCAACGCACGGGTCGAGCGGATCTCGGTCGACCCGCACAACGCCGTGCTGACGAACTGCTGCGGTGACCGGATCGTCTCGTCGCTGGAGGAGCCGGCCGGCAAGCCGCTCAAGCACCAGGGCTACGTCGCCTGGCCGTTCGAGGTCGAGAAGCACTCGTACCAGGTCTGGGACGTCAACATCGAGCGGTCGGTCACCGCGAACTACGTCGGCGAAGCCACCCGCCAGGGCATCGACACGTACGTGTTCAAGACCAACGTCGAGCGGCAGAGGGCCGGCTCGATGGAACTACCCGGCGGCCTGTTCGACTCCACGGAGCCGAGCGTCGACGCCGAGGCCTGGTACACCGACTCGAAGACGTACTACATCGAGCCGGCCTCCGGGAACGTGATCCTGGTCGACGACGACATCACCCAGGAGTACGTCTACGAGGGCAAGTCGCTGACCGCGTTCGACGCGAACCTGAAGGGCGTCCCGATGAGCGGCGACACGCTCACCGAGGCGAGGCAGGCCGCCGCGCTGCTGCCGTGGCTGCGCAGCCGGGCGTCGATCGTGCTGGTGCTGCTCGGTCTGGCGTTCTTCGTCGTCGCGTTCGTCATCGGCCGCCCGCGCCGGTCGAAGCACGCCGCCGCGTAGGTCAGCGGCTCGGCGACCGTCGGCCTGCTCGTCCCGCAACCGCGGGACGAGCAGGCCGACTTCGTGGTCGGCGACCCGCTGGATCTCCCCTCTGCTGCGCAGGCGGCCGGCAGCGCCCACGCGCCGACACGGCCGACGCCCCCGGGCCCGTCGGCCGATTTTCTCTGTGACCCACCTCATTGCGCCGAATCGCCATTAGCAGCTCGGGTACGGGTGTGTACCAAGAGTGGGAATTCGGCGACGGAATTTCATCCGCCGGTTAGCGCGCCCGTTACAGACGAAGAGATTTTGCCGAATCTGCACCGAGAAATCGAATTCTACTTACACTGGCGTATGCCGGTTTCCTACCGGCCTCGACGTGAATAGCCAGCTCGGTACAGAGGAGGTGGGTGTGCGAATCGGCTTGCTCTCGTACCGCAGTAAACCGCACTGCGGTGGCCAGGGGGTATACGTCCGTTACCTGAGTCGGGGTCTGGTCGAGCTGGGACACCAGGTAGAGGTGTTCTCGGGCCAACCCTATCCGGAGGAGCTCGACCCGCGGGTGAAACTCACGAAGGTCCCGAGCCTCGATCTGTTCGGGGGCCCCGACTTTCCCCGCCGCATCCGGCGGCGCGATCTGCGCGACCGCTACGACGTCCTCGAGTACCTCACGACGAAGACCGGGACGTTCGCCGAGCCATTGGCGTTCAGCTACCGGGTCGCGCGGTTGATGCGCACCCGCGCCGCCGACTTCGACGTGGTGCACGACAACCAGTCGCTCGGGTACGGCCTGCTCTCGCTCAAGCGCCGGGGGATTCCCCTGGTCGCGACGCTGCACCACCCGATCAGCCGCGACCGCAGGGTCGAACTCTCCGCCGCGCCGCTGCGCAAGAAGTACGGCATCTCCCGCTGGTACGGCTTCGTCCGCATGCAGGCGCGGGTGGCCCGCCGGCTGCCGATGCTGATCGGCGTCTCCGACGTGGCCAGTGCCGACGCGGTGGCCGACTTCAAACTTCCGCCCGGCCGGTTCCGCGTGGTGCCGCTCGGTGTCGACGTCGACGTCTTCCGTCCGGCCGCCGAGCGCGTCCCCGGCCGCATCGTCGCGGTCGCCAGCGCCGACCGTCCGCTGAAGGGCGTCGCTTATCTGCTGGACGCGATCGCGAAGCTGCGCGTCGACCACCCGGTCGAGCTGCAGCTCGTCTCGGCGCTCGAGCCGGGAGGCGCGACCGAACGGCGGATCGCCGAGCTCGGCCTCACCGACTGCGTGACGGTCCGCACCGGGCTCTCCGACGCGGAGCTCGCCGCGCTCCTCGGCTCGGCCGAGATCATGTGCGTCCCCTCGCTCTACGAGGGGTTCTCGCTGCCGACCGTCGAGGGTCTCTCCTGTGGAACCCCGATCGTGGCCAGCCGGGCCGGAGCGTTACCCGAGGTCATCGGCGACGCCGGGGTGCTGGTGGAGCCGGGCGACGCCGGTGCGCTGGTCACCGCGATCGACGCGCTGCTCCGCTCGCCCGCCGAGCGTGCCCGCCTGGGTGCGGCCGGCCGCGCGCGGGCCGAGGAGCGGTACAGCTGGATCTCCGTCGCCCGTGCGACGGTCACTGCCTATGCGGACGCGATGTCCGCGGTGAAGGGAGCCTGACGTGCTGACCGTGGACTTCGATCGGTTACGCGTCGGGCTCCGGACCCGGTTCATCGACGTGGGCGCGGGTGGTGGCCGGCACTCCTACGAGGCGTTGCGCCGTGGGGCCGAGGTCATCGCCTACGACCTCGACGAGCCCGAGCTCAAGAGCGTCGCGGACATGTTCGCCGCGATGATCGAGGCCGGTGAGGTGCCACCCGGCGGCAGCGGCAAGGTGCAGGTCGGCACCGTCCTCGAGATGCCCTACGACGACGGGCACTTCGACGTCGTCCTCGCCTCGGAGATCCTCGAGCACGTACCCGAGGACGACGCCGCGATCGCCGAGCTGGTGCGGATCCTGGCGCCGGGCGGGACGCTCGCGGTCACCGTGCCGCGCTGGCTGCCCGAGGCGGTCTGCTGGGCGCTCTCGGACGAGTACCACGCCAACGAGGGTGGTCACATCCGGATCTACCGTGCCGACGCGCTGGAGAAGAAGCTCGTCGGCGCCGGCCTGGTCGCGACCCACAAGCACCACGCCCACGCCCTGCACTCGCCGTACTGGTGGCTCAAGTGCGCGGTCGGGACGAACCGCGAGGACCACCCGGCGGTGAAGAAGTACCACGAGCTGCTGGTCTGGGACCTGATGAAGAAGCCGGCGGCGACCCGGATCGCCGAGCGGGTGCTCGATCCGCTGATCGGCAAGAGCGTCGCGCTGTACTTCACCAAGCCGGTGCAGCAGTGACCAATGGCAAGGGGACCGGCGTTCCGGCGCTGGACGGTGTCGTGTCGGCATCGGACTGTCTGCAGACCGCGGAGGCGATCGCCGCGGTACAAGAGCCGAGCGGGGCCGTGCCCTGGTTCCGCGGCGGCCACCTCGACCCGTGGGACCACGTCCAGAGCGCGATGGGATTGAGCGCGGCCGGGCTGGTCGACCGGGCGGCGGCCGCCTACGAGTGGTGCCTGCGGGCGCAGCGTCCGGATGGGTCGTGGGCCAGCCGGTACGAGCGCGGCCAGATCGCGGACGCCGGTGTGGACGCGAACTTCACCGCCTACGTGGCCACCGGGGTGTGGCACCACTGGACGATCACCGGTGACCGGGCCTTCGTCGACCGGATGTGGCCGGTCGTGCGCAGCGCGATCGGCGCGGTGCTGACGCTGCAGGCCCCGGGCGGGGAGTTCTACTGGGGCCGGGAGGCCTCCGGCGCGGTGAAGCCGGAGGTCCTGCTCACCGGCAACGCGAGCATCCAGCTGAGCCTGCGCTGCGCGGTGGCGCTGGCCGAGCTGGTCGGTGAGCTGGAGCCGGAGTGGGAGCTGGCCGCCGGTCGGCTGCGGCACTCGGTCGGACGTCACCCGGAGCGGTTCCTGGACAAGAACCGGTACTCGATGGACTGGTACTACCCGATCCTCACCGGCGTGCTCGACCGCGGGGCCGCGGACGCCCGGCTGGCCGCGCGCTGGGACGACTTCGTGGTTCCCGGGCTGGGCATCCGGTGCGTGTCCGACCAGCCGTGGGTGACCGGGGCCGAGACGTGCGAGCTGGTGCTCGCGCTCGACGCGATCGGCCGCAAGGACGACGCGCTCGAGCAGCTCGCGGCGATGCAGCACCTGCGCCACGGCGACGGCTCCTACTGGACCGGATACGTCTACCCGGACGCCGAGCGGTGGCCGGTCGAACAGACCGCGTGGACGGCGGCCACCGTCATCCTCGCCACCGACGCGCTGTCCCGGACGACGCCGGGCAGCGGATTGTTCCGCGGTGAAGGGCTGCCGTCCGGCGCTCTCGCCGGAGCTCTGGAGGGAACCTGCTCATGCCCGGCGAACCGGTGACGTTCCCCGACCTGCTGGCCGCGCTGGCGGACGAGGTGCGAGGGTTCATGCCCCCGGACGAGGGGCTGGCGCTGCACTCCACCGCACTGCGGTACCTCGAGGGCGGCGGCGTCGCGGTCGAGATCGGGACGTACTGCGGGAAGTCCAGTCTCTACCTCGGCCACGCCGCCTCGGTGGCCGGCGGCACCGTGGTGACCGTCGACCACCACCGCGGCTCGGAGGAGCACCAGGAGGGCTGGGAGTACCACGACCGGTCGCTGCTGGATTCGTCCGGCCGCCTCGACACGCTGCCGGCGCTGCGCCGAACGCTGGCGCGGGCGGGGCTGGAAGACGTCGTGACGCCGATCGTCGGGCGGTCGGCGGCGGTGGCGGCGTGGTGGGGCTGCCCGATCGATCTGCTGTTCATCGACGGCGGCCACACCGACGAGGCCGCGCAGGCGG
The DNA here is from genome assembly GCF_044454545.1 of Cryptosporangium sp. NPDC051539. Classification (NCBI taxonomy): domain Bacteria; kingdom Bacillati; phylum Actinomycetota; class Actinomycetes; order Cryptosporangiales; family Cryptosporangiaceae; genus Cryptosporangium; species Cryptosporangium sp. NPDC051539. The sequence continues at coordinate 596,689 of NZ_JBITDV010000001.1, read as the reverse complement.
ACCTGCGCGGCTGGGCACCGCACGTGCGCGCCGGGGGAGCGCTGGTGATCCACGACGTGTTCCCGGACCCCGCCGACGGTGGGCAAGCGCCATTCCGGATTTACCGGGAAGCGCTCGACAGCGGGGACTTTTCCGAGGTCGGCGCGGTCGGCTCGCTCCGCGTTCTGGAGCGAAAAAGTTAGTACGAGTTCTCCTCGGCTGTTGACCGTGTGACGGGGCGTAACTAGAGTCCGATCCCAGTTTCGGCTCTCTCCCATCCTCCGCACGTGAACCTTGCGTGTCCGCGCGGAAGGCTTCCCGTCGTGTCCTCTCCTGGTAGTAGACCCGTCGTGGACGGGCGCTTGCGTACCGGCCACCTGCTGATCTTCCTGCTCGTCACCCACACGCCGCTCACGTTGCTCTGGGGGGCCGTCCCCGAGACCTACCGGGTCGGTCAGGTGGAGTCCACACCCCTGGTCTTCGCACTCGCGGGGATCGTCCTGCTCGGGTTCGTGTTCGGCTACAGCGGCATGGCCAGACGGTTGCGGCACCCGGGCGGTGTGTACGTCCAGGTCGCCCACGGCCTCGGGCGCCCGGCCGGGATCGCCGCCGCCGCCGTCATCCTGGTCGCGTACCTCGGCCTGGTGGCCGGTCTCTACAGCTTCTTCGCCGGCGTGCTGGACGCCCTCGCGCAGAGCCTGTTCGGCGTGCACGTCCCGCTGCCCGTCGGCATCGTGATCTGCGTGGCCGGCGGAGCGCTGCTCAGCCGGTTCCGGGCCCGCCAGGTGCTGCCGGTGTTCGCGGTGATCCTCGCGATCCAGCTGATCACGCTGGTCGTGACGCTGGTGGCGGCGTTCTCGTCACCGGCCGGCGGCGTGATGTCGTACCAGAGCCTGGAACCGGGCGGCCTGCTGACCGGCTCGTTCGGCGTCACGCTGGTGTTCGCGCTGATGGCGTCGAGCGGCACCGAGACCGCCGCGAACTACACCGCCGAGCTGGCGGATCCGGCGCGATCGCTCCCGCGCGCGACCTACGTCTCCTACACCGTGACGACGTGCGTCACGGTCGCCGGTGCGCTCGCGGTGAGCGCGCTGGCCGGGACCGCGAATGCGCCGCTGATCGCGCAGCAGACCGGCCCGGCGCTGTTCCCGGCCCTGGTCGCGCAGGTCGTCGGCCCGGCGCACGCGGCACTGGTGACCAACGCGCTGATGGCCGTGCTGCTGACCGGCATCTTCGGGGCGACCGCGGCGCTGCAGGGCGCGCTGGTCCGGCAGCTGGCCGGACTGGCCCGCGACGGTGTGCTGCCGCCCGCGCTGATCCGGCCCGACGCGCGGGGCAAGCGCCCGTTCCTGCTGCACGTCATCCACCCGACGATCGGCGGGCTGGTCGCGCTCGTCGCGTCGAACGAGTCGGGTGCGCTGAAGCCGTGGGTGCTGATCGGCTGCACGCTCGGGTTGTTCGCGATGCTGACGCTGGCGTCGCTGTCGGCCGCGGCGTGGTTCCTGCGGGGTGAGGCGGACGAGGCCGGTTTCTTCGGGTGGGAGGGCCAGGTCGTCGCGGCCGGGTTCTCGGCGCTGACGCTGTTCCTGATCGTCGCGTACGGGCTGACGCACGTGCCGGAGCTCGACACCGAGCACACCCGCGGGTCGACGGCGCTGGTGCTGGCGCTGATCGGGATCCCGTTCGCGGCCGGGCTGTTCTGGGCGCTGTTCCTGCGCGAGGTCCGGCCGGAGGTCTACGCCAAGATCGGCCGGAGCGGCCCGTCGCCGCTGGACGTGCCGGCCGCGCCCGAGGCGCGCCGCACCCCGGCCGACGCGCCCACGCCCGCGCCCGGAGCCGCGTCCACGTACGCGCCCGGGCCCGCGCCCGCAACCGCGCCGCTGCACCCGGCCGCGCCCGTGCCGCACGCCGGACCCCCGCAGCCGTATCCGGCGCAGCCGTACGCGAGAGCGCGGCCCCATCCTGATCCCCCCGCGCCCCGGCCGGACGCGCCCCGGCCGGACGCGCCCCGGCCGGACGCGCCCCGGCCGCCGGTGGCGCAGCGGTGGGAGGCTCCCCGGCCACGGTCACCGCTGGACGACTTCCGGCGCGACACCCCGGTGGCCGCACCCGAGGACTGGTGGGAACGCCCGCCGGAGTAGGGCCGACCGGGCGGCCGGCCGCGCGCGCGGGCCTCGGTCGCCATGCCGATCGCCCGCGCGGCCCGGCCGCGCCACCGCTCCGATCTCGGCCTCGTCGTCGTCCGCGAGCGCCGGTCGCGGGACTGGCCCGATGCCCGCCGACCGGGCCGCACGTGGACGGCGCCCGACGTCCCGGGGTCACGGATCGCCGCGCGGGCCCGGGGTTCTGCCGGTCGAGCGCGGCGCCGGCCGGGCCGGGGCAGAGGGGTGAAAGCCCAGCTCAGCAAGGGAGAGTCACCCGGCCGTACCGCCCGCCCGCCCCGGCCGGTGATCGTCTTGACGGAACTAGAATTCTGTTTCAGAATGAGGCATGACCTTCCCGGCCGGTTCCCCCGTGATCGACACGATGATCGGCTTCCCGCACGAGGGCTTCGCCGTCTACGACTTCATCCGGAAACAGACGAAGGACCAGTCGTCGAAAGACTCGGAGTTCCCGGCCGAGTACATGTTCAAGAACGTCCCGAAAGACCTGCCGACGAGTGACCCGGTGAGCGTCACGCTGCACGAGATGGACCGGTTCGGCATCGAGAGGGGCATGATCGGGGTCGCCGACGAGACGTCCCGGCTGGCGCTGAAGAAGCACCCCGACCGGTTCATCGCGGCCGGCTCGGTGAACGACCCGAACGACGTCGTCGGCAGCGTCCGTGCCCTGCGCCAGGAGTACGAGGAGTTCGGCATCCGGGCGACCTCGGCGTTCCCGTCCGGGACGTTCCCGCAGGTGCCGATCGACGACCCGAAGATGTATCCGATCTACGCGACCTGCGTCGAGCTGGGCATCCCGATCTTCGTCTGCGCCGGTGTGCCGGGGCCGCGGCTCAAGTTCGCGCCGCAGGAGGTCTCCCGGATCGACACGGTGATGTTCGACTTCCCCGACCTGGTCTTCGTCACCCGGCACGGCTGCGAGCCGTGGGAACAGCTGGCTTGCAAGCTCATGCTCAAGTGGCCGAACCTGTACTACTCCACGTCGGCGTTCGCGCCGAAGTACTACCCGAAGGCCGTCGTGGACTTCGCCAACACCCGCGGGGCAGACAAGGTGATCTACGCGGGCTACTTCCCGATGGGGCTCTCCCTGGAGCGGATCTTCCGGGACCTGCCGCTCGTCCCGTTCAAGGACGAGGTCTGGCCGAAGTTCCTGTACGGCAACGCGGCCCGGGTGCTCGGGCTCTGACGAAGGACCACTGAGATGACTGAGCTCCCCTTCCGCATGTTCGACTGCGACAACCACTACTACGAGGCGCTGGACGCGTTCACCCGGCACATCGAGCCGGAGTTCAAGAAGCGCACGATGCAGTGGGCCACGATCAACGGTCGGCAGCGGCTGCTGGTCGGCGGCAAGCTCAACAAGTTCATCCCGAACCCCACGTTCGACCCGGTCGCCGATCCGGGAATCATGGACGAGTACTTCCGGGGCCGTAACCCGAAGAGCGCCGACGTCACCACGCTGTTCGGCGAGCTCAAGCCGATCCGCGCCGAGTACCGCGACCGGGACGCGCGGCTCGCGCTGATGGACGAGCAGGGCATGCAGGGCTGCATCATGCTGCCGACGCTCGGCGTCGGCATGGAGCAGGCGCTGATCCACGACCTCCCGGCGATGACCGCGGCGTTCCGCGCGTTCAACCGCTGGATGCACGACGACTGGGGATTCGCCTACCAGGAGCGGATCTTCGCCGCGCCGTACCTCACGCTGTCGGATCCGGCGAACGCGGTGCGCGAGCTGGAGTGGGCGCTGGAGCGCGACGCGCGGTTCGTCGTCATGGTCGGCGGGCCGGTGATGACCGCCACCGGGTCCCGCGCACCGGCCGACACGATGTTCGACGGCTTCTGGCAGCTGGCCAACGACTCCGGCATCACCGTGCTCTACCACGGCGGCGAGTCGCCCTACACGAAGTACCTGAAAGACTGGGGCGAGAACGACTTCACCGAGGCGTTCCGGGCCAACGCGTTCCGCGGCCTCGTCTCGGCCAACCCGCTGCAGGACACGATCGCGTCGCACCTCGCCCACGGCCTGTTCATCCGGTTCCCGAACCTGCGGGTCGCGTCGATCGAGGTCGGGTCGGACTGGGTGTTCCACCTGTTCGAGAAGCTGACGAAGTCCTACGGCCAGGTGCCGCACCTCTACCCGGAAGACCCGCGGGAAACGTTCAAGCGGCACGTCTGGGTCTCGCCGTTCTACGAGGACGAGCTCAAGTCGCTGCTCGAACTGCTGGGCGCCGACCACATCCTGATGGGCTCGGACTACCCGCACGTCGAGGGCCTGGTGGAGCCCGCGTCCTACATCAAGGACCTGCAGAACTACGACTACAGCCCGGACGAGTGCCAGACCGTCATGCGCGACAACGGGCTGTTCCTCGCGACCCGCCGGCCGGCCTGACGTGCGCGTCGCCAAGGCCAGTCTGATCGGCCTGCTGATGGAGGAGGGCGAGGAAGATCTGGCGGTCCTGATCGCCCGCTCCGACCTGCCCGACTACCTGCTCACCGAGCGCGACGCGGGTGCGCTCGCGTCGATCGGGCTCTCGAACGACGAGCTGTACGCGCTGCTGCCGGGGATGGAAGGGCCGGGCCGCCGGGAGGGCGAGGGCCTGAGCGTCGGCGACCTGGCCCGGCTCGAGCAGACCGTGTCCGACCGGTGGGCGCATCTCGTCCACGACTGGAACGGGAAGCCTCGAGTGTAGGGAAATTCGCCCCCGACCGGGGGCCAGACTTATACAATATACGAACCTCCCAGGGTGTCAGTACGCCGCGTCCGCTGCTCCGGGCGCGGCCTACTGTCTGTCGCGGCCCGGCCGGCCGCGGGGGACAATGACCTGGTGGACGTCGTGATCGTGGGGGCCGGGACGGCCGGGTGCGTGCTCGCGGCCCGGCTTTCGGAGGACCCTTCCCGGCAGGTCCTCCTGCTCGAGGCGGGCCCGGTCTACGGCTCGGCCGGGGAGTTCCCGGAGGAGCTCCTGCGGGTGTCGTCGCTCTCCGCGGTGCTGCCGGGCAACCCCTTCAACGAGCCGCACTCCGCGTACCTCACCCCCGGCCTGCCCTGGACGATCCCCCGGGGCCGTGTGATGGGTGGGTCCGGTGCGATGAACGGCGCGAACTACCTGCGTCCGGTGCCCGCGGACTTCGCCGGCTGGGTCGCGCTCGGGAACGACCGCTGGTCGTACGACGAGTGCCTCCCGTTCCTCGTCCGGGCCGAGAACGACTTCGACTTCGCCGGCGACCTGCACGGCAGCGAAGGTCCGCTGCCGGTGCAGCGCGTGAAGGGTGCGGCGGTCAGTCCGCTGTCGGTGGCATTTCTGGACGCCTGCCTGGCGGCCGGCTACCCGGAGGAGAAGGACAAGAACGGCGCCGAGGCACCCGGAGCCGGTCTGGTCCCGGGCAATTTCCTGGACGGGATCCGCGTGAACACCGCGATCTCGCACCTGCTGCCGGTGCTGCACCGTCCGAACCTCACGGTCCGGGGCAACGCACCGGTGTCCCGGGTCGTGATCGAGAACGGCCGGGCGGTCGGGGTGCTGGCCGGTGGCGACCTGGTCCGGGCCGACGAGGTGGTGCTCTCGGCCGGGTCGGTGAAGTCGCCGCACCTGCTGATGCTGTCGGGGATCGGCGCCGCCGACGACCTGCGGGCGGTCGGGCTGGACGTGGTCGCGGACGTGCCGGGGGTGGGACGGGACTTCTCCGACCACCCCGACGTGTACGTCGGGTTCACCGCGAAGCGCGACCTTCCGTTCGACCCGGAGACGCTCACCGCGCAGGTGGCGCTGAACCTCGATTCCGGGGCCGACCCGGCCGGAGACCTCGAACTGCTGCTGTTCGTGATTCCGCTGAGCGTGATGTCGGTGCGGCGGGTCGCGAGGCAAGTGATCCACCGAGGCGACCTGAACCTGATGGTCGCGCTGCAGCGTCCGGAGAGCCGCGGGCACCTGCGGCTGCTCTCGGCCGACCCGGGTGCCGGTCCGGAGTTGCACTACCGGTACCTGACCACGGCGAACGACCGCGCCCGGCTGCGCGGTGGGGTCCGGACCGCGGTGGAACTGCTGACGTCCGGGCCGCTGGAGCCCTGGGTCGGCTCGCTCACCGCACCGGACGCGCGGGCGCTGGAGGACGACGCGGCCCTGGACCGGTGGGTGCGACGGAATCTGAACTCGAACTTCCACCTGTCCGGGAGCGCCCGGATGGGGCCCGACTCCGACCCGGGCGCGGTCGTCGACCAGTCGCTCCGGGTGCGGGGCGTGTCCGGGCTCCGGGTCGTCGACACGTCGGTCTGGCCGGTGGTGCCGCGTCGGGGCGCGAACGCCAGCGCGGTGCTGCTGGGGGAACGCACGGCAACGTTCTTCTGAACCGCGCGCCCCAGAGCCAGAGCCCTCCCGGAGCCAGAGCCGGAGCCGGAGGGCCCGCAGCGCCCCGGCGTAGTCCTCGAGCGTCACCGGCCGGAACTCCACCGGCCGCCCAACGGCCGCCGCGATCTCCCCGGCCGCCTCCGCGAACGTCAGCGCGCGCGGACCGGTCAGCTCGTACAGCTGCCCGGCGTGGCGGGACTCGGTGAGCGCCGCCACCGCCACGTCCGCGATGTCGTCGGCGTCGACGAACGGTTCCCCTACCGACGTGACCGGCACGCTGACGACGCCCCGCAGCACGTCGGCCAACAGGTAGTCCTCGCTGAAGTTCTGCGCGAACCAGCTGCAGCGCAGGACGGTCCACTGCAGCCCGGACCCTCGCACGAGGTCTTCGCAGCGCTCGGCCTCCTCCTCGCCGCGGCCGGACAGCAGCACGATCCGCCGCACGCCCTGCCGGGCCGCTTCCCCGACGAACGCCTCGATCGCCCGAGGTGCGTCCGGCACGGCCAGATCGGGGACGAACGCGGCGTACACGGCGTCCACGCCCCGGAGCGCGGCGGGCCAGGACGACGGCGCGTACCAGTCGAACGGCGGGTTCGCGCTGCGGGACCCGACCCGGGTGGGGAGGCCGCGCGCGGCGAGACGGGAGACGATGCGGCGGCCGGTCTTTCCGTGACCTGCGGTGACGAGAATGTTCATGACCTCAGGAGACCTCGCCCGCCGAGACGATTCCATGGCCGGGACCCGCTGCGGCATACGTAGGCGTCTAATGGACCCGTGGACACTCTCGCCGGCCTGCTCGACGGCCCCCGCGCCCGGGGCGCGTTCCTCGTCCGCTCGCTGCTGACCGCGCCCTGGTCGATGCTGATCCGGGACGAGTCGCCGCTGACCGTCTGCGCGATCGTGAACGGCGACGCGTGCGTGCGGCCCGAGTCCGGCGGTCTCGTTCGTCTGGAGAAGGGCGACGTGGCGATCTTCCGTGGCCCCGACCACTACGTCGTCGCCGACGACCCGGACACCGCGCCGCAGGTGCACATCCTTCCCGGCCAGGAGTGCCGGACGCCGGAGGGCGCACCGCTGGGCACGATGAGCGACCTGATGACCCGCCCGGGTGAGCTCGGTGTGCGCACCTGGGGCAACGACGCGACCGGCGGCACCGAGCTGCTCACCGGCACGTACCAGATGCAGAGCGAGGTGAGCAGCCGGCTGCTCGCGACGCTGCCGCCGGTGCTGGTGATCCGGCACGACAGCTGGGACAACCCGCTGGTCGGGTTCCTCGCCGACGAGATCGTCAAGGACGCGCCGGGGCAGAGCGCGGTTCTCGACCGGCTGCTCGACCTGCTGGTGATCGGCGCGCTACGCACCTGGTTCGCCCGGCAGGACGAGGGCGCGCCCGGCTGGTACCGCGCGCACAGCGATCCGGTCGTGGGCCCGGCGGTGCGGATGCTGCAGAGCGACCCGGCCGCGCAGTGGACGGTGGCGTCGCTGGCCGGCAAGACCGGAGTGTCCCGGGCCGCGCTGGCCCGGCGGTTCACCGACCTGGTGGGGGAGCCGCCGATGGCGTTCCTGACCGGGTGGCGCCTGGCCCTGGCCGCCGACCTGCTCCGCGAGCCCGACGCCACGCTGGCGGCCGTCGCCCGCAAGGTCGGGTACTCCGGGCCGTTCGCGCTCAGTGCCGCGTTCAAGCGGGTCCACGGCGTGAGCCCGCAGGAGTTCCGCAACGCGGGGTAGAACCGGTTCCAGCCGGGGTATCCCTCGCGGATGACCGAGCTCCACAAAGGCCTGCAGGCCCGGCATCTGCGGATGATCGCGATCGGCGGCGTCATCGGCGCCGGTCTGTTCGTCGGCTCGGGCGCGGTGATCAACGACGTCGGCCCGGCGGCGTTCCTCACCTACGCGGCCACCGGCGTCCTGATCGTGCTCGTGATGCGGATGCTCGGCGAGATGGCGACCGCGCACCCGTCCACCGGGAGCTTCGCCGACTACGCGCGGGAGGCCCTCGGCGACTGGGCCGGCTTCGCGGTCGGCTGGCTGTATTGGTACTTCTGGGTGATCGTGGTGGGCTTCGAGGCGGTCGCCGGAGCCGAGATCCTCCGCCGCTGGGTCGACGCGCCGCTGTGGACGCTGGCGCTCGGCCTGATGCTGCTGATGACCGCCACCAACCTGTTCTCGGTGCGCTCCTACGGCGAGTTCGAGTACTGGTTCGCCGGCATCAAGGTGTTCGCGATCTGCGCGATGCTGGCGCTGGGCGCCTGCTTCGTGCTCGGGCTCTGGCCGGGACGGGATGCCGACTTCTCGAACCTCACCCAGCACGGCGGGTTCCTGCCGAACGGGCCCGGCGTGATCTTCTCGTCGATCGTCGTCGTCATCTTCTCGATGGTCGGCGCGGAGATCGCGACCGTGGCCGCGGCCGAGTCGCAGGACCCGGCGCGCGCGATCGCGAAGGCCACGAACTCGGTCGTCGTCCGGATCTCGCTGTTCTACGTCGGGTCGGTGTTCCTGCTCGCGGTCATCCTGCCGTGGGACTCGACGAAGCTGGGGGAGTCGCCGTACGTGAGCGCGTTCGAGGTGATGGGCATCCCCGGCGCGGCCGACCTGATGAACGCGGTCGTGCTGACCGCGGTGCTGTCCTGCCTGAACTCCGGCCTCTACACCGCGTCGCGCATGGTCTTCGTGCTGGCCGCCCGGCGCGAGGCGCCGCAGCGACTCACCCGGCTGAGCGGCCGCGGCGTCCCGGTGGCCGCGATCCTGGTCTCGACCGTGATCGGCTTCCTGTGCGTGATCGCGGCCTACCTCTCGCCCGACACGGTGTTCCTGTTCCTGCTGAACTCGTCCGGCGCGGTCATCCTGTTCGTGTACCTGTTCATCTGCCTCGCGCAACTGGTGTTGCGCCGCCGCACGCCGGACGACGAACTGCCGGTGAAGATGTGGGGATATCCGGTGCTCACCGGCGTCGTGATCGTCGCGATCCTGGTCGTGCTCGGATCGATGGCGGTGGGGTCGGACACCCGCTCGCAGTTGTTGCTGAGTCTGGGTTCGCTGGCGTTCGTTCTCCTGGTGCATCGGGCCACGAAGAATTTCCGGACCCCCGCGAAAGCAACGTCGGAATAACGACGCCCACGCGCTTGCGGGATGGGCCAAGATGGACCCATGGATGGGGTCCAGTTCACTATCACACTGTCCGGGGCGGCGTCGGAACACGACGAGGATCTGCGTGAGGCTTTGCACGAGCTGCAAGACGAGTTGTCGGAACTCGCAGAGGTGCAGGTCAGCCCGGTGCCACAAACCGCGTCGGTGCGTCCGAGCCGCGGGGTGGACGACGTCGGGGTCTACGTCGGCCTGGCTGCCGTCGTCGGGGCGACGGTCGTCCGGCCGGTGGCGATAATTCTCGTCGCGTGGCTGGAACGTCACAAGAACAAGGGCGTTTCGGTGGAGCGCACGACAAAAGGGCGGACGCTTCGCGCGAAAGGCTACTCACGCCGCGAAGTAGAAGCGATCCTGCTCGCCGATTCCGCCTATGCCGGGAATGGCGTTATCGCCGGCCAGGAAACCGTCGTTGGCGACTGACGATCCGTTCGGGCCGGGAATCCGGCGCGCACTCGTCCTCGCGAACGGCAAGTACCGGCACCGGGGGCTGCCGGACCTGGAATCGCCGACCAACGACGCGCAACTCGCCAAGCGCGTTCTGGAGAATCCCGATCTCGGCCGCTTCGATCACGTCGAAGTGCTGGAAGACCGGGACGTCGCGTCGATGCAGCGTGCGCTGTTCGCGTTCTTCAAATCCGCGCAGCCCGACGATTTCCTGTTCGTCTACATTTCCTCGCACGGCAAGATCGACCCCGACACCCGGCGTCTCTATCTGTGCGCGATCGACACCGACCCCGATCTGCTGCTGCCCACCGCGATGCCCGCCGACTACCTCGCCCAGACGTTCGAGGCGTGCAAGGCCAGCCGCATCGTCACGGTGCTCGACTGCTGCCACGCCGGCGCGTTCGAGGGCGAGCTCCGCCAGCGCCGCGGCGACAGCCGCATCCTGATCCTCACCGCCAGCCGGTACGAGCGCGCCCACGAAGGCGACGAGCACCCGGCCCACGTCGGCCCGTCGGCGTTCGCCGGAGCGTTTTTCGGCGGGCTCGAGTCCGGCGCGGCCGACGTCGACGAGAACGGCTGGATCAGCGTCCGGGAGGCGTTCAACCACGCCTGCCACGTGCTGCGCACCACCAAACAGACCCCGCAGATGCGCGGTGTGCTCACCAGCGACCTGTTCCTGGCGAAGTCGCCGATCACCGCCCAGGCGCTGCCGCCAGAGGTCGCGGCGCTGGTCAAGCACCAGTGGCCGGCCGCCCGTCTGCTCGCGGTCGACGAGCTCGGGCACTGGATCTCCTCCGAGCAGCCGAGCCAGCAGTCGATCGCCGAGGATCTGCTGTCCCGCCTGCGCAACGATCCCGACCAGCGGGTCGCCCACGCGGCCAGCCAGCGGCTCGCGGGCCGGTACGCGCAGCAGCACGGTTCCGACGAGGGCCCGGTCGCCCCCGAACTGCCGCCGGATCCCGACTGGCACCGCCGGACGATCTTCTACGAGGTCCGCGTCCGCAGTTTCGCCGACGGCAACGGCGACGGCATCGGCGACTTCGTCGGCCTCACCGAGCGCCTCGACTACTTGCAATGGCTCGGCGTCGGCACGCTGCTGCTGACGCCGATCTACGACTCGCCGCTGGAGGACGACGGGCACGACGCCAGCGACTTCCTGCGCGTCCACCCCGACCTCGGCACGCTCGACGAGTTCCTCGCCTTCGTCACCGCCGCGCACCGGCGCGGCATCCGCGTGATGCTCGACCTCGTCCTCAACCACACCAGCCGGCAGCACCGCTGGTTCCAGGAGTCCCGCCGCGACCCTACCGGTCGCTACGGCGACTACTACGTCTGGCGCGCGGCCTCGGAGCCGTCGGCCGACGCGGACGACCACTGGACCCTCGACCGCGTCCGCGGTCAGTACTACTGGCACCGGTTCGCCGACTGCGAACCGGACCTGAACTTCGATTCCGACGCCGTGCAGCAGGCGATGATCGACATCCTGCGGTACTGGCTCGACCGGGGCGTCGACGGGTTCCGCCTGGTCACCGCCCCGTACCTGTACGAGCGGATCGGCACCGCGGGCGAGGGCCTGGAAGAGACCCACGCGTACCTGCACCGGCTGCGCCGCGAGGTCGACACGAACTACACCGGCCGGTTGCTGCTGGGCTGGGCCGATCGGTGGCCGTCGGGCGCGGCCGAGTACTTCGGCAGCGCCGAGCGTCCGGAGTGCGGGGTCGTGCTCTACACGTCGCTGATGCCGCGGATCTTCCTCGGTATGCGGCAGGAGACGCACTACCCGGTCTCCGAGGTGTTGTCGCAGACCACCGCGATCCGCGACGACTGCCAGTGGGCCAGCTTCCTGCGCAACGGCGACGACCTGTCGCTGGAGAACGTCGACGGGAACGACCGCGACTACCTGCGGGACGTGTACGCGCCGGCGCCGCGGATGCTGACCGCGGCCGGCACCGGCATCCGGCGGCGGCTGGCTCCGCTGCTCGACGGCGACCGCAGCCAGCTCGAGCTCTGCATGGCGCTGCTGCTCTCGCTGCCCGGCTCGCCGGTGCTCTACTACGGCGACGAGATCGGGATGGGTGAGAACCTCGCGCTGCCCGACTGCGCGGCGATCCGGACGCCGATGCAGTGGACCGCCGACCGCGGCGCCGGGTTCTCGACCGCCGAGCCCGACAACCTGGCCAGCCCGCTCGTCGTCAACCCGGCCTACGCGCCGGCGGTCGTCAACGTGGAGTCGCAGCGGGTCGAGCGGCGGTCGGTGCTCAAGACCGTGCGTGGGCTGGTGCAGACCCGGCGCAAGAGCGAGGCGCTGACGATCGGCGCGTTCGAGCCGGTGGCCAGCCACAACGCGGCCGTACTGGCGTACCTGCGGCGCACCCGGACGTCGGCGGTGCTGTGCCTGGCGAACTTCTCGCAGTACGCGCAGGCGGCGGCCCTGACGCTGGACGAGTTCGCCGGGCGGCAGCCGATCGAGATGAGCGGCCACACCCGGTTCTCGGTGATCGGCACCGACGCCTACCCGGTGACGCTCAGCGGTCACGGGTTCTTCTGGTTCGATCTCACGGAGGGCGCCACCTAGTGGACCTGATCGCGGTTCCGTTCAACTCGTCCGGCGCGGCCGACGGCGTCGCCCTCGCCCCCGCGGCGCTGCTCGACGCGGGGCTGGCCGCCGCGCTGCCCGGCGCACGGGTGGTCGAGGCCGACGTCCCGGCCGCCGATCCGTCCCGCGGGCCCAGCGGCCTGGCCGCGGAGGAGTCGCTGGCCGGCATGGTCGCCTCGGTCTCGGAGCGGGTGCTGGCGGCCTGGAGCGCCGACCGGATGCCGGTGGTGCTGGGCGGCGACTGCCCGGTGCTGCTGGGCGGGCTGGTCGCCGCGGAGAGCCGCGGCTACGGCGCCGGGCTGGTCTTCGTCGACGGGCACGAGGACGCCTGGGACCCGCACCGCTCCACCACCGGCGAGGCCGCCGACAGCGAGATCGCGCTGGCGCTCGGCTGGGCCACCCCGCCGGCCGCGCTGGCCCCGATGCTGCCCTGCCTGCGTGCCGCCGATCTGGTCCAGCTCGGCCCGCGCGACGCCGGGGAGCTGGCCGAGGCCGGTCAGCCCGGCATCGCCGGCCGGGTCGAGGCACTGGACGGCCGGCGGCTGGCCGCGCCCGGCGGGCTCACCGTCGCGTACGACCTGGCCGCGGCGCTGGTCGCCCAGACCCGGCACTGGTGGCTGCACGTCGACCTCGACGTGCTGAGCACCGAGGCGCTTCCCGCCGTGGACTACCCGCAGCCGGGCGGTCTCTCCTGGTCCCAGCTCGAGACGCTCACCGAGGACCTGCTCGAGATCGGCGGCTGCGGCGGGCTGAGCGTCTGCATCTACAACCCCACCCTCGACGGCGGTGCGGCGGCCGGGCAGATCGCCGGATTCGTCGCCGACGCGGCGCGTTTGCTGGAGCGGCACGCCGGATAAGGGCTGCGTGTGAACGACGTGACGGTCCACACTGACCCCATGCCGACGTCCGACGGGGGGACCGAAGCCGCGCTGCGCCGCCGAATGGTGGGGGACCTGGACGGCTGGGGCGCCCGGGCCGGAGTCGTGCTCGATCCGGCGGTGCGCGACGCGCTGCTGCTCGTCTCCCGGGCGCACTTCACGCCGGGTGCCTCGCTCGAGGCCGCCCACGACGTGCACACCGCGATCGTCACCAAACGCGACCCCGGCGGCACCGCGATCAGCTCGGTCTCGGCGCCGTCGATCGTCGCGATGATGCTCACCCAGCTCGCGGTCCGGCCCGGCCACCGGGTGCTGGAGATCGGCTCCGGCGGCTACAACGCGGCGCTGCTGCGCGAGCTCGTCGGACCGTCCGGGCAGGTCACGACGCTCGACGTCGATCCGTCGGTGGTCTCCCGGGCGTCCGAACGCCTCCGCTCGGCCGGGTACGAGGACGTCGAGGTCCGGTTCGCCGACGGCGAGTTCGGTGCGGCCGACCGCGCGCCGTTCGACCGGATCATCGTCACGGTCGAGGCCGCCGACGTCCCGCCCGCCTGGGTGGGCCAGTTGCGTGAGGGCGGGCGCCTGGTGGTCCCGCTGCGGATGTGCGGCCTGACCCGCTCGGTCGCTTTCACCGCGACGACGGGGACGCTGATCAGCACCGGTTACGAGCTGTGCGGGTTCGTGCCGATGCAAGGCACGGGTGAGCACCGCGAGCACCGCGTACCGCTGGCCGAGGGCGTCCAGCTGCGACTCGACGACGGCCAGCGCGCCGACGCCCTGGCGCTGGTCGCGGCGCTGAACGGCCCCCGCGCCGACGTCGACACCGGCGTCCGGGTCGGCACCGAACCGTTCGTCGAGCACCTCGATCTGTGGCTGGCCACGACGCTGCCCGGCTTCTGCGTGCTGGTCGCGGACCCGGCGGCGATCGAGCGCGGCCGGGTGAACCCGACCTGGCCCGGCGGTGGCACGCCCGCGATCACCCGCGGCGGGACCGTCGCCTACCGGTCCTGGCGGCAGTACCCCGAGGGTGGCGCCGACCTGCGGGTCACCGCTCACGGCCCGGACGCCGCCGACCTCGCCGACGAGTTCGCCCGGGCCCACCGGGTCTGGGCCCGGGAGCGGCGGAACGGCCCGCCGGCCCGGATCGAGGTCCATCCGCTCACCACGCCGGACGCGGCCCTGCCGGCCGGCTTCCGGCTCGATCGCCGTCACACCCGTACCGTGATCATCTGGAGTTGAGTTAACCTCCCTTAACATGGGAGTGCGCAGCGCGCAGAAGGCCGATCGGCGGCGCCAGCTGGTGCGTGCGGGTGCGGTGCTGATCGCCGAGCGGGGCTTCACCGGCGTCCGGCTGGAAGATCTCGGAGCTGCGGTAGGCATCAGCGGTCCGGCGGTCTACCGGCACTTCCCGAACAAGGAAGCGTTGCTGGTCGAGCTGCTGGTCGGCATCAGCGACCGATTGCTGCGCGGCGGCCACGCCGTGGTCGTGGCCGCGCCCTCGCCGGAGGCGGCGTTGCGCGGGCTGGTCGACTTCCATCTGGACTTCGCGCTGGCCGAGCCGGAGCTGATCCGGATCCACGACCGTGACCTGGCCAGCCTGCCCGCCGATGCGCTGCACCGGGTCCGGCAGACGCAGCGCACGTACGTCGAGCTGTGGGTGGCGGTGCTGCGCGGGGTGCGCCCGGCGCTGGCCGAGGAGGACGCCCGGGTGGCCGCGCACGCGGTGTTCGGGCTGCTCAACTCGACGCCGCACAGCGTGGGCGGTGCCCGGGCCCGGGACGTGCTCCGGGCGATGGCGCTGGGCGCTACCCTGTACTCAGTTAACAGCGACTAACCGAACTGAACGAGTGATTGGGGCGGACGGCGATGGACCTCTTTTCCGACGATTACCGGGATCTCGCGCTGTCCGTCCGGGAGTTCGCGCGCGACGTCGTCGCGCCGGTCTCGGCGCAGCACGACGCCGCGCACACGTTCCCGTACGAGGTGGTCGCCGGCATGGCGTCGATGGGGCTGTTCGGCCTGCCGTTCCCGGAGGAGTACGGCGGCCAGGGCGGCGACTACTTCGGGCTGTGTCTGGCGCTCGAAGAACTGGGGAAGGTCGACCAGAGCGTCGCGATCACGCTCGAGGCCGGCGTCTCGCTCGGCGCGATGCCGGTCTACCGGTTCGGCAACGAGGCGCAGAAGAAGGAGTGGCTGCCGCAACTCACCAGCGGGCAGGCGCTCGCCGCGTTCGGGCTGACCGAGGCCGGCGCGGGCAGCGACGCGTCCGGTACCCGCACCACGGCCCGGCTCGACGGCGGGTACTGGGTGGTCAACGGGTCGAAGCAGTTCATCACGAACTCCGGCACCGACATCACCCGGCTGGTCACGGTCACCGCGGTGACCGGCACGGCGGCGTCGGGCAAGAAGGAGATCTCGACGATCCTGGTGCCGGCCTCGACGCCGGGGTTCCGCGCCGAACCGGCGTACGACAAGGTCGGCTGGAACGCCTCCGACACCCACCCGCTCTCGTTCGACGACGTCCGGGTGCCGGCCGAGAACCTGCTGGGCGAGCGCGGACGCGGGTACGCGAACTTCCTGCGGATCCTCGACGAGGGCCGGATCGCGATCGCCGCGCTGGCGGTCGGGGCGGCGCAGGGCTGTGTCGACGAGAGCGTGAAGTACGCGTCCGAGCGGGTCGCGTTCGGGCAGGCGATCGGGCGTCACCAGGCGGTCGCGTTCAAGATCGCCCGGATGGAGGCGCGGGCCCACACCGCGCGGGTGGCCTACTACGACGCGGCGGCGCGCATGCTGGCCGGGAAGCCGTTCAAGAAGGAGGCGTCGATCGCGAAGATGGTCGCCAGCGAGGCCGCGATGGACAACGCCCGCGACGCGACGCAGATCCACGGCGGCTACGGCTTCATGAACGAGTACGCGGTGGCCCGCCACTACCGGGACAGCAAGATCCTGGAGATCGGCGAGGGCACCACCGAGGTGCAGCTCATGCTCATCGCGCGCGAGGTCGGCCTGTGAAGCGGGTGGTGCAGCGGGGGCTCTGGTTCGAGGAGTTCGAGACCGGCGTCGTCTACGAGCACCGCCCCGGCCGGACGATCACCGAGGCCGACAACGTGCTGTTCACGACGCTGACGATGAACACCCAGGCGCTGCACCTGGACGCGGCGTACGCGGCCGGCACCGCGTTCGGGCAGCGGCTGGTGAACTCGATGTGCACGCTCTCGACGCTGGTCGGGTTGTCGGTGGCGCAGCTCACCCAGGGGACGATCGTGGCGAACCTGGGCTTCAGCGACGTGGCGTTCCCGAAGCCGATGTTCCACGGGGACACGCTCTACGCCGAGACCGTGGTGACCGGGAAGCGCGAGTCCCGCAGCCGGCCGGGCGAAGGGCTCGTCACGTTCGTCCACACCGGCCGCAACCAGCACGGCGACGTGGTGGCCACGGCCACCCGGACGACGCTGGTGCAGTGCCGCCCGATTACCGACAGAGCCAGCGTTCGGTAGCGGACGGTGCGCTCGGGCGGTCGGCGTCACCGTGGGACTCACACGACGAGACCACGGAGGCACCGCCATGCGACGACCGTACGACCATCCGGACTTCTACCGGCCCGTCGAGCGAGTGGTACGCACCCGGGGACGGCACCGCAGGCGGGGGCTGTCCGACGTCCTGCGATCGATGGTGGCGCGCCGGCCTCCCGGATGAGCCGAGCAGCCGGTGCCGCGGGACCTCGGACGTTGCACCCGCCTCAGCCGACGTCCGATTTCCGTACCCGGACGTCCGTGAGCTTGGCGGTCGCCAGCGCGGCCCGGCGGGCGATGAGGAGTGACGCGGCCGCGTTCCCGGCCGGGAGATCGTGCAGTATCCGGGCCGAGAACTCGGACGGCAGGAGCGCGATGACGTCCGCGGCATGGTCACCGGGCAAGGCCGCGACGAGCATCGTGACGTGGGCGACCGGCATGTGGGCGCAGAGTGCCGCCACGCCGGGAGGCGGCATGCGGGCCAGGGCCTGGACCCCCGCGGGCCGGCCGGGCCCGAGTTCGGCGTCGGACCTGATCAGGTCGGGCTCGGGCTGGATCGACAGCAGCAGCCGGGCCGAGCTCTCGGGCGGCATGTGCTGCAGCACCTCGGCGAGCACGGCGGGCGCCATCCCGCGGGCGGCCTCGATGATCGACGGCGTGCGCGGCAATTGGGTGAGCAGAGCGCCGGACTCTCGCGCGCCGAGCGCACCGAGCATGAGCGCCAGCCGGGCCGGTTCGATGCGCATGACGATCGCCGACGCCCGGCTCAGCGGCATCCGGAACAGGAAGTCGCCGGCCCGCTGCGGCGTCAGTTCCATCAGGATCTCGGCGGCCTGCCCGTCGTGGAGCTTGGGCACGAGCGCGCCCGCCGCCCACGCCGTCGGGGCGACCTCCATCAGCGCGGACGAGCGCGCCCGCGGGAGGAGCTCGATCACCTGCTGGATGCGATCGGCGGGAAGACTAGCCAGCGTGGCGACCCCTTGTTCGGGCGGCGCCGCGACCAGAATCCGCGCCGCGTCGGCGGCCGACATCGCGTCGAAGATCGCCCGGAAGCGGCCCGGCGAAATACTGGCGATCGCCTCCGCGGCCGAAGCCGGTGGAAGGCCCCCGATGTGTGCGGCCGCCTCGGTGGGGTTCATCTCGGTCAGGATCTCGCCGCGGTGCACCGGATCGAGCCCGCCGAGCAGATCCCGCGCCTTCTCGTCGGGAGGCATCTCGGCCACCGCGGCGGCGGCGAACGGTGCCGGCATCGCGTCCACGAGCGTCGCGGCCGAATCGGGCTCGGCCGCGCGGAGAATCCCGGCGGCACGGTACACCGGCAGCGACGACGTCAGCTGAGCGGCCGCCTCCGGAGGCATGGCCGTGAGGATCTCCCGGGCGAACTTGGGCGGTATCACGGCCAGAATCTCGGTGACCACCATCGGCTCGACGAACAGGAGCAGCTCGGCCGCCCAGCCGGCCGCGTCCTTCCTCGTCAGTACGGTCGCCGCCATCGAGCGGGGCATCTCCACGACGATTCGCGCCGCGGCCACCGGCTGCATGTGTCCGATCCAGGAGATCGTCACCCCGACCCGGACGATGTCCAGGATCTGCCGGGCGAAATCCAGCGGCATCGCCGACAGGAGCTCGCCCGCCTGGGCCGGCTCCAATCGGGCCAGCACGGCCGCGGCGTGGTCGGCGGGCAGGGCGGCGAGGTTCTGCGCGCTCCGCTCCGGCCGGATGATCGCGATGCTCTCGATGACGAGGGCGGGCTCCGGCGGCACGAGGGGTGCAGCCAGCACGGCCGGTGGCCGGGCCACGACTGCCGCCGTTTCGTCCGGTCCGGTCGGTACCGCCGTCTCCGCCGGTGACGTGCGGAGACCCTGGGCGTGCAGCGCGGCCCGGGTCCAGGCCCGGACCCACTCCCGGCGCCGGCCGGGCTCGACGCCGCACACCTCGACGAACGCCTCCACCACCTCCCGCTTGGGGAGGTGGTGACCGCTTTGTGCATCACCCGCCGTGCTCTTGCGGAGCGAGCAGCCGAGTTTCGACGCGCGGTTTTCCATCGACCGCAATGACGGGTTTCCCGCATGTACTCGCAGCACGCGTAGTGCGATCGCGAGTTCGGATATCGTGGACACACCTCGTGGATCCGGGTCGTCCCCCACGCATGCTCCCCTGAGATTTACCTACGTCCGGCAGCGTCCGGCCCGGTCCGACGCATTCCGAAACTGTCCGACGTTGTCCGACAGCGTAACGGATTCGGGCCGACTCGATCGAGAGTGTCCGGTTGCCTTGCCTCGGCTCGGCGGTACGAGTTCGCTAGAGCCCGGCGCGCCAGTAACGCGCGCACGGACGAAATGGGGCAGCGCAGCAATGAGACCGAATTCCCGACACCCGTGGTCCGGAAAGTCGTGGAGGGGATAGTGCAAATAGTCCGGAGGCTCGGAGCCTCGGCACCGGCCGGTCGGTGCTACTCGTCGCAGATGTGCCCGAACATCTTCGAACTCGCCGACGGTGACTTCCTCGCGGTCGGCCGGGACGTCACGATCGAGGCGGCCGGGCAGTTGCCCGTCGACGCCGGTTGTGCCGCCCACGAGCGGGTCGTCCTGCTGCCGCGGGTGGTGGTGATGAGAGCGTTCGCCGACATTTCCGCAGCCTGAGCCGCTGAAGCGCGGGCCGGCGTCCACTCCGGCCCGCGCCCCGGCGCGCTCACAGCACCGGGCTCACGGCACCGGGGTCTCGAGCTCTGCGCAGACCTCGTCGCCGAGCCGGGCGATCCGCATCTCCTCGCCGTCGGGGGCCAGCAACGCGGCCCGCTCCACCGCCGCGGCGCGCCAATAGGCCCGCATCGCCGGGCTCCCGAACAGATGGCGTAATTGCCCGCGCACCACGTCGTCGGGTGCTCCGGCCATTGTCAAACCCAGCGTGAGGTGCTGATAGATCAAATTCGCGTAGATGAACTGGCGCCGTCGACCGGCGTCCGAGGCCTCCGGCGGGTGCGGCCACACATCGGCGAGCGAACTGTCGTCGATGCTCATCCGGGTGAGTTCGAAATGGAGCATCCGCATGTTGGCCTCGGCACTGCGACGCAACTCGGAATGGGACCGTTCGACGGCTTCCCGCTGTTCACGCAGCTCTGATTGCTGAAGTCGTAACTCGCGGAACTGAATTCCGAGTGTGACCAGGAGCGCGACGAAGGCCAGCCCGGAGAGCAGGCTGTCGAGGACTCCGAATGCCTGTCCGACGTCGGCGAGACGGCGCCAGTCCGCCGGGCTTTCGACGTTGGACACCAGCGACATCGCGAGGAATCCGAGGCTGATGATCGCGGCCACCAGCACCAGCGACGACGCGACCACGCCGACGATCAGCAGCAGCGTACGACGGGTGCGTGCGATCCGTTCGACCGAAACCGCACCCATCAGCCACCCCCGGCGTCACGCGACCCTAGGCCGTGCCCGTCCGACGGTAATCGCCGGCCGCAAGAGATCCGATCGCCCGGAGGCCGCCACCGGGAGCCCCCGCGTACGGCGCGGGGGAGGCGTCGGGACGACTACGGCGCCGTCCCCGGCCGCATCGACGGAACGCTCCGCGTGCCCGCGGCCCGGTAGTGCTGCTCGGAGCCGGGATCCGCGAGCGCGGCCAGGCCGGTGAGGACCAGCCCGGCGCCGCCCGCGAACCCGAGCATCAGTGCGCTGAACACCGCGGCCTCGGTGGCGTCCGGATCGGGTTCGACCGGGAGGATCAGTGCGTAGAACGCCGTGATCGGCAGTACGAGCAGGCACACCGCACCGAACGCCCGGGCGGCCACCGCCCCGCCGCGCCGCCCGGCGCGGGCCGACGTGGCCCCGACGCCGGCCAGGGCCAGCGGGACGCCGTGGACGAGCAGAAGGACGACGACCTCCACGACGGCCCATCCCCAGGTGACGTCGTCGGTGCCGACCCTCGGCGGCCACGCCACGACGAGGCCGAAGTCGGCGGCGACGACCACGCCCAGTGCGGTCCGGAACCGGCCCGGTGCGGCACGGAGGACCGCGGGCGGTCCGGGTGCGCCGCCGATGCCACCGGTCGGCGGGTAACGGGCGGCGGACCGCCCCAGGAGGATCGCGGCGGCCGGGAGAGCGACCACCGCGACCGTGGCGCCGGCGACGCCCAGCAGCGCCGCCAGGCGGACCCCGCCGGCGAAGAAGTCGTCGAACGCGTAGAAGCCGTAGAGGACCGCGGCCCCCAGCGTCCACGGCACCGCGGCGCCGGCCAGCCACACGGTCGCCGACCGTCCCGCGTCGTGCCCGCCGCCGAGCAGCACCACGCTCGTCAGCAGGCCACCACAGGCCAGCGTGGTCAGCCCGGTCAATCCCACCGGGACCGGAGCATTCACCGACCAGCCGTGCCCGCTGGTGTAGAGCAGCACCGTGACGGCGGCTCCTGCCGTCGCGGTGACCAGCAGTCCGAGAGTGCCGAGTGCCGCCCAGACAGTTCCGGCGAACGGTGGCCGGGAGGGGCCCGAACCGCGTGAATCCGGACGGGCCCGGAAAGGTTCGTACGACGTCGGTGGGTACGGGACGGGGTGCACGCGGTCACTCTGGCGAGCAGCCGGGTTTACTGTGGATCGTCCGTCGGTGCAGGTCCAGGACGGCCCGGTCCACCGCGCGGTCGGAGCCACCGCGGACAGGGCCGGCGCCGGCGACTCCGCCGGGCCCGAGCCCCGGATCGCCTCGGGTCGGGGAACGGCGGCGCAGGGCGGGTAGGTCTGACACCCTGGGTGGTATCCAGCTCGACGCGGAGCGAGGAGTGCCCATATGAAGACGCAGGCGGCAGTCGTCTACGAGCCCGGCAAACCGATCGAGATCGAAGAAGTCGAACTTTCCAAGCCCCAGGCCGGCGAAGTCCTCATCCGGTACCTGTACGCGGGGCTGTGCCATTCCGACGTCCATATCGCGCACGGCGACCTCGAGGCGCGCTTGCCGATGGTCCTCGGCCACGAGGGCGCGGGCGTGATCGAAGAGATCGGGCCGGGGGTCACCCGGGTCAAGCCCGGCGACCGGGTGGTCTGCTCGTTCATTCCGAACTGCGGCGTGTGCCGCTACTGCGCGAACGGCCAGCAGTCGATCTGCGACCTCGGCGCGACCCTGCTCGAGGGCTCGCTGCCCGGCGGCCGGTTCCCGATCACCGGCCGGACCGGCGAGTACGGCGCGATGTGCCTGCTCGGCACGTTCAGCCAGTACGGCGTCATCCACCAGAGCTCGGTGGTCAAGGTCGACGACTCGCTGCCGCTCGACAAGGCCGTGCTGGTCGGGTGCGGCGTCCCGACCGGCTTCGGGTCGGCGGTGAACACCGCCGAGGTGAAGCCGGGCGACACGGTCGTCGTCGTCGGCATCGGCGGGATCGGCATCAACGCGGTGCAGGGTGCGGCCATCGCGGGTGCGAAACACGTGATCGCGGTCGACCCGCTGGAGCCGAAGCGCTCGAAGGCCCTCGAACTCGGTGCGACGCACGCGTTCGCGAGCGTCGGCGAAGCGACGGAGACGGTCTGGGCGCTGACCGGCGGCCAGATGGCGGATTCGGCGATCCTCACGCCGGGCCTGCTCTCGTCCGAGAACGTCGGGGACGGGTTCAACATCGTCGGCAAGGCGGGCATCGTCGTGCTGACCGCGCTGAACAAGCTGGACGAGATCAACATCCAGCTGCCCGGCACGATCATGACGCTGTTCCGCAAGCAGCTGCGCGGCAGCCTGTTCGGCGACTGTAACCCGACGGTCGACATTCCGCGCATTCTCGGCCTGTACCAGGACGGCAAGATCAAGCTCGACGAGATCATCACGCGGACCTACCGCCTGGACGAGGTCAACCAGGGCTACGAGGACCTCCTGAACGGCAAGAACCTCCGCGGGATCGTCGTCCACGAGCACTGACCGGAAGCACCCGGCCGCCGGCTCCGGCCGGCAGCCGGGTCCGATCGGCAGCCGGGTCCGATCGGCTCCGTGCCGGGGCCCTGGGCGGCACAATTCGGGGTGGGGCCGAATCGCGGGGGGCGAGGGGTGCGGCAGCGAGCGCCACGACGGGTGTTTCTCTCGTACACGAGTGAGCTGGCGGTGGCCGGCGTCGAGGGGCGGTCGTTCGTCCAGGCCGCGACGGATGCGATCAACCGGGCGGGGGACGCGCCCGTCGCGATGAAGTACTTCGCCAGCTCGGGCCGCCCTCCGGCGGAGGAATGCACCCGTATCGTCCGATCATGCGACCTGTACGTCGGGCTCCTGGGTAACCGCTACGGATCAGTCGTTCCCGGGAGCGACGCGCAGTCCTACGTCGGCCTCGAGTTCAGCGTCGCCGGCGACCGGCCGAGGTTGATGTTCCTCCTCGACGACGCGTCGGAGATCGACGAGCCGCAGCGCGCGTTCCGCGCGTTGGCTCGCCGCGAGCGGGTGGTGTCGACGTTCCGGACGCCGGACGAGCTCGAGGTGCGGATCTACCAGGCACTCGTCGAAGCCGATCGGGACGAGCCGGCCGGCCCCGCGCCGTATCAGGTTCCCGCTCTCACTGCCCCGGCGGTGGATCGGCCGGTGTTGGTCGACGGACTGCTCGCCGCACTCGTCAACGATCCGCCGGGCACGGTAGCCGTCACCGCGGTGTACGGCACGGGAGGTTTCGGGAAGACGACCCTGGCCCAGATGGTCTGCGCCCAGCCGGAGGTCCGCGAGCGGTTTCCCGGAGGGATCCTGTGGGTGACGCTGGGCGAACAGCTCACTGGCGCGCAGCTCGCGGAGAAGGTGTCCAACGTCGTGGTGCGGCTGGGTGGCCCCCGCGCATTCACGGACCCCGAACAGGCCGGCCTGGTGCTCGGTGAGTTGCTCGACGCGCGCCCCGCCACGTTGCTCGTCCTCGACGATGTCTGGACCGAGGAGCAGTTGCAGCCGTTCTTGGCCGGCGGCGGCGAATGCACGCGGCTGGTGACGACGCGGCTGCCTCGGATCCTGCCCCGCGGGGTGCAGCCGATCCGGGTCGACAGGATGGACCGGGCCGAGGCACAGCAACTCCTCACCGGCGGGCTTCCCGCACTGGACGACTCGACCGTCGACCAGCTGCTGGGCCTGACCGGACGCTGGCCCCTCCTGCTGTCGCTGGTCAGTGGCGCGATCGAGCAGGCCGCTGAATACGCGT
This sequence comes from Cryptosporangium sp. NPDC051539, assembly GCF_044454545.1. NCBI lineage: Bacteria > Bacillati > Actinomycetota > Actinomycetes > Cryptosporangiales > Cryptosporangiaceae > Cryptosporangium > Cryptosporangium sp. NPDC051539. The sequence continues at coordinate 572,491 of NZ_JBITDV010000001.1, read as the reverse complement.
CCGATCCGCAGGCGTTCGCCGACGAGCTGGCCCGGGGGCTGGCCACCGACGGCCCGGCTACCGCGATGCTCGATACCGAAGCCGGGCGGAGGCGGGCGGTGCGGGCCACGGTCGAGGCGAGCCTGGCGTCGCTCGAAGACGGCGAGCGCGACCGCTTCATCGAGCTCGCGATCTTCCCGGAGGACGCCGACATCCCGCTCGACGTCCTCACCCTGCTCTGGGGCCGCACCGCCGGACTGTCGCCGGCGGCGATCCAACGCCTCTGCTGGAGGCTGGCCGGGCGGTCGCTCGTCGCCGGGTACCGCTCGGATGCCGAGGCCAGAGCCCTGCGGCTCCACGACGTCATCCGCGCCTACGTCCGCCGGGTGGCCGGACCGGGCGGTCTCCTGCGCACCAACCGGGCCCTGCGGGAGGCAGCGGCCGCGTCCGCGGGTACCGAAGACGGGGGTGTGGCCTGGTGGAGGCTGCCGGAGACGCAGCTCTATCTGTGGGATCACCTGATCGACCATCTGACCGACGCGGACAGCGGGGACGAAGCTGCCTCAGTGGCCTCCGACTGGCGGTGGATCGCGGCGAAACTCGTCCTGCGCGGCCCGGCGGCGGTGGAGTACGACCTGACCACGGCCGACACCGCGATCTCGCGGGCGCTCGCCAGGGCACTCGGCCGCACCGCACACCTGCTCGCGCCCAGTGACCCGCGCTCGGCGGCCGTCGACACGTTGCGGTCCCGGCTGGTCGGCGACCCACTGCTCGTGGACTACCTGGCATCGGCGCCATTCGAGCTCCGTCCCGGTCTGGAGGCCCGATGGCCGGTTCCCGACCGGCCCGATGCCGCGCTGCGGCGGGTGCTCTCCGGCCACACCGGCCGGGCGACCGCCTGCGTGTTCTCTCCGGACGGGAGCTGGCTGGCGTCCACCGGCGACGACGGGATCGTCCGCATCTGGGACATGCCGTCCGGGTCGGAGCGGTTCGCGCTCGACGGTCATCGCGGTGTCGCCACCTGCTGCGCGGCCGCACCGGACGGGACCTGGCTCGTGACCGGCGGCCGGGATCGCGTACTGCGGGTCTGGGACGTGGTGAGCGGGGAACTCCGGTCGTCGATCCGGCTGGACGGTTGCGGAACCGTACTGGCGTGCACGGTCGGCGGCGGGGGCGAGTGGATCGCGGCGGGGACCCATCGCGGAGTGATCTGCGTGGCGTCCGTCCCGGACGGCAACCGGCTCGCCGAGCTCCGGGGTCACGTCGATCCGGTGACCGCGTGCGCCGTACCGGCGGACGGCTCGACGCTCGTCTCGGCCGGGAACGACGAGACGATCCGGGTGTGGAACCCGTCGGCGGCCGTCGAGTACAGCGTCCGCCGGGAGCACACGAGCGGGATCACCGGCTGCGCGATCGCTGCCGACGGTCGATGGGGAGTGTCGTCCAGCCACGACGGGACCGTGCACCTCTGGCCGATCGGTGACGCCGACGGCCCGCGGAAGACTCTCACCGCACACGCGGGTGGCGTGATGTCCTGTGCGCTGGCCCCCGACGGCCGGTGGGTGGCTTCCGGAGGTCAGGACAGCCGGATCCGCATATGGGACGTGGAGACGGCCGAGATCAGATCGGTGCTGGCCGGTCATGCCGGTGGCGTGACCGGGTGCGCCGTGTCGGCGGACGGGCGCTGGCTCGCGTCGTCGGGGGAGGACGGCACCGTCCGTCTCTGGGAACCCGCGACCGGCACGTTGGACGGCGCCGTCGCGGGCCGGTCCGGTGGGGTCAGCGGATGCGCCATCGCTCCGGACGGGGCGTGGCTCGCCGGCGCGGGCGAGGACTCGGCCGTCGAACTGTGGCACGTCGGATCGGCTTCGGTCCGTACCAGGCTGACCGGCCACGAAGCGCAGGTGACGTCCTGCGCGATCGCACCGGGCGGAGACTGGCTCGTGTCGGTGAGCGAGGACGGGACCGCGCGCGTCTGGGATCCGGCGACCGGACGGGCACTGGCCGTCGCCACCGGCCACGCCAGCCGGGTGAGCGGGTGTGCGGTGTCGCCCGACGGCACGTGGTTCGCGACCGTCGGAGACGATTGGACCGTCCGCCGCTGGGAGTCGCGGAACGGGAAGCTCATTGCGACTCTGAACGGTCACGAGGCTCCGGTGAGCAGCTGTGTCATCAGCGCGGACGGCACGCAGATCGTCAGTGTCGGTGCGGACCGGACCGTGCGGTTCTGGGACGTCGGATCCGGCGAGCCGTTGCGCGTGTGGACCGGGCACGACGACGTGGTGACCGGGTGCGCGCTCGATCCGGCCGGTCGGTGGGCCGTCACCACCAGTCGCGACGGGACGGTGATGCGCTGGGACGCCCTGACCGGACAGCCGGAACCCGTGGCGCGGCTGGGCAACTGGGTAACCGCCTGCGCCGCTGATCGGACCGGACGGTGGGTCGCTTCGGTGGGGCATGACGCGATGCTCAGGGTCTGGGACATGGGGAGCGGTGTCTGTGCGGCCGGGATCCGGGTGGAGGGTGCTCTGGAGGCGGTCGCCTGGGACCCGATGCGGGACCGCATCTGTGCGGCCGGCGACCGTGGCGTGTACCTGCTCGACTACCGGTCGGGCGGAGGCCGGAGCCGGTGAAGGTCACGCAGGACGTCCTGGGCGAGCGTCAGAGTCAGTCCGGGCTCGTCTTCGAGCGCGTCGCGGGCCCGGGCGAGGAGTAAGCCCAGGGCCGCGGTGTCGGTCGGCGCGCCGGTGCCGCCGGACCGAGGATCGAGCAGCACGCGGTCGAGCGTGTGCGTGGCCTCGTGGAGGAGATCCCGCGCGAGCGAGGTCAGAAGTTCGCTGACCGGTGGACGCGTCGCGGCGACCTCGGCCATCACGACGAGGCATTCCACGATCTGCTCCGTGGTGGACCACGACGGCTGGTCGGAGCCTGCTGCCGACAGCGAGCGCCAGAGCCCGTTCGAGAACCGCCGCTTCGCGGCCAGGCGATCCCAGATCGTCTCGGCCAGTGCCAGCAGCGATTCCCGGTCGTCCCCGGAACTGGTCGTGGCCGCGCTCGTCAGGGCGGCCTTCATCAGGCTCGGACCCAGCTCGATCGGCCACCGGAGCGCCGGTCCGGCGGTGTCACTACCCGGCAGGTCCAGATGGTGCTGCCTGTACACCGGCGGTGGGGCGTCCGGATCGTCGAGACGGTCCGGTACCCGGGTCCTGCTGGCGAAGTCACGGAGCAACGCGGTGAACCGACGCTCGGTCTTGAGCGGATGGGGCTGGGCCTCCAACGCGCTTCCGGCCAGCCGAATCACCCACAGCGTCACGTGGTCGCCAGATTCTCCGGTCGGCAAGCGCCAGGGCTGGTCCTCGACCGGCCAGCGCCCGCGGTCGTACATCGCGAGCGTTCCCCAGTAGCTGCGGGCGAGTTCCAGGCGCAGTTGCAGCGCCGCGGCGATGCGTTGCTGCTCGTCTTCGAGCAGGCCGGACACCCGCGTCTGCTCGGAGGTCAGGTCGGCGATGCCCGCGCACGCCAGCCGGGTGAAGTACGGATGCGGCGAGCCCGCGGCGATTCCCGCCGGTTGTTCCTGCCGATCCCAGGGCGGCGCGACGTCGACCTCCGGGGCGTCGGCGGTGACTCCCCAGGTCCAGCCGCAAGAAAAAAGCACCTTCGGATTGGCGAGATGGATGCCGCGGCCGGACCCGATCGTCAGGTCGCGCAGGCCGGCGCGGACTTCGGAAAGCGCGTTCTGCAGTCCGGCCGCTACCGCCCCGTAGGGCAGCTGGGCCTGGTTCACCATCGCGCACAGCTTCTGTGCCTCCGGCGAGTCGACGTCGAACACCTCGATCACGAAGCTGCGCAGGAGTCCGACCATCGCCGCGGTCAAGCGGGCCTGGGCCAGGATCTCCAGCTCCTCCGCGATCTCGCCGACTTCCTTGCTCTCGCGGCGGAACACCCGGACGAAGCTCAGGGCCGAGAGCGCGAGAGACAACGACACCGAGTACGAGGGGCTGACGTCGAGCGTCCGTTGGGCGTCGGTCACCGGCAGGGCGGCGTCCAGGTGCTCGGGGGCGTCCAGGTGCTCGGGGGCGTCGAGGTGCTCGGGGGCGTCGAGGTGCTCGGGGGCGGAGAACGTGGGGGACCCGTCCGCCGCCCGGTACGTCCGCAGATATTCCAGCAGCACACTGATCAGTTTCGTCGGGATGGTCGCGCGGTCGCCGAACACGTCGAGTGCCTTACCGACGTCCGGGGCGGTGCGATCCGGCCGGGTGATGCGCAGTCCGTCGAGCTGTTGCGCCGGGTACATCAGGCAGAGCAGTTGCTCGGCGTCGCTCAGTGAGTCCTGCCCCTCGGCGCCGCCCCACTCCCAGACCCCGTTGGCGTACGTGTGGCGCGCGAGTGCCTGCCAGACCTGGATGATTTCGGTACGCGGCTGAATGCGCACGGCGACCCCTCCCCACCCCGGACCCATCCTGACAGAGCGCAGGTCGACGGTTACCCGGGTCGGGCGTATCAGCGGCTCGGCGCTGCGGCATAGTGAGGACGTGGCTGAACGTTCCGGGCCCCGGCGGGGTGATCGGCCCCAGCGTGGTGACGGGCCCAGTCTGGTCGTGGCCGGTGTGGACGGTAGTCCGACGTCCGTGCGGGCGGGTGCGTACGCGGCCGGTCTGGCCCGGCGGCAGCACGCCGACTTCCTGGTGGTGTACGTGGCGTCGCGTCCGGCGCTGGCGTCGATGTCTGCGGAGGCGGTGCAGGTCGCGGAGGAGGCGGTCGAGCAGTCGATCGCCGAGGTCCGGGCCGAGATCGAGTCGGCGGCGGCGTGGGCGGGGGTTCCGGTGCAGTTCCTGGCCGTGCGGGGAGACCCGTACACCGAGCTGTGCCGGATCGCGACCGAGGAGCGCGCCGACGCGCTCGTGGTCGGGGCGTCGGCGCACGCGGGGCACCGCTGGGTCGGCTCGCTCGCGGTGCGCCTGGTCAAAGCCGGCAAGTGGCCTGTCACCGTGGTGCCCTGATCACCTGCCGTGCGCGAGCGGAAGGTGATCCCGCTCGCGGCCGTTCCGGGGGAGGCCGCTGGCCGCGGCGGAGTTCGTGCGCGACCGTCGTTTTTCCCGAGCCCGAATTGCCCCGAAGGACCACCAGAACCGCCTGCGGTGTCACGCCTCTCTATCATCAGAGGTCACGGGCCCGGGGAGGGGAGTGCAGTGAGCCGGCGTCACCGACGGCGATCGACGTGGGGCAGACGGCTCTGGCCGGTCCTGGTCGTCGCCGTGTTGCTGGGGTTCGGGATCGCATCCGCGCTCTCGGTCCGCGACGTCGGTTCGCCGGGGGGTCCGGGCACCGACGGCATCCCGCAGACGCTGCCCAGCACGCAGGCGTCATCAAAAAGGGCGCAACCGATGGACGTGCCGGAGCCGGGGGCCGGACGGTCACCGTCGCCGACGAGGTCCGCGGCCCGGCCGACGGGGTGCCCGGCCGACTCCGGCCCGGCGACGCGGACGGTCGGGAACGGCGGGCGGTACGCGACGATCCAGGCCGCGGTGAGCGCGGCCTCGGCCGGGGACGTGATCGAGATCGCCGGCGGGACGTACCACGAGGTCGTGGACATCACGACCAACGGCCTGACGCTGCGGGCCAAAGCCGGGCAGACCGTGACGATCGACGGTCAGGACACGCTGCCGTCGACGTCCTCGTCGACGCGGGGGCTCATCACGGCCGACGACCGGCAGCGCGTCACGCTCTCCGGTCTCACCGTGAAGAATTCCCGGCGGCACGGCATCTACGCCGGTCAGGCCAGTGACCTCACGATCCGCAACAGCGAGATCGCGGGCTCGTCCGACGGCGGGATCCTGATCGGCGACGGCAGCGGCGCGCGGATCGAGTGCAACCGGATCCACGGCAACAACAGCGCCGCGGCCGGCGGCGACATCGGCGCGGCGGCCAACGAGGCCCTGACGTTGTTCAATTTCTCCGACTTCACGATCACGAACAACGACGTCTACGACAACGACGAAGAGGGCATCGACGTCAAGAACGGGACGCGCGACGGCACGATCACCCGGAACGACGTGTACCGGAACAACGGTCCGAACATCTACGTCGACGGGGCGAGCGACGTGAAGATCTCCGCGAACCGGATCTACGACGCGCGGGGGTCGTCGAAGGCCGGGATCGGGCTCGCGGTCGAGTCCGGCGGGACCGCGAGCAACGTCGACATCTACAACAATGTGATCTGGGGCAATCCGGGCGGCGGTGTCGACTTCTGGATCGGGAGCTACTCCGACGTCCAGGTCTTCTTCAACACGATCTACGCGAACGGGCGGGCGGCGATCCGGGTGACGAGCGGCTCGGTGAGCGGGTCGGTGGCGCGCGACAACATCGCCTACGAGAACTCGCTGAGCAGTATCAGCGGGTTCACGTTGCAGCGGAACGTCACAGCGAACCCGCTGTTCGTGGACGCGGCGAGCGGGGACGTGCGGCTGCGGGCCGGGTCGCCGGCGATCGACGCGGGGTCGAACGCGCCGGCGACCGACTTCGCCGGGTCGGCGCGGCCGGTCGGGCGGGGGCCGGACATCGGGGCGTACGAGTCGCGCTGACCGGCCGAAAGCCGCCGGAGCGCTAGCCCAGTCCGGCGCGGGGTTCGGAGACCGACCGCCGACGGCACGCGCGTCGCGCCCGTGGTCAGTCCGTGCCGGAGTCCATGGCGGCGTGGTCGAGCAGTTCGTCGTGGGTGGGGATGGCGGTGCGTTCGCCGGGGGCGGCGATCGCTTCGGCGCCACCCTCGGTCATCGCTCCGATCAGGCCGGTGGAGGCCGCCTGGGCCGCGCCGGTCAGCATCGGAGCGGCCGGGTTCGTGCCGACGATGCCGAGGCTGACGTATTGCTCCAGGCGCGCGCGGGAGTCGGCGATGTCGAGGTTGCGCATCGTCAGCTGGCCGATCCGGTCGACCGGGCCGAACGCGGCGTCTTCGGTGCGCTCCATCGAGAGCTTGTCCGGGTGATAGCTGAAGCCCGCACCGGCGGTGTCGAGGATCGTGTAGTCCTCGCCCCGGCGCAGCCGCAGCGTCACCTCACCGGTCACCGCGGAGCCGACCCAGCGCTGCAGCGACTCGCGCAGCATCAGCGCCTGCGGGTCGAGCCACCGGCCCTCGTACATCAGCCGGCCGAGGCGACGGCCCTCGGTGTGGTAGCTGGCCAGCGTGTCCTCGTTGTGGATCGCGTTGACCAGCCGCTCGTACGCCGTGTGCAGCAGCGCCATGCCCGGCGCCTCGTAGATCCCGCGGCTCTTGGCCTCGATGATCCGGTTCTCGATCTGGTCGGACATGCCGAGGCCGTGGCGTCCGCCGATCGCGTTGGCCTCGAGGACCAGGTCGACGGCGGAGGCGAACTCCTTGCCGTTGATCGTCATCGGCCGGCCCTGGACGAAGCCGATCGTGACGTCCTCGGGCGCGATCTCGACGTCGGCGTCCCAGAACTTGACGCCCATGATGGGCTCGACGATCTCGATGCCCTGATCGAGACGCTCCAGCGACTTGGCCTCGTGCGTCGCGCCCCAGATGTTGGCGTCGGTCGAGTACGCCTTCTCGACGCTCGACCGGTACGGGAGGTCGCGGGCGAGCAGCCACTGCGACATCTCGGTCCGCCCGCCGAGCTCGGAGACGAAGTCGGCGTCGAGCCACGGCTTGTAGATGCGCAGCGACGGGTTCGCGAGCAGGCCGTACCGGTAGAACCGCTCGATGTCGTTGCCCTTGAACGTGCTGCCGTCGCCCCAGATCTGCACGGCGTCGTCGAGCATCGCGCGGACCAGCAGCGTGCCGGTCACCGCGCGGCCGAGCGGGGTGGTGTTGAAGTACGCACGGCCGCCGGAGCGGATGTGGAACGCACCGCAGGCGAGCGCGGCCAGGCCCTCCTCGACCAGCGCCTCGCGGCCGTCGACCAGGCGGGCGATCTCCGCGCCGTACTGACCGGCGCGACCCGGCACCGACGCGATGTCGGGCTCGTCGTACTGCCCGATATCGGCGGTGTAGGTGCACGGAACGGCACCTTTCTCGCGCATCCACGCAACGGCCACCGACGTATCGAGGCCGCCGGAGAAGGCGATCCCGACACGTTCGCCAACAGGGAGGGAGGTCAGCACCTTGGACACGAGTTAAGTATATGCAGAACTCTGTATGACCATGCAAGTCGGCGGTTTCGCCGCGAACCGGAGACCGGATCTCGGTATCGTGTCGCCATGTCGCACGGCGGGGACGTCGTACCGGGGCGTCCGCTCCGGCGGGACGCCGAGCGCAACCGGCAGCGGATCCTGGCTGCCGCCCGGGAAGTGTTCGCCGCCCGGGGCGTCGACGTGACGCTCGACGACATCGCCCACCACGCCGGCCTCGGCGTCGGGACGCTGTACCGGCGCTTCCCGAGCCGGGAGATGCTCGTCGAGGCTCTGTTCTCCGAGCGGCTCGACGAGATGGTGCGATGGGCGGCCGAGGCGTTGCAGGCGGAGGCCCCGTCGGACGGCGTGTGGCGGTTCGCGGAGCGGTCGGCCGAGGCGATGGCGGCCGATCGCGGGTTGCGTGACGTGATCTTCAGCCGGGCCTACGGGCACGAGCGGGTGGAGGCGGCGCGGGCCCGGCTGGAGCCGTTGCTGGAGGCGCTGGTGGTGCGGGCCCGGGCGGCGGGGGCGTTGCGGCCGGGGGTCCGCGGTGGTGACCTGGCGATGATCCAGTTCATGCTCGGGTCGGTGCTCGAATACTCGGAGTTCGTCGACCCCCAGTTGTGGCGCCGGTACCTGGTGATGATGCTCGACGGCCTCCGGGCGACGCCGGACGCGGCCCCGTTGCCGGGGAGCGCGCCCGGGCCCGACGTGCTCGCCGCGGTGGCCGACCAGTGGAAACCTCCTCGCCGCCCGGGCCACTGACGCGGACTGGCAGCGCAACTGCGTCCGCGTCGCGATCGGTGTTGCCGAGGACGAGGTCATCCCGGGCGGACGCAGGATCCGGTCGGTGACCAGCTGCGGGTACGGCGTGCCGGTACGGGCGGCCAGTGCCTGCCCGAGCAGGGCCATGCCGAAGTTCGAGTAGTGGACGTCGCCCCGGCCGTCGCCCACGCGCGCGGTTTTCGCGGCGTCGACGATCGCGGCCGCGTGGCGACGACGTACTTCACGGGCGTACCCCCGCCAGGATCGCGAGGAGCGGAACCACCCGCTCGGCGGGCACCCGGTACCGGCCCCGGCCCGCGGAGACGAGCCAGCCGGCCGCGGTCAGCTGACGCAGGTGGTGGTAGAGCTGCCCGGTCGTGCCGAGCTCGTCGTCCGCGGCGAGCTCGGCCGTGCTGCGGGCACCCTCGAGGACGCGGTGCAGCAGCCGGAGGCGGACCGGGTGACCGAGGGCGGCGAGCCGCTCGGCGAAGGCGGACCAGTCGGTGCCGAGCAGCGTGTCGACCGGAGTGCCGTACTGCCAGTCGTACCGCTCGCCGGTGGGGAGGCCCACCGTGCCGGTGTACAGGACGGCGCCGGCGCCCTCGGTGCGCTCCTTGAGCCCGTCGAGGGCCCAGAACGTGCCTTCGGGCGCCGGGGCGGGTGAACCTTCCAGGGCGGCGACGCGCTGCTCGATCGTGGCCATCCTCGCAGCGAGATCGTCCATGACTCCAGTATTACGGAGTTACGTAAAAACGTCGACTTGGGCTGCGGGTGCGACAGGAGTAAGTAGTTGAACGGGCAAACTGAACAGAGAGGGACTCTCATGATCGGCGACCTGCGCGCGGCAACCGTGCGTATCACCGGCGCTTCCGGCGACGAGATCGAGGCCTACCTGGCGCGGCCGGAGGACGACGGCCCGCGCGGCAGTGTGGTGGTCATCCACCACATGCCCGGCTACGACGCACCGAGCAAAGAGATCACCCGGACGTTCGCGGCCAACGGCTACACCGCGATCTGCCCGAACCTGTACAGCCGCGAGGCGCCCGGCGCCGACCCGGACGACGCCGCGGCCGCGGCCCGCGCGAGCGGTGGCGTCCCGGACGACCGGCTCGTCGGCGACGTCGCTGCCGCGGCCGCCTACCTGCGCGGGCTGCCCGGCTCGAACGGCAAGGTCGGCACGATCGGGTACTGCTCCGGCGGGCGCCAGTCGTTCCTGGCCGCGCTGGAGGTCGACGTCGACGCGGCGGTCGACTGTTACGGCGCGTTCGTCGTGGGGACGCCGCCGGACGGGTTCCCGCTGCGGATGACGCCGCTCGTGCAGCGGGCCCCGGAGTTGCGGTGCCCGCTGCTCGGGCTGTTCGGCAACGAAGACAAGTACCCGACGCCGGAGCACGTCGACGAGCTCGAGAAGGCGCTCACCGAGGCCGGGAAGCCGTTCGAGTTCCACCGCTACGACAACGCCGGGCACGCGTTCTTCGCGGTGGACCGTCCGTCGTACCGGCCGGAGGCGGCGGTCGACGGGTGGAAGCAGATCTGGAAGTTCTACGGCACGCACCTGGGGGCCTGAGCATGTGCACGTACGAGACCGCGACGCTGGCGATCAGTGGGGCCGGAAAGGGCCGGGAGGGGTGGTTCCCGCTCACCGACGCGACCGTCTACTTCGACCACCCGGTGTCGGCGCCGCAGGCCCACACGCTGAACATCGACTTCCGGAACCCGTCGCAGGGCGCGGCGGCGCGGGTGGCGGTGGAGCTGGATCCGGCGGCGGCGCGGCAGCTGGCCGAGTCGATCCTGGCGATGCTGGACGCGGCCCCGCCGGGGCTCGTGGAGGAGTCACTGGCGACGCGGGCTCCCACTTCGTGAGGGGCGCGGCCACCGTGGCCGAACGCGGGCCGTCGCCGGGGGCGGTATAGGTTCGAAGGATGCTCCTTGCGACGTCAGTGGTGGGAAGTCTGCCGCAGCCGGACTGGCTGATCGACCGGTCCAAGCTGGCCGGGCGCATGCCTCCCCGGGTCCGGGCCAAGGAGCTGTGGCGCGTCGACCCCGATCACCTCACCGAGGCGCAGGACGACGCCACCCGGGTCGCGATCCGCGCTCAGGAGGAGGCCGGGCTCGACATCGTCACCGACGGCGAGATGCGCCGGGAGAGCTACTCGAACCACTTCGCGACCGCGCTCGACGGTGTCGACATCGACAACCCGGGCACGACGATCAACCGGAACGGCGAGCCGTACCCGGTGCCGCGGATCGCCGGGGACATCCGCAGGCAGCGGCCGATCCAGGTCGACGACGTGCGTTTTCTGCGGGCTCACACCCGCAAGACCGTCAAGATGACGGTGCCCGGCCCGTTCACGATGTCGCAGCAGGCGCAGAACGACCACTACGCCGACGCCGAGGCCGCCGCGATGGATTACGCGGCCGCGGTGAACGCCGAGATCAAGGACCTGCACGCGGCGGGCGCCGACATCGTCCAGATCGACGAGCCGTGGCTGCAGGCGCGTCCCGATCAGGCCCGGGCCTTCGGGGTGAAGGCCCTGAACCGGGCACTGGAGGGCGTCGAAGGCACCACCGCGGTGCACCTGTGCTTCGGCTACGCGGCCCTGGTGCACGAGCGCCCGGCCGGGTATTCGTTCCTGCCCGAGCTGGCGGCGTGCGCGGCCGATCAGATCTCGATCGAGACCGCGCAGTCGAAGCTCGACCTCGGCGTGCTCGCCGACCTCGCCGGGAAGACGATCATCCTCGGGGTCATCGACTTGTCGACCCCGGACGTGGAGTCCTCCGAGGTCGTGGCGGATCGGGTGCGGCGGGCGTTCGCGTACGCCCCGCCGGAGCGGATCGTGATCTCGACCGACTGCGGCATGAAGTACCTGCCCCGCGAGTCCGCCGACGGCAAGATGCGCGCGATGGCCCGGGCCGCGGCGACGCTCCGCGCCGAGGTCGGCTGACCGCTGCCGCGCCGGCGGCGGTCACCCACCGGTCCGCGGACGCGCGCGTCCGCGGACCGGCCGCGTGGGTCGTGCACGCGGAGCGTCGGGTCCGCCAGCCCGACGGCACCGCGCCGATCCCGCCGCTCCAGGAGCATCTCGGCACCGACCCGCGCGGTCGGGTGACGGGGTGGCGTCCAGGCTGACGCCGAGCACCGGGAGAAGCTCCGCGCCGCCGGTCAGCACCTCAAGCGCGGTCTGCTGCTGCACGGGCCGCCCGGCACCGGCAAGACGCACACGGTCCGGTTCCTGCTGGGTGCCCTGCCCGGCCTGACCGTGGTGCTGCTCGCCGGGCCGTCGATCCAGTACGTTTCCGAGGCCGCGCAGATGGCGTGGGCCCCGCTGCCCGCGCTGGTGGTCCTCGAAGACTGCGACCTGGTCGCGGAGGACCGCGACCACTACCCCGGGTCGCAGCCGCTCCTGTTCGCGGTCCTCGAGGCCCTCGACGGTCTGTCGGACGACGCCGGCGTCGCGTTCCTCCTGACGACGAACCGCGTCGACGTCCTGGAGCCGGCGCTGGCCCAGCGGCCCGGCCGGGTCGACCTGGCGATCGAGGTGCGCGCGATCGCGCTCGCGGTGTTCCGCGCGCCGCGGGAGATTCCGTTCCACGACCCGCGGGGGCTGATCGCCGACACCTACGCCGGCCTCGGCTGGCACGTTCCCGAGATGCTCGCCGGCCTCGACGGCGCGCCGGAGATCTACTTCGACTCGATCGCCCGCGTCTCGGTGCCGTCCTGGACGTCCGGCCGAACGGCATTGCCGGGGGACGCCGCCTGGGGCGTCACGCTGGGCGGGATGGGCGTCGGTACCGGGATCGTGGGGGCGTACGTGCTGGCCGGGGAGCTGGCCGCGGCCGGCGGAGACCTCGGCGCCGCGCTGACGGCGTACGAGCGGCGGATGCGCCCGTACGCGGGCCGCTGGCAGAAGAACGCGCAGCCGGGCCGGTTCCTGGCCCCGCGGACCAGGCACGGGCTGTGGCTGCGCAACACGATGCTGAGCAATGCGCTGGTGCGGCGCTCGATGCTCGGCGGCACCCGCAAGCTGGCCGACGAGCCCGCGTTGCCGGCCTACGCCGGGCGCCGCCGATCTCACTGATCGGGCACGGTCAGCCCGACGACGTGCTCGGCGATCGCCAGCGACGACGTCGCCGCCGGTGAGGGCGCGTTCCGGACCGCGGTGATCGGACCGAGCGTGCTGATCCGGAAGTCGTCGACGAGTGACCCGTCCGCGTCGACGGCCTGCGCGCGGACCCCGGCCGGCGCCGGCACGAGGTCGGCGGCGCGCAGCGACGGGACGTAGTCACGGGCCGCAGCGGCGAACGCGTTCTTCGACAGCGAGCCGCGGATCTCGTGCACACCGGCCCGCCAGTGCCGGCCCGCGAGCCGCCGGAAACCGGGCCACCGCAGCGTGCGCGCGAACTCCGGCACGTTGACGTCCCGCCTGCGGTAGCCCTCGCGCGCGGTTGCCAGTACCGCGTTCGGGCCGACGTCGACCGCACCGCCGATGCGCGGGGTGACGTGCACCCCGAGGAACGGATGGGCCGGGTCGGGTACCGGGTAGACGAGCCCGCGGACGACGTCCGGGCGGGTGAGCCGGTAGTACTCACCCCGGAACGGCACGATCGCCGGGCCGGGGTCGTCGCCGGCCAGGGCGGCGACCACGTCCGACTGCAGCCCGGCGCAGATCACCAGCCGGTCCAGCGTCGTCTCGGTGGTCCCCGCCCTGACCCGGATCCGGTCGCCGGCCGGCCGGATCCGCGTCACCGGCGCCGCGAGCCGCACCTCACCGCCGGCGGCGCGCACGTCGGACGCCATCGCCCGCGCGACCGCCACGAAGTCGACGATCGCGGTCGTGGGGGAGTGCAGTGCGGCGACGCCGACGACGTTCGGTTCGAGCTCGCGCAGCGCGCCGGCGTCCAGCCGGCGGACCCCCGGCACCCCGTTCGCGTGGGCCCGGGCCTCGATGTTCGCGAGCCGGTCGAGCTCGGTCTCGTCCCGGGCGACGACGACCTTCCCGATCTCGTCGTACTCCAGGTCGTGGGAGGCGCAGAAGTCCTTCAGGAGCGAGACACCGCGGCGGCAGAGCGTCGCCTTCAACGATCCCGGCGTGTAGTAGAGACCCGAGTGCACCACGCCCGAGTTGTGCCCGGTCTGGTGCCGGGACACGTCGGTCTCCTTCTCGAACACGACGACGTCCGCGCCGCGCCGCGCGAGCAGCCGCGCGATCGCCAGCCCCACGATGCCCGCGCCCACCACCCCGACCCGCATGGACCCGATGCTACGACCCGGCCCGGCCCCGGCCCGGCCCCGGCCCGGCCGCGATCGGCCCCGGCCCGGCCCGGCGCGACCGGCACCGGGCCGGACGGCGCGCGTCAGACCGCCACGGCTGACGGCGCGAGTTCGGCGCCGACGGTGAGGGCCGCGCGGGCGGCGAGGTCCGCCTCCCGGTGCAGGTCCGCGAGCTGTGCGGCGCCCGGTGCCCCGCCGTTGCGGGCCGCCGTCTCGATCGCACCGCTGACGCCCGCCAGCCGGGACGCGCCGATGTTGGACGCCATGCCTTTCAGGCTGTGCGCGGTGGCGGCGGTCGCGGTGAGGTCGGCCAGTTCCTCGTCCAGGCGCGTGAGCACGCCGGGCAGCCGATCGACGAACGAGCTGAACAGCCGGGCGATCATCGCCCGCTCGTCGTCGTCGGAGTCCTCGTCCAGCAGGTCCTCGGTGCGTCCCCGCATGTCCGCGCCGTTGGCGGCCACGACGTCCTCGTCGGCCGCGCCGGCGGCGAGCCCGGGGGCCGGCGGACCGGCCGGAACCGCGGCGTCGCCGGCCGCCCCGGCCGCCCCGGCCACCCCGGCGGTGTCCCCGGCCACTCCGGCGGTGTCCCCGGGTGCCCCGGCCACCCCGGCCACCCCGGCCAGCATGGCGGCGAGGTCGGCGGCGCGGACCGGCTTGGGCAGGTACGAGTCCATGCCCGCGGCCCGGCAGGCGGCCTGGTCCTCGACCAGTACGCTCGCGGTCATCGCGATGATGTGCGGCTGACGATCGGCCGGCACCTCGGCACGGATCCGCCGGGTCGCCTCCAGCCCGTCGAGCACCGGCATCTGGATGTCCATCAGCACGGCGTCGTACGACGTCCGGGCGAGCGCCTCCACCGCCTCCTGGCCGTTGCCGACCGTGTCGATCCGGTGGCCGAGCTTCTCCACGATGAGCTGCGCGACCTGCTGGTTGATCGGGTTGTCCTCGGCGAGCAGCACCCGCAGGCGCCGCGCGGCCACCGGCACCGCGGCCGCGTCGGACGCCCGGCGGGCGGGCGGTAGGGCCGAACCCTCCGGCGAGAGCAGCTGGTCGAGCGTCCCGCGCACGGCCGACGGCCGCAGCGGCTTGGCCAGCACGGCCCGGAACAGGTCCCCGTCGGTGGCCGCGGGCCGGTCGCCCGCACCGGCCAGGAGCACCAGCGGCAGCTCGCGCCCGGCCGGCAGCGCCCGCATCTGCCGGGCCAGCTCGGCACCGTCGACGCCTTCGGGAGCCAGGTGCGCGTCGATCAGCGCCAGGTCGTAGGCGATCCCGCTGCTCAGCGCAGTCAGGGCGGCGTCCGCCGAGTCGGCTTCCGACCAGCTCAGGCCCCACGAGGTGAGCTGAGCCGCGAGCAGCCGCCGGCTGGACGCGTTGTCGTCGACGATCAGCACCGACCGGCCGGCGAGGTCGGCCGACGGCCCGGCCGCGGCCGCACGGCGGTCCGTGTGCGCGGTGAGCGGCGCACGGAACGTGAACGTGGTGCCGACGCCGACCGTGCTCTCGACGCGGAGGTCGCCGCCCATGGCGCCGGCCAGCCGCCGGCTGATCGCCAGGCCGAGGCCGGTACCGCCGTACTCGCGGGTCGTGGACGCGTCGACCTGGCTGAACTCACGGAACAGCCGGTCCATCCGGTCGGCGGGGATGCCGATGCCGGTGTCGCGCACGACGAAGTCGAGGCCCTCGGTGCCCTGCCTCACGCTGACCGAGATCTCGCCGCGGTCGGTGAACTTCACCGCGTTGGACAGCAGGTTGACCAGCACCTGACGGATCCGGGTGACGTCGCCGAGCAGGAACGTCGGGCAGTCGTCGGCGATCGAGCCGACCAGCTCCAGGCCCTTGGCCTGGGCCGGCAGCGCGACCAGGCTCAGCGCGCTGTCCAGGCAGTCCTGCAGGTCGAAGTTGGTGTCCTCGAGCTCGAGCTCGCCGGCCTCGATCTTCGAGAAGTCGAGAATGTCGTTGATGATCGCGAGCAGCGACTCACCGCTGTCGCGGACGGTCTCGGCCAGCCGGCGCTGCGAGCCCTTCAGCTCGGTGTCCAGGAGCAGGCCGGTCATGCCGATGACCGCGTTCATCGGCGTCCGGATCTCGTGGCTCATCGTCGCGAGGAACGCGGACTTGGCCGCGGTGGCCGCGATGGCCTCGTCGCGGGCGGCGGTGATCGCATCGACCGACGCGTTGATCGCCGCGGCGGCGCGCCGCAGCTCGATCGGGCCGGACGCCTCGACCCGCTGGTCGAGGTGGCCCGCGGTGAGCTGCTCGGCGGCGATCGTGATGCGGCGGACCGGACCGGTCACCGACCGGGTGATCCACCAGGCGCCGGCCCCGATCAGCAGCGCGGCGAACACGGAGCCCCAGAGCAGGACCCGCTGGGTCGCGGCGGCCCGCGCGGCACCGGCGTGCCGGCTCGCGGCGAGCTCGGCGCGGGCGTGCCGGTCCATCCGGGTGAGCAGTGACTGGATCGTGGTCATGTCGTCGGCGCCGCGACCGGTGAGGACCACCCGCTGGGCGGCCCCGAAACTGTCGGCGGAGCGCAGCCGGATCGTGTCCGCCAACTCGTCGAGCTTGTCCGCCACCACTGGGCGCAGCTGTGCCAGCGCGCGCTGCTGCTCGGCTTCGCCGCTGGTCAGCGCGGTCAGGGCAGTCATCGAGGACCCGACGGCGCGCCGGCTCTCGCGGTACGGCTGCAGATAGGAGTCGCGGCCGGTGAGGAGGTAGCCCCGCTGACCGCGTTCCGCGGCCTGCAGGTGCGACATCAGGTCCGAGATCTGGTCGACGACCTGGTAGGTGTGTTCGACGGACGCCTGGTCGCGGGTCATCGTCCCGATCCGGACGTAGGCGCTGCCCCCGAGCACGGCGGACGCCAGCATCGCCAGCACGTAGCCGAGCGCGAGCAGTCGCCCGATCGTCCAGTGGGACGCGTGCGCACGGCTGGTGTCCGCATCGATCATGTGCTCGCCCCCGCGTGCTGATGGTCGTCTTCCGGCTCCCTCATCGGGTGGACGCGGTGCCCGCCCGGCTACTGCCCGGGTGCGGCTCGGGTGCAGGCGACCGACCCCCATATATGCTGCCCAAACGGTGGAAACCGCTCAGCTCGGATCCGGAGGAACAGATGGGCGCTATCGTCATCGCGGAGGACGACCCGGATATCCGGGCGATGATCACCGAGAAGCTCTCCCGGGCCGGACACGAGGTGACCGCGACGGAGGACGGGGCGGCGGCGCTCATCGAGGTGCGGCGGAAAGTGCCGGACGTCGTCGTGCTCGACATGCAGATGCAGGGGCTCTCCGGGCTCGACGTGGTCCGGCTGCTGCGGGCCGACCGGAGCACGGCGGACGTGCCGGTGATCATGGTGACCTCGCACAGCCAGCCGCAGTACATCGGCGAGAGCTTCAACTCGGGGGTGAACGACTTCCTGGCCAAGCCGTTCTCGCCGAAGGAGCTCGCGGCCCGGATCGAGCACCTGATGCGGGGCGGCCCGCCGGCCGTCGACCCGGCGGTCACGGCGGTTCCGGTGGCCCAAGCGGTTCCGGTGGCCCAAGCGGTTCCGGTGGCCCAAGCGGTTCCGGTGGCTCCTCTGGCTTCGGTGGCGCAGCCGCAGGTGGCGGCCTCGGTGCAGGCCGAGGTGGTGGCGGCGGCGCTGGTGGCGACGGAGGAGGCGGAGACCACGGTGGGGCGGCGGCGCTTCTTCCGGCTGCTGACGTCGTCCTCGGAGCCGAACTGACGGCTATCGTTCGAGCGTGATCGACGAGAGCGGCACGGCCTACGCCGTCGTGGCGTTCGGCGAGGCCGGCGCCGCGGCCGCCGCGAAGTGGATCGAGCGGTTGCGAGAACTCGGCCGCCCGCTCTGGGCCTGGCACGGCCCGCCCGGAGCGGACGACGGTCCGGCCGCGCTGGCCGGGCAGGTGCGCGGGGCCCGCGTCGGGTGGCGGTTGCTGGTGGCCGGCCCGGAAGCGGACGTGCTGCGGGCCCGGGCGGTCGCGATCGACGGCGGCGCGGTCCCGGCCGAGGTGACCGCGGTGGTCACCGACGACCGGTGGCGGCGGGTCTGGTGCCCGCACTGCGGTGCGACGACGCCGACCGACGGGCCTTCGGTGCGGTGTTCGGGCTGCGGGCGGGCGCTGGTGGTTGGGCACCACCTGTCCCGGCGGCGGGCCGCGTACCTGGGGTCGCTCGCGTGACCGTGCTCGACCTCGTCGTCCGGGCCGGCACCGGGATCGCGGCCGGGATCCGCGAGATCACGCTGGCCGCCGCGGACGGGCGCCCGCTGCCCCCGCACCCGCCCGGGAGCCACCTGGTCGTGGAGTGCGGGCCGGTCCGCAACGCGTACTCGCTGACGAACGCCGGGTTCGACACCTACTCGATCGCCGTGCTGCGCCGGTCCGGCGGCTCGGCGTACCTGCACGGCCTGCGGCCCGGCGACCGGCTCGCCGCGTCGCCGCCCCGGTGCGCGTTCGCGCCGGTGGCCACCGCCCGCAAGCATCTGCTGATCGCCGGTGGCATCGGGATCACCCCGATGGTGGCGCACGCCCGGGACGCCGCCCGCTGGGGCCGCGACGTCGAACTGCTCTACGTCCACCGCCCGGACGCCGGTGCGTTCGCGGACGAGCTGTCGGATCTGCTCGGGCCGCGGCTGCACCGGGTCACCGACCGGGACGCGTTCGGGGCCGCGCTCACCGGCGCGCTGCGCGACCAGCCGCTCGGCACCCATCTGTACGTCTGCGGACCGGGTCCGCTGCTCGACCGGGTGCTCACCGAGGCGGCCACCGCCGGGTGGCCGCCGTCCCGCCTGCACCTGGAGCGTTTTGTCGCCGCCGAGCTCGACCCGGGCCGGGAGTTCGTCGCGCGGCTGGCCCGCTCGGCCCGGGACGTCGTCGTGCCGCCGGGCACGAGCCTGCTCGATGCGCTGCGCGCGGCCGGGATCGACGTCCCGAACCTGTGCCGGCAGGGCATCTGCGGCGAGTGCCGGGTCCCGGTGCTGGCCGGGACGCCCCTGCACCGCGACGAGTACCTGACCGACGACGAGCGGACCGGCGCGGTGATGTGCTGCGTTTCGCGCAGTGAGACCGCCACTCTGGAGCTGGATCTCTAACCGTCGCCCCGAGCTTGAGACCCAGGAGGCGTCGGTCGGACCGTTGCGCGCGACCGGCGAGCGCACGGTGGACGTCCGGGCCGGCGGAGCGGCTCAGCCCACCGGGGTCAGGCCCAACCGGGCGGCTTGGCGGTGCAGGGACGCGACGACCTCGTCGGGGGTGCGATCGGGCAGGCCCCAGATCGCGTCGGTGACCCCGGCGGACTCCCACGACTCCAGCAGTTCCGGGCTCGGCTTCGTGGTCGCCAGCACGTGGATCTGGGGCCGGCCCCCGCGCCCGGCCGCGGCCCAGGCCTCGCGCAGCTCGTCGGCCCGGGCGTGCAGACCGGTCTCGGTCGGCGTGGTCATCCAGCCGTCGGCTGTGCGGGCGATCCAGGCGAACGTCTTCGGGCCGCCGCCCGCGCCGATGATCAGCGGGACGTGCGGCTGCACCGGCTTCGGGTAGGCCCACGACGGGCCGAACGAGACGTGGTCACCCTGGTACTCGGCGACCTCCTGGGTCCAGAGCGCCCGCATCGCCTCGACGTACTCGCGCAGGACGCCCCGGCGCCGCTTCGCGTCGACGCGGTGATCGGCCAATTCGTCGGTGTTCCAGCCGAACCCGGCGCCGAGCGTGACCCGGCCGCCGGAGAGGTGGTCGAGCGTCGCGATCGTCTTGGCCAGCGTGATCGGGTCGGACTCGACCGGGAGTGCGACCGCCGTCGCCAGGCGGATGCGGCTGGTGGCCTGGGCCGCGGTGGCGAGCGCGACCCACGGGTCGAGCGTGCGGGAGTACCTGTCGTCGGGGAGCGCGGCGCCGCCGGTGCCCGGGTGAGGGGCTTCCCGGCGGACCGGGATGTGGGTGTGCTCGGGCACGTAGAACGTCTCGAACCCGGCGTCTTCGGCGGCCCGGGCCGCGTCGGCGGGGCGGATTCCCCGGTCACTGGCGAACAGCACGACGCCGTGCCTCATGTGCACCCTCTCCACAATTAGAACGTGTTCTAGAGGGAATGGTAGGGGTGCGGCGTGGCCCGGAGGAAGCCGAACGTAGGGTCGGAGCTCGGCGTGAGGAGACGACACACATGCGCTGGATCACCTACGGGCCCGCCGACCGGGCCGGTCTGGTCGTCGACGACCTCGTCCACGGCCTCGACGAACCCCTGCTCGACCTGCTCGGCGATCTCGGCGCCGCCGCCGGGCGAGCCCGCTCGGCCCCGGCCGAGACCCTGCCGCTCGCCGCGGCCGATCTGCGCGCACCGATCCCGCAGCCGCCGTCGGTGCGCGACTTCCTCTCGTTCGAGGAACACGCGCGCAACGCGTCCGCCGCGTTCGGGCGGTCCGTCAACCCGGTCTGGTACGAGCAGCCGGTCTTCTACTTCAGCAACCCGGCCGCGATCCGCGGGCCCCACGACGACGTGCCGGTCTCCCCGGGCTCGGCCCGGTTCGACTACGAGGTCGAGGTCGCGGCCGTCGTCGGCCGGCCCGGTTCCGACCTGACCCCGTCCGAGGCCGAGGACCGCATCGCCGGGTACACGATCCTGGTCGACTGGAGCGCGCGTGACGTCCAGCGGCAGGAGTCCGGCGCGGGGCTCGGCCCGGCCAAGGGCAAGGACGGGGCCACGTCTCTCGGCCCGTTCCTGGTGACGCCGGACGAGCTCGCCGACCGCCGGGCCGGGAACGGGTACGCGCTGCGGATGTCGGCCTCGGTCAACGGCACCGCCCACGGCGGCGGCAGCTGGTCCGACCTGCACTGGTCGTTCGGCCAGATGCTGGCCTACGCCTCCCGCGGCACCCGCCTGCGGCCGGGGGACGTGGTCGGCAGCGGCACGGTCGGCACCGGGTGCCTGCTGGAGCTCTCGTCCCTGCACGGCGAGGACGCCTATCCCTGGCTGCGTCCCGGTGACGAGGTCACGGTGGAGGTCGAGCGGCTGGGAGCGGTTCGCGCCCGGATCACCCCGGCCCCCGCCGTCGTCCCGCTCACCTGAGCGGAGGCAGACTGGAGTCCATGCGCGCAGTGGTCTACAGCGAAACCGGTGGTCCCGACGTCCTGCGACTGGTCGAGCGGGAGGTCGCGGAACCGGGGCCGGGCGAGGTCCGCGTCCGGGTGGTGTTCTCCGGTGTCAACCCGACGGACTGGAAGTCCCGGGCTGGGGCGAGCGCCCGCCGGGGCGCTCCGGTCACCGGCGAGATCGTCCCGAACCAGGACGGCTCCGGCGTCGTCGACGCGGTCGGCCCCGGCGTCGACCGGCTCGCCCCCGGCGACCGGGTCTGGACGTACCTGTCGGCCCACCAGCGTCCGACCGGCACCGCGCAGGAGTACACCGTGCTCCCGGCCGAGCGGGTCGTGAAACTCCCCGACGGCGCGAGCTTCGAAGTCGGCGCGAGCCTCGGCGTCCCGGCGATGACCGCCCACCGGGCCCTCACGGTCGCCGAAGACGGGCCGTCGCGCCTCGCGCCCGGTGCCCTCGACGGACGTACGGTCCTGGTCGCGGGTGGCGCCGGAGCGGTCGGCCACGCGGCGATCCAGCTCGCCCGCTGGGCCGGCGCGACCGTGATCACGACGATCAGCGGCACGGAGAAGGCCGCGCTGGCCACCGCCGCCGGTGCGCACCACGTGGTCAACTACCGGGAGGACGACGCGGCCGCCGCGATCCGGACGATCGCGCCCGGCGGCGTCCACCAGGTCGTCGAGGTGTCGCCGTCGCGGAACGCGTCGCTCAACCAGGCCGTGCTCGCCAACCACGGCGTGGTCGCGGTCTACGCGAACGACGGCGGCGCCGGGGTGACGCTCGACGTCGCCGGGCACTTCGCGACCAACGTCCGCTACCAGTTCCTGCTGCTCTACACGGTCGGGCAGCCCGCGCTCGACGCCGCCGCCGAAGACCTCACCCGTGCGCTCGAGGACGGCGCGCTGCCGGTCGGCGAGGAGCACGGCCTGCCGATCCGGCGGTACGCGCTGGAGCAGACCGGCGACGCGCACGACGCGGTCGCGAACGGCGCCGTGGGCAAGGTGCTCGTCGAGGTAGGCGCGCCATAGAACGAAGGCTGGCGCTGCTGGTCGCGGCCGCCTACTTCATGGAGATCCTCGACGTCACGGTGATCGCACCGGCCGCACCGGCGATCGCCGCCGAGTTCGGCGTCGACGCGGTCGACGTGAACGTCGCGATCACCGCGTACGCGCTCACGCTCGGCGTGCTGATCCCGGTCAGCGGGTGGCTGGCCCGCCGCTACGGCGTCCGCCCGGTCTTCCTGACCGCGTTGCTGGTCTTCTCGGCCGCGTCCGCCGGCTGTGCGCTCGCGCCCGGCCTCGCATCGCTCACCGCGACCCGCGTCCTGCAGGGCGTGGGCGGGGCGCTGATGGTCCCGGTCGGCCGTCTGATGATCCTGCGGACGACGCCCAAGCGCGATCTCGTGCGGGCGATCGCGTACCTCACGTGGCCCGCGTTGCTGGCGCCCGTGGTGGCGCCGCTGGTCGGCGGGGCGCTGGCCGAGTACGCGTCCTGGCGGTGGATCTTCGTGATCAACGTGCCGCTCGGGCTGGCCGCGCTCACGGTCGGGTTCCGGCTGGTGCCGTCGCTGACCGAGGAGGACGCGCCGGGGCCGCTGGACCGGACCGGGTTCGTGCTCACCGCGGCCGGCGTGGCCGGGCTGGTGGTGGCGGCGGAGAGCGTGCGCTCGGGGTTCGGGCCGGTGGTGGTGATCGCGCTGGTCGTGACCGTCGCCGGGCTGGCGGCGGCCGGGCGTCACCTGCTGCGGGCGGCGAACCCGCTGGTCGACCTGCGGACACTGCGCGTACGGACGTTCCGGACGACCGCGGTCAGCGGGGCGGTGTACCGGGCGCTGATCACCGCGATCCCGTTCCTGCTGCCGTTGTTCTTCCAGATCGGGTTCGGATGGTCGGCGACCGGGGCCGGGCTGGCGCTGATGGCGCTGTTCGTCGGCAACGTCGGGATCAAACCGGCGACGACGCCGCTGATGCAGCGGTTCGGGATCCGGACCGTGCTGCTGGTGTCGATCGCGGTCGGGGTGGCGTGCCTGGCCGGCCTGGCACTGCTGACGCCGGCCCTGCCGATCCCGGTGACGCTGTTGTTGCTGCTGCTCGGCGGGGTCGCCAGGTCGACCGGATTCACCGCGTACAACAGCGTGGCGTTCGCCGACGTCGGCCCGTCGGAGCTCAACCACGCCAACACGCTGCTGTCGACGCTGCACGAGCTCGGTACCGGTCTCGGCGTGGCGGTGGCGGCCCTGCTGGTGCGACTCGGGGGCCTCGTCGCCGACGGGTCGTCGGCCCCGTTCCGGGTGGCGTTCGCGCTGCTCGCGGCGCTGATGCTGGTGCCCGCCGCGGGCGCGCTGCGCCTTCCGCGCACGGCCGGCGACCACGTGACCGGCCGGGCCGCGGCGCCGGCCCCGAGGCAGGCGTAGGTGACGAGGCGGGCGTAGGTGACGCGCCGCGCGAGGCGGTGGCGGCTCAGCAGGGCCGGCCGAGCGGGATCCGCAGCGTGACGCCGTTGATCACGACCGGCAGGCAGGCCGGCGCGTCCACCGAGTAGCCGCCGGGGTAGGCCAGCCACGGCCCGTGCGCGCCGGCCGGTTGCGGGCAGACCGGGACGTACAGCGTCCTGGTCCACTCGGAGCCGGTGTTGCCCCAGCTGATCGCCGCCTCCGGCCCGACGCTCAGGGTCGCCGTGCGGCCGGCGCGGACGAGCAGGCCGGTCTTGCCGAACCGGTGGTGCGGATCGAGCGGCGCCGACGCGGAGAGCCCCACCGGTTCGCGGTCGGCCAGCGCGATCACGCCGGCCGCGGTGGTGTAGCCCGCCGGCGGTTCCGCGAGGGTGTCGATCGGAGCGCTGCAGTCCAGCGCGACCGCCCCGGACGGCAGAGCCGGTGCCGGCGGGGTCACCGGCGCCGGCGGGGACGGAGGCCCGGACGGTGCCGGTGACGGGTCGCCGGTGCACCCGGTCAGCGCACAGCACACCACCACGACTCCCAGTGCGGCTCGCATGGCCCGCACGGTAGTGCTACGACACCAGAGGCTTCAGCGCTTCGCCGGCCAGCGTGACGATGCCCGGCCGGTGGCCGTTCATCGGCATGTTGATCGTCAGCCCGGTGATGCCCTGATCGAGCACGCGCTCCTGCAGCATCTCCGCGACCTGCTCCGGCGTCCCGGCGATCGCCCGGGCCCTGGCCGCCTCCGGCAGCCCGTCGAGCACGCCCTTGACGTCGGCCTCGGTCTCACCGAGCAGCACCGACGTCAGAAAGCTGGTCGCCAGCGTCGACGGGTCACGCCCGGCCTCCTCGCACCGCTCGCGCAGCGCGGCGACCTTCCGGGGCAGGTCGGCCGGAGCGCAGATGATGTTCATGTGGTCGGCGAACAGCGCCGCGAGCCGGAACGTCTTCTTCTCGCCCGACCCGCCGAGCATGATCGGGATCGTCGGCCGCAGCCGCGGGTTGTTCATCGCGTTCCGGACCGAGTACCACTTGCCGGAGAACGTGGGGTTCTCGCCCCGCAGCATCGGCGCGATGATGTTCAGCGCCTCCTCGAGTTTCTCGAACCGGTCGGTGAACGTCCCGAACTCGTACCCGAAGTCGTCGTGCTCGCGCTCGAACCAGCCGGCCCCGATGCCGAGGATCGCGCGTCCCTTCGACACCAGGTCGAGCGTCGTGACGGTCTTCGCCAGCATCGGCGGGTTCCGGTACGTGTTGCCGGTGACCAGCGTCGACACCTGGATCGTCGAGGTGCTGGCGGCGATGCCCGCCAGCGCGGTGTAGGCCTCCAGCATCGGGTTGTCGGGCGTCCCGAGGCCCGGCAGTTGGTAGAAGTGGTCCATCACCAGCACGGTGTCGAACCCCGACGCCTCGGCCTCGCGGGCCTGCGCGACCACCGTCTCGAACAGCCGTTCGTTCGGGATGCCCGCGTAGGTGAAATTCGGAATCTGGTAGCCCAGGCGAATCGTCATGGTCGGACGATAACCCCGCGAGATGGCCGTCCGAGTAAATAGAACCGGTTATAGTGCAGCGATGATCGAGTCCGAGTTCATCACCTGGAATGCGCCGGACGGCGAAAATCCGGCGCGGGCGGCCTCGCAGCGTTCCTACGACGCGGTCGGCCGCAAGGCCAAGGACGAGTGGCTGCGGCTGTTCACCGACGATGCGCTGCTGGAAGACCCGGTGGGCCCGTCGTTTTTCGATCCCGAGGGCAAGGGCCACCGCGGCGCCCACGGCATCGGCGCGTTCTGGGACACCGTGATCGCGCCGGTGAAGCGGTTCCACTTCACCGTGCACGACTCGTTCGCCAACAGCGTCCACTGTGCGAACGTCGCGACGTTCAGCACCGAGCTCGACGACGGCACGCTGGCCGACACCGAACTGGTGAGCGTCTACCGGCTCGACGGCTCCGGGCGCATCGAGCTGATGCGCGCCTACTGGGAGGTCGAGCGCACGCTCGCGTCGATCCGCAAGCCTTGACCGGCTCGGGCGTGCGCCTCTAGATTCCGCCGAAACGAGAACGCGTTCCAATGGCGGGAGGCGTACGGTGGCTGAACTGAACGACCCCGAGGCCGAGCCGGGCCGGGAAGCAACCAAGATCACGACCACGGTGACCGACCTGGTCGACTTACGCCGCCGGCTCACCGGCTGGCTGGCGGCGAAGACCGGGGGACCGGTCGAGGTCGGGGAGGTGACCCGGCCCGACGGAAACGGGCTCTCCAGCATCTCGCTGCTGTTCGACGCGGCCTGGCGGGAAGACGGTCACGCCGTCCGGGCCGGGCTCGTCGCCCGGCTGCCCCCGGACGCCACCTCGTACCCGGTGTTCCCCCGGTACGACCTGCGCCGGCAGTACGACGTGATCAGCGCGGTCGCCGCGCACACCGACGTCCCGGTGCCCCGGCTGCGCTGGATCGAGGAGTCCCCGGACGCGCTGGGCGTCCCGTTCATCGTCATGGACCGGATCGACGGCGGCCGGGTCCCGGTCGACAACCCGCCGTACGTCTTCGGCGGCTGGATCATGGACGCCGGCCCCGCCCGGCAGCGCGAGCTCCAGGACGGCGCGATCCGGGCGCTGGCCGGGGTCCACACCCTGAGCAACCCGGGCGAGCACCTGCCGAACCTCGCCGCGGAAGCCGGTGACGACCCCCTGCGGGCCCTCGTCGAGGAGCAGCGCTACTACTACGAGTGGGCGCTGGCCGGTGACGGCATCCGGATCCCGATCATCGAGGAGGCGTTCGGCTGGCTCGAGGCCCACTGGCCCGACGAGCCCGGCGAGACCGTCCTGTGCTGGGGCGACGCCCGGCCCGGCAACATCATCTACGACGGGTTCCGGCCGATCGCCGTCCTCGACTGGGAGATGTGCGCGCTCGGCCCGCGTGAGGTCGACCTCGGATGGATGATCTTCCTGCACCGCTTCTTCCAGGACATCGCCGAGATGTTCGAGGCGCCCGGCATACCCGGCATGTTCCGCCCGGACGACGCCGCTGCCACCTACGCCGAGGCCAGCGGGCACAGCGTCACGAACCTCGACTTCTACCTCATGTTCGCCGCCCTGCGACACGCGATCGTGATGGCCCGGATCAAACGCCGGTCGATCCACTTCGGAGAGGACACCGTGCCCCCCACGCCGGACGAGTACGTCCTGTTCCACCGCCAGCTCCGCCGGATGCTCGACGGCGGTGCCCCGTGAAGCCGACGCCGCTGGACGAGTACCCGATCCACCAGGCACCGCTGCCGATCGCGCGTGCCGCGACCAGCGACCGCAACTTCTACGACCGCAGCTACTTCAACGCCCACGACCGGACCGGTGACACGTTCCTGATCACCGGCCTGGGCACCTACCCGAGCCTCGGCGTGATCGATGCGTACGCGCTGGTGCGCCGGGGCGACATTCAGTACTCGGTGAAGTTCTCGGACGCGCTGGACGTCCGCGGCCTCGACCAGCGCGTCGGCCCGTACCGGGTCGAGGTCGTCGACGCGCTGCAGCGGATCCGGGTGATCTGCGACGCCGCCGACCTCGGCGTGGGATTCGACCTGACCTGGGAAGGCTCGTTCCCGGCGGTCATGGAACAGCCCCATCTGATGCTCAGCGGCCCCGCGGTCACGCTGGACGCCAGCCGGTTCGCCCAGGTCGGCACGTGGAGCGGGCAACTCGCCGTCGACGGCACCGACCTCACCGTCGATCCGGACACCTGGCTCGGTACCCGGGACCGCTCCTGGGGCATCCGGCCGTCCGGCGAGGCGCCCCCGGCCGGCAAACCGGCCGACCCCGGCCAGCAGGGCTTCTGGTGGCTGTACGTGCCGCTGCGGTTCGACGATTTCGCGCTGATCGTGATCGTCCAGGAGAGCCCGGACGGGTACCGGACGCTCAACGACGCCAGCCGGGTGTTCCCGGACGGGCGGGTCGAGCAACTGGGCTGGCCGCGGATCGACATCACCTACCGGAGCGGGACCCGGATCCCGACCGGCGCTCGCCTGCACTGCACGACGCCGGACGGCAAGCCGCTCGTCGTCGAGGTGGAGTCGCTGGTCGGCGTGCCGCTGCACGTCGGGGCCGGCTACGGCGGTGACCCGGACTGGAGCCACGGCACCTGGCACGGCCGGGAGTTCTCGCGGGCCGACCGCTACGACCTGACCGACCCCGCGGTCGCCGGACGCATCCCCTGGGGCGTCGTCGACCATGCCGCCAGGGCGACCTGCGACGGCGCGGTCGGCTGGGGGCTGTTCGAGCACGCGAGCGTCGGGCGGCACGACCCGTCGGGCTTCGCCGATTGGAGCGCGGTCGCACCCTAGCGTGCCCGGACGTCCATGCCCTTGTGGGTGATCGCGTACGGGAAGTAGAGCCGGACCGACGTCCGGCCGCCCAGCGTGTGCGTGAGCAGGACGTCCGCGAACTGGCGGGCGACCCACAGCCCCATCCCGTCTCCCGGCCTCACCGGTGGCCGGTACCCGGCGTCGGCCGGGATCGGCCGGCCCCCGGCGTCGTCGGCCTGGACGACGAGCGTGGTGCCGTGGTGCCAGGCCCGGACACGGACCGGCGCCGCGCCGTGGCACAGACCGTTGGTCACGATCTCGTTCGTGGCCGACGTGACCTGTTCGGCGGCCAGCCCGGCGAAGCCCTGCGACACCGCCCACGAGCCGATCGCGAACCGGCAGCCCGGCAGGTCGTCCAGACCGGACACCCCCAGGTCCTGATCGGTGGCGTCCGGCACCGGCGGCATCGTGACGTGGGCCCGGCCGTGGAGGTACTCGCTCGTCGGCACGAACCCGCGGTTGGGCTGCCGTCCGTCGCGGGTGAGTTCGTGGTCGTGGATGGCCCGGACGTTCTCGATCACCAGCGTGGGATGACGCCGGCTGTCCCAGAGGCACGTCACCGGGCAGCCGTAGGGGGCCAAGGCGTCGTTGCAGATCGCCTCGTAGCTCAGGTACGCCGCGACCCGGTCGATCGGAGCGTCCAGATCGGTCGCGACGTCCGGCTCGGCGACGACGTGCACGGACCGGCCGGCCGCGTACTGCTCCTGCAAGTACCGGCGGAAGCCCGAGAACGCGAAGCCGAGCCGCTGGTAGAACGCGTCCGGCGAGCCCCACTCCAGCCCGGACGCCGCCGGGCCCAGTGCGCGGCGCAGCGTCCGCTCGGTGTGCGGGCCGACGACCATCAAAACGGCCGAGCCCTCGGCGGCGTGCCGCCGGAGCACCGGGGCCAGCAACTGCTCGATCGAGTCGTCGGAGTCGACGATCAGCGCGGCGTGGTCGAACCCGCGGGTCTGGTGGCGGACCTCCGCGGTCACCGCGCCGCCCTCCGCGCGTCCGGGAGTCCGGACCGCGGCCCGTCACCGCGGCCGCCGAGTCCGGGCAAACGGTCACCCGTGTACATAGAGGTACCACCACCGCGAGAAGGACGAGAACGTCGGGTACCCGGAACTGTCGACAGCTTGCCAGTACTCTGCGTATCGCGCACGTCCCGCCCACGCAATTTTCCCGGGCACCCGGCCCTCGGGGGAGGCGTTCCCCACAGCCGGTCGGCACACCGAGCGGGGGGAAACGAAGCGGCGGGTGGAGTGGGCGGCCAGAATGAGCGGATGTCTTCACGGTTGAGCGGGCGGGAGCTCGCCTGGGACGGATGCGTCAACGTCCGTGACCTCGGCGGCCTGGGGTCCGTCCGGCCAGGGGCGCTGGTCCGGTTGGAGGCGCCGACCCAGCTCACCGCAGCCGGCTGGCGGG
Organism: Cryptosporangium sp. NPDC051539; assembly: GCF_044454545.1. NCBI lineage: Bacteria > Bacillati > Actinomycetota > Actinomycetes > Cryptosporangiales > Cryptosporangiaceae > Cryptosporangium > Cryptosporangium sp. NPDC051539. Next base: position 543,071 of record NZ_JBITDV010000001.1, on the reverse strand, counting down.
CACTCTGGGACCACGGCGTCCGCACGATCCTCGACCTGCGCGCGGCCGACGAGTGCGAGCCGGACCTGGCCCCGCGGCCGGCCGGGCTCACCACCGTGCGGGTGCCGCTCGACCCGGTCGGCACGCCGTTCTACGAGCGGTGGGTCCCGATCGACAACCTGGCGACGCCGCTGTACTTCCCGGCACTGCTGGCCGAGCACCCGGAACCGGTCGTGACGGCCGTGCGGGAGATCGCCGCGGCCGTGCCCGGGGGCGTGGCGTTCCACTGCGCCGGGGGCAAGGACCGCACCGGGCTCCTGGCCCTGGTGCTGCTCGCGCTGGCCGGGGCGACGCCGGACGAGATCATCGCCGACTACCTGCTGACCTACGACCGGATGAACGACGTGTACGCCGCGCTCGGCGTCCACGACCTGCTCGGGCGCACCGAGGCCAGGGTCGCGCAGCACGGCAGCACGATCAAGGATTCGCTCACCTCGACGATCACCTCGCTGGACGCGGCCGGCTTCCTGCGCGCCAACGGCCTGTCGGAGGACGAACTCGGGGCGCTGCGGGCCCGGATGTCGAGAACGCCGGATCGGCTCCGACCAGTGGGCACGAAGCCGATCTGAGGAGACGAATCATGGGCAAGGTCATCTACTGGGTGCACGCCTCGGTCGACGGATTCATCAACGGGCCCAAGGGCGAGTTCGACTGGCCGACAATGGGACCGGAGCTCTCGGCCTACTCCGAGGCCCTCGACCGGCGCACCGGCACGCTGCTGTTCGGACGCCCGGTCTGGGAGATGATGGTGGGCTTCTGGCCCCGGGCCGAGGAGCTCGACGACGACCCGCACACGCGCGCGTTCGCGCCGTTCTGGCGGGCGACGCCGAAAGTCGTGGTGTCGCGCAGCTACGCCGGCGACGAGTGGACGTCGGCGGTGATCACCGCCGAGAAGGTCCGCGACGTGGCCGCCCGCTCCGGGAAGGACGTGCTGCTCACCGGCGGCTCCGGGCTCGCGGCCTCTCTCACCGGGATGGGCCTGATCGACGAGTACCACGTGGCGACGCACCCGGTCGTGCTCGGCGGCGGCAAACCCCTGTTCGGCGCCACCGAGACACGCCACACCCTCGGCCTGACGAGTTCCCGGGTCCTCGACGACCGCGTCGTGGTGAGCGTCTACACGCTCAGCTGAACGTGAAGCGGACGCCGCCGACGTCGAGCGGCTCCGGGGGTGCGCCCACGGCCCGCAGCTCCACCGCCGAGAGCATCGTGCGCGGGCCGGACGCGAAGTGCACCGTCCGGGACCCCAGGGCCAGGGTCCCGGACGCGGTGTCCGCCCCGAAGACCACACCCCAGCGTGCGGCCTGGGCCACCGGGTCCGGGTTCTCGACGGTGACCGCCCGGACGTCGTCCACGAGTGGTGCCGGCGGCTCGACCCGGGGGATCGAATCCCAGAACCAGACCTCCGGATCCGCGATCTCGTCCAGCTCGATCAGCAGCCCCATGTCGCCGGGGTGCAGCTGCACGACCCGGTGGCCGTAGACCTCCAGGTCCGCCGCGACCCGGACGCCCTCGCGGGTGGCCCGGTCGACGTACGCCTGCACCGACGAGACCTGGATCGACAACGCGTAACCGCCGCCCCCGCCGCCCTTGCGCAGCCACGCCGCGATCGACGTGTCCTCGCGCAGGGGCGCGACGACCTCCAGGTGCGCCTCGGCGCCGACCCGGATCGTCTCGTCGGCCATCCCGATGTCTTCCAGGATCGGATCCGCGAAGCCCGGCGCCAGCCCGAACGCCTCCCGGAGCTGTTTCCCGGCCACGTCGGCGTCCGGTACGCCGAGCACGACCTGCCGCAGAATGATCATGAGATCGCCCGCTCCCGCCCGGCCCAATAGGGTTCCCGCAATTGCCGCTTCAGCACCTTCCCCGACGGATTCCGGGGGAGCGCGGCGACGAGCTCCACCGCGGTCGGGCACTTGTAGTGCGCGAGCCGCTCCCGGCAGTGCGCGATCACCGCGGCCGGATCCAGCACGGCACCGGGACGGGGGACGACGACCGCCAGCGGCGTTTCTCCCCACCTCTCCGACGGGGCGCCGATCACCGCGGCCTCCAGGACGTCCGGGTGGGACATGATCGCGTTCTCGACCTCGGCCGGGTACACGTTCTCGCCACCGGAGGAGATCATGTCCTTGATCCGGTCCTTCAGGAACAGGTACCCGTCCGCGTCCAGGTAGCCCGCGTCCCCGGTGCGGAACCACCCTCCGGGCCAGTACGACGCCGACGCTTCGTCCGGCCGCTGCCAGTACCCCTTGGTGACCTGGGGCCCGCGGGTGACGACCTCGCCGACCTCGCCGTCCGGCCGCACCGTGCCGGTCGCCGGGTCGAACACCGCCACGTCGACGCCGGGCACGGCCCGGCCGGCCGACAGCAGCCTGCTGCCGGCGCCGACCACGTGGTCGTCCGCGCCGAGCAGCGTCGTGACGCCGATCGTCTCGGTGAGCCCGTAGCTCTGGGCGAGCTTCGCGCCGAACACGCGCTGCGCGCCGACCATCACCGACTCCGAGATCGGCGACCCGCCGTACACGACCCATTCGACGCTCGAGTAGTCCGCGGACGAGGCCTCGGGCGAGGAGATGAACAGCTGCATCACGGTGGGCACCATGATCACGTGGGTGGCCCGGTGCCCGACGATCGCGCCGATCATCCCGGCCGGCGTGACCTCGGTGAACTGGACGATCCGCCCGCCGACGGCCAGCGCGATGAGCGACCAGCCCCCGGCCGCGATGTGGTAGTACGGCGTCGGTACGAGGCTCACCGACGCGGCCGACACGTCGAACTGCCGGCCGAACGCGTCGACCGCCCAGAGGAACCCGGCGACGGTCGTGGTGACGCCCTTCGGGCGCCCGGTGGTGCCGGACGAGTACATCAGGCAGAACAGGTCGTCGCCGGTGCTGTCGCGGTGCGGGTCCTCGCCCGGCGCGGCCGCGACGAACTCCTCGTAGGACGCACCCGTGACGAGCACCGGTCCCGGTACGGCTCCGGCCGGCACCAGGCCCACGAGCTCCGGTTCGACGACGAGCGCCGCCGGCGCGGCGTCCCCCAGGACCCATTCGACCTCGGGGCCGGCCAGCCGGAAATTCAACGGCACGACCACGAGGCCGGACTTCGCGCACGCGAAGAACAGCTCCCAGTACTCGGTCGCGTTCCGCGCCAGGTAGGCGACCCGGTCGCCGGGCTGCAGCCCGGCGGCCACCAGGCCGGCGGCCAGCGCGCTCGACCGGCGGTCGAGCGCGCCGTGGGTGACGTTGCGTCCGTCGCCGACCACGGCGGGGGCGTCGGGAGGGGTGTTCCGGATCAGGTCGGCCAGGCTCGAAGCCCGTGCGACGGCGTCAGCAACAGGGGAGATGGCTGTACTCATGGTCTCTCCCTTGAGACTCAGTCAGTGGGGGGAACGACCCGGATGTCGCGCCGGTGCACGACCGCGTTGCACTGATCGCACCGGAACTGCGGCTCGAACGGCGAACCGCACTGCTGGTGCGTCTCGATCAGCGCCGGGCCCTCGGGGGATCGGAACCAGTGCTGGCTCCACGCCAAGGCGGTGGCCACGACCGGGAAGAACGCCCGGCCCTTCTCGGTCAGGCGGTACTCGACCCAGTCGGGACGTTTGTGGTTCTGCGTCGCGACCAGGACGTCGATCGCGACGAACGCCCGGATCCGGTCGGCGACCAGCGTGGGCGGGGCCCCGAGCGCCTTCTCGAAGTCGGTGAACCGGGTGACGCCCCGGAACGCCGCACCCATCAGCGCCGACGCCCAGCGGTTGCCCAGGATCGTCATCGTGTCGGGGAACAGCCCGGCCACGCCGCTGACCGGCTCGGAGTCCCAGCGCCGCCGGGTCGACGCGGCCGGCACCGACCGCTCCCACGTCCCGCTCGGACCCCACTCGACGCCGATCTCGCGCGCCGCGGCCGGTTTGCCGCACGACGTGCACGAGAGCACCGGGTGGAACTCCCGCTCGCACACCGTGTGGACCATCAGCGGCAGGTCGTGGGCGGGCACCCACTGCCGCTCCCACTCCCAGATCGCGATCAGGAACGGCCACAGCGACCGGCTGCGGGTGGTCGTCAGGTACTCCGCCCGCATCGGGTTCGACTGGTAGACGTTGCGCCGCAGCAGGCCCTGCTCGGTCAGCAGGTTCAGCCGCGCGGTCAGTACCGCGTTGCTGATCGGCAGCGCGTTCTTGAACTGCCCGTATCGGGTGACGCCCTGCAGCGCCTGCTGGATCAGCAGCAACGTCCATTCGTCGCCGAGCAGCCCGAGCATCTTGCCGACGGCGTTGGTGCCTCCGGCTTCGAGTTCGGTGGGCTGCTCGTCGCTCATGGGTGCTCGATTCTGGGGGTTATAGGCCGATAGCCGCCGCTGCGGACTCTGCATTGTGCCAGCGCCGCAGCTCCGCCCCGGCGGCCCACGTCGAGTGCGTCCCGCTGGAAATTCGCTCGGGCAGTTTGAGCTTGCAAACTGGGCCATCGGTAATGCGTGAGGCGTCCAGGACCAGGCAGTACGACGCGTTCTCCACCATGTCGGTGGTCAGCGTGATCAGGTATCCGTCGTCCTCGCCGGACGAGCCCACGCGGGGCGCCATCGCGGTCTCCGACCCGTACACGCCGTCCCCGAACGACAGGTGCTCCTCGGCGCCGGTCAGCAGGTCGTGGCGGACCAGCCCGTCGAACAGGAACCACGACGGCTTGCCGGTCGCGGCCCAGGCGTACCGGTAGTTCCGGCCCAGGTGGGCACCGTTGATCATCCCGAACTCGGTGACCCGGTCGGAGAGCTGCTCCTCCTTCATCGCGCCGGTCACCAGGTCGAGCCGCCAGCGGTGCAGCCGGGACTGCATGCGGTCGAGCGCGAGGAACCGGAACGCGCGCTGCCACTTGTCGCCCATGCCGTTGTCGGCCGGCTCCGGGTCGCCCTGGAAGAATCCGTCCAGGACGATCTCGTGGCCGTCCTCGTAGGCGTTCGTGAAATGCAGGACGTACGTCGGTGAGGCTTCGAACCACCTGATCGCCTCGGAGGACCCCCGTCGGGGGATCACCGCGAACCGCGACGGTACGTCCCGGTGGAAGCGCGGTACGTGGACCCCGCGCTCCAGCGCGGCCGCGTCCCAGAACAGCGGGAAGTCGTTGAGGATCGCGTAGTTCTCGGTGAACGCCATGTCGTGCGGCAGCCGCGGCCCGGGCAGCGGCACGTCGACGTAGTGCACCAGCGCGTTGTTCTCGTCGACCACGCCGTAGTGCAGGTACGGCGCTTCCTTGCCGTAGTTGAAGAACAGCAGCTCACCGGTGCGGTCGTCGACCTTCGGGTGGGCCGAGACGCCCCACTCGAACGGGAACCGGCCGCCCCAGTCCTCCTTGCCCCGGGTGTCCGCGCTGTACGGGTCGACCCGGTACAGGTCGCCGCACTGGTAGAAGCTGGTCAGTGCCGTCCCGCGGTGCACGACGACGTCGGTGCTCGACGCGTCCTTCATCCGGCCGCGCGCGCCCCAGCCGTCGTCGCGGCGGGCCAGCGCGGGGTTCTCCGAGATACCGGCCCAGAGCGAGGCCCCGGCCTCGCTCTCGGCGAGCAGCCCGTCGGTCCGGACGAACCGGTTGCGGTAGAACGTCTTCCCGTCCCGGAAGCCGACGACGTGCACCATCCCGTCGCCGTCGAACGGGTGGTAGTTCTTCACCGACGGGTGCAGGGGGTTCTCGGTGTTGCGCAGGTAGACCCCGTCGAGGTCGGTCGGCACCTCGCCCTCGACGACCTCGAGGTCGTCCGCGCTCCACTCGTTCGTCTGCGGACGCCACGGCCCGGTGCGGTACGGGTGGTCGTCGTCCTCCGGGAGCGTGGACAGCATCCGGCCCACGATGTCGACGCTCATACCGCGGCCCCCTGGCCGACGACGAAACTCACGGTGGTGGCGGTGCTGCCGCCGAAGTTCAGCGTGCCGAACGTCTTCGCGCCCTCGACCTGGTACTCGCCGGCGTTGCCGGACACCTGCCGGGTGGCGTCGAGCAGCATCCGCACGCCGGACGCGCCGACCGGGTGGCCGCCACCGATCAGCCCGCCGCTCGGGTTGATCGGGAGCCGGCCGCCGATCGCGATGTCGCCGTTCTCGATCGCCTTCCACGACTCGCCGGGATCGGTGAGCCCGATGTGATCGATCGCGAGGTACTCGCTGGGGGTGAAGCAGTCGTGCGTCTCCAGGCCGTCGAGCTGGTCGAGCTCGATCCCGGCCCGGCCGAACGCGTCCTGCACCGCACGGCGCAGGTGGGGGAGGACGTACGGGTTGCCCTGCGACTTGTCCAGCTTCTGCCGCAACGGCAGGCCCACGGTCCGGTGGCCCCATCCGAGGATCCGCGCCCACGGGCGCAGCCGCGGGTTGCGGCGCAGGTACTCGTCCGTCACCAGGACGACGCCGGCGCCGCCGTCGGTGATCTGGCTGCAGTCGAACCGGCGGACGCGGCCCTCGACCGGAGGATTCACGGCGTCGTCAGCGGTCAGCGCGGGCACGTCCCAGCCCCGGGTCTGCGCGTGGGGATTGCGGCGGGCGTTGGCGAAGTTCAGCTCGGCGATCGCCCGCAGGTGCGTCTCGTCCAGGCCGTAGCGGTCGGCGTACTCGTCGGCGACCAGGCTGAACATGTGCGGCCACAGGAACTTGACCCCGTCACCCTCGTGGCCGGTCCAGGCCGCGGTGCCCAGGTGCTGCGCGGCCGTGTCGCCGGGCACGGTCTTTTCGAGTTCGACCCCGACGACGAGCGCGCTGTCGTAGTTTCCGGCCCGGAGGTCGGACATGGCCGAGAGGACCGCGATGCTGCCGGACGCGCAAGCGGCCTCGTGCCGGGACGACGGGGTCTCCCAGAGGTCGTCGCGGACCGTGGCCGGCATCGCGCCGAGGTGGCCCTGGCCGGCGAACAGCTCGCCGAACGCGTTGCCGACGTGCACCACGCCGATCTGTTCACCGCTCAGGCCGGCGGCGTCCAGCGTGCCGTCGACGACCTCACGGGTGAGGTCGGCCAAATCGCCGCCCTCGCGCGTGAGGTTCCGGGCGAAGTCGCTCTGGTATCCGCCCAGTACCCAGACGTCGTTGGTGGTCATGAGCGCGTTCTCCTTCCGCGGGGCTTGCACCTAAGCTACAACTAGCAGAGTATCTCCCGCTTGAAGCTGTGAAATTTTCTTTCCTCGGCGCGATGAGGAGACACCGATGTCTGGCAACGCCCTGGTACTCGACTACGTCCGCACGCCGCGCGGCAAGGCGTCCGCGAAGGGCGCTCTCCGTGGCGAGAGCGCCGTCGGTCTCGTCGTCGGACTGCAGCGCGAGCTGGCCCGCCGCACGAGCCTCGACGTCGAACAGGTCGAGGACGTCGTCCTCGGCTGCGCGTCGCAGGTCGACGAGCAGGGCGCTGACCTGGCCCGGACCGCGACGCTGCTCGCGCAGTGGGGCGATCGGGTACCGGGCGCGACGATCAACCGTTTCTGCGCCTCGGGCATCGACGCGGTCGGGCAGACCGCCGCCCGGGTCCGGGCCGGGGATCTCCGGCTGGCGGTCGCCGGTGGGGTCGAGAGCGTGTCCCGGGTGCCGATGTTCGCCGACCGCGGCCCGCTCTGGACCGACGCGGAGACGATCCGGCGCATCGGTGCGGTGCACATGGGCATCGCCGCCGACCTGAACGCGACGATCGAGGAGTTCGGCCGCGAGGAGCTCGATGCCTACGGCCTGGAGACCCAGCAGAAAGCCGCGGCCGCGCGGGAGCGGGGGGCGTTCGCGAGGTCGCTGGTGCCGGTGACCGCCGGCGCGGGCCTTCCGGGCCACGACCACGACCGGGCGGCCCGTCCGGACGGCGGCGACCGCGAGGTGGTCCTGCTGGACCACGACGAGTTGGTCCGGCCGCAGACCACGCTGGAGACGCTGGCCGGGTTGCCGCCGGCGTTCGCGGCGCTGGGCGAGAGCGGGCAGGACGCGATCGCGCTCGGGGCGTACCCGGGCGTCGACCACATCGACCATCTGCACACGGTCGGTACGTCACCGGCGATGGCGGACGCGGCCGCGTTGCTGCTGATCGGCGATGCGTCGGCGGCGGAGCGGGCGGGCCTGCGACCGCGGGCCCGGATCGTCGCGGCCGCGACGACGGCGGTGAACCCGGTCGTCATGCTCACCGCCGGTCAGAGCGCGGTGGAGGAGGTGATCGCCCGCGCCGGGCTGCGCCCCGCCGACATCGACGTGTTCGAGTTCGCCGAGGCGTTCTCCGCCCTCTGCCTGCGGTTCCGCCGTGATCTGGACGCCGGGCCGGACCGGCTGAACCCCCACGGGGGCACGATGGCGATGGGTCACGCGTTCGGCGCGACCGGGGCGATCCTGGTCGGAAGCTGCGTCGAGGCGCTGGAGGACCGGGACGGCCGCTACGGCGTCGCCGCGGTCTCCGGCGCCGCCGGGCTCGGCGTCGCCGTGCTGATCGAGCGGCTCCCCGCGTGACCGCCGCGGGCCCGGGCGGCCTCGCCGGGCGGGTCGTCCTCGTGACCGGAGGCGGCAAGGGGCTCGGGCGGGCCTTCGCTCTCGACGCGGCGGCGCGCGGTGCGCGGGTCGTCGTCAACAACCGGAACCGGGTCGTGGACGACGCGGGCCGCGGTCCGGCCGATCACGTCGTGCGGGAGATCGAGGCCGCCGGCGGCGAGGCGGTCGCCGACCACGGCGCGGTCGAGGACCCGGCCACCGCCGACCGGCTGGTGGCCACGGCCCTGGAACGCTGGGGACGCCTCGACGGCCTGGTGACCAGCGCCGCGATCAGCCGCCCGCAGATCTTCCACCGCACCAGCCCGGAGAACCTCCAGGAGGTGCTGGCCGTCAACGTGGTCGGCACCGCGCTGGTCGCCGCGGCCGCGTCCCGGGTCATGCGCGGCGCCGGGTACGGCCGGATCGTGCTGGTCGCGTCCACCGCGGGCCTGCACGGCGAGCCGACGGTGTCGGCCTACGCGGCGAGCAAGGGCGCGGTGATCGCGCTCGGGCGGACCGCGGCCGTCGAGGGTGCGCGGCGTGGCGTCCGGACGAACGTCGTGCTGCCGTACGCGACGACGCAGATGACCTCGGAGGGAATGGATCCGCGCTACGCCGGCCTGATGCGCGCCGAGGCGGTCGCGCCCCTGGTGAGCGCGCTGCTCGACCCCGGGTCGGAGATCAACGGACAGGTGATCGTCGCCGCGGCCGGAGGGATCCGGGTCGCGGACTCGGTCGAAGGCGGCACCGTCCGGTTCGACGGCACCACCGACCTGGCCGCCGCGATCGCGGCGAGCCGCGGCGGGAAACAGCACACCTACCCCGAAGCCCAGGCCGCGTTCCAGGACTTCGCCGCGGAGCTGATCCCGTGAACTGGACCGGCTTCGCGCTCAACGTGGTGCTGTGCGCCGTCGCGGCCGTCGTCTATTTCGGCGTGATCATGGCGGTCGCGATCCGGATCGGCAACCAGTCGATCATCGACATCTTCTGGGGCCCGGGGTTCGTGCTGATGGCCGCGGTCAGCTACCTGGCGTCGATCGGGTCCGGGGACGATCTCGGGCGTCTGGTCGTGCTGGCGCTCACCGCGGTCTGGGGCCTGCGGCTGGGCGTCTACATCGGCAACCGGAACCGGGGCCACGGCGAGGACAAGCGCTACACGGCGCTGATGCGCCACCAGACCGGGTCGAAGGTCGGGTTCCTGATCCGGAAGATCTACGGCCTGCAGGGCGTGCTGCTGGTGATCGTCTCGATCCCGGTGCAGCTCGCGATGTACGAAGACGGCGCGTTCGGCGTGTTCGGCCGGATCGGGGTGGCGGTCTGGGCGATCGGCTTCCTCTTCGAGGCGGTCGGCGACGCGCAGCTCGCCGCGTTCAAGAAGGACCCGGCCAACGAGGGCCGGATCATGGACCGCGGCCTGTGGGCCTGGACCCGCCACCCGAACTACTTCGGGGACGCCACGGTCTGGTTCGGTCTGTGGCTGATGGCCCTCGGACACCCGGCCGGTCTCGTCACGGTGTTCTCCCCGGTCGTCATGACACTGCTGCTGCTCCGGTTCAGCGGCAAGGCGCTGCTGGAGAAGGGCATGCGCAGGCGCCGCGGTGCCGCCTACGAGGAGTACGCGGCGCGCACCAGCGGGTTCTTCCCGCTGCCGCCGCGCCGGAAGGCGGCATGACGCTCGCCGGCCTGCTCGACGTGACACCGCTGGGTGGCGGCCGGTTCCGCGGCGAGAGCGACACGGTGGCGCTGCCGCAGCCGTTCGGCGGGGCGCTCGTCGGGCAGTCGATCGTGGCGGCGGGGCGGACCCTGCCCGGCGACCGGGCCGTCCACTCGATCCGGACGACGTTCCTGCGCGCCGGCGTGGTCGGGAAGCCGGTCGAACTCGACGTGACCCCGCTGCGGGACGGGCGGCGGGTGTCGGTGCTGGAGGTGAGCGTCCGCCAGGACGCGCGGGAGCTGTGCCGGTCGACGGTGTCGGCGAGCGCCGACCGGCCCGGCGGGATCTCGCACACGAGCGCGCCGGCGGCGGTGCCGGGTCCGTCGTCCAGCCCGTCGCTGGCCGAGCTGGCCGTCGACGACGGAGGGCTGGGCGAGTTCTGGGACGGGTTCTCGGCGGTCGACGTCCGGGTCGCGGGCGCGTTCGAGGACGGCCGGGTGCACGTCTGGATGCGGTGCGCGCCGCTGCCGGACGATCCGCTGTTCCACCGGGCCGGGCTGGCGTACGCCAGTGATCTGATGCTGATGGCGGCCGTGGTGGCCCGGCACGGTGTTCCGGTCGGGCACGAACGGACGCTGGCCCGGGAGTGGAACGCGGTGTCGCTCGACCACGCGGTGAGTTTCCCGGGGGAGACCCGGGCGGACGACTGGCAGCTGTTCACGCAGTTCTCGCCGAGCGCGGCCGGTGGGCGGGCCACGATCCTGGCCTCGGCGTCGGATACCGCCGGGAGGCCGTCGTGCGACGTCAGCCAGATGGCGCTGGTGTGGCCGTGCAATTAGGATCCCGATGACGACGGCAGGGGGTGATCACCGTGCGCAACAAGAATTGGTGAGGACGCGTCTCCAGGCCAGTGCACCGATCGCGGCGCACGCGGCACCGATCCCGCCGGCAGCCGCCACTGCCTGCGGCGGAGTCATCAGACCGGCGAGGACGCCACCGCTCAGCACGGCGACCCCCTGAGCGGCGACCAGTCCCGACGCGGCGAATCCGATCGCGCGCCCGCGTTCGCTCGCGGGGGTGGAGCGGACGAACGTGGCTTGCGCCTGGAGCAGGTACGCGGTGCTCGCGGAGCCGGAGAGCGCCCAGAGGGCGAGCGTGGCCGGTAACCCGGGGCCGAGGACGCAGGCGATCAGCGGCAGCCCGGCCGCCACGGCGAGCACCCCGATCAGGCCGTCCCGGACGTCGTCCGGCACGAACCGCACGAACGCCCAGGCCCCGACCACGCTCCCGAGCGGGTCCGCCGCCATCAGCAGCCCGACGGACGCGGGCCCGGTGCCGAGCGAGGCCGCGTAGGGCGCCGCCAGCGCCTCCGGCACGACGTACCACCCGACGGTCCAGGCCAGCAGCACGAGCACCCGCCGCCGAGGATCGCCGAACACCCGGACGACGGCCCGCCCGCCCGCCCCGCTCGTCTCCGTCTCCGCCGCCGCGCCTGCGTCGGTCGCGGTGGGCGGCTCGGTCGCGCTGGACGGGTCGGTCGCCGTAGGCGGGTCGGTCGCGCTGGACGGGTCGGTCGCCGTAGGCGGGTCGGCTCCGGCCGACGGGGCGGCGGCCGGGCGCGGGCGGTCGGCGACACCGGCGCGGATGATCGCGGCCGAGGCGAGGAACGTGACCGCATCGATCAGCAGCGCCACCGAGGGGCTGGCCGCGGCGAGCAGCCCGCCGGCCCCGAAACCGGCCAGCTGCACGGTCTGGCTCGTCACCTGACGGATCGCCAGGCCCCGCTGGTACAACTCCCCGGGCAGCACCTCCGGCAGCAACGCCCCCTGCGCCGCCGTGAACGGCGCCCCCACCAGCACCACGCCGGTGAGCAGGACGCACAACACCCACAGCGGCACCCCCGGCACCGCCATCCCGGCGACCCCGGCCGCCCGCACCAGGTCGGCCGCCACCAGCACGGCCCGCCGCCGGTACCGGTCGGCGGGCCACGACAACAACGCTCCGCCCACGAGCGCGGGCAGGAACGTCAGCGCGTAGGCGAACGCCGCCCACGCCGCCGACCCCGTCCGCCCGTAGACGAGCACCGCCACCGCGACCCGCGCGAGCTGGTCGCCCCCGAGCGACAGCAGCTCCGCCGCCCACAGCGCCCGGAACTCGCCGACGCCGAACACCGCTGACAGCCGCTTCGATGTGAGCCACGCCACGAGGCAACACCCTGCCCCATGGATAGGGTTCCGGTCAGGGCGCGGTGGCGTCCTTCCGGCGTACACGGCGAGGCGAAAATGAGCGCTATCCAGGACATTCCGCTGCGGACGATCACCGGCGGGCAGACGAACTTAGGCGCGTACTCCGGCCAGGTCCTGCTCGTCGTCAACGTCGCCTCGAAGTGCGGTCTCACCCCGCAGTACGAGGGCCTCGAGAAGCTCCACGAGCAGTTCCGCGACCAGGGTTTCTCGGTGCTGGGCTTCCCCGCCAACGACTTCCTGGGCCAGGAGCCGGGCACCGACGAAGAGATCGCCCAGTTCTGCGCCAGCACGTTCGACGTCCAGTTCCCGATGTTCTCGAAGATCGCCGTGACCGGCGACGACAAGCACCCGCTCTACCGCGAGCTCACGTCGGCCGCGCCGCACGCCGAGGGCGAGCCCGAGAAGCAACGCGAGCGGCTCCAGGGCTTCGGCATCGCCACGAACGACGAGCCCGAGATCCTCTGGAACTTCGAGAAGTTCCTGGTCTCCAAGGACGGCGAGGTGGTCGGCCGTTTCGCGCCCAACCTCGACCCCGGAGACGAGCGCCTGTCGGCCGCCGTCGAGCGCGAACTCGCCCGCTGACCCCGGTACGTCACGGACTCGGCCGATCGTCCGGGTCCGTGACGCGGTTAGGGTAGGTCCGTGCGGTTGGCGGTCGGGTGCGCGATGTGGACCCACAAGGCGTGGCCGTGGCACTCGGTGCCGGCCGCGGATCGCCTCCGGGCCTACGCCGGCTCGTGTGACGCGGTCGAGGGCAACACCACGTTCTACGCGACCCCGTCGCCCGTGACCGCGCGGTCCTGGGCCGATCAGGTCGGCCCGGAATTCCGTTTCGTCCCGAAGTTCCCGCGGACCGTCACCCACGACCGCCGCTTCTCCGGCGTCGAGAAGGACGTGCGTGCGTTCCTGGACGCGGTCGAGCCGCTCGGCTCCCGCGCCTGGGCCCTCTGGGTCCAGCTGCCCAGCGCCTTCGCGCCCGCCGACGTCCCGGCGCTCGGCGCCTTCCTGCGCCGGCTGCCGCGCTCCTTCCGGTACGCGGTCGAGGTCCGGCACCCGTCTTTCTTCGAGGACGTGACGGCAGCCGGCGCCCTGGAGCAGGTGCTCACCGCGTCCGGCGCCGAGTGGATCCCGTTCGACACGACCGAATTCTTCCGGACGCCACCCGGCAGCGACGCCGAGCGCGACGCCTGGACCAAGAAGCCCCGGGTGGCCCGGCGGGCGACCGCGCTCACCGACCGGCCGATCGTCCGGTACCTCGGGCGTGACGATCCGGCCCGGACCGTCTCCGGCTGGCAGCCCTGGGCCGAGACCGTCGCCGCCTGGCTGCGTGAGGGCCGTTCGCCGACGGTTTTCGTCCACACGCCCGACAACGCGGACGCCCCGGAACTCGCCCGCCGCTTCCACGCGGACGTCCGGACGAGGGTCCCCGCGCTGGAGCCGCTTCCCCGGCCTGTCGCGGTTCAGCCCGACCCGATCGAGACGCTCCGCTTGTTCTGACGAGGTTCCGCACGCCACTGGACGCCAACGGGGCAACGCCGTAGGTAACTCCCTCGTTAGAGTGATTCCAGCGCAGACGGACAGTGAGCGGAATCCGCGGTGGGCGCCGCCCGGGATCGCGGGCAGGAGGCACGCACCGTGGGAGTCCGGAGCACCCAGCGGTCGACGACGCACTCGGACGAGCTGGTTTTCCTGGACGGCGGCGTGCTCGCCGTACGCCGCACGTTGCGCTACCGGTGCGCACGGTTCGTCATGCGGGGCGCGGTCGACGCCGAGAACGCCGAGTGGCTCGCCGACCTGCTCGTCCGGCCCGGTACCGACCCGTCGATCGACGTCATCACCGTCGATCTGTCCGCGGTGACGTTCTTCGGTGCGGCCGGCCTGCGTTGCCTCAACCGCGCGGCCGGGCACGCGAGCGCACACGGGCGGTGGTTCTCGGTCTGGGATCCGCCGCCGTTCGTCCGCCGGGTGCTCGAGGCGGGCGGCGTGACGCCCGCCTTGTCGGTCGAGTCACCGGCGCTCCGGAGCCCGCCCGCGAACGTCAGCTGACGCGGATGACGGCCCAGGTCGTCTTGCCGTCCGGGGTGGGCAGCGTGCCCCAGCCGGTGGCGAACTCGTCCACCAGGCGCAGACCCTTCCCGGGCAGGCCGGACGCGAGCTCGACGGGCCGCAGGCGCGCGGGCTCGTGAGCGCGGTCACGCACCGCGAGGTGCAGCATCGGCTCGCGGTAGAGGACCGTCACGGTGAACTCCGTCCGGGCGTGGCGCGCCGCGTTGTCGGCCAGCTCGGTCGCGACCACCATCGCCTCGTTCCGGACGCGGTCCAGCCCCCAGGCCGTGCAGGCGTCCGCGACCAAGGCTCGGGCCCGCGCGGCCGCCGAGTCGGTCGGCCGCAGGTGGAGGCGGACGCGTGGCATGCGACCGCCGTCGCGCACGGCGTCGGTGGCGGCCTCGACGGAGGGATGCACCGGGACGAGCATCGGCACCGACGTACGCCCGAGCCCTGCCGCCACCGAGTCGCTCGGGGCGGCGAGCGCCAGCGGGACGGCCGGCCAGCTGGCGGTGCGCTCCAGCACGGCCGGGAACACGGTGAGGAGCACCGGCTGCCGGACCGAGAGGCCGGACAGATCGACGACGACCCCGGCCGGGAAGTCGGCCAGGCACTTGAGCAGCACACCGCGGACGGCGGGCACGCCGCGGAGGCCGAGGAAGCCGGACAGGCGGATCAGCGTGACGGAGCCGTTCTCGCCGGTCTCCCACGCCAGTTCCCCCACGCGGCTAATAGGACTCCGGAAAGGCCCGCCGGGCAAGCCCCCTGGGGTAGGGACCGAACCGGGCAGGCGACGCGGCGGAGGTGTCGGCGACGCTCACCGCGGGGTAGGAGCACACCTACGTGAACCGATGGACGAGGATGTGCCCGTGACCGACCAGACACCCGACGCTGAACTGCCGCTGTACGCGACCTGGGGCTTCACCGACCCGGAATGGGGACTGCTCGTCGGCTTGCCGCAGTCCGTGCTGGTCGCGGCCAGCGCGGCGAGCCCCGACAGCGCCCGCAAGACCCGCGCCGAGGCCGAGGCGGGGGTCGTCGCGATCTCCGACGGACGAGGCTCCGCCAGCCCGCTCGTGGCCGAGATCGCGAGGCAGATCGTCGCCCGGGCCGGTGATCCCGACCTCGGCGAGGAGCCGCCGGTCATCGCACCCGCCGACCCGGTCGCGTACGCGCAGGACGTGGTCGGCCGGGCCGCCGAGGCGAACGCGCTGCTGGTCACCAAGGCCGAGCGGGCGGACGCGGAGACCTACAAGCACTGGCTGGTCGAGATCGCCGAGAGCGTGGTCGGGGCGGCGTCGACCGGGGGACTGCTCGGCCTCGGCGGCGAGACCGTCACCGCGAGTGAGCGCGCTTTCCGGGACGACCTGGCCGAGGCCCTGGCCGACTGAGGCGGGCCGTCCGGGCCGTCCGGGCCGGGGGGCCGCCGGCACCGGATGGGGTACCTTGCGCGCCATGAGCGAACCCGAGACCGACGACGAGCGTGCCCGGCTGGACGATCTGTCCAGCGAACTCGGTGAGGTCCTGCCGGACGATCTCGACGAGGCCGGGGCCGAGAAGCTGATCGCGGAGCTCCAGGACCGGGAGGACCACGGCGAGTCGACCTACACGTCGGAGTGAACGCGAACGAGCCCGGCCGGATCGGCCGGGCTCGTTCGGTGAGGCGGGTCGGACGGGTCAGACCAGGTCGAACCGGTCGAGCTCCATGACCTTCGTCCACGCGGCGACGAAGTCCGCGACGAACTTGTCGCGGGCGTCGTCGCTGGCGTAGACCTCGGCCAGCGCCCGCAGCTGCGAGTTCGACCCGAAGACGAGGTCGACCGCGGTCGCGGTCCACTTCACCTCACCGCTGGCGGCGTCCCGGATCTCGTAGACGTTCTCCTCCGACGAGGCCTTCCACTCCGCGCCGGGCGCGAGCAGGTTGGCGAAGAAGTCGTTGGTGAGCACGCCCGGCTTGTCGGTGAGCACGCCGTGCGCGGTGCCGCCCGCGTTGTTGCCGAGCGCCCGCAAGCCGCCGACCAGCACGGTCAGCTCCGGCGCGGTCAGGTTCAGCAGGTACGCGCGGTCGACGAGCAGCTCCTCGGGACGCAGCTTCTCACCCGACCGCAGGTAGTTGCGGAACCCGTCGGCGCGCGGCTCGAGCACCGCGAACGACTCGGTGTCGGTCTGCTCCTGCGTGGCGTCGGTGCGGCCCGCGTGGAACGGCACGGTGACGTCGACCCCGCCGTCCTTGGCGGCCTTCTCGATCGCGGCCGAACCGGCCAGCACGATCAGGTCGGCGAGCGAGACCTGAGCGCCACCGGCGGCGTTGAACTCGCTCCGGATGCCCTCGAGCTTCTCGATGACCGCGCTGGTGCCGTCGTTCACGGCCCAGCTGCGCTGCGGCTCGAGCCGCAGGCGGGCACCGTTGGCGCCACCGCGCTTGTCGGTGGAGCGGTAGCTCGCGGCCGACGCCCACGCGGTCTGCACGAGCTGCGAGGCGCTCAGGCCGGAGTCGAGCACCGAGCTCTTGAGCGACGCCACGTCGGCGTCGCTGACCGCGGTGCCCTCGGCGGCCGGCACCGGGTCCTGCCAGAGCTGCGGCTCGGCGACCCAGGGGCCGAGGAAGCGGCTGACCGGGCCCATGTCACGGTGCAGCAGCTTGTACCAGGCCTTGGCGAACGCCAGCGCGAACTCGTCCGGGTTCTCCAGGAACCGCTTCGAGATCGGTCCGTAGATCGGGTCGAAGCGCAGCGCCAGGTCGGTGGTGAGCATCGTCGGCAGGTGCTTCTTCGACGGATCGAAGGGGTCCGGGATGATCGCCTCGGCGTCCTTGGCGACGTACTGCTTGGCGCCGGCCGGGCTGGTGCTGAGCTCCCACTCGTAGCCGAAGAGGATCTCGAAGAAGCGGTTGCTCCACTCGGTCGGCTTGTCGGTCCAGGTCAGCTCGAGGCCGGACGTGATCGTGTCGCCGCCCTTGCCGGTGCCGTGGCTGCTCAGCCAGCCCAGGCCCTGGGCCTCGATCGGCGCGCCCTCGGGCTCCGGGCCCACCTGGGCGGGGTCGCCGGCGCCGTGGGTCTTGCCGAACGTGTGGCCGCCGGCGATGAGCGCGACGGTCTCCTCGTCGTTCATCGCCATCCGGCCGAACGTCTCCCGGATGAACGCACCGGCGGCGTTGAAGTCACCGCTGCCGCGCGGGCCCTCGGGGTTGACGTAGATGAGGCCCATCTCGGTGGCGCCGAGGTCGGCGACCATCTCCGAGTCGCCCACGTAGCGGGCCTCGCCCAGCCAGTCGTCCTCCTGGCCCCAGATGATCTCCTCGGGCTCCCAGACGTCGACGCGGCCGAAGCCGAAGCCGTACGTCCTGAAGCCCATCGACTCGAGCGCGACGTTGCCGGCCAGCACCAGCAGGTCGGCCCAGGAGATCTTCTGGCCGTACTTCTGCTTGACCGGCCAGAGCAGGCGGCGGGCCTTGTCGAGGTTGCCGTTGTCGGGCCAGCTGTTGAGCGGCGCGAACCGCTGCGCACCGTCGCCGGCACCGCCGCGGCCGTCGCCGATGCGGTAGGTGCCCGCGGCGTGCCAGCTCAGCCGGATCATCAGGCCGCCGTAGTGACCGAAGTCGGCCGGCCACCAGTCCTGCGACGTGGTGAGGGTCTGGATGATGTCCTGCTTCAGCGCGTCGACGTCCAGCTTCGCGAACTCGGCCGCGTAGCTGAAGTCCTCGCCCAGCGGGTTGCCCTTGGACGAGTGGGCGTGCAGGACCGAGAGGTCGAGCTGGTTGGGCCACCAGTCCTTGTTCGAGCGCGGACGGTGCCCGTGCGGGGTCGGCGCCTTGAGCGCCGGGTTCTCGCTCTCACTACCGCCGTGCTGTCCGTGGTCGACCGGGCAGCCGCCGGCACCTTCTGGGGAACTCATCTGCTTCCTTCCCAACAGCGGATCACTGGGCAATGCGATGCGTCGCACAGTCGGGGCAGAAGCCCCAATAGGCGACTTCCGCCTCGTCGACCACAAAACCATGGTTGTCGGAGGCGGTCAGGCAGGGGGCGTCGCCGACGGCGCAGTCGACGTCTTCGATCGCACCGCACGCGCGGCACACGACGTGGTGGTGGTTGTCTCCCACCCGGGTCTCGTACCGGGCGGTGGCACCGGCCGGCTGGATGCGCCGGATCAGGCCGGCGTCGGTCAACGCGCGGAGCACGTCGTAGACCGCCTGGTGCGAGATCGTCGGGTGCTCCGCACGGGCCAGCGCGATCACCGTGTCGGTGTCGATGTGCGGGTGGTCGCGCAGCACGCCGAGCACGGCCAGACGAGGCCGGGTCACGCGGAGCGAGGCCCCCCGCAGCTGAGCTGCGAAGTCGGACGTCACCGGATGAACATAGCCGCCTTTTCTTGAATAGATCAAGTCTTGCGGCGGGTTTCACCCTGTGTCGGAGGTCGGTGTCAGGCGGTTGACCAGCCTGCTCTCAATCCGGGAGGGGGAGCGCGGACGCGCGCCCGGAGTCGTGGGCTCCGTACACGACGCCGAGGAAGCGTTCGACGGCCTCGGCGCAGGCGTGGGCCCTCGGTGAGCTGAAGATCTCGAACGCGTGCTGGGCACCGGGGAACTCCGCGTAGGCGACCGGCGACGTCGACACCGCCCGGAGCTCGCTCGCGAACTCGCGGGCGGTGGCCACCGGCACCAGCGAGTCGTTCGTCCCGTGCAGGACGAAGAACGGGGGCGCGTCGGGCCGGATCGCGAACCGGGGCGAGGCGCTCCGGTACTCGTCCGGGGCGTCGGCGAGGCTCCGCTTGATCACGGCCCGCTCGATCAGCCGGACCAGCCCGGCGTCGGCGGGGTCGGTCCAGTCGTAGACGCCGTAGAACGGGACGGCGGCCGCCACCGAGGTGTCGACGTCCTCGAACCCGGGCTGCCAGCGCCGGTCCGGCGCGGTGAGCGCGTGCAGCGCGACGAGGTGGCCGCCGGCCGAGCCCCCGGTGATCGCGACGAAGCCCGGGTCGCCGCCGAACTCGGCGATGTTCTCCTTGACCCAGGCCACCGCCCGCTTGACGTCGACGATCATGTCCGGCCAGGTCGCGCGGGGACCGAGCCGGTAGTTGACCGACACGCACACCCAGCCCCGCTCGGTGAGGTGGCTGAGCAGCGGTAACGCCTGTTCGCGCTTGTTGCCGACGGTCCAGGCCCCGCCGTGCACCTGCACCAGTACCGGCGCGGCCCCGTCCAGCGGCAGGTCCGCGCGCCGCCAGACGTCCAGATGGTTACGGAGGCCGGCGGGGCCGTACGGGATGTCGACGTCGAGCGCGTAGCGCCGCCGGACCTGGAACGTGCGTACGACGCCCGGCCGCGGGCCGAGCGGTGCGTCGGGGCCCGGCCGGACCGGGTGCCGCACCCGGCTGCGGTAGTCGAGGCCGAGGGTGCCGGTGAGCGCGTCGTCGAGGATCGCGGGAGCCTCGTCGGACGCGCGGGCGACCGCCACCAGCCCGGCCGCGGCGGCCAGCGAGAGCGCGAGGCCGGCCCGGCCGGTGCGGCTGCGCAGGCCGCCGGCCGCGGCGAGGCCGAGTTGCGGCAGCAGCGTCGTGACCGCGGCCGCGAGCGGCAGCTCGGACGTGAGCGCGCCGGCGGCGAACGAGGGGATGGCCGCGCGGCGCGGTCCGGTGTACGAGCGGAGCGCGTTCGCGGTGTTGAGCACCGACGCCAGGCCGTGGAGGAGCCCGGCGGCCCCGGCGATGCGTCCGGACATGTCGCTCCTCGGGACGGCGGGTCGGTACTCTTCGGTACCGAAGAGTACCGAAGTTCGGGTGGTTAATCCCCGGTGTTCGTGGGAAGCCGTTGGCGCGTGACCATCTGGCCCGGTTCTCCCTATCCCCTCGGCGCTTCGTACGACGGGGGAGGCACCAACTTCGCGTTGTTCTCCGAGGCTGCCGAGCGCGTCGAGCTGTGTCTGTTCGACGACGACGGCACCGAAACCCGGATCGACCTGCCGGAACGGGAAGCACTCGTCTGGCACGGGTACCTGCCCCGGATCGTTCCCGGGCAGAAGTACGGCTACCGGGTGCACGGGCCCTACGACCCGTCCGCCGGCCTGCGCTGCAACCCGAACAAGCTGCTGCTCGACCCGTACGCGAAAGCGATCGACGGGGAGTACCGCTGGGGCCAGGAGCTGTTCTCGTACGACTTCGGCGACCCGGCCTCGTTCAACGACGCCGACTCGGCGGCGGCCGCGATGTACTCGGTCGTGATCAACCCGTTCTTCGACTGGGCCAGCGACCGGCCGCTGCGCATCCCGTACCACGAGACCGTGATCTACGAGGCGCACGTCAAGGGCATGACGGCCCAGCACCCGCGGATCCCGGCGGACGTCCGGGGGACGTACTCGGGGCTGGCCCACCCGGTGATGATCGAGTACCTGCGCGGCCTCGGGGTGACCGCGGTCGAGCTGATGCCGATCCACCAGTTCGTGCACGACAGCGGGCTGCTCGAGCGCGGCCTCTCGAACTACTGGGGCTACAACACGATCGGCTTCTTCGCCCCGCACAACGGCTACGCCTCGTTCAGCGGCCACGGCGGTCAGGTGCAGGAATTCAAGTCGATGGTGAAGGCGCTGCACCGCGCCGGGATCGAGGTCATCCTCGACGTCGTCTACAACCACACCGCCGAGGGCAACCACCTGGGTCCGACGCTCAGTTTCAAGGGCATCGACAACGCGGCCTACTACCGCCTGGTCGACGGCGACCGGCAGCACTACTACGACACGACCGGCACCGGGAACAGCCTCAACGTGCGGCACCACGAGTCGCTCCGGCTGATCATGGACTCGCTGCGGTACTGGGTCACCGAGATGCACGTGGACGGGTTCCGCTTCGACCTCGCGTCGGCGCTGGCCAGGGAGTTCCACTCGGTGGACCGGCTGGCGGCGTTCTTCGACCTGGTCAACCAGGACCCGATCGTCAGCCAGGTGAAGCTCATCGCCGAGCCCTGGGACGTCGGCGACGGCGGGTACCAGGTCGGTGGCTTCCCGCCGCTGTGGACCGAGTGGAACGGCAAGTACCGCGACACCGTACGCGACTTCTGGCGCGGCGAGCCCGGGACGCTCGGCGACTTCGCGTCCCGCTTCGCCGGCTCGTCGGACCTCTACGAGATCGACGGACGGCGGCCGATCGCGTCGATCAACTTCGTCACCGCCCACGACGGGTTCACGCTCACCGACCTGGTCTCCTACAACGAGAAGCACAACGAGGCCAACGGCGAAGACAACAACGACGGCGAGAGCCACAACCGGTCGTGGAACTCCGGGGTCGAGGGCGCCACCGACGACCCGGACGTCGTCGGCCTCCGTGAGCAGCAGAAACGCAACTTCCTGGCGACGCTGCTGCTGTCGCAGGGCGTCCCGATGATCTCGCACGGCGACGAACTGGGACGCACCCAGCAGGGCAACAACAACGTCTACTGCCAGGACAGCGAGCTGTCGTGGGTGGACTGGGAGGACGCCCGGAACAACGAGGTGCTGACCCGGTTCGCCGCGTCGCTGATCCGGCTGCGGGCCGAGCACCCGCTGTTCCGCCGCCGGCGGTTCTTCTCCGGGCAGCCGGTGGGGGACACCGGCCTGGAGGACATCGCCTGGCTGCGCACGGACGGCCGGCCGATGGAGGCCGACGACTGGGGCTCGGACGGCGCCCGGGCGATCGTCGTCTACCTCAACGGCCAGGGGATCCACGAGTCCGACGCCCTGGGCGAGCCGATCGCCGACGACTCGTTCCTGCTGTTGTTCAACCCGTCGGAGACGGCACTGACCTGCACGCTGCCGGGCGAGGAGTACGGGCGGGCCTGGGAGGTGGCAGCCGACACCGCCGATCCGCTGCTCGCCGCGGCCCCGGACCGGGCGGCCGAGCTGAAGGCCGACAGCGAGATCCCGGTGCCCGCGCACAGCATGGCGGTGCTGCGCTGCAAGTACTAATCCAGCTTGATCGGGACGCCGGCCGTGCCGGGGGCGGCGTGCAGCTGCAGCTGGGCGGCGTGGAAGCCCTCGGGCACGGTGAAGACGAGGTCGACGGTGGTGGCCTCGTGCGGTTCGAGCGAGGTGAGCGAGACCTGGCCGGCGACCGTGCGGCTCTCGGTGCTGACGAGTTCCTGGCTCTCGCCGTAGAACGAGACGAACGCGGCCGTGCGGTTGCGGACCGACACGGTCGCGGTGAGCGTGCGCGGCCCGGACGACTTCAGCGAGCGCAGCTGCATCTGCAGGTCGCCGTCGGTGACGGGTTTCGGGTCGCCCTGGGTGGGCTGGATGGTGCGGGTCGCCGCCGGGGGGTCGTCGTCACCGAAGAACCGGATCGCCCCGGTCGTGAGGGCCCATAACGCGAAGATCACCGCGACGAGGACCACCCCGATCACGAGGATGCGGTTCCACGGCGGTACACGGCGATGGGACGGTTCACCAAGACGCGCCACGGCATGTCCTTTCCGACCAGTGCTTCGCGGAATACCCGGCTCGGGTAGCCGATAGTCCTAGAAGTCGAGGACCTCGACGGTGACGGCGACGGTGTCGCCGGCGTCGAGGTCTTCGGCCGTGCGGACCGCCTTCTTGACCGGCAGCACGTACGCGCCGCGCTGCGCGTCCGGGAAGATCGACGTCTTCCAGCTGCTGCCGCCGACCGTGGCGCGGACCCGGACCGCGCCGAAGCCGCGCCGCTGCCCGGCGAAGCGGTGGCGGATCTGCTCCGACGGATCACCCGGCAGGCTGACGAACGTCCAGGTCTCGTCGCGACGGGCGTCCCAGATCCACAGCTCGGCGTCGAAAGTGATCAGCACCTGCCCATCACACCAGGCTCGGCCGTTCCCGGTGCTCGGAACGGGCGCGCGAGCCCGCGGTGGCCGGCATTTATCGCGGTGCGCGGGTGAGCTGCTCGCTGAGCGTCCACAGGCGGGCGGCGGCCCGGTCGTCGCGGGCCAGGACGCTGGGCGTCACCGGGCGGCTCTGGACGAAGTAGGCGCCGGTGACGTCGCCGACCTCCGGCGCGCTCGCCACGTACACCGACGTGCGGGCGCCCGCCGTCGGACCGGGCACGAACCGCAGCCCCACGTTCACCACCGCGCCGAACACCCCGTTGACGTCCCGGCCCAGCGACGTCCGGGCCACTCCCGGGTGCACGCAGTTCGCGGTGACGCCGGTGCCGTTCAGGCGGCGTGCCAGCTCGCGGGTGAACAGGACGTTCGCGAGCTTGGAGAGCGGATAGGCCTGCCTGGCGGCGGCGCCGGTGCCCGCGGCGAGGTCGTCCCAGGGGATCCGGCGGACCTGCCGGTGCGCCGCCGACGCGACCGTGACGACACGGGCCGGCGCGCTGCGCTCCAGCAGATCCTGGAGCAGGGTCGTGAGCAGGAACGGCCCGAGGTGGTTGGTCGCGAACGTCGTCTCGTGCCCGTCCGCGGTCACGCGACGCCCCGTGGCCAGCACGCCGGCGTTGTTCACCAGGACGTCGAGCCGGTCGTAGTTCTTCCCGACCTCGGCCGCCAGCCGGCGCACCTGGTCGAAGTCGGTGAGGTCGGCGGTGAAACCGTGGTCGGCACCGAGCTCCCGGCGGACCGCCTCGGTGCGGGTCTCGTCGCGGCCGACGACGATCACGCGCGCGCCGCGGTCGGCCAGACCGCGCGCGGTCTCCAGGCCGATCCCGCTGGTGGCGCCGGTCACCAAGCAGGTCTTCCCGGTCATCGGTCGCATCGCGCATCCTCCGATGAGGACGGTACCCGGGCGGGCCGGGCGGGGGTATGGCGGCCCCCGCCCGGCCCGTGCTCAGATCACACGCACCGGACCCGGACGACCATCCGGTCGTCACTGGCCAGGTTCCTCGCGGAACCGGACCAGCCGTTGGCGACCCGTCGCGAGCTCGTGAGGATCCCGGACGCCGAGTCCCCTCCGTTCTTGTTCTCGAGGTAGACGCCGCCGCTCAGCGGAACCCGGGCGGTCGGGCACGTGGCGGTGCGACTGGCGGTGCCGTTGGTCGGGGCCACCGTGGTGGCCGCCGGCTGCACCGAGTTGAGCGTGCCGCAGAGCGTGCGGACCACCAGGACGTCCGACGCGGTCGGTGTGGCCCCGGTGACCTTCCAGCCCGATCCGTCCTCAGCCGGAGCACTCCCGATCAGGCGATTTGCCGTGATCGACGTGGAGAGACCGGCCGGTTGGACGAAGTAGCCACCCCCACCGAACGCCACCTGACCGAGTTTGCACGGGGCGAAGCCGGTGCGGATGCCGGTCGAGGGCGACGTGATGGTGACCGTGGAGACGGTCGTGTCGGCCGGAAGCTGCGACGTCGGTGCGCAGGTGGTGGTGGTGGACAGGACGTTGTTCGGCGTATCGCCGGTGATCAGGCCGGCGGCGCGGATGTGCTGGAAGCCGGAGGCGTTCCCGCCCAGGCTCGTCAGGTCGGCATCGCCCGCGCCGGCCGCCACGAGCGTTTCGCCGGTCGGGCACGGGATCTGCCGGCTCCGGACCTTCTGGCCCTTCGGGCCGATCACGGTGTCCTGGAGGTCGTGGATTCCGCTGATCGCGGCCGACGCCGGTGCGGCCGGCAGCGCGACGAGCGCACCGAGCGTCAGGGCGAGTAGTGCGAGGAGTCGAACGACTTTCATCGAGTCTCTCTTCCGAGCAGGGACTGCGGACGGCGCCAGTCAACGGGCTCGGTGAGCGTTCAACTATGCAGAAATGCGCACAGTGGACGGTAGTCGGCTAGCCGACAGGCCGGGGCGGCCGACCGGTGGGTGCGTAGGACGGCAGGTCGATCGCCCCGGCGGCCTTGTGCAGCGGCGCCATCGCGGCGGCCAGCAGCCGGTCCTTCAGCGGCAGCTTGTCGATCACCGCGAGCATCCGCATCGAGCCGCGCACCTGCCGCGGCGTCTTCAGTACCATCCGTTTGACGTTCGCCGGCCCGAGCTTCTGGTTGCGCTCGACGAACGGGCGCATCCGGCGTTCGTAGGCCTCGAAGCCGCCTCCGGACGCCAGCTCTCCGGCCAGTACGTAGGCCCCGACCAGCGCCAGGCTCGTGCCCTGCCCGGACGCCGGTGACGCGCAGTACGCCGCGTCGCCCACCAGCGCGACCGGCCCGGCCGACCAGCGGTCCATCGTCACCTGCGTCATGACGTCCGAGTAGAGGTCGTCCGAGGCGTCGACCGCATCGAGCAGCCGCGGCACCTCCCAGCCCTCGCCGGCGTAGACGTCGCGCAGCGACGCGGGCCGAGCCGGCGCCTCGTACAGGAACATCGCCTTCGCGGACGAGTCCCGCGTCGTGCTGTAGACGAGCGTCGTGCGGCCGGGGCCCACGTAGGTGACCTCCTCGCGGTCGAGCCCGAGGTCGTTCGGCACCGACGCGATCGCGATCCGGTAGCCCAGGTCGTGCAGGTAGTTCTCCTCCGGGCCGAACGCGAGCGCGCGGGTCGTCGAGTGCACGCCGTCGGCGCCGATCACCAGGTCGTACGACGACGTCCGGCCGCTGCTGAACGTGGCCCGGTTGCCGTCGAGCGCGGTGATCGCCTCGCCGAAGCGGTACTCCACGTCGTCTTTCGTGAGGTGGTACAGGAGCCGGGTCAGGTCTCCGCGCAGCACCTCGGCGTCGCCGTGGGCGCGCCCGCCGAACGTGTCACCGTCCATGGCGGCCACCCGCTTGCCGGTGGCGTCGACGACTGTGCCCGAGCGCACCTCGGTCCGTAAGCTCCGCAGCTCGTCGAGGATGCCCATCCGCTCGACCACCGGCAGCGCCGCGCCGCGGATGTCCACCTTGTAGCCGCCGTCGCGGAGCGCGGACGCGCGCTCGGCGACGGTGACCGAGAAACCGTTGCGCCGCAGCCAGTAGGCCAGCGTGGTGCCGGCGATGCTGCCACCGACGACGAGAACCGAAGAAGTCATGCGCTGATAGTACGATCGTGTAAGACGCCTGTGCAAGACGGATGTGTAGGCTCCTCGGCATGGGAAACCGCGAAGACCTCCTGGGCGCCGCCAAGCGCTGCCTGGAGGACAAGGGGTACGCGCGCACCACCGCCCGCGACGTCGCCACCGCGGCGGGGGTCAGCCTGGCCGCGATCGGCTACCACTACGGCTCCAAGGAGGCGCTGCTGCAGGCCGCCCTCCGCCAGGCGCTCGAGGAGTGGGGCGACGACCTCTCCCGGAGGCTCGCGAGCGCGCCGGTCCACGACGACCCGGCGAAACGCTTCGCCGCGCTCTGGAACCGGGTCGTCGAGTCGTTCGCCGCCAACCCGTCGCTGTGGCGGGTCCAGTTCGAGGTGCTGGCCCAGCCCGACCTGCGCGCGCTGTTCGGTGAGGCGCACCGCGAGGCCCGGCTCGGCCTGACCGAGATGTTCGGTGGCGCGCCCGAGGGCGAGGAGGCGCGGGTGGGTGCGCTGTACCAGGCCCTGCTCTCGGGGCTGGCGGCGATCTGGCTCGCCGACCCGGCCGGGACCCCGGACGGCGACGACCTACTCGCGGCTATTCGCGCGGTAGCGTCCACATTGCACTAGAAGCTCTCGGCGAGAGAGGAACTATCCGCTAATTCGGGTGCGGACGGTATGAGCTGCGCAAACGCGCGAGGTTGCCCGCCGGTAAATCCTTTGGGGAGGGTGTTGACTGAGGGTCGAAAAGGGGCCAATGTTCGGCGAGCGATACGCGTGAACCGTTTCTAATTCGCAGCGGTATCCCTCCGCGCGTGTCCGCTGATCACCATCGGCGGGACCAGCAGTCGTCGGCCTCCGAAGGAGCTGATCGTCCGTGCGCAGGGCCGACCCCGCAGAGCTGGCCGAACCGGCCGGCCGGTCCGGCAGCACGATCGGGCGGCGCATCGTCCGGACCCTCGCCCTGCCGGTCGTCGCCGCGCTGGTGCTGCTCCTCGTCATCGCCGCGATCCAGGTCGGCAACTACCGCTCGGCCGCCGCGACCGCCCGGGCGGTCACGCTGGACCTCGCGGTGCAGGACCTGGTCCAGGAATTGCAGACCGAGCGCGGCGTCACGGCCGGCCTCCTCGGCGGCAACGCCGGGTTCCGCGCCGAACTGACTCGCGTCCGCGACCGGGTCGACGAGCAGCGCACCGCGGTCGAGAAGCTGGTGGACGACGGGGGCACGGTCGACGACCGGGTGGCCGACGCGGTCCGGTCGCTCGAAGGGCTCGCCGGGGTGCGGGCCGGCGTCGATACCGGCGGCGGGACCCGGGCACCCGCGTTCGCGTTCTACACCGCGCGCGTCGCCGAGCTCAGCCGCGTCGACTTCGGCCTGGACAGTTCGGCGGACGCGGAGCTGCGCCGCAACGTGGCCGCCCTCCAGGCGCTGGCCGACGTGAAGGAGGCGACGGCCCGGGAGCGCGCGTTCCTCAACGGCGTGTTCTCGGCCAGCGGGTTCGGAAAAGGCGAGTTCCTGCAGTTCGTGACGGCGCGCTCGGCGAAGGACGCGGCGCTCGAGACGTTCACCCGCTACGCGTCCGAAGACGCCCGCACCTCGATGGCCTACCTGCTCGACACCGGTGCCGCACGCGAGGCCACGTACTTCGAGGCGGTGGCCCTCGACGCCGGCGACGGGCGGCCGCTCCAGGTCAACCCGCAGTCCTGGCAATCCGCGCTCACGACCGTCCTCGACGACATGCTCGACCTGCAGCAACACGTCGGCTCGGTGATCCGGGCCCGGGCCGAGGTGCTGCAGAACCAGGCCACCGTCCGGATGGCGGTTCTGCTCGTGGCCGTGCTGCTGAGCGTCGTCGGATCGGTCTACCTGGCGTTCCGCGCGTCGAGATCGATCGCACGGCCGCTGGCCGCGCTGGCCGGTGAGGCCAACCGGCTGGCCGGACGTCAGCTGCCGGAGGCGGTCCGCCGGACCGCGGCCGGCGACGACGCGCCCGCACCACCACCGGTCGTCGTGCCGAGGGGAGCGACGGACGAGGTCCGGCAGGTCGCCGACGCGTTCGACCGGGTCCAGGCGACCGCCTACTCGCTGGCGACCGAGCAGGCCCGGCTGCGGCGCACCAGCGCCGAATCGCTGGCCAACCTCGGCCGCCGCAACCAGAACCTGCTGCGACGGCAGCTGGGCTTCATCACCCGGCTCGAGCGGGAGGAGTCCGACCCGGCCGGGCTCGCGAACCTGTTCGAGCTCGACCACCTCGCCACCCGCATGCGACGCAACGCCGAGAGCCTGCTGGTGCTGGTCGGCGCGGCCAGCCCGCGGCAGTGGTCGCAGCCGCTGCCGGTCGCCGACGTGATCCGGGCCGCGGTGTCCGAGGTCGAGGAGTACCGCCGGGTGACGCTGCGCCGGGTGGACGACGTCCTGGTCGCGGGGTCGGTGGTCAGCGGTATCGCGCACATGCTCGCCGAGCTGATCGAGAACGGCCTGTCGTTCTCCCCGCCGGACGAGAACGTCGAGATCCACGGCCGCCGGCTCGGTGACGGGTACCTGATCGCGGTGTTCGACCAGGGCATCGGCCTCAACCCCACCGAGATCGACCGGGCCAATCAGCGGCTGCGCGGCGAGGGTGACTTCCTCACCGCGCCCGCCCGGTTCCTCGGCCACTACGTGGTCGGCCGGCTGGCCGCCGACATGGGGATCGAGGTGCAGCTGGCGGCGTCGCCGGTCACCGGCGTGACGGCCCGGATCACGCTCCCGCCGAGCATGCTGACCGAGGCTCCGGCGCTGACGGCGGCCGACGCGTCGGCGCTCGGCCGCCGCCTGCAACTGCCGCGGCCCGGGTCGGACGACCTGCGCCCGCCGCCGGCGCTGCGGCGGGAGGCTCCGGTGACCGTCGACTCGGTGGTCGTCGCCGGGGCCGTCTCGGTGCCGGCGCAGCGGCCGGGCCGTCCCGAGGGCCCGGCGTACGACACGCGGAAGGCGCCGTCGTCGCTCGGCGTCGACCTCCACACCGTCGATCCGATCGACGAGGCCGTCGAACGGACGACGAACGGCCTGCGCAAACGGACGCCCCGCGGACGGCGGGCGACCACGGCCACCGGGCCGCATCCGACGATCACCGCACCGCCGGCGGGTGAACGCCCGGCCCTGCTGAACGAGTCACCGGACGCCCTGCGGGCCCGTCTCGCCGCGTTCCGCGACGGCGTCCACCGCGGCAGCAGCACCTCTCCCGATGGAGGAAACCTCCGTGAGCGTTGACACGTCGGCCGACCGCCACCAATTCAACTGGCTGCTGGGCAACTTCGTGCACCAGACCGACGGCGTGCGTGACGCGGTGGCGGTGTCGTCGGACGGGCTGCTGATCGCCGCGTCCGACGGGCTCACCCGGGCCGAGGCCGACCAGCTGGCGGCGATCGTCTCCAGCCTGGCGAGCATCGCCCGCAGCGCGTCGCGGCGATACGACTTCGACGGGCTGAAGCTGATCATGATCGAGATGCGCCGGGGGTTCCTGCTGGTGTCGGTGATCGACGGCGGGAGCTGCCTGGGTGTGGTCGCCGGGGGAGACAGTGACCTGGGGCTGGTCGGCTACGAGATCTCGCTGCTCACCGACCGGTTCGGTGCGCTGCTGACCCCGGCTCTGATCGCGGAGTCACGGCAGCACTTACCGCGATGAGCCATCCGCGGTGGGGTCCGGATCCCCGTCCCGAGCCGATCCGCCCCGCGGAGCCCGACGAGGACCCGGTCGTCCGGCCGTTCATGCTCACCGGTGGACGGACCCGGCCCCGGCACGACGGGCTGCGGATCGAGACGCAGCTGCACGCCACCGTCGGTTCGCTCGCGGCGCCGCTGCGATTCGAGTCGCGGCGGATCGTCGAGCTCTGCCAGGCCCCGCGCTCGATCGCGGACCTGTCCGCGGCGCTCCGGGCGCCGCTCGCGGTCGTCCGGGTGATCGTCGCCGATCTCGTCACCGAGGGATACCTCCGGATCGACGAGCCGCTTTCCGACTTCGCGCCGGAATTGATCGAAAGGATCAGGGACCGTGTTCGGGCGCTCTAGCGAGCCGGCCGCACCACCGATCGCCGTCAAGATCGTCGTCGGCGGCGGATTCGGCGTCGGCAAGACCACTTTCGTCAGCGCGATCTCCGAGATCGAGCCGCTGATCACCGAAGCCGAGATGACCGAACGGTCGATCGGGATCGACGACCTCTCCGGTGTCTCGGGGAAGACGACCACGACCGTCGCCCTCGACTTCGGACGGATCACCCTCGACGAGTCGCTGCTGCTCTACCTGTTCGGCACGCCGGGCCAGGACCGCTTCGCGTTCCTCTGGGACGACCTGGTCGACGGTGCCCTCGGCGCGATCGTGCTGGTCGACACCCGGCGGGTCGAGGACTGCTTCAACACGATCGACTACTTCGAGGAGCGGGACCTCCCGTTCGTGATCGGCGTCAACGTCTTCGACACGACCCGCCGTTTCGCTCTGCACGAGGTGCGCGAGGCGCTCGGCGTCGACCCGGACGTCCGGCTCGTCGAGTGCGACGCCCGGTACCGCGAATCGGTGAAGAACGTCCTGGTGGCGCTCACGGAGGAAGTGCTGATGCAGCAGCTCACGAAGCAGCGGGCGGGGTCGACGTGGTGAGGCGGGTGGTCGCGGCGTGGTGCGTGCTGATGCTGGTGGCCGGGTGCGGCGCGCAGACCGCCGTGACCCCGCCGCCGGGGGTCCCGTCGGCCCGGTGCGGAACCGTGAAGATCGCGGTCAACCCGTGGGTGGGATACGCCGCGAACGTCGCGGTCGTGAGCTACCTGCTACGACAGCAGCTCGGCTGCACGGTCGTGGCGAAGGACCTCACCGAGGCCGCGTCCTGGGAGGGTCTCGCGAACGGCGGCGTCGACGTGATCCTGGAGACCTGGGGCCACGACGCCGAGAGGAAGCGGTACATCGACGACACGAAGGTCGCGGTGGAGCTCGGGCTGACCGGCAACAAGGGTGTGATCGGCTGGTACGTGCCGCCGTGGATGGGTTCGCAGTATCCGGACGTCACGAACTGGAGGAACCTCAACAAGTACGCGGACCTGTTCCGCACCGATCAGTCGGGCGGCAAAGGCCAGTTCCTCGACGGTGACCCGTCGTTCGTCACGAACGACGCCGCGCTGATCCGGAACCTGAAGCTCGACTACACCGTCGTCCACGCCGGGAGCGAGGACAAGCTGATCGCCGCGTTCCGCGACGCCCAGAAGAACCGCACGCCGCTGCTCGGCTACTTCTACGCGCCGCAGTGGTTGCTGTCGGAGATCAAGCTCGTGCACGTCGCGCTGCCGACGTACAAGCCCGGTTGCGACGCCGACCCGAAAGCCGTCGCGTGCGACTACCAGCCGTACGACCTGGACAAAGTCGGCCGCAAGGCGTTCGTCGACTCGGGCAGCCCCGCGGCGGAGCTGATCAAGAACTTCACGTGGACCGACGACGACCAGAACGCGGTGGCGCGGGACCTGACGGTGGGGAAGAGGACGCCGGATCAGGCGGCGAAGAGGTGGCTCGACGCGCACCGGGCGACGTGGCACGAATGGATGCCTTGACCTGACGGCCCGGGACGTTCGGTGGTGCGCACGCGGCCGGGCGAGGCTGGTCGCGTGCGCGGGCACAAAATAACAAGCCCAGACAGGTGGGTCGGCGCGGCCACGACGGTGCAGCCACGACGGGGGGTGGCTGAGGCGCGCGTTCGCGCCGACGCCGAGGCGGGCGCCGACTCCCGGCCCCGGGGCGCCCGGAC
The DNA here is from genome assembly GCF_044454545.1 of Cryptosporangium sp. NPDC051539. Lineage (NCBI taxonomy): Bacteria > Bacillati > Actinomycetota > Actinomycetes > Cryptosporangiales > Cryptosporangiaceae > Cryptosporangium > Cryptosporangium sp. NPDC051539. Next base: position 511,011 of record NZ_JBITDV010000001.1, on the reverse strand, counting down.
TGTTCGGAGCTGAACGCCCGGCCCGTCGCCGCGGCGATCGAGGCCCCGGGCGATCGGCGCGACGCTGGTGGCACACGGGGAACACACCCCGACCACACCTTCCGGAGGCTGGACGTCATGAGCGGCTGCTACAGCAGCGGCTCAAAAAATGTTCTAAACCGATAAAGACTTCCGCGTACGAACTCGCTGGAAGCAGGAACAGGGTTCGCTACACAGAGTGACAGGTGGGGGTCGGCCGCGCCGCCCCCACCCTCGCACCACCCAGCGGCGCGGCCACGTTTTCGCAGATCAGAACCACAAGCGAATTGCGGACGGCTTCGCCGGCTCTTTCTACGGCCGCGATACGCCCCCGCGACCACCGGCCATGAGCGGTCTGGGCGACGTGGGTTCTACATGCGTCCGACCCTGGCCTTCGGGTCAGTCGAACTGACCGCTCTTGATGCCTCCCAGGAAGCTCGCCCAAGCCGCTTCAGGGATGGTCAGCCACGTACCTTCTGGGTCTTTGGAGTCGCGCACCTTGACGCTTTGGAGCGATCGCGCGACTTCCACGCAGTTGCCGTTGGCCTGGCTTCGGCTGCTCTTGCGCCACACGGTGCGGTCTAACGCAGCCATACCGGCCTCCTCTCGTGGATCTATTTCAGCTCCCGAAGTGCCCGCTGGATCAACTGTCCGGACTGCTCGCGGTTGTTGGCGGCGGCACGAAGGTGCTCGTAAGTCAGCGTATACTGCGCAACCTCCGAGTCGGCCTCCAGGTAGACGCTGGATGTGAGATTCTCCAGGTAGACCACGTCCGCGCTGTCTTCGAACCCGAGGATCACGAACGGTCCGCCCATCCCAGGGTGGGCGCCCGCCGAGTACGGCAAGACTTGGATCGTGGTGTGCGGTCGCTCGCCGACTTCCAGCAGATGTTCGAGCTGTTGCCTCATGGCATCGAGGCCGCCCACCTGATAGCGGAGCACGGGTTCCCCCAGGATTACCCATAGTCGCAGCGGGTCATCGCTGCGCACCCGCGCTTGCCGTTCCATTCGCAACTGCACGCGCTTGTCGACTTGATCCGCGCTCGCTTCAGGTAGCTGCGCTGTCACGAGCGCGCGGGCGTAAGCCTCCGTCTGGAGCAGTCCCGGAACCGTCTGCGGTTCGTACGTGCGGATCGAGACGGCCTCGGTCTCGAAGCTGATGTACGCCGCGTACTGATCGTTCAATACGTCGTTGTAGGGGTGCCACCAGCCACGTTGCCGTGCCTCGCGCGCGAGCCGCACCAACGCCTCTCGCTGGCGATCATCTACTCCGTACAGACGCGCGAGGGTGTCGACGTACGCCGTCCTTGCTGTTGCCTGACCGGTCTCGATGCGCGACAGCGCGGAGTGCGAGATGTCGAGGTGCTCGGCGGCGTCCTCCAGCGAGATCCCGGCGGCCTTGCGGAGCCTGCGGAGTTGCTCGGCGAGTCGGCGCCTCCGGACCGTGGGACTTGGACGCTGAGCCATGGGCGTCAGTCTGCCGCATAAGGCCATGCGGCAATGTTAGGCCCCGGTCGACCCAGAGACGCACATTGCGTTTTACGAATGTGCGTGCCACCATCGTTCGCGGACGCACTTTGCTTCGCGCGACCTTAGCGGATTCTCGCTGACGGCGACGTTCCCGAGTAGGCCCACCGCACTCCGAACCCGGAGTGACACGCCCACTGGTCGAGGAAGGGAGCCGCGATGTTCACCGCGGATTTCTTGTCACCGCACGAACCCTTGGACAGGCCCGGAGTCGTCGCATATCTCGGCGCGCCACGGCCGGCCGAATCGGCATCGCTTGAGGCTGCTGTGCGCGACTTCGCCGCGCAGAACGGGATGGGCACGGTCAACGCCGTGTACCAGGACACTGGGCCGTTGGCGGGCGGGAACCTCGGAACGGGATTCGATCGATGTCTCGCGGCGCTTCTGGTCGGCCGAGCGCGCCGAGTCGTGCTTCGTGCAGGCACGGACAAGGGCATGCGCAGCGCCAGTGCAGCATGGGTACGAGCCGCCGGTGGCGAGGTCTTTTGGCTAGACGGAGCCGCGCCGTGTCTCTGACTCCCGAGCGCACGGAACACGTTGAGTTCAGCCTGGCCGTCGTTGCGTTGCAGATGCACCAGCCGTTGACATTGTGGGCGTCGGGCCCCAACCCGCAGAAGCTCCTGGTGAAGGTCTGTGCGGACGACCAGGACCCGTGGCCGTGCGACACCCATGAGTGGGCGATGCAGCGCCTTAACACCGTCCCGTCGCCGATCCCGGTCTCCGGCATTCCGTGCGACGCGCACCCGGGCCAGCGGGTCACTGCGAACAACGGTCATCACCCCGACGACGTGCACGAGAAGCAGGACGACCCCCCGACCGTCTGAACCCCCTCGTTCCGGAGACCTCGCCGTGCATACCAATCCGCGTTCCCGCTATCTCCGCGACACCGCGCCCGAGCTCCCGCGACCTGGACTGGTGTGGGACTGCCTGAACGGTGGAACCAACCGCCCTGACGACCGGATCATGTTCAACAAGCTTTTGATTCACCTTCCCCGGCTTCGCCAGGACGCGAAGGCCAACACGCAGTTCCGGCACCTCGCCGTCCTGCACCTGCTCTCCCGGGGCATCCGCCAGTTCCTCGACCTCGGATCAGGCGTCCCGGTCTGGAAACGGCCGCTGCACAACGTGATCACCGATGCCGACCCGGACGCGCGCATCCTCTACGTCGACCACGACGAGGTGGTCTGCGAACGGTCCCGCGAACGGATCGGGACGACCGCCAGCGCCCTCGCGTTGCACGCCAACGTGACCAAACCCGAAGGCGTGTTCGGCAGCCAGGAATTCGCCGACCTGTTCGACCCCTCCCAGCCTCTCGCGATCCTGGCGACCAACGTGTTTCAGCACGTGTCCGAGGCCGACAGCCCGCGCCGTCTGCTCGCCGCCTACCGGGCCGAGTGCGTGCCCGGATCCGCACTGGTGATCGCGCATCCCACCGCTTACGACCTCACCCCGTCGCAGACCGAGCCCGTCACGCGCCTCCACCGCGAGGGCGACTACCCCTACATCTTCCGCACGACCGACGAGATCACCGCCCTGTTCGAGGGCTACCAGATCCTTCCCGGCGGCTTACTCAGCGATCAGCCCGAGCCCCGCGCCGTCCCGATCGCCCGATGGGACACCCCCGCGCACCGCGCGGACCCCACGCTCTCAGCCCTCGCGCACCTCTTCTACGGCGGAGTCGGCATCCTCCGCCGCCCCGAACCCGACCCGGAAGGCGGTACCCAGCCGTGACCACCACTTCAACCCTCTTGCGTAACGGATGGCGCGGCGTCGCCCGAGTCAACTCCACCCAGCCCCCCGGTATCTGCCAGCCGCCCGCATGGCCGCCGCCGCCTCTACCCCGCCGCATACCCGGATTCGCGCTCATCGCGGTCAGGACCGAAACGATGCCCAGCCCCGACGCACGAACCGCTGATCCCGGCTTCTCGTGGTTCACCCCAGGCCCGAAGCAATCCGCCATGCAGCACGGGTAGCGGCACACACGCTTCTGTCGCTGGCTGGACCCCGCGACCGAAGAGCGGCCCGAATCCGGTCGAGGGCGAATAGAAGGATAGGGTCTTCGCCCCCGGGGCTGCTGTAGCGGGCTGCCACCGCGATTAGTTGGTGGTCGCGCTGGCAGCGCGCTACGCCCCTCCACCCCGCGATGCCTACATGCGTCGCTATCAGCTTCCTGCCGTCCGCCCGGAACCGGCGGCGGGAAGGCGGCCCTTCCCGGTGGGTCGCTGACAAAAGGCTGCCAGCGTCCGGTGAGGAATTGGAACGCCCGCTGGACGCTGGCAGCCCGGTGTCTGTCGATCCGGAAGTATTCAGCAGACAGTGTCGGTAACCTAAAGCAATCGCGTAGTAGCAGGCGGTAATCCGATGACCTCGGTAGCCGCCCCGGAAGGGATGATGAATGCCCATCACCGCGTCTATTCCCTCGCAGAACGTGTTACTCGTTCAGCCTCCGTATCTGCGGATCGCCGGTTCACACAATGACCGCCTTCCGCTGGAACTCTGCTATCACGCGAGCTACCTCACTCGCGCCGGTCATTCCCCGATCGTTCTCAACGCCGACGCCACGGGCGCGGAAACCTATATTCCGTGGCGCCAGTTGTTCGACAACTTCCGATACGTGGCCGCCGCCGCCGAAGGTGACGCCGCTATCTACGACGAGACGGTAGAGCGCATCTGTTCCTTCCGGCCGGACGCTGTTGTCATTTCCGCCGCCGACACGGTGACGCCGTGGGTCGATTCCGGAAACGCCTACATCTCCGCTGAGCTGTCCCGCCGGCTGATGCGCTTAGGTATCCGCACGGTCGGAGTCGGGCCGTTCTACACCGCAGTACCGCACCGGTTCGTTGACGCGTTTACCACTATCTTGCCCGGCGGTCCCTCACCGTCGATCGTGGACGCCGTTGCGCCGGACGCCCGAGGTGTGATCGCACCCAGCCCGCATGACCTGTTCCTGTTGCCGTCGCTGGAGATGCAGCCCGCCGACGTCCGTGATGACGTGGTGATGACGGCCTTCGGGTGTGTCTACTCGTGCACGTTCTGCCTAGCCCGCGATCTGACCTACCGGCCCGTGCCGCCGGATCGGGTCGCCGCCGACATCGCCGCGCGCCGCGCCTCACTGATCGACTTCGGAGACGCGATCCTTCCGCTACGCGCCCGACGTGTCCGCGAACTCGCCGCCGCGCTTCGCGGAATGGCGAAGCAATACACGTGCGAGGTCAGCGTCAAATCCATCACACCCGACCGGTTGGACGCCCTCGCGGAGCTCGGAGTCGTACAAGTCAAACTCGGTGTGGAATCCGGCGACGATCGCACGCTCGCCGCGATGGAGAAGAAGCAGAACCGCGATGAGTGCCTGCGTGCGGCACAGATGATCCAGGAACGCGGAATACGTCTCAGCGTGTACGTGCTTCTCGGCGGTCCCGATTCCGACGCCGATTCCGTCGCCGCGACCTACGACCTATGCACCGAGATCGGCGCCGACGATTACATCGTCAACGTGTGGAGTCATCACGAATTGGAGCGCCGGGACTTCCGGTACGACGGTCATTTCTCGTCCCGAATGGTGACCGAGTGGGGACTGTCCGACGACATGGATCGGTTCTTTGCGCTTCAGGACGCCCGCCGGAAATTCGGTCTCGGGACGCTACTGCGCCCGCCCACGCTGGCCACCGTCTGACCGGCGGATGCCGGACACCGAAACGGAGTGGGCCGCCGAGGCGTCCGCGTCCGTGCGAGGCGACCTCACCGGCGCCTACACCGACTGCTCTCCCGCCGTCGACCGGGAACCGTCGCTGATCGTCAACCTCGCGATCGGTCACCGCGCCCGTGCGCGCATCCGGCCGTCCCCGCAGCCGGGTGTACGGGTCACGGTCGACGGCGGGAGGTCGGAGGCGCCACCCGTGCTCGCTGACGTCGTAACCGAGATCGCGGGCCGTCTCAAAGTCGACGCCGTCCAGATCGACGTGTCGCTACCCGTGCCGCCCGGAACCGGTCTAGGTACCTCTGCCGCTCAGGGTGTGGCCGTCACCGCCGTGTGCGCCCGCTACAGCGGATACGAGGTGAGCCGCGATGCGCTGGCCGAACTCGCCGCAGCCGCCGAGAGGTCGGCCGGTATCGCGGGAGGCCGTCAGGACCAGTACGCCGCAGCTCACGGCGGTTGTCACCTGTGGCAGATCGGCCCAGGGCAACAGCCGGCGGTTGGCGCGCGGATCACCCTTGCCCCCGCCCTGACCAGTGCTTTTGTTCTCGCGCATCCCGGCGGAACCCGGGATTCCGGAAATCTGGTCGACGTCATCGCCCAACGCCAACAGGACGACGGCGCGATCCGTACCGCGCTCCGCCGCCTCAACGAGCTAGCCGCCCCCATTGCCGCCACCCTCACCTGTGGCGACCTCCCCGCACTGGCCGAGCACCTGCACGCCGTCCGGCAGCTTCAGCGCGCGTTGCATCCGGCCGTAGTCGACACCCGTGTGGAAGAGAAGCTGCACGCGTTGCCGGGCGTGCTGGCCGCCAAGCCGTGCGGCGGAGGCGGAACCGGCGCGGCGTGGCTTGTCCTCTGCCAGCCGGGCGCAGCCGATACCGTCACGGCCATGCTGCCCGCCGCCGGACTGCACGCCATCACCGTCGAACCCGACCCTCAGGGCGTCGCAACTACCGGACCGGCCGACCCCGGAGCACATCCCCGATGAACGCACCCTGGCGTGTCCTAGACAGTGACATCGCGTTCCCGAGCCGATGGGCCACCATCCGCCGCGACCGGGTCGAGCTCCCCGACGGCAGCCAGACGGACTACTTCCTGGCTGTCCGCCCACACGTCGCTCTCGTGCTTGCTTTCACGACCGACGATCAAGCCATCCTCGTCACGCAGTACAAGCACGGCGCCGGTAGCCGAACCACCGAACTGCCCGGCGGAGGCTTCACCCCCGAGGAAGACCCCGCCGAGGCAGCCGCTCGTGAACTAGTCGAGGAAACCGGATACGTCTGCCGCGACGGGCTACACGCGGTCGGCGCCTTCTACGACGACTCCAGTAAAAACACGAACATGGTGCACGCGTTCACCGGTACCGGCGCGGTCGAACGATCCACACCCACGCTGGACTCGATGGAGCAGGCTGCCGGACTCAAGACCATCCTCGTGCCGCGCGCCAGCCTGCCCGCGATGCTCGCCGACGGAACCATCCGTTCTATGTCTTCGGTCGCTGCGATCTACCGCGCACTCGCCGACTAGCCGACCCGAACACGCCGATGGCCGGTTCCCCGTCAGACGAAGGAACCAGCCACCGGTTAGCCGCCACCAACTCCTTTCGCGGCGATCCGTTGTGATGGGTCAGCGGTGTGCTTCTCCTTGGATGCCACCTCCGATCGTGTCGTCGTCTCCGGCCTCACCCGACGAGTCACCGCCGTTGCCGATGAGACCGCCCCCGCCGTAGGTGGGGGTCTGTTCTGCCGGGTCGAAACCCGCCCGATACGTGACCGCGATCCGATGCACGCACCACTGATCGCCGTCTCGCTTCGTGGTCACGGTCCAGTCCTGATCCGGCGCGGCCCAGAAGTCGAACCCGTCTTCCCCGCGCGGGTAGAACTCCGTGATCGAGGTGAACCGCACCTCGGCGGTGTCCTCACCGGTCGTGGTGTACGTCAGGTCCGTGGACTCGACGGACACCACGAACTCAGCCGGGGGCCACTCGGTCGTCTGCCGCCGTATCTCGGCGTCGACGGCCTTCTGTGCGTTGCCGGTGTCGCCGTCACACACCGACTGCTTCCATGGGCCGGACCCGAGTGGTTCGGGGAACGTGTCGAACGCGTCCCACCACCAGGTCATGACCCGCAGGTCCGGCCGATCGGGCGGAGGGTCAGGCCGCAGCAGTCCGCCCGCGAGGCCGAACGCGGCAAGGATCAGCACCAGGACGAGACCGACGGCGCCGAGCTTGAGGCGTAGCGACCGGCGAGCCGTCCGGCGATCACGACCGCGACCGGATGCCTGTTCGGTCCGGCCGTCATCGTCTGCGCCGTCGTCATGGCGAGGGTCGGTGTCGTCGGGGTGGAAGCGGGGCCGCAGCGTCGGCAGCGCCGCCCCATCAGTGTCAGCAGCGGTGAACAACGGATCGTCGGCACTGCCGAATCCGAGCATGACATGGTCCTTTCTCCTGTCTGGGAATGGGCGGTGAGGTCACCGCGGAATGGGGGTTCGCTGCGCCGGCCGCGCCGTTGGACGCGCGCGAGTCGTGCCCGCCTTGTGCGAGCGGCGCCACCGGCCCAGCGAACGTGCCCCCGCTTACGGCCCGGTGATGGCCGGGGCGTAGGTCAGGCACATCCAGTCGATGTCGGAGTCGGACGTGTAACCGGCCCGGACCCGGATCGGGGTAGCCCGGTCGTCCCCGTTGACGTAGCCGATCCCTGCACCCGTCGACTCGTCAGCCGGGATCAGATGCGCGTGCGCACCCCGGGCCGTCGCGCCGCCACCGAGAACCAGATCGGCCTGCCCCAGTTCATCGACCCGCAGCACGATGCGCGTGGTGAACAACTGCCGCATCGGCACAATCTCTTTGCGCGAGCCGCCCCCGCCAGATGCACCGGACGCGCACAGCCGCCGACCCCGCGCACCTGATCGTGCAACGCCCCCAGCTTCCCCGACCGCCCCCACGCGAAAATCCCCTCGAATGTCTCGCGTGGCATCCCCGCGACTTCCCAGATCGGCCGATCCGATCCCGCCTCATCGCTCATGGCTCAGTCCTCGAAAATCTCGCGCCGCAGGCGCCCGCGTAAGCGGAGCCGATTGAAGTTCATTTACTTGTGCAAGGGCGGCCTACGGCCGCCGCCGGCTGTTCCGCCGCCGCACCCTCGGGCCGGGTCTGCGGTGCGCCCGCTTCGGGCCTGCCGCTGCTAGCGCGCGGCACGGCCCGGCGGGCACACCGCCCCGGACCCGGGCGGCAGCGAAAGCCGCTCGGCCGCGCGGCAGAGCACGGACCGTCACTGCAAGACCGACCAGCCGTTGCTCCCAGTTGCCAACGGCCTTAGACTTACCTTGATCGTGATAACGGCCCTTGACCGATTGACCAATTGGGCCGATCGCAAGTGGTAGTGGTCGCCCGCCTCGTTGGATTACCCAAGCTCTTTCGCCAGTACGAAATGAGTTGATCCTGCGAGGGCCCGGGGAGTGCAGCGGTGGCCCCTGCGAGTTTGGCTTCCTGAGCCCGATGCTGGCGGACTCAGCTTGATCAGTCGTGCATTGGGACTGGTCGGGCTGAGTTCGTGTGCCCGGCTCGACTAGTCCGAGAGCGAGAAGGGCTCCGGGCTGGTGGCCGCAGACATCTCCTCAGCGTTGCTACACGTAGGCACTCCCGTGTTGGTGGCGCTGGTCATGAAACACCTCGCGACGGTCGCGCTTGAGTGGATCCGTACTCAGAGCCGCGAGCGCCGCGAGCGCCGCGCTATCGACGCGCTCAAGGGTGACGTTCCTGAATATGTGGCAGACAGCATCACGTCGATGCTCCAGGAGGATGTCACCCCGCTGCCCCGTCGAGGACGGTCCCGCCGGACCACGAGCCCTCCGCCGGAGCTTCCTGGCTAAGAGCAGAAACCCAACATCAAGCATTATCTACAGCAGTTCTGCTGTACGGGACACACCGTCGGCAGCGCGGCCGGTCGTGCTCCTGCTTCGGCGTTACGACGCCACCGGAGCGATACTGCCGGACTCGTCGCGGCCGATCGGCCGGTGAGAGTCGACCATGCGCGGCCACATCCACCAGGACGCCGGACCCATCCGCAATCGGCCGGAGTGCGTCTGGTGCAGTCGAGTCAGCTCCCGCAGCGCCGCGTGTGCCGCCTCCCGGGACGAGTGCAGACTCACTGCGACCGGCACCGGACCCGCCTCCGACGCCATCCCCGTCACTTGGAGCACGGTCACCGACAACGGGGGAAGGGCCGACCGACGGCGCCGCGGTCGAGACCGCAGAGCACTTCGGGGTGATCAACCCGGCCACCGGGACCACGTTCGCCGAGGCTCCGGCGGTCTCGGAAGACCAGCTCGACGCCGCGGTCCGCGCGGCCGATGCGGCCTACGGAACCTGGCGCCGGGACGAGGGCGGGCGCCGGCAGGCCCTCCTCGCGGCCGCCGACGCCGTCGACAGGTCCCGCGACGGTCTGGCCGCGATCCTCACCACCGAGCAGGGCAAGCCGCTCAAGGAGGCCGTCGCCGAGACGTACGCGGTGTCGGCGTGGCTGCGCTACTACGCGGGGCTCGAACTCGCCCCGGAGATCGTCCGCGACGACGACCGCGGCTACGCGGAGGTGCACCGGCGGCCGCTCGGCGTGGTCGGCGCGATCACGCCGTGGAACTTCCCGCTGACGCTGGCCATGTGGAAGATCGCGCCGGCGCTGCGGGCGGGCAACACCGTCGTCCTGAAGCCCTCGCCGTACACGCCGCTGGCCACGCTCGCGCTCGGGGAGATCCTGCGCGCAGTCCTGCCGCCGGGCGTCCTCAACGTGGTGAGCGGGCCGGACCCGCTGGGCGCGAGCCTGACCGCGCACCCTCTCGTCCGCAAGATCAGTTTCACCGGGAGCACCGCGACCGGGAGGAAGGTCGCGGTCGCGGCCGCGGGTGACCTGAAGCGGGTCACGCTCGAACTCGGCGGGAACGACCCGGCGATCGTGCTGCCGGACGCGCCGATCCAGAAGCTGGCGCGCTCGATCTTCTGGAGCGGTTTCATGAACAACGGCCAGGTCTGCCTGGCCGCCAAACGGCTCTACGTGCACCGCGACCAGCACGACGACCTGGTCGACGCGCTCGCCGACCTGGCCCGGACCGTCCACGTCGACGAGGGCACGGTCGAGGGTGTGGAACTCGGTCCGATCAACAACAAGATGCAGTTCGAGCGCGTCTCCGGGCTGGTGTCGGAGGCGATCGCCCAGGGCGCGACGGTGGCCGCGGGCGGCGCGCCGCTGGACCGGCCGGGGTACTTCTTCGCCCCGACGATCCTGACCGGTCTGTCAGACGGTGCCCGTATCGTCGAGGAGGAGCAGTTCGGTCCGGCCCTGCCGGTCCTCGTCTACGACGACGTCGCCGACGCGGTCGCCCGCGCGAACCGCACCACCTACGGCCTCACGGCCTCGGTCTGGTCGGACGATCCGGACGCCGCGGCCGCGATCGCCACCGAGTTGGACGCCGGGCAGGTGACCGTGAACTCGCACGGCACCGCCGTCCGGCCCGATCTGCCGTTCGGCGGGCACAAATCGAGCGGCATCGGCGTCGAGAACGGGCCCTGGGGGCTGCTCGGTTTCACCGAGATCCAGGTACTGGCCGGGCCGGCCCGCAGGAAGCCGTAGGGGTTCCACGCTCGTCCCCGGCACGGTGGAGCGACCCGGCGTCACACGATCAGATGTCGCGGACGGCGACGGTTTCGCCGTCGCTGGTCTCGCCGGTGGGGCGGAAGCCCAGGCGGAGGTAGAACGGTTCGGGCCCGCCGGGGCGGGGCTTCCAGGTGACGTAGGCCTGGCTGCCGCCGCGCCGGTAGACCTCGTCGCAGACGGCTTCGACGGCGAACCGGCCGTAGCCCCGGCCCTGCTGCTCGGCCGCGATGTTCAGTCGCCACAATCCCGAACGCCGGTCGTGCGGATCGCGCTCGGGGCTCCACGGGATGTCGAAGAACGCCATCAGGAACCCGACGACCTCGTCGCCGTCGCAGATCAGCCGCGGCCAGGCGTACCGGTGGTACACCCAGGCCTCGGCCAGCGACTTCACCACCGAATCGACGAGGTCTTCCTGATCGGGCCGTACCTGCACCTCGAACGCCGCCTCGTAGTTCGCGGGCGTGATCTCCTGCAGGTGCATGGTCGGTTCCTCGTCGCGTCGACGGCGCCCGGGCGCGGGCCGGTGACCGGCGCCGGCGCGCGGATCCGCGTCGCTCGTCGTCGGCAACCGGACCTCCCGCGAACCCTGGGCACTTACGGGTGCCTTCTTACTCCACCGCCCCGACATTCCCCGCAGCGGCCACAGGAGAATCCCGCGCCGCCGCGCGGGCGAGGGACCTTTGTGGAGTAAGTCCCGGCGGCCGGCCGGAGAGTGGGGAATTCGCTGCGACGGGCCGGGCGACGACCGATGCTGGAGAGCGTGTCGGAGAGAGGGCTGGTGGGCATCGTCGCGCTGGTGGCGGTTCTGGCCATGGCCGGCGGTGCCGCGCTGGGCGTCGTCCTCATCGGAAGTAGAGCGGAACCGGTGCACCACCCGTCGCATCCGTCGCACCCGGCGACCGGGCCGGCCGGGAGTGACTACGTCGCGATCTCCGCCGTCCCCCCGGCGGCGGCCGAGCCGCCGGTGCGCACGTACGGCGTGAGCTGCGGGAACAACGAGAACGGCCACTACAACCCGGACAACATGATCGTCACCCCGGGCATCCGGAACGGATCGCACCACCTGCACGACTACGTCGGGAACACGACGACGTCCGCGGGCTCGACCGATCTGAGCCTGGCCTCTGCGACCACGACCTGCCGGGACCGGACGGACCGGTCGGCGTATTTCTGGCCGGTGCTGCGCGACCGGACCGGCACCGACGCGCTCCGTGCCGGGGAGTCGGCGGCCGACCGCAACACCGGGCGCGTGCTGCGGCCGCAGGTGTCGATCACGTTCTCCGGCAACCCCCGGACGAAGGTCGTGGCGCCGCCGCGCTTCCTGCGGGTGATCGCCGGCGACGCCAAGGCCTACACGAACGGCGGCGGCAACGCCCACGCGCGGTTCACCTGCCGGGGGTTCACCGACCGGGTCAGCAGCGAGAAGTATCCGCTGTGCCCGGGCGGGCGGGGACTGACCCGGATCCTGGAGTTCCCGAGCTGCTGGGACGCGGCGAGCCTGGACAGCGCGAGCCACCGGGCCCACGTGGTCTTCCCGTCGGCGGACGGCGTGTGCCCGCGCGGGACGGTCGCGATCCCGAAGCTGACCTACACGCTGACCTACGACGTCCCGGCCGGGACGTCGTACGCGGTCGACTCGTTCCCGGACCAGCTGCACCGGCCGATCAGCGACCACGCCGACTACGTGAACGTGATGTCGTCGCCGTCGATGGCGCGCGTGGTGGCCTGCCTGAACGAGGGCACGTCCTGCCCACGGGCGTGACCTCGGCCTGGCCCGCGCCGGCCACCCGGTGCCGCTCGAGTACGGCGTCGTCCGGCGCCACGAGTTCTCCCGGCGCGCCAACGACGTCTACGCGGTCGTCCACACGCTCGAGGACGAGCCCTACAGCTGCTTCGTGCTGCACGAGGGCGTGGTCTTCCCGCCCGGAATGCCGGAAGACGGGCGCTGACTAGGATCGGGGGCATGTCCCGAGAAGCCATCGCCGCAGCGGTCGACGCCGTGGTCCCCGGAGCCCGCGCCGACCTCGAGCGTCTCGTCCGCATCCCCAGCATCTGGGCCGACCCGGCGCACGCCGCCGACACCGAGGCGAGCGCGGCGCTGGTCGCGGAGCTGGCCGGGGCACTCGGGCCGGAGAGCGTGCAGATCCTGCGCGCCGACGGCGGCGCGCCCGCGGTCGTCGCACGGTGGCCCGCGCCGGAGGGCCGGCCGACGGTCCTGCTGTACGCGCACCACGACGTGCAGCCGACCGGTGACCCGGCGCTCTGGACCTCGGCGCCGTTCGAGCCGACCGAGCGCGACGGCCGGATCTACGGCCGCGGCGCGGCCGACGACAAGGCCGGGGTGATGACGCACCTGGCGGTGCTCCGCGCCTACGAGGGCCGTCCACCGGTCGGCGTCACGCTGTTCATCGAGGGCGAGGAGGAGTCGGGTTCCCCGACCCTGCTCGCGCTGCTGCGCGAGCACCGGGCGCTGCTCGCCGCCGACGTGATCGTGATCGCGGACGCGGCGAATCCGAGCGTCGACGTGCCGGGGCTGACGACCAGCCTGCGCGGGCTGGTGGACGTGGTGGTCGAGGTCTCGATGCTGGAGAACCCGGTGCACTCCGGGGTCTACGGCGGCCCGATCGGCGACGCGCTGACCGCGCTCTGCCACACGCTGGCGAGCCTGCACGACGAGAAGGGCGAGGTCGCGGTCGCCGGGCTGCGGCGCAACCAGGGCACCGACGCGGCCGCCGTCGACCTTCCGGAGGAGACGTTCCGGTCCGAGGCCGGGCTGCTCGACGGCGTCGGCCTGCTGGGGTCGGGCACGGTCGCCGAGCGGGCCTGGCAGGCGCCGGCGATCGCGGTGCTGGGCATCGACGCACCGTCGGTCGCGGCGTCCTCGAACGTACTGCTGCCGCGGGCCCGGGCGGCGGTGAGCCTGCGGATCGCGCCGGGCGAAGACGCGGCGACGGCACGGGAGCTCCTGTCCGGGCACCTGCGCTCGCACGTGCCGTGGGGTGCGCAGGTCGACGTGCGGCCGCACTCGGGGATGGCCGAGCCGTTCAGCCTGGACTCCAGCGGGTGGGCCTACGACGCGGCGCGGGCCGCGTTCGCGGAGGCGTACGGCAACGCGGTGGTGGAGTCGGGGATCGGCGGGTCGATCCCGTTCATCGCGGAGTTCGCCCGCACCTTCCCCGGCGCGGCCGTACTGGTGACCGGCGTGGGTGACCCGTCGAGCCGCTGGCACGGCATCGACGAGAGCGTGTCGCTCGAGATGTTCCCGAAGGGCGTGCGGGCCGAGGCGTTCCTGCTGGACCAGCTCAGCCTCGGCTGAACCCGGCCGGCGGTGGCCCACCGGGGGGTGGGGCGGCGGCGCGAGGGAGGGGACGCCGGCGGACGGCCTCGGCGGCCAGGGCGGTCGCGGCGGCGGCGAGGAGGGCGGCCACCACCCACGGGCCGAACCGGACGTGGACCATGTCCCGGGCGGCCGCCCGCGCGTACGACTCGCCCAGCGACGAGAGCGATTCCCCCAGCACGCCGATCAGCGCCGCACGCAACGCCGACACCCCGATCGCCAGCAGGCCGATCGCGCCCACGCACGCCACCGCGGCGCCCGCCGGCCACCACCGCGACCTGGGCACCCAGCTCAACCCGAACGCCACCAGCGTCAGCACCACGCTTCCGGCGACGAACAGCCGCGCCAGCCCGCCCTTGACCCGGTTCGTCGTGGACACGTCGGGCGACGACGGGTCCACGTCCGAGCCCGACCCGGCGCCGACGAAGATCCCCGTCCCCTCGACGTCGGGCCGGGCGTCCACCACGACCGCGGCGCCGGAGACGTTCGTCGACACCGACCCCATCGGCGACTCGCACGACACGGTCACGAACGGCAGTCCGAAACAGAGCAGCGCCAGCAGCAACCCGGCCGGGCTGAGCAGCCTACGCACCAGCGGCATGACCGTGCCCCCCGAAGCCGGAAATGCAGGCACTTTACGAGGAGTGCCCGGCCCGCGACAGCCGCTGATCGGGCGACGCGCGACAACCGCTAGGACGAGGGCGCCCCGCCCGCATGACGACCACGACCGCGCTGTTGCCGAGTACCGGGTAGAGCGGGTCCGCGACGGCTGCGAATCCCCACGGCGTGGCCGCCGCGCCCCGACGGATCAGGACGACGTAGTTCGGAGTGGCCATGAACGCGAGCCCGGCGCCGCCCGGCCCGCAGCGTCACTTCCGTTTCCAGGCGCCGATCAGCAGCGGCATCAGCACCGGCCGGTCGGGGTAGCGGGCGGCGTCCCGATCGAGCGCGTCCAGCAGGTACTCGGCCTCGCGGTCGGTCGTGACGCCCCGGACCAGCGCCAGCGGCAGCAGGCTCCGGAACGTCGCCTCCAGGAAGTCCCTCGCGTCGGCCAGAGGCTCCAGCAGCCCGGCGACGTCGCTCCCGTCGGGTTCGCCGGCACCGGCCTGCCGGATCAGCGACGGCAGCGCCGACCCGACCCGGGTGTCGCAGCCCGCGACCGCGAACGTCTCGCCGATGATCCGGCCCATCTCGTCGAAGTCGTCGAGCATCGGGTGGGTGCTGACCGCGCTCAGGTCGTAGTCGTGCACCACCAGGTGCCCGCCCGGCGCCACCGCCTCCCAGAGGCGCTTGACCACGTCGGCCCGTTCGGGCAGGTGGAACAGCAGCAGCCGCGCGTACACCAGGTCGAACGGTCCGTCCGGAAGCGGGTCCGGGCCGGCGAGGTCGTGCACCCGGACGTCGCAGTGGCGGTGGCCGGCGTCGTGCAGCATTTCCCGCGTCCGGCCCAGCAGGGCGGCGTCCTTGTCGACGCCGAGCACCGCGCCGGACGGCCCGACCCGCTGGGCCATCAACCGCATCGTCTCGCCCGGGCCGCAGCCCGCGTCGAGGCAGCGGGCGCCGGGCGCGAGGCCGACCGCGTCGAGGACCCGCCCGGTGGCGGCCTCCCAGCGGCGCGCCTGGATCCGCAGGCGCTCGTACTCGTCGTGGGTGTGTCCTAAGGCGTAGGTCGTCATGCGATCGAGGATCGGGGTTCGTGGTACCCGGGCGAATCGTGGTGGCCACCACGAGGTTTCGGCCACTGTCCGCTTCCCGCTACGAGCTACCGGTGGCGCGCGGTACGGCCTACGGTCTGGGCGTGCCTCGCACGCTGCTGCACCGTGATGCGGAGCTGGCCGCACTCGGCCGCCAGCTCGACGAGGTGTGCCGCGGATCCGGGCGCGTGATCGTCGTCGAGGGCCCGGCCGGGATCGGCAAGTCGAGCCTGCTCTCCGCGGTCGCCGGCGCGGACGGCGTCCGGGTACTGACCGCCTGGGGCGGGCCGCTCGAGCACGACGCGGGCTGGGGTATCGCCCGGCAGCTGTTCGCGCCGGTCCGGACCGGCCCCGAGTGGGCCGGACTCGCGACCGGCGCGGCCGCGCTCGCGCGCCGCGCGCTCGACGCCGACGCCGACGGCGCCGAGCCGTCGCTGGCCGGTGACGCGATGTACGCGGCCGCGCACGGCCTGACCTGGCTCGCCTGCGGCCTCGCCGAGCGCGGGCCGACGTTGCTGGTCATCGACGACGTGCACTGGGCCGACGCTCCGTCGCTGCGCTGGCTGGGGCAGCTGGCCCGGCAGCTCCCGGCGGTGCGGCTGGGCATCCTGTGCGCGGTCCGGGCCGGGGAGCCGCCCGCCGAGCCCGACCTGCTGGCCGAACTGCTCGCCGCGGCCGCCGAGGCCCCGGTGCGCCCGCGTCCGCTGGGGCCGGCCGCGGTCGAGGCGATGGTCGCGGCGCGGCTGCCCACCGCCACGCCGGGGTTCGCTCCGGCCTGCCACGCGGCCAGCGCGGGCAACCCGTTCCTGCTCGGCGCGCTGCTCGACCAGGTCGCCGCCGAGCGGGCCGAGCCCGACGACGACCTGGCCGCACGGCTGGGCGCGTTCGGCGCCGAGCAGGTCGGGCGGGTCGTCGAACGGCAGCTGTCGCGCCTGCCGTCCGGGTCGGCCGAGCTGGCGCGGTCGTTCGCGGTGCTCGGCCGGGCGGCGCCGCTGCGGCACGCCCGCGCGCTGGCCGGGGTGGACGCCACCGTGGCCGCCCGGCTCGCCGACCGTCTCCAGGCCGCCGGGCTGCTCGATCGGGCCGGCGGCGACTACGCGCTGGCTCATCCGCTGGTGGCCGGTGCGCTCTACGACGGGATGCCGGCCGGGGAGCGCGCCGGAGCGCATGCCCGGGCGGCCCGGGTGCTGGCCGCCGAGCGGGGCGACACCGAGACGATCGCTCTGCACCTCCTGCGCACCGACGCGGCGGCCGATCCCGCGACCGTGTCCACCCTCTGCGACGCCGCCGACCGGGCCGGCCGCCGGGGTGCCCTCGACAGCGCGGCGTTCTTCCTGCGCCGGGCACTGGCCGAGCCGCCGCCGGACGCGTGCGACGAGGCCGACGTCCGCTGCCGCCTCGGGCTGGTTCTCTCCGTCGACCTGCACGCCGAGGCTCCGGCGCTGCTCACGAAAGCCGTGGAACTCGCCGCGACCGGCGAGCAGCGGGCCCGGATCGCGCTGGCGGGTGGTCGCGCACTGGGCCTGGACGGCTACTTCGACGACGCCGCGCGCCTGTGCCGGACCGGATTGGAGCCGCGGTCCGACATCCCCCGGGAATTGGTGGATCTGCTGGAGGCAGAACTGGTCTGCGACGCGATGATGCAGGCCGACACCGTCGGCGAGGCCTACGCCCGCCTGCACCGCTCCGCGGACCGCCCACCACTCTGGGACGTGCTGGCCGCCTGGAAGCTGATCAACGAGGCCCGGCCGGCCGCGGAGGCGCAGGCCCTGCTCGACCGCGCGCTGCGCAGCGGCGCACTCGACACCGTGCCCGACTCGCTGATCGGCACCTGCCTGGGGTTCTGCCTGATCGCGTGCGGCGACCTGGCCACGGTCGAGCACCGGTGCGGCACGCTGATCGACATCGCCCGGCCGCGGGGCTGGATGATCGCGCTCGTGCACGCCGGGTTCCTCCGGGCGATCACGCTGCTGCGGCAGGGCAAGGCCCGCGAGGCGGAAGCCGATGCCCGGCTCGCGTTCGACTTCAAGCTCCGGATCAGTCCGCCGCAGGCCCTGATCTGGTCGCTGTTCCCGCTGGTCGACGCACTCGTCGAGCGCGACGAGCCGGCCGAGGCCGCGGACGCGATGCGAGCCGGGGGCCTGGACGACGTCGCGCCTCCGGCCGGGGCGCTGGCCTCCCCGCTGCTGCTGGAGAGCCGGGCTCGGCTGCGCCTGGCCGAACGGCGGCCCCAGGAGGCCCACGCCGACCTGACGGCCGCTGCCGCCGCGTGGCGCGAGCTGGGGATCCAGCATCCGTCCCTGGTCGCGTGGCGCGTCTGCGACAGTGCGGCACTGCTCGATCTGGACGATCGGGCCGCCGCCCGTCGCCTCGCCGAGGAGCACCTGGAGCTGGCCGGGCGGGTCGGCCTGCCCGAGCCGCTCGGCGCCGGTCTGCGCGCGCTGGCCGCGACGGTGAGCGCGGAGGACGCGGTCGGGCTGCTGGAGCAGGCGGTGGACGTGCTCGGCCCGGCGCCGCACCGGCTGGAGTACGTGCGTGCGCTGGTCGCGCTCGGGGCGGCCCGGCGCCGCGCCAACCGGCGGGCCGCCGCCCGGGAGCCGCTCGGCGTCGCGCTGGCCCTGGCCGAGGAGCTCGGGCTGCGCCGCCTCGGGCGCCGCGCCCGCGAAGAACTGCACGCCGCCGGTGCCCGTCCGCGGCGCGCCGCACGGTCGGGGGTGGACGCGCTGACCGCGGCCGAGCACCGGGTGGCCGTGCTCGCGGCCGGTGGGCACAGCAACCGGGAGATCGCGCAGCACCTCTACGTGACCCGCCGCACGGTCGAGACGCACCTGACCCACGTGTTCCAGAAGCTGACGCTCACTCGCCGCGCCGAGCTGGGGACCTACTTCCCGGCGTAGCCGGTGAGACGTCCGGCCAGCGCGCGGACCTCGTCGCGGAGTGCGTCGGGAGACTCGATCACGAACGGGCGGTTCAGCCCGGCGAGGAGGCCGGGAACCCAGCTGAGGTCCTCGGCGGAGAACCGCAGCCGGACGCGGTCCGGGCCGACCGGTTCGACCGTGCTGATGCTCGGCGCGCGCAGGTCGTCGGCGGACGCTTCGACCAGCACCGACACCGCGTGCCGGTGGGGCGCCCCGGCGATGCCGGTGAGCACCCGGGCGGCCGGATCGAACCCGGGCGGGACGTCGAAGTCACCGGTCAGCACCGTCGTGCCGCGGATCCGGTCGAGCCGGAACGTGCGGACCTCGCCGCTCGCGCCGTCGTCGCCGGTGAGGTACCAGCGGCCGCGGTGGGCGACGATCCCGTACGGCCGCACGGTCCGCTCGCTCGCCCGGCCGTCGTGGCGGGTGTACGTGAGCGCGACCGGATGCCGATCGCGCGCGGCCTGGGCGAGTGTCAGCAGGACGTCGGTTTCCGGGGTGACCGCGGACCGGGCCGGTGCGGTGAAGCCGAGCGTGTCGCGCAGCGCGTCGAGGCGCGCGCCGAGCGCGCGGGGGAGCACCCGCTGCACCTTCGCGGCCGCGCTCTCCATCGCTGCCGCGGACGCCGCGACCAGCCCGGCCCGCCGACCCGCGAGCAGCCCGAGCAGCACGGCGAGGGCTTCCTCGTCGGTGAGCATCAGCGGTGGCATCCGGTAGCCGGGCGCGAGCCGGAACCCGCCGTGGCGGCCCCGTTCCGCCCGGACCGGGATGTCGAGGTCGATCAGGTGCTCGACGTACCGGCGGATCGTGCGCTCGTCGACGCCGAGCTGACCGGCGAGGTCGGCGGCCGTGCGGGTGCCGCCGCGCTGGAGCACTTCCAGGAGCGCGAGCACACGGGCGGTCGGCCGGGTCATCGTCCCTTTATACCGGGCGGAAGCCGTCCGGTATCGGTCCCGGCCCGGCGGGCCCGTCCTGGTGCGGTGGAACCCGTCGTCCGCCGGTCGCCCCGGGCCGCGGCGTGCGGGTCCACAATGTCCGACAGTGTCGGCGCGGAGCGGCGATCGAACCGCTCGGCCGGCGGGTACCAGACCTTCGGGCCCGACCGAACGGAGCAGAGATGCGAAACCTCGAACTGGCGAAGCTCGACGGACTGATCGGCGAATGGGCGACGACGCTGTCGGACGCGTGGTTCTTCGACCCCGGCACGGTGGTGCTGGGCACCACGTCGATCGCGCGGCTGGGGGAGTCGATGCTGATCATGCGCACGGTGCTGCCCGGCCGCGGCGAGAGCCCGGGGATGACGTTCGTCCTCGGGCGCAGCGACGCGAACGACACGTTCGTCGCGCTCTACGAGGATGATCGCGGGGTGTGCCGGGAGTTCGCGATGCGCTTCGACGGCGACCACTGGACGCTCTCCCGCGAGGACCCGGACATGTACCAGCGCTTCCTCGCCGACGTCGAGAAGGACCGCGTCCTCGGACGCTGGGAGGCGTCCGAGGACGAGGGTGAGACCTGGCGCAAGGACTTCGACCTCACGTTCGAACGGTCGTCCTGACGCCGGTCGGATCAGGCCGGGTGCCCACCCACCCGCGGGCGCCGGCCACTCCACGGCAGCGCGAGCTCCAGCGCCCGCGCGACCTGGAGCAGCAGGTCCTCCCGCCAGGGCGCGGCGACGATCTGCACGCCCACCGGCAACCCGGTCGCCTCGTCGAACCCGACCGGCACCGAGATCGCCGGCAACCCGGTCACGTTGAAGATCGACGTGAACACCGCCAGCGGGTAGCTGTTCAGCAGCGCCATCAGCGGCGACCCCTCCACCCCGGCCCGCCAGAACCCGACCGCGGGCGGCAGGCACGCCATCGTCGGCGTGACCAGCAGGTCGAACCCGGCCACGAACCCCTCGACGATCCGGCGGGAGAACGCCTGCGTGTTCAGCACGGCCTCGGCGAACGTCCAGGAGTCGGTCGCACGGGCCTCTTCGCGCAGGACCCGGTTGTGCGGCTCGACCCGCTCCGGATCCGCCAGCGGTACCCCGGCCGCACCGACGTTCCAGACCGTCGTGAACGCCCCGAGCAGTTCTTCCGCGGGCGGCAGCGGCAGCTCGGCGTCCACCAGGTGGTGGCCGGCCGACTCGAGCGCGCGCCGGGTCGCGTCCACCGCGGACACGCAGGCCGGATCCACGGTGATCCCGTCGATCGGCGACTCGGCCAGCGTCCCCACCCGCAGACCGCGCGGGGCAGGCGTCCGCAGCGAATGGAGGAAGGACCCCGACGGGGTCGGAGGCGACCACCAGGCCGCCGGGTCGTGGCGGACCAGGACGTCGAGGGCGGCGGCCGTGTCGGCGACCGTCCGGGTCACGACGCCGCTGGTGGCGAAACCCTCGACGAGGACGACCTCGCTCGCGATCCGTCCGCGCGTCGGCTTGAGGCCGACCAGGCCGGTGCAGGAGGCCGGGACGCGGATCGATCCGCCACCGTCCTCGGCGTGCGCGATCGGCGCCAGGCCCGCGGCCACCGCGACCCCGGCGCCGCTCGAGGACCCGCCCGGCGTGCGGTCGGGGTCCCACGGGTTGCGCGAGATCCCCAGCGCCGGGCTCTCGGTGAACGGCACCGCGCCGAATTCCGACGTCGTCGTCTTCCCGAGCAGTACGAAACCCGCGTCCAGGAACCTCCGGACGACCGGGTCCGAGTGCGCCGCCGGCGCACCGCTCACGGCGGCCGACCCGTACGTCGTCGGCCAGCCCTCCACGTTCACCAGGTCCTTGATCGGCAGCGGGACGCCGTGGAACGGCGGAAGTTCCTCGGGGGACGCGGCCCGGACGACGGCGTCGGCGGCGGCGGACGCGGCTTTGCGGACGTCGTCGTCGGCACGGTGGCAGAACGCGTTGAGCCGGGGGTCGAGCGCGTCGATGCGTTCGAGGCAGGACTCGGCGACCTCGACCGGGCTCACCTCCTTACGGCGGATCGCGGCGGCGAGCTCGAGGGCCGGGGTGAACGGGTCGATCGACATGCGGGCTCCTTCGTTGACTGGCGCCAGCGTCCGGCGGGGCCGGGGGCCCGGTATTGGACGAATGTCGCCGGGCCGGTGGAGCCGGCTCGTAGCCTGGACACATGGGCGCTGCTGAGTCGCTGCGGGCCGCGGCCGCCATCTGGGACATCGCGACGCCGTCGGCCGCCGGGGTGGCGGGCGTCCGGGTGGCCGGGTTCCGGGAGCGTGCCGCCGGCGCGGTCGAGCTGCAGGTGATCCCGTATCCGGCCGTGACCGTGATCGTCGACCTCGGCGAGGGCCTGCAGATCGACCACGACGGTGGTCAGCGCAGTGGCGCGTTGGTCGCCGGGATGGCGCCGGGCACGCTGCGCGGTGGTGGCCGCGACGTCGAATGCCTGCAGATCCGGCTGTCGCCGGTCGTCGCGCACGCGGTGCTGGGTGGCGCGTCGGACCTGTCCGGCGCGGTCGTGGGCCTCGACGACCTCTGGGGACGAGAGGCCGCGCGCGTTCACGGGCGGCTGCGGCTGGCGGGCTCCTGGGAGGAACGGTTCGCGATCGTTTCCGACGTCCTGGGCAGCCGCGCGGAACGCGGACGGGCCGTCGACCCGGAAGTCGCGTTCGCCTGGCGGGCCCTGGTGGCCGGCGGCGGCCGGACGCGGATCGACGAGCTGGCGGCGCAGACGGGGTGGGGGCGCCAGCGGCTCTGGTCACGGTTCCGTGCGCAGATCGGTCTCTCGCCCAAGCGGGCCGCCCAGCTGATCCGGTTCGACGTCGCCGCCCACCGCCTGGCCGCCGGGCTCCCGCCCGCCGCGGTCGCCGCCGGCGGCGGCTACACCGACCAGTCCCACCTGCATCGCGACGCACGCTTGTTCGCCGGTCTGACTCCGGCCGCGCTGGCCGCGGCGCCCTGGCTCGCGGTCGACGACGTCGCCTGGTCCTCTCGCGACCGTGGACGGGGCAAGGCCCGGAGAGCGGTGGGGGACGCGCTCCGGGCCTTGTAGTTCTTAGGTTCGCGCGGATCGGCGCGGCGTTCGATCAGGGCAGCGACACACGGCGTGTCCGTTCGGGAACAGAGGTCGTCAACTGTGGTTGACGCCCGTCGGGTCGTCAACTACGGTTGACGGCATGACGGTGTTGACTCGCGTAGCCGCCGCGATGCCCGAGCGGCCTCCCTCCCGCCCCGACCGACTTCTCACCGCGGGCCTGATCGCCGGTCCGCTCTTCACGCTCGCGTACCTCGTCGAAGGTGTACTGCGCGGGCACGGTTACTCGGCCGTGCGCCACCCGGCGAGTTCGCTCTCGCTCGGGCCGCAGGGCTGGGAGCAGATCCTCAATTTCCTGGTGGCCGGGGTCCTCGTGCTGGTGTTCGCGGTGGGGCTGCGTCGCAGTCTGCGGCCCGGGCCGGGCGCACGGGCGCTGCCGGTCCTGATCGGCGTCTGGGGTGTCGGTCTGCTCGGAGCGGGCGCGTTCCGGACCGATCCGGTGGGGGGTTACCCGACGGCGGCGAGCCCGGTTACCTGGCACGGGCAGGTCCACGACCTGGTGTTCTCGCTGCCGGGGTTCGCCGCGCTGGCGATCGCGATGCTGACCGCGGCGGTCGTGTTCGCCCGCCGCCGGGCGCCCCGGATGGCGGTGTACTCGGCGGTCAGCGGCCTCGCGTTCGTGGTGCTGTTCGCGTTCGCGACGATGGGCTTCAGCGGCACGTCGCCGTGGGTGGACGCGGCCGGCCTGTGGCAGCGGTCGTGCGTGTCGGCCGGCTGGCTCTGGCTCGCGGTCCTGGCCGTGAACCGCCGCGCGGCCGGGTAGGCGACCGCGCGGCGGGCGCCGGTTACCGCAGGTGGCGGCGGAAGAACGCCACCGTGCTGTCGACCTCGAACCTCGGCACCTCCAGGTGGGCGCCGGAGTTCGCGTGCAGGGTCTTCTCCGTCGACGCGAACGCGTCGAACAGCGAGAGCCCCGACTCGCGGGTGATGTGCTCGTCGTCCCACTGGTGCAGGAACTCGATCGGGACCGTGATCTTCTGCGCGGTCCCGATCAGCGACTCGCCCCAGAAGACGCCGAGCACCGCGGCGGAGATCCGCGGTTCGGCGGCCACCAGCGGCACGCCGATCGCGGTGCCCAGTGCGAGGCCGAAGAAGCCCACGGGGTGCCGGGGACCGATCGCGTCCAGGACCGCGCGCCACTCCGGCACGGCCCGTTCCGCGATGTCACCGTTGAACCGCGAGACGATTTCGCCGACCGGCTCGCCGGCCTGCATCGCGGCCCGCATCAGCGCGATGTCGCGCTCGTCGGACTCGGTGCGCGGCCGGCCGCCGTGCCCGGGAGCGTCGAGCGAGACGGCGTCGAAACCGGAGGCGACCAGCCGCTGGGCCCGGGCGACCACACCCGGGGCACGTTTGTGCTGGCCACCGCCGTGGGCCAGCAGCACGAGCGGCCGCTCTGCGGCGGGCCGGTCTGTAGCGGGCTGGATTGCGGCGGGCTGGATTGCGGCGGGCTGGTCTGTGGCGGGCTGGTTCGGGGCCGACCAGTGCACGCCGGGGATCTCGTGGAGCAGGAAGTCGCGTTCGAGGACACCGTTCGACGATGTCTCGGCGGTGAAGTTCATGGTTGTCGCCTTTCGGAAGCACCACGGGTGACGGGTGCTCCCGGCGACACTCAGGTCAGCCGGCCAGCCGCGACGAGCAGGATGAGCACCCACGTCCATCAACGGTCACGGGACTCACCTCCTCGATCGGTCGCAGCGCACGGAACGCTACCAGGCCGATCGCCGCCGGGAAAATCACTCGGCGGCGGGCCCGGAATCCGGGGCCGGGCGGGCCGCCTCGAGCATCGGGGCGAGCAGCGCGGCGGCGCGGTCGACGTCCGCGGCCACGGCGGTACGCAGACCCGAGGCGGGGCTTCCGGTGGCGAACTGACGGGTGAGGCTGTCGGCCTGCACCCGCCAGAGGCCGACGACCGCGATCGCGGCGATCGTCGGTTCGGGGGAGTCGGCGCCGGCGCCCCGGCGGGCGGCCAGGAACGCGGCGACCGTGGCGATGAGACGCTCGGTCATGTCGTGCCGGTACGCGCGCAGGCCCGGCGTGCTGACCGACAGTTCGCGGAACCGGCGGGTCTGCTCGACCGCGTGCGCCACGTCGTCCTGGCTGCGGAGCCAGCCGTCGAGCGCGGCTAGTTCCGCGGTCAGCACCGTGAGGGCGGCGTCCAGCACCGTGGCGTCCGGAGTCGACAGCGCGGCCCGCAGCGACGTGAGCGTGTCGTCGAACCGGTCGAGAAGCAGGGCTTCCTTGGTGGGGAAGTAGTTGAACACGGTCTTCTCGGAGACCTCGCACGCGTCGGCGATCTCGGCCACGCGGACCGCGTCGAAGCCGCGTTCGAGAAACATCCGCGTCGCGGTCGACGTCAGCCGCGCTCGCATCGCCCGCTTCTTCCGCTCCCGCAGGCCGGGCTGCCAGTCGACGGTTTCCACGGAGGTAAACCTACAGTGACTGAAGTTTTCTTGCTACCGTAAGTTTCATGCAGATCCTCGGTCTTGTTCTTTTGGGCCTTCTCGCCGGCGAAGAATTCATCGTTCGGTACGGCGTGCAGCCGGCGTTGCGGAGTCTGGACGACCGGTCGCACATCCGGGCCCGGGTCGCACTGGTCCGGAGACTGCGGGTGGTGGTGCCCGGTCTGATGCTCCCGGCCGTGGCGCTCGCGGTGGTGGTGCTGGTCACCGTGGGTGGTGCCGGCAGCGGCTTCCGGTGGGGTGGTGCGGCGGCGCTGGCCGCGTTCGTGCTGATCTCGTTCCTCGGCACGGTGCCGATCAACATGCAGGTCATCGACTGGCGCGACGACGCCCCGCCCGCGAACTGGCGCGAGACCGTGCTGCGCTGGGAGCGCCTCGACGTGGCCCGCTCCGCCGCCGCGGTCGTCGCGTTCGTGTGCTTCGTCGCGGCCCTGGCCGCCCGGACGTAGCCCGCGACGGTGCGACCTGCCGCGGACCCGCGGCGGCGGGGGCCGGGGCCGGGGCCGCGACCGGCGTCTCGGCGGCCGACGCACCGCGGCACCCCGGTGAGCGGGTCGCCCGAGCGGTTCCCCGGCTGGGGCGGTTCCCCGGCTGGGGCGGGGCCGCGCTGGGACGAGAATCGTGCTGTGGCGAGGGCCCCTCCTGGGGCCGTCCTGCCTGGGCCGTCCTGCCTGCGGCCGCTCTGCCTGCGGCCGCTCTGTTTGGGCCCGCCCCTCCTGGGGCCGTCCTGCCTGGGCCGTCCTGTCCCTGGCGGGGCCCGGGGACGGGTCGGCGCTAGTCGGAACCCTGGTCGGCGCGGCGTCGGCGGGGGGCGATCTGGCGGAGGCCGGCGTCGAGCAGGTGGGCGCCGAGTTCCTCGTCGGTCAGCGCCGCGAACTGAGGACTGGCAGCCGCGGCCACGATGCCGGTGAGCGCCACCGCGGCCGACACCTCCTCGGCCGGCCCGGCGTCCGGCCCTACCAGCACCGCGGTGATGCGATCGGAGATCCGGTCGAAGTCGGGCTGGTGATCTCGCACGACGCGCAGCACGGCGACGTCGTCGTACAGGAGGGTCAGCAGGTCGCGATGGCCGATCACCATGTCGACGAACGCCTCCAGGAACGCGCGCGCCCGTGCGGCCCGGCCGCGCCGGGTCTCGGCCTCGCCGAGCGTCGTGACGAGCTGCTCGACGGCGGGCAGCACCACGGCCAGGACGATCTCGTCCTTGGTCTTGAAGTGGTAGTACACCGCAGCCTTGGTGACGCCCATCGCGTCGGCGATCCGCTGCAGGGAGGTGCCCTCGACGCCGAACTTCGCGAACTGGGCGAGGGCGGCGTCGATGACCCGTTGCCGTCCGTCGCGGGTCACGGTGCTTGTCACGAGTCCTCCCAGCTCGTGCGCAATGGTAGGAGGACCCGCGACCGATCGTCAACGCCCGCCCTAGCCGCTCGGCTAGCGCTGACGCGCGCCCGCGGACGGTCGGCCCTCGTCGCTCAGCTGCGGCCGAGCATCTCGGCGGTGAGGACCGTGCCGCCGAGGCCCCAGCCTCCCTCGGGCACCTCGTCGATCAGCACGAGGGTGTTCGCCCGGGCGCGTTCGCCGTACACGTCTGCGTAGGCGTCGGTGACGGCGTCGATCAGTTTCTTCTTGGACTCCGGCGTCAGCGTGTCGGCCGGGACCTTCAGGTTCGCGAAAGGCATGGTCTCTCCTCCGGGATGAGTCCGCCGCGGGGGCGGACTAGATGATTCCGCCGTTGGCGCGGACTACCTGGCCGTTGACCCAGTGGCCCGCCTCGCCGGCCAGGAACGCGACGACGTTCGCGATGTCGCGCGGCTGACCGAGGCGCTCCAGCGGCGGCTGCTTCGCGAGGTGCTCGATCGTCGCCTCGTCCTTGCCGTCGAGGAACAGGTCGGTCGCGGTCGGGCCGGGAGCGACCGTGTTCACCGTGATGTTCCGCCCGCGCAACTCGCGCGCGAGGATCAGCGTCATCGACTCGATCGCACCCTTGCTGGCGGTGTAGCCGGCGTAGGTCGGGAACTGCAGGCCGACGACCGAGGTGGAGAACAGGACGATCGATCCGCCGTCTCGCAGCCGGCGCGCGGCTTCCCTGGCCACGACGAACGCGCCCCGGATGTTCGTGCGGTGCATCGCGTCCAGATCGTCGAGATCGAGATCGACGACCGTGGAGAGGGCCATCCGGCCGGCCGCGTTGACGACGACGTCGACGCCGCCGAACTCTTTCTCGGCCGTGTCGAACAGCGCGGCGACCGCGGTCTCGTCGGCGATGTCGCCCTGTACCGCGACCGCGCGCCCGCCGGACGCGGTGATCTCTTCGACGACCTCGTTCGCGGCGTCGGTGCGCCCGGCATAGCTGACGACGACCGCGGCGCCCTGCGACGCGAGGGTCGTGGCGACCGACCGGCCGATGCCACGCGAACCTCCGGTGACGATGGCGACGCTCATGTCTCGCTCCTCCAAATCGTCGATACGGAGTGCCCGTATCGCTGTTACGGAACGACTCTAGCAGGATCCGTAGCAATGACAAGGATTCTGCGTATCATTGATTTCGTGAGCACCGAGACAGTGGAGACGGCCCTGCGCGCGACGATGATCGCGGCGGCGGAGCAGCAGTTGGTCTCGTCCGACGACCAGGACGTCGCCACCCGGGCCGTGTGCGAGGCCGTGGGCGTCAGCCAGCCGGTGCTCTACCGCCTGTTCGGCGACAAGCGCGGCCTGCTCGACGCGGTCGCCGACGCGGGCTTCGAGCGGTACGCGGCGCTGAAGGCCGCGCAACCGGCGAGCGGGGATCCGATCGCCGACCTGCGGGCCGGGTGGGACCAGCACATGGAGTTCGCGCGCGCCAACCCGGCGCTCTACCAGCTGATGTTCGCCCCGCGGCCGCGCGCGCACTCGGTGGCCAGGCAGCGCATCTTCGGGCTGCTCGAGGCCCAGCTCGTGCGCTGCGCGGCGGTCGGCGCGCTGCGCACCGAACCGGCGGTGGCCGCGCAGCTGATCCTGTCGGCGAACGTCGGGGTGGCGCTGAACCGCATCGCCCAGCCCGACCTGTTCGACGATCCGGCCCTGTCGGTGCGGATGCGCGACGCGGTCTTCAGCGCGGTGCTCACCGCGCCGGTGCCGATCGCCGACGGCGAGCCCCCGGCCCGCGCGGCGGCGCGCCGGCTCCGGTCGCAGCTGCAGGTCACCGGCACCGACGCGCTGGCACCGGCCGAGGCGGGCCTGCTCGACCTGTGGCTCGACCGGATCGTGTCGCTCGAGCCCGGCGGCGGCACTAGCTAGGCCGACGGCCCACTGGGCCCACTGGGCCCACTAGGCCCACTAGGCCCACTAGGCCCACTAGGCCCGCGCGGTGATCATCCAGCAGGCGGCGGTGTAGCGGACCTCGTCGCCGTGGACGAACGGGTCGAACGCGGCCCGGACCGTGCTCACCGCGGTGGCGCGGGTGTGCTCGTCGAGGTCGGTCCAGACCTGGGCCAGCGCGCCGAAGTTCGTGAAGTAGCCGACCAGCGCCGACTCCGGCATCCGGCACTCCAGGTCGAGCGGCACCAGGTCGACGTCGTGCCAGCTCGCGTCCAGAGCCCGGTGGACGACCGCCGGGCCGGCGAAGCTGAACCGGCCCGCGCTGCCCGGCGGACTCGTCGCAAGGCCGGGAACCACCGGCGCGGCGGCCTGTTCGGGCACCAGCATGAACGGGTTCTCCTCCCCGCCGCGCCAGACGACGCACCGCAGCGCCGCACCCGGCCGGGCGGCCCGGTGCAGGTTGGCGAACGCGACGGGGGGCTCGGGGAAGAACATCACGCCGAACCGGGACACGATCGCGTCGAACTCTCCCGGCGTGAACGGGTGCGTCTGGGCGTCGGCGCAGAGGAACGTCGCCGTGGAGCCGTCCTCCGCGGCCCGCTCGCGTGCGGCGGCCACCATCTGCTCGGACAGGTCGAGCCCGACGCAGCGGGCGTGCCGGGCGAGCGCGACGGTCGTGCCCCCGGTGCCGCAGCCGACGTCGAGCACGTCCCGCGCTCCGGCCGCCGTCACGGCGTCCACCAGCGCGTTCTCCATCGGCCGGAGAAGGTCGTCGGTGAGCGCGCGGCTCGCCACCCAGGCCGTTCCGGCCCGGCCGTTCCAGCGGGCGGTCTGGCTTTCCTCGACGGGCATCAGGACTCCTGTCGGTTTGCGGTCCCCGGTCTCCGGTGACACCGTTCCACTTCAAGACGGCTTGAAGTCAAGGAGGCGGCGTGGACATCGCGGACGTGGCCCGTCGGGCCGGGCTGCCGCCCTCGACGCTGCGGTACTACGAGGAAAAGGGCCTGATCGCGTCGACCGGGCGGCACGGCCTGCGCCGCCAGTACGACGAGTCGGTGCCGGCGCGGCTCGCGCTGATCGGCCTGGTCCGCGCGGCCGGCTTCACGCTCGACCAGATCGTCCGCTTGCTGCCGGGCGGATCCGGAAGCCTCGACCGCGAGATGCTCACCGCGCGCGCCGACGAACTCGACCGGACGGTCGCCGAGCTCACCGCGCTGAGCGACTCGCTGCGCCACGCCGCCGCGTGCCCGGCGCCGAGTCACACCGAGTGTTCCAGTTTCCAGCGAATCGTCCGGGCCGAGGCCGCGCGGCCGACCCGGCGACGCGCCTTCCCGATCGAAACCAGACACCCTTAGGATTCCACAGTGGCCAGCAATGAGTGGATGACCGACCTACCCGACCGTCCGCCGGTGGAGTTGCACCCGGAACGTCCCCACCCCGCGCGGGTGTACGACTACCTGCTGGGCGGCAACACCAACTTCGCCTCCGATCGGGAGTTCGCCGAGGCGGCGCTGAAGGTGAACGAGGGGACGCGGACGACCGCGCGGTCCAACCGCGAGTTCCTCCGCCGGGCGGTCACGTTCCTCACTCGCGACGCCGGGATCCGGCAGTTCGTCGACATCGGTACCGGGTTACCGACCAGCCCGAACGTGCACGAGACCGCGCACGCGATCGCGCCCGGGAGCCGGATCGTCTACACCGACAACGACCCGATCGTGGCCGCGCACGCCCGCGCGCTGCTCACGAGCGAGCCCGGCACCGGCCCGACGACCTACATCGAGGCCGACCTGCGCGAGCCGGAGACGATCCTCACCCAGGCCGCCGAGATCCTCGACTTCTCGAAGCCGGTCGGGCTTCTGCTGATCGCGGTGACCCACCACCTCAAGGACGACGAGGATCCGCACGCGGTCGTCGCGAAGGTCATCGACCAGTTGCCGTCCGGGTCGTACCTGGCGCTGTCGCAGATCACCGACGAGTTCCGGCCGGAGTGGCACGAGATCGAGAAGGACTTCGCGCGCCGCGGCAGCGTCCTGCGGCCGCGGCCCCGGGCGGAGATCGAGCGGTTCTTCACCGGGCTGGAGAAGGTCGAGCCGGGCCTGCAGGTCGTGAACCGGTGGCGGCCGGAGGAGACCGACGTCTACAAGGACCTCACCGAGGGCGAGTGCTCGCTGCTGGGTGCGGTGGCCCGCAAGCCTTGATCTCAAGCCGGGTTGAGGTCCTAGCGTCTGCGGCATGACGCGACCCACTCTTGCCGACCCCTCCGCCGAGGCCACCGCTTCGGCCGTGGCCCACGAGTTCGCCGCCACGCTCCAACGGGGCGGCGACACGACGGACGCCGACGAGTACGACCGCTGGTTCGCCGACGACGTGCTGTGGGGCAGCCCCTACGGCCTCGTGCTGGCCGGATACGCCCCGCTGAACAGCGTCCACCACCGCTTGATGGACGCGGTGAAACACGCGCCGGATCCGGAGGCACCGGCGCAGGGCGCGCCGGCCTCGGTCTTCGAGGTCGTGGCGGTGCAGGCGATCGCGCCCGGCGTGATCGTCACGCAGATCCGGCGGCGGGCGCTCCTCGAGGGCGGGTTCTCGGAGATGGCGCTGTACGTGCTGGTGGAGCGCGACGGCGGGTGGTGGCTGGCCGCCGCGCAGAACACGCCGATCAAGCCCACGTAAAGCGGGACCCGGCCGGGATACTCGCTGTCGCGCGGACGCGGTGACCAGTACGGTCTCGCAGCATGGAAGAGCTCGCGTCCGTCGGTGATCTGCGGATCTGCTGGTCGGCGCTGGGTGATCCGGCGGCCGAGCCGATGGTGCTCGTGATGGGGCTGGGTTTCCAGCTGGTGCACTGGCCGGACGGACTGTGCCGGTCGCTCGCCGACGCCGGCTACCGGGTCATCCGGTTCGACAACCGGGACGCCGGCCGGTCGACGCATCTGCCCGGTGCCCGCTACACGCTGTCGGACCTGGCCGGTGACACCGCCGGATTGCTGGACGTGCTCGGGATCGGCTCGGCGCACGTCGTCGGGGCGTCGATGGGCGGCATGATCGCGCAGGTGCTCGCGGTGGAGCACCCGGAGCGGGTGCGGTCGCTGGCGTCGCTGATGTCGACGACCGGGCGCCGCGGGGTGGGCGGGACGTCCTGGCGGGTGCTCCGGCACGCGCTCTCCCGGCGGCCGCGCACGGTGGAGGAAGCGGTCGAGCGGCGGGTGCGGGTCTTCCGGTCGGTCGGCTCGACCGGGTTCCCGCACGACGTCGAGGAGCTACGGGGGGCGAACCGGCTCGCCTACGAACGAGACGGGGACGCTCGGGGTGGGCGCCGCCGTCAGCATCGGGCCGTGCGGGCGGCCGGGGACCGGACCGAGGCGCTGCGGCGCGTGTCGGTGCCCACGGTCGTCGTGCACGGAACGGCCGACCGGATGTGTGCCGTGTCCGGCGGGCGGGCGACGGCGGCGGCGATACCGGGGGCGCGGCTGGAGCTGATCGAGGGGATGGGGCACGATTTGCCCCCGGGGGTGTGGCCGCGAATCGTGGGGGCGGTAGCCGCGAACGCGGCGCGCGCGTAACGGCGGACGAGGAGACGACGGACCATGTCGACGATCCACGAGACGACGCTGGTGCCCACCAAGCTCGAGTTGCTGGCGGGCTGGCTGCCGTCGCGGCCCTGGTACGGCGGGGCCGGGGCACCGGAGCTGGTCAAGGGCGGCGGCTTCCGGCTGGACGACCCGGCCGGTGAGGTCGGGGTCGAACTCATGGTCGTCGTCGACGTGCGCGGGCCGGAAACCGCGAGCTACTTCGTGCCGATGACGTACCGGAGCGCGCCGCTCCCCGGTGCGGACGACGCGCTGATCGGGACGATGGAGCACGGCGTGCTCGGGACGCGGTACGCGTACGACGCACCGCACGACCCGGTGTTCCGGGAACTGTTGCTCGCGCTGGTGCACGGCAAGGCCGTGCCGCAGGCGCAGTCCGAGAGCGACACCGAGGACACGACGGTGCGAGTGACGCCGGTACCGGACGCGGTCGGAGCGGACGTCGTCCGCGTCCTGAGCCCGACCGAGGCCTCGCCCGCGGCGGGAGACGTGTCGGTGCTCTACACGCTCGCCGGCGAGGCCGTCCGAGCCGTGGTCGCCCGGGCGATCTAGCCCCGGCCCCGGCCCAGGCCCCGGGTCAGGCCCCGGGTCAGGCCCCGGGTCAGGCCCCGGGTCAGGGGGCAGGGCGCGTGGCGGCCCGGGCCCAGGCCACCAGGGCGGGCTGGCCCAGGAGGCGGAGTGCTCGCTTCCGGTCGCTGTCCAGGCCGAAGCCGTCCTTGTGGCCGGTGTACTGCGCGATGTTGCCCGGGAACACCGCGACGAAGAACCCGGCGACCAGCGTCCCGAGGCGCTTGCGGGCCGGCTGGCGCCAGGTGGTCAGCAGCGCGGTACCCAGTGCCAGTTCGACGATCCCCGACGCGAGGACGACCGTGTCGGGGTCGGCCGGGAACCAGTCGGGCACCTGGGCTCGGAACTCTTCCCGCGCCACGGTCAGGTGTGACGCTCCCGCTGTGAGCAACACCGCCCCCAGCGCAGCCTGCCCCACCCCACGCACCACGCCAGATTTCGCCATGGACCCGATTAGACCAGCCGGGGCGGGTGCGGTCAGGACAGGATTGCTCCGCAGGTGGATTCGTGCGGGAGCAGGGGACGGAATTCGATCTGGTAGTAGCGGCCGCCACCGCCCCGCCAGATGGTGTCGTTGGTGCCCTCGGTGACCATCGTCGCGACGTCCGGCCCGGTCGTGAGCGCGCACGAGTACGCGCTGTGGCCGATCGGCCGGCCCGGCAGCGGGGCGCCCCGGTAGGTGACGAGTGCGCTGACCAGGGGCCGGTTCTCGTAGTAGTCCTTCGCGACGTCCTGGCGGATGTTGATCGCGGCGACCGCGGCCGGGCGGTACGGGTGGTCGGGGCCGACGGCGCGGGCTCCGAGGGTGCCCGGCAGGTCGAAGAGTTGCGCGACCACGGCCCGGAGATGCGCCTGGTTGTCCTGCTGGGTGGCGGTGAGGCCGTGCGTGCGGGGATAGCGGGAGTAGACGTCGTCGAAGTCGTCGACCGCGACGGTGCGGACGGTGCCGCCGGTCGTGGCCGTGAACCTCGTGGCGAACGGCCGGGGCTCCGGGTCTCCGAGGTCGGCGTCGAGGGCCCGGCGCAGCGAACGGGCCAGGCGCCGGGCGTCGCGGGGGGAGACCTGGCGCTCGCGGAGATCCGGGAAGAGTGGGTACCAGCCGGCCATCTGGTGGTTGACGCGGGTGATCACCCGCCCGTCGGCGTAGACCGTGACCAGCGGGATCCCGCCGTAGTTCTCGGTCGGCCGGTGCTCGTCGCTGTCGCCGACGGGCGTCCGCACCTGAGCGATGACGTCAGCCCGCTCCGCGGCCGGCCCCGACGCCCGCTCCGCGGCCGGAGCAGGAGCCGGAGCCGAGACGGGGGTCGGGGGCGGGACGGGGGACGCCGCCGCGGCCGGGGCCGCGGCGGCGGTCACCACCGCACCCACCCACACCGTGCCGATAACCCGCATAAGGCGCATATCGGCACGATAGCCGACCTCAGCCGACCGCGGTCAGCTCCAGCACCAGCGCCTGCTGCGGCTCGAGCGTCGGCATCACGAGCCCCACCGCCCCGAGCACTCCGCCCGACATCTCCACCGGCGCACCGCCGACCCACGGCGTCCCGGCGCGCGCGCTGAACCGCGGCTCGCCGAGCTCGCTCACCACCCGCACCCGGTACTTCACCGACGGCTCCAGCCCCGGTAGCAGCACCCGCCCGGCCTGCGTCGGCGGTGACGTCACGGTCCGGGACCAGACGTAGACCGCCCGCTCCGGCGACACCACCCCGCTCAGGCTGAGCGCCGGGTCCGGCGACTCACCGTGCACCACGGTCCCGGACGCGATCAGCGGCCGGATGCTCTTGTGGAAGTCGATCCACGTCTTGACGACCGCGAGCTCCTCCGGGCTCCGCTGGATCAGGTTCCACTCGATCCCGACGTGCCCGAGCAGCGCCGACGCCATCCGGAACGGCAGGTCGGTCTCGCGGCCGGTGGTGTGGGCCCGGGGCGCCCCGACGTGCATGCCGACGAGCTCCGGCGGCAGCAGCTGCATCGTCCAGCGGTCGATCAGCACCCGCTCGACCGGGTCGATGCAGTCCGATGCCCACACCCGGTCGGTGCGGTCCAGGATCCCGAGGTCCACGCGGCCCCCGCCGGACGAGCACGACTCGATCTCCAGCCCCGGGTGCCGCTCGCGCAGCGCGTCCATCAGCGCGTACAACGCGTGCGTCTGGGCCGAGACGCCCGGTCGCCCGGTGACCCGGGAGATCCCCTCGTGGATCTCCCGGTTGTGGTCCCACTTGAGGTACGCGATCTCGTACTCCGAGACCAGCGCGCTGATCGCGTTCAGCAGGTACTCGAACGCGTCCGGGTGCGCCACGTTCAGCACGTACTGCGACCGGGACGGCGGTCCGACCGGCGACGGGGCCAGGATCCAGTCCGGGTGCTCGCGCGCCAGATCCGAGTCGAGCGAGACCATCTCGGGCTCGAACCAGAGCCCGAATTCCAGCCCCCGGCTGCGCACGTGCTCGGCCAGCGGCCCCAGGCCCGACGGCCACGTCGCCGGGTCGACGGTCCAGTCGCCGAGCGCGGTCGTGTCGTTGCGGCGGCCGAGGAACCAGCCGTCGTCCAGCACGAACCGCTCGACGCCGACCTCGGCAGCCCGGTCGGCCAGCTCCGTCAGCGTCTCGAGGCGGTGGTCGAAGTACACCGCCTCCCAGGTGTTGACGATCACCGGCCGGGGACGCGCCGGGTGCGACGGCCGGGCCCGCAGGTATTCGTGGAACCGGTCCGCCAGCCCGTCCAGCCCGCGCTCGGAATACGCGAACATCGCCACCGGCGACCGGTAGACCGCGCCCGGCTCCAGGCGCACCTCGCCCGCCCGCAGCAGCTCACCCCCGCCGAGCACGGACGAGAACACGCCCGCACCCTCCGGATACCGCTCGACCGACCACGACGTGTCGCCGCTCCAGGCCAGGTGCAGACCCCACACCTCGCCGTGCCGGTTCGCGAACCCCGGCGTCCCGACCACGGTCAGGTACGGCGAGCCCGGTCCGGGCTTCCCGCGGCGCAGGTCACGCTGGTGCGCCCCGTCGACGACCGGCAGCCGCTGCGGCTGACGCTCCCGGGCCCAGCGTCCGGTGAAGTCGAGGATCTCGGCGGCGCGCGCCGGGATCGGCATCAACGCACGCACCCCGCCGACGTCGAACGGCTGCGCGGCGTCGGCGTCCGGGTCTGCGTCCGGGCGCCGCACGGTGTGCTGCACGAACACGAGCCCGGACGGCGACAGCGTCACCTGCAGGTCCAGCTCCAGACCGGTGACCTCGTCGGCGAGCAACACCTCGACGCCGGAGCCGGCGACCCGTACCGGCGCGCGCAGGACCGGCCGCGGTGTCGTCCGGGTCCCGTTCAGGTGACCGGCGAAACCGGGCGTTCCCGACCACAGGTCCCGCTCGGTCGGCACCAGCGTCAGCCGCCGGGGCACGTCGGGGGCGTTGTGCGGGATCTCGGTCGCCTCGGTCGCGAGCAGGGCCCGCAGGTCGCCGGCGTCGACGTCACCGAGGTCGGCGCCCCAGTGGAGCACGGTGGGCACCGGCCCGTTCACGTCCAGGACGAGCGAAACGCCGGCCGCGCGCAGGTGCACGGGCGACTCGTGGGATTGCGAAGAAATCGGCACGTCAACCGATCGTAGGCGGCCCCTTCGCCTCCGACGGGTGCGCCCCCTCCGGCCCCCGGCCGCCGCCCCTCCGGCCCTTCGGGCGCGACCTTTCGAGGCCTCCGCTCGCGGCCCCGCGAGATCGCTCCGCCATCAATTCCGCCGACCCGCTTGGCGTGCGCTCGCACAACCGGTTGAGTAGAGGGCATAGTCCTGTTACCGGAGTGTCCTCTGTGGCAATCCGTGACCCCATGGAGTTACCCACGTGGCTTCTGTGCCGTTCCCGAGCTACGACCTCGTAGCCGCCGCCCATGACGGCGACCGGGGGGCGGCGGAGCGACTCGTTTCCGAGTCTCTGCCGCTCGTGTACACGCTCATGGTGCGGGCGGCGAGCCCGCGCGCGGACGTGCCCGAACTCGTGGCCAGAACCATGGCGCTGGTGGCCGCGGGCATGCCCGGCCTGGGGGAGCCCGCGGTCTACCGGCCGTGGCTGTGCGGCACCGCGCTGCGGTTCGTCTGGGCCGCCGGTCAGGACGAGGTGACCACCGGGCGGCACGCCGACAGCCCGGCCATGCTCCTCGGCGCCCACACCGGCGCCGGTCCCGAGCAGCGCGCCGAGGCGGGTGAGGCGATCCGCTGGATCGGCGCCGACGACCGCGAACTGCTCGCACTCTGGTGGCTCGAGGTGGCGGGCGAGTTGTCGCGCGACGAGTTGGTCGCCGCGAGCGGACTGGTCCCGGCGCAGGCGAACGGCCGGATCCGCCAGGTCGAGGCTCGGTTCGAGGATGCCCGCACGGCCGTCCGGGCGCTCGCGGCGCTACCGCCCTGCGCCGACCTGACCGCGGTGCTGGCCCGCTGGGACCGGCGGCCGTCCGAGCGCCGCCGCCGCCAGGTCGCGCGCCACGCGCAGGACTGCCCGATCTGCCGGGTGCGCACCGGCGACCTGATCCCGGCCGACCGGCTGCTGCGCGGCACCCCGCTGCTGGTCCCGCCGCCGGCGGTCGTCGACCGGGTCCGGGTGGTGCTGGCGTCCGGGGCGGCGGCCGGGCTCGCGCCCGACCGCGGGCGGCGCGACACGCCGGTGCGCCGGGCGGTCGACCGGGTGCGGCGGATCGCGGCGATCCCGCGGGTGCAGACGCTGACCCGGGTCGCGGCGGTCTGCATCGCGCTCGCGTTACTCGTCGGTGCGCTGGTGTCGTACGCGCACAGCCGCGAGGCGGCGGACGATCCGTCCGGTGCGGCGCCGCAGGCAACGCCCGCGAGCAGCCGAAACACCGATCCTCAGGTGGAGGGCGGCGGCCGCCGGGCGAGTAACGATCACCCACGTGAGGTGCGAATGCTGCGGGAAGTGGCGCATTGACACGGCGCTGCTCGACGGTGTGCCGCGGCTCAAGCTCACCCACCACGGTTACCTGGTCGACGGCGGCTACTTCACCGACGTGGAGCACCTGTTCGCGGCCGTCACCCGCCACGGCGGCCCTGACCGTGCCGCGTTCCGCCCCGAAGCCGCCTAGCTCTACGCCCAGGCTCGGCGGGAGCGCCCGGCCCAGTACTCCGCCGGGGCCTCGGCCAGGCCGTCGCCCGCGCCCGCGGGCAGGTCCAGCCCGGCCGCGTGCAGGTTGCGGTCGATCTGGCCGACGGTCACCGCGCCGGTGAGCACCCGGGCCGCCCACGGCTGGGCCAGCGCCACGGCCAGCGCCAGCTCGTCGACCGGGATCCCTAGCTCCCGCGCGGCGCCCGCCACCGGCCCGGGAGCCTCGTCCGGCGTCAGCCGCCCGTTCGCCAGCGTCTCCTTCACGATCACCGCCGTCCCGGCGTCCGCCGCCTCCGCCAGTGCCGGCCCCGCCGACGTCTCCAGCAGGTTCCAGGTGGACTGCACGACGGTGAACAACGGCTCCCCGTCCACGGTGAGACCGATCGCCCGCCGGATGGTCTCCGCCTGCGCCGGTCCCGAGGTCGAAAGCCCTATGCGGACGCTCTGCGAGCGCAGCTGAGCCAGCTCGCGCAGCAGCGCCGGGTCGCCGAGCGCCGGGCTCTCCGGCGTCACCGAATGGATCAGATACGCGGTCAGCCGATCGCCGAGCAGCGCCCGGGTCTCGGCGACCTGCCGCCGGTAGGCCTCGACCGAGTGGTCCTTGACCTCGTGCACCGGCGCCTCCGACCGCCACTCGCCGACGTACGTGTAGCCCCACTTCGACCCGATCACCACGTCGTCGACGGCCGGCCGCGCGGCCAGCCAGACGGCCAGGAACTCCTCGGCCCGCCCGTACGAACGGGCGGCGTCGAAGTACCGCACCCCACCGGCGTAGGCGGCGTCGAGCACGGTCGCGGTGCGGCGCCGCATGGCGTCCACCGAACGATCGGAGCCCAGGTCGCGATCACGCCCGCCGTTGAGGTAGGCCGGACGGCCGAGGGCCGCCAGGCCGAGGCCCAATCCCTCGCCCAGAGCCGGGCCGGTACCGATGTCGCGCATGACCCCGACCCTAGTCAGGGCACCAGCCGCACCGGCTCGGGCCGGCCCAGCACGTCCTGGCTGGGCGGGACGCCGAAGTGGCGGCGGTAGTCGCGGCTGAACTGCGACGCGCTCTCGTACCCCACCTCCCGTCCGGCCCGGGCGACGTCGGCCGGGCGGACGGCCAGGCGCAGCCGCGCCTCCTGCAGCCGGATCTGCTTCTGGAACTGGATCGGGCTCAGCGCGGTCACGGCCCGGAAGTTGCGGTGGAACGCCGAGACGCTCATCCCGGCGCGGCGCGCGAGGTCTTCGACCCGGAACGGCTCGGCGGGATGCGCGCGCACCCAGTGGACGGCCCGGCCGACCCGGGTGAGGTTGCTGTCGGCCAGCCCGAGCTGGCGCACGGTGCCGTCCGAGCAGATCAGCCGCCAGAGGATCTCGCGCTCGATCATCGGTGCGAGCACCGCCCGATCGGCCGGGCGCTCGATCAGGCGGACGAGCCTCACCAGAGCGTCCAGAAGGTCGTCGGAGGCCGTGTTGACGGCGATGCCGGACGGGGCCGGTACGGCAGGCGCGGGCGGAGTCTCGGAAAGCAGCGCGGCGATCGCCGGCGGACGCAGCACCAGACCGACACCGAGCGCCGGTTCGGCCTCCGACGCCTCGGTGAAGTG
This sequence comes from Cryptosporangium sp. NPDC051539, assembly GCF_044454545.1. Taxonomy (NCBI): domain Bacteria; kingdom Bacillati; phylum Actinomycetota; class Actinomycetes; order Cryptosporangiales; family Cryptosporangiaceae; genus Cryptosporangium; species Cryptosporangium sp. NPDC051539. The sequence continues at coordinate 471,529 of NZ_JBITDV010000001.1, read as the reverse complement.
ACCGGTGACCGGAAGGTCGACGGAGGCGACCAGGTACTGGCCGGCGCGGTACTCGTAGACCCGGTCGCCGAGGGCCAGCCGCTTCGCGCCCTGGACGATCACCGCGAGGACGGTGCCCGACGTCGAGCTGGCCGGACGCTCCGATCGGCTGACCTTCGAGAGGAGGACGCCGTCCAGTGGGGTGGTGCCGTCGGGACGGGCGTGCCGGGCGACGAGCCGTCGGAGTTCTTCGAGGGGCATCCCGCCATCATGGCAGGATCAGGCAAGGATGAGGTCGGTTCGGCGTACCTGAGTAGCTGCTCGCGATGGTCTTCTGGAGTTGCCACTCCGACGACAGGGAGCACGAACATGTCACTCGATTCCTACCGCACGCTCGGCCGGTCCGGTCTGCGCGTCAGCCCGTTCGCGCTCGGTGCGATGAACTTCGGCCTGGCCGGTGGCTGGGGCGCGAGCGTGGAGGAGTCCGAGCGGATCCTCACCACGTACCTCGAGCGCGGCGGCAACTTCGTCGACACCGCGAACTTCTACACGAACGGGCACTCGGAGGCGATCCTGGGCGACTTCTTCGCCGCCCGGCCGGGGCTGCGGGAGCGCACGGTGCTCGCGACGAAGTTCTTCGGGAACCTGTTCCCGGGCGACCCGAACGGCGGCGGCGCCGGGCGGACTGCGATTCGCGCGCAGCTCGAGCAGTCGCTGCGCCGGCTGAAGACCGACTACCTGGACGTGTACTGGCTGCACAACTTCGACCGGCACACCCCGATCGACGAGACCCTCCGCACGCTCGACGACCTGGTCTCGGCGGGCACGATCCGCTACGTCGGGTTCTCGAACACCCCGGCCTGGTACACCGCCCAGGCGGAGACGATCGCGCGGTTGCGGTCGTGGGCGCCGGTCATCGCGCTGCAGGTCGAGTACTCCCTGCTCGCGCGGACGGTGGAGGGCGAACTCGTCCCGCTGGCCCTGGACGGCGGAATGGGGATCATGCCGTGGAGCCCGCTGGCCGGCGGGTTCCTGACCGGGAAGTACACCCGCTCCGGGATCGGGGACTCCAAGCGCGGCGCGATCACCGGCGGGCCGAGCGAGGCCCAGCACGAGGTCATCGACGTGCTGGCCGCGATCGCCTCCGAGGTCGGGGCGAGTCCGTCCGCGGTCGCGCTCGCCTGGTTGAGTGCCCGTCCGGGGGTGACCGCGCCGATTCTCGGTCCGCGCCGGTTGGAGCACCTGGTGTCGAACCTGACCGCGTTCGACGTGCAGCTGTCCGCCGACCAGGTGGACGCTCTGACCGCGGTGTCGCGGCCGCAGCTGAACTATCCCTACGACCTGAACCAGGCCACCGGGGCGATGCTGCAGTTCGCGGGCGCGACGGTCGACGGCACGTCCTCGAGCGTGTACCCGCCGCTGCTGGAGGATGCGACTCGCTACTGAGTGTTTTGTGCAACTATGCGCGTCTCGTACTTTTGGTCAGAAAGTTCGACGGAACGGTGCTTATCGGGGTGTCGATGAGTTGATGGTCGGCACGGCGGGTTCCGTGCGGGTGGGCTGGCCTGGTCGTATCCGAAATGTCTGGTTTCGGAGATCGGAGACGACATGAGTAGGCAAGCCCGTTCAGTGCGGCTGACCGTCGCGGCTGTGGCGTTGGCGGCCGGGAGTAGTTTCCTGGTCTCGACGCCCGCCGTGGCCGACCCGCCGCAGCCCGATGGCCCGATGGCCGTGCCGGCCGCCCCGCCCGCGCCGGCCGTGCCGCCGCCGGCTCCGGAGAGGCGTGGGGACGCGTCCGGCGGCGAGACGCAGGGCGGCGACAACGGCGGTGGCCGCCGCGACGGCCAGGGGTCCCAGTGGGGGCAGGGGTCGCAGGGCCAGGGTTCGTCGCAGGGGCAGGGGTCTCAGCAGGGGCAGGCGTCCCAGCAGGGGGCCCGGCAGGGGCAGCAGTCGCAGCAGGGGCAGTCGCAGCAGCCGCCGCCGCCCGGGCCGCGGCAGGGGCAGCAGGGCCAGGGCCAGCAGGGCCGGGACCAGGGCCAAAGTCAGCAGGGTCAGGGCCAGCAGGGCCGGGACCAGGGTCAGGGTCAGGGTCAGCAGGGTCAGGGGCAGCAGCAGGGTGGGGGCCGGGACGGCGGTCGGCCGGGCCGGAACGAGGACAACGGCGGCAAGAATGACAACGGCGGCCGGAAGGGCGACAACGACAACGGCCGCGGGAGCGGTCGCGCCGACAACGACCGCGACGGCCGGGACAACGACAACCGGCGGAACCACGTCCGCCGGACCGAGCGCGGTGAACGCGTGGTCGCCGACTGGTACCGCGGCCGCCACTACCAGCGCGGAGACTTCTCCTCCGACGGCTGGACCTGGCGCGGCGGCTCCGACTGGCACCGCGGCAGCAGCTACCACCGCGGCGGCGGCTGGGATTCGTCCGGAGGCTGGGGCTGGACGCGCGGCGCCCGCTACGGCGACCGCGTCTCGAACTTCTACGGCGGCTACCTCGAGTGCCAGCGGGCCGGCTACCTCGGCGTGATCCGCGGCTGGTGGGACGACTTCAGCTGCGACTACACCCGCTTCGGGTGGGCCGGTTGGAACAACTTCCGCTACGGACCCGGCGACTGGCGCTACCGCGGCACCTGGGTCCTGCGCGTCGACGACTTCGACCTCTACTAGGAACCCGCCCGAAGGAGCGCGGGCGCTGCGAACCCGTCCGGAGGGGGCGCGGGCGCCGTGAACCCGTCCGGAGGGGCGCGGGCGGTGCGAACCCGTCCGGAGGGGCGCGGGCGGTGCGTGGCGGCGCCCGCGCTCCTTCCTGCGCCGCGGGCGACCCGCCGTGGGCTATGGGTGCCCGGGGCCGAGGTTCCGCCCCGGGCCATCCTGGCCGCGCTGCTGTTGCCGCGCCCCCGCCGGGTGTGCCGCCCCCTGCCGGGTGTGGCCGCCCCTGCCGGGTGTGCCGCCCCCGCCGTCGCACCGGCCGGGGCCGGGCCGCTGTCGGGCGGGGTGTTCGGCCGGGCTCGCCGGGGCGTGGCGCGGGAGGCCGCGGGCCGACTGGACTTGCCGGTCCATTTTCCGCGGCGAACGATGGGGCCATGAACGACTACTACCTGCTCGGCCGGTCCGGGCTCCGCGTCAGCCGGCTGGCGCTCGGGACGATGAACTTCGGCGTCGACGGGTTCCACGCCCCCTACGGCAAGACCGAGGACGAGGCCGCCGCGATCTTCCACCGCTACCTCGACTCCGGCGGGAACTTCGTCGACACCGCCGACTTCTACACCGCCGGCCAGAGCGAACGGATCCTCGGCCGCCTGATCGCGAAGGCCGGCGTCCGCGACCGCCTGGTCCTCACCAGCAAGTTCACCAACACCACCGACCCGGCGAACCCCAACGCGAGCGGCAACGGGCGCAAGCACCTGATCCGCGCGGTCGAGGACTCGCTGCGCCGCCTCGACACCGACTACCTCGACCTCTACCTGCTGCACACGTGGGACCGGATCACCCCGGCCGAGGAGGTCGTCCGGACGCTCGACGACCTGGTCAGGGCGGGCACGATCCGCTACGCCGGGCTGTCGGACGTCCCGGCCTGGTACGCCGCCCGCGCCCAGAGTTACGCCGAAGCGCACGCGCTCAGCCCGATGGTCACCGTCCAGTTGCCGTACTCGCTGGTCAACCGTGGGGTCGAGGCCGAGTTCCCGGCGATGGCGCAGGCCCTGGGCCTGAGCCTCACCGCCTGGAGCCCGATCGGTGGCGGCCTGCTCACCGGCAAGTACCGCCGCTCCGCCGACGGGCCGCGCGGTCCCGGGCGCCTGGCGCTCCCGGGCACCGGATCGCCGATCACGGACGCCGAGTGGGCGGTCATCGACGCCGTGGAGAGCGTCGCCGCCGACCTCGGGCGCAGCGTGGTGCAGACGGCGATCAACTGGGTCGCCACGCAGCCCGGCGTCGCGTCGGTCATCCTCGGTGCGAGCAGCCCCGAGCAACTCGGCACGAACCTCGCCGCGCTCGACTTCGAGCTACCGGCCGACGCCCGCAGGCGCCTGGACGAGGCGAGCGCGCCCGCACTGGCCCGGCCGTACACGATGTTCACGCCGGAGTACCAGTCGTCCCTGGTGAGCCCCGGCCTGACGATCGGCGACAAGCCCTCGGGCTACTCGCCGCCGATCGTCAACTCAGCTCACTGAGCCGCCAGTTCCTTCGCGAACGCGCCCTCGAAGGCGTCCTCGACGATCTTCGCGCCGCCCTTCACGTCCGCCGGGCGGAGGATGAAGCTCTGCGTGCTCGGCGACTTGTGCAGGGTGAAGCTCTGGATCGGCACCAGCAGGCCCTGGGTGTCGACGGACTTCAGGCCGTTGAACGCGTCCAGGACGCCCTGGCGGGTGAGATTCCCGTCCTTGCAGGCGGCGTCGAGCACCTGGCGCATGATCTCGGAGATGCCGTAGCCGAGGATCACGCCCAGGCTGGGGTTCTTCGCGTCCGGGAACGCCTTCGCGTAGGCGTCGTAGACGTCCGGATGCTTGTCGAACCCGGAGACGGGCGCGGCCACGTACAGGTGCGTTTTCAGCCACGGGCCGCTCGGGCCCTGCAGCAGCGCGGGCGCGAACACCGGGTTGCTGCCGAGGATCGGCACGTCCAGCCCCAGCGCCTGCGCGGCCGCGGCCACCGACGCGGTCTGGCCCGGCGCGACCGTCAGGACGATCGCCTTCACGCCCCGGGCCTTGAACTGGCTGACCTGGGAACTCATGTCCTGGTCGGTCGCCTTGATCTGGGCCTCGACGACCTTCAGATTCTTCTTGCCCGCGACGAACTTCGTCCCGGCCAGGCCGGTCTCGCCGTACTCACCCTCGAAGTAGATGTGCCCGACGGTGTCGCCCTCCTTGATCAGGCCCTTGGAGAACAGGTAGTCGTAGCCGTTGGCCATCTCGATGTCGTAGGTGGCGCCGGGCACACCGGTGCCGGGGATGTCGGTCAGTGTCTTGCCCCAGGCCGACGGGAAGTTCACGATCTTGTCGGCCTCGTAGTCCTTGGCCAGCGCCGCGTTGATCGGCGACCCGATCGTCTGCTGCATGGCGAGGATGTCGGACTTGATCGAGCTGTAGAGCTGCACGCCCTGCTGCGGTACGTACCCGGTGTCCTGGACGTCGAGTTTGACCGCGTACTTGTCGCAGACCTTGTGGCTCTTCCAGTAGAGCGCGTTGCCGTTCGTGATGTCCTTGCCCAGCGCGGCGAAGACGCCGGTGAGGTCGGTCAGGACGCCGAGCGTGATCGTGTCGCCGCTGATGCCGATGTCGGTCGAGACGTCGCCGGAGCCCTTGGACCCGGTGTCGGCCTTGCTGCTGCAGGCGGTGCTGACGGTGACGCCGAGCAGCATCGCGGTGACGGCCGCGGCGACCCGGAGGAGGGCGGAGCGCTTCATCGGGCGGTACCCCCTTGCGTTGAACTTCCGGCTGGATCGGGACTTCCACTGCCGTCGGTGCCACCGGCGGCGCGGGCTTTTCCGTCGGGCGCGGGCGCGCGGGCCGCGGCCCCGCCGCCGGTGCGACCGCCGGTGCGACCGGTACCGGGAAGGCGGACGCGGCTCAGGCGATGGGCCAGCCCGGCCAGGCCGGTGGGCTGGAAGAGCACGACGAGGACGATCGCCAGGCCGTACAGGTAGCGGGCCGCCTCCCCGGCCGCGAGCCCGTCCCCACCGGCGCCCGACACCAGCGGCAGCGCGTCCGCGTACCGCTGCAGCACCAGCGGCAGCGCGGTCACGAACGCGGCCCCGGCGATCGCGCCGCCGAGCGATCCCAAGCCGCCCAGCACGATCATCGCCAGGTACTGGATCGACACGAACAGGCCGAACGACTCCGGCGCGATGCTCCCGATCGATAAGGCGTACATCACCCCGGACAGCCCCGCGTACGCCGAGCTCAGCAGGAAGATCCCGGCCTTGTACCGCTGCACGTCGACCCCGGCGACCGATGCCGCGACCTCCGAGTCCCGCAGCGTCTGCAGCGCGAACCCGGGCCGGCTGCGCAGCAGGTTGCGCCCGAACCAGAACGCTCCGACCAGCAGCACCAACCCGAGGTACCAGAGCTTCTCGGCCTCCCGGAACGGAATCCCGAGGACGTTCAACGCCGGCGTGTCCGAGAACTGCAGCCCGAACACCGCGAAGTCGGGCACCGAACGACCGTTGAACCCCCCGGTCACCGACGTCCAGCTGTTCAGCACGTGCTGCCCGATGAACACCAGGGCCAGCGAGGCGACACCGAGGTAGATGCCGCGCAGCCGGGCTGCGATCGGGCTGAACGCCAGCCCGGCCAGCCCGGCCAGCAGCACCCCGACGATCATGCCCAGCAACGGCGGCCAATGCCACCCGGCCAGCTCGCCGGCGCGCACCGTGCTCGGCGAATCCGTGACCACGGTGTAGCCGATCGCCCCGACCGCCAGGAAGAACGAGTGCGCGAGCGAGAGCTGCCCCGCGGTCCCGACCAGCAGATTCAGTCCGAGCGCACCGATCGCCGCGCCGAAGATCGCGAAACCGGTGCGCAGCCAGAATTCGTCCACGTAGAACGGAAGGATCAGCAGCACGGCGAGGACGGCCCCGACGGCGATCAGCCGGGTCCTAGACACGGGACAGCTCCCGGGTGCCGAACAGTCCGGAGGGACGGATCAGCAGCACGATGATCATCACCAGGTAGGGCACGACGCCGCCGAACCCGCGGCCGAGGAACAGCAGCTGGTCCTGGTAGCCGGCCGCGAGCGCCTCGGCGATTCCGATCAGCAGGCCGCCCACCAGCGCGCCGCCGGTGGAGTCGAGCCCGCCGAGGATCGCGGCCGGGATCGCGCCGAGCGCGACCCCGTAGACGGCCGGGCTCACCCCCGGCGTCGGCGCGCCGACCAGGAACAGCGCCGCGACCGCGGCCAGCACACCGGCGATCAGCCAGGCGATCAGCGAGACCCGTCCCTGCCGGATCCCCATCAGCGCGGCCGCCTCGCCGTCCTCGGCCGCCGCGCGCATCGCGACGCCCCAGTCCGAGTACGTGAACGCCACGAAGAACAAACTGATGAGGACGACGGCGACGGCGATCGCCAGCGCCCGGTTCATGCTGATGCCGACGTCACCCAGCCGCAGGACTCTCGCCCCCCAGGGATGCGGCACGTTGAGGATGTCCGAGCCGATCCGGCGCACCATGTCGGTGAGCAGGATGATGTCGACGCCGATCGTCACGACCGCGAGGCTGATGTCGGCGGCGCCGCGGAGCCGGTTGATGACCAGGCGCTCGATCAGCACCGCCACCAGCGCGGTCGTGGCGATCCCGGCCAACGTCCCGAGCCAGAACCCCCACGGGTCGCAGAACCGGACGATCGCGTAGGCGCCGACCAGCAGCAGCGAGCCGTGCGTGAAGCTGACGACGCCGCTGGCCTTGAAGATGATCACGAAACCCAGCGCGATCAGCCCGTACATCGTGCCGAGCGAGATGCCGTTGAGGACGAGCGAGAGGAACTGGCTCATGCCTCCCCCTCCGGGTCGCCGGAGCCTAGGTATGCGCGGATGACCTCGGGGTCGTTCTGGATCTCGGTCGGGGTGCCGTCGGCGATCCGGCGGCCGAAGTCGAGGACCGTGACGCGGTCGGCGAGCGACATCACCATTCCCATGTCGTGTTCGACCAGGACGATCGAAATGCCGAGCGCGGTGCGGATCGCGCCGATCGTCTCGGCCATCCGGCGGGTCTCGTCGGCGTTCATGCCCGCGACCGGTTCGTCGAGCAGCAGGATCTTCGGTTCGGTGCAGAGCGCCCGGGCGGTCTCGACGCGCTTGCGGTCGCCGTAGGAGAGGCCCTCGACCGGCCGGTGCAGCTTGTCGCCGAGGTCGAGGAACTCGGCGATCTCGGCCACGCGTGCGGCGTGGCGGCGGTACTCGCGGGTGGCGCGGGGGAGCCGCAGGCCGGCCGAGAGGAACCCGGTCCGGGTCAGGTGGTGGCGTCCGAGCGTGAGGTTGTCGGCGACGGACTGGCGGCCGGAGAGCGCGAGGTTCTGGAACGTGCGGGCCACGCCGACCCCGGCGATCCGGAACGGGCGCATCCGGTCCAGCCGGGCGTCGCCGAAGCGGACCTGGCCGCCGGCCGCGCGGTAGACCCCGGACAGCACGTTGAACAACGTCGACTTCCCGGCCCCGTTGGGCCCGATCACCGCGTGCAGCGAACCCGGTGCGACCGTGAACGACACGTCGGACAGCGCGGTGACCGCTCCGAACCGGACCGTGACCCCGTCGACCTCGAGTGCCGGAATGTCGTCCCGGACCGCGGTTTCCGCGTCGGGGGCGCTCATCCGACCCACCGGGAGAGCGTGCGCCGCGGCGCGTCGCCGGTGGCCGGGGCGGCGCCGACGGTGTCCGCGCTTCCGCTCGCACCGCCCAGGTACAGGTGCTGGACCTGGTCGCTGCGGGCCAGGTCGGCGGCGTCGCCCGACAGCGACACCCGGCCGACGTCCAGCACGTACGCCCGGTCGGCGACCCGCAGCGCCATCGTCGCGTTCTGCTCGATCAGCAGTACCGACGTGCCCTGCCGGTTGATCTCGGTGATCACCTCGCCGATCTGCCCGATGACCCGTGGCGCCAGCCCGAGCGAGGGCTCGTCGAGCAGCAGCACTTTCGGCCCGGCCATCAGCGCCCGGCCGATCGCGAGCATCTGCTGCTCCCCGCCCGACAGCAGCGTGCCGCGTTGCGTCCGCCTCTCCCTCAGGACCGGGAACAGGTCGTGCACCCGCTCCCGCGCCGCGGCTTTCGCCGCCCGGTCGTGGTTGCCGAGGCCACCGGCCCGGAGGTTCTCCTCGACGGTGAGACGTCCGAAGATCCGTCTCCCTTCGGGCACGTGGACGACGCCGAGGCGGACGATCGTGGCCGGATCGGCGCCGGCGAGGTCGCGGTCGCCGAGCCGCACGGTTCCGGCGTCGATGCGGCCGCTCTGGCGGCGCAACGTGCCCGAGATCGCTCTGAGCAGCGTGGTCTTCCCGGCCCCGTTGCTGCCCAGCACGGCGACGACCGCGCCGTCCGGCACGGTCAGCGACACTCCGCGGAGGGCCTGGACCGCACCGCCGTAAGACACCTGGACGTCGTCGACGGTCAACACGAGCGATCCTCCCTGTACCGGAGAGGTGGCGGGCACAGTGTGTGCGCGTCCGACTTCCCCGATCGGCGAACGCGTCGCAATCGGTGTCAACAGCACTCTTCGGTCCCGCCCGGGGTGTGCAGACTGCACACTGTCGTCCCGATTTCACTCAGTGGAGCCGGAAGCTGGGCCGAACCGGGACGATCCCGTACGCTCCGCCGTCATGGCAGCGGCGGCCGACCTGGCTTCGGTGCCGGTCGGACCGGGCGTGCACGCGCTGGCCGCCCGGCTGCGCGCCCGTTCGCTGCCGACGCTGACCGCCACGGTCTTCCGGCACGTCGTCGACGCGATGCCGGACTACCGCGCGGTGAGCGCGCTGACCGCCGCCGGCCTGCGTGACGTCTGCTCGGTGAGCCTGCACCAGATGCTGGGCGAGCTCGCCGATCCGACCGGCCACGACGGTGAGGAGCGGGCACTCGCGCTGCGCGAGACCGGGCGGCAGCGCGCGACCCAGGGGTTGCCGCTGGAGTGGCTGCTGCACAGCTTCCGGCTGTGCGCGCGGGCGATCTGGCAGGGCCTGGTGCGCGAGGCGACGCTCGCCGGCGACGAGTGCGTCCGCCGGTTGCTGGGGGAGGCGGTCGTCGTCTGGGACGCGCTCGACCGGGTGTCGACGCTGGTCGCGAAGGCCTACCGGGAGGAACAGGACCGGCTGGCGCGCACGACGAGGCGCCGCCGCGACATGGTGCTGTCGGGTCTGCTGGAGCGCCGGCCGTCGACCCAGGCCGCGGCGGCCGAGGCCGAGGAAGTGCTCGGTATTCCGGGCCGGGGCCCGCTCCTGGTGGTGATCGCGACGCTCGGCGCCGCGCCGGTGGAGGCGGTGGTGCCGGCGCCGCCGGGCGAGACGTCCGGCGGGCCGGCGGCGCTCGGAGCGATTCCGTGGCCGGCCGTGCCGGGGACCGTCCCGCCCGGGGGCGCGCTGCCGGAGCCCGCGGTCGCGGAGGCGGGGGTCACGCCGGAGGCGCTCCTGCGCGCGGCCGGATTCCGGTCGGCGTGGGTGACGCACGGCGCCCGCGACTCCGGGCTGGTCGCGCTGGAGAGCGCGGCGGGCGTCGACGCGGTGGAGGCGGCGCTGCGGGAGGGGCTGCCCGGACAGGCGACGGTCTCGCCGCTGATCGACGGTTTCGACGAGGTGCCCGGCGCCCACCGCCTGGCCGCCCTGACGCTCCGGACGCTCCCGGCGTCGTACTCAGGGCTGGTCCGCGTCACCGACCGCCTGCCGCACGCGCTGGTGGCGGGCGCGCCCGACGTCTCGGACGTGCTGGTGCGGCACACGCTGGGCGGGCTGCTCACGCTCCGGCCGTCCGAACAGGAGCTGTACCTGAGCACACTGGAGGCGCTGGTCGACGCCGACGGCTCGTTCTCGGCCGCCGCCCGGCGCCTGTACTGCCACCGCAATACCGTGCTCAAGCGTGCCCACCGCATCGAGGCCCTGACCGGACGCCGCCTGACCAGCACCCGGGCGCTGACCGAGCTCTACCTGGCCGTGCTCGCCTTCCGGCTGGACTCCGACCGCCCCGACGCGCCGGGCCCCCGAGCCGCCCGCTGACCCGGCCGCCCGGGCCGGCGGCGGTCATCGTGAGCGGGCCGGCACCGGTCATCCGCCAGACGATCTTGATCTCGGTGCCCGCGTGCAGCTGGGGCGCCGTCGGGAAGAACAGGGCCCACAGCGTGGCCCCGTCGCCGGCCCCCTGCCGCGACTGCAGCCCGTCGACCCCGGCGCCGGACGTACACCGGTCGACGACGCCCGGCGCCGGGGCCGGCGGGCTCGGGCCGGGCGCCGGCCGGTCGGAAGCGCCGGTGCAGCCCCCGGCGAGAACGACCGCCGCGGCGGCGAGGGCGGCGGTGCGCGGCGGGCGGCCGGACACGCGTCAGCCGATCCGGCCCACACCCGCGAACAGGTAGACGTCGGGCTCGCCACCGGAGTCCGGACGCCAGCGCGAGCACGACACGACCCCGGGCTCCAGCAGCTCGACACCGTCGAAGAACCGCTCGATCTCCGGCCGGGTCCGCGCCCGGATCGGCGTCCCCCCGCGCTCGGTCGTCTCCCGCATCACCTGCAGCATCGGCTCGCCGTGGATCTCGGCCGTCGAGTGGGTCAGCACCAGGTGGCTCCCCGGGGGCAGTGCCGCGACCAGGCGTCCGACGGCGGCGTACGCCTCGTCGTCGTCCATCAGGTGGTTGACGACGCCGAGCAGCATCAGACCGATCGGCCGGCCGAGGTCGAGCGTCTCCCTCGCCGCGGCGAGGATCGTCTCCGTGTCGCGCAGATCGGCCTCGACGTAGTCGCTGGCCCCCTCCGGGGTGCTGACGAGCAACGCCCGCGCGTGCACCATGACCAGTGGGTCGTTGTCGACGTACACGACCCGGCTGGACGGGTCGAGGGCCTGGGCGACCTCGTGCGTGTTGTCCGCGGTCGGCAGACCGGTACCGACGTCGAGGAACTGGGTGATACCGGCGTCTCGCACCAGGTACCGCACGACCCGTTTCAGGAACGCGCGTTCACCCTTGGCGCCGAGCGCGATGTCGGGAATCTTGGCCAGCACCTCGTCGCCGGCCGCCCGATCGATCGCGAAGTGGTCCTTGCCGCCGAGCCAGTAGTTCCAGATCCGGGCCGACTGCGGAACGCTGATGTCGATCTTGTCGTCGATCGGCGCGCTGGATTCCTCGGTCATGCCCGCATTATCGTCCGTGGGGTCACCAGGTTGTCCACAATGGGGGAACGGCGGAGCGGTCCGCCGGGGGGTCTATGCTCGCGCCGATGAGTTCACCGGAACCGAACGGCGGGCCGACTGCGCGAAGGCTGCAGCTCGGTGCTCGTCTGCGGGGTCTCCGCGAGGCTCGCGGCTTCACCCGCGCGCAGGCGGGGGATTCGATCCGCAGCTCGGAATCGAAGATCAGCCGCCTCGAGCTCGGGCGTGTCGGTTTCAAGGAGCGTGACGTCGCCGATCTGCTGCGCCTCTACGGCGTCAGCGATGCCGAGCACGACGAGTTGCTCGCGCTGATGCGCGAGGCCAACGCGCACGGCTGGTGGCACGAGTACAGCGACGTCATCAGCCCCTGGTTCCTGCACTACCTCGACCTCGAGCAGGCGGCCGAGCTGATCCGCACCTACGAGGTCCAGTTCGTCCCGGGCCTGCTGCAAACCGCCGACTACGCCCGGGCGGTCATCGCCCTGGCCCACGAGAAGACCAGCCCGGCGAAGATCGACCGGCGGGTCGCGCTGCGCGTGGCCCGGGCGCGGATCCTGAACCGTCCGGATCCGCCCCGGCTCTGGGCGGTGATCGACGAAGCCGTGCTGCACCGTCCGATCGGCGGCCCGGCCGTGCTGCGCGCCCAGATCGAGGCGCTGCTGACCGCGACCGCGCTGCCGAACGTCCAGCTCCAGGTCGTCCCGTTCGGGGCCGGCGGCCACACCGCGGCCGGCGGGGCGTTCAGCATTCTCCGGTTCGCCGACCACGATTTGTCCGATGTGGTGTACCTCGAGCACCTGACCAACGCCCAGTACCTCGACAAGCAGGAAGACCTCGACCTGTACTCGGCCGCGGTGGCGCAGCTCTTCATCGAGGCCGAGGAGCCCCAGCGCACCCCCGACATCCTCCGCCAGGCCCTCCGCGCCCTGGACGGCTGAGGGATCCCGCCCGCCTGATCGCCCGCGTTACGGTCCCGGTGACGCGCAGTCCGAATCGGAGCCGGAGGTGACGTGTCCGAGCCCGTGGCGCCCGATCGCGGCCCGACGGTGACACTCGTCCTCGGTGACGTCTTCGCCAGCGATGCCCCCTACCTGGTCGCTCCGTGCTCCGTGGACGGGGACATGGTCGTCTCGGTGCGCAGCGCGGTCCTGCGGCTCGCGGTCGATCCGCCGATGGGCCCGTTCGCGCCCGGTGCCGTGGTTCCCGTGCGCAGCCGGGCCGGTGCGACGACCGTCCTGTTCGCGATGACGGTGCGGCCCCTGTCCTCCGAGCGTTCCGAGACCATGGACGTCGTCCGGGAGGCGGCGGGGCGAATCGGTCTGCACGCGCTCGTGCCCGGCGCCGTGGTCGCGATCCCGTTGCTGGGCAGCGGCGCCGGTGGGCTCGATCCCGCGGACTCGGTGCGGGCGGTGATCACCGGTTTCCGCGGCACCGCGAGTCCCCGGTCGGAGCTCCGGATCCACGTCCTCGACCGGGCCGTCCTGGAGCTGGTCGGTCCGGTCGTGGAGGAACTCGCCGCGGCCGCCGGCCCGGCGTCGCGGGTCACCGCCGAACTGGCCTCCGCGCTTCCGGACGACGGGGCGCCGATGACCACGGGGGCGCTCGTGGCCGCCGTGATCCGGGCGCTGGGCGGGCCCGACGCCGGTCCCGGGCTGGAGGATCTCGCCGCGGCCGGCACGTCCGGATCCCTCGACGACCATCTCGACGAGGTGGGGCGCCGGTGCCCGGGCCCGGGGCTGATCGGGCTGCCCGAGCTGGTCTTCGGGCTCGCGCTGGATCCGGGCGTGGGATGGCCGCTGCTCCGGGAGGGCGTCGTCGAGGGGATCCTCCGGTCCGGCGACGTGCACCCCACATCCCTGTACGCAAGCGTGGCCTGGCTGAACGAGTCTCCGATCACGCAGCGGACTTGGGCCTGGGATACCGTCCTCGGCCCGGTCGGCCGCGACCTGGCCGAGGACCAGCCGTTGCTGGCGTTGGCGCTGGGCGCGCCGCCCGAATGGACGGCGACGCTGCCGGCCGAGGCGAGCCACCTCGCATTCTCGCCGGACGGTTCTCGTCTCGCCGCGCTGGCCGGCGGTGTGGTCTACGTAGTCGGCGCCGACGACCGCCCGCGCCGCGTCGGGCCGGTCGACGGGGCCGTCGTCTCGCTCGGCTGGAGCCGCACCGGCATCCTGGCCCTGCGGCTGGACGCGGACGCGGCGGAGATCGTCGACGTGGCGACCGCCTCGGTGCTCGGCCGGGTGACCGGCGTGACGAGCGGAGCGCTCTCCGCGGGCCTGCCGGCCTGGCTCGGCGGTCCGGACGGCGTCGTCCGCTGGTGGGGCCCCGACCGGCCGGAGCCCGAACCGATCTTCCGGGCACCGGGCCCGGTGCAGGTCCTCGCAGCCGACGGATCGGGCCGACGCGGCCTGATCGTCGACGGTGAGCAGGGCCGCCTGGTGAGCACGCTGGCCGAAGACCTCCGGTCGGCCGGGGCCGTGGCAGACAGCCCGGCCGCGACGATCGGGACGCTGCTCTGGCCGGAGGGCCCCTACGCGGTGCTGTCGCTGGGAAAACTGGTCGCGCTGGCGGAGGCCGGTGAGGACGACCGGCTGACGCTCGGCCGCCCCGGGCAACCGCCGATGGCCGTGGTCCGCACCGAGGACCGGCCGGTCGACGCGCTCGCGTCCGACCTGGACGGACATCGCGTGGCCGTCGGGTCCGGACGGGAGGTTCGGGTCTGGCCGGTGACGTCGTCCCGGTCGACGTCCCGGGGCATCGCCGGGTACGAGCCGGACGCAACCGGCGGTGACGACCTGCTCGACGCCGAGCGGGACGCACTGGCGCTGGCCGGTCTGATCGCGTCGGCGGATCTCCGCCCACCGCTGGCCGTGGGGCTGTTCGGCGGGTGGGGCTCCGGCAAGACGTTCGTCCTCGGCCGCATTCTCGCGCAACTCGACGACCTCGTCGGCGGCGGTGACCCCGGGTACGTGGACACGGTCGACGTGATCTCGTTCAACGCCTGGCACTATGCCGAGACCAACCTCTGGGCCAGCCTGGTGCACCAGGTGCTGCGCCGGATCGCGCCGGAGAAGAGGGACGAACTGCCTGAGGTCCGCGACGCGCAGCGGCGAGCCGCCGAGGCGCGGGCCGAGGCCACGCGCATCGCGACACAGGTGCAGCCCGCGGCGCAGGCCGTCGACGACGCGCGTGGCCGGCTGAAACGGCAGCGGCTCGTCGCGTGGGTGACCGGCGGGGGAGTGCTTCTGCTCGCGCTCCTGATCGGTACGGCGATCCTGGCCGGCTGGTCGGGCCGGCTGGCCACGATCGCGAGCGCCGGGACCGCCGTGCTCGGCATCGTCGCCGGGGCGGTCGTCCGCTTCCGCGACGTGCGTGCCCAGGCGTCCGACGTCCGGGAGTTCGGCCGGAGCGGGATGGCCGCCGCCGGCCGGTTCTTCGATCGCACGAGTGCGGAGGCGCTCCGGGCCGCGGCGGCCCGCCACGACGACCTGCTCGAGGCGCGGCGGGCTGCGGATACCGAGGCGGTGCGACTGGCCGCGGAGGCCGTGCGGATCGAGGAACAGGCGGAATCGGACCCGGGTGCGATCCTCGGGCGGCTGTCGTCGGTCACCGAGTACCGCGAGCAGCTCAGCCTGGTGACCCGGACCCGGGAACGGTTCGACGAGGTGGACGCGGTGTTCGCTCGCACCGGCCGGCGGGTCGTCATCGCGATCGACGACCTGGACCGGTGCGCGGCCGAGAAGGTCGTGCAGGTGCTCGAAGCGGTGCACCTGCTCTTCAACTTCCCGATGTTCGTGGTGCTTCTCGCGGTGGACACGCATTGGCTCGACCGGTCGCTGCGGATCAAGTACCACCAGTTGCTCGGCGACGCCGGGGGCGCGACGCCGTCGGACTACCTGGAGAAGATCATTCAGATCCCGGTGCGGCTGGTACCGCTGGACGAAGGGCTGGTCCGCCGGATGATCACCGGACTCACCGGACAGCCGGTGCCCGAGGCCACCGCGCCGCGGGCGACCGTGCCGCTGGAGACCGCGCCGGCCGCGCCGGTCCGCCCGGCGCCGGCGCATCCGGGCCAGTCCGCGCTCCGCGGGTCCGATCACCTGACGACGCTTCCGCCACCGGTCAGCGTGCCCCTCAGCCTGACCTCGGAGCAGACGTCGGCCTGGCTGAGGCCCGCGCGCCGGTCCCGCCGGGAGCTGCCGGCCGTCGTCCTCACGATCACCGAGCCGGAGGCGATCGCGATGTCGGCCGTCGCGCCGTTGATCGGGACGACACCGCGCACGGTCAAACGGTTCGTGAACACGTACCGATTGCTGAAGGCCTGGGCGAAGGACCCGGACGAGTTCGACCACCGGCGCGGCGACATCGGTGACCACGAGGTCGTCGCGTTCCTGCTCGCGGTCGTCACCGGGCAGCCCGGAACCGCCGGGAGAGTCGTCGCCGGGTGCCGCTCGGTGCCGATCGACGGCACCCTCGACCAGCTGGTCGGCGCGGATCCCGAGGACGGCGTCGTCCGCCGCTGGCTCGCAGCGCACCCGCGTTACGGGAACGCGCCGGCGCACCGGTTCGCGGAGTGGGTTCCGCAGGTGGCGCGGTTCTCGTTCGTGACGCCGCCGGGCTGACGCGATCCCGGCTGTAACCCATCCCACTAGCCGACCGGCTAGCTGCTTGCCGATCGGCAAGGCAGGATGAGCGGTGGACGAGGCGTGTCCGGACACCCCGAGCGCGCCACTCGACGCCTCTGCACCTAGGACAGACATTGGCAACGTTGCTCTACCGCCTCGGCCGCGGCTCGTTCCGCCGCCGACGGCTGGTCGTGATCCTCTGGCTGATACTCCTGGTCGCGCTCGGGGGCGCGGCGGCCGCGTTCATGGGCAGGACCACCAGCGACTTCGCACTGCCCGGCACCGAGTCGCAGCGGGCGCTGGACGCGTTGAAGCACGAGTTCCCGGAGGCCAGCGGCGCCACCGGGACGATCGTCGTCGCGGCGCCCGCCGGTGACACGCTCGCCGACCCGAACATGGCGGCCGCGGTCGGGCAGGTCGTGCGGGAGGCGTCGCAGGTGCCGGGCGTCCTCGGGGCGGTCGATCCGTTCACCGCGAAGTCGCTGTCCCGGGACGGCCGGTACGCGCTGATCCAGGTGCAGTTCCGCGACCCGGTCGACGACATCACCGCGGCGCAGCGCACGGCCTACGAGCAGGCCGGCGAGTCCCAGCGCGACGTGCTGCAGGTCGAGCACGGCGGCGAGGTGATGAACTCCCCGCCGGAGATCGGCGGGTCGGAGGCCATCGGTGTCGCGGTCGCGCTGGTCGTCCTCCTGGTGACGTTCGGGTCGCTGGTCGCCGCAGGCATGACGATGCTCAACGCGCTGATCGGCGTCGGGGCCGGGATGGCCGGTCTGTACGCCCTGTCCGGCGTGATCTCGCTGAACAGCACCGCGCCGATCCTCGCGCTGATGCTGGGGCTCGCGGTCGGCATCGACTACTCGCTGTTCATCACGTCCCGGCACCGCCAGCACCTGGCCGACGGGGTGGACCCGGAGGAGGCCGCGGCGCGATCCGTCGGCACCGCCGGGTCGGCGGTGGTGTTCGCCGGGATCACGGTGATCATCGCGCTGGCCGGGCTCACGGTCGTCAACATCCCGTTCCTCTCGGCCATGGGCCTCGCCGCGGCCGGGACGGTCGCGGTCGCGGTGCTGGTCGCGATCACGCTCCTGCCCGCACTCCTCGGGTTCGCCGGCCTGCGGGTGCTGCCCCGCAAGGCCCGCCGCGAGGCCGCTGCCTCTCCCGCGTCTCCCGCGTCTCCCGCGTCCGCCACTTCCGGGACGCCCGCGGCCGCGGACGGGCCCAGGCACGCGTCGGACGCCGTGGCCGAAGCCGACAGCGAAGGCCCGGGAAAGCACGAGGCATCCCCGGCCGAGCCGTTCGGGTTCCGGTGGGCGCGGTGGATCATCAAGGCGCGGATCCCGGTCCTCGTCGTCGGGGTGCTGGGCCTCGGCCTGCTGGCGGTCCCCGCAGCGGGCATGCGCCTCTCGCTCCCGGACGCCACCCACGCCGTTCCCGGCACTCCGGAGCGGGCCGCCGCCGACCTGATCACCCAGGGCTTCGGCCCGGGCGCCAACGGGCGGCTCGCGCTGGTCGTCTCGACCGACTCGCCGCAGACGACGGCCATCGCCGTGCAGCAGGTCAGCCAGGTGCTCGCCGGTACGCCGAACCTGGTCGCGATCACCCAGCCGAACTTCAGCTCGGACGAGCGCACCGCGCTGCTCGCGATCATCCCGAAGGACGGCCCGACCGCGGCCAGCACCGAGACGCTCGTCCACGACGTCCGGGCCAAGACCGCGAGCATCGACGGCGCGGACGTCTCGCTGACCGGCCAGACCGCGGTCGGCATCGACGTGTCGGAGAAGCTGTCCGACGCGCTGCCGATCTACCTCGCGCTGGTCGTGGGGCTCTCGGTGCTGCTGCTGATGCTCGTGTTCCGGTCGATCCTGGTGCCGCTCAAGGCCGCGCTGGGCTTCCTGCTCACGGTCGGGACGACGTTCGGCATCACGGTCTGGATCTTCCAGGAAGGGCACCTGGCGAGCCTGGTCGGCGTCCAGACGCCGGGACCGCTGGTGAGCTTCCTGCCGATCATCCTGATCGGCATCCTGTTCGGCCTGGCGATGGACTACGAAGTGTTCCTGGTGTCCCGGATGCGGGAGGACTTCACGCACGGGGCGTCGGCGCACGAGGCGACGGTCAGCGGCACCGGGCACGGCGCCCGCGTGGTCACCGCCGCGGCGCTGATCATGACCAGCGTGTTCGCGGGTTTCGTCCTGATCGACGACCCGACGATCAAAGCGATCGGGTTCGCGCTCGCGCTCGGCGTCGCCGTGGACGCGTTCGTCATGCGGATGACGATCGTGCCCGCCGTGATCTCGCTGTTCGGCCGGGCGGCGTGGTGGTTGCCGCGCTGGCTCGACCGCCTGCTGCCGAACGTCGACATCGAAGGAGAGAAGCTGCACCAGCAGCTCGAGGAGGACCGGGCCGACCGGGAACCGGTCAAGGTCTGAGATCGGCGGCACCGGCGCTCAGGCGCCGGTGCCGTTCAGCAGACGGAGCAGGAACCCGTCGAAGATCTCCAGCTCCGACGGCCCGAGTACGCGGAACGTCCGCTCCAGCACCTCGTTCAGGAGCGCCTGACCGGCCTCCCGCACCTGCTCGCCGTGCGGGGTCAGCCGGTGGCGGACGGCCCGGCCCGGGCCGGGGACGCGCTCGATGAGGCCGCGGTCGAGGAGCCGGCCGGCGAGAGTGCCGAACGACTGATCGGTCTGGAACGTCAGCTGCGCCAGGTCGTGCAGCGACGCGTCCGGGTTCTGGCTCAGGTGCCGCAGCGCGTCCCACTGGACGATGCTGATGTCCAGGGGAGCGAGGGCGGCGTTCGCGCTGCGGTGATGGTGCATCTGCAGCCGTTTCACCGACAGACCCACCTCGGCCAGGGATCGCGTCATGTCCGACAGCGTATCAGGTTGCTTATATCAGCATCCTTATCTAAGGTTCCTTATATGGATACCCCCACGTACTCGGAACGGGGCGCCGGTGCGCCGGTGCTGTTGCTGCACGGCGGCGCCGGGCCGATGTCGGTCACCGACTATGCCGACCGGCTCGCGGCCGGGCACCCCTACCGGGTGATCACGCCGACCCACCCCGGCTTCGACGGCACGCCCCGCCCGGATTCCCTCACCACGGTCGGTGGCCTCGCCGACGTCTACGTCTCGCTGCTCGACGCGCTCGACCTCACCGGCGTGACCGTGGTCGGCAACTCGATCGGTGGCTGGATCGCGGCCGAGATCGGCATCCGCCGGTCGCCCCGCGTCGACCGGCTGGTCCTGGTGGACGCGGTCGGTCTCGAGGTGCCCGGCCACCCGGTCGCCGGCACCTTCGGCCTGACGCTGCCGGAGCTCGCCGACCTGAGCTACCACGACCCGGACCGGTTCCGGATCGACCCGTCCGTGCTCCCGCCCGCGGCCAGGGCCGCGATGGCCGGCAACCGGGCGGCGCTCACCCTGTACGCGCCCTCCATGGTGGACGCCACGCTGCGCGACCGGCTTCCGGCCATCGGCGTGCCGACGCTCGTGGTCTGGGGCGACGCCGACCGCATCGTCAGCCCGGAGTACGGCCGCGCCTACGCCGACGCGATCCCCGGCGCGCGGTTCGAGGTCCTGCCGAAAACCGGCCACCTGCCCCAGCTCGAGAGCCCCGACCTGTTCACCGACGTGCTCGCCGGCTTCGTCGGCCGCTGACGGCCAGGAATCGAAGAACTGCCCGGAGAGCCGGTCGAACGTCTCCGGACCGGCGTCGTGGGCCCGGCGCATCGACCGTCCGTAGTAGTGGATCGCGTCGTAGCCGCCCACAGGATGCGGGTGTCGCGGGTCGGCCCGCAGATCGCGGCGGCGACCCTCACCCCGGACGCGTCGAGGGTGGTGGCCGCCGCCTCCGACGGTTGTCGCTCAGCTGACCTGGATGGACGCCGCGACCGGCGGCGTCGACGTGGGTGTGCACGGGATCGCGAACGTGCCGAAGATCGTGACCGCGGTCGCGGTGATCGGCCCGGGGGAGAGGTCGACCTGCCCGGCGCTGGTGAGTGCGAGCGAGCCGGTCATCGGAGCGGGCGTGATCGGGGTGTTCGCCGGCACCGGTTCGGCGTTCGGCGCGCCCTGCGCGGTGACGCTGCCGGTCTGGGCCCCGCCGACCGTCACCTCGATGCTCGGTGTCACCGAGCCCGCCTCCAGGTCGATCGGAGCCGTGAACGGCGCCGGTCCGGTCTGGACGGTGATCTCGACGGTGTCGCCGACGGCCGCGGTCGCGGGCGCGGTGATCGTGACGTCGACGTCACCGGTGAGCGTTCCGGTGAGAGGGACTTCGCAGGAGTAGTTGACGGTCACGGTGCCGGCATAGGCGGGTGACGCCATCACGAACGCCGACGTTCCACCGGCGAGGACGAATACTGCGGCGGCGGTGATCCGCCGGAAAGGGAGGGACATGCACAGCTCCTTCGGGAGTACTCGAGGCGTCGTTACCTCGAGGGTGCTGTCCTGTTATAGACGTTTATAAGATGATGTCAATTGTCCGGAAATGAGCAAACGGTTGCTCGGTTTTGTCACTCGGCCTGCTCAGCGGTCTCCGGGATCGCTTCAGTAAGAATTTCCTCCGGATCGGACAGTTGCTCCCGGACGTAGTTCCAGATCACCGCGACCACGGCGGCCACCGGCACGGCGAGCAGGCTGCCGACGATGCCGGCCAGGCTGCCGCCGAGCGTCACCGCGAGCAGCACCACCGCCGCGTGCAGCCCGAGGCCCCGGCTCTGCACCATGGGCTGGAAGACGTTCCCCTCGAGCTGCTGCACGACGATGATGATCGCCAGCACGATCAGCGCGTCGGTGAAGCCGTTCGACACCAGCGCGATCAGCACCGCGACGAACCCCGCGAACAGCGCCCCGACGATCGGCACGAACGCGGCGACGAACGTCAGCACGGCCAGCGGCAGCACCAGCGGCACGCCGACGATCCACAGCCCGAGCCCGATGAAGACCGCGTCGAGCATGCCGACGAACGCCTGCGAGCGGACGAACGCGCCGAGCGTCGCCCAGCTCCTGGACGCCACGATCGGCACGTCGGTGGCGTACCGGCCGGGGAGCTGGCGGGTCAGCCAGGGCAGGAACCGCGGCCCGTCCTTGAGGAAGAAGAACATCAGGAACAGCGCCAGCACGAGAGTGACGACCCCGTTGACCACCGTGCTCACGCCGGTGACGGCCGTGGTCGCGATCGTGCCCGCGCTCTCCTTGATCCGGCCGGTGACGCTGTTCAGCGCGTTCGTGACCTGGCTGTCGTCGATGTTGAGCGGGGGGCCCGCGACCCACTCGCGCAGCCGCTGGATTCCGTCGGCGACCCCGGTCGCGAGGTTCGGCGATTCGGAGGCGACCGGCACCGCGATCAGCACGACGACGCCGGCCCCCAGCAGCAGGAAGACGACCGTGACGAGCGTGGCGGCCGCCGCGGGCTTCCACCCGTGGTTGCGCAGGAACCGGGCCGGTGGCCAGGTGAGCGTCGTCAGCAGCAGCGCGATCACGAGCGGCCAGACGATCGACCAGGCCTTGCCCAGCAGCCACAGGGCCACCGCGGCCGTCAGGAGGACGAGCAGCAGATCCAGGCCGGCGCGCGCCGACGTGCGGAGCGCGGACCGGGTCTTCGTCGGGCTGAGCATGCCGGGCATGGTGCCCACCCTAGGGATACACCCTGTCACTCCTCACCCGCCACACCGGGAACACTCGCCGCGGGCCGAGGCCCTACGATCCACACACCATGGAGCAGACTTCGGCGCCGGTGCGCGACCTGACCGATTCGGACCAGAACGAGGCCGTGCTCGCGCTCGCCTCGCGCCTGCTCACGGACGACACCGCGGCCGACGGGAACGGCCCCGCGGTCGCCGCGGAGGCCGGGGCGGCGGCGCGGTCGCGCGCCCGGCTGGCCGCGGCCGGCGAGCCGGTGCACCTGACCGTCGTGTTCGCGATGTACGGCGAGACCGGCCGGATCGTCCCGCGCTCGGAGCACCCGCACGGCGAGGACTTCGTCCGCGCCAAGGTGCGGCAGCTCGACTGGCTCACCGCCGGGCTGCCCGGCGTCACCTGGAGCATCCTGGCCTGCGACGACGGGTGCCCGGACGAGCCGTCCAGCGCCGACGTGATGACCGCGATCATCGCCGGGGAGGGCTACCCGTCTGCCGGTCACCGCAGTGTGTCGGTGATCCGGCTGGCCGACCTGATCGGCGGGAAGTTCCCGGTCAGCCCGGCGTTCGACGCGCTGACGTCGACCGACCAGTCCCGGAAGGGCGGCTCGATCCTGGCCGCGCTGGCCACCGCGGTCCGCGGCGGCTCGCCGCACGACGTCCGGCACGTCGTTCTCTACACGGACGCGGACCTGTCCTCGAACCTCGCCCAGGTGGGCGCGATGGCCTCGGCCGTCCTCGGCGGTTCGGCCGGCGCGCTCGGGCAGCGATACGGAATGGACGGCGCGGTGCTGGTGAAGCCGGACGGGCCGTCGGTCGAGCCGCATAGCACCGGCGACAAGCCCGACAAGCTGATCGTGCTGTTCCGGCACTTCGTGCGGGCGACGCTGATCCCGGACCTCGCGCACGTGCTCGACACCCAGGCCGGGTTCAAGGCGTTCGACGCCGGGGCGCTGGCGCCGGTGCTCGGCGAGATGTCGTCGTTCAACGAGACGTTCGACGTCGAACTGCTGATCCACCTCGCGCAGAAGTACGGGCCGGGCGCGCTGGCGGTGGAGCCGATCGTGTTCACCGAGGACTTCGCCGCGACGAACTTCCCGAGCGTCGACCCGGGTGCCCGGCACCTCGCGATGGTGCAGCAGGTCGTCGACCTCTACGACCGGTACGTGGCCGCGGTCGCGCCCGCGACCGGTGAGGCCGCCGAACTGCTGGAGTTCCTCCGCGTCCTGGACCTCGACTCCTACGTCCGGGTCATCGAGGCCCTGCGCGCCGAGGACGCCGGCGACCCCACGCTGTTCGACCGCCGCTGGACGGTGGCCCACCTGCGGGCGCTGGCCTCCTAGCGGTAGAGGCCCGGGCGGTCGCCGGCCGCCACCGGCTCGGTCCGGCCGCCGGCCAGGGACGCGACGCCGGCTTCGGCGACCGCGTTGGCGACGTAGCCGTCCCAGGCGCTGGGGCCGTCGGTGGTGCCCGCCGCGACCGCCGCCGCCCAGTGGGTGAGCTCGGCCCGGTAGGCGTCCGCGAAGTGCGCGACGAAGTCGCCGCGCACCGGCGTGCCGGCGACCCCGTTCGTGTGCGTGACGACGCCCGGGCGGGCCGGCAGCCGCGCGGTGCCCCGGGATCCCACGATCTCGCAGCGCACGTCGTAGCCGTACCCGGCGTTGACGAACACCTCGATCGTCGCCATCGCCCCGGAGGCCAGGTGCAGCCAGGCCAGCTGCGGGTCCCGGAGGCCGGACGCCCGGGGCGACTCGATCCGGATCGTCGTGACCTCGGAGTCCAGCAGCCACGGGACGACGTCGAGCTCGTGGATCATCGACCCGATCACGATCTGCGCGTCGCTGACGCTGGTGTGGTTGACCGGATTCCGGTGGACGTTGTGCACGATCAGCGGCTCACCCGGCACTCCGGCCGCGAGCACGTTCTTCAGCTCGACGTAGCCGGGGTCGTAACGGCGCATGAACCCGACCTGCACCAGCCGCCGCCCGGTGGCCAGCTCGGCCTCGACGATCTTCCGGGCGTCGGCCGCGGTCTCGGCCAGCGGCTTCTCGCACAGCACCGGCTTCCCGGCGGCGAGGCACGCGAGCACGAGGTCGGCGTGGGTGAAGTCCGGCGACGCGACGATCACCGCGTCGACGTCGTCGGCGCCGATCAGGTCCGGCGCGGTGGGTGTGGTGCGGGCCTCCAGCGGCCCGGCGACCGCCGTCGCGCGCCCGGGATCGGGGTCGTGGATCGCGACGACCCGCGCGCCCGGGACACTCGTGGCGATCGTGGTCGCGTGGCCGGCACCCATCGCGCCGGCTCCGATGACACCCACTCGAACGGTCACTGCCGTACCTCCAGCATCTCCGCGGTCGCGTCGACGGCGGACTCCACGTCGCCGTCGGGTGGGAACAGCAGCGACCGGCCGACGGCCATCCCGGCGACGGCCGGGTGGGCCAGGGCTGTCGCCCAGGTCGCGAACTGGGCCCGCTGATCGGTGCCGACCTCGCCGCCGAGCAGCAGCACCGGCAGCGTCGTGGCGGCCAGCACCGGCTCCATGTCGTCGGTGACCGGCAATTTCAGCCAGGTGTAGGCCGACGTGGAGCCGAGCCCGGCGGCGATCACGGCCGAACGCACGACCGCGCCGGTCGAGAGGTCGTTCGCGAGCCGTCCGGCGGGGGTGTGGGGGCGGCCGGCCAGGAACGGCTCCACCATCGCGATCAGCCGCCGTCCGGACAGGGCGCGCACCGCGTGCGCGCTGCTCTCCAGCGCACCGGCGGTCAGCGGGTCGTCGGGGTCGATGCGCAGCAGCATCTTGCCGCCGTCGAGCCCGGCGGACGCGATTCCCTCGGCGTCGTAGCCGGTGAACCGGTCGTCGACCTCGAACGCGCTGCCGGCCAGCCCGCCGCGGTTCATCGAGCCGAACACGACCTTGCCGTCGAGCGCGCCGAGCACCAGCAGGTCCTCGATGACGTCGGCGGTGCCGAGAAACCCGTTCACACCCGGCCGGCCGAGCGCGCGGACGATCCGGTCGAGCAGGTCGGCGCGGTTGCCCATCGCGGTGCGGTCCCGGCCGGCCGCCAGCGCGCCGCGGGCCGGGTGGTCGGCGGCGATCAGGAACAGCCGCCCGGTGTCGCCGAGCGGCCCGGACGGCCGCTTCCGGGCCGCGAACAGCTCGGCGATCCGGCCGGGCTCGGTGAGGCGCAGCCGCGCGATCCGGCCGACGTCGCCGGCCGTGACCACGCTCATCCGAGCGCTTTCAGCACGTACTCGTACGACGCCCGGACGTCGGTGATCGGGCCGGGGGCGGCCGGTTCGCCCTGCTCGAGCTTGAGGTCCTGCTCCAGGACGTACCAGCCCTGGTACCCGGCGCCCTCGAGCGTGGCGATCATCGCGGCGATGTCGACCGAACCGGTGCCCAGGACGCGGAACAGCCCGGCGGCCACCGCGGCCGAGAACGACAGCTCACCGGCCCGCACCCGCGCGGCCAGCCCGGCGTCGACGTCCTTGAGGTGCACGTGGCCGACCCGTTCCGGGGCCGCGGCGGTGATCGCCACCGGGTCGGCGCCGGCCGCGACCAGGTGGCCGGTGTCGACGCAGAGCTGCACGGACGAACCGGCCAGGACCCGCTGCACCTCGTCGGCGTTCTCGACCATCGTGCCCATGTGCGGGTGCAGGACGGCCGTCGCGCCGCGCTCACCGGCGTGCGCGCAGATCCGGTCGAGGTTGCCCAGCAGCGTGGCCCACTGCGCGTCGTCCAGGACCGGGCGGTCGTCGTAACCGTCGACGCCGGTGCCGGCCGCCAGCACCAGGACTCGTCCGCCTGCGGCCAGGGCGTCGCTCAGGTAGGCGTCCGCCTCGGGAAGCGGGTCGTGACCGGCGTCGTGCAGGAGAACCGGGAGGAAGCCCCCGACCGCGGTCAGGCCGTACCGCGCTAAGCAGGCGCGGCGCTCCGCGCCGTCGTCCGGGAGGAACCCGGCCGGGCCGAATTCGGCCGCGGTGAGGCCGACCGACCGCATCTCGTCGAGGACGCGCTCCGCCGGGAACTGGAAGCCCCAGCCGGGGACCTCGCACACGCCCCAGGAGATCGGGGCGCCGGCGATGCGGTCGGAGGACGGTGGCGTCATGGGGTCTCCTCGTCGAGCACTCACGCTTGTTCGGACATGCTGACATCCGAACGTACTATCGCGGAAGAGCCCGCGCCGAGCCCGGGACGAATCGTTTGGTCTCGTCCGCCGCGGGAGGCGGGTGAGCTGGGCGGTTCGGGTGGTGCGGGCGGCGGGGAAGTGAAGTTATGGCAGATTCTGGCCACCCGTACAGGCAACTCTGAACCCGGAAGGAGAGGAGAGTCCACCATCATCTGCCTACGATCGGCAGGTGACGGAGGAGCGCGACTCGGAGAGGCGGCGTCGTCCGTGGGGACGCCGCGTGCTCCTCGTGCTGGCCGTGTTATGGGCGCTGGGGCTGACCGCGTTCGTCGTCCTCCGGGGAGCTGATCCCGCGGCGCCGGTCGCGCGCCCGTCGCCCTCACCGTCGCCGTCCGGGCCGCTGACGCCCGCGCAGGTCTACCAGGCCGTCGCGCCCTCGGTCGTGCTGATCCAGGCCAGCGGCGGCTCCTCGGACGTCGACCACAGCCGCCGCACGCGGTCGTCGGCCGCGCTCGGCACCGGCGTGATCGCCAACGCCGACGGCACCGTGCTCACCGCGTTCCACGTCGTCGAGGGGGCCGGCACGATCCTGCTGACGTTCGCCGACGGGACGCGCTCGGCCGCGACGGTGGCGACCTCGTCCGCCGCGCTGGACATCGCCGCGCTCACGCCCGCGACGCCGCCCGACCTCATCGTCCCGGCGGCACTCGGCGCGACCCCGGCGGTCGGCGACGACGTCGTCGCGATCGGCAACCCGCTCGGCCTGACCGACACGACGACCAGCGGCGTCGTGTCGGGGCTGAACCGCAACGTGCCCCGCAGCGGGGCGGCGCCCCTGAAAGGCCTGATCCAGTTCGACGCCGCGGTCAACCCGGGCAGCTCCGGCGGGCCGCTGATCAACGACGCCGGTCAGGTCGTCGGCATCGTCGTCGCGCTCCTGAACCCGACCGATGCCGGCACGTTCATCGGCGTCGGCTTCGCCGTGCCGATCGGCGCGGCGGTGGGTGCCAGTGAGGGTGACGGGCGGGTCCCGCCGTTATGAGAAGGATGAACCCATGAGCGCGCAGTGGAACGGGTCGTCGGCGCCGAGCGAGGCCGGACCGGCCGAGCAGGTCGTCTACGAGGTCAAGAAGACGATCGTCGGCCAGGACGTGCTGCTCGAGCGGTTGCTCGTCGCGCTGCTGGCCCGCGGGCACGTCCTCGTCGAAGGCGTCCCCGGGCTGGCCAAGACGCTCGCGGTGAAGTCGCTCGCGGAAGCGATCGGCGGCCAGTTCCACCGGGTGCAGTTCACCCCCGACCTGGTCCCGGCCGACATCCTCGGCACCCGGGTCTACCACCAGCCGACCGGCGAGTTCCAGGTCTCGCTCGGCCCGGTGTTCACGAACCTGCTGCTGGCCGACGAGATCAACCGCGCACCGGCCAAGGTGCAGAGCGCGCTGCTCGAGGTGATGCAGGAGCACCAGGTGACGATCGGCCGGGAGACCCACCGGGTGCCCGAGCCGTTCCTGGTGATGGCGACGCAGAACCCGATCGAGTCCGAGGGCACCTATCCGCTGCCCGAGGCCCAGGTCGACCGGTTCATGATGAAGGTCCTGGTCGGCTACCCGAGCGCGACCGAGGAGTTCGTCGTCGTCGAACGGGCGCTGACCGGCACGCCGGCGATCCAGGAGATCATCGACCCCGAACAACTGGTCGAGATGCAGCAGGCCGCCGACCGGGTCTACGTCGACCCCGCGCTGATCGAGTACGCGGTGCAGGTCGCGGCGGCGTCGCGCAACCCCGCCTCGGTCGGTCTCGCGGACCTGGCGAAATACGTGACGTTCGGGGCCAGCCCGCGGGCGTCGATCAGCATGGTGCTCGGCGCGCGGGCGCTGGCGTACCTGCGCGGCCGCGACTACGCGGTCCCGGAGGACCTCACCGACCTGGCGCTCGACGTGCTGCGCCACCGCCTGGTGCTCTCGTACGAGGCGCTCTCCGACGACGTCACGGCCGACCACGTGCTCGGGAAGATCCTGGCGGCGCTGCGGGTACCGGAGCCGGTCGGGCAGCCGTGACCAGCGCACCCGACCGGTTGCTCCGGCGGCTCGAGTGGCAGTTGCACCGCCGGGTCGACGGCCGGCTGCAGGGTGCGTACCGCACGGTGTGGCGCGGCGCCGGGATCGACTTCACCGACCTGCGTCAGTACACCCCGGACGACGACGTCCGGCACATCGACTGGAACGTGACCGCGCGGCTGGACGAGCCGTTCGTGCGCCAGTACACCGAAGACCGCGAGCTGACCGCGTGGATGGTCGTCGACCGGTCGGCGTCGATGCGGTTCGGCGCGGCGAAGGGGCCGGTCGGCACCGAGCTGACCGTCGCGCTGGCCCGGCTGCTGGCCCAGGGCGGCAACCGGGTCGGGGCCATCCTGTACGACAACGCGTCGTCGACGGTCATCCCGCCGCGGACCGGCCGCAACCAGGTGCTGCGGATGGCGAAGGAGCTGACGCGCGTCTCGGCGGCGGCCCGGGGTGCCACCACCGACCTCGGCGCGATGCTGCGGCTGGCCGCGTCGACGACGTCGCAGCGGCGCAGCCTGGTGTTCGTCGTCTCCGACTTCATCGGTGACCCGGGCTGGGACCGGCCCCTGACGATGCTCTCGCACCGCCACGAGGTCGTCGTGCTGCGGATCGTCGACCCGGTCGAGCTGGAACTGCCGGACGTCGGGCTGATCCTGGTGGAGGACGCCGAGACCGGCGAGCAGGTGCTGGTCGACACCAGCGACCCGCTGCTGCGGCGCCGCCTGCGGGCCCAGGTGGCGTCCCGGGAGGACGACATCGCGGCCGGGATGCGGACGGCGGCGGTCACCGAACACCGGATCAGCACCGAGGTCGACGTCCTGGCCTCGCTCGTCCAGCTGGTGCGGGAATCACGGAGGCGCCGGTGAGCCTGGACTACCCGGTCGTGGCCGCGCTCGCCGCCGTGCTGACGGCCCTGGCGATCGGCGGGTACGTGGTGCTCGCGCGGCAGCGGTCGGCCGCGCTGGCCGCGGCCGGGCTGGCCGGTTCGGGGCCGGCCTCCTCCGGGAGGCGTGCGGCGCTGCGCCGCCACCTGCCCTACGCGCTGTCGCTGGCCGCGCTGCCGTTGCTGCTGTTCGGGCTGGCCCGCCCGTCCGCGCAGGTGACGGTCCCGCGGGTGGCCGGCACCGTGATCCTGGTCTTCGACGCGTCGAACAGCATGCAGGCCACCGATCTGAAGCCGAACCGGCTGGCCGCAGCCCGCCAGGCCGCGACGTCGTTCGTCGAGCACCAGCCCGACAGCATCGACATCGGCGTCGTCGTGTTCGGCGACCAGGCGTTGCAGACCCAGGAACCGACCGACGACCACGACACCGCCCTGGCCGCGATCAAGCGGGTCGGCGGCACCGGCGGCACCTCGCTCGGACAGGCGATCCTGGCGTCGCTCAGCTCGATCATCGGGCGGCCGGTGAGCCTGCCCGCGGATCCGGCCGCGCCGATCACCGACGACCTGGGCTATTGGCCGTCGGCGTCGATCGTGCTGTTCTCGGACGGGGAGGAGAACGGCGGCGTCGACGTGGAGACCGCGACCGCGCTGGCCGCGGCGGCCGGCGTCCACATCCAGACCGTCGGGGTCGGCACCGCGAAAGGCACCACGGTCGAGGTCGACGGGTACCAGCTCGCCACCGCGCTGAACGAGCAGCAGCTCACCGCGATCGCGCGGACGACCGGCGGGAAGTACCGGAAAGCGAACGACGCCGACGGGCTGGCCGACTCCACCCGCTCGATCGATCTGCGGCTGACCGGCAAGAAGGAGGCACTCGAGCTCACCGCGCCGTTCGCGGGGGCCGGGCTGGTGCTCCTGGTGGCCGGTGCGCTGCTGATGTCCCGCTGGCACGGAAGGATCGTCTGATGTCGGTGCACTGGCCGTGGGCGCTGCTCGCGCTGCTGGCCGTGCCGCTGCTCCTGGCCGCACGGTGGTGGTTCGCCCGGCGCCGGCGGCGTACGGCGCTGCAGGTGTCGAGCGTCGCCCTGATCCGGGCCGCGCTCCCGGGCCGGTCGGCGTGGCGCCGGCGGATCCCGGTGCTGCTGTTCCTGCTCGGCCTGTTACCCCTGGCGGCCGGGCTCACGCGCCCGGAGGCATCGGTGCAGGTGCCGACGAACGACTCGTCGATCCTGCTGGCGATCGACGTCTCCGGCTCGATGTGCAGCACCGACATCGACCCGAACCGGCTCGCGGTGGCCAGCGAGGCCGCCCGCCGGTTCATCCGGTCGCAGGACAACGGGACGAAGATCGGGCTGGTCGCGTTCTCTGGCATCGCCGGGCTGCTGGTCGCGCCGACCACCGATCAGAAGGCGCTGCTCAGCGCGATCGACTCGCTCAAGACCGCCCGCGGCACCGCGATCGGGCAGGCGATCCTCACCGCGATCGACGCGATCGCCGAGATCAACCCGGACGTGATGGCGAGCGGTATCGACCTGTCCGGCGGGGGGAGCACCCCGGGCAGCCCCACGCCGGGGGACGGGCAGACACCGTTGGGCGACTACGAGCCGGACACGATCGTCGTGCTGACCGACGGCTCGAACACCCAGGGCGTCGACCCGGTGACCGCCGCCGAGCAGGCCGCGGCCCGCCGGGTGCGCGTCTACACGATCGGGTTCGGCACCACCCTGCCGGCGCCGATGGTGTGCACCGCCGACCAGATCAGCGGCGACGCCACCACCGGCAACTGGGGCGGCAACTTCGGCGGCGGCTCGCGCGGCGGCGGGCGTCGCGTCCAGCAGATCGACGAGGCCGCGCTCAAGTCGGTCGCGGACCTGACCGGCGGCCGGTACTTCAAAGCCGAGGACGCCGACCAGTTGGCCGACGTCCTCGGTGATCTGCCCAGCGAGATCGGTCTTCGGAAGAAGAAGGTCGAGATCACGGTCTGGTTCGTGCTCGCCGGCACCGTGCTGGTGTTCGCCGGCGTGGCCCTCTCCGTCTGGTGGCAACGGCCCCGGACCCCTACGAGCAGCGGCGGCCCCGGTTGATGCAGTCGACGACGAAGCGCATCGACGAGTTCGACATCACGTTGATGAAGTCGTTGTGCTCGTTGATCGGCTTGTGCTGCTGCTCGGGGAAGCCGTCGATGGCGAACGACGGGCCGGTCGGCACGTTGTAGGTCAGCGTGATCGTCAGCTTCGGCACGGCCTTGGTTCCGGCCGGGCACTTGCCCCGCGCGTCCGGGAAGACGATGTGCGTCCGGTGGTTCGAGCTGTCGACGTTCTTGCCGTCCCAGCAGCTCGGGAACTCGGCGATCCTGGTGAAGCCGCGGCCGTCCGGGCAGAGCGTGTACTTGTCGGTGCTGATCCGGTTCGTGAACCCGCTGCAGGTGAACTTCGCGTGGGCGTTGCCGCCGCCGTTCGTGAACGCCTTCGCGTCGCCGGTGAGTACCCGCAGGAAGCGCGGCATCGCGACGACCTTGGAGAACGGGTTGCCGGAGTACTGGATCTTCACGGTCGGGCGCAGCACCTTGCCGACGTTGAGGTCCTCCTTGAGCTCGCCCGCCACACGCTTCTGGTTCTTCTTTTTCGTGATGTCGCGGGTGACCGGCCAGTAGTAGGTGGACTTGTCGCCGCGGTCACGGCAGGTGGTCCCGCTGCGGGCCAGGCTGTCGTCGGTCGACTTGAACGACGTCGTGGTGTTCCCCACGTAGTCGTGCAGGTGGTGGGCGCCGTTGCCGACGCCCGGCGCGACGATGACGTTGTCGGAGTTGAAGTGCCCGTTCTCGTTGTTGCCGCAGCGTGCGCTGAACACCCCGGCGGAGCCCCGGCGGGTGGTCCGGGCCACGGTGTCGCGGGTGACCGGCACCTTGCGGATCGCGATGAAGTCGGAGGCGACCGGACCCGTCTGGGCGTGGTCGTGCCCCCCCGAGGCGGAGGCGGAGGGGGCCGCGGAGGACGACGGCGCCGCGGTGGTGGCGGCCGCCTGCACCTGGCAGGTGGCGAGTTTCTGCGCGTCGAGGGCCGGCGTGGGCGCTGCGCGCCCGATCGCGATCGCGATCCGGTCGATCGTGGACTTCCGCTTGTCGGCCAGCGGGCCGAGAATCGCGTTCTGGACGAAGTTCTTGCCGCCCTGCCCCTGCGAACTCGCCAGGCGCTTGTTGGCTTCGTCGATCTGGGTTCCCAGGAGCGTGAGGTTGCGCTCCACCTCGTCCTTCGCGCGGGCCGGTACGGCCGGCAGCGCGGTGCGGACGTCCGGGCAGACGATCGTTGCGGGCGAGCTCTTGCCCGCCGCCGTGTCACTGGCGGCGGACACGCCCACCAGCGTCGTTCCGGTGATCACCGCGGCTGCTGCCCCGACGACCAATCCGATGGTCCATCTCTTTCGCACCTGCGTCCTCCGCCGAGTGTCGTGCGCCGATGTACGGCCCCGCTCACCCAGACGGGTTGATACGTCAACTGGTTCGACGTCAGGCGTAACGAAATTCCCGGCCGCCTCAGGAGTCACACTCGGGGGCGGCGGTGGGCCGGTCGCCGGGGCGCGAGGATGCTCCGGCCCGGCCGGCGCGCGGAGTCAGGGAAGCCGCCGGGGCGGGACCGGTGGGACAGCGCTGGGCGCGTGTCTCCGATTCGGGCGGAGCCCAGCTCAGCGCACAGGCCGTCGCCGCCACGGGCTCAGGCTCACACCGCCGTGACCGCGCCCGCCGCAGGGGGTTGCTCGCCCTGGAGGCTCGGTTCGCCGCGAACGCGGTCGACGTGGCTCGGTCGGCGTCGCGGGCACCGGCCGGCCGGCGTGGCGCGGCCGGCGCAGGCCGACCCCGCAGCACCGCGGGGACCGTCGGGACCGGCGTCCCCTTCAGCGGTGCCGGTGCGACTCGGGCCGGCGGTGCACCGTCGCCGCACCCCGGCGCCGCTACGGATCGGCGCGGGCGAGTTTGGACGGCCACCAGATGAAGCGGCCGATGTCGTGGCCGAGGGCCGGCACCAGGACGCTGCGGACGATGATCGTGTCGAGCAGGACGCCGAACGCGACGGCGAAGCCGATTTCGGCCAGGAACACGAGCGGGAGGACGCCGAGCACGACGAAGGTCGCGGCCAGGACGACGCCGGCCGAGGTGATGACGCCGCCGGTGACGGCCAGGCCGCGCAGGACTCCCTCGCGGGTGCCGAACTGGAGCGTCTCCTCGCGGACGCGCGTCATCAGGAAGATGTTGTAGTCGATGCCGAGCGCGACCAGGAAGACGAACGCGAACAGCGGGAACGACTGGTCGGCGCCGGCGAATCCGAAGACGTGCTCGAACGCGAACCCGCAGACGCCGAGCGTCGCGGTGAACGAGAGCACGACGGTGCCGATCAGCAGGAGCGGCGCGATCAGCGCGCGGAACAGCCCGGCCAGGATGACGAAGATGACCAGCAGCACGATCGGGATGATCAGGTTGCGATCGTGCACGGATGCCGTCGACACGTCGAGGTTGGCCGCGGAGGCGCCGCCGACCTGGGCGTCCGCACCGGGGACGGCGTGGACGGCGGTCCGCAGCCGCTTGACGGTCTGGTAGGCGGCGGGGGTGTCGTAGGAGTCGGCCAGCGTCGCGTTGATGACCGTGCGGCCGTCGATCGGCGCGACCTGCAACTGGGCCGGCACGCATCCGGGCGCGGGCGGGGCACCGCCGTCGGACGGTGCCGCCGACTTCGCCGCCTCGGCCAGCTTCGCGTAGTCGGGCTGGACGCAGACCGCGTCCGCCGCGCGGGACACCCCGTCGACGCCGCGGGCGGCGGCGATCACCGCGTCGGCGGAGCCGGCGTTCGCGACGATCACCGCCGGCGCGCCGGCGCCCTTGTCGAAGTTCTCGTCGTAGAGCTCCTGACCGGTCACCGCGTCGGGCTTGGACGTGAAGCCCTCGGCCGTGGTGAGCCCGTCGGTCTTGAGCGCGCCCAGGCCGAGCAGGCAGATCAGCAGCAGGACGACCGCGCCGGCCCAGGCCGCCCGGTCGTGGCCGCCGACGAACCGGGACACGCGGCCCCAGAACCCGTGCGACGCGATGTCGCTCTGGTGGTCGCGGCGGGGGATCCGGGGCCAGAACACCCAGGAGCCGTCGAGCGTCCAGAGGACGCCCCGGGCGCCCTCGGGCCGGGCGCGCCGCAACCGCGGCACGACGTACGCGAGCAGCTGCGGGATCGGCCAGAACCACAGCTTCGGCACGAGCACCAGCGCCAGCGGCAGGAACGTCGTCATCACCAGCAGCGTGCAGACGATGCCGATCGCCGACACCGGGCCGAGGCTCTTGTTCGAGTTGAGCTCGGAGAAGCTCAGGCAGAGCAGCCCGATCGTGACCGTCGCGGCCGATGCGGCGATCGCCGGCAGCGACGCCTTCCAGGCCGCGATCATCGCGTCGACCGGTGGGTACTCGTGCAGTTCTTCCCGGTAGCGGGCGATCAGCAGCAGCGCGTAGTCGGTACCGGCGCCCAGTACGAGTACCGACAGGATGCCCTGGCTCTGCCCGGTGAGCGTCAGCGTGCCGGCGTCGGCCAGGTAGTAGATGACCAGCGAGGACAGGCCGAGCGCGAGCCCGGCCGAGATCAGCGGCAGGAACGGCAGGACGAGCGACCGGTAGACCAGCAGCAGGATCACGAAGATGACGACGACCGCGGTGAGCAGCAGCGTGCTGTCGAGCCCGGAGAACGCGTCGATGAACGCGATCAGCAGCCCGCCCGGCCCGGCGGAGTGCACCGCGAGCCCGTCGGGTGCGGCGTCGCGCGCGGTGGAGAGCACCCGTTTCTCGTGCTCGAGCAGCTCGTCGCCGTTCAGCGACGTGCCGTTCTCGGTGGCCACCAGCGGCACGTAGAGCGCGGCCGTCTTCCCGTCGTCGGAGTACTCCGGCGCCGTGACGCCCGTCGCGTCCACGCCCGGAAGCGTGCGGGCCTTCGTCGCGACGGACTGGATCGCGGTCTTGTCGTCGGGCCGCAGGCCCGCGTCGCGGTGGAAGACCACGAAGCCGGGGAGGTTCTCGATCGGCGTGAACTTCGCCGCCTCGTTTCCGGCCTTTGTCGATTCCGCCGACTCGGGCAGGTACGACGCGTTGTCGTTCTTCTGTACCTCGCTGAGTTTGCCCTGGTAGGAGCCACCGGCCCCGCCGACCAGGAACACGAGGACGCCGACCGCGATGAGCGCGGCGAACGGCCAGCCGCGGCGCTGCCGCGGCGGTGCGGATGCCTCTGTATCGTCCAAGACCGTCACGGGGAGATTGAACCATCGGAGTACGACAGACCGCGTTCAATAAACGCGGCGGCGGTGTGCTAGAGCTTGCGGGTGCTCGTGGACCGCTCGAAGATCGCCGCCGCGCTCCCGTCGTACGAGGTGGGCCGGGAGTTCGGCCAGGGTGCCTTCGGTCTGGTCCTGGAAGGGCGCCACCGGTCGCTGGGCCGCCGGGTCGCGATCAAGGTCCTCACGATGCCGGAACCCTCGGTCGAGCGGCGATTCCTCGCCGAGGCGCAGGTCATGGCCGCGTTCGATCACCCGCACGTGGTCCGGGTGCACGACTACGCCGATCACGAGGGCCTCTGCCTGCTGGTGCTCGAACACTGTCCGGGCGGGACGCTCAGCGACCGGCTCGACGTCCGGATGCGTCCGGAGACCGCCTGCGCGATCACGCTCTCGATCGCCGACGCGCTGCACGCCGCCCACGGCCGCGGCATCGTCCACCGCGACGTGAAGCCCGACAACGTGCTGTTCGCCGAGGACGGCGCGGCCAAGGTCACCGACTTCGGGCTGGCCAAGATCTACGAGGGCAGCGTCGTGACCAGCGGCTCGCTGGTCGGCACTCCGGGCTACGCGGCCCCGGAGCAGATCCTCGGCCAGCCGGTACGCCCGGCGTCCGACGTGTACGCGCTGGGCGGGGTCGCCTACCACCTGCTGAGCGGGCAGCCACCGTTCCCGGAGAACCTCCCGATCGCCGAGATGCTGCACCAGCAGCTCTTCGTGTCGGCGCCGATCCCGGTCGGGATGCCACCCCGGTTCGCCGAGGTGATCGGCCGGGCGCTGCGGCGCGACGTGACCGAGCGGATCGCGTCCGCCAAGGAGTTCGCGGTGGCGCTGGCGTCCGCGGCCTCGGCCGAACTCGGGCCCGGATGGCTGAGCCGGGCGGAGTGCCCGCTGCGGGTGGAGGACGACGTCCTGGCGGCGGCGTCCGCCTCCGGCCGGGCCGGACGGTCGGACGTGACGGTCGCGAGCCGGACCGCTCCCGGTTCCCGGTCCGCCCGCCGGGCGGAAGCCTCCGCTCCCGGCCCCGCCGCTGACGGCGGCCGGACGGGCCGCCACGCGGCGCCCGACCGCGACGGCGCGCCCCGGTACCCGTCCGGCCCGTCGGAACTGCTCTCCACGGACGAGGTGCAGCGCCGGATCGCGGTCTGGGCCGAACACGCGGACGACGGACCGAGCCGGCGGACGCTGCTCCTGCTGCTGGCCGGACTGGCGCTGCTGGCCGCCCTGAGCATCGGCGCGGGCGCGGTCATCGGCTCCTTACAGAGATAAGTTCCGGCCACCTGCCCCGTCCGCACAGCGGACACTGGTACGTTCGGTAGATGGCAAACCGCGGTACCGGTCCGGACTTCGTCGAGGCGCTGGCCCGCGGCCTCGACGTGCTGGCGGCGTTCGACGCCCGGCGGCCGGTCATGTCGCTGAGCGAGGTCGCCGCCGCGACCGACCTGGCCCGCCCCACGGCCCGGCGCCTGCTGCTCACGCTCGAGGAGATGGGGTACGTCCTCGTCACCGGCGGCGGGTTCGCGCTGACGCCGAAGGTGCTGTCGCTCGGCCTGGCCTACATCAGCTCGCAGGGGCTGTGGGACATCGCCCGCCCGCACCTGGAACGGCTGGTCGCGGCCACCGGTGAGTCCTCGTCGATGGCCCAGCTCGACGGGTCGGACATCGTCTACGTGGCCCGGGTCTCGGTGCCGAAGATCATCACGCTGCGGGTCGACATCGGCACCCGGTTCCCGGCTGCGCAGACGTCCCAGGGCAAGGTGCTGCTCGCCGGTCTGGAGCCGGCCGAGGCCGCGCGGGTGCTCGACGAGCCCAGCCGCTCGGGGCTGCCGCCCTACCTCGGCAAGGGCCGGGGTGCGCTGGCCGCCGAGCTGACCGAGGTGCGGGCCCGCGGGTGGGCGCTGGCCGACGAGGAGCTCGCACCGGGCATCCGGTCGGTGGCCGCGCCGGTCCGGGACGGTTCCGGGCGGGTGCGGGCGGCGATGAACGTCACCGTGCACGCGGCCGAGACGTCGCTCGAGACACTTCTCGATCGGCATCTTCCGAAGCTGTTGCGCACGGCGGGCGATGTCAGTGCCGAGTGGGCGCTCTGGCAGTCGAGGCCGCACGTCGAACTCGAGCGGGACTCCGCGGTTTCTTGACACCCCCACGCCTGCGAGCGAGAGTAGCGGACAGTTGTCCGTAGAGCGGTCAGGAGAGTGATGGCAGTGTCGGAAGGCCCGTTGTCCGGAATCGTGGTCGCGGACTTCTCCCGCGTGCTCGCCGGGCCGTACGCGACGATGCTGCTGGCCGATCTCGGCGCCGAGGTGATCAAGGTCGAAGGCCCGGCGGGTGACGACACCCGGGGCTGGGTCCCGCCGCGGCGGGACGACGTGGGCACGTATTACCTGGCCGTGAACCGCAACAAGCGGTCGATCGCGCTCGATCTGAAGGACGCCGACGACCTGTCTGTGGCCCACGCGCTGTCGGCCAGGGCCGACGTGTTCATCCAGAACTTCAAGCCCGGCGGGCTGGCCCGTTTCGGCCTCGACTACGAGGCCGTGAGAGGACGCAACGAGCGCACGATCTACTGCTCGATCAGCGGTTTCGGTGCCGAGGGCGGAGCGAAACTGCCCGGCTACGACCTGCTGGTGCAGGGCATGTCCGGTCTGATGAGCCTGACCGGCTCGCCGGACGGCCCGCCGTTCCGGGCCGGGATCTCGGTGTTCGACGTGATGACCGGCCTGCAGTCGGTGATCGGCATCCTGGCCGCGCTGCACCACCGCGACGAGACCGGCGAGGGACAGCACATCGAGACGAACCTGCTCTCGACGGCGCTGAGCACGCTGGTGAACCAGACCTCCGCGTACGTCGCCGGTGGCGTGGTCCCCACCCGGATGGGCAACGCGCACCTGAGCCTGTTCCCCTACGAGCCACTGCAGACCGGCGACGGCGAGCTGATCGTCGTCGCGGGCAACAACGGGCAGTTCCGGCGGCTCGCCGAGGTCCTCGGTCACCCGGAGTGGGCCGACGACCCCCGCTTCGACACGATCGGCCGGCGCAACGAGAACCGCGAGGAACTGCGTCCGCTGCTGCTCGAGGCCCTGTCGGCGAAGAGTGCCCAGGACTGGTTCGCGATACTGACCGAGGCCGGCCTCCCGTGCGGCCCGATCAACACCGTGCAGGGGGGTGTCGAACTGGCCGAGCGCCTCGGCTTGCAGCCGGTGGTCGAGGTCGGCGGCGTCCCCACCGTGCGCAACCCGATCGGCTTCTCGCTGACGCCGCCGACCTACCGGTCGGCGCCACCGGCACTCGATCAGCACGGCGCCGAGATCCGCCACTGGCTGGCCACGGGCGCGGCCGGGCACCCGGGCGCGGCCCCCGCGGCCCCCGCGACCGCCGCCACTGCCGCCACTGCCGCCACCGGGGCGACGAACGGAACGGAGGCTGGGCGTGACTGAGACCGACCGCGCGCCGGAGAGCCGCGAGCAGATCGACCGGCCGGTCTACCCGACCGCGCTCGGCGCGTCGTCGCGGCACGAGATCACGCTGCTCGGGCAGAGCCTGGCCGACGACGTGATGGGCCACGTCGGGTTCGGTGAGCTCGCGTTCTGGCTGGCCACCCAGCGGCGCCCGAGCACGGGCGAGACCCGGGTGTTCGAGGCCGTGCTGGCCGCGCTCGCCGACCACGGCTTCACCCCGACCGCGATCGTCACCCGGCTGACGTATCTGGGCGCGCCGGACTCGGTCCAGGGCGCGCTCGCCGCCGGCCTGCTCGGCGGCGGCTCGCGCTTCCTGGGCGTCACCGAGGACTGCGGACGCTTCCTCCACGGCGTCCTCGAAGGCCTGGAACACCGGCCGGCGGACGACGCCGGCTGGGACGCGGTGGCCCGGGAGGTGGTGGCCGCGCAGCGGGCCGAGAAGAAGTTCGTGCCCGGACTCGGGCACCACGTGCACAAGGACGGCGACCCGCGGACACCCCGGCTGTTCGCGATCGCCGCGGAAGAGGGCCTCTACGGCCCGCACCTCTCCCTGTTCGCGGCCATCGGCCGGGTGCACCCGGAGATCCTGGGCCGGACGCTGCCGCTCAACGGCGCCGGTGTGTGCGGCGCGGCCCTGGCCGACCTCGGCCTTCCGCTGGAGCTGCTGCGCGGGTTCGCGCTGCTCGCGCGCACGGCCGGCCTGATCGGACAGTTGGCCGAGGAGCTCCGTCACCCGGTGGCCGACGAGATCTTCCTGTCCGTGGACCTCAATAATCGATCCGTTGATCCAGACCCGTACGGAGGTGCCCATGGCTGAGCTGGTCGCGGTGATCGCGTCCACCCACCATCCGTTCTACTACAAGACCAGCACCGCGCCCGAGGAGGAACGCCCGCCGTTCGCCGCGGAGTGGATCAGCAAGATCGAGAACTTCCGCGAGACGCTGACCCGGGCGCGTCCGGACGTGCTGGTGATGGTCGGCTCCGACCATTTCCACCAGTTCTGGCTGGACAACATGCCCCAGTTCCTGGTCGGCAAGGCGCCGGTCTACGACGCGAACTGGTACAACGAGGAACGCGAATTCGGCCTGCCCCGGATGCGGCTCGCCGGCGACGAGGCGTTCTCCGCGCACATCCTGCGCGAGGGCCTGGACGCGGGCTTCGACCTGGCGTTCAGCAACGAACTGCGGATCGACCACAGCGTCACGTGCCCGATCATCACGCTGCGCCCGCAGGCCGACCTGCCGATCGTCCCGATCTACACGAACATCTTCGCGCCGCCGCTGCCGCAGCCGAAGCGGTTCGTCCAGCTCGGCCGGACGATCCGGGAGCTGGTCGAGTCGATGCCGGGCAACCAGCGCGTCGCGGTGATCGGCACCGGTCACCTGTCGCTGGAGCTCGGCGGTCCGCGGCAGTTCGGCCCGACCGGGCCGGACCCGGAGTTCGACCGCAAGGCGGTCGAGTGGATCGCGTCCGGCGACATCGAGGGTGCCCTCTCCGAGGTGACGCTCGACAGCCTGCACAAGCCGGGCAACGCCACCCACGGGTTCATGGACTTCATGCTGATGATGGGCGTGGCCGGCGAGGGTGCCAAGGCCGACTACACCGAGACCGTCGACCTGTTCCACACGATGGAGGCGTACTTCACCTGGTACCCGAAGGGTGGGTCTTCGCTGTGAGCAAGTACCTGGTGAACAAGTTCCTCTACACGATCGACCGGGACCCCGACCTGGTGCAGCGCTACCGGGACGACCCGGCCGGCACGGTCGCCTGGTGGGAGACCGAGAAGGCCAACGAGATCCTGAACTGCGTGGCCGGGGAGAAGTCGACCTGGCTGGCGTTCGCCGACGACGAGCGTGAAGCGCTCGTCGCCCGGGACCACGTCAAGCTGTTCGAGATGGGTGCCCACCCGTTCCTGACCCTGACGCTGTTCATCGCGCTGTTCGAGCACGACCACGAACCGCTCGAGTACGTGAAGGCCTACGCCGCCCGGATGTCGCACCTCACGCTGCCCTATCCGGACATCGCCACGTAGGCGGGCTGCCGCTCGGGGTGGGGCGCGGGGACGACGGCCCGCCACGCCCCGAGCACCAGCGCGGCGCCGGCGACGGCGTCGAGCACCCAGTGGTTGGCGGTCGCGACCACGACCAGCGTCGTCGTGACCGGATACGCGAACGCGAGCACCTTGAGCCAGAGCCTGCGGGTGAGGCTGCTCAGCACCAGCGCACACCAGAGCGCCCAGCCGACGTGCATCGACGGCATCGCGGCGAGCTCGTTGAGACCGGCGGACGCGTTGGTGGTCCACCAGCCGACGTCGGCGGTGGCGACCATCGTGTCGGCGTAACCGGGCAGGAAACGCGGCGGCGCGGTGGGGAACAGCAGGTAGCCGGCGAGCGCGACCGCGGTCGCGATCATCAGCGCGAGACGCATCCGCTGGTAGCGGTGCGGCGCCGTGCGGTAGAGGACGAGCAGCACCAGCGGGGTGACCAGGTAGTGCAGCCCGGCGTACCAGAACCCGGCGGCGATCTCGGGACCGGGCGCCGCGGCGAGCGCCCGGTTGAGCGACGCTTCGACGTCCAGGCCCAGGTGGTGCTCGAGCCCGAGGACGTCGCGGGCGTGCCGGATCCCGACGCCGCGGTCGCTGCCGGCGGCCATCCGGATCAGGTCGTAAGGAACGAGAAACGCGATGATCAACACGAGCTCCCGTCGCCAGGAGAGCGTGGTGTGAGGCAAGTTCAGCACATACCGTCCAATTGCGCTTATATGGGGCATACCTGCTCTACACTCGCCAAGCGTGACCGCCCCCTCCACTGTCGCCACTGACCCCGACCTGGCTTCGATCGCACTGCTTCCGGCTGCGGTCCGGGCGGCCTACGACGCCGCCGACCGGATCGGCCAGCGGATCCGGCTCGGCACCGTCCCCGAGTTCACCCTGGTGCTGGTGGGACCGGTGGACTCCGGAAAGACGGTACTGGCCGCGCGCATCCTCGCCGACGTGGCCGGTCTGTTCCCCGGACTGGCACCGCGCCCGGGGCGGGGGACCCCGGTGCCGGTCGAGTGGGTGTACGGGCCGGAGCCGGTGTTGTGGCTCGCCGTCGGCGACACCTGGGAGCAGGTACCGCCCGGCTTCGCGGACTTCGCCGGGCGGGCGCAGCTGCGCCGGGTACGGGCGGTCGCACCGGCCCGGCTGCTCGACGAGTGGGGGCTGTCGCTCGTCGACACCCCGGGGCTCGCGGACGCCGGTGAGCTCGGCGGCGCGACGCTGGACGAGGCCCGCCGGGAGGGCGCGGGCGTGCTGTACGTGCTGCCCCGGCGCGGGGCGACCGAGCTCGACGTCCACGCGCTGGAGGCCCTGCGGCACGTGCCGTCGGTGCTGCTGGAGAACCGGCGCGAGGCGGAGGCCGCGGGCGGGCCGCCCGGGGTCGGCGAAGTGCCGGCGCCGGGGGCGGTCGTGCCGCTGGTCGTGTCCCGGCTGGGGCCGGACGCGCCCGAGCTGGAGTTGCTGCGCCGGTGCGTGGCGGCGTTGCGCGCGCACACGCTGCCGGAGCGGTGGGCCGCGACGCTGAGCGCGGCGGCGGCG
Organism: Cryptosporangium sp. NPDC051539; assembly: GCF_044454545.1. Taxonomy (NCBI): domain Bacteria; kingdom Bacillati; phylum Actinomycetota; class Actinomycetes; order Cryptosporangiales; family Cryptosporangiaceae; genus Cryptosporangium; species Cryptosporangium sp. NPDC051539. Next base: position 429,049 of record NZ_JBITDV010000001.1, on the reverse strand, counting down.
CGGAGCCGGGAGACCGTCGGCGCCGAGTACACCCGGCGGCGGACGATGGCGGTGATGGCCAGGCACCCGGACTGGATCGGGTCGCTGCACGTGCTGGCGGACCTGCTGGCGGTCGAACGCGACGGCCCGGCCGTGATCGACCTGGACGACCACCTGGGCCGGGTCGCCCTGCTGGCCGCCGAGGTGAGCCCGGTCGCCGACCTCCGGGCCGCCATCGACCGCGACGCGGCCGCGCTGGCCGAGGCCTACGACGCGGAAGCCCGGACGGACGACGCCGAGCCGTCCACGGCCGAGTCGCCGCACGCCGGGCCGTCCACGGTGGTGGGGGCGGAGTTCGGGACCCACTACTCCCGGACCGGGGACGATCTGGTCGCGCTGCTCGACAACGCGCTGGCGGACGCCTCGCTGGGAACGTCGGAACCGGAGCGCGAAGCACTCTCGGCGGTGCGGTCGGCGGTGCTGGCCGAGCGGCCCGGTGTCGTGGTGCTCGGTCCGGCCTCGGCCGGGAAGTCCACGCTGATCAACGCGCTGGTCGGCGCGCCGGTGCTACCGGTCGCGGCGCACGCGACCACCTCCGTGGTCACCCGCCTGCGCCACGCCGCCCGGCCGGACGTCGGCGTGACCTGGCGCGAGGCCGTCACGCTGCGGCTGCTCTCGCCCGGCGCCGAACCGCACCAGGTTCGCGTCCACCTGGAGAACGTGCGGGCGATCGAACGGTGGCTGCGCGACCGCGCGGTCGCGGCCCGCGACTGCGAGTTCGTCCCGCTGACGCCGACGCCGGCCGGGATCGACGGACCGGCCGCGCTCAAGCGCCTCTGGACGATGCTGGACGTCAACGGCTCGCCGCACGGGCACGCCTACCTGGCGCCGAGCCCGGACCGGCCGCGGATCACCGACCCGTCGGTGCCGGCCGAGGTGACCGTGCACCGGTTCGCCAGCACGCCCGGCCGCTGGCCGGGCACCGCCGACCGCGAACGCGCGCTCGCCGACGTCGCCCGCGACCCGGCGCTGGCGCTGCGGATCGGCACGCTGGAGTTCGGCGAACCGTGCCCGCTGCTGGAGCACGTCACGATCGTCGACACCCCGGGCACCGACGCGCCGGTCGTCCGGCATCGGGCCGACGTCCGGCGGGCCGTGCGGGAGGGGAACCCGAGCGTCGTCGTGTACTGCATCGACGGAACGAAACCGGCCGGCCGGGAGGACGAGGCGAACCTCGCGTTCCTGCGCAACAGCCGGACCGGGGCCCGCACCTACGTCGTGCTGACGAAGAAGGGGCCGGCCGGTGCGCACGCGGAACGGATCAGGCAGAGCGTCGCCCGGGGGCTGACCGCGCCCGGGGCGGCGCTGCCGCCGATCTACTTCACCGAGGTCGTCACGGCGCCGGACGACGAGTTCCGGGCGTTCGCCGACGACCTGCGGCAGGCGGTGCTCTCGGCCCGGCAGACCGGCCTCGCGGCCCTGATCGACCGGGCCAGGGCGATCGTGTCCGAGGTCGCGGACCGGCACGGCCGCCGGGTCGACCGGGTCGCCGAGGGCGAGCGCGGCCGGGTGGCCCGGGCCGGCGCGCTCCGGGCCGACGCGGTGACGCTGGCGGACGTCCGCGGCGCGCTGCGCACGGCCGGGTGGGGCGAGCCGTGGCTGCGCAGCCGCGCCGCCGCGGTCGTCGACGACGCGATCGCGCCGGTGGACGAGGTGGTGTTCGGGGAGCGGCGCGGGTCCGCGGAGGCGCGGGAGCGGCTGACCGCCGCGCTCGAGGACCTCAACCACCGCTCGGGGATGGCGCTCGCCGAGGCGTGCGCGACGGTCGGTCGCGAACTGTCGGTCCGGATCCCGCGCGGGACCCTCCGCGTGCCCGAGCCGGTGCCCGACGGGACGCCGTTCGCGCTGCCCCTGCCCCCGGCCGGGGGAACGCCGGACGCCAGCCGCGGCTGGCGGGCGCTGGTGGATCCCCGGCGGTGGCGGACCGCACCCGACGAGGAGTGGCTGCGACTCGGCACCGAGTGGCCGTCCGCCCGCGAACGCGGACGCCGGGCCGTCACCACCACCGTCGACGCGTTCGTCGGCGAGCTCGACGCGGAGCTGGCCCGTCTCGCCGACGAACTCGACGCGGAGGTCGCCGCGGCGACCGGGGGGATCTCCGCGCCGCACGAGGGCGCCGGAGCCACCGAGGGACGCGATCGCGCGTCGCTCTGGCTCCAGCGCCTGGACGCCGTAGCCCGAACCTGTAGCGGAGGGGACAGTTGACCACCACCCGGGACGTTCACCAGGAGACCGTGACGTTGCTCAGCGACGCCGTCACCGACATCACGAAACGCGCCGTCGAACCGACGCTGGCACCGTTCGGCGCCGAACTGCGCGAGACGATCGCCGCGCTCGACGTCCGGCTGCGGACGCTCGACGAGTTGCTCGGCGACGACCGGGCCGACCGGTCCCGGCTCAGTTCGCAGGTCGGCGATCTGGTGCGGACGACCGCGTCCGGCACCGACCAGCTGCGGGAGCGGATCGACATCGCGACGCTGTCGCTGGGCGACCTGCGCACGCAGGCGACCGCCAACACCGCCACGCTCGAGCGGCTGCGCCGGTTCGCGGTGGGGCTGACGGTCGCGCTGCTGCTCGCGCTGGCCGCGCTCGGCGTGCTGGTACTGGCCGGAGCGGGGTGACGGCTCACGCCCGTTCGAGCAGCGCGATCGCCTCGGTGTGGCCGAAGTGGCGGGCCCAGTCCAGCGGCGTGGCGTCGAAGCGGGCGTCGCGGGCCGCCGGGTCGGCGCCCCGGGCCAGCAGGTGCTCGATGAGCGCGATGTGGTTGTCGCCGGCCGCGGCGTGCAGTGCGGTCTCCCAGTCGGCGGGCGTGGGACCGTCGGCGCGTCCGCGGGCGTTGACGTCGAAACCGCGGTCGAGCAGCAGGTCGACGGCGGGGGCGCCGCGGCTCGCCGAGGCCCAGACCACCAGGCCGGGCAGCTCGGCGCGGACCCGTTCGGGCAGCGCGGGGTCGGCCGCCTCCAGAGCGTCCAGGGTGGACGGATCGACGGCCAGCGCGGCGCCGACCCAGGACGTGACCGGGTCGGCGTCCGGGGCGCCGCCCAGGGCGGCGGCGAGGGCGGGGTAGCCGTTGCGCAGGGCAAGTTCGGCCGGCGTGCGGCCGTCGCGGTCCCGGAAGTCCGGGTCCAGTCCGGCGCGGACCAGCCGCGCCGCCCGCTCGGCCTGGCCGTGGACGGCGGCCCAGATCAGCAGCTTGCGCAGCATCTCGACCGGGGTGTCGGTGGCGTCGCCGAGCCGGCGGCGCCAGCGACCGCCGTCGCCGGTGCCGAGGCCGTGGTCGAGCAGGATCTCGAGGAAGTCGTCGTCGGCGCGGAACTGGCGGTTGTAGAGCGTCTGGGCGTCGTTGGGGTCGGCGCCCGCGTCGAGCAGCAGACGGGCCAGCGCGAGGCTCCGCGGATGGCGCGGCTGGTGCACCGGGCCCTGTTCGCCCTCGCCGAAGACGCCGGTGAGGACCGTGAACGGGGTCGGCAGGCCGTGCCAGAGGTAACCCTCGCCGGGGTCGGCGCCGGCGTCGAGGAGCAGCGCGGCGACGGCCGGGGCGTCGTCGGCCGGACCGAGCCGTGAGTACGCCAGGTAGAACAGCGGACACCAGCCGTAGGGGCCGCCGGGGCGGGTCGCGTGGCCGGGATCCGCGTCGAGCAGCCGGGTCATCGCCGGGAGGTCGGCCGCGGCGGCCGCTCCCCAGGGGGTGCCGGTGACCTCCGGGTGGTCGGCCAGGAGCCTCCCGGCGGCCTCCCAGCGGGCGGGGCCGTCCTCGGCGCTGTAGGTGAGGCAGGCCAGCCGCAGGAACCGGCCGGCCGGTTCCTCGTCGGTGGCCGGCTCGGCCGGGTCCCAGCGGTACGCGCCGACGACCTCGAAGTAGCGCACCACCGCCGGCCAGCTGGGGAAGCCGTGGGCGCGGGCGACGACGAGCTGGGCGGCGGAGAGCTTGAAGCCGGCCGGGTGGGCCGGGGCGCCGTCCGGGTGGTGCGCGGTCACCAGCGCGAGCCCGTGCTCGTCGCCGGTGCGGACCGCGCGCTGCAGGCGCCGCGCGAGTTTGCGCAGGTGCTCGAGGCCGGGGTCGCTGGGGAGCGTGACGGTCGGCATGCCGACCTCCTCTCGGTACGCCCGCGGTCCGCGTCGCCGGGCTCGAAAGGAGGCTCGGAGAGTGCACAGCCGTGCCGCACAGGTGGGCTGAGCCCTGCCCGCGGACCGGAGGCGCCCTGCGCGCCACGGCCAAACTAACCCGTCGCGGCGGCCGCGTCGAGTACGTCCAGGCCGCGGCCCGCGCCAGGCCGCGGCCCGCGCCAGGCCGCGGCCCGCGCCAGGCCGCGGCCGGCGCCGGTCCCGGCGGCCGGCGCCCGCCGGCACGTGATCACGGGCCGCCCGCGAGCGACTGGCGCCGGGGGTCGACCATGGGGCCATGTACCTGATCAAGGAGCGGTTCTTCGACATCGGCGATGACTACGACATCACCGACGAACACGGCAACAAGGTCCTGCACGTCGACGGCAAGGTCCTCAGCCTGCGCAACCGCACGGTCATCGAGGATCTGTCGGGCAACGAGGTCGCGTCGGTGCACCGGCACCTGGTCTCGCTGCGCCCGACCTACGAGATCCGGATCGGCGGCGAGAAAGCCGCCGAGGTGAAGAAGAAGCTGTTCACGCCGTTCCGGGAGAAGTTCACGATCGACGTCCCCGGGCCGGACGACCTGGAGATGACCGGCAACCTGATCGACCGCGAGTTCGTGATCGAGCGCGGCGGCCAGGGCATCGCGGTGGTCTCCAAACGCTGGTTCCGGATCCGCGACACCTACGCGGTGAACGTCCTGGCCGGTCAGGACGACCTGCTGATCCTCGCGGGCGTGGTCGCGCTCGAACTCGCGATGAGCCGCAAGGCCGAGAAGGACGAGGACTAGAGCGGCTTGGACCAGACGGTCAGGTCGCAGGGCGTCGCGAGCAGCGGCGCCAGGTGCGGGTACGTGAGCGCGAGCGGCTCGTTGCGCCGGTGCCGGTAGCCCAGCCGGCCGTACCAGGCCCGGAGGAACTCCTTCGAGGGGTGGGCCCAGTCGCGCGGGACCAGGATCTCCAGTTGCATGGTGGTCCGGCCCGCGTCGCGGGCCCGCTCCTCGGCGGCCCGGATCAGCGCGGTGCCGACCCCGGCCCCGCGGTGCGTCCGTGAGCCCGCCAGCATCCCGAACTCCCCGGTGCCCTCGTCGAGGGTCCGGACGCGGACCACGCCGGCGATCTCGCCGTCGAGGGACGCCACCAGCAGCTCACCGGCGGCGGTCAGTGCCGCGATCTCGTCGGTGGACGTGCGGGTCGTGCCGGGCGGCCACAGCCCCTCCTCGGCGACCCGGTAGACGTCGTTGACGAGCGCGGCGAGTGCGCCGGCGTCGGCGGAATCGGCGGGGGCGATGCGCACGGGGCCCGCCGGCGTCGTCGGGCTCTTCGGCGTCGTCGGGCTCACTGGTGTCACTGGACTCACGATATCCCGCGGTGGCGTCGGAGCAGCGTGCCCGTCCCGCACGACGAAGGGCCCTCCCGGTGGTGTCCGGGAGGACCCTCAGCGCGCGGAACTCAGGCCTTCGGCACCCAGAACACGTAGTCGGCGCCGTACTTCACCGACTGCGTCTGGCCCGGGGTGCAGGCCCCCGTCGGTCCGACACCTCCGGTCGTGTTGACCCGGCTGATGTGCGTGACCCGGCTGAGCTCCTGACGGGGCTTGCCCTTCTCGAGCGTCGTGGTGAGCAGCAGCCACGGGATCGTGCCGGTCTGCGGCACCTTCGTCGCGACCGCGCCGAGCAGCGTCGAACCGTCGCGGGCGGTCCAGCGCGGTCCGGCGTAGTGGTGGATCCGGCCGCGGCCGTCGTACTGCGCGAGCTGTGCCTCCGGCGTGGACGCGGTGTCCCACACCCCGGTGTCGAGGCACTTGTAGGTCTGGACGCCGCTCACGACTTTGTACGCGGCTTGGATGCGGTAACCGTCACCCGGGGTCGGGGCACCGGCCGGCAGCGTGAACGAGCCGCCGTGCCCGTGCCCGTGGCCGGGGCTGCCGCCCGGGCCGGCCTGCGTGGCCAGCGCGGCCCCGGGTGCGACGCCGAGCGCCAGAGCGGTCGCTCCGGCGAGGGCGAGTGCGGCGCGCAGCGCGCGCCGTCCACCCTTTCGTGACATGAGTCCTCCAAAGTGGGCACCAAAAATGCCTACGTACCGTGACTCATGAGAAGGGTGTTACGTCTCTGCTTCAGATGCTTTTAATACGGTTCGTTGACCGTCAGTAGCGTGCGCCGGCCGGGGCGGGAAGCGCGTCGAGCGACGCGAGATCCTCCGGACGCAACTGCAGCGCGGCGGCGCCCGCGTTCTCCGCGAGCCGGGAGAGCCGCCGGGTACCCGGGATCGGCACGACCTGCTCGCCCTGCGCCAGCACCCAGGCCAGCGCGGCCTGCGCGGCGGTCGCGTCGTACTTCGCCGCGACGGCCTCGACCGCGTCGACGATCGCCAGGTTCGCCGCCAGATTCTCCGGCCGGAATCGCGGGTTGCGCGCCCGGAAGTCGTCGGGGGCGAACGCCGCCTCCCGGAACGCCCCGGTGAGGAAACCCCGCCCGAGCGGCGAGAACGGCACGAACCCGGCACCGTGCGCCACGCACCACGGCAGCGTCGTCGTCAGGTGGTCGCGGGTCCAGAGCGACAGCTCCGACTGGACCGCGCTGATCGGGTGCACGGCCTGCGCCCGGTCGAGCTGCTCGACGCTGAACTCCGACACCCCGATCGCGCCGATCTTGCCCGCCCGCACCGCGTCGGCCAGCACGCCGATGCTGTCTTCGACCGGGGTGGCCGGGTCGGGCCGGTGCAGGTAATACAGGTCGATGTGCTCGACCCCGAGGCGGCGCAGCGAGGCGTCGATCGCGTCCCGCAGGTGACCGGGGCTGCCGTCCGGGTACGGGAGGCGGGTCGGGTCGGGCGTGCCGTCGGGGAGGAGGTTCGCGACCAGGCCGCCCTTGGTCGCGAGCGTCACCTCGTCGCGGCGCCCGGCGAGGGCCCGGCCGACCAATTCCTCGTTCGTGAACGGGCCGTAGACGTCGGAGGTGTCGATCAGCGTGACGCCGAGGCCGAGCGCGCCGGCGATCACCGCGGCCGGGTCGTCGGAGTCCGGGTCCGTGCCGTAGGCCCAGGTCATGCCCATGCAGCCGAGCCCGATCGCGCCCACGCGCGGCCCGTCGTTCCACAGCGTCCGTTCGTTCATGCGGCCACGGTAGGACTTCGAGCGCGCTCTAACGCAAGGCCGCGCCCGGCGCCCCTGTACGGTGTCGGCGTGGCTGAGCTACCTGTGGACAAGACGCTGCTGATCCGGGCCGACTACACCGATCCGGTGGCGTGGAACGCGCTGGTCGCCGTGGTCGCGTCCGATTCCGAGCTCCGGGTCGTCAGCGACCCGTCGTTCGACGGGACGACCCCGGAGGACCTGGAGGCGCAGCTCGGCGCCGACCCGGAGCGGTCGTTCGCGTTCCTCGCCGACACCGTGACGCTCGCCAGTCCCGAGCAGCCGGTACTGGTGGTCGATCTGGACGCCGAGCCGGGCCGGGCGTTCCGGGTCGTGCCGGCCGCGCTGCCCGACGTCCAGAGCAGCCTGGAGCTGGGGAACCGGGAGTTCGGGGAACTCGCCGACGCCGCGGACGAGGACGGGATCCTGCGCGAGCGGTAGCACGAACGGCGGCCGGGCCCGCCTGAGCCGGCGGGCCCGGCCGCACCGGCTCAGGAGAGCCCGTGCTTGTCGTCCCTGACCGTCCCGACCTTGTCGTCGGAGTCCCAGTCGGTGACCTTGGCCAGCAGGTACGCGAACGCCCCGGGGCCGACGGTCATCGTGACGGTCTTCTTCGTGCCGGTCGTGGCCGTCGCCGACACGTCGAGGCCGGCTGCCCCGACGCTCACCGAGACGCTGCCGTTGCCCTTGTAGGCCGCGTCGACGGTCTCGGCGACCGTGTGGTCGGTGGCGATCCACAACCCGCAGACCACCCGGCCGTCGCCGCCCTCGTCGCGCAGGTACTTGCGGCAGCCGTCGGCGTCCTGGTTGAGCATCTTCTCCATCGACCCGTTGTCGATGCGGAAGTAGACCAGGCGGAGGTGCTCGGACTTCGCCTTCGTGTAGTCGGCGGTCAGCCCGCCGGACGCCGACGCCGTGAAGTACGTGAATTTCCCCTGGGCGTTGACCTCCGAAGAGCTCTGCTTCTCCCAGTCGATCGTCACGTAGTTGCCGTAGCGCAGGTAGGGCTTCAGGACGTCGCGCTGGATCCGGTTCTGCACCTCCAGGTAGGCCTTCGGGCTCAGGGCCACGTCGTGCTTCTTGCCGTAGGAGCCCATCTCGATCGAGTAGATGTTGTCGCGGAAATAGGTGATGCCGCTCGCGGTGAACGAGTGGTCCTTGATGACGATGTCGCTCATGGTTCGTGTCTCCCCGTTCGTGTTCTGACCAGGGAAACGGTAGGAAAGCGCTGGTTGCTGGTCACCGGGGAAAGACCTGGTTCTTAAGACCGCGGCCAGGTGGGCTCGCGAATGGACGCCGAGTTTCCGGTAGATGTGGCGCAGGTGGTAGTCGATGGTCTTCGGGGAGAGGAACAGGGCCGCGGCGATGTCGCGGGTCGAGTGGCCCTGCGCGGCGGCGTCGGCGACCCGCAGTTCCTGCGGGGTGAGCGCGTCGCTCGCCGGGGCGCGGCGGCGGGCGCCGGCCGCCCGGAGTTCGGCCTCGGTCTGCGCGGTCCAGGCATCCGCCCCGAGGGCGCGGAACCCGGCCAGGGCCTCCCGGAGGTGGACGCGGGCCTCGGTGCGGCGGCGGGCCCGGTGCAGGCGCCGTCCGGACGCCAGCAGCGTGCGGGCCCGCTCGAACGGCACCGGGCGCGCCCGGTCGTAGGCCAGGGCCCGGGCGAACGCGCCGTCGAAATGGTCGGTGAGCAGGCCGTGGCACCGGGCCGAGGCGGCGAGCGCGGGCGCGCTGCGGGTCACCCTGGCCGCCGCGCGCAGCGTGCGGGCGACGCGGCGGGCGTCGTCGCGGCGACCGAGGCGGACGGAGGCCTCGACCAGGTCGGCGGCCCACGGGACGAGCGTGGGTTCGCGGGAGCCGGACCCGGTGACCTCCCGTTCGACCAGCACGAGGGCGTCGGCGGCGCCGGCCGGGCGGTCGGCGCTGAGTTCCCGGAAGCCCGCGGCGGCGTGGGCATGGATCAGGCCGGTCGTGATGTTCTGGTCGCGGGCCACGGTCAGGGCGGCCGCGACGGCGTCGCGGCTCGCGTCGTCGTCGCCGCGGGCGGCCAGGATGCGGGCCCGGATCGTGTGGGCGTAGCCGATCAGGGCGGGCTGACCGGCGTCGTGCGCGACCTCGAGGGTTTCGCGGGCCGCGGCGTCGGCGGCGCGCCAGTCGCCGAGGCGGAAACCGGCGTCGGCGAGGACCAGGGTGGCGCCGCCGAGCGTGGTGAGCGCGGCGGCGTCGCGGGCCCGGTCGGCCCAGTCGCGGGCGGCGGTGCGGGCGAGTTCGTAGTCGGTGAGCGAGAGGCGGGTCCGCAGCAGCAGGTGCAGCCAGGGCCCGTTCGGGCCGAGCGGGTCGAGGCCGGCGGCGAGTTCGTCGGCGCGCTCGAGCACGGCCCGCGATTCGCGGGCCTGGCCGCGCAGGGCGAGCGTCCACGCGAACGTGGCCAGCACCGGCCCGCGCAGTTCCCGGTCGGCGGTGGCCGGGATCAGCGCGGCGGCCCGGCGCGCGTGGCGTTCGGCGGTGCGGTGGGCGGTGATCGTCGTGGCGCCGACGGCGGCGTCGGCGTACATCGCGGCGGCCACCGCGGGATCCGGGCAGCGGCGGGCGTGTGCCACGAGCAGCGGCGTCGCCTCCGCGGCCCGTCCCCGCCAGACCAGCAACCGGCCGTACAGGTGGTCCACCCGGACGTCGTGGCCGGAACCGGCCCGGGCCAGCAGCGCCAGCGCCCGGTCGGCCCGGCCGGCGGCGGCCGCGGCCTGCGCGGCGACGTACAGCCGCCCGCGCCGCAGGCCCGCGGCGTCCGGCCCGGCCCCGTGTGCCGGGCCGGTCCCGTGTGCCGGGCCGGCCCCGTGCGGTGGGCCGGTCGCGCCGGGGGTGGGGGCGGTCAGGTCGGCGGCGCGGGCGGCGGCGGCGGACGCGGCGGCGTAGGCGCGCCGGGCGACGGCCCTGGCGGCGACCGCATCGAGCGCCGACGCGGCCTCCTCGTCGGGGCCGACGGCGGCCGAGGCCAGGTGCCACGCCCGCTGGTCGGAGTCGAGGACCGCGGCCAGCACCGCGTGCGACTGCCGCCGCAGCGACGCCGGGGCCCGCCGGTACACCAGCCCCCGCACCAGCGGATGGGTGAACGTCACCCGCCCGTCGTGCACCCGCACGACGTCCCGGGCCTCGGCCGCGTCGAGGTGGTCGGCCGACGTCCCGGCGCGCGCGCAGGCGGCCTCGATCGTCCGCAGGTCGCTCCCCGCGTACGCGGCCGCCACCAGCGCGGCCCGGTACGCGGCCGGCCGCAACGCGTCGACCCGGTCGGCGAACACCCGCAGCAGCCGGCGCCCCGGCGCGAACGGCAGGTCGAGCGCGTCGGCGCCGGTCCGCTGGGCCGCGGTCAGCGTCGACGGCAATTCGACGAGGGCGAGCGGGTTCCCGGCTGCCGCCCTGGCCACCGCGGCCGCGACCGGCGACGCCAGGTCCGGCGCCCGCTCGCGCAGGATGTCGAGGGCGGCGCCCCCGCTCACCGGCCCGACCGTCAGCTCCGGGAGCCCGTCCCGGGCCCGTTCGTACCACGGGTCCCGGGCCGCCACGATCACCGCGACGCCCGCACCGGCCCGCCGGGCCACGTACTCGACGCACTCCCGCGAGGACGCGTCGACCCACTGCACGTCGTCCACCAGAGCCAGCACGGGACGCCGGAGCGCGGCGGCCCGCAACAGCCCGAGGGCCGCGACGCAGACCGTGAGCCGGTCGCCGGGCCCGGGCGGGCCGGAGGCCAGCGCACCGCGTACCGCCGCGGCCTGCGGCTCGGGCAGCGCCGCGCAGTCGGGCAGCACCGGCCCCAGCAGGTCGGTCAGCGCCGAGAAGGCCAGGTCGGCCTCGGTCTCGGCGCCGCAGGCCCGCAGCACGGTGTGCCCGGACGCCCGGGCCGCCACCGAGTCCAGCAGCGTGCTCTTGCCGATCCCGGCCTCGCCGTGCACGACCAGCGCCCCACCGGCCGCCACCACGTGCTCGATCCGGCGAAGCTGTTCCGCGCGTCCGGCGATCACGGGCGGCTCCTGAGGTCAGTCGAACTCCACCCGGATGATTCTCTGCTGGTAGGTCTTCGCCTGGTAGTAGCTGAAGTACTGGACCCGGCCGTCCTTCTCGGCGAACTCCGGGTGCGCGAACCCGGCGTAGTTCGCGCCGCCGCCCGCGCTGTCGGTCTCGGCGATCGCGAACGGCCGCGACCACGGCCCCGACGGCGACGACCCGACCTGCCCGGTCAGCGTGTTGCTCAGCTTCGGCAGGTAGACGTTGAGCCACGCGTCGAGCGCGGGCACGTGGATCACGCTGTTGCCGGCCGAGCCCCCGGACAGGTTCGCGGCCGCGCCGCCCTCGTCGGCGGCCCAGCGGTCGTCGCCGGCCCAGAACCGCCAGGCCGACCGGTCGGCGACCGAGGCTACGGGCACCCGGGCCACGTGGCAGCGGGCGTCGCAGTCGCCGTAGACGTAGAGGTCGTCGCCGACCAGCGTGGCGGCCGCGGTCCAGGGCGTGGACCCGGGGAAGAACAACGTCGGATCGGGACCTTCGACGCTGCTCAGCGTGCGCGTACCGGTGGCGGTCAGCCGGGTGACCTTCCTGGTGGTCATGTCGATCGCGGCGACGCCGGTGCCGAGCCCGTGCCCGAGCGGCCCGGAACAGCGTGAGCCCTCCGGTCCTCCGCGGCAGAGCTTCGCGTAGAACACCAGCACGCGGCGGCGGGCCGGGTCGGCGACGATCGCCCCCGGCCAGAGTCCGATCAGGACCGCGCAGTAGCCGTCGGTCTCCGGGCGGCAGGACCCCTTGGCGTGGGCCTTCGTGAACCGGGTCTCCGGGGGCCGCAGCGGCAGCAGGTCGACCGGGTCGCCGACGGGGTCCGCGAAGACGTCGGGCGAGGTGATCGTGATCCCGTCGCGGGCTCTCAGGTCGGACGTGGCCGCGCCGGTGCTGGACAGGAACCGCCACGGCTCGCGCAGCACGGTGTCGCCGAACACCCAGATCGACGTGTCGCCGTACCGGGCGCTCTGGCCGTTGTCGCGCCCGTTGACCAGCGGGTGCTGCCGGAGCGGGCCGAGTTCCGCGGTCGCGCGGATGCCCGGGATCGGCGGGGTGTCGCGGTCGAACACGACGACCCGGAGGACGACGACGGTCAGGACGAACGCGACGATCGCCACGCCGAGGGGGAGGACGCGCTTCACGCGAGGCACGCTACCGCTCGGCCGGATCGGCCGGTCCCCGCTGCCGAGCGGCCACCTCAGCGGTCGCGCGGCCGCGGGGCCGCGCGACCGTCCGCGCTCAGCGGTCGCGCGGCCGCGACCGTCCGCGCTCCGCGGGCAGCGCGACGGACGGGACGCGTGACGGCTCGGGCAGACTGGTGCGTGTGGACCGGTCGGTGTTCCTCAGCTACAGCCGTCGCGACCGGCCGTACGTGGAGAAGCTCGCCGCGCTCCTCGCGGCCGCGGGCGTCGCGGCCTGGTGGGACTTCGATCTCGCGGTCGGGGACGCGTTCCCGGACGAACTCCAGGACCGGATCGACGCGTGTGCGGCGTTCGTCGTCGTGCTGAGCCCGGACGCGGTGTCGTCGGCGTGGGTGAAGAACGAGCTCCACTACGCCCTGGAGCGGGGCAAACGGATCCTGCCGCTGATGCTGGCGCCGTGCCGGGTGCCGCTGCAGCTGGTGTCGCTGCACCGCGAGGACGTGACCGGCGGCCGCCTGCCGGGTGCCCGCTTCGTGGACGAGCTCCGCGGACTCACCGCGCCGGACGCCCGGGCCCCGGGCACCCAGCTCCCGGGCACCCAGCTCCCGGGCACCCAGGCCCCGGATGCCTGGGCGCCGGACACCTGGGCGTTGGCCGGAGGTCACGCCGCGGCCGTGCGGCTGGCGTTCAGCCCCGACGGGCGGATGCTCGCCGCCGGCGACAACGACGCCACGGTGCGACTGTTCGACGCGGCCGCGACCCGCCTCGTCGGGCCGCCGCTGCAGGGGTGCGGCACCAGCGTCGGTGCGGTGGCGTTCACACCGGACGGCCGCCGCCTGCTGGGGGTGGGCTGGGACGGGTCGCTGTGCCGCTGGGACGTGACCGACCCGGAGAACCCGCGCGAGGCCGGGCCGCCGCACTCCTGCGGAGGTTCCCTGTACTCGGCCGTCTTCGACCGGGACGCCACCTACCTGGCCACCGGCGGCCAGGACGACCGGTTGTCGGTCTGGGACACCACGACCGGCCGGCGGGTCGCCGGGCCGATCGTCGACGGCTTTCCGCATCTCAGCGCGCTCGCGCTCAGCCCGGACGGACGGTTCGCGGCGGCCGGCGGAATGGATCCCTGCACGCGGCTGTGGGATCTGCGCACCGGCCTGTTTCTCCGGATGCACACCGGGAACCACCTGGGCACCGGGACGTGCCTCGCGTTCAGCCCGGACGGGCGGCTGGTCGCCGCGGGGAGCCTGGACGGCCTGGTGCGCTTGTGGGACGTCCCGGGCAACCACCCGGCCGGTGCGCCGCTGACCGGGCACGAGGGGACGATCGGCGCGCTGGCGTTCAGCCCGGACGGGCGCTACCTGGTGTCGGGCGGCCACGACGGGACCGTGCGGTGGTGGGACCGGGGGACCGGGCGGCAGATCGCGCTCGTCCGGACGGGCGAGGCGGTGTTCAGTTGCGCGTTCCGCCCGGACGGGCGGCTGCTGGCGACCGGCGGGATGGATCCGGTCGTGCGGCTGTGGACGACCCCCGCGTCCCGCGGCGCCGGAGCACCGCGGGACGCCTGAGGCCCAGGACCGGCTCAGGACCGGCTCAGAACCCGGCGAGCGCCGCGTTCCAGGTCTCCGACGGACGCATGACCGCGGCGGCCTTGGCGGCGTCGGGCTGGTAGTAGCCCCCGATGTCGGCGGGCCGGCCCTGGACCGCGATCAGCTCGTCGACGATCGCCTTCTCGCCGCTCTCGAGCGTGCGGGCCAGCGGGGTGAAGACCGCCGCCAGGTCGGCGTCGGCGGTCTGCTTCGCCAGTTCCTGCGCCCAGTAGAGCGACAGGAAGAAGTGCGAGCCCCGGTTGTCGATCCCGCCCACCCGGCGGGTCGGCGACTTGTCCTCCTCGAGGAACGTCGCGGTGGCCCGGTCGAGCGTGTCGGCCAGCACCTGGGCCCGGGCGTTCCCGGTCGACTGGGCCAGGTGCTCGAAGCTCGCGGCCAGCGCGAAGAACTCGCCGAGCGAGTCCCAGCGCAGGTAGTTCTCCTTGACCAGCTGCTGGACGTGCTTCGGCGCCGAGCCGCCCGCGCCGGTCTCGAACAGCCCGCCCCCGGCCATCAGCGGCACGACCGACAGCATCTTGGCGCTGGTGCCCAGCTCGAGGATCGGGAACAGGTCGGTCAGGTAGTCGCGCAGCACGTTGCCGGTGACCGAGATCGTGTTCTCGCCCCTGCGGATCCGCTCCACCGACAGGACGGTGGCGTCCACCGGCGCGAGGATCTCGATCCGCAGGCCGTCGGTGTCGTGCTCGGGCAGGTACTGCTCGATCTTCGCGATCAGGTTCGCGTCGTGCGCCCGGCCGGCGTCCAGCCAGAACACGGCCGGGTCGCCGGTCGCCCGGGCCCGGGTGACGGCCAGCTTCACCCAGTCGCGGATCGGCGCGTCCTTCGTCTGGCAGGCCCGGAAGATGTCACCGGCGGAGACGGCCTGCTCCAGGACCGTGGTGCCGCGGTCGTCGACGAGCCGCACGATCCCGGTGGCCGGGATCTCGAACGTCTTGTCGTGGCTGCCGTACTCCTCGGCCTTCTGCGCCATCAGCCCGACGTTCGGTACCGAGCCCATCGTCGACGGGTCGAACGCCCCGTTGACCCGGCAGTCGTCGATCACGGCCTGGTAGACCCCGGCGTAGCTGGAGTCGGGCAGCACCGCGAGCGTGTCGTGCTCGTTGCCGTCCGGCCCCCACATGTGGCCCGACGTGCGGATCATCGCCGGCATCGACGCGTCGACGATGACGTCCGACGGAACGTGCAGGTTCGTGATGCCCTTGTCGGAGTCGACCATCGCCAGCGCCGGGCCGGCGGCCAGTTCGGCGTCGAACGACGCGCGGATCTCGGTGCCCTCGGGCAGCGCCTCGAGGCCCTTGTAGAGGCCGCCGAGACCGTCGTTCGGGCTGAGTCCGGCGGCCGCGAGCGCGGCGCCGTACTTCGCGAACGTCTCCGGGAAGAACGCCCGGACGACGTGGCCGAACACGATCGGGTCGGACACCTTCATCATCGTGGCCTTGAGGTGCACGCTGAACAGCACGCCGTCGGCCTTGGCGGTGGCGATCTGTGCGGTCAGGAACTCCCGCAGCGCGCCGACCCGCATCACCGACGCGTCGACGACCTCACCGGCGCCGACCGGGACGCTCTCCTTCAGCACGGTCGTGGTGCCGTCGTCGCCGACCAGTTCGATGCGCAGCGCACCGTCGGACTCGATGACCACGGACTTCTCGGTCGACCGGAAGTCGTCGGCGCCCATCGTCGCGACGGCGGTCTTCGACTCGGTGGACCACGCGCCCATCCGGTGCGGGTGGGCCTTCGCGTAGGCCTTCACCGAGGCCGGCGCGCGCCGGTCGGAGTTGCCCTCGCGCAGGACCGGGTTCACCGCCGAGCCCTTGACCTTGTCGTACCGCGCGCGGACGTCGCGCTCCTCGTCGGTCTTCGGCTCGTCGGGGTAGTCCGGGAGCGCGAAGCCGAGCGCCTGCAGCTCGGCGACCGCGGCCTTGAGCTGCGGGATCGACGCGGAGACGTTCGGCAGCTTGATGATGTTGGCCCCGGGCGTCTTGGCCAGCTCGCCGAGCTCGGTGAGGGAGTCGGGGACCCGCTGGTCCTCGCCCAGGTACTCCGGGAAGACCGCGAGGAGGCGGCCGGCCAGCGAGATGTCGCGCAGTTCCACCGCGACCCCGGCCTTCGACGCGTACGCCTGGATCACCGGCAGGAACGAGTACGTGGCCAGTGCCGGCGCCTCGTCCGTGTGGGTGTAGATGATCGTCGAGTCAGTCACCAGGCACTCCGCTCCTTCGCCGCCGCGTTCGTCCGACTCCGCCAGCCTAAGGGCGGGTGACGGGGAGTAACCCGGAGGCCCGCCCGGGCCGAACAGTACGTCTGTACTGTATCAGTGCGGGTCAGTGTCGCCGGAGGTAGGGCCGCAGCGCGTCGGCCGAACCGGGGTCGGCGAGGGCCGAGCCCAGCGCCACCACGGCGGCGCCGTTCTCCAGGTAGGTGGGGACGTCCGCGGGCGTCAGGCCTCCGGTCGCCACGATCTGGACGTCCGGGAACGGGCCGTGCAGCGCGCTCGCCCAGCCCGGGCCGAGCGGGCCGGCGGGGAAGGCCTTCACCCAGCGGCACCCGGCCGCGGTGGCCCGCTGCACCTCGCTCGCGGTGCCGACGCCCGGCAGGTGCGGGAGCCCGGCGTGCAGGCTCGCGGCCAGCACGGTCAGGTCGAGTCCGGGCGCGACCGTGTAGCGGGCGCCGGCCTCGGCGGCGGTGCGGGCGAGGTCCGGGGTGGTCACGGTGCCGGCGCCCACGACCAGCCCGCGCCGGTCGGCGGCGTCCACCGTGGCGCGCAGCGCGTCGACGGCTCCGGGCCGGGAGATCGGCACCTCGAGCGCGGTGACCCCGGCGTCCCACAGCCTTTCGGCCAGCGCGACCGTCTCGTCCGCGGGCAGCCCGCGCAGGATCGCCATGATCCGGGTGCGGCCGAGGAACGGGTCGAGCGAGAGCGTCATCGGGTGCCTTCCAGGAGCGTCGTGCCGGGCGGCGGGACATCGGTGGGGACGCGGAGCGCGGCGGCGGCCACCCGGTGCCCCCACGCGAGGCGCGCGGCTTCCGGGGCGCCGCGCAGCAGCCCGTGCAGGTACCCGGCGGCGAACGCGTCGCCCGCCCCGACGGGCTCGACGACGTCGACGGGGGGCGCCGGCACGAACACGACGTCCCGGGCGGTCCCGGCCGGTCCGTCCGTCCCGGCCGCGGCGGGCGTCCTGGCCGTGGCGGACGTCCCGGCCGTGGCGGGCGTCCCCGCCGCGGCGGGCGTCCCGGCCGCGCGGGGCAGCGCGTGGGCGCCGTGGGCGGCGTCCTTGACGACGACGGTCCGTGGGGACGGCAGCAGCGCGCGGACGTCGCCGGGGGAGTGGACGCCCCAGAGCGCCCGGGCCTCGTCCAGGCCGACGAAGACGACGTCGGCCCGGTCGGCCAGTGCGGCCAGCACCGGTGCGGCTTCCCCGGCCGGCCACAGCCCGGGCCGGTAGTTCACGTCGAAGCTGTGGAGGGCGTCCGGGGCGGCCAGCACCGCGTCGGCCAGCGCCGCGCAGGACGCCGAGAGCGCGGGCGTGATGCCGGACAGGTGCACGATCCGGGCCGCCGGGAGCGTCCGCGGGCCTTGCCGGGAGGCCGCCGATCCGGCGCGGTAGTAGTGCACGGTCGTGCCGTCCGGGCCGGGGTCCTTGAAAAACACGCCGGTCGGCGCGCCCGGATCCACGACGACGTGCGACACGTCGACGCCGTAGGCGGCGATCCGGGTCCGGACCAGGTCCCCGAGCGGGTCGGCCCCGACCGCGCCGGCCCAGGCCGTCCGCGCTCCGAGCAGCGCGAGATAGCACGCCACGGTCGACTCCGCCCCGGCCACGTCGAGCCGCATCGGCCCGCCCGCGGCCAGCGGCCCGGGCGGGTCCGGCGCCACCAGCGCCATCGACTCGCCGACGCACACGACGTCGAACGGGGTCACGAGATCGTCACCCGCCACCGGCACACCCCCGCATCCCCCACCGTCGCGGCCTCGCCCGGCCCGGCCGACGCCAGGTCGAACACCCGCCCGAGCATCGGCTCGACGCCGATCGACCGGTACGGATTCTCCTCCGGCCACCCGCGCAGGTTCCGCCACAGCGCCACCGACACCGGCTGGCCCGGCGCCCGGACCTCGAACGCGAGCGTGTCCGTCCCGTCGACGACCCGGGCCGTCCCGCACTCCACGATCGCCCCGGCCGCCGTCCCGTCGTCGGGTCCCAGCCGATCCAGCCCGTCGGGCCAGTACCCGCGCTCGACCTCCGGTGACCGGTCGTACACCCGGACCGGTGTCCCGGCCGGCACCTCCAGCCGCGCCGACGGCGACACGTCCAGCAGCGCGTGCGCGGCCCAGACGAACCGGAACCCCGGCCGCGCCGCCAGTTCGTAGGCGACCTCGGCCCGGTCGCCGCGCCGCCGGATCGTGCGGCCCAGCCGGAACTGCCCGGTCCGCACGAACTCCTCGCCGTGCGTCCCGGCCGCCCACGGCCGTGACCACACGTCCCCGTGGTCCGGCACCCCCCGGATCGTCGGCAGGCACTCCTCGACGCCGCCCACGTCCACGAAGGCGTCCCCGGGGCGCACCGAGTGCCGCGCCGGGTCCTCCCGGCGCCACAGCCACTCCCGTCCCCGGGACGTCAGCGACGTCCACCGGCCGCCGTGGGCCGGATCGGTCCCGACGCTCACCACTCCGCGAACGATCCGTCCGCGTGCCGCCACACCGGGTTGCGCCAGGCGTGCCCGGCCCGGTCGGCCCGCCGGACCGCCGCCTCGTCCACCGTGATGCCGAGCCCGGGCCCCGACAGCCGCCCGATGTGCCCGTCGATGATCCGCAGCGGCTCCGGATCGGCCAGGTAGTCGAGCAGGTCCGCGCCCACGTTGTAGTGGATGCCCATGCTCTGTTCCTGGATCAGGAAGTTCGGCGTGGCCAGCGCGGTCTGCAGGCTCGCGGCCAGCGAGATCGGACCGAGCGGGCAGTGCGGCGCGAACAGCGCGCCGTGGGACTCGGCCAGCGACGCGATCCGCCGCACCTCCGAGATCCCGCCGGCGTGCGACAGGTCCGGCTGCACGACGCTCACCCCGGCCCGCAGCGCCGGGAGGAAGTCGGCCCGCCCGTACAGGCGCTCGCCGGTCGCGACCGGCACCGCGGAGCACGCCACCAGTTCGGCCAGGCGGTCGGAGTGCTCCGGCAGCAGCGGCTCCTCCACCAGCAGCGGGTGCAGGTCGGCCAGTGCGGGCAGGATCATCCGCGCCGCCGGGAACGTGGCCCGCCCGTGCAGGTCGACCGCGACGTCGAGGGAGTCGCCGAGGGCCTCCCGCGCGGCGGTCACCCGGGACACGACGCCGGCCAGTTCGGCCCGTGTCGGCACCGGCGACAGCACACCGCTCGCGTTCATCTTCACCGCGGTCATCCCGGCCTCGACGTGCGCGGTCACCGCGTCGGTGATCTCGCCCGCGGAGTCCCCGCCGACCCACGCGTACACGCGCACCCGGTCGCGGACGGCGCCGCCGAGCAGCGCGTGCACCGGGGCGTCGTAGGCCTGCCCGGCGATGTCCCAGAGTGCCTGGTCGATCCCGGCGACCGCGCTGGAGAGAACCGGGCCGCCGCGGTAGAACCCGCCCTTGGTCAGGACCTGCCAGTGCTGTTCGATCCGTAACGGGTCCTCGCCCAGCAGGTACTCGGCGAGCACGTCGACGGCCGCGCGCACGACCTCGGCCCGCCCTTCGACGACCGGTTCGCCCCAGCCGGCCAGGCCCTCGTCGGTGCCGATCCGGCAGAACAGCCAGCGTGGCGCGACCAGGAACGTCTCGACGCTAACGATCTTCATCCGCCGCCGCCTCCAGCGCCGCCACGTCCTCGATCGCCTTCTCCAGCAGGCGTCCCATCGCGTCCGCGGCCGCCATCGAGTCGTGCGCGCGGATCGCGTCGACGACCGCCCGGTGCGCCGGTACCGGGTCGCCCGGCCCGTGGCCGTGCACCATCCGGTCGCGCTCGGCCAGCCCGGTCTCGATCAGCACTTCCATGCGCTGCAGCAGCTCGTTGTGGGTGGCGGCGAGCAGCGCGCGGTGGAACGCGAGGTCCGCGTCGACCGCGGCGCCCGCGTCCACGCCGGCCGCGGCCATCGCGCCGAGCGCGGCGTCGAGTGCCGCCAGGTCCTCGCCGGTGGCCCGTTCGGCCGCGAGCCCGGCTGCTCCCGGCTCCACGATGCTGCGCACCTCGTGCAGGTCCGCGAACAGTCCGGGCCGGGCCTGGCGGGAGAACTGCCACCGCAGGACGTCCGGGTCGAGCAGGCTCCAGTCGCCCCGCGGGCGGACGAACGTGCCGCGTTTGGGGCGCGCGTCGACCATGCCTTTGGCGGCCAGCACGCGCAGCGCCTCGCGCAGCACGGTGAGGCTCACGTCGAACTCGGTCTGCAGCGCGCCGATGTCGAGTGTCGAACCCTCCGGGAGTTGCCCGGTCAGGATGCGCTGGGCGAGTACCTCGACCGTCTGGCCGTGTACTCCGCGCGCCACGTACTGCTGCATCCGGTGAGGTCTCCCGTTCGTCAAGAAGTTCGCCCCCTCATGAGGAGTGGCGAGTAGCGGACCAGCCGCCGTCCACGAGCAGCGTCGTCCCGGTGACGTAGCCGGCGTCGTCGCTGGCCAGGAACGCGACCGCGGCGGCCACCTCGGCCGGGTCGCCCAGCCGGCCGGCGACCGTGGCCGCGGCGCTGCGCTCCCGGTCGGTCTCGCTCAGGCCGGACCACGCGCCGGTGAGGATCGGCCCCGGCAGCACGACGTTCACCCGCAGCGACGGACCGTACTCGACCGCCAGCTGACGCCCGAGAGAGACCAGCGCCCCCTTGCTCGCCGCGTACGCGGGACGCCCGGGCAGCCCCACCAGCGCGTGCACGGACGACATGAGCACGGCCGACCGCAGTGCCGGCAGCAGCGCCTTCACGCCGAGGAACGATCCGGTCAGCGACACCGCCAGCTGCCGGTCCCAGGATTCCCGGCTCGTCTCGTGCGCGGGCTTCACGTCCACCAGGCAGGCGTTGCTGACCAGGACGTCCACCGGGCCGGAGGCGGCGGCGACGCGCTGCCAGTCGTCCTCGTCGGACACGTCGGCGACCATCGCGGTGGCGCGGCCGCCCTGCGCGCGGATCGCGGCCGCGACCTCCTCGGCCGGCCGCACGTCGGTCAGCACGACCGAGGCGCCCTCGGAGGCGAGCCGGACCGCGCACGCCGCACCGATCCCTCCGGCGGCGCCGGTGACGACGGCCGTTCTCCCGGCGAAACGTTCGCCCATGGGCGCCCCTCCGTGTCGAACTAACCATTAATTACGAAGATATATTGACAGCCCTGCCATCGGCGGGCAACCTTTCGGCAACGCGGCGTCGCCGAAGACGCCGCGGCTGACTCTCGTCCCCCCGGAGGGTTCACATGGCTACCACCGCAGTCAGCCGCAGAGGATTCCTGGCCGGTGTCGGAGGCCTCGGTGCCGCCGCTCTCCTCGCGAGCTGCGCGACCGGGAGCGACTCCAGCGGCGGTGGCAGTTCGAGCACGCTGACGCTCCAGAACTCGCAGTCCGACGCGGACCCCAAGGCCGCCCTGACGCAGGTCGTCGACGGCTACACGAAGCAGAAGGTCACGCTCAACACGATCGCGATCGAGACGTTCCGCGCGCAGCTGCCGACGTACCTCAACTCGGCGAACCCGCCGGACGTGCTGACCTGGTACGCCGGGTCGGTCGCCCGCGACTACGCGAGCAAGGGCTTCCTGCTCGACGTCTCCTCGATGTGGACCGGCGACGGCGCCTGCGCCAAGTTCTCGCCCGCGCTCAAAGAACTCTCCACCGCCGCCGACGGCAAGCAGATCTTCGTGCCGACGAACTACTACTGGTGGGGCGTCTTCTACCGCAAGTCCGCGTTCGCCGAGTGGGGCGTGCAGGTGCCGACCACGTGGGACGAGTTCATCGCGGTCTGCAAGACGATCAAGAGCAAAGGCGTCTACCCGCTGACGATGGGCACCGGTTCGACGGCCTGGATGGCGTCCGGCTGGTTCGACTACCTCAACCTGCGGATCAACGGCGCGACGTTCCACCGCGAGCTCCTCGCCGGGAAGCACTCGTTCGACTCGCCCGAGGTCAAGCAGGTCATGGACCACTACCGGCAGCTGATCGAGTACCTCGACCCCAAGGGCCGCTCGTACTCCTACCAGGACGCGATCACCCCGCTGGTGAACAAGAAGGCCGGCATGTACCTGATCGGCGCGTTCCTCACCAGCTCGGTGCCGCAGGACACCGTCGACGACATCGACTTCTTCCGGGTGCCGGCGATCAACACGTCGGTGCCGGTGGCCGAGGAGGCGCCGACCGACGGCTACTTCGCGGCCGCGAAGACCCGCAACAAGTCCGGCACGCTGGACCTGCTGGCCTACCTGGCCGGCGCGAAGCAGCAGCAGCAATTCATCGAGCGGGCGAAGTCGTCGAACCTGCCGACCTCGACCGAGGTCGACACCAGCAAGTTCTCGCCGCTCGTGCAGAAGGGCATCACGCACCTGAACGAGACGAAGGAGATCACCCAGTTCTTCAACCGGGACTCCAGCGACGAACTGCAGACCACCGCCGACACCGCGCTGACGAAGTTCCTCGACAAGCCCGGTGACGTCAACGCGATCCTGGCCGAGTGGCAGGCGTCGGCGAAGAAGGTCCTGGGGTCGTGACGGCGGTAGCGGTCCGCCGGCGCCCGCGCCGGATCCCGGCCGTCGTCTGGGTGTTCCTCGCCGTCCCGGCGGTGGTCGAGATCGGGATGGTGTTCTGGCCGGCGCTCAACAGCTTCTACCTGTCGTTCACCACCTGGAACGGGCTGGGCGCGGCCCAGCCGGTCGGCCTGGACAACTACACCCAGCTGTTCGGCGACGACGTGTTCACCGGCGCGCTGAAGAACAACGTGATCTGGGCGGTCGGCTTCGGCGGGCTCTCGGTGCTGGGCGGGCTGGCCCTGGCCCTGGCGCTGAACCGGCCGCGGCGCGGCGTCGGGCTCTACCGCAGCGCGATCTACCTGCCGATGGTGTTCTCGCTCGCGGTGACCGGCCTGTTCTGGCGGGTGCAGTACCAGCCCGACGGGTCGATCAACACGCTGCTCGGTTCCGTCGGGCTCGGCTCGTGGGAGAAACAGTGGCTGGCGAACCCCGACACCGCCCTGTACGCGGTGCTGGTCGCCGCGGTCTGGCGGCAGGTCGGGTACGTGATGGTGCTCTACCTGGCCGGCTTGAAAGGCACCGACCCGACGCTGGACGACGCCTCCGCCGTGGACGGCGCGACCGCGTGGCAGCGGTTCCGGTTCGTCACCTGGCCGCAGCTGCGGGGCGTCAACACCGTCGTGTTCGCGGTGACGGTCATCGACTCGCTGCGGACGTTCGACATCGTCTGGGCGATGACCGGGGGCGGCCCATACCACTCGTCGGAGCTGCTCAGCACGTACATGTTCCAGCAGGGCTTCAAGTTCCTGAACCTCGGCTACGCGTCCGCGATCGCCGTGGTGATCTTCGTGCTGGCCCTGGTCTTCATCATCACGTACCTGGTCCGCGCGACGCGTGAGGAGGCCGCGGCATGACCGCCACCCTGGTGGCCGCGCCGGCCTCGCCGGCGGCGGCCGAGCCCGCTCCGCGCCGCCGACGCCGGCGCGGATGGCTCTTCCACGCGGTGATGGCCCCGATCACGCTGCTGTGGATCGCGCCGATGGTGTTCGTCCTCGTCCTGGCGCTGCGGACGTTCGACGACATCGCCGCGCACGGCACCGCCGCGCTGCCGCACAGCTTCTCGCTGGACGGTTTCGGGACCGCGCTGGGCACCGGCGGGATGACCCGCTCGCTCTGGACGAGCATCAAGATCACGGTGCCCGCGGTCGTGCTCACGCTGTGGCTGGCGTCGATGGCCGCGTACGCGCTGAGCCGGTACGCGATCCCCGGACGGCGGGCGATCCTGCTGACGATGCTGGCGGGCAACCTGCTGCCACCGCAGATCCTGCTGATCCCGGTCTCCCGCATCACCGAGTCGATCGGCCTCTACGACACGCTGACCGGGCTGGTGCTGATCCACGTCGGATTCGGCCTCGGGTTCTACACGTTCGTGCTGTACGGGTTCATGCGGTCGCTGCCGGGTGAGCTCACCGAGGCGGCCCGCATCGACGGGGCCGGGCCGGTGCAGATCTACGCGCGGATCGTGATGCCGCTCTGCCGCCCGTCGCTGGCCGCGCTGGCGGCCCTGGCCACGACCTGGATCTTCAACGACCTGATCTGGGCCATCACCGTGCTGCGCACCGAGGCGAAACTGCCGGTCACGGCGGCGCTGCTCAACCTCCAGGGCGGTTACGTGAGCCAGTGGAACGTCGTCGCGGCGGCGTCCGTGCTGGCCGCCGTGCCGACCGCGATCGTGTTCTTCACGTTCCAGAGGCACTTCGTGTCCGGTCTGCTGGTAGGGGCGAACAAATGACGCTGGCCCTCACGCTGTGGGACTTCACCTGGTACACCCGCACCGGGCCGGGGGAGCCGTTCGCGGACCTGGACGCGGCGTTCGCGGCCGCCGTCGACCGCGGCTACAACACCGTGCGGATCTGCGCGATGCCGTTCCTGCTGTTCCGGTCCGGTCTGGACACGTCCGCGCTGACGTTCACGTCGTTCGGCGGCGAGTACGGCCAGCGCACCCGCTGGTACGACGTGAAAGCCACCACCACGCTGGACGGCCGCGCGCACCTGCTGGCGTTCTTCCGGGCCGCGGCCCGCCACGACGTGCGGGTCATCGTGTCGAGCTGGGAATACCAGCAGAGCCCGTCGTTCGCCGGTGATCCCTCGTGGCACCGCGCGCTGCGGGCCGTCCCGGTCGCCGACCGGCCGTCGGCCCTGGCCGACGCCCACGCCGACCTGATCGACCTGCTGCGCGCCGAGGGCCTGGACGATCGGGTCGCGTTCATCGAACTGCACAACGAGGTCCAGTACAGCGGGCTCACCGAGGGCGGGACGTTCGGGTCGCTGCTCGGGATCCGCGACGCCCTGGAACGGGGCATCACCCGGTTCAAGGAACGCCAGCCGGCCGTCCCGTGCACGGTCAACATCGCCCACGTGCCGATCGAGCAGCTCCGCGGTGTCCCGCGCAACATCGAGGTCGCGGTCTTCCACCCCTACGTCTACGGGGTGCTCGGCCAACTGGTCGACGAGTTCGCGCTGCGGGACGTGTCCCGGCCGTATCCGCAGGAGCGGGCCTACGCCGAACTGCTCCGCGCGGGGGCGCCCCCGCTGGAGGAGTGGCAGCCCGCGCCCGGCCGCCGGTGGTCGCTCGAGGCCACGGTCATGCAGCCGCGCGAGCTCTACACCCACGACTGGTGCGATCCGGACAAGTGGGACCGCTGGCTCTACGACCGGTACGGCGAGCACCGGGTCGCGATGCGCGCCGTGCTGGACCTCTGGCTGGACGCCGCGGCCGACCTGGCGCGGTCCCGGGACGTCCCGCTGGTCTTCGGCGAGGGCTGGGTCGGCTACACCCCGCTGCACGGCACGTTCGAGGAGGGCCCGGTCGGCGCGGAGATCTGCGCCCACGCCGTCCGCCGCAGCCGCGAGCTCGGTGCCCTCGGCACGATCGTCTGTTCCAACGCCGCCCCGCAGCACCCGATGTGGAACGACGTGTCGTTGCAGCGCCGGCTCAACGCGGAATTCCTGGCATGAGCCGCTGGACGCTCACCGGGGCCACCACGGAGTACACGGTGACCGCGTCCCGCGAGTGGCTCGAGCTGCACTCCTGGGGCCCGCACGGGATCTCCCGGGGACCGTCGCCGCTCGCGTGGCACGGCAGGCTCCAGTACCTGACGCCCGGCGACGTCGCCCCGGTCGAGTACGCCACCGACGGGCTGCGCCCGTTCCTCGGCGCCGACCTGCACGCGTCCGGCCTGCGCTGGGAGTTCGTCTCCGCCGAGTCCGGCGACGGCCTGCGGGTCACGTTCGCGGACACGCTGACCGGCCTGCGGTCGCAGCAGTGCTACCGGTTCGCGCCCGGGACCGACGTCGTCGAGCGGTGGGTCACGCTGCACCACGACGGGACCGCACCGGTGGCGCTGTCCGCGTTCGGGTCGGCCGGTTTCCCGGTGCCGACGCCGCACGGCGCCCGCCTGCACTACCTGCACGGCCAGTGGGCACAGGAGTTCACCGCGGCGACGCTCGACCTGCCGCGCGGGCGGTTCGCGATCGGCAGCGCCCAGGGCGTCACCGGTCACCAGTTCTCGCCCTACCTGGCCGTGCAGGACCGCCTCGACGACGCCGCCACCTGGGGCGTCCAGATCGCCTGGAGCGGGTCGTGGGAGATCACGGCCGAGGCCGACGCGGCCGGTACCACCCGCGTGCGGGCCGGCCGCCGGCTGTCCGACGGGCCGATCACGCTCGCACCCGGCGAGACCCTCACCTCCCCGGTGGCCGCGGGCGCGTTCAGCGGTGAGGGCATCGACGGCCTCGCCCGGGCCTGGCACGACCACGAGCGCCGCGCGGCGCGCCCCGGACCGGCGACGGTCGTCTACAACTCCTGGGAAGCGACGACGTTCGACGTGACCGCCGCCGGCCAGCTGGCGCTCGCGGACGTCGCCGCGGACCTCGGCGTGGAGACGTTCGTCGTGGACGACGGATGGTTCACCGGGCGCACCGACGACACCGGCGGCCTCGGCGACTGGTCGCCGGACCCGGCGAAGTTCCCGGACGGCTTCGGCGCGTTCGTCGAGGCGGTACGGGCCAAGGGCCTGGGTTTCGGGCTCTGGGTGGAGCCCGAGATGGTGAACCCGGCGTCGGCGCTCTACGCGGAGCACCCGGACTGGGTGTACCGGATCGACGGACGCCCGCAGACCACGATCCGCCACCAGTACCTGCTCGACCTCGGGCGCCCCGACGTGGAGGAGTTCGTCCGGTCCACGCTCGGCTCGCTGCTCTCGTCCTACCCGATCGACTACCTCAAGTGGGACTTCAACCGGCCGCGGACCGAGGCGGAGTCGCCGTCGGCCGACGGCCGGCACGTGGCCGCGCTGTACCGGATCCTGGACCACCTGCGCTCCGCGCATCCGGGCGTGCGGGTCGAGGGCTGCGCGGCCGGCGGAGCGCGGGCCGACCTCGCGATGGCGGCCCGGACCGACGTGCTGTGGCCGTCGGACAACACCGCGCCGATGGACCGGCTGCGGATCCAGCACGGGTTCCTCGCCGCGCACGCGCCGCACCTGATGAGCTCGTGGGTCACCGACGCCCCCGGGCTGTTCGACACCCGGCCGCGGTCGCTGGACTTCCGGTTCGTGCTCGCCTGCGCCGGGGTGCTGGGAATCGGGGCCGACATCGCCTCGTGGTCACCGTCGCAGCGCGACACCGCCCGGCGGTGGATCGCCCGCTACCTCGGCGTCCGCGACGTGATCACCGGCGGCACCGTGCACCGGATCGGGTCACCGGACGCCGACCGGTGCGCCGTGCAGTACACGCTGGGGCCGCGCACGGTGGTGCTGGCCTGGAACACCGGCCGCTCGGACGGGTTCGGCGCGGTGCCCGGCCGCGACGTGCGGCTCCCGCTGCGCGGCCTGCGCGCCGGCGCGATCTATCGTGACGGCGACGCCGAGTACTCGGGGGCGCACCTGACCACGGCCGGGCTGCCGGTCCGGTGGGACCGGGAGCGCGACGCGGCGATGATCGTCCTTTCGGAGGAGCGCACATGACCGGGCTGGTCGTCGGCACGTACACCGCGGACATGGGCGGCGCCGGAGACGGATTGCTGATGCTGCCCGGCGGCCGGACCGTGGCGACCCCGTCCCCGTCCTACGTGATCGCGTCCGGCCCCGTCCTGTACGCGGTGAACGAGGGCGCGGGCACGGTGTCGTCGTTCGCCGCCGACGACCTGCGGCCGCTGTCGACCGCCTCGACCGGCGGCACCTGGCCGTGCCACCTCGCGCTGATCGACGGCTACCTGCTCGCGGCGAACTACGGGTCGGGCAGCGTGTCGGTGCATCCGGTGACCGGCGGGGTGATCGGATCCTCCACCGACCTGGTGCGGCACTCCGGCGCCGGGCCGGACGCCGGACGCCAGGAGGGCCCGCACACGCACCAGATCGTGCCCGGGGCCGACGGCGTGGTCACGGTCGTCGACCTGGGCACCGACCGGCTCGTCGACTACCGGCTCGAGGACGGCCGGCTGCGGCGGCTGGGGGAGACGGCCCTGCCGCCCGGCTCCGGCCCGCGGCACGTCGTGACGCACCCGAACGGACGCCGGTACGTCGCGGCCGAGCTCGGCTCCGCGCTGCTGACCGTGGCCGGCGGGGAGGTCGTCGCGTCGGTGCCGGCGACCGCGTCCGACGGCCACAACCAGCCGAGCGGCCTCGTCCGCTCCGGCGACCACCTCTATCTCGCGAACCGGGGCGCGGACACGATCGCCGCGTTCCGGGTCGACGCGTCCGGCGCCGCGGTGCCGCTGGCCGAGGTGCCCTGCGGGGGCGCGTGGCCCCGCGACCTCGCGCTGTTCGACGGCGGCCTGGTGGTGGCCAACGAACGCTCCCACACGCTGACGTACTTCCGCCTCGACGACGGTGTCCCGGTGCCGTCCGGAGAGCCCACCGCGGTAGGGTCCCCGACCTGCGTCCTCCCGCTCTGAGCGGCCGGCTGGCTAGTCTCGAGGCGGTGCGCACCTTTTACCCTCCTCTGGACCCCCGCCGGACCGGCCTGCTCGACGTCGGCGACGGCCACTCGATCTACTGGGAGGAGTGCGGCGCGCCCGGTGGCAAGCCGGTCGTGTTCCTGCACGGCGGCCCCGGCGGCGGGTGCTCGCCGGACCACCGGCGGCTGTTCGACCCCGAGCACTACCGGATCATCCTGTTCGACCAGCGCGGGTGCGGGCGCAGCGTCCCGCACGTCAGCGAGCCCGACGCCGACCTCGGTGCCAACACCACGTGGCACCTGGTCGCCGACATCGAGCGGCTGCGCGAGCACCTCGGCGTCGACCGCTGGCAGGTGTTCGGCGGGTCCTGGGGCTCCACCCTCGCGCTCGCCTACGCCGAGACGCACCCGGCCCGGGTGACCGAGCTGGTGCTGCGCGGCATCTTCACGCTGCGCCGGAGCGAGATCGACTGGTTCTACGAAGGACCCGCGGCCACGCTGGTGCCCGACCTGTGGGAGCCCTACGCCGCCGCGGCGCCGGGCGCGGTCCCGGGCCGGTTCGTCGAGACCTACGGGCGGTTGCTCTCCGACCCCGATCCCGCCGTCCACGGGCCCGCGGCGGTGGCCTGGTCGACGTGGGAGGCGAGCAACCTGACGCTGCTGCCCCGCCCGGAGCTCGTGCGGCGCTACCAGGACCCCCGGTACGCGACCGCGTTCGCCCGGATCGAGAACCACTACTTCCGCCACGGCGGCTGGTTCACCGAGGGCCAGTTGATCGCCGACGCCGGCCGGCTCGCGGACGTCCCGACGGTGATCGTGCAGGGCCGCTACGACCTCTGCACGCCGATCGTCACCGCTTGGGATCTGCACCGGGCCCTGCCGGAAGCGACGTTCGTGGTGGTCGGCGACGCCGGGCACGCGTTCGACGAGCCGGGCATCCTCGACGCGCTGATCACCGCGACCGACGGCTTCCGGACCGGTCCCGCGCCCGGCTTCCGGGCCGGTCCGCGGCCGGGTGACCGGCGGGGGATCGGGCCGCCGGGAGGGGCGGCGGCGGTTGTTAGGCTCCCGCGGTGACCCTTGTTCTCAGCGACCCCGTCAAGGCGTTCCTGGCCCAGCCGAAACCGGCCGTCATGGCGACGCTGGCGAAGGACGGGCGCCCGGTGGCCGTCACGACCTGGTTCCTGCTCGAAGACGACGGCCGGATCCTGCTCAACCTCGACGCCCGGCGGGTGCGGCTCGCTCACCTGCGGCGTGACCCGCGCTTCGCGCTGGACGTGCTGGACTTCCCGGACTGGGGATCGCACGTCGCGCTGCAACTGGTCGTCTCCGCGCTGACCGACGACGCCGACCTGGCCGACATCGACGCGCTGGCGACGCACTACACCGGTTCGCGCTACCCCGACCGGGAGCGTCCCCGGGTCAGCGTCCGGGGCGAGATCACGAGCGTGCACGGCTGGGGCGCGTACGGGGGCTGACGTCCACCCGCCCGAACGCGCACCCAATTCACGACGTGAGGACCGTGCTCACGACGTGAGGACGACGATCTTGCCGGCGGCGGTGTTGTCCTCCAGGGCCTGGTGGGCCTCGCGGATCCGGTCCATCCGGTAGGTGCGGACCGGGCCCAGTCCGAACGTCCCTCCGGCGAGGTCGTCGAGTGCGCGCTGCAGCACCGGGGCCGGCAGGTCGGAGGCGTCGCCGGCGTAGGCGGACAGCCGCACGCCGCGCGGCAGGTAGTCGATCGGGTAGAAGTCCGGGACCGTCCACCGGTTGGAGAGCATGCCGGCGAAACACACCGTGCCGTGCACGCGGGTGGCGGCCAGGGTGTCGGGCAGCGTCGGCGTCCCGACCAGCTCGAGCGCCGCGTCGACGCCGTCCGGGACGATCCCGCGCACCTGCCGGGTGACGTCGCCGTCGTCGAGGATCGGATGGTCGACGCCGTGCGAGGCCAGGACGCCGAGCCGGTCGCGCTGACGGGTCGTGGCCAGCACGGTGGCGCCGAGATCGCGGGCCAGCGCCGCGGTCGCGAAGCCGAGCGCCGACGTGCCGCCCCGGATCAGCAGCGTCTGGCCTTTCCGCAGGTTCAGTCCGACGGTCAGGGAGCCGTACGCGGTCTGCAGGGTCTCCGGGACGGCGCCGAGGACGTCCCACGGCAGCGCGGACTCGAACGGGACGACCTGGCTGCGGGGCACGACCGTGTACTCGGCGTAGCCGCCGTCGTAGGTGCGGCCCATGCCGCCCATCAGCGCGGCGACCTGCCGGCCGGGCCGCAGGTCGCTGCCGGGCGCGGCGTCGACCACCCCGACGGCCTCGATGCCGGGCACGATCGGGAGCCGCGCCCCGTCCGCGTAGCCGAGCCGCAGGTGCAGTTCGGAGCGGTTGAGGCCGAACGCCCGCACCGCGATCCGGACGTGTCCCGGAGCGACCGGTGGGATCGGCAGGTCCCGGAGTTCGAGGTGGTCCACCGGGCCGGGCTCGGTGAGCACGACCGCGCGCATCGTCGTCGTCATGACTGGCACAAGCGCGTTCCGTGGAAGGATATTCCGGGGAATGGACCTTGTCGGTGTCGCTCGTGGGGCGGGCCGGTGACGTCCGGCGGTCGGGGCTTTCGGGGTTTGTGCCAGAATTCCTGGCGTGGCGAGCCGGTCGTGTCCCTGCGCGACGCCCCCGATGGCGGCCTCACCTCTGGTCACCGGCGTTACCGCGTCGACCGTCACGGCTGCTGTTGTGCCGTCGGGCCGGACAAGCGGGGCGGCCGGCGTCGGAGCCGCGGACCCGGCGGTGGCGTCCCCGGGGCCCGGGCCGGTCGACGGGGGATGCCGGTGTCACGCGGCCGGGGTCGCCGGCCGGGCGGCGGATCGGTTCGCTCGCTGATGGCGGGGCTCTCGCGGCGGGTGGCCGACGTCGCCGGGCGGACGCTGGCCACCCGCAAGGTCGTGACGCCGATCGACGTCGTCGTGGGCCTGCGCTGGGTGAAGAGCGCGCAGGTCGACACGTGGAAACAAGGGCGGGTCGGCGCCCTGGAGGACACGACGGCGGTCGACGCCGCGAAGCTCGTGGACGCGGTGACCGCGCTGCGCGAATGGGCGCAGCGCAGCGGCCTGTCACCGGCGGACGCCACCTACACGGCCGCGAGCCGGGACCGCCGCACGCTGCGGTTCACGCGCGACGGCAGCGACGCGGTCGAGCAGGCGTTCCGGGTGCAGTGGCTGGCGCCGGGTCTCACCGAGGCCCGCCGGGCGACGCTCACCGAACGGGCCCGGGCCGCGCCCGACCTCGTCGCCCACGTCGCCGACGAGCCCCGGACCTGCACGGGCTGCGGCGGCCCGGCGGGGTTCTTCGTGACCGAGGGGGACGACACGCTGTGCCTGGCCTGCGCCGACCTGGATCACCTCGCGTACCTGCCCGCCGGGAACGCCGCGCTGTCCCGGCGGGCTAAGAAGGAGAGCGGGCTCTCGGCCGTCGTGGTGACGTTCAACCGGCGCCGGAAGCGCTACGAGCGGCAGGGGATCCTGGTAGAGGAGGCGGCGCTCGGCCGCGCCGAGGAGCAGTGCTTCGCCGACTCCGAGGTCCGGGAGCGCCGCCGTGAGCGCGACGAGGTGCGGCGCGCGGCCGCGGACGAGACGTACACCGCGGTGATGGCGGACGAGATCCGGCGGCTGTTCCCGGGATGCCCGCCGGAGCGGGCCACGCTGATCGCCCGGCACGCCGGAGAGCGCAGCAGCGGCCGGGTCGGGCGCTCGGCCGCCGCGAAGGTCTTCGATCCGCAGGCGGTGACGCTCGCGGTCGTCGCGTCCGTACGCCACCTCGACACCGACTACGACTCGCTGCTGATGGCGGGCGTGCCCCGCCGCGAGGCCCGCGACCGGATCCGCTCCCGGATCGAGCGCGTCCTCACGTCCTGGCGGGCCTGAGGCTCCCCGCCGCCGGCGCCGATTGACTCAGCTGCCCCGGCCCGCCGCCGACAGGGGGGAGAGCGGAGGAGGCGGGCGCATGGACGGGCGGATGGTGTCCCGCCTGCGAGGGATCTTCCTGGTCTGGGCACTGTGCAGCACCGGCGTGAGCATCGCCGCGGTGCTGACGTCCGACGCCGGCAGCGACGCGGGCCGGGCCGCACTCGCGACCGCGCTCGCGATGCTGGCCTGCTACTGGCTCCTCGGCTGGCTGCGCGGCGGCTTCGCCCCCGGGCTCGAGCTGATCGAGTGGCTGATCGTCGCCGCGCCGGGCCTGGTCCTGGACAGCGTCGCCGACAGCGGCGCGTACTTCGGCGCACTGCTGTTCCGCAGTTTCTACGGCTCGGCCCGGGAACTCCGGGTCCGGCTCGTGCTGGCCCAGCTCGTGCCGGGCGTCCGGCTGGCCGCGGGACTGTCCGGCCTCGGGCCGCCCGACCCGGCCCAGCTCGGCGCCGCGATCGTGTTCGGCCTGGTCGCGCCGCTGCTCATGCGGATGCTGCGCGGAATCGCGGAGCAGAACGACCGGCTGCTCGCCCGGGAGCGGCTGCAGCTCGCCGGTTCCGAACGCCTCGCGGCGGCCGCCGACCGCGACGCGCTCTCCGAGGTCGCCGTGCAGACCGCGGCCGGCCTCGCCGACACCACCGGCGACCGCCGGGTCCTGTTCGCGCTCTACGACGACGGCGACCGGCTTCCGCGGGCGACCGGCTCGCACGGCCCCCTCCGGGTCGTCGCCGGGCACGGCACCCCGCCCGCGGACGTCGGGCGCCTGGTTCACCTCGACGCGCTCCGGCCGGCCCTGCGCGCCCGGCTGGCCCCGCCCCACCCGGCCTACCTGACCCCGGAGGAGATCGGCGAGATCCGGGACGTCACCGGCGCCCCGCACGCATCCGGCGGGCTGCTCGTCGTGCCGGTCAGCGCCGGTGGGCGCTACCGGGGGGTGTTCGGCATCTCCGGCGACGCCCGCCTGCCCGCCGACACCCGGACCAGCCTCGCGACCTGGGGTTCCCGGGTCGCCGAAGCCCTGTACCGGCTCGACCTGAACGCCGAGCTGACGTTCCGCGCCTACCACGACCCGCTCACCGCGCTGGCCAACCGGGCCCTGCTGGAGGAGCGGCTGGAGGAGGCGCTGCTGCGCCCGGACGCGGCCGCGCGGCCCGGGCGGGCGCCCGCCGTGCCCGGCTCGGTCGCCCTCCTGCTCCTCGACCTCGACGGGTTCAAACAGGTCAACGACGTCCACGGGCACCCCGCCGGTGACGAGTTGCTGCGCCGGATCGCCGGGCGCCTGCGGTCCTGCGTCCGGGACACCGACACGGTCGCGCGGCTCGGCGGCGACGAGTTCGCGATCCTGCTCACCGGCGTCGACGACCAGACACTGGTCGAGGCGACCGCCGACCGGGTCGTCGCGTCGATCGGCGCTCCGGTCGAGGTCGAGGGCCAGGCCGTGACGGTCGGCGTGAGCGTCGGCGTGGCGGTCGCCGAACCCGGCGGCCCGGTGGGCGTCCGCGACCTCATCCGCGCCGGTGACCAGGCCATGTACCACCGCAAGAGCACCCGCGCCGGCGGCTGGACCCGCTACGAGGCCCCGCTGACCGCGTAGGCCCCGCTGACCGCGTGGTCCTCGCTGACCGGGTGGTCCCCGCCGGGTGCGGGCGTCCGGACGGATCTGCGGTAGCGGCCGGGCGACACCCCCACGGTGCGGGCGAACGCGTGGCTGAACGAGCTCTCCGACGCGTAACCGAGTTCCGACGCCAGCGCCGCCACCGTCGTGTCGGTCTCCCGCAGCGCCCGCTCGGCCAGCCGGATCCGCCACCGCGTCAGGTAGGCGACCGGCGGCTGCCCCGACACCTGCTTGAACCGGGTCGCGAACCGGCTCCGCGACATCGCCGACGCCCGGGCCAGCTCGTCCAGCCCCCAGGCCCGGCCCGGGTCGGTGTGCATCAGCGTCAGCGCGGGCCGCAGGTCCGGGTCGGCGAGCACGGTCAGCCACCCCGGCCGGGACGAACTCCCGTGTTCCAGCACCGCCCGCAACACCTGGAGCAGCAGCAACTGCGCGTACTGATCGGCCGCGAAGTTCGACCCCGGCCGGGGCGCCGACCGCTCCTCCAGCAACTGCTCCAGCAGCCGCATCACCTCGTCGGCCTCGGCTGATTCACCGGCCAGCACGGTGAGCCTCGGCAGGACCGACAGCAAGAGTTCGTCGCCGCTGCGATCCAGGTCGATGTGCCCGCCGATCGCGACAACCGCCTGCTCCGTCTCGTCGGCCCGGTCGTTTCGGTCGTGCGGGGCGCCGAAACGGTCCAGCGGGCCGGGGCCCGGCCGGAGCGCCTCCGGCTCCTCAACCGGCGGGATCGCCGGATCGCTGCAGAGGACGAACGACTCGACGCGGTTGAACGTCGCGACGTTGCCTTTCGTCAGCAACCGCGGCGGACGTCCGGCCGCGAGCAGCCAGCACCGACCGCGGACGAGACCCTTCAGCTTCAGCGCGGCGCTCGGCCGGAAGCGGACCGACCAGTCGCCGGACGCGATGAACCCGCCCGTGATGACGCAGCGGGCACGGACGAGCGCG
The DNA here is from genome assembly GCF_044454545.1 of Cryptosporangium sp. NPDC051539. NCBI lineage: Bacteria > Bacillati > Actinomycetota > Actinomycetes > Cryptosporangiales > Cryptosporangiaceae > Cryptosporangium > Cryptosporangium sp. NPDC051539. The sequence continues at coordinate 393,846 of NZ_JBITDV010000001.1, read as the reverse complement.
AGCGCATCGGAGAGGGGATCAGCGGTCACGCCGGAACTCTCGCGCAATTCCACGGGACTATCAAGCATTCATAGTCTCGCCGTAACGGGTAATGCTCTTCATGTCAGTACCTCGAGAGAGTGGGGAACATGGAGTACCGCCAACTGGGCACCTCGGGCCTGCGGGTCTCGACGATGACGATGGGCACGATGACGTTCGGCGGTTCCGGGAACTTCGCCAACGTCGGCACCACCGACGTGCAGACCGCCCAGCGGCAGCTCGACCTCTGCCGCGACCACGGCGTGAACCTCGTCGACACCGCGGATGTGTACTCGGCCGGGGCGTCCGAGGAAATCGTCGGGGAAGCCCTCCGGGACAGCCGGGACGACTGGCTGGTCGCCACGAAGGTCCGGTTCCCGATGGCCGAGGGCCCGAACGACGCGGGCCTGTCGCGGCACCACGTGCTGCGCGCCGCCGAGGCCAGCCTCCGCCGGTTGAAGACCGACTACATCGACCTGTACCAGGTCCACGAGTGGGACGGTCACACCCGCCTGGAGGAGACGCTCGGCGCGCTCGAGACGCTCGTCCAGCAGGGCAAGGTCCGCTACGTCGGGGTCAGCAACTACGCCGGCTGGCAGCTGCTGAAGGCCCTCGGGGTCGCCGAGCGCGAGCGGCTGCCGCGCTTCTCGAGCGAACAGATCTACTACTCGCTGCAGTGCCGGGACGCCGAGAACGAACTGCTTCCCGCGGCCGTCGACCAGGGCCTCGGCGTGCTGGTCTGGAGCCCGCTGGCCGGCGGCCTGCTGTCGGGCAAGTTCAGCCGCGGCGCGGACGGCCAGGTCGAGGGCCCGGCCGGGACCCGGCAGCTCACCGAGTGGAGCGAGCCGCCGATCGACGCGCCCGACCGGCTGTTCGCGACGATCGACCTGCTGCGCAAGATCGCCGACGGGCACGGGGCGTCCCCGGCGCGGGTCGCGCTGGCCTGGCTGCTCACCCGTCCGGCGGTGACGTCGCTGATCGTCGGCGCGCGCACCGAGGAGCAGCTGGCCGACAACCTGGCCGCGGCGTCGCTGACGCTGAGCGCGGAGGAGGTGGCGCAGCTCGAGGAGGTCAGCCGCCCGCCGCTGCTCTACCCGTACTGGCACCAGCGGGCGACTGCGTCGGAGCGCCTCAGCGCCGCCGACCGCGTCCTGCTCGACCCGTACCTGTAGATCCCGTGGGCCGGGCCCTGGGCGCGCTCACCGGGCTCGCGCTCGGTGACGCGCTCGGGATGCCGACGCAGAACCTGCCCCGGTCCGCGATCCGCGCCCGGTACGGCGACGTCCTCGACGCTCTGCACCCCGGTCCGCCGGAGAACGAGATCAGCCGCGGGCTGCCGGCCGGGCGGGTCACCGACGACACCGACCAGGCGGTGATCCTCGGTTCGCTGTTCGTCTCCGGCGACGGGTCCGTCGACCCGCTCCGGTTCGCCGAGGCGCTCCTCGCCTGGGAGGACCGGATGCGACGGGCCGGGTCGCTGGACCTGCTCGGCCCGTCGACGCGCCGGGCGCTGGTGTCGCTCTCCTCCGGTGTGCCACCGGAGGAGACCGGCCGCACCGGCGACACCAACGGTGCCGCGATGCGGATCGCGCCGGTCGGCGTCGGCGTGCCCCCCGAACCGCTGTCGCGCCTGGTGGACGCCGTCGAGCAGGCGAGCCGCGCGACCCACCACACCGGAATCGCGATCGCCGGTGCGGCGGCGATCGCGGCCGCGGTGAGCGCGGGAATCGCCGGGTCCGCGCTGCCGGAGTCGCTGGACCTGGCCGTGGCCGCGGCCCGCCTGGGCGCGTCCCGCGGCTCCTACGCCCCCGGCGCCGACGTGGCCGACCGCATCGTCTGGGCCCGCGGCCTGGTCGCCGGCCGGGCGGACGCGCCGGACCTGATCGCCCGGCTCGTCGGCACCGGGCTCGCCACTCAGGAGGCGGTTCCGGCGGCCCTCGCGGTGGCCTCCCTGCACCCCGGCCATCTGTGGGACGCCTGCCGGCACGCGGCCTCGCTCGGCGGCGACACCGACACGATCGCGGCGATGGCCGGTGCCGTCGTCGGTGCCCACGCGGGCCTCGGCTCGGTCCCGCCGCCGATCCTCGACCGGCTCGCGGCGGCCAACCCGGACCTGGCCCTGACCACGCTCGCCGACGGTCTGCTCGCGGTGCGTAGCCGCCGCACGGCGCGGATCTGACCCGGGGAGTGCCACCGGGCGACGGCTCGGTGAACATCGGGTCCGGCGGCCGGGAACGCGCGTCCGGCGTGCTGCAATTCGCCGGTGACGACTGAGGACCCGCCGATGTGGTTCACGCCCGCCTCCGCGGCCGACGACCGCGCCCGCGCCTGGCTGGCCACGGACCCGCCGCCGGTCGCGGTCGCGCTGCTCGCCGGCGGCCCGGAGCGCGCCGCGGGTGGCGTGGGCCTCGGGGGCGCCGGGGGTGCCGGGGTGCGGGCGGCCGTGGCGCGGAGCGCCGAGGTACGGGCGGCGTGGGGCGAATTGCGCCGCGCGGGCCTGCTGACCCGGCGCCTGCGCTACCGGGCGTCGCACCGCGGCCCGGGGTCGACGCTGGTCGTGCTCGGGACCGTCGCGCTCTCGTCCGTGCTGCTGGGCGGGCTGGCGGTCGTCGTCTTCGACGCGCTGGCGCACCGGACCGCGTCGGGCGCGCTGGCCGCGGGCACCGCCTGCCTGGCGTTACTGGTGGGCGGCACCGCGGCGCTGACGATGCTGACGCAGTGGCTGTCCGAGGTCGTGCCGACCACCCGGAGCGGGGTGCGCGACCCGCGGACGCCGGCCGGGCACCGCGCGCTGGAGTTGCTGTCCGCCCGCGAAGGGCACTACCGCACGGCCCTGAACGACGGCGGTCCGCTGGGCGCGCCGACGTCCTGGAGCTCCTACCGCTGGCGCGCCGGGCGCGGCCGGGTGACGCTCCGCGAGCCCGGCGACGGCTGAGTACCGGCCCCGGCGGGGCTGCTGCGGCGAGGGTTGCCTCGACAAGGGTGTGGGCCGGGCCGAGGATGGCGTGATGCAGCTTTCGGAGGCCGAGGCCCGGCGGCGGCTGACCGGCGCGCGGGTCGTCCGGCTGGCGACGGCGGACGCCGACGGAGTGCCGCACGTGGTGCCGGCCACGTTCGCGGTGCGCGGCGACGCGATCGTGATCGCGGTCGACGCGAAACCGAAGCGCCATACCAACCTCAGGCGGCTGCGCAACGTCGCGGCGAACCCGCACGTCTCGGTGCTGGCCGACCACTACGACGACGACTGGGCCCGGCTCTGGTGGGCGCGCGCCGACGGCACCGCCCGGGTGGTGGACGCCGCGGCTGCCGGTGACGGCCTCGACGGGCTCGTCGCGAAGTATCCGCAGTACCGGGCGCAGCGTCCGGACGGCCCGGTCATCGAGATCGGCGTCACCCGGTGGAGCGGCTGGTCCTTCACCGGGATTGTTGACTGATCAACTATTGTTGCGGGCGTCATGACGAAAAAGATCGGGTTCCTCAGCTTCGGGCACTGGCGTGACGTCACCGGGTCGCAGACCCGGTCGGCCGCCGACGCCCTGCACCAGACCATCGACCTCGCCCAGGCCGCCGAAGACATCGGCATCGACGGCGCGTTCGTCCGGGTCCACCACTTCGAGCGTCAGCTGGCGTCGCCGTTCCCGCTGCTCGCGGCCATCGCCGCCCGCACGTCGGCGATCGAGATGGGCACCGGCGTGATCGACATGCGGTACGAGAACCCCCTGTACCTGGCCGAGGAAGCCGCCGCGACCGACCTGATCAGCCGCGGACGCCTCCAGCTCGGCGTCAGCCGGGGCTCACCGGAGACCGCACTGAACGGCGCCGAGTCGTTCGGCTACCGCGCCCCCGAGGGGACGACGACGGCCGACCTCGCCCGCTCGAAGACCGAACTGTTCCTGGCCGCGATCCAGGGCGCGGCGGTCGCGACCACCGACCCGGCCCGCTCCGGCGTCCGGGCCGGGCTGCCGATCCAGCCTCGCTCCGAGGGCCTCGCCGACCGCGTCTGGTGGGGCGCGGGCAGCCGCGCGACCGCGGTCTGGGCGGCGTCGCTCGGGATGAACCTGCAGAGCTCGACGCTGCTGACCGAAGACACCGGGGTGCCGTTCGACCAGCTCCAGGCCGAGCAGATCCGCCAGTACCGCGAGGCGTGGGACGGGCACGGCTGGGACCGTCCGCCGCTGGTGTCGGTGTCGCGCAGCGTGCTGCCGATCACCGAGGACATCGACCGGACGTACTTCGGCGACTCCGGTGACGGCGACCAGGTCGGTGTCCTCGACGGCGTCCGGGCCCGCTTCGGCCGCACGTACGCGGGCGAGCCGGACGTGATCGCCGCCGACCTGGCCCAGGACCAGGCCGTCCAGGAGGCCGACTACGTCCTGTTCACGGTGCCGAACCAGCTCGGCGTCGCCTACAACGCCCGGATGCTGGCGACGATCGCCGAGCACGTCGCGCCCGCGATCGGCTGGAAACCCGCCGCTAGCTGAGCGCGGCCGCGACCTTCCCGGCGGCGTCGGTCAGCCGTCGGCCGATCCGTTCGACGTCCACGTCGTCGTCGACATACACGACGGCCAGGGCCGCACGGGCCCGGCCGTCCGGACCGCGCACCGGGGCGGCGACCGAACTCAACCCCCGGATCACCTCGCCGTGCGACGTGGCCCAGCCGGCCCGGCGGGCCTCGGCCAGCTCCGGACGGTCCGACGGCGACGGCGGGTCGGGCACGAGCAGCGCCAGGCCCGGCGCGCCGCGATCGACCGGATGACGGGTCCCGGGCCGGTAGGCGACGTGCGCGGCCGTGTCCTGAGGCTCGACGCTGGTGACGGTGACCGCCTCGTCGCCGGCCCGCACGACGACGAACGCGGTCATGCCCAGCTCGGCGGCGAGCGCGTCGAGCTGGGGGAGCGCCGCGGTCCGCAGGTCGTTGCGGACGCCCCGGGCGAGCCCGGCGATACCGGTGCCGGGCCGGTACCGCCCGGCCGGGTCGCGCTCGACCAGGCGGTGGTCCTCCAGCGTCCGCAGCAGCCGGTAGACGATCGACCGGTGCACGCCGAGGTGGGCGCAGAGGTCGGCGATCGGCGCCGGGGTCCCGACCTGGACCAGGTACTCCAGGAGGCGGATGCCCCGGTCCAGCGTCTGCGACGCCGGCGCGCTCTCCTCGGCCATCGGGACATTCGCTCCTCTCGTCATGCCGCCGCCCGCGCGGGACGGTTATCCGCTGCGGGCACCTGAGCCTCACCGCCGAGTGGAGGTCGAGACTCTGGCTCGTGGATCGTCACTTCTCCGGGCCCCGGCCGGACCAGGACCAGGCGTAGCGGCCGTCGTCGGCGGCCAGCCCGGCCTCCCCGAGGTCCAGCGGGCGGAACGTGTCGACCATCACCGCGGTCTCGTCGAAGAACTCCGCGCCCAGACTGCTCTCGACCGCCCCCGGCTGCGGGCCGTGCGAGTGCCCGCCGGGGTGCAGGGAGATCGAGCCCCGGCCGATGCCGGAACCCTTGCGCGCCTCGTAGTCACCGTCGACGTAGAACATGACCTCGTCCGAGTCGACGTTCGCGTGGTAGTACGGCACCGGGATCGCCAGCGGGTGGTAGTCGACCTTGCGCGGCACGAAGTTGCAGATCACGAAGTTGTTCCCCTCGAAGACCTGGTGCACCGGCGGCGGCTGGTGGACCCGGCCGGTGATCGGCTCGAAGTCCGCGACGTTGAACGCGTACGGGTACAGGCACCCGTCCCACCCGACGACGTCGAACGGGTGCCGCGGCACCACGTGGATCGTGCCGCCGCCACGGTGCCGGACGTACACCTCGACGTCGGTGCCGTCCTCGACCAGCGGGCTCACCGGCCCGCGCAGGTCGCGCTCGCAGTACGGGGCGTGCTCCAGGAACTGCCCGTGCGTCGACCGGTAGCGCTTCGGCGGTGTGATGTGCGAGGACGCCTCGATCGCGTACGTGCGCAGCGGCTCGTCACCGGACGGCACCCAGCGGTGCGTCGTCGCGCGCGGCAGGACCACGTAGTCCCCGGCACCGACGGCCAGCGCACCGAACACGGTCTCGACGACCGCCGCGCCCCGCTCGACGAACACGCACTCGTCGCCCACGGCGTTGCGGTAGTACGGCGACGGGACGCCGGACACCGCGTAGGAGATCCGCACGTCGGCGTTGCCGAGCACCAGCCTGCGGCCGGTGACCGCGTCGGCGTCCGGCGCGAACGCCAGCTCGTGCAGCCTCAGGTGCCGCGGCACCAGCGGGATGTTCGGCGTCAGCTCCGGCCCGGGCGGCGTCCACGGGCGGGCGTCGACGATCGCCGACGGGATCCCGGCGTGGTAGAGCAGCGACGAGTCCGACGAGAAGCCCTCCTCGCCCATGAGTTCCTCGGCGTACAGGCCCCCGTCGGGACGGCGGTGCTGGGTGTGCCGCTTCGGCGGGACGCTGCCCACCTGCCGGTAGTAGGTCATCCGAACCTCCTCGAAACCGGGCGACGGCCTCCCAGAAGCCGCGCGATGGCCGGCGCGACGTCGCCGGCCCGGGTGAGCACGGCGGCGACGTGGGCGTCCGGGCGCAGCACCCAGTACTCGTCGTCGCGTGCCCCCAGCGCCTCCCGCAGCGTCGGCGTCGGATCGAGGACGTCGAAGCGGTAGGCCTCGACGTCCGGGACGTCGGTGGCGGTGCCGCGCAGGACCGTCACTCCTTCGCGGGCCAGCTGTCGCAGGCGGGTGACGTCCGGACGGCCGGGGACGGTCACCGGGCAGTCCGGGACGAGGATCCCGGGAGCGGGGACCGGCACGTCCCCGCGCGTCGGGCGGCCGGGGAACGGACGCCGCTCGTCCGGGGTGGTGAGCGGGGAGTCGACGTACCAGAACGGCTCCGCGAGCCGTCCGGAGTCGACCTGGGCACGGGCCGCCGGATCGGTGACCGCGCGGCGCAGGATCTCCCGGCGGTGCCGGGCCTCCGTGTCGGTGCCGGGCACCAGGAAGCGCATCGTCGCGCCGGTGACCTCCAGGTTCTCGAGAGCCGCCGCGTGCCGTTCGTCGTGATACGAATCCAGAAGGCCGTCCGGGGCGGTGTCGCGGGCCACGTAGGCGATCTTCCAGGCGGCGTTCTCCGCGTCGAGCACCCCGGAGTTCAGGCCGCGCGCGCCGAACGGCGACACCAGGTGCGCGCCGTCGCCGGCCAGCAGCACCCGGCCGATCCGCATCCGGTCGGCGACCCGCGACGAGAACCGGTACACCGATCTCCACACGAGCTCGTACGGCCGGTCGCCGATCACCTGCCGGACCCGCCGGTCCAGCCCGCCCGACGCCTCCTCCGCGTCCAGGTCGAAATCCGGAGGAACCTGCCAGTCGATCCGGTACGTCGAGTCCGGGCAGGGGTGGATCAGCACCTGACGGCCCGGATTCCACACCGGGTCGAAGTAGAACCGCCGCTCGGTCTCCCAGCCCGGGAGGTCGGTCCGCAGGTCACAGATCAGAAAGCAGTCGTCGAAGGACTCGCCGTCGAACGTGACGCCCAGTTCCCGGCGGACGACGTCCCCGCGGGCGCCGGGGGCGGCGACCACGTAGTCGGCGCGTAGGTCCTGGCCGGTGCCGGTGGTCAGCGTGACCCCGTCGTCGTCCTGGTCGAGCCCGGTGACGCGGTGCCCCCAGCGGACGTCGATCAGGGGCTGGTCCGCGATCGCGGCGTCCAGAAGGGTCTCGGTTTCGCACTGGGAGACGTTGACGAACGGCGGGAACACCGACCGGCCCCGGTCGGCGAAGCCGACGCTGAACAACTCCCGGTCTCGGTGGAACGTGCGGGCCATGGTCCAGGTGACGCCCCGGTCGGCGACGGCCCGGCCGACGCCGACGGAGTCCCAGACGTCCAGCACGTCGCGCTGCTGGCAGATGGCCTTGCTGCCCACGGCGTCGCGTCCCGGGCGTCCGTCCAGGACGACGACCGGCAGGCCCCAGCGGGCCAGCAGCAGCGCCGCGGTCTGGCCGACGGGACCGGCGCCGATGACCGCGATCATGCGCCTTGGAGTTCGTCCCAGACCTCGCGGTCGCGCGCGGCGGTCCAGATCACCGGGCGCTCGATGCCGTCGAGTTCGTCCCAGAGGCGCTGGACGTCGAACGGGAGGCAGTGCTCGAAGATCGGCCAACGGCCGTAGGCCGGGGCCAGGGCTTCGTGGGTCGCCGCGAAGGCGGCCTTGACGCCGGCGCCGGCGCGGTGGGCGTCGCCGACCGTGCGCTGCATGGTGAGCAGGAAGTCGCGGGTCTGCTCGATCGCCGCCCGGGTCCCGGAGTGGTCGCGGGTGATCGCGCCGCGGCCACCGACGAGTTGCCGGGCGCCGAGGGCCTTGACCGCGTCGAGGGTGCCGGACGCCCAGTCGAAGTGGAACGCGTCGCCGGTGTAGAGCGCGGCCTGGGACTCGACCAGGTCGCCGGCGAAGAGGATTTCGGGGCGGGGGAGCCAGGCGACGATGTCGCCCTCGGTGTGGCCCCGGCCGAGGTACCTGAGCTCCAGGGAGCCCCGATCGCCGCCCAGATCGATCGTCATCGTGTCGGTGAACGTGACGGTCGGCCAGGTAAGGCCGGGGATCGAGTCGGGTTCCTCGAAGAGGCGCGGCATGCGTCCGAACTCGCTCTCCCAGTCCTGCTGACCGCGCTCGGCGATCAGCGCCCTGGTGGGCCTGGAGCTGACGATGACCTCGGCGTCGAACGCGCTCGCGCCCAGGACGCGGACCGCGTGGTAGTGGGAGAGCACCAGGTACCGGACCGGTTTGTCGGTGTGCTCGCGCAGCCGGGCGAGCCAGCGGCGGGCCGCGACCGGCGTGGCGAGGGCCTCGAAGCAGACGAGGAAGTCCTCGCCCTCGATCGCCCCGACGTTCGGGTCGCCGTCGGCGGTCAGGGCGTAGACGCCGTCGGCGAGCACTTCCAGGGTCTGTTCCTTGACGCCGAGGTCGGCGGAGGACGCGAACGGCTTCGTCGCCATGTGGCGGCTCCTGTTCGATAATAGAACACGGTGTTCCGCTATCGAGATGGACGTTACGAGCGGGGGGATTCGCGGGCAAGGGGGAGGGCACGAAAGGGGGGCGCCCGGGTCCGGGGGCGGGGTTTCGTGGGGGTGCTTTCCGTGGTGCGGGGGCCTTGCGTCGCGGGGAGCTCCCGCCGGAACACCGGACGCGCTTCGACCGGTCGCCTCGCGCGGTGACGAGGACGTGGCGTCTGTTCCGGTTCCGGCAGGTCAGGGGCTGAGCGGTGTTACCGGTCGGCCCAGAAACCGATGCCGTCGAGGTGCGCCTTGAGCTGCTCGGCGCCGTCGGCGAAGTGGCGGGTCATGACGTCGGTCGCCCGGGCGCCGTCGCGCGCGGCGAACGCGGCGATCAGCTCGTCGTGCGCGGTGACCATTGACGTCTGCCAGTCCTGGTCGGACGAGTAGAGCCGGGCCGGGGTGTATCGGGTAGCGGTGTGCAGGAACCAGGAGAGCTTGCGGGCGTTCGCGATCCGGTTGAGTGTGCGGTGGAAGTCGAACTCGCGCTGCTCGACGTCGGCGGGGTCGGTCACGCCGCGCAGGGCCTCGTGCTGGGCGCGCAGGTCGTCGAGTTCGTCGTCGCTGATCTGGGAGGCCGCGCGGCCGGCGAGCCGGCCGGCGACGTGCGCTTGTAGGGCGAAGATGTCCTCGACGTCCTGGCGGGAGAGCGGCGCGACCCGGTAGCCGCGGCGGTGCTCCAGCTCGACCATGTCCTCGCCGCGGAGCGTCAGCAGCGCTTCCCGGACCGGGGTGATGCTGACGCCGAGGGTGGCCGCGACGTCCTCGAGCCGGATGAACTCTCCGGGGCGGAGCTCGCCGGACATGATCAGGTCACGGAGGTAGACCACGACCTCCTCGGACAGCTGGGGTCGGGCCAGCGGGGTCGGGCGCCCGGCGGCACGGCTCCGCCCCGGTGAGCCGGCGGGGGCGGGCCTCGTCATAGGGATCCTTCCGGCCGGAAAGTCGGGCATCACGATATCAAATATAGGAATCGGCGAGCTTTGTGACTCTTTTCCTCGCGTTCGGCCCGGACGGTGCCGTGGCGGCCGAGGATAAATTCCAGGTCCACGACCCCGCTCGTGCCACTGACCGATGCGGATTCGCCGCGCACGGTGGTCGGCTTCTGGGTTTTGGCGGACGCCGTGAAGGTCGGCCGCCGTGGGCTGGGCATGGCGCCGAGGGCCGTCGTCCACAATTCGATCGGACGCCCGGCGAGGCTGTGGACGACCGGTTCGGTGCTGGGCGAGCGCCCTAGCGTCCGGGCCATGCAGGACACCCTGGATCTCGACTCGCTCGCCGGCATGCGGCCCGGTCCTGAGCTGGCGTTCGCGCTGGAGGCGGTGCGTCCCCAGCCGCCGGCGCGGCGCAGCGATCCGGCCGGCGTCGTCCTACCGGAGTTGCTCCCCGACGTGGCGGCCCAGGTCGTGATCGCCAAGGCCTGGCAGCGGCTGGCGGCGTGGGTCGATGCGCGGATGAACGCCGTGATCCTCGACATCGCCGGACACGAGCCGACCGGGGACGGCCGGGCCGGTTCCGACGAGATCGAAGACTGGGGCCGCGAGGAAGTCGCCTCGGCGCTGCGGATGTCCGATCAGGGCGCGGCTGACCGCATCGAGGTGGCCCGGGTACTCGCGACGCGCCGGTTCCAGACCGGCCGGGCGCTGGCCGAGGGCCAGATCACCTACCGGCACGCAGCGGAGATCGTCAAGGGCCTCGAGCCCCTCGAAGACGACGAAGCGGCGGCCGCGGCGGAGCGTCGCCTGCTGGACGCGGCGCGGAAGAGGACCCCGGCGCAGACCGGCACACGCGCTCGCCGCGAAGTGATCAGGGCCGACCCTGACGGGGCGGAAAAGCGTCGGCGCCGGGCCCGGACCGGCCGGCGGGTGGACTTCATTCCGCTTCCCGATTCGATGATGGAAATCCGCGCGTTCGTCCCGGCCGAGGGCGCTGCCCGGGTCCGGACCACACTCGATCGACTCGCCGGACGCTCGCGGTTCAACGGCGACAAACGCACGATCGACCAGCGCCGCGCGGACGCACTCGTCGCGCTGTCGGAGCTCGGGATGCTGGCGGCGGATCATCCGACGTGGGCTGAGGAGTCCGGCGAGGGCGACACTCCTCCGGAGGGCGAGAGTCGCGCGCGTCGGTGGGCCGGAGCGGTGGCCGGCATCATCATGGGCAAGCGGGCGGCTGCGCCCCGGGTCGCTCTCGTCGCGCCGCTGAGCACCGTGCTCGGCGGCACGCACGAGCCCGGTGACCTCACCGGCTACGGCCCGGTCCCGCCGGCGGTGGCACGCGAGCTGGCCGGTGACGGGCACTGGGAGAAATGGCTCGCCGATGGGCGGGGCGTCGTGACCGACCTCGGCCGTACCGTCTACCGGCCGCCGGCACCGCTCGCCGCGTTGATCCGCGCTACCTATCCGACCTGTATGTTCCCCGGTTGCTCGCAGCCGTCGTACCGGTGCGACCTCGACCACAACGTCCGGCGGATCGACGGCGGGGCGACCAGCGCGGACAACCTGGTGCCGCTGTGCCGCCGCCACCACCGCGCCAAGGACGAAGGCGGGTGGCAGGTCAGGCCCGACGCAGAGCGGAAGACCTGCACGTGGACGAGCCCGGCCGGCCACACGTACACGGTCGAAGCACCCACGCGCGAGGTCGACGACGACGAACTGCGGCCGGGCGGCGACGCCGACGACGTGGCCGATCGGGAATCGCCGCTCGCGACGGCTACGGTCGGCACGGTCGACGGAGTAGAGGCACCCCTCGGTGACGCGGGAGCTGACGACGACCCGCCACCCTTCTGAGGCTTGGCGCGAGAGACCGCGGCACGGTCACCGGACCCACACGGCAGGATGTGGGCCTGGGTACCGGCATGCCTGCATACGGCTCGGTCGGCAGGAGACCGGGACGGCTTCCGTCGACTCGGACGCCTCAGAAGTCGGTCAGCGCGGCCTCGCCGCTGGAGACCGGGTCCGAGGCCGGCGCAGGTTCCGATCGCGACTTCAGCAGGTCCAGCGCGCGCGCCGAGTCCGACCCGGACTCGGCGTGGTAGATCACCAGCAGTTGACCGTCCGAATCACCGATCGCCAGTTTCTCGCGGCGCAGTTCCAGCGGTCCGAGCTGCGGATGTTCCCAGCCGGCCACACCACCGGCCAATGCCACCACGTCGTGCCGCGCCCAGATCTCCCGGAACCGCTCACTCGCTTGCGACATCTCGTCGACCAGCGACGTGACTCGCGGAGCGTCCAGATCGGTACCGAGGGAGGCGCGGAACGCGGCGACCATCACGACGGTCTCGCGGTTCCAGTCGGGGAAAAGAGCGCGTTCGTCCTCGTCGAGGAAGACATCCCGCAGCCGGTTGCGGCCCGGCCGCATTCGCGGCGACAGGGCGTCGCCAGTCAGTTCGCGGCCAGCACGTCGAAGGCCCTGTTCTCGACGAAGGCCGGTAGGCCGACCGAGTCCAGCAGGGCCCGGATCCCGGTCGGGACGTTCTCGGGCCGGGGGTGGCCGGGCACTCTCTTGGCGCCCGCGCTGAGGCTGACCAGGTATCGCGCAGCGGCCGCGTCGAGCCGGTAGACGCGGGCGAGGGCCTGCAGGACCTGCGGAGACGGGTTGCGGTCGCGGCCCTGCTCCAGTCGGAGGTAGTAGTCGGCGCTGATGCCGGCGAGGGTCGCGACCTCTTCCCGGCGGAGTCCGGGCGCGCGCCGCGCGCCGGTGACGCGCAACCCGACGTCGGCCGGGTCGACGAGCTCTCGCCGCGCCCGGAGGTACTCCCCAAGGGTGTTGATGCTCGGCCCGGCCATGGCCTCCAGCCTACGGAGCGCGCCGTGGTCGCCGTCCCGCGGCCAGACAGGGTCAGATGGGGAGGTATTCCTCGACGTCCGGGCGGCCGGCGTCGAAGACGGCGTCCTCGGGGTCGACCGGACGTTGGTCGGGGATGTCCTCGGCGTGGGGGTAACCGCCGAAGCCGGGGGCCGCGCCGTCGGCGGTGTCTTCGGGGTCCGGCGTCCATCCCGGGAGCTGGTCCCAGTGACCGCGGGTGTTGGCCATCGTGCTCCTTCTCGTAGAGGCTCGGGCCCGTGCTTTCTACCCTCCCTGCGGTGGGCCACACGCCGGGAAAGACAGGATGAACCCCCGCGTGGTGTGGAACGACCGTACTGGGGCGGTACAACTGAATTGCACCGCTGCAACACCTCCAGACGGCGCTGGTTCGGCCGATGAACGAACGAGACACCGGTTCGTTCAGCCGCGCCGAGCGAGGAACAGCGATGACCTACCGCCTGGTGACCCGCAGCGACTTCGACGGCCTGGTATGCGCTGTTCTCCTACGCTCGCTGAACCTTGTCGACGAGATCGTGTTCGTGCACCCGAAGCCGGTGCAGGACGGGCTTCTCGAGATCACCGATCGCGACATTCTCACGAACCTGCCGTACTCGCCGCGCGCTCACCTCGTGTTCGACCACCACCATTCGGAGGCGTTGCGCGTCGGGTCGTCTGCGAGCAACTACGTGCTCCGCCCGGATGCCCCGTCGGCCGCGAGGGTGGTCTACGACTACTTCGGCGGCGCGTCCCGTTTCCCGAAGGTCTCGCAGGAGATGCTGGCCGCGGTCGACGCCGGCGACTCCGGGGCCTACGACATCACCGAGATTCTTTACCCGCAGGGCTGGACGCTGCTGAATTTCTTGATGGACAGCCGTACCGGGCTCGGTCGCTTCCGGCATTTCCGGATCTCGAACTACCAGCTGATGATGCGCCTCATCACGCTGTGCGCCGAAAGTCCGACCGCGGCCGAGATCCTGGCCCAGCCGGACGTCGCCGAGCGCGTCGACGTCTACCGCAAACAAGCCAACGCGTTCACCGACCAGCTTCGCCGGGTCGGGCGGATGGTCGACGACGTCCTCATCGTGGACTTCCGCGAGGAGAACGTCATCCACGCGGGCAACCGGTTCATGGTCTACGCGTTGTTCCCGCACGCCCGGATCTCGGTGCACGTCCTGCCCGGGCGCGGCGGCATGAACACCGTCCTCGCGGTGGGCAAGTCGATCCTCGACCGATCGTCGCCGACTGACATCGGGGCGGTCATGCTCCGCCACGGAGGTGGCGGGCACCGGAACGCGGGAAGCTGCCAGATCGACAACGTTCATGCCGACGAGGTCCTCGCCCGGGTCGTGAGCGAGGTCGCCAACCCGGCCCTGACGACGATGTGACGATCCGGTCGTCGCCCGGTGCGCGACGAGCTCAGCCGGTCGTCACGGAGTTGCGCCGTGGCCTGTCAATTCGAGGTCGCCGAGCCGCGGACGATCGCGTATTCCGAGGTGCGGTCGAGTGGTCGCCGAGCACGGACGATCTGGAGATCGCGCCGTCGCACGGACGGACCCCGACCGAGGGCGCTGACGAGCCCTCGGCCGCGCTGCGGTCGCTCGTCCGCGCCGCGCCCTAGCCGCGGGATGCCGCCGGCGACGTTCCCGTCGTCCGCTTGAAGGCGGCACTGAACGCGCTCTCCGAGGCGTAACCCCAGCGCCGGGCTACGGCGGAGACGGTCAGGCCGCCGGCGAGATCGGTCTCCGCGCCCCGTATGCGGTGCCGAAGCAAATACTCCATCGGCGTGACGCCGGTGGCCGCGGCGAATCGCGCGGCGAACACCGTGCGGGACATTCCGGCGACCGCCGCCAGCGTCGCGACCGTCCAGCGGTGCGCGGGCCGGCCATGCATCGCGTCCAGGGCGGCGTCGATCGCAGGGTCGGTGGCCGCCGCCGACGACGGCTGGAGGAGCGTCCCCAGAGCCTGGAGGGACAGGACCTTGGCGAGGTGCCGTCGGACGGCGGTGCCGACCGGGCCGGGCGTGGCGGCCTCGGCCGCGATCAGCGTGAGCGTGCCGAGAGCCGCTGCGCCGAGGCGCGCGGTGCCCGGCAGGGCGCGGAGCAGCATCCGGGCGCCGGGACCGTCGTCGAGCCGGAACGCACCGCCGACGAGTCGTGTCTCAGCCGACCCGCCGAGGCCGGCGCGCTCACCGCCCCTGTTGCGTGCGCTGCGCTCCTCGCCTCCGCCGCGGACGTCGTACCGGTGCACGCCCGCGCCCGCGCCGGTGAACGTCGCCGGCCCGGAGCCCGGCGCCAGACCGGGGTCGCTCGCCACGACGTAGGTGTCGATGCCGGCCAGCAGCCAGGCCTCACCAGCCCGGACCCGGACCGGCGGCGTACCCGCCGGGCTGATCCAGCACGAGCCCGCGGCGACACCGACGACTTTCGCGTGCCGCGCCCCACCGAATCGCAGGGCCCAGTCTCCGTCGGCGTGCAGCACGGACGGCGTCGCCTCGCTCGTGCTCGCGACCAGGTCGTCGAGGAACGGACGATTCAGCACAGAGTGCGAACGATCGCGCATGGCCCGGCAGCACCTCCCTTCCTAGCGTCGAACGTACCTAGTCAGGGAGTGGAACTGATGACGACAGACATGAGTGGCACCGTCGTGGCGATCACCGGTGCGAGCAGCGGCATCGGCGAGGCCACCGCGAGGCTGCTGGCCGCCCGCGGCGCCCGGCTGGTCCTCGGGGCACGACGAGGCGACCGCCTCCGGGCACTCGTGGAAAGCCTCGCCGCGGCCGGCCCCGCCACCGCCGCGGCCGCCGCCACCGCCGGCGAGCCCGCCGCCGCGGCCGACGCCATCGCCGTGTACGCCGAAACCGACGTCCGCCGCCGCGACG
Source organism: Cryptosporangium sp. NPDC051539 (assembly GCF_044454545.1). Taxonomy (NCBI): domain Bacteria; kingdom Bacillati; phylum Actinomycetota; class Actinomycetes; order Cryptosporangiales; family Cryptosporangiaceae; genus Cryptosporangium; species Cryptosporangium sp. NPDC051539. The sequence continues at coordinate 378,129 of NZ_JBITDV010000001.1, read as the reverse complement.
ACGTCGCGAACCTGGTCCGTCTCGCGCAGACCCACTACGGGCGCCTCGACGTGTTGATCAGCAACGCCGGGATCGGACCGGTGTCACCGCTCGACGACCTCCGGGTCGACGAATGGGACGCGATGATCGACGTCAACCTGAAAGGCGTACTGCACGGGATCGCCGCCGCGTTGCCGGTCTTCCGGGCCCAGGGCCGCGGGCACTTCGTCACGGTCGCGTCGACCGCCGCCTACCGGATCGTGCCGACGATGGCGGTGTACGCGGCGACCAAGACCGCAGTCCGCGTCCTGACCGAGGGCCTCCGGCAGGAGGCCGGCGAGCACGTGCGCGTGACGACGGTCTCGCCGGGATTCGTCGCCACTCCCTTCGCCGAGGCCTCCAGCAACCGGGAGGTCCGCGCGGACCTGCTCGCGGCCCGCGACCGGATCGCGATCCCCCCGGAGTCGGTGGCAGGGGCGATCGCGTACGCGATCGGTCAACCGCCCGAGGTCGACGTCAACGAGATCGTTATCCGCCCGACCGCCCAGGCATGAGCGCGCACCGGGCTCGATCAGGTCCAGAGCTCGACGACGTCCAGAGCGTCAAACCCGCGCCGCGAGCCGCTGCGCAGGTGGTCCGTGGGTTTGGCCGGCAATTCCAGATCTTCACGGCCTCGTTGTTCGCGGCACCGAGGCCCGGGAAAGGGCGGGTTCTCGGGAAAGCCCGACGACGATCTTGGCCCCACCGCACGGTCAGCCGCGTCGTCGTCGACGCCGCCGGGCAGGTAGTTCCAGATCCGTGCGGTCCGTGGGGTGGCGGCGCCTGACGTGTCCGCCACCTGCCGCTCCCGATGCGGGGATCCACAGTGGCCCGGCGACAGCGAAGGGCCGCTCACCGGCGATCGCGACACCCTGATCGACCAGGACGCCGGCGGGCCCGTCCCGCTGCCGGCCGCGCCAGGACGTGAGGATCTGCGCACCGCCGCCGACCACGGCTCGGCCGCGACCTCGACGCGCGGCGTGCGCCTCGATCCGCGCGAACACCAGGGCTTCGGCGGTGAGCAGCCCGACGACCGCACGTGAACTCCGCCCGCCGCGCCGCCACGACCGGGCCGACCCCAGGCGAGCGGACGAATAGCAGCAGGGCCCTGTGGGGCTCCGGGCCAGCGTCGCGGGCCCGCCCAGTGCCCTCCAGCCCCGGTGTCCAACTTGACCTCCGGACGTCAGCTATCTGATAACAGACCTAGCCAGAGTTTCCCGAATGCCTTCTCACGACGGACGAGCGCCCGGAGAAGCGAGTCGGCGAAGCGAGCCGGAGGAGGGCCGATGACGTCCGCGACGGACGACACCGCGATCGACCTGCGCGTGATCGTGACCGGCGTCGGCCTGCTGGCCGCCGGTGCGAACGTGATCATGCAACTGGCCCGGCCCGGCGTCGGATACGGCGTCGCCGAGAGCCGGGTCGAGAGCGGGCGCCTGTTCGACCACCCGGTCAAGCGGACCCGGACCACGCTCTCGTACCTCGCCGTGGCCCTGCTCGGCTCGCCGGACGACAAGGCCGCCTACCGCGACGCGGTCACCGTGGCCCACCGCCAGGTGTACTCGACCGCGGACAGCCCGGTGCGGTACTCAGCGATGGACCCCCGGCTCCAGCTGTGGGTCGCCGCCTGCCTCTACCGCGGTTTCGAGGACGTCCACACGGCCCTCGGCGGCCGGCTGACCGCGGCCGAAGCCGCCGCTATCTACCGCCGTTCGCGCGCGCTCGGCACCACGCTGCAGGTCCGCGAATCGATGTGGCCCGCCGACCGCGAGGCGTTCCAGCGGTACTGGGACGCCGAGCTGGCCCACGTCGACATCGACGACACGATCCGCGAGCACCTGCTGCACGTCGTCCGGCTGAGCTATCTCCCGTGCGCCCTCGCCGCGCCGTTCACCGCGTTCACCACGTTCGTCACCACGGGCTTCCTCCCGCCGGAGTTCCGGGACGCGATGCGCCTGGACTGGGACGCGCGCCGCCAGCGGCGCTTCGACTGCCTGATGCGCGCGATCGGGACCCTGTCCCGGCGCCAGCCGGCCGCGCTGCGGACCTTTCCCTTCAACTACCTCCTGTGGGACGTCCGGCAGCGCATCAAAAAAGGACGCCCGCTGATCTGACGTGCTCGTGCGGGGCCGGTCTCCCCTCCCGCGGTCGACGGCGAGTAACTTCGAGGCGTCCAGACGACCACGCGCGACGCCCGGAGGACGACACGGACGCGGTGCGGCAGACGCCTGTGAAGCGTCCGAAGAATCGGAAAGCTCAGATCGCCCTGGCGGCGGCCGAGCTGTTCTGCGCACGCGGCTACCACGGGGTCGGAGTGGACGAGATCGCCGGCGTCGTCGGCATCACCGGCCCGGCGATCTACCGGCACTTCCCGAACAAGTACGCGATGCTCGTCCACGCCACGCGCGAGCTCGGACTGTCCGTGCGGACGGCCGTCGACACCGCGCTGAACGGGACGGGAGACGCGGAGCAGCAGGTCGACCGGGTGCTGGAGGCACTTGCGGTCCTCAGCCTGGAGCAACGGCGGGTCACTGGCCTCTACCAGTGGGAGAACCGGTACCTGACCGCCGAGCACCGCACCGAGTTCCGGCGCGGGCTCGCCGCGCTCATCGACCGGGTCGGCGAGCGGGTGCGGGCCGTGCGCCCGGAGCTGGACCGGGTCCAGGCGCGCCTGCTCACCCGGGCGGCGTTCAGCGCGATCGCGAGCCTGTCGACCCACCGCGCGCCCGCGGCCCGCGCCCGCGCGACCGATCTGCTGCGCCGGGCCGGCTGGGCCCTGCTCCGCGCCGACCCTCCGGAACCGGCCGGCCCCGCGACCGGCGCGGGCAGCCGTCCGGCCACTCCCGACTCGCGGCGCGAGATCGTCCTGGCCACCGCGATCCGGCTGTTCCACCAGCACGGCTACCACGCGGTCGGGATGGAGGACATCGGCCGGGCCGCGGGCCTGCGCGCCTCCAGCCTGTACCGGTACTTCCCCGGCAAGAGCGACCTGCTCGCCGCGGCCTACCACCGGGCCGCCGACCGGGTCGCGGCCAGCACCGCCACCTCGCTGGACGTCGCCGGCGACGACGACCAGGCCGCGCTGCGCGGCCTGGTCGAGGGCTTCGTCGCGCTGACGTTCGACCACCGAGACCTGGTCGCGGTCTACCTCGCCGAGAACAACAACCTGCCCGACCGCGACCGGCACGAACTGCGCCGCATCCAGCGCGAGCAGGTCGAGCAGTGGGTCCGGCTCCTGGAGAGCGTGCGGCCCGGGCTGTCCACCCCGGACGCCCGGCTGCTGGTGCACGCCGCGCACAACGTCGTCACCGACCTCGGCGGCGCGACCGACCCCGCGCCCCCGGACGCGTTCCGCTCGGTCGTGACGTCGATGGCCCTCACGGTCGTGCACCGGGCGTAGCGGTCCGCGGGCGCCGGTGTCGGTCCCCGATCGGACGGCGGGGAACCGGGTACCCACCGCCCGCGCCGGGTGCGGTCACTCCCCGAGGAACGCCCGGGTGAACGCGTACGGCGACTGCGCGACGCTCGAGCACGACGGGCCGGCGGTGTCCTTCGGGCCGTCGGCGCAGGGGAAGTCCCTGGTCGCCGACCACATCGCGTACCAGGCCAACTTCTTCTCCCGGGCGAACGCGGCCACGTCGCGGGCGTCGGAGAGGGTGAACACCTCGCCCGGGACGTCGTTCACGCCGATCATCGGCGTCACCGCGAGCAGCCGCCAGGCGTCGTCGTCCGAAAGCCCGAACACGCTGCGGACCTGCGCCTGGGCCGCGGTCACGGCGTCGATCGCGAACCGGCCCATCCGGCCGTCCGGGCCGGGCGCGGCGGCGTCGCCGTAGTCCATCGCCATCAGGTTGACCGCGTCGAATCCGATCCCGGCGTCGGCCGCTCCGGCGAGCAGGTCGACGCCGGACTGGGTGAGGCCCTGGGGGAGCGCGGGCAGGGTCACCGAGACGTCCAGCGAGGTACCGCGTGCGGCCGCCGTCTCCCGAAGAATCGCGATCGCCCCGGCCCGCTTGTCGTTCGCGGTGGTGTCGGCGAGTGCGCCGCCCTCGACGTCGAAGTCGACGCTCGTCGCCGAGTACGCGTCGACGGCCCGCTGGTAGGCCGCGGCCAGTGATGCGGCGTCGGGACAGACCGTCGCGAGCTCCGGGCCGTTCGCACCGCCGAACGCGATCCGGACGTCGCCGCCGGCGGCGCGGAACTCGCGGATCCGGCCGTCCAGGCCCGGATCGCCGACCGGCACGACGCCACCCCAGCTCGGGTTGCAGCCGTCGGCCGCGACCAGGAACCCGAGCGTGTACCGGCGGACGCCGGTGTTCTGCGCCGACCCGGCCAGGTCGAACGGCGGGTGCAGGAGCACGTCGACGTAGGGCGCGAACGCCGGGCCGTCCGCTCGCGGGCTGGGCGGTGGTGGTGGTGCCGCCGGGGACGACGCCGGGGCCTCCCGGGGCGCGTCGGACGCCGAGGCCGGGGGCGCCGGTTCGGGCGGGAGCGCGTCGGACCCGACGGCCCTGGTCGGGGGCGGGGTCGCCGTGGGCAGCGCCGAGGCCGCCGGTTTGCCGCAGGTCACACCGTTGATCGTGCACTGCGCGGGCGGCGCCTGCCCGGACCCGCTGGCCTCGGCGACGAATCCGACCACCACCGAGGCGTCCGGCGCGAGCCGCCCGTTCCAGGTCTCGTCGGAGATCGTCACGTGGGTGCCGCGTACCGCCGCCCGGCCGTTCCAGACGCTGCGCAGGTGCGCGCCCGGGGCCAGCTCGAACGCCAGCGACCAGTGGTCGACGGCCTCCGAGCCGGTGTTCGTCACCGTGTACGTGCCGGTGTACCCGGTGTTCCAGCGCGCGGTCTGCGCGTACGTCACCGCGAGCCCGGCGGCCTGGGCCGAGCCCGGGGTGAACGTGGCCACGGTGACGGCGATCGCGACGGCCACCAGCCCGGCCAGTCCGGCCCGCCGCGCTTTCCGGACCGTCCGCGGCGCCGGGCGGCGGTGGCCGCCGCGGAACCCGTCGGGAGGAAGCTCGCGCGCGGAGACGTAGGGCATCCGACGACGTTATGCCCGATTACGGTGGTGGGATCCGAAGCCAAACTACCGATCTGACTGCCTTAAGGTCCATTTAGACCTGTTCCGAGAATCCCGGTGCATCGATCCCCGTTGCGCGCCCGTACGGCCGCGGGCCGCGCTCCGCCCCGCGCGGACCAGGCTGGTCTCACCGGCGAGCACGACCAGTTGCGCGCGGTCCCGGGCGCCCAGTTCGGCCGGCAGACGGCTGACGTCCGTCCGCACGGTCGCCGGGCTCGGACACAGCACGGCCGCGGCCTCGTCGTTCGACCGGCCGGCCCGCCGAATGTGAGGACCCACGAATGTCACGGGCCTCCGCGGGGAAGGGTCTACCCGTGGACATCACCGAACTGATTCTCAGCGACCACCACGAGCAGCGGCGCCTGTTCGCGATGCTCGACGACGTCGACCCCGCCGACACCGGCACGCTCGGCTCGCTCTGGGAGCGGCTCGCCGCGATGCTCGAGGTCCACGCCGAAGCCGAGGAACTCTTCTTCTACCCGGCGCTGCTCGAACTCGGGCAGCGCCGCACGAACGAGGGCGACACCGGCGGCGACGAGGTCGACGAGACCAAGGACGCGATCGGCGACCACAACGACATCCGCGACGGCATCATCGAGGCCGGACGGCACGAGGTCGGCTCGAACGGCTGGTGGAAGGGCGTCAACGCGGCCCGGGAGGCCAACGACGAGCACATGGGCGAGGAGGAACACGAGGGCCTCGCCGACTTCCGGCGCCACGCCGGCCTCGACACCCGGCACCGGATCGCGGTCACGTTCGCCGCGTACGAGGCGAAACACGCCGACGGCGTCAAGGCCGTCGACAAGGACCCGGACGAGTACGTCGAGGACCACAGCTGACGCCCCACGCCACGCGTTCTGGGTCCACGCGTTCCAGGTCCACGCGGCCGGCCTGGCCCGGGCAGACACCGGGGACGGCCTCGGCGGCCGCCGGGTACACGGTGAACCCGCCGACGATGAACACTTCCTCGACGCGGCCGGTGATGCTCACCCGGCCGTCCGCGTCGGTGCACCCGCGGCCAGATACGCTCGGCCCGCGGCCCATGCCGGGTGGGAGAGCGCGCCGCACGTCGTCCCTGACCCGCGTACCGCCCGGCGCCGCGGAGGCGCACCTCGGGGACGGTCCGCATGGCTACCGCCCTGAGCAATTGCTTGATAGGTAAACTGAGTCATGGCCACCACGGAGTCCGTGCCGCGCTCGAAGCGCCGCGCCAGCTCGTCGAAGGCGCAGGGGCGCCGCACCGAGCTGTTGCGCATCGCCGCCGAGCTGTTCGCCACCAAGGGCTACACGACCACGACGGTGCGGGACATCGGCGACGCCGCGGGCATCCTGTCCGGGAGCCTCTACCACCACTTCGACTCCAAAGAGGCGATGCTCGACGAGATCCTGCGGGACTTCATGGGCGGCCTGCACGAGGCGTTCGCGGAGATCGTCGCGGGGTCCGCGTCGCCGCGCGAGCGGCTCGACGGGCTGATCCGGTTCTCGTTCGCGACGATCTCCGAGCGGCCGCACGCGGTGGCGCTGTACCAGAACGAGTCGGCGCTGCTGGCCCACCTGCCCGACTTCTCGTTCGTCCAGCGCACCAGCCAGGACATCACCGCGCTCTGGCTCGGCGTGCTGGGCGCCGGGGTCGAGGCCGGTGACTTCCGGGCCGACCTCGTGCCGGGTGTCGCGTACCGGTTCATCCGCGACAGCGTGTGGGGGTCGGTCGGCTGGTTCAAGCCCGACGGCAAACTCACCCAGTCCAAACTCGCCGACCAGTACCTCGCCATGCTCTACGGCGGCCTCCTCACGACCTGATCCCCGCGTCCCGGATGATCCCCGGGCCCCGGCTCGTCCCCGTACCTCGCAGCCCCGGGGGTCGATGACGCTCCGGTTCCGCGGCCGGCCCTCCGCGTCGTAGCCGAGGACGGCCAGGTCGGTGGTCACCACCCCGAGGTCGTGGAACCGCCGCGAGCTCCGGCGGCGCCCGGGCCCGGTCGTGGCCGACGCCGCAGACCACGTCGACGGTCTCGACGTACACCCGCGGAGAGTGCCGGGCGGCCCAGGCGCCGGTGCGGTGGCCGACGGTGTTGCCGGGCGCGCCCCGGGCAGCGATGAGCGGGGCACCGACGAGCCCGCGCGCCGATGAGCCGCCGAGCCCGCACGCCGCCGAGCCCGCACGCCGATGAGCCGGCGCGCCGGGCGGCCGGGGTCCGGGCTGAACCGGGAGATGTTCTGGTTGCCGAACCGGTCGATCTGGCTCGCGCCCATCGTGCTGTGGCGCCGGCCGGTGGCCGGCACGTCGAGCAGGGAGCCGGCTCTCCACGACCCCGCCGTCCGCGGCCGTCCCGCCGGGCGGCTGCGGCTCGGCGCCCTCAGGAACTCCTCGCCGTCGGAGAGCGCCGGGCCGGGATGCCGGTCGGGCGGGCCGGCCGGAACGTCCTCGGTGACGACCGCGATCGAGCGCCGACGAGCGGGTCGTCAGTGGCATGCGGCGTTCCGAACCTAGCGATTGCTTGGTAAACTACCCACATGACAGGCGTCCTCGACGGACGCGTCGCGATCGTCACCGGCGTCGGCCGGAGGCCGCGCCGCGAGCACCCCCTGGAGCCGGCCCGCCAGGACGCGACCGTGATCGTCACCGGCCCCGGGACGTCCGGCGCCGGTGAGGCGACTCGTCCGCGCCCGCCCGGGAGAGGGCCGCGGCGATCCGCACGGCCGAGGGCGACGCCGTGACCGACGGGCCTGGGGTCGCGGACGGGCCTGGGGTCGCGGACGGTGCCGGCGTCGCCGACTTCGCCGACCACGAGGCCGCCGCCCTGCCGCGGAACGTCGCCGAGGAAGACCGCGACGCGGTGATCCGCGTCCACCGGAAAAGGCATTTCGCCGTGCGGCGCCACGCGGGCGCGTACCGGCACACGGAGGCGAAGGCCGGGATCGCCGGTCTGAAGCCGGTGGCCGCGGCCGAGTTCGCGCCGTACGGGGTCAGGGTTAACACGCTCGCGCCGTCGGCGCGCACCCGGATGACCGGTCAGGTGTTCGCCCCGGACACGGCCGCGTCCGGCGACGGGTTCGGCCGGAGGTACCCGCGGAACGTGTCGCCGGTGACCGCCGGGGACGTCACCGGGCGGGTGATCGAGGTCGAAGGCAGCCGGATCCGCGTCGAGGAGCGCCGGCGTCACGGCCCGGCCGCCGACCGGGACGACCGCCGGAACGCGGCCGCGCCCAGCCTGGCACTGCGTGCCCTGCCGGTCCGGGCCCTGCCGGTCCGGGCCCTGCCGGTCCGGGCCCTGCCGGTCCGGGCCCTGCCGGTCCGGGCCCTGCCGGTCCGGGCCCTGCCGGTCCGGGCCCTT
>NZ_JBITDV010000001.1:88497-369599 GCF_044454545.1 Cryptosporangium sp. NPDC051539 | reverse complement strand
CTGCCGGTCCGGGCGACGCCACCCGAACCACCGTGCGGCGCCCGGTGAAGATCTTCGAGGAGGCCGCGCTCGGGCCGATCCGGCTGCGCAACCGGGTGATCAAGTCCGCGACCTACGAGAACCGGGCCCGCGACGGCCTGGTCACCGACGCGCTGATCGCGTTCCACGCCGGGTTCGCCGCCGGGGGCGTCGGCATGACGACCGTGGCGTACTGCGCGGTCTCCCCGGAGGGCCGCACCGACCGCCACCAGATCGTCTGGCGGCCCGAGGCGCTGGCCGGCCTGCGGCGCCTCACCGGCGCGGTGCACGCCGAGGGCGCGGCGATCTCCGCGCAGATCGGGCACTCCGGCCCGGTCGGCCTCTCCCGGGGCGGGCGCGCGCTCGCGCTCACCCCCAGCCGCGCGGCGGCGTTCGCGACGCTGGCGGCCCGCACGGCGTCCGTCGCCGACCTCACCCGGATCGTGACGGCCCACGCCGCCGCGGCGCGCACGGCGATCGACGCCGGGTTCGACGCCGTCGAGATCCACCTCGGACACCACTACCTGGCCAGCGCGTTCCTCAGCCCCCGGCTCAACCGGCGCAAGGACGCCTACGGCGGCTCACTGGAGAACCGCGCCCGGTTCGCCCGCGAGATCATGCGCGCGGTCCGCGACGCCGCGGGCGACCGGATCGCGATTCTCGCCAAGCTCAACCTCGACGACGGCGTCCGGGGCGGGTTCGGGCTCGACGAGTCGGTCGCCGTCGCGCGGTGGCTGGAACAGGACGGCTCGCTCGACGCGCTCGAGATGACCGCGGGCAGCTCGCTGCTCAACCCGATGTACCTGTTCAGGGGCGGCGCGCCGGTGCGCGAGTTCGCCGCCGCGATGCCGCAGCCGCTGCGCACGGGCCTGCGCCTGGCCGGTACGCGGTTCCTGCGCGAGTACCCCTACCGCGACGGCTACCTGCTGGACGACGCCCGCCGGGTGCGGGCCGCGGTCGGCCTCCCGATGGTGCTGCTCGGCGGCGTCACCGGCCGGACGACGATGGACACCGCGCTCGCCGCGGGGTTCCAGTTCGTCGCGATGGGCCGGGCGTTGCTGCGCGAGCCCGACCTGATCAACCGGATCCGGGCCGACGGCACCACCCGGAGCCGCTGCGACCACAGCAACCTCTGCATGCCGACGATCTACTCCGACCGCAGCCACTGCGTGCTCAACCCGTCACCGGGTACCACACCGGGTGCTTAGGGTCCCGGTCGTCGCCCGACGACCGGCCGCGCAGCCGCCGGTTCACCCAGGGCAGCACGTGCTCCCGGTAGTACCGCGCGGTCGTCCGCGCACTCCGGGCCGCGGGCGGCGCCGGGGGAGCGGGCGCCGGCACGTCGCCGTGGCCGAGCGCGTGCAGCACCAGGCCCGCGACCCGCTCGTGGCCCGGCGTCGCCAGGTGCAGCCGGTCGGGTGACCAGTACCGCTCGTCCCGGATCTCGGCGTCGCCGAACACGTTCACGAACGTCAGGTCGTACGTGCTGCTCAGGGCCGCGATGCCGGCGGTGAGGGCGACCCCGCGGCGCCGGACGACGCGGCCCAGCGGCAGCTGCGCGGTCGGATCCGCCCCGGAGAGCAGCACCAGCCGCACTCCGGCGCCGGCACAGCGGCGCACCGCGGTCTCGGTGAGCGCGATCAGGTCACCGAGCCGGACACCCGGGCGCAGCATGTCGTTGCCGCCGCCGTTGAGCGTGATCAGGTCCGGGAGCGGGTCCAGCGCGAGCGCCGCGTCGAGCTGCCCGGTGACGATCGGGCGCAGCAGCCGCCCCCGGATCGCCAGGTTCACGTACCCGACCGGCTCGCCCGCCGCGGCCAGCCCCTCGGCGACCCGGTCGGCCCACCCCCGCACGGTCCCGTCCGGCCGGACGTCGCCGACCCCCTCGGTGAAGCTGTCGCCGATCGCCGCGTACCGCATGTCCGGTATTGGATCAGGTGTCCGCCGCGGCGCGGCGGGCGGCCAGCCCCGGCGGGCCGCCCGGGAGCGGGGACCTGACTTTCGGCAGTGCCGGTCGCCCGGGGGCCGCCGGTACGGTCGGCTCCATGGCGGTGGTGCGGCGGATCGGCGGCGGCGTGCTGCTCTGGCTGCTGCTCTGCGTCCTGCTCCCGCTGAACGGCGAGCGCCTCGACGACGGCCCGTACGCCGAGGGGCTGCTCGTCGCGGGTCTGGTGCTCGCCGTCGCCGTGGGCCTGCGCCGGGCGGCTCCGCTCGCGTCGCTCGTCCTGGCGGCCGGGGTGCTCGCCGTCGATCCCTGGCTGGCCGGTCCGTTCGTGGTCCTCTCGTTCCTGGCCGGACGCTCGGCGCAGCGTCCCCGCCCGGCGCTCTGGACGTACGGCGCGCTGGCGGCCGGGGCGCCCGGCCTGGCGTTCCTCTCCGCCGTGCTGCGCGGGACCGACCGCTGGGTGGCGTACTCGGCCACGAGCTGAGCCTGCTCGCGCTGCGCGCCGGGGCGCTGGAGCTCGACCCGGCCCTCGGTCCGTCCCAGCGCGCCACCGCCGCCGAGCTGCGGGAGGGCGCGGCGGCCGCCACCGATCGGCTCCGCGCGGTGATCGGCGTCCTGCGCACGTCCGCGGCGGCGCCGCTGGCCCCGCCCGACGAAACCCTCGCCACGCTGGCCGGGCGCGTCCGGAGCGCCGGTCTGGTGCTCGACTTCTCCTCGGACGAGGGAGAGCCGGACGATCGGGCGGGCGATCGGCCGGGCGGGGGCACGGGGTTGCCGCGGCTGGCCGACCGGGCGTTGTACCGGGTCGTCCAGGAGGCGCTGACCAACGCCGCCCGCCACGCGCCGGGCGCCCCGGTGCGCGTGCGCCTCACGCACACCGCCGCCGCGGTGACCGTCACCGTGAGCAACCCCCTGCCCGCACCCCCCGACCAGGTGCCCGGGGGCGGCCCGGGGCCGGAGACGGGGCCCGGGCCCAGGCCCGAGCCGGGGTCGGGGCTGCTCGGGCTGGCCGAGCGGGTGCGGCTGACCGGCGGGTCGCTCGCCACCGGCGACTCCGGCGGCGTGTTCACGCTGACCGCGACGATCCCCCGCGCCGCCGGTGCCGCGGTCGCCGAGCCGCCCCGCCCGCCCGGCGCCGACTGCTCCTACTACGGCACCAGCGCCGCGCTGTTCCCGTCCGTCCGCGACGTCTACCGGGTGTGTTTCGCCGGCGGACGCGTCGCGGGCGTCGACCTGATTCCCGGCCGCACCGCGAGAGGGGGCCGCGGGTGATCCGCGTCCTGGTCGCCGACGACGAGGCGATGATCCGGGCCGGCGTCCGGGCGATCCTCACCACCGACCCGGACGTCGAGGTGGTGGCCGAGGCCGCCGACGGGCGTGCCGCCGTCGAGGCGGCGCGCCGGCACCGCCCGGACGTCGCGCTGCTCGACATCCGGATGCCCGCCGTGGACGGGCTCGCCGCCGCCGAGGAACTGCGCCGGGTCGCGCCGTCGGTCGCGGTGCTGATGCTGACGACGTTCGGCGAGGACGAGTACATCGACCGGGCGCTGACCGGGGGAGCGGCCGGGTTCCGGCTGAAGTCCGGTGACCCGCGCGAGCTGCTCGCGGCCGTGCACGCCGGCGCCGACGGGGCCGCGTTCCTGTCGCCGAAGGTCGCCCGGCGGGTGATCGCCGCCTACGCGGGGGCCCGCACCGGCCGGGCCGCGGCCGCCCGCGCGCGGATCGCCGTGCTCACCGACCGGGAACGGGACGTGCTCACGCTACTGGCCGGCGGTCTGTCCAACGCCGCCATCGCCCGCCGGCTGTTCCTGGTCGAGGGCACGGTCAAGGCGTACGTGAGCGCGATCCTGGCCCGGCTGCGGGTCCGTAACCGCGTCCAGGCCGCCCTGGTGGCCCACGAGGCCGGACTCACCGGCGACGAGCCGGCCGGACCGGCCGCGAGGTGACGCGTCCGGGCTGAGTGTGGACATTTCCGTTGACTGTGGAGCCGGTCACGTCATCATGGTGTCGAGGCAGCCCCTCGTGAAGTGGAGATCGCATCGATGGCGACCGACGAGTACATCGAGCTCCGTTTCCGTCGCGTGAACGAATGGATCGGACCGCGGCCCTACGTGTGCGGCTGGCCCAATTTCGAGCGCGCCGATTACCAGGACGGGCGCGGGATCGTCTACGGGCACTACCTTCTTCCGGAGGCCGCGGCGGCCTGGCGCGACGTCCCCGCGACGGAGTTCGGCGACCTGACCGGCCAGCCGCTGCGCGCGCGCTTCTCCCGGGCGAACTCCTACGCGGTGGCCCAGGGCTACCAGCACGGCTTCCCCAACTTCGAGCAGGCCGACTACGGCGCCGGGCTGGTGTTCGGGACGTATCTCATCGCCCCCGGTACCGCGGAATTCCGGGACGTGCCGGCCCTCGACCTGGGCCTGTCGGCGGATCCGGCCGCCGACAGCATGGACACCTGGTTCTGGCGCGCGGGCCGGTACGCGTCGTCGCAGGGGTTCGCCGCGGGGATGCCGAGCGGGCACGTCGCCCACTACGGGGCGGGTGCGGTCTGCGGGATCCTGCTCTATCCGGCAGGTTCGGTGCAGTGGGTGGACATCCCGGGCACCGAACTGGGCATCGAGTCGGGTCTGCCGCCCGGTGGGCCGCCGGCTCGTCCGGTCCCCTTCACGGTGTCCGCGTTCGTGACGAGATCCGCGTCGTCGTCGGTCGTGACCACCCCCGCGCTGGCGGCGTTTCCGGACGCCACGATCACCGGCGTCCGGAACCGCTTCGGCCGGGACCTGACGGTGACGCACTACCCCCGGCACGCGGGAAGGCCGGGAGCCGGCGTCACGCACAGCATTCCGGCCGCGCCACCCGGCGGCACCGGTCCACTCGTCTCGGACTTCAACGGGCGTCAGCTCGAGGGAGACTGGATCGTGTTCGTCCCGTCTCCGGGGTCACTGACCGGTGACGTCGAGGTGTCGTTCGACGTCTACTGGACCCCCTGACGCCGGGCCCCTGACGCCGGGCCCCTGACGCCGGGCCCCTGACGCCGGGCCCCTGACGCCGGGCCTAGGCGTCCCGGCGGCGCAGCACGGCGTAGCCGGCCGCGAGGGCGGCGGCCGACCAGGCGGCGAACACCAGGAGCCCGGCGATCGGGCCGTAGGCCTGAGCGGCGGGCGGGTCCGAGAGCGCGCCGTGGAGCACCGCGACGCCGGCCGAGCCGGGCAGGTAGTCGTCGACGCGCGCGACCGCCTCCAGGCTGATCCGGGCCAGCACGGTCGGCAGCACCACCGCGATGACCAGTACGACCGTCGGGCCGCCGACCGCGCTGCGGATCGCGGTGCCGAGCCCGAGCGCGAACACCGCGATCGCCGCCGCGTACGCGGCCACCAGCGCGGTGTCGCCGCGCAGCCCGGGCCCGTCCCAGCCGGCGGAGGACCCGGCGGCCAGCCCGCCCGCGACCGCTGCCAGCAGCATCAGGGCCGTGGCCACCCCGGCCGCGGCCAGGGCCACGACCAGCGCCTTCGCGGCCAGCATCCGGCCCCGGACCGGCACCGCGCGCAGCGTGACGCCGATCGTGCCGCTCGCGTACTCCCCGGTCACCGCGAGCAGCGCCGCGGCGATCAGCGCGTACTGGTCGAACTGCACCGACAACAGCCCCGCGTCGCCCACGGCCAGGTCCGACGGCCCGCCGCTGTGCTCCAGATCGGAGCGTGCGTCGACGCCGAGCAGCAGCGCGTAGAGCACCTGCAGCAGGGCCGCGACGCCCACGCACCACCAGGTCGAGCGCAACGTCCGCAGTTTCACCCACTCGAAAGCCATCGCCGCGCTCATCGGGTCACCCCGTACTCGACGCTGTCCGAGGTCAGCGCCAGGTAGGCGTCCTCCAGCGAGCGATGGGACGCGAGGAGGCCGGCGAGCGGGGCATCGGCGAGCAACCGCCCGCGGCCGAGGACCAGCAGGTGATCGGCGATGAGCTGGGCCTCGCTGATCAGGTGCGACGAGAGCAGCACCGTGCGGCCCTCGGCGGCCAGCGAGCGCCCGAGCTCCCGCACCCAGCGGACGCCCTCCGGGTCGAGGCCGTTGACCGGCTCGTCGAACACGTACACGCCGGGGTCGCCGAGCAGGGCGGCCGCGATGCCGAGGCGCTGGCTCATCCCGAGCGAGAACGTCCCGGCCCGGGTGCCGGCGACCGCGGTCAGCCCGACCCGGTCGAGCACCTCGTCCACCCGCGGCAACGGGATCCGGTTGCTGCGGGCCAGCGCGGCCAGGTGCGCGCGGGCGGTGCGGCCGGGGTGGGCGCTCCGGGCGTCGAGCACCGCGCCGACCTCGCGCAGCGGCCACTCCAGGTCGGCGTACCGGACGCCCGACTTCCGGCAGGTATTCCACGTGAGTAGGCATTGACGCGAAAGCTATTTGACGGCAGTGTTCGTTACCGTGAAACGGACGTACACGATGCGCTCCCGGGCGGACGCGGTGGCCGGGACGCGGCTGCGGATCCTGCGGGCGGTACGGGAACTGGCCGAGGAGTCCTTCGACCTCGATCCGACGCTGGAGGCGATCGCGGCCCGCGCGGCCGTCAGCGTGCAGACCGTCCTGCGGCACTTCGGCACCCGGGACGCCCTGCTCGGCGCGGCGATCGCGGCCGGTCTGGACGAGACCCGCGACGAGCGGCGGGTCCCGGTCGGCGACGTCGCCGCCGCGGTGCGGACGGTGGTCGCCCACTACGAGCGGCGCGGCGACTTCATGCTGCACCTGATCGGGCACGAGCGCGACGACCCGCGGTTCGCGGCGATCACCGGGCCGGGCCGCGACCTGCACCGGGCCTGGGTGGCCGAGGTGTTCGCGCCGTTCCGGCCCGGCTCCGCCGCGTCCGCGTCCGCGTCGTCCGAGTCCGAGTCCGGCTCGGGCGGGGAACTCCTCGATCTCCTCGCCGTCGCGACCGACCTCTTCACCTGGAAGCTGCTACGGCGCGACCGGGGGCTGTCCCGGGCCGCGACCGAAGCCCGCATGCGACGGCTGACCGAGGCCGTCCTGGCCACCGGGAGCACACGATGACCACAGGCCTCTTCGTCACGCTCCGTGCGGGCGGCAACCTCCCGCCGCTGCTCGGCGTCGCCCAGCGCTTCGCCGCGGACGGCGGGCGGGCACTCGTGCTCGGCCATCCGGAACAGGCCGCCGCGGTGGGCGCGGCCGGGCTCCGGTTCGCGCCGCTGCCCGGGCTGCGGCCGTACGACCCGGCCGTCCACCGCAGCGCGGCGCGGACGGTCGGAGCGCTCAGCGCGGTGCTGACCGACCCGGCGGCCGGGCGCGGCGCGGTCGCGGTGGCGGCCCGGGAGCGCGCCGACGTCGTGGTCGTGGACTGTCTGCTGCTGGCGGTGGGGCGCGCGGTCGCCGCGGCCGGGTACCGCACGGTGACGCTGGTGCACACGCTGCCGTCGTACTTCGCCGGGCCGTTCGCCCGGACGCCGATCGCGGCCGTGGCGGCGCTGCGCGGCTGCGGGCCGGCCCGGGTCTGGGGCGCCGCGGAGTCGGCGATCGCCACCGTCCTGCCCGGATTCGGCACCGGCCGCGCCGGCGCGTTCACCGGCCTGACCTGCGTCGGCCCGGTCACCCCGACGGCCCCGCCCAACGCCGGGCCATCGGACGCGGCCCCGCCGGACGCGGCCTCGCCGGACGCCCCGCCGCCGGCGGCCGCGGGGCGGCCCCGGGTGCTGCTGAGCCTGAGCTCGATCTGGTACCCGGGGCAGGACCGGACGCTGCAGGCGTTGCTCGACGCGGCCGGCGGCCTCGACGTCGACGCGGTCATGACGACCGGCGCCTCGGTCGATCCGGCCTCCCTGCGCGCCCCGGCCAACGCCAGGGTCGTGCGCCACGCCGACCACGAGACGCTGCTGCCGGGCGTCGGCCTGGTCGTCGGGCACGGCGGTCACGGGACGACGATGCGCGCGCTGGCCCACGGGGTCCCGGTGCTGGTGCTGCCCGGGCATCCGCTGATGGACCATCCGGCGATCGGGTCGGCGGTGGCCGCCGCCGGGGCCGGGCGGACGCTGCCGCGCCGGTCGGGGGCCGCCGCCCTGCGGGCCGCGATCGCCGGGCTGCTCGAGCCCGGGCCGCACCGCGCCGCGGCGTCCGCACTCGGGGCCCGGATCCGGGCCCTCGACCCGGCCGGTGCGGCCGCGGCCCACCTCCGCGGAGAGCGGCCCGCCTAGCCCGGCAGCCGGGCGCGCCCCACCTGAGCCCGGCAGCCGGGGCCGTCCCGCGTCCCTACAGCGGGGTGAGCAGCTTGTGCTCCCGGATCGCCTTCAGCGACAGCGTCCGGTAGCCCTCCTCGTCGAAGAGGACGGTCAGCCGGTCGTCCTCCTCGCGCATCACGATGCCCTCGCCCCACTCGGTGTGGCGCACCCGCGACTGCACCGGGAACCCGGTCTCACCGGACGGGTTCTCCTCGGCGGTGCCGTCCCGGCAGGTGTCGCAGAAGCCGCACGGCCCGGCCAGGTCCTCGCCGAAGTAGCCGAGCAGGAACTGCCGCCGGCAGCCCTCGGTGTCGGCGTATCCGCGCATCATCTCGACCCGGGTCTGCTCGATCCGCCGCCGCTGCGCGGCCCACTCGACCGCGAGCCCGACCGCTTTCCCGACCGTGCGCCGCCCGTGCCACGCCGACCCGTCCGGGGTCGCGTCGACCGAACCGGACTGTGCGAACAGGTTCACCGCGCGGGTGACCTTCGCCTTCGTGAGGTCGAGCTCGGCGCAGAGATCCGCGACCCGGACCGGCCCGGGGTGGTGTTTGAGCCCGGTGCCGACCCGCACCAGCAGGTCCTCATCGGGCGTGCCGCCGGTGAAGAAGCGGGGGATGTGCAGGTCTTCCGGCCGGAAGTACAGCGCCGCGATCGCCTGCTCCCCGTCGCGACCGGCCCGCCCGATCTGCTGGTAGTACGAGTCGAGCGACTCGGCCGGCCCGGCGTGGATCACGAACCGCACGTCGGGTTTGTCGATCCCCATCCCGAACGCCGACGTCGCGACGACCACGACCGGTTCCTTCCCGCGGAACGCGTCGTGCACGGCCTCCCGATCCGAGGCCTTCATGCCCGCGTGGTACGCGAACGCCGGAACGTCCAGCTCCCGCAGGGCGTCCGCGTAGTCCGTCGCTTCGCGGCGCGTCTGCACGTAGAGCAGTCCGGTCGGCGTCTCCGCCACCACCCGTTCGATCACTGCTTTGCGGACGCCCGCGGCGGTGACCTGCCGCGCGACCTCGAGCCAGAGGTTGGGACGGTCGAAGCCGCCGATCACCTCGGCCGGGTCGGTGAGGCCGAGCACCGCGAGGATGTCGGCGCGGACCGGCGGGGCGGCGGTCGCGGTCAGCGCGAGCACGGTGGGATGACCGAGGTGGTCGATCGCCTCGCCGAGCCGGAGGTAGTCGGGGCGGAAGTCGTGGCCCCAGGCCGATACGCAGTGCGCCTCGTCGACCACGAACAACGACGGCTTGGCGTCCTTCAGCGCGTCCAGGACGTCGGTCTTCGTCAGCTGCTCGGGAGAGAGGAACAGGAACTCGGCGCTGCCGTCCCGCAGGGCCGCGAACGCGGCCTTGTTCTCGGCCGCGGTCCGGTCGGAGTTGACGACGACCGCGGTCGGGGCGCCGTGCGCGGCCAGCGCCTCCATCTGGTCGCGCTGGAGCGCGAGCAGCGGCGAGACGACGATCGTCGGGCCGTCGATGAGGACGGCCGGGACCTGGTAGATCGCGGATTTGCCGGAGCCGGTCGGGGCGACGACGAGCGTGTCCCTCCCGTTGGCCAGGTTGAGCATCGCTTCGGACTGCACCGGCCGGAGTTCGTCCCAGCCGTAGAGCTGGGAGGCGATCGTCCGGAGCTTCTTCAGGTCGCTTCGGCGGCGGGCCCAGGTGAGCGGGTTGCGCCGCCGGCGGCGGCGCCGCTCGTCGTCAACAGTCACGGGTGCGCGGATACCCCACCTTCATGCCGGCTTACACGCGTCGGTCGTCACGGTCAGTCGTCGAACTCGAAGCCGTTCGCTTCGGCGCTGGTGAGGACCTCGGTCATCCGCGCCGGGTCGGCGGCGACCTCGTCGAGGAGCATGCCGAGGTCTTCCAGGGCCTCGCGGTCGGCGCCGTAGGCGCAGAACATACCGCCCTCGGGGTCGTAGGCGAAGCGGTCCTTGAGACCGGGTGCCTCGGTGCCGACCAGGAACGCCGCGACGCCCTCCCAGAAGTACCCGTTGGGCTCGTGCCCGGCGTCGGACACCGCCGCGTCGGCCGGCGTGGAGCCGGCGTCGAGCACGAGCGAGAAGTTCCCGGGCGTCGTTTCGATCAACCGCGTGGCGCTCACGGGGGACAGGATTCCATCCGCGCGCCAGCCGGTGTTCAGGCGCCCCGGGAATTGCTCCACGCGCGTGGACGCAAGCCCGACGACCGGATCGGGGCCGGGGGGTTCAGAAGTCGCAGGGCATGCGGCGGACGGCGTGGATGAACGCGCCGGCCACGTAGTCGGGCTCGCCCGCCCGCAGGTCCGGCAACTGCTGGAGCAGCTCCCGGAACAGGCACCGCAACTGCACCTTCGCGACGTTCGTCCCGAGGCAGTAGTGCGCGCCCCCGCCGCCGAACGCGACGTGCGGGTTGGGCTTGCGCGACAGGTCGAACCGGTCGGGATCGGCGAACACCGACGTGTCCCAGTTGCCCGAGGCGTAGAACATCACGACCTTGTCGCCGGCCGCGATCTCCCTCCCCTGCAGCACGAAATCCCGCGACGCGGTCCGCCGGAACGTCATCACCGGCGTGGCCCAGCGGACGAACTCCTCGACTGCGGTGCCGATCCGCCCGTCGAAGTCCTCACTCAGCCACTCCCGCTGCGCCGGGAACAGCGTCAGCGCCCGCATCGCGTGCGACGTGGTGTGCCGGGTCGTGTCGTTCCCGGCCACCGACAGCAGCACGAAGAACGCCGCGATCTCGGCGTCGGTGAGCCCGACGCCGTCGACCTCGGCCTGCACCAGCGCGGTCATCAGGTCGTCGGCCGGTTCGACCCGCCGCCGCGCGGCGAGTTCCTGCGCCTCCTGGTGCAGCGCGAACAACGCCTCGACCAGCAGCTCGAGCGGATCGCGCCCGGCGCAGAACTGCGGGTCGGCGACCGACACCAGCGTGTTCGCGTGCGTCACGACCGTGTCCCAGCCGGACTCCGGGATCCCCATCATCTGGGCCAGCGTCCGGATCGGCAGTTTCGTCGAGCAGTGCTCGACGAAGTCCACGCCACCGCCGGTCGCGGCCAGCTCCTGCACCACGATCCGGGCGTTCGCGGCGATCTGGTCCTCGATCCGCGCGACCTGGCGCGGCGTGAACGCGGCCGACACCAGCTTGCGGATCAGCGTGTGCCGCGGTGGGTCCATCGCCAGGAACGACTGCGACGCCTCCAGGAACTCCTCCGGCACGTTGCCGAACATCACGCCCCGGCCCGACACGAACACGTCGTTGCGGCGCGAGACCTCCACGATGTCGGAGTGGCGCATGACCGCCCAGAACCCGGGGTCGTCGGGCGCGTCCATCAGCCCGCTCTCCGGCATCGGGTGCCAGGAGACCGGCCGCTCGTCGCGGAACATCGCGAACGTGCGCTCGCGGTCGGCGGCCGTGGTCGACCAGAAGTCCATCGTGCTGATGTCGACCGGGTCGTACTCGCGCCGGGGCGCGCTCACCGTGCTCATCGCCGCTCCTGCCAGCCGGATTCGAAGCGTCGATATGTTAGCGCCCATTCGCCCGCCGAAAGAGAACTTGTTTCAGATCGCGAGCCGTCGCACGACCGTCGCCTCGTCCCGGACCTCGGCGTACTTCGCGGCCGGATCGACCAGGTTCGCCTCGTGCGGCCGGGAGTCGCGGTCGCCCACCGCCTCCCGCACCACGATCGGGACGTACCCGGACGAGATCGCGTCCACCGCCGTCGCCCGCACGCACCCGCTCGTGCTCACCCCAGCGCCGGGGGCATCGGCGGGTGCCCGTTCGCGCCGGACGCGGCTAAGGCGTCGCCGCCGGGTCTAAGGGGGCCCGGTCTAGGGAGTACTGGCGATGCCCGGACCCCCCTCAGACGCCCACCGTAGGAGCATGTTCTCCCTGACTGAGGAATTCGCGAAGGCCCAGTACGACTACACCCGCGAGCGGCTCTCCCGCGGTGCCCCCCGCCGGGAGGCCGGCGAGAGGCCGGGACGCCACCGGGCCCGGCTGGCGACGTTGCTGTTCGCGCGCTCGAAGCTTCGCCCGTCCTGACCGCGTGCCCGGAAATTCTGTCGGACCCGGGGACCACAATGGGTTCATGACGACCGAGCCGACGCCGCTGGTAGGGCGCGACGACGAACTCGCGGCGCTCGGCCGGCTGCTCACCCCGGGCCCGCCGGCGGCGTCGCTGGTCTCCGGCGAGGCCGGGATCGGCAAGACGCGGCTGCTGCGCGAGTTCGCCCGCGCGGCCGCCGCCGACGGCGCGCTGGTGCTGGTCGGGCACTGCGTCAGCTTCGGTGGCGACGCGGTGCCGTTCCTGCCGGTCAGCGAGGCGTTCGGGCGGCTCGCGCGCGACGAGCCGGACGCGGTCGGCACGCTCCGCGCGGCGTATCCGCCGCTGGCCCGGCTGCTGCCGCAGCGGCGGCTGGTCGGGTCCGAGGGCGGCGCCCGGAGCGAGGGGCGGCTCGATCCGGCCGATCTCTACGAGGCCGTGCTCGGCGCGCTGCTCGACCTCTCGGCGCAGCGGCGGGTGCTGCTCGTCGTCGAAGACCTGCACTGGGCCGACGGCGCGACGCGCGACCTGTTCGGGTTCCTGCTGGCCCGGTTGGCCGCCGAGCCCGACGCGCCGGTCGTCCTGGTCGGCTCGTACCGCTCCGACGACCTGCACCGGCGCCATCCGCTGCGGTCGGTGGCGCTGGAGTGGGGCCGGCTGCCCGGAGTCCTGCGGGTGCCGCTCGAACCGCTCGGCCGCGCCGACGTCGCGGCGATCCTGCGGGGCCTGGCCGGTGGGTCCGGCGCCGACGTCGACGACCGCGCGCTGAGCGACCTGCTCGACCGGGCCCAGGGCAACGCGTTCTTCGCCGAGCAGCTGCTGGCCGAGGTCGGGGTCGGAGCGGGCCCGTCCCCCGGGGTGCCGCGCAACCTCGCCGACCTGCTGCTGCTCCGGATCGAGCGGCTCTCGCCGCAGACCCGGCACGTGCTGCAGGTGGTGGCGGTCGCCGGGCGGGAGATCAGCCACGACCGGCTGGCCCGCGTCGCCGCTCTGGACGACGCCGCGCTCGACGCCGCGCTGCGCGAAGCGGCCGAGGCCTACGTGCTCGACCGGACCGGCTCCGACGGGTACGTGTTCCGGCACGCGCTGCTGGCCGAAGCCGTCTACGACGATCTGCTGCCCGGTGAGCGCCGCCGCCACCACGCCCAGTTCGCGCAGGTCATCGCATCGCAGGAGCTGCCGGGCACCGACGCCGACCTGGCCCGCCACGCCCGCGAGGCCGGTGACCCGCCGACCGCGTTCGACGCCGGGATCCGCGCCGGCGACGAGGCCATGCGCATCGCGGCGCCGGGGGAGGCGCTACGGCTCTACGAGGCCGCGCAGGAACTGCAGCCGCTGGTCGACGATCCGCGGACGGTGGCCGACCTGCCGCGCAAGGCCGCGTGGGCGGCGTCGCACGCCGGGAACCCGTTCCGGGCCGTGCACCTGATCGAGGAGGCGCTGGGCCGCCTGCCGGCCGAGGCACCGGCCGGCGTCCGGGCCACGCTGCTGATCGAACTCGCCGACCACGCGCTCACGCTCGACAGCGGGCACGACGTCGTCGCGCTGGCCCGGCAGGCGCTCGACGCGGTGCCGGAGGAGCCGCCCAGCGCGTTGCGGGCCCGGGCGCTGGCCGCGCTCGCCCGGGCGCTGTCGGGCAACGACGAGACCGCCGACGAGGCGATCCGCTACGCCGACCGGGCCCGGGCGGTCGCGGTCGAGGTCGGCACGCTCAACGTGGAGGCCGACGCGGTGACCACGCGCGGCCGGGTCGAACGCTGGCGCGGTGCGCCGGAAGACGCCGAGCGGCTGCTGCGCGAGAGCATCGCGCGGGCCCGGGAATCCGGTGACCTGCGCGCGAACCTCCGCTCGAAGTACAGCCTCGCGGTCTATCAGTACGAACGCGGCCAGCTCGAGCACTCCCGCGACACGTTCGTCGAGGTCGCCGCCATCGCACGCGACGGCGGGCGGCCCTGGGCGCCCTACGGCGCCGACGCGCACATCATGCTCGTGCAGGCCGACTACGTGACCGGCCGGTGGGACGAGGCGGTGCGCCGGGCCGACGCGCACCCCGACGCCCCGGCGCTGGCCCGGGCCGGGCTGGTGGCGGCCAGTCTCGCGGTCTACGCCGGCCGGGGCTCGGCCGACGCGGTCCGCCGGGCCAAGGCGAACCGTCCCTGGTGGAAACGGGACGCGATGATGGGCATCCTCGGCGGTGCCGCGCTGATCGACGTCTACGGGCAGCGCGGTGACGTGACCCGGGCACTGTCCACGCACGACGACGTGGTCGAGACGGTCGGCACGCTCTGGGGGCAGGAGTGGTTCGACGCCCGGTACCGCCTGCACACGCTCGCGCTGGCGGCGCTGACCGCGTCGGTGGCCGGTGCCCCGGAAGACGAGCGGGTGGCCGCGGCCGGCCGCGGGTCGGCGCTGATCGCCGTCGTGCGCGAGCACGCGGCGGCCGCGCGCAGCCGCCGCGGGCGGCTCGGCGGGCCGGAGAGCCATGCCTGGGTGGCCCGCGCCGAGGCCGAGTGGGCACGGCTGCGCTGGGCCGCCGGGGTCGATGCGCCGGGCGCCGGCGAACTGGTGACGGTCTGGCGCGACGCGGTCGAGGAGTTCGGGTACGGGCACCCGTTCGAGCGGGCCCGGTCGGTGGCGCGCTACGCGGCGGCCCTGTCGGCGACCGGAGACCAGTCCGGGGCGCACCGGGAGGCCGAGGCGGCCGGAGCGGTCGCGAAGGCGCTCGGGGCCGAGCCGTTGCTCGCCGAGCTGGAGGCGCTGGGGCTGCTGCGGGGCGCGGGGCCGGCGCGCGTGCCCGCGCGGGCGGCGGCGGAGCGACGGGAGGCGGAACTGACGCCCCGCGAGCAGCAGGTTCTGGAGTTGCTGGCGCTGGGGAGGACGAACCGGCAGATCGGCCGGGCGCTGTACATCAGCGACAAGACCGTGAGCGTGCACGTGTCGAACCTGATGGCGAAGCTCGGGGCCGGCGGGCGCACCGAGGCGGCGGCGCTCGCCCGCCGGGCCGGCCTGCTCGACGGCGTGGTGAACTGACCGCTCCTTCGGCGCGTAGGAGAGGCATGGGGCACGCCACACCTCTGCAGAATCTGGTTCCACCCGGCCGGGCCACGCTGGTGGTCGGGGTCGCCGCCGGGGCGGTCGCGCTCGGCACGACCGCGGTCGCGCTCGGCTACGGCGACGGCCAGGCGATCGTGCCGGGGCTCCCGGACGCCGGAGCGTTCACCGGGTGGGGCCTGCCGCTGGCCCGGCTCACCGGCGACCTGGCCGCGGCCCTGGTCGCGGGCAACGCGCTGGCCGCCGCGTTCTGGAGCGACGGCCCTGCGCCGGGCGGGGCCGGCGCGCGGCACCGGGCGTTCGCGGCGCGGGCGGCCCTCGTCTGGGTGGCCGCGGCCGTCGTGGCCTGGCTGCTGACGATCTCGGACGAGCTCGGGCGGCCGGTGACCGACGTGCTGACCTCCGGCGCGCTCGGCGGCGTGGGGTTCGGGACGCCGCCGGGGCGGGCCCGGGCGGTGGCGGCCGGTGCGGCGGTGGCGGCGCTGCTGCTCGCCCGGCGGGCCCCGACCGCGACGCTCGGGGCGGCGCTGCTCGGCATCGCGCCGTCGGCGTTCGTCGCGCAGGAGGTGCCGGTCGCCGACACCAGGCTCGCTGCCGGTGCACTGCTGTTCCACCTCGGCGCGCTGACCCTCTGGACCGGTGCCCTCGGCGCCCTCCTGCTCCGCCTCCGCGCCGCGGCTACCGACCGTGGGGCGGCTACCGACGGCGCCGCCGCTACCGGCCCCGCGGGGAGGGACGCGCTCCAGCGCACCGCCGGGTGGTACGGCCGCGCCGCGCTGGCCTGCGTGTGCGCCGCGGGCGCAGGCGCGATCCTGCACGCGGTCCTGGTGCTGGGCCCGTCCGACACCGGGCTCGACAGCGCCTACGGGCGGCTCGTCGCCGTCGAACTCGTCGCCCTGGCGGCCCTGGCCGCGATCGGGCACTGGCACCGCACCCAGACGATCCCGGCGATCGGCCGGGGCCTCACCGCGCCGTTCTTGCGGTTCGCCGTGCTGGAGCTGGTGCTGCTCGGCGCCGTCGCCGGGCTGATCGTCGCGCTGTCGCGGGTGCCGGCACCGCTGGAATCCGGCGCCGGGGCGGCGCACCACGAGTCGGCCGGCGTGCAGATGTTCGGGTACGACCTGCCCGCGAGCCTCTCGTTCGGGCAGCTGGCCACCGGCTGGCGGCTGGATCTCGTCTGGCTGGTGGTCTGCGCCGCCCTGGCCGCCGGGTACCTGCGGCTCGAGACCCGGGCGCACCGGGCCGGGGTCGTCTGGCCGGCCCGGCGCGGCGTCGCGTGGCTCGCCGGGGTGGCGGTCGTGCTGGTCGCGACGAACAGCGGTGTCGCGCGGTACACGGCGCCGTACTTCAGCGTCGCGATGATCCAGCACCTGCTGCTCGCGGTGGCCGCCCCGCTGCTCCTGGTCCGGGCCGCGCCCCTGACCCTGGCGCTGCGCGCCGGCCCGGGCGGCTGGCTGCGCACCGTGCTGCGCTCGCGCACCGCCCGGTACCTCACGTCACCGGTCACCGTGGTCGCGCTGTGGGCGGCCGGCCCGTTCGGCGTCTACTTCACCGGCGTGTTCGAGGAAGCCCGCTGGTCCTACGCCACCGAACTGCTGGTCGACGCCGTTCTGCTGCTCAGTGGCGTCCTCGTGGTGTGGTTCGTGAGCGGGACGGACCCGCGGCCGGGGGCGCGCCGCGGCCAGGGGAGCCGGCTGGCGGTGGTGGTGCTGGCCGCGGGCACGGCGGCGGCGGCGGGTGTGCTGCTCGCGGTCTCCGGCCGGATCGTGGCACCGGAGTGGTACACGGGCCTGCTGCGGGTGATGGTGCTGCGGTGGCCGTGGGGGAGCGCGAGCGTGCAGCAGGACCAGGTGGTGGGCGCGACCCTGCTGTGGGCGGTGTCCACACTGCTGGGTGCGGTGTACGTGGCCGACCGGGCCGCGGCCCGGATATTCGGTCGACGCGGGCGAGACAGTGGGGATCATGAACGCGCTGGGGCTGCCGCCCGCTGACGTCCTCGTCCCCGCCGGCGTGCCCATCTCGGTCCGGGACTTCGGACGTCACCCGCAGAGCGGGTCCGGCGACGGCTGGGGCGGCGACCTGGTTCTGCTTCCGGCCGCACGGGCCACGGCCGATTCCTGGGACGCGGTGGGCACGCTGCTGCGCGGGCTGGGATACCGGCCGGTGGCGGTCGAGCCGCGGGGCCACGGCCGGTCCGGGGCCGGGGACTGGACCTGGGACGCGGTCGTGGCCGACCTGGACGCGGTCGTGCGGGCGCTCGGTCTCGAGCGCCCGGCCGTGATCGGGCACGGCCTGGGCGGGGCGGTCGCCGCGCGGTGGGCGGCCGGGCACCCGGAGTGCCCCCTCGCGGTGAGCATCGACGGGTACGGCAACCCGGTGCGGCCGGACCAGCTCGGTGCGCTCCCGCCCGGCACGGATCCGGCTGCGTCGATCGCCGCGTTCTCGGCGTACCTCGGCGCCGCGCTGCGGGACGCGCCCGACACGCTGCGCCAGGCGCTGCGCGCGGTCGAGACGCTCGACGTCGCCGGGCTGTACCGCGGGGTGCGGTGCCCGGCGGTCGCGGTGCTGAGCCGGGAGTCCGACCTCGCCGAGGTGCTGCCGACCGAGCTCGGCCTGGTCTGGCTGGCGTACCGGGAGTGGGTCACCGCCGCCCTGACCGGCCTGGCCGCCGAGGTACCGGGCCTGTCGGTGCTGCGGGTCGACGGCAGCAACGACGCCTACTTCACGCGTCCGGAGCAGCTGGCGGGCCAGCTGGCCCGCCTTCTTCCGGCTCCGGCCGCGGTACTGGCCTGACCCCCGGAATCGCCAGCACCAGGACGAGGGCGGCCACCAACGCCGCGGCGGCCCAGCGGAAGCCTTCCCCGAAGGCGCCGGCCAGGGCGTCGGCGCCGCCGGACGCGACGGCCCGGCCGGCGTCGGCCAGCGTGCCGGCCGCGCCGGGCACCCGCTCGCGGATCGCGCTCTGCAGGACGACCGCCAGTACGGCCGGCCCGATCGCGGTGCCGACGCGCAGGACGACGTTGGCCGCGGTGGACGCCGCCGGGGCCTGCGACCGGTCGAGGCCCCGGAACGCGGCCGCCATCAGGGGCGGCGTCACCAGCCCGTGGCCGAGCCCGATCACGAAGACGACGCCGAGCAGCAGCGGCAGGCTCGTGCCGCCGGTGACCCCGGTGCAGACCGCGAGCGCGGCGACCACGGTCAGCACGCCGCCGGCCGCGATCCAGCGGGCGCCGTACCGGTCGGCGAGCCGCCCGGACACCACCATCGTCAGCATCGCGCCGAGACCCAGCGGTGCGAGGCGCAGGCCCGCCTCCAGCGACCCGGCGCCGCGGATCAGCTGGAAGTACAGCGGCAGCAGCACGACGACGCCGAAGAGCCCGACGCCGTAGCAGAACGCCCCGGCGGTCGGCAGCAGGAACGCGCGGCGGGTGAACAGCCGGACGTCGATCAGCGCCGCACCCGCCTGCGCCCGCCCCGCGTGGACGACACCCGCGACGAGCAACACGACCCCGGCCGACACCCAGGCCAGGACGCGAGAGCTGGCGAGGCCGGCGCCGTTGCCGGCCTCGGACAGACCGTAGACCAGGGCGGCGAGCCCCGGGGAGAACAACACGAGACCGATCACATCCAACCGGACCCGGACATCTGATCCACCATGATCCGACGACAACCACCGGGCCGCGAGAGCGACGGCAACCCCACAGACCGGCGCATTGACGAAGAAAAGCCACCGCCAGGCGAGGTGGTCGAGAATGACGCCGCCCAGCACCGGCCCGAGGACCGGCGCGAGCATCGCCGGGATCGCGACGACCGACATGACCCGGCCCATCCGCTCCGGCCCGGCCGCCTGCGCCAGCATCGTCTGGCCGACCGGCAGCAGCGCGCCGCCGCCGGCGCCCTGCAGGATCCGGAACACGATCAGGCTGCCGACCGACCAGGCGACGCCGCAGAGCAGCGAGCCGGCGCCGAACGCGAGGAGCGCGGCCAGCCAGACCCGGCGCGCGCCGAAGCGGCGGACGGCCCAGCCGGTGAGCGGGATCGTCATCGAGAGCGCGAGCGTGTACCCGGTGAGCACCCACTGGATCGTGGAGAGCGAGGTGTGCAGGTCGCGGCCGAGGTCGTTGATCGCGACGTTGACGATCGTCGTGTCGAGGACGGTCATGATCGTGCCCGCGAGCACGACCACCGCGAGGCGGCGGATCTGCGGGTCGAGGCGCGGGGGTGGCGCGGTGGTGGTCATGAGGACCTTTCTGGAGCCGCTACGGTGTACGCCGAGCGTACGCCGTAGCGGCTGTGGCGTACAGCGTAGCGTCTGAGTCGTACGCCGTACGGCTACGATGGGGTCCATGACCAGCGCCGACCTCGCCGAGGACGCCCCGGAAGACGCCCAGGAGTCCGAGGCGCCGGAACCGGAGCCCCAGGAATTCGAGCCCCAGGAGCCGGGGACCCGGGAGCCGATCTGGGCCCGGCCGGAGACCCGGCGGCGTTCGACGCTGAGCCGCGCGGCGATCGTCGCCGCCGCCACCGCGCTGGCCGACCGCGAAGGGCTGGCCGCGGTGTCGATCCGCCGCGTCGCGGCCGAACTCGGCGCCCGCGCGATGAGCCTCTACACCTACCTCGGCAGCAAGGACGACCTGTTCGACCTGATGGGCGACGCGGCCGCCGCCGAGACCGTGCTCCCGGAACCTTTTCCGGACGACTGGCGCGAGGCCCTGACCGGGATCGCGGAGTCGACCCGCGACCAGATCACCCGTCACCCGTGGCTGGTGCCGCTGATGGCCGAGGGCCGCCGGTTCGGCGGCCCGAACGGGCTGCGCCACCTCGAGCAGTCGTTCCGCGCGACGGACCCGCTGGGACTGCCCCCGGCCCGCCGGCTCGAAATCCTGGTGGCCGTCGACGACTACGTGCTCGGGTACGTCACGCGGACGGCGGTGGCGCCCCCGGCGGCCCACGCCCGCACGCTGGGCCACCCGTTCTACCGGGCCCTGCTCGAGGGCGGCGAGTTCCCGCACCTGCGGGCCGCGGTCGAGGCCCGGGCCCTGAGCGCCGACACGTTCGCCCAGGGCCTGCGCTGGCTGCTCGACGGCATCGAGGCCGGTCTGGCCCGCTGAGCGGCGCCTCCGGTCAGCCGCGCCCGAGCAGCGGCATGCCGGTGGCCATCACGGTCAGGAACGGGACGTTGACCGTGAGCGGGAGGCGCGCGAGGAACACGATCGTGTCGGCGACGTGGGTGACGTCGAACGCGGGTTCGGCCCGGCGCGAGCCGTCGGGCTGGAGCGCGCCGACCTGCAGCCCCTGCGTCATCGCGGTGGCCGCGTTGCCGACGTCGAGCTGCCCCACGGCGATGCCGAGGTCGCGGCCTTCGAGCGCGAGCGCGCGGGTGAGGCCGGTGATCGCGTGCTTGGACACCGTGTACGGGGTCGCGTGCGGGCGGGGGACCTGGGCCGAGACCGACCCGAGGTTGAGGATCCGGCCGCCGCGGGGCTCCTGCGCCGACATCACCCGGAACGCGGCCCGGGCGGCGGAGAAGCTCCCGGTCACGTTGACGGCCAGCGACGCGTCCCAGTCGTCGTCGGTCGTGTCGGCGACGGGGTGGCCGGCGCTGAACACCCCGGCGCTGTTGACCAGCAGATCGATCCGGCCGTGCGCGGCGACCACCGCGCCGAACAGCGCGTCGACCGCGGCCCGATCGGTCACGTCGGCCACCGCGGCCGTGGCGGCCGACGGGCCGGCCGCGGTGGCCAGCGCGGCGGACTCGGCGACGGTGGCCTCGGTGCGGCCCGCGAACGTCACGCGGAAACCGGCGGCGGCCAGCGCGATACCGGCCGCGCGGCCGATCCCGCTGCCGCCACCGGTGACGACCGCGACGCCCGCCGGCCCGGCGCCGGACTCGGAATCACTCGGCATCTCGACCCTCGATCCGGAGCAGCGGAGGACTACCGACGCTAGCACGACCAAAATAACAAGCCCATACGTCGGACCCCGGACGACTGCCACCGAACCCCTCACCGGGGGAACGCGTTACGGATTGAACGAGTGTTTCCCCGGCTACCGACGCGATGGCACCGGGGCAATAGAGTGTGCGGATAACGGCCAGAGAGATGAGGTTGTTGATGCGTCGGCGCGACATCCGGGCGGGTCGCAGTCACCGGGCAGGCCGCGTGAATCGCGCTGACCGGGCAGGTCGGGCTGACTAGCCTCGGCTCGCCGGAGCGCACCGGCAGCCCCGGTCCGGTCCCCAGTAGTCCCGGTCCCGCTCCCGGTGGGCCCACCGGCCCGGGTGGCCCGCCGCGCCGGCCCGGCACCTGGAAGGGTGGCCCGCGCTGGGCCTGGCTCGCGGTCGCGTTCGGCGCCGTGCTCGTCGTCCTCTCGGTCGGCGTGGGCGTCGGCATTCCGGCCGCGGTGAACCACTACGCGGGCAAGATCACGCACGACGGCGGTCTCGGCGACGCGGCCGACACCGGCAAGTCGATCGACGGCCCGATCAACCTGCTGCTGGTCGGCATCGACGAGCGGTCCACCGACCCGACCGCCGGTGTCCGGGCCGACTCGATCATCATCGCGCACATCAACGCGGCCCACGACCACGCGTATCTGGCGTCGATCCCGCGTGACAGCCTGGTCAAGATCCCCCCGTTCCCGGACACGCAGTACCCCGGCGGGCGCGACAAGATCAACGCCGCGTTCCAGTTCGGCTTCCGCGACAAGGGGGGCCGCACCAAGGGTCTCGAGCTCCTGGCCAACACGGTCAGCGACCTGATGGGCGGCATGAAGATCGACGGCGCCGCGATCGTGAACTTCGCCGGGCTCGAGTCGGTGGTCACCGCGCTCAAGGGCGTCCGCATGTGTGTCGACGAGAAGGTCACGTCGATTCACATCGGGTGGGACAAGCAGACCGGCAAGCGCGCCGCGCCGTACTACATCAACCCCGACGGCACCCCGGCCGGCCGGCGCCCGGGTGTGCGGCCGCAGGTGTACTACCCCGGCTGCCGGAACTTCACGAACTGGCAGGCCCTCGACTACGCCCGCCAGCGCGACCTGCTCGCCGACAACGACGGCGACTACGGCCG
Organism: Cryptosporangium sp. NPDC051539; assembly: GCF_044454545.1. Taxonomy (NCBI): domain Bacteria; kingdom Bacillati; phylum Actinomycetota; class Actinomycetes; order Cryptosporangiales; family Cryptosporangiaceae; genus Cryptosporangium; species Cryptosporangium sp. NPDC051539. The sequence continues at coordinate 347,271 of NZ_JBITDV010000001.1, read as the reverse complement.
CCAGCGTCACCAGCAGCAGCTGATCAAGGCGATCATGCAGAAGGCCACGTCGTCCGGGGTCATCACGAACCCGGTGACGGTGAGCAAGGTCCTCGACTCCCTCGGGGGAGCGGTCACGTTCTACAACAACAACGTGTCGATCACCGACTGGGTGTTCACGCTCAAGGGCATCAAGCCCGAGCAGCTCACGATGATCAAGACCAACGGCGGCAAGTTCAACGCCGAGACCGTCGACGGCATCTGGTACGAGAAGCTCAGCGACACGAGCCTCGAGATGCTGCAGGCGATCAAGAACGACACGGTCGATCAGTTCGTCGCGGCCAACCCCACGTGGGTCTCCGCGACCTGACCGGTACACCTCACCCCGGTGGCCCGTTCCCGTCAGGGAGTCCGGGCCACCGGTCTTTAGCCCGGGAACTACAACAAAATAACAAGCCCCTACGTCTGGACGATCGACCACGACGTACACACGAACAAACGCCGGCAGACAAATCTTCTTGACGACGCGCTCGTCGTCGCTGATCAAGCCGGTGCCGGGCAACCTGGCGTTCCCGGGCCGCGGTAGAAGCCCCGTCGCATCTAAGCGAGCACCCGGACGACGCGGTCCGGCAGGTCGGGCCGCACGCGTTTTTCACCTCGATCTCCCCGACCACGATCAGATGCCTCGGATGGTGAGGCCGCCGGCGAGGGCCGCGGCCTCACCTCACCGTTTGCCGGTGGTGGCAGCGCTCTTGCCGGCGCCCCGGTACGGCCGGGGCAGATCCGGTGCGTGGGAACAGCGGTGTTGTGGTTCGATATGAACCGAAAAAGGTCGAATGGAGGGTTCATGAGGCTTCGTGGTTCTATTATTGGAGTCGTTCTCGCGGCCGCGACGATCGTGTCGCTGAGTTCCGCGCCACCAGCCGCCGCGATCGTCGGCACCCCGGTGATCGGCGGGGACCCGTACCAGAACGGCTGCGCCCTGGACTCGGTCGGTTTCAACACCTCGGTGATCACCGACGAGGGTCATCTGCACCTGACCGATCCAGCGACGGGTGCGGGGATCGGCGACGCGTACCTGTTCTATTCGCCCAGCTGTCAGGGTTACTTCCTCACGGTCCTTCACCGCGGCAGCCGTTACTACGTGCACCCGTCGATCCGGCCCGGCGACCTGACAGGCCCGATCATCGGTCTGTCGTCGCTCTATGTCGGCAACGGGCTGGCCTGGACCTATCTGCTGCGCGGCATGGCCGGTCACCCGATCTGCGGGTCCATCGCTGTGACCACGCCCGCCGGTCAGCCGGTCACCACCGTCGATCTTGGATGCGGCGGCCCCGCCTAGCGGGCCGGCCCGATCGCCGGGAGTGCAAGGAGAAGCGGAATCACGCGGTCGGAAAACGTGCCGTGGGTGCGCTGGCGCTCGGGCTGGTCGTGACGGCAGGTCCAGGACCGTTCGACGCCAAGGTCAACGGACGTGCCGGTCTGGATCTGGGCGCCCTCATCGAGGGACTACAACATGCGTTCGGGACGGTAGTGAGTGTTGTCGCCATAGCGAGCTGGTCTCAGTTCGGTCTGTCGAGGAGAGAGCATGCGAGCAATGCGGTTGCTGCTGGTCGGCGGGGTCATCAGCTCGGCCGTGGTCGTCGCCGGGGTACCGGCGTCCGCCCAGGCCGCGCCAGGCGCCACCCTGGTACAGGCGACTGTCAGCTTCCACACCAACAACGAGGACAAGGACCACGACACGCACGTCAGCGTGGTCATCCGGGATCGCGACCAGACCGAGGTAGCGGCGATTGACAACGACTTCGGGCAGTTCCGCGACAACAGCGACAGCGGGCCCATCAACCTGGTGATCATGCACCCCAGCACGTGGGATGCCCTGCGCAGCGGCGCGGCGACCCAGGTCACCATCAGCCCCAACGGTCATGACACGTGGCGGTTCAACTTTCACCTCGACCTGCTGTTCTCCGATCACACCCATCTCGGTGCCAACGTGACCGGGATCGAGCTCGCGCAGGACCGCAACACGCAGACCTGGGGCGTGCACTGAGTTTCCTTCCCCGGTTCGTCTCAGTGGAGGCCCGTTTTTTGGGACCCCCAGGGGTCAGCGGCGGCGGGACAGGGCTACTCCGGTGAGGCAGAGGGCGCCGCCGGCGAGGGCCAGCGCGGCGGGGGTTTCGCCCAGCAGGGCCCAGCCGCCGAGGACGGCCAGCGGGGGCACGGCGTAGGTGGTGATGCCGAGTCGTCCGGCGTCGGTGCGTGCGAGTGCGTAGGCCCAGGTGCCGAACGCGGCGGCGGTCGGGACGAGTCCGAGGTACAGGAGTGCCGCGGTGGATCCGGCCGGTGCGCGGGTGAGTTCGTGGGCGAAGCCGGGTGCGAACGGTGCGGTGGTGAGCGTCCCGATGGTGCAGGCGAGCCAGGTGACCTGGAGGCCGGGGAGGCGCCGGAGGGTGGGTTTCTGGGCGAGGACGCCGATGGCGTAGGTGAGGGCGGCGACGAGGAGCAGGAGGACGCCGGTGGCGTCGGAGTGTCCTTGGCGGGCGGAGGGGATGCCGATGAGGATGACGCCGGTGAAGGCGACGGCGGCGCCGATGAGGAGCCAGCGGGGGAAGCCTTCGCGGAGGAGGAGTCCGGCGAAGAGGGCGATGAGGATGGGGCCGAGGTTGACGAGCATGGCGGCGGTGCCGGCGTCGACGCGGCGTTCGGCGTCGTTGAGGGCGACGTTGTAGATGCCGAACCAGGCGATGCCGCAGAGGGCGATGAGTAGCCATTCGCGGCGGGTGGGGGTGACCCAGGTGCGGGTGGCGAGGAGGGCGGCGCCGAGGGCGAGGGTGCCGGTGGTGAGGCGGCCGAAGGCGAGGGGTCCGGCGGTGTAGTGGTGGCCGGCGTAGCGGATGCCGAGGAAGGCGGAGGCCCAGGCGAGGACGGTGAAGCTGATGGCGCCGAGGGTGCGTAGGCGCTGGGTGGGGTCGGTGGGGGTCGCCGTGGGTGCCGGGCTGTGGGTCGGCTGGCTGTTGTTGCCGGTCGTGGTCACGGGTCGACGGTAGGCCGGGGTTGGTTCGGGCCGGGTCGAAGGGTGACGGTCTGGCAGTCGGCTGCGGGTGTGTGTCAGACGAAGAGGACGGGCCAGTCGGGGCCGAGGAGTTTGCGTAGGGGTGCGGGGTCGCCGGTGACGACGCCGGCGGCGTGACGGACGGCGAGTTGTGCGGTGTGGAGGGTGGCGAGGGTGGGGCGGTGTCCGCCGCCGGCGGTGAGGGTGGGTGAGGAGTCGCGTCCGAGGAGCCGGGCGGTGTCGCCGTCGAAGGGTTCGACGATGAGGGCGCCGGCGAGTGCTCCTCCGGTGAGGAGGTCGAGGACGTCGGCTTCTTCGGGGTCTAAGGAGCAGTAGGCCTCGGCGAGGACGAGGGGTGAGACGGCGATGCGTTGGCGGCGTTCGAGGACGGAGGCGACGAGTGAGGGGGCGATGAGGTTTTTGCTGGTGGCGTAGGCGGTGAGGGGGTGGTGGTCGAAGACGAGTCCGACTTGGCTGGGGGCGCGGGTGGTGGTCACGCGTCGGAGCCGAGCCGGTGGTTGTGTTGCCAGGTGGCGACGTGGTCGAGGAAGCGTTCGGCGCGTTCGCGGTCGGGTGGTTCGGGGGCGCTGGTGGCGGCGAAGGCTTCGTCGAGCTGGCGGAGTTGTTCTTCGCGGCGGACGTGGTGGCGGATGGCGTCGGTGACGTAGCCGGAGATGTGCCGGGGGCCGACGCCTTCGAGGTGGGCGGCGACGTCGTCGGGGACGCTGATGGTGATCCGCTTGGTCACACGGGGGAGTTTAGGGCAGGCGTACTCGGGATGCGTAGGGGTTGGCGGTGGGGTGCAACCGGGTGGCGTGGAGTGGGCGTCGTCGTCTCGGGTGGGGGGTGTGCCGGGCCGGTGGAGGGGTCTTGCGACGGGTCTGAGGATCCGGCGGCGGTGTCCGCAATCAAGGTCACGATCGGATATGGCCGCGTGTCCAAGCGCGACCAGAACCCCAACGCCCAACGCGACCTGCTCACCACGGCCGGCTGCACCGAGCTGTTCATCGACAAGGCTTCCGGCAAGCTCGCCTCCCGCCCGGAGCTGGACGCCGCCATGCGGCACCTGCGCGAGAACGACGTGCTGGTGATCACCCGCCTCGATCGGCTCGGCCGATCGGTCATCACCTGGCCGCCCTCGCCGTGGAGCTGCAGGACCGCGGGGTCGGGCTGTGCGTGTTGCAGCAGGGCATCGACACCCGCATCGCCGGCTTCCACGGCGCGTTCGCCGGCACCGACGTGCGCGCCATCCACCTGACGCTAGTCGAGTGTCCTACCCGGCGGGCAGGATGGGCGCGGGAGGTGCAGATGAGCGACATCGTGGACGTTCCACCCGCTGTTGTGGGCCGGCTCCGGGTGATCTGCGGGGAGCTGCCCGAGGCGTACGAGGAGCCGGCGTGGATCGGCCTGCGGTGGCGGATTCGCCGGCGGACGTTCCTGCACGTCTACTCCACCGACGGGAGGCGGTCGGCGTACATCGATACGGACGATCCGGCCGTCCTGATGACCTTCCGGGCGCCGCCCGGGGAGTTGGCCGCGCTGGCGCATGTCGGCCCTCCGTTCTTCCGGGCCGACTGGGGTGTGAATGTCGTGGGAGTGGTGCTGGACGACGAGACGGACTGGGTCGAGGTTGCCGAGTTGGTGACGGACAGCTATCGAGTGCAGGCGCCCCGCCGCCTCGCGTTCGGGCTGAAGGCAGGTGGATGAACCGCCGTGTACCTTCCCACGTGTCCGCTTATCCAGGTTCGGTGCTGAGAAACATTCGTATTCACGGGCCGTCTGGTTCGCAGGTCCACCGCGAGATCGCCGTCCATTGCCGGGACGCGCCGTCACTCGGTTCGGGCACCGGCCTGGAGCACGGTGGGGTCGCGCACCGCGTACCGGTGATGCTCGGCCTCACGCTCGAAGCCGCCGAGGGAGACGTTGCCCCCATAGCAGTCCACGATCTTCAGGCCGGTGACGTCGCAATCGCGAATCTCGAGGCCGGAGAGGTCGCACAGGTGGATGCGGGCACCGCGGAACTGGTCACCCTGGGTGTACTCAGCGGGCATCGGGACGGTTTCTCGTATCCGTCCCGCCCGCGCCAGTGAGTGGCGGCACCTGGCACCAGGACCGGATTGCGGTCGAGTCATCCGGCAGCCATCCACCGGACGGCGCCGAACCTACTGTTCGACCGCGTGTCGGGTGCGGGCACACCGGCACGCCCGCAGCGCTGGCCGGGCCGAGACGGTGGCGTGATGGAACACGGAACGGGTTGTTTTTCGCCGGAAACTCCTGAGACCCCGGGTGGCGCGGCGGCAGGGCGATGGTGGGTGTATCGGTCGCATTCGGAGTTCACGGCGGCGAACCGGATCGGGTCTCGTGCGTTGGACGGGGCCGGGGGGCTCACGTAGTGGCGCGGCGGCGGTAGGCGGTGACCGACCAGGCGTAGCCGCCGGTCGCGATCGCGATGCACCAGGCGGTCGCGGTCCAGGCGCTGGTGCCGATCGGGGTGCCGAGGAGGAGGCCGCGCAGGGTTTCGGTGAGTGGTGTGAAGGGCTGGTATTCGGCGAACCAGCGCAGGCCGGTCGGCATCGAGTCCGTCGGGACGATCGCTGATCCGAGCAGGGGCAGGAAGGTGAGCGGCAGCGGCAGGTTGCTGGCGGATTCGGGGTTGGGGGCGATGAGTCCCATGGCGGCGGCGAGCCAGGTGAAGGCCAGGACGAGGAGTGTCAGGAGTGCGAAGGCGGCGAGCCACTCGACGGGGCCGGCGTCGGGCCGGAATCCGATCGCGAGTGCGACGACGGTGACGAGTACGACGGCGGCCATGGTTTGCAGGACGTTGCCGAGGACGTGTCCGGTGAGGAATGCGGTGCGGGAGATGGCCATCGAGCGGAACCGGTCGACGATGCCTTCGGTGACGTCCATGCTGAGGCTGATGGCGGTGCTGACGGCGCCGGAGAGGGCGGCCATGAGCACGATGCCGGGGGTCAGGTAGTCGATGTAGGGCCGGGTGGCGCTGGTGACGTCGTTGTTGCCGGCGGCGAGACCGTCGCCGAGTGTCCGGCCGAAGACGTAGTTGAACAGGAGCAGGAAGATCAGTGGGAGGAGCAGGCCGCTGATCGTGAGCGACGGGTAGCGGCGGGCGTGCAGCAGGTTGCGGCGCAGCATAGTCGCGGAGTCGGCCAGGACGAAGGTCATCGGGGTGCTCCGTGGTCGGTGGGGCCGGTGAGGGCGAGGAACACGTCGTCGAGGTCGGGGGTGTGGACGGCGAGTTCGGTGGGTTCGATGCCGGCGGCGTCGAGGGTGTCGAGCAGGCGGCGTAGTTCGGCGACGCTGCCGTCGCTGGGGACGCGCAGTGTGAGGGTGTCGGGGTCGGGGTGGACTCCGGCGAAGTGGGTGGTTGCGGTGCGCAGGGTGGCGGCGTCGGGGAAGCGCAGTTCGACGTGTCCCCCGTCGATGCGGCGTTTGAGTTGCGCGGGGGTGCCTTCGGCGACGAGGCGGCCGTGGTCGAGGACCGCGATGCGGTGGGCGAGTTCGTCGGCTTCTTCGAGGTATTGGGTGGTGAGGAAGATCGTGACGCCGTGGTCGGCGACGAGGCCGCGGATGATGTCCCACATCGTGCGGCGGCTGCGGGGGTCGAGGCCGGTGGTGGGTTCGTCGAGGAAGATCACCGAGGGGTTGCCGACGAGGGTCATTGCCAGGTCGAGTTTGCGGCGCATTCCGCCGGAGAGTTGGGCGGAGGCTTTGCGGGCGGCGTCGGCGAGGTCGAAGCGTTCGAGGAGTGCGGCGATGCGGGCGCGGCTTTCGCGGCGGCCGAGGTGGTGCAGGTCGGCCATCAGGCGGAGGTTTTCTTCGGCGGTGAGGAGTGCGTCGACGGCGGCGAATTGGCCGGTGACTCCGATCAGGCGGCGGACGCCGCCGGGGTCGGTGGCGACGTCGTGGCCGCCGACGGTCGCGGTTCCGGTGTCGGCCGGGAGGAGGGTGGAGAGGATCCGGACGGTGGTGGTTTTTCCGGCGCCGTTGGGGCCGAGTAGCCCGAACACGGTGCCGGCTTCGACGGTGAGGTGGAGGTCGTCGAGGACGGTGTGGTCGCCGTATTTTTTGGTGAGGCCGGTGGCGGTGATCATGAGCGGGCCTGGGCGCGGGTGATGGTGATGTCGCCGAGGGGGGTGCGGGCGCGGACTTCGACGGTGTGGGTGGCGTCGCCGGGTCCGCTGGTGGCGTCGAGGCCGTTGCGGACCGAGCCGAGTTGGGTGTGGAGGTCGAGCCAGGCGGCGGTGGAGGGTGCGACGCCGATTTCGATGTCGCCGGCGGCGGTTTTCGCGGTGACGTGTCCGCGGGTGACTTCGTCGATGCGGATGGAGCCGTTGGCGGATTTGGCGTCGACGTCGGCGTGGGCGGTGCCGACGCGGATGCGGCCGTTGGCGGTGCTGGTGCGCAGGTCGCCGCCGATTTCTTCGATGCGGTTGTCGCCGTTGAGGTTGCGGATGTGGGCGTCGGCGGCGAGGTCGAGTGCGTCGACGCGGCCGGAGCCGGAGATGTCGGCGTAGCCGGTGACGTGGCCGACGTGGATGTCGCCGTGGTCGGTTTTGAGGTGGACGTCGGTGGCGTCGTCGACGCGGATGCTGCCGACGGAGGTGGCGAGTGTGACGGTGCCGAGGGGGCCGGTGCAGGAGAAGTCGGCGATCGAGGCGTCGGCGCGGACGTCGGATCGGGTGGGTAGTTCGACGGTGATCGCGGCGGTGCCGGGGCGGGTGAACAGGCTCCAGCTTTTGGGGGCGCGCACGGTGAGGCGGCCGGCGGCGTAGCTGACCGTGGCTTGGTCGGCGACGCGGATGTCGCGGCTGTTGGCGGGGTCGGTGGGGGCGACCGTGACGACGGTGTCGGTGCGGTCGCTCGCGACGATCCGCAGGTTCAGGCATTCCGCGTCGAAGACGGCGGTGATGGGCTCGGGGGTGTCGAAAATGGGCATGGCGGAGCTGACCTCCGGACGGGGTGGGGTGAAGCCGGGGTGGGGTGAGGCTGAGGGGGTTAGCGGACCCAGCCGGTGTAGCGCTGGGAGGAGGAGGTGGCCGCGGGCGGCGGGGCGGGGCGGGTGGTGTGGTCGAGCGCGGCGGAGACCGCGCGGACCAGCCAGGCGTTGACCGAGAGGCCTTCGCGGGTGGCGGCGTCTTCGGCGCGGGATTTCAGCGGGCCGGGAAGGCGCAGGTTGACGCGGGCGGTCGCGGTGGTGTCGTCGTCGCCCGGGGGTGGCTCCGCGGCGGGCGGCGCGGGCGTGGGCGTGGGGGTGCTGGGGGCGGGTTCCGGTGTCGCCGGGAGGGTCACGACGAATTCTGGGTCGAGGCCGCGGAGGCGGACGTCGACCGAGCCGGGGGCGAGTTCGAGGGTGACTTCGCTCATCGCGGCGGTGAGTGCGTTGAGCAGGGCGAGGCGGGCCGCGGATTCCAGTGGTGCGGTGAGCCGTTCGGCGAGCGCCCGGGCGTCGTCTCCGCCGGCCTGCGCCGCGGTGGCGAGGTCGGCTCGGAGTGCGGTGACATACGGCGCGAGTTCCATGGCAGTACTATGGCACCACTATGGCGCCATCACAAGTATCTATGGCGCCATAGTGGCACCGCGCTGGTGGTTAGTGGCGCACCCGGTAGCGCAGGTGCAGTACCCGCTTGCCGGGGATCACCACGTCCGGGTCGTCCAGCAGGTGCTGCGCGTCGACCGAGCCGAAGTAGCGCTTGCCGGTCCCGAACACGATCGGGACGACGTCCATGCGTACCTCGTCGATCAGGCCGGCGGCGAGCACCTGGCCACCGACGTCGCCGGCGGCGACCTCGACCAGGCGGTCACCCGCGAGTTGCCGGGCCGTGGTCACGGCCGCCTCGACGCCGTCGACGAAGTGGAACGGCGCGTGGGTGTCCCAGCCGTCGGGCGGCGGGCGGTGCGTCACGACGACCACGTGGTCGATCCCGCCCGGGGGCTTCCCGTCCCAGCCGTCGGTCAGGTCGAAGACGTGGCGGCCGACGATCGTCACCCCGATCCGGTCCCAGTAGGGCCGGACGTAGTCGTAGGACGTCTGCGACACCGTGAGCACGCCGCTCTCGTCCAGCGGGACGTCGCCGCCGGTCAGCCAGTCGAAGAGCGGTCCGGGCAGGTCGTTGTCGTCCGCGATGAAGCCGTCCGCCGACACCGAGCTGTACAGGACGACCGTGCCCACGGGGCTCTCCTCTGTTCCGCGTCCCCCGGGAACGCTCGGGGGCCCCCGCGAAACTAGCGTGCCGGGAGCGCGGGGTCTTGTACGAAATCAATCGGCCGGCAGCGGCCAGCCCTCCATCACGTGGCCGGGGTGTTCGTGCAGGAACCGCCGCCGGACCTCGACGTAGCGGGTCGGCGTGAGCCCGGTGAACGCCCGGAATTCGTGGCCGAAGTGGGCCTGGTCGAAGTAGCCCGCGCTCTCGGCGAGGCGGCCCCAGTCGACCGGGCCGGCGGGGTCGATCGCGAACACGGTGGCGGCGAAGCGGTAGGTGCGGGCCAGCCGCTTCGGGGTGACGCCGATGAGCTCCTTGAACCGCTGGGCCAGGTGGGTGCTGCTGACGCCGGCCGCCCCGCTCAGGCCGCCGATCGCCACCGCGCCGCGGGCCGCCGCGAGGACGCCGCCGGTGTGGCGGACCAGCCCCAGGCCGGCATGTTCGCCCAGGCGTCGTGTCAGCTCGTCTTCGAGGAGCGTCAGCATCTGGTGCGGCCCGGACGCCGTGGCCAGCCGGTCGCGCAGCGTGGCGACGGCGGCGCGGCCCCATACCTGCTCCAGCGTCACCGGCCGGTCGCGTAGCTCGGCCGCGGGCATCGGCAGGAACGGCGCCAGGCCCCACGGCTTGAGGTGCGCGCCGACCGAGCGGGTCGGGATCGGGTAGCCGAATTCGAGCGCGCGGGTGGGCAGGGTGATCACGCAGCCGTCGGCGTACTGCGCGGTCTCGAGGCCAGTGCCGGAGCGGATGCGAAACGGTGCCCCGAGGTTGACGATGAGCAGCGCCGCGGGCATCGGTGGCAGCGTCAGCCGGGCGTAGGGCGGTGCGCCCCGCAGGTAGTAGAGGTCGTCGATCAGCCCGTCCAGCGGGGGTCGCGGCGCTCGGGACACGTACTGCACGGGCCCAGCATCGCCGACGCACCACCGGGGAGCTAGAGCACGCCGGCCATCGGGTCGTTCTTCCACTTGTCGACGTCGCGGATGTAGCGCAGCAGCACCGGCGAACCGTCCTTCCAGCGGCCGCGGCGCGAGATCGCCAGCAGGTCGCTCCCGGCTTCGTAGGCGGCGGTGGCGCCCCCGACGCGCAGCGAGTGCGCCGACAGCGCGGTGGTGGGGACCTGGGCCCGGCGGGCGGCGTCCCGGAGGATGAGCCCGACCGCTTTTCCGGACAGGCGGCCGGTGCCGCGTTTCCCGGAGAAGTCCGGGTGGTGCGGGAGCCGGTCGTGTTTGTCGATCGGCATCCACAGCGGGCCGTCGCCGGGCCGGGCCACCGCGAGGCGTTCGCGCCAGGCGCGCAGCAGCCGGACCGGGCAGGTCAGCGGGTTCGCGCCGTAGTGCACCGCGACCAATTCACCGACGGCCTCCTGGTCGGTTTTCGACCAGCGGATCAGCACTTCGGCGCCGCCGGGGGCGTCGCGCACGTCGCCCACGGTGTTCAGCGCGACCAGCTCCGAGCGGCGGATCATCATGCTGAACCCGAGGACGATCAGCGCGCGGTCGCGGGCACCGGCGAGGGTGGCGGGGACGCAGGTGGCGACCATCGCGCGCAGGTCCTCGACGCTCAGCGGCGCGGCCTGCCGGTCGCGGACCCCGGTCTGGGCGCGGTTCTTGCGGTGGCCGTTGACGACCCGGCGTGCCCCGGTGAGGTCGGGCTGGTTGAGGTATCCGTTTTCGCGGTGTTCGGTGCGGATCGCCGAGAGGGCCCGCTCGATCGTGCGGGGCGCGGCGGGGCCCTGGCGCTCGCCGTTTTCGCGGAGTGCGCCGCCGGAGGCCAGGAACGTCGCGTATTCGGCCGCGGTCTCGGCGGTGGCGGGCAGGGGTGTGCGGCCGGTCGTGGCGCACCACCGGCGGAACGCGGCGCGGTCGGTGGTGTAGGCGCGGGCGGTGTTGGCGGGGATCGCGGCGGCGATGCGGCGGGCCGTGTCCGCGGAGATCGTGTGGTCGACGCCGCCTCGGTGGGCCAGTGCGCCGGTGACGGCTATTTCGTTAGTTCCGCCGTCCACGAGTGCTCGTTTCCCTCCGCCTCTGGAGACTTCCGATAATGAACCCTATCGGAACTCAGGTGTTCGTGGCCACCGCGGATGGAAACGTTCTGTTTAGTCATTACGTAATGACGAAAACGAATCAGAACGAAACGTGGAGGGGTTCGGTGTGGGACGTCGCTTCGGCGGCGGCGGCCGCCGGGTCGCCGGCCCGGATCGCCTCCACCAGCCGCGCGTGGTCGAGGTAGTCCTCCGGACGCAGCACCGGCGTGAAGTGCTCGCGCAGCGACTCCCGGATCACCGCGCCGAGGTCCGCGTACAACTCGCCCAGCACCTGGTTGTGCGCGGCCGCCACGACCGCCAGGTGGAACGCGCTGTCGGCGGTGACGAACGCTTCCCGGTCGCCGGACTCCCAGCCGCGTTCCCGCTCGGCCAGCGTCGCGTCGAGGTGGCGCAGGTCGGCGTCGGTGCGGCGGGCGGCGGCCAGGCTCGCCGCGGTCGCCTCGAGGGCCCCGCGCAGCTCGGTGACGTCACGCGGCGGGGCGTCGGCGAAGCGGCGGCGCATCACGCCGGCGAGTTCGCTGGTCGCGACGACGTAGGTGCCCGATCCCTGCCGGATGTCGAGCAACCCGTTGTGCGCCAGGGCCCGCACGGCCTCGCGGACGGTGTTGCGGGCGACGCCGAGCTGCGCCACGAGTTCCGGTTCGGTGGGGATGCGTGACCCGACCGGCCACGCCCCGGACGTGATCTGCCCGCGCAGCGTGGCGATGACGTGATCTGAGAGACTCCGGGGCCGCGAGACGGGGTCAAGATTCATCCCATGATTCTATGATGGGATTGTGTCGACGCCCTTAGCTTCGAGTAACACCCCGGTCACCACTGCCGGCCGTCCCGCGCGCACGGCCACCCGGGCCACGCCGTGGCTCGCGGCCGTCGCGCTGATCCTGACCGCGGTCAACCTGCGGCCGGCGGTGACGAGCATCGGCCCGGTGCTCGAGGAGATGCGGGCCGGTCTCGGTATGAGCGCGACCGTGGCCGGGCTGCTCACGTCGGTGCCCGCGTTCTGTTTCGCGCTGGTGGGAGTGACCGCGCCGCGCCTGGCCCGCCGGTTCGGCGTGAACGCGGTCATCCTGGCCGGCATCGCGGCGCTCACCGCGGGCCTCGCCCTGCGTCCGCTGGTCGGCGGCCCGGCGCCGTTCGTCGCGCTGACCGCGGTCGGGCTGGGCGGCATCGCGCTGGTCAACATCCTGATGCCGGTCGTGGTGAAGCAGTACTTTCCCGGGCGGGTCGGCCCGATGACCGGCGTCTACACGACCGCGCTCAACGTCGGCGCGACCGCCGCGGCCGCCGTCACGGTTCCGATCTCCTCCGCGTTCGGCGGCTGGCGTTCCGGCCTGGGCATGTGGGCCGCGGTCGCCGCGGTCGCGCTGATCCCCTGGCTGTTCCTGACGCGCCCGCGTCCGGCCGGGACGACGGCCCCGGCCGCCGCCGCGCCGGCCCGGAGCCTGAGCCGTAACCCGACCGCGTGGGCGCTCGCGGTGTTCTTCGGGCTGCAGGCCACTGCGGCCTACGTCATCATGGGCTGGCTCCCGCAGATGTTCCGCGACGCCGGGCTCTCGGCGTCGACCGCGGGACTGCTGTTCGCGGTCACGTCCCTGCTCGGGGTCCCGCTCTCCTACGTGCTCGGCGCACTGGCCGGGCGCCTGCGCAGCCAGAGCCTCCTGGCCGCCGGGCTGGCCGTGTTCGGCCTCGCCGGGTACGCCGGGCTGCTGATCGCCCCGGCCGGCGCCCCCTGGGTCTGGGCCGTGCTGCTCGGCATGTCGAACTGCTCGTTCCCGCTGGCGCTCGCGATGATCGGGCTGCGCGGCCGTGACGCCGCCACCGTCGCGCGCCTGTCGGCGTTCGCGCAGAGCGCCGGGTACCTGCTGTCGATCCCCGGGCCGGTCATCGTCGGCGCGCTGTATCAGCACACCGGGCAGTGGCACACCCCTCTGGTGTTCCTCATGGTCCTGATGACCATCCAACTCGTCGCGGGCCTCGCCGCGGGCCGAAACCGACCCCTCTGACCAGCAAAAACGTTCTGAGAGGGCCGTAGCGGGCCGAAATCAGGTTTCGCCAGGGGAGACCAACCCCGTTTCGTAGGCCACGACGACCGCTTGGACCCGATCGCGTAACTGCAGCTTCCCCAGGATCCGGGCGACGTGCGTCTTCACCGTCGCCTCCGACAACGACAACCGCGACGCCAGCTCCGCGTTGCTCAGCCCGCGCGCCAGCAACCGCAGCACCTCCAGCTCGCGGGGTGTCAGCCCGGCCAGATCCCGGTGCACCGCCGACGCGGCCTCGTCGCGGCGTGCGAACCGCTCGACCAGCCGCCGGGTGATCGCCGGAGCCAGCAACGCGTCCCCGGTGCGCACCAGCCGCACCGCCGCGGTCAGCTGCTCCGGCGTCACGTCCTTGAGCAGGAACCCGCTCGCCCCCGCCGACAGCGCCGCGTACACGTACCGGTCCAGGTCGAACGTCGTCAGCATCAGGATCCGCGGCCCGTCGGGGCCGGTGACGATGCGCCGGGTCGCTTCCAGACCGTCGAGGTGCGGCATCCGGATGTCCATCAGCACCACGTCCGGCCGTGTCCGCCGCACCGCGTCGACCGCCTCGGCGCCGTTGGTGGCCTCCGCCACCACGTCGATGCCGTCCGCGGAGAGAATCATCCGGAACCCGGTCCGCACCAGCGCCTGATCGTCGGCGACCACCACCCGCGGCGCGCTCACGCGCCTACCTCCGCGTACGGCAGGATCGCCTCGACCCGGAACCCGCCCCGGATCCGTGGCCCCGTGCGCAGCGTCCCTCCGTACACGGCCAGACGCTCCCGCAGGCCGATCAGTCCCTGCCCCGCCGAGTCGGGGTCCTCGTCTCTCGTCGACGCGGAGCCGGGCACCGGGACCGGGCCGGTGTCGGTGACCTCCAGCCACAACCGGTCGGCGCCGTGGTCGATCCGCACCACCGCCGACGTGCCCGCCGCGTGTTTCACCGTGTTCGTCAAGGCCTCCTGCACCACCCGGTACGCGGCCAGGTCCATCCCGTCGGGCAGCAGCCGCGGCCGCCCGGTGACGACCAGCTCCACCGGCACACCCGCGTGGCGCACCCGCTCGACCAGGGGGCCGACCTGCGACAACCCCGGTTGCGGCGCGAGGTCGGGTTCGGCCGCCTCCGCGGGGTCGGCGTCGATCGTCAGCAGGCCCATGACGTGACGCAGTTCGGTCATCGCCGCCCGGCCCCCGGACTCGACCGCGAGCAACGCCTCCCGGGCCTGCGCGGGTGAGGTGTCGAGAACCTTGCGGGCCGCACCGGCCTGGATCACCATCACGCTCACATTGTGGGTCACGACGTCGTGCAGTTCCCGGGCGATGCGGGCCCGTTCCCGGGCGGTGGCGCGGCGCACCACCTCGGCGCGTTCCTGCTCGATCGCGGTCGCCCGGGCCCGTTCGGCGTCCGCGCGGGCCCGCCAGCTGCGCAGCCCGTACGCGGCGACCGCGATCGGCAGCAGGATCAGGTACGGGACCGCGCCCTGCGGGACGGCGTTGATCGCCCCGCCGAACGCCGGTTGGGCGTCGCCGCTCTGCAACTGCTGGAACAGGAACGCGGCCGGCAGGAGGCTCACCAGCGCCGGGATCCGGTACGGGCTGTACACCGCAGCGCTGTAGGCGGCGATCACCGCGACGTAGAACGAGAGCTCCAGCGGGCTGTGCAGGTCGTCGCCGACGAGAGCGGCGGTGGCCAGCACGACCGAGAGCACCGACAGGGGGTAGCGGCGCCGGAACACCAGCGGCGCGGCGATCAGCAGGAGCAGCAGGATCTGCGTGGCGGTGCCGCCGGCCACCTGGTCGTGCACCTCGGCGGGAGGGACCGGCGGGAGTTCCGGAGGGACCGGATCGTACGGCGGGTACGTCCGTTCCAGCGACACGTAGCCGTCGTCGTCCCCGTTCCCGCTGAGGATCGCGATCAGCGCCAGGCACAGCGCGAGCCCGACGTCGAACAGCCAGTTGCGCCGCGACAGGGGCAGCACCGGCCCGGACGGGCGCACCGCTTGACCGGCCAGCCCACGCGCCGCGCGGCCGAGGCCGCGCAGCCACCCGCCGGCCGGACGCCGTTCTCGGAACATGCGCTCATTCTGCGGTGCGCGCCCCGCCCCTGGCGTCGCTCCCCGGGATCACTCCCGCCGCCGCGGCGACTACGCCGTGAGGATGACGCCCGGCGACCCCCTCCCGCCGCGGTACGGCCAGTGCGTCCGCAGGCCGATGTGGACGTGTCGCCCGCGGCCCTAGCGTCCGCCCCGTCCGTATCGACCGGCACCGTGACCACGGGGAGAAACCCTCATGACCGACAACGTGATCGAACTGCGCGGCGTCAGCCGCCGCTACGACAGCGGGCCGCCGGCGCTGGCCGACGTGTCGCTCACCGTGGCCGCCGGTGAGGCGGTCGCGATCCTGGGGCCGTCCGGCAGCGGGAAGTCGACGCTGCTCAACCTGGTCGCCGGGCTCGACAAGCCCGACGACGGCGAAGTGCTGGTCGCCGGGCAGCGCGTCGACACGCTCGGCGAAGCCGGAGCCGCGAAGTACCGGCGCCGCACGATCGGGATGGTGTTCCAGTTCTTCAACCTGCTCGACGACCTGACCGTGTTCGACAACGTGGTGCTGCCGTCCCAGCTGGCCGGGGCCGGCCGGGCCGACGCGCGGCGGCGCGCCACCGACCTGCTGACCAACCTCGACATCGCCCGCTACGCCCAGACCTACCCCGGACGCCTCTCGGGCGGGCAGCGGCAGCGGGTCGCGGTCGCGCGGGCCCTGATGAACCGCCCGGCGCTGCTGCTGGCCGACGAGCCGACCGGCGCGCTGGACTCCGCGTCCGGCGCGGACGTGTCCCGGCTCCTGTCCGAGCTGCACGCCGACGGGCAGACGATCGTGCTGGTCACGCACGACCCGGCGCTGGCCGAGTCGTGCGCCACCCGGACGGTGGAGATCGTCGACGGGCGCATCACCGCCGACACCGCGGTCGGGGCCGCCCGATGAGCACGCTCACGCCCTCCCGCCCGGCCGCAGCGACGCCCGGTCGGCCCCAGGGACTCGGGAAGGTCGTCCGGTCCGGGGTCGGCCGGCACTGGGTGCAGACCGCGGTGATTCTGCTGGCCACCGCGGCCGCCGTCACCGCCGGGGTGCTCGGTGTCGGCCTGCTGGTCGCCGCGAGCGGCCCGTTCGACCGGGGCTTCGCCGCGCAGCACGGCGCGCACCTCACCGTGTACACCGACCCGGCGAAAGCGACCGCCGCGCAACTGGCCGCGACCGCCGGCACCGGCGGGGTGACGCGGACCGCCGGACCGTTCGGTGTGGCGACCGTCGGGCTGAAACCCCCGGAGGGCGTCCCCGGCCCGGCCGCGCAGATCACGGTCGTCGGACGCCACGGCCCGGCGAGCGGCGTCGATTCTCTGTCGCTGCTCGACGGCCGCTGGCCGGCCGCGAACGACGAGATCGTGCTGGCGGCCGGTGCCCCGGTCGGTGCGCCGGTCGGGGCGACCTTCTCACTCGACGGCGGCGGCCGGGTGACGGTCGTCGGGGTGGCCCGGTCGGTCAGCGAGACCGCCGACGCGTGGATGCTCCCGGCCGCGCTCCCCGCGCTGCCCGCGACCGGACGCAGCCTGCAGATGCTCTACCGGGTCGACGGCCACGACACCGGCACGCAGATGGACACCGCGCGGGACGCGGTCACCGCGGCGCTGCCCTCCGGGGCGGTCACCGGGACCCGGTCCTGGCTGACGACCCGGTTCGACGCCAACCGCCGGACGGCGCTGTTCGTGCCGTTCCTGCTCGGCTTCGGGGCGCTCGCGCTGGCGCTGGCCGCGCTGGTCGTCGGGACCGTCGTCGCGGGCGCGGTCGGGTCGGCGTACTTCCGGATCGGGATCCTCAAATCGCTCGGGTTCACCCCCGGCCAGGTGGTGCGCGGCTGGATGGCGCAGGCGCTGATCCCGGCGACGATCGGCGCCGGCATCGGGATCGTCGGCGGCAACCTGGCGGCGATCCCGCTGCTGCAGAAGACCGAACGGATCGTCGCCGACGCGTCCACCCACATCGAGCCGTGGGTCGACGTCGCCGTGGTGACCGGGGTGCTGGGGCTGGTCGCGGTCATCGCCGCGCTGGCGTCACTGCGGGCCGGGCGGCTGCGGACCGTCGACGCGCTCACCCTGGGCCGCACCCCGCCGGCCGGGCGCGGCCGGTGGGCCGGGCGGGCCCTCGGGCGCGTCCCGCTGTCCCGGCCGCTCTCCCTCGGACTGGCCCGGCCGTTCCGCGCCCCGGGACGCGCCCTCACGATGGTCGCCGCGATCGCGTTCGGCACGGCCGCGGTCACGCTCACCGTCGGGATCGGTGCGTCGTTCACGCTGATCCAGATCGCGGCCGAACACTCCCGGGTCGACGTCGAGATCCACGGCGGACCGGGCTCCGGCCAGGGCCGGCACACGATCACCCCGAAGGGCCCAGACCCGGCCGGCAGCGCACCGGCCGGAAGCGACCCGGCCGTGGTCGCGGCCGCCATCGAGGCGCAGGCGGGCACGTCGCGGTGGTTCGGGTCGTCGCACACCGAGGCGTCGAGCCCGTCGCTGTCGCGGCCGGTGAGCGTCACCGCGTTCACCTCCGACCCGTCGTGGGCCGGGTACTACCTGGTCGGCGGACGCTGGTTCGGCCGCCCCGGGGAGGCCGTCGCCGCGACCGGGCTGCTCACCGCCACCGACACGTCGGTGGGGGACACGCTCACGCTGCGCGGGGAATCCGGGCCGTTCACGGTGACGATCGTCGGGGAGACGTTCGACCCCAACGACGACGGGCTCAACCTCCTCACGCGGGCCGCGGCCGGCGCGACGATGACCGACTGGAGCATCGACGTGGCCCGCGGCACCGACGCGGACCACTACGCCGACGAACTCGGCGACGCCGTGACGCGGTACGGGCTGTTCGCCGACGACACCCCGAAGGAGGGACCGGCCGACCTGGTCGTGATCGTGGCGGCGCTGTCCGGGCTGCTGAGCGTCCTGATGGTGTCGGTCGCCGGCCTCGGCGTGCTGAACACCGTCGTGCTCGACGTCCGCGAACGCGTCCACGACCTCGGGGTGCAGAAGGCGCTGGGGATGACGCCCCGCCAGGCGCTCGCCGGCGTGCTGGCCGCGGTGGTGCCGGTCGGGCTGGCCGGCGGGCTCCTCGGGGTCGGCGCCGGGCTGGTGCTGCACCGGCTGCTGGTCCCGGCGATGGCCCGCGCCGCCGGAGCGACACTGCCCGGCGCGCTGCTGGACGTGTTCTCCCCGCTGGTGCTGGTCGCCCTCGGCCTCGGCGGGGTGGTACTCGCGATCGCCGGGGCGCTGCTACCGGCGACGTGGGCGGCCCGGACCCGCACCGCGACCGCCCTGCGCACCGAGTAACCAGGGCCCCGCGCGGGTCAGAGGCGGCGGGCGAAGAGGGCATCGGCTTCGCCGTGGCCGCGCAGGACGCCACCGGCGGCGGTGAGCGCGTCGCGGAGCGCGGCGAGGAGCCGGTCGCGCTGCGCGGCGGGCAGCAACTGGTGGTCGGAGAACGTGGCGATCAGACCGACCCACTCCTCCGCGGGAACCTCCAGGTCCCAGCGGTAGCGCCGGTGCTCGGCGGCGCCGAACTCGGGCCGGGACGCGAACGGGTCCGGCGACGAATCCTCGCCGCCGGGCCCGGCGTGGGTGGTGGTGCCGGGCGCGTGCTCGGCGTAGACGTCGCGCAACAGGGCCTGGGCGTCGGTGTCGAGCACCGCGTACGTCCAGGACCGCACGATGCTCCCGCCGGGCCGCAGCAGCGCCGCGGCGCGGGCCGCCCCGGCGTCCGGGTCGATCCAGTGCCAGGCGTTGCCGCAGGTGATCAAATCGAAGTGGCGCCCGGCGCCGTCCCAGGTCTCGAACGGCGAGATCTCCACCCGGACGCCGTGCCCGCGGGCGACCGCCGCCATCCGCTCGTCGATCTCCACGCCGAGGACGTCGAGACCGGCGGCCCGCAGCGGCACCGCGAGTTTGCCGGTGCCGCAGGCCACGTCCAGCACCGCGGCCGGGCGCAGCGCGACGAGGTCGGCGAGGAGCGCGTCCGGGCATCCGGGCCGGTACCGGTCGTAGTCGGCGGCGATCCCACCGAACGATTCGGCGCGGGCGCGGTCGGTGTGGGGGCGGTCGGTGTGGGGGCGTGGTGGCACGCCCCGAACGCTACCGGTCCGATCCTTTCAGGGGCGCCGGCGGAGCTTCACGGTGTTGTCGACGTGGTTGATGACCCGTCCGTCGGGGAGCGTCCGGACCCGCTCGTGCTCGTCGACGACCAGCAGGTCCCACTCGCCGTCGGGCAGCCGCAGCGCCGCGATGACCTCGTCGGGGCCGGGCAGTTCGTGGCCCGGGTGCTGGTGCTGCGCGGCGTGCGGGTCCCCGGCCGGGGAGCCGTCGGACTCCTGCCAGTGCGGCGCTCCGGAGTGGCCCTCGATCAGCAGCACCCCGCCCGGCGCGACCGCCGCCGCGGCCCGCCGCAGGATCTCCTCCCGGGGCATGTCGCCCCAGGAGTGCAGGAACTGCGCCGACACCAGGTCGTACTGCCCCTCGGGGAACGAGAGCCCGAGGTTGCGCTGCAGGAACGTGATGCGCCCGGCGACGCCGTGCGTCTCGGCCGCCGCGGCCGCGCGTCCCAGCGCGACCTCGGAGATGTCGACCGCGGTCACGGTCCAGCCCTGCCCGGCGAGCCACACCGCGTCGCCGCCCTCGCCGCAGCCCAGGTCCAGCGCGCGGCCCGGCGTCAGGTCGGTGACCTCCTTGACCAGGGCAGAGTTCGGCTCCCCGCTCCAGATCGACGCGGTCTCGTTGTACCGGGTGTTCCAAGTCTCGGCCAGCTCGTCGGACATGGACGCATTCTCTCCCAGGCCGTGGTGGTGGTGGCCGGCGGCGCGCTCGGCGGCCGCCCGCTCGGCGGCGGCCGAGAACGGTGCCGCGTCCGCGCGGCGGGTCTGCACCGCGCGGGCGGTCTCCGCGGCGACCAGGTCGAACGTCAGCATCGCCCCGGCCAGGTTGCCCGCCGCGGCCGCGTTGATCACCTGCAGCGCCGGTGCGGTGACGTTGCCCGCGACCCACACGCCCGGCACGGCCGTCTTGCCGGTCGGGTCGGCCGGCACGTACGTGCCGATCCGGGTTCCGTCGCGCAGGAGGTCGGCGACCTCCAGGCCGAGGTTCTCGCAGCCGTCGAGGCGCACGTGCATCGTGGTGGCGGTCACCACCGCGTCGACGCCGGCGACCCGCGCGCCGCCGAGTTCGACGCCGGTCATCCGGTCGCCGGTGACCCGCACGCCGGTCACTTCTCCGTCCACCACGGCGACGCCCCGGGCGGCGAGCTGTTCGAACTGCTCGTCGGTGGGTTCCGGGCCGGTGTGCAGGAACAGCGTGATCCGCTCCGACCAGTTGCGCCAGAGCAGCGCCTGTTCGACCGCGAACGGTCCGGTGCTCAGGACGCCGATCGCGCGGTCGCGGACCTCGTGGCCGTGGCAGAAGGGGCAGTGCAGCAGGTCCTTGCCCCAGCGGGCGGCCAGGCCGGGCACCGGGGGGATCTCGTCGGTGACCCCGGTGGCGACCAGGAGCCGGGCGGCCCGCAGAGTCGTGCCGTCGGCCAGCCGCACCGTGAAGCCGTCGCCGTCCGGCCGGGCGTCGGTGACGGTGCCGGACACGACCGTGCCGCCGTAGGACTCGACCTCGGCGCGGCCGATCGCGGCGAGCCGGGCCGGGGGCAGCCCGTCGCGGGTGAGGAACGCGTGGACGCCGTCGGCCGGGGCGTTGCGCGGGCGGCCGGCGTCCACCACCAGAACGGAACGGCGGGCCCGGCCGAGGGTCAGGGCACCGCTCAGGCCGGCGGCGCCGCCGCCGATCACGATCACGTCGTACTGAGTCGTCGTCATGGCCGGAAGCGTGCACCCGGCCCGGAGAGAATGACAAACTTTCTTGCCGGAATGGCAAACTGGTGGGATGACGGATCTCGACGACGTGCTCACCGCGGTCGGGCCGCGGCTCAAATCGCTGCGGATCGAGCGCGGCACCACGCTGACCCAGCTGTCGGAATCCACCGGCATCTCGGTCAGCACGCTGTCCCGGCTGGAATCCGGGCAGCGCAAACCCACGCTCGAACTGCTGCTGCCGCTGGCCCGGGCCCACCAGGTCCAGCTCGACGAACTGGTCGGCGCCCCGGTGACCGGCGACCCCCGCGTCCATCTGAAGCCCTACACCACCTACGGGCGCACGACGATCCCCCTCAGCCAGCACCTCGGCGGGTTGCGGGCCTACAAGCAGATCCTGCCGCCGACCCCGGCGTCGGTCGACGTGACCGAACTGCGGGTCCACGAGGGCTACGAATGGATGTACGTGCTGTCCGGGCGGGTGCGGCTCATCCTGGGTGAGCACGACCTGCTGCTCGGCGCCGGGGAGGTCGTGGAGTTCGACTGCCGGACGCCGCACTCGATCAGCAACCCCGGCCCGGACGCCGCCGAGATCCTCGCCCTCTTCGGGCCCCAGGGTGAACGCCTCCACGTCCGGGCCCGGCCGGCCCGGCCGGACAGCTAGGCGTTCAGTACGCCATTCCCATCGCGGTCCGCACCTCCGCGAGGGTGGCGTCGGCCACCGCGTTGGCGCGAGCGTTGCCGGACCGCAGGATCGCGCGGACCACGCCGGGATCGCGGGCGTACTCCGCGCGGCGGGCCCGGATCGGCGCGAAGTACTCGTTGACCGCGTCGGTGACCAGCTTCTTGAGGCCCGCGGCCCCGGCCGTACCGATCTCGGCGGCCACCGCCTCCGGCGCGCGGCCGGTGCACAACGCGGCGATCAGCACCAGGTTCGACACCTCCGGGCGGCCCTGCGGGTCGAACGTGATGTGCCGGTCGGCGTCGGTCTTCGCGCCGCGGATCAGCCGCGCGGTCACGTCCGCGGTCGCGGCCAGCGGGATCGCGTTGCCGCGGCTCTTGCTCATTTTGCCGCCGTCAGTGCCCAGCAGCAGCGGCGCCGCCGACAGCAGTCCCTCCGGCTGATCGAACAGCGGCCCGTAGCGCTCGGTGAAGCGCCGCGCGATCGTGCGGGTGAGCTCCAGGTGGGGCAACTGGTCCTGCCCGACCGGCACCAGCGTCGCCTTGCCGAACAGGATGTCTGCGGCCTGGTGCACCGGGTAGGTGAACATCAGGCCGCTCACCGACGCCCGGCGCGAATGGACGATCTCGTCCTTCACGGTCGGATTGCGTTCCAGTTCCGGCACCGACACCAGCGACAGGAACGGCAGCAGCAGCTGGTTGAGGGCCGGGACCGCGCTGTGGGTGAAGACCGTGGTCTTCTCCGGGTCGATGCCGGCCGCGAGGTAGTCCAGCACCAGGCCCTCGACGACCGGCGCGAGGCGCCCGGCGGCGTCGGAATCGGTGAGGACCTGGTAGTCGGCGATCACCAGCGTCAGCGCCGCGCCGGCGGCCTGCAGGCGCACGCGGTTGTGCAGGGTGCCGAAGTAGTGGCCGAGGTGCAGCGGGCCGGTGGGCCGGTCACCGGTGAGGACTCTGTCCATCGGAGGTCTCCTGGGAACGGGGACCGCCCGGCATCACCCCGGACACGCGTCAGGGCCGTTCCGCCGAACGGCCCTGGTGAAGTCATGCCTGTCAGAGGTGCCGCTCCTACGAGGAGCGCCACCAGGTCAGGCACGACGGGGAAGTCATGGCGCTGAGGGTAGCGCAGTGTCGGACCAGTGGCGCAGCAGATAGTCGAGGGCGTCGAGGGCCCGGCGCCAGGACGTGTCGAGGTCGCGCGGGTGACCGAAGCCGCCGGCGGCCTCCAGCGTCGCGAAGCCGTGGAACGTGCTGCGCACCAGGCGGACCGCGTCGGTCAGGTCCGGATCGGTGAGTCCGTAGCCGCGGAACATCGCGCCGGTGAGGTCGAGGATCCGCTGCGCCGACGGAGTGGACGCGACGAGCGCCGGATCCAGCTGCAGGTGCGTGGACGCGTACCGGCCCGGGTGCGCCAGCGCGTACGCCCGGTAGGCCGAGCCGAACGCCCCGAGTGCGTCGCGCCCGGCGCGCCCGGCCACCGCGTCGCCGAGCCGGTCGGCCAGTTCGCCCGAGGCCCGCAGCGCGATCCGGACCCGCAGATCGTCCAGGCTGCGCACGTGCGAATACAGGCTGGCGTCGCGCACACCGAGCCGGCGCGCCAGCCCCGACACCGTCACCCGGTCGACGCCGATCTCGTCGGCGAGGTCGGCGGCGGCGAGCACGACGGTCTCGGGGGTGAGGCCCTGGCGCGGCATCCCGCTCCTTAAAAAAATAGTCGTTTGCCTAGGGATCCTAGGCGAAGTAGCGTCGGGACCATGAAGGCCCTGACCGACTCCGACATCCGCGGCTCGTTCGTCAACTGCTCCAAAGGTGAGGCGAACCGCCTCCCGCTGCCGCGCGACCTCGACACCCGCCCGTGGGACGACCTGGACTTCCTCGGCTGGACCGACCTGTCCGCCCCGGACCGCAGCTACCTGGTCACCGACACGGTGGGGGTGGTGCTGCGGGCCGCCACCGGGCAGCGCGGCTACCTGCGGCGCAGCATGTGCTCGCTCTGCCTCACCCAGCACCCGGGCAGCGGGGTCGCGCTGATGACCGCGCGCAAGACCGGCGCGGCCGGGCGTCAGGGCAACTCGGTCGGCACGTACGTGTGCGCCGACCTGGCGTGCCCGCTCTACGTCCGCGGGCTGAAGAAACCCGCCGTCGGCGGACGGATCGAGGAGTCGCTCACCGTCGAGGAGCAGGTCGCGCGCCTGCGCGGGCACCTCGACGGATTCCTGACGTCCCTGGGAGCCTGAGCCACTTCCGCTCCCGGCACCGGCGGGGATCCGGGCCCCCGCGGGGATCTCAGGCGACGTCGCGGGCGAGCTGGTCGATCGCCCGGTGCAGGTCGGCCAGGCGCAGCGTCACCGTGGCATCGCCGGTCGCGGCCAGGCCGAACAGACCGGCCTCGACGTACTCACGGACCAGCGCCGACGGGGTGACCCCCCGCCGGGCGGCCTCGGCCTCCAGCCGCTCGGACAGCAACGCGGGCAACCGGGTGGAGTGCACGACGGTGACCGGACGGGCGGATGTCTCGACCGTGGCCCCGGACCAGTCCGTGCCGGCCAAGGCCCGCTCGGCGGCGTTGATCTCGGCGTCGCTCATGCCTCGCTCCTTCCGAGCATTCCGGCCACCAGGCCGGCCTCGTCGCCGTCCAGCTCGCGGGCCGAGACCACCAGGTACTGATCGGGCTCCTCCTCGACCAGCGCCACGGCCACCCATCGGCCGTCGCGGGTCGCGGCCGCCACCCGGAGCACCGCACCGACGTGCTGACGGACCCGCCTCGGTGCGCGCAGCACCTGTAAGGCGGCCTGCCAGCCGATCCCGGCGGCGTCGAGGGCGTCGTAGGAACGCTCGTCGAACCGGTAGGTCTCGTCCACGGACTGAACGTAGACGAGTGTAAACAGCCCGGGCCGATCGGCCTAGCCCTCGGCGGCGCCGGGCGTGCGGGCGGGGTCGGGCGTGCGGGCGGGGGCGTGGGGCGTGCCGGCGGGGGCGTAGGTGACGGCCATCGCGCCGCCCGGGAACGGCTCGGAACTGACCAGGCGCAAGTCGGTGGCGGTGGTGAACAGCGGCAGCCCGGACCCGAGGGCCACCGGGTGGATGATCAGCCGGTACTCGTCGACGAGGTCGCGGCTGATCAGCGCGCGGGCGAATCCGGCGCCGCCGTGCGCGAGCAGTTCGTCGCCGTCCTCGGCCTTCAGACGGGCCACTTCGGTGGCCAGGTCGCCGGAGAGCACGGTGGTCTGCGGCCACGTGGCCTCGGTGAGCGTCCGGGAGAACACGATCTTCGGGATGTCGTTCATCGGTGCCGCGTACGGCTCGTCGGAGCTGGGCCAGTGCGCGGCCATGTCGCCGTAGGTGACCCGGCCCATCACGTGCGCCCCGGCCTGGCCGAGCATGTCGGCCAGCCACTCCTGCAACTCCTCGTCGATGCTCGGGAAGATCCATTCGACGTCACCGTCGTTACGGCCGACGAACCCGTCGAGCGAAACGTTCATTTTCAGTACCAGTCTCCGCGGCATGGCTCGTGCGTATCGAGGCGGATGTGATTACGCAACTCGGTTGTGCATTACTGGCACACCCGGTGGCCGGATCCCAGCGGTGGGCTAGGTTTTTGCCATGCTGACGGAGAATCTCGGGCCGACGGGGAGCCCAGCGTTGACGGGGAGCCCGGCGCCGAGGGGTGAGCCGGTGCCGGGCGGGAGTGAGGTGCCGGGCAGGAGCCCGGTGCACACGGTGGCGGTGCTTGCGCTCGAGCACGTGGTTCCGTTCGACCTGGCGGTCCCGGTCGAGGTCTTCGGCCGGGCCCGCCTGCCCGGCGGCCGTCCCGCGTACCGGGTCCTGGTCTGCGGCGCGACCGGCGACGTGGACGCCGGCACGTTCGCGATCCGGGTCCGGCACGGGCTGGAGGCACTCGCCGTGGCCGACACCGTGATCGTGCCGGGCGTCAGCGAGGAAGGCGTCAGGGAGGCGGGCGTCAGGGAGGCGGGCATCGGGCCGGCCGGGGCGGTGGGAGTCTCCCGGCCGGTGGGCGCCTCCGGGCCGGTGGGGGATCCGGTGCTCGAGGCGTTGCGGGAGGCCGCTGGGCGCGGCGCGCGGATCGCGTCGGTGTGCGCGGGAGCGTTCACGCTGGCCGCCGCCGGACTGCTCGACGGGCTGCGCGCCACCACGCACTGGCTCGGCACGTCCGAACTGGCCGCGCGGTACCCGGCGATCGACGTCGACCCGGACGTCCTGTTCGTGGACAACGGCCAGATCCTCACCTCGGCCGGCGCGGCCGCGGGCCTCGACCTGTGCCTGCACCTCGTGCGCCGCGACCACGGCGCCGCGGTCGCGGCCGACGCCGCCCGGCTCTCGGTGATGCCGCTGGAGCGCGACGGTGGGCAGGCCCAGTTCATCGCCTACGAGCCGCCGGCGCCGGACGGGACGTCGCTGCGGCCGCTGCTGGCCTGGGCCGAGGAGAACCTGCACCGCCCGCTGACGCTCGACGACCTGGCCCGGCGCGCGGCCCTGTCGAACCGGACGCTCTCGCGGCGGTTCCGCGAACAGACCGGGACGACGCCACTGCAATGGCTCAACCGGGTCCGGCTGCGGCGGGCCCAGCAGTTGCTGGAGACCACCGGGCAGCCGGTGGAGCGGATCGCGTCGCAGGTCGGGTTCACCGCCGCGAGCACGTTCCGGGATCGCTTCAAGCGCCTGGTCGGCGTGAGCCCGGCCGCCTACCGCCGGTCGTTCCCCGGCTGAGACCCGCCGGCCGGGACGTGTTTGCCGGGACGTGCCGGGGCGGGGTATGCGGGGTGGGTCGCGCCGGATGCACGCCGGGGAGTTCGCTCGGGGCCGGTTGCTTGGGGCCGTTGCTCGGGACGGGGTCGCACCGGCGGGTCACATTCGGGGCGGGTCACACGCCGGTGGTGGAGCCGGGGCGGACGATCATCAGCACGACGACGACGGCCCAGAGCAGGTTGAAGATGCCGGTGACCATCCCGAGCCGCGCCGCGAGCCGCTCGGGCGCCGAGCGCGTCCCGGAGCCGGCCGGGGCGGGCAGGGCGGATTCGTCGACCGGATCGGATTCGCGGGCCGGATCGGCTGCCTCGATCGGGCGAGGTTCGGCTGAAGCTGCGGTTGACCGTGAGGCCGGCCCCGGACCCACGTCTCGTCCGGTACGGCCTGCGGAACCGGACGCCGCCGGGAACGGCGCCTGCGGCGCGGGCCCGCCGGACAGCGCCGAGGCCGCGGACGACGCCGAGATCTGGGACAGCGCCCCGTCCCCGGACGGAGCCGAGCCGCCGGACGAAGCTGAGCCGCCGGACGAAGCTGGGATCTCGGACAACGCTGAGGCCCCGGACAGCGTCGGGATCTCGGACGGCGCCTCGGCACCGGGCAGCGTCGGGACGCCGGACCGAGCAGAACTCGTGGACAGCGCCGAGGCCTCGGTCGACGCGGAGGTCCCGGAGAGCACTGGGGCGCCGGGCAGCACTCCGGCGCGGGGCAGCGTCGGGGCGCCGGCGAGGGTGAGGGCTTCGGCTTGGCGCGGGAGGACCAGCAGCGTCAGGACGGCGGCGGCGACCGCGGTGAGCGCGATCGACGTGAGCAGCCACGCGTCGGTGAGCACGCCGAGCGACGCCGCGGTCGCCAGGCCGAACGCCGGGACCAGCAGGCCGAGGACCGTGTAGACGCGGCAGACCCGGTGCAGCGCGACGAGGATCGTGGCCGCCTGCGGATCGGTGCCGGCCCGCCGCAGGTAACGGGGGAACATGCTGGCCGCCACCGTCACCGGTCCGATCGCGAGGATCGCGGCGAGCACGTGCAGGGAGAGGAAGAACGCTGAGGTCACCACCTCGACGCTAGGACCGCCGCCCGCCCGCGCAGAAGTGGCGCGAACGCCAGCCTCCGCCGGATTCACGCCACTGGATCACGCCCCCATGAACACGCCTGCGCGGCTCCCCGGTGAACGCGACCGAATCAACGCGAACGAATCATCGTCCTCCCGGGCGGCCCCGCCCGCGCCGGCGGCGGGAGCCGGAGTGATCAGTCAGCCACCCGCGACGAACGTGGTGCCGTTCCAGCGGTGGGTGCGGACCAACGTGCCACCGGATTCCGGACGCCAGTCGACGACGATGACGCGGCCGTTCTCACGCAGACTCGGCAGCGGATCGACGTAGGCCTGCAGGCCGTCCACGAACCCGATCGGCGTCGGCCCGCCCTTGGCGTTGCCCGTGAACGCGATGATCATGAACCTGGTCTCCGGACCGCCGACGGTGGAGGTGCCCCAACAGGTGATCACCACCACCGCATCGGTGCGCCCGTCCTGGTTGACGTCGCCGTAGACCGGCTGCGTGGTGGGGGCGATCTCGTAGTGCCACGGCGGCAGCGAGGCGACTCCCCGGGAGAATTGGACGCGAGTGTTCGGGCAGACGTCGTTCGCCGGCAGGTTCATGACCGAGTTACGCCAGTCGATCGGCCGCAGTGCGGTCACGGTCGGGGTGCTGGTGGGCGGCACGGAACTCGACCCGTTGGCGTCCGATGCCCGCGCCGACGGCCGGCCGGAGGGCGGTGGGGAGCCGGGCGTCCGGGACGGGGACGCGGTGGGCTTCGGTGCGATCGGCCGCAGCCGGTCGGTGTCGTGGCCGCCGGCGAACCCGAGCACCACGCCGACCGCGGCAATGGTCAGGACCAGAGCGGTCACCGCGGCGGCCAGGCCGCGCCGCCGGCGGCGGCGAGCCGCCGCGATGCGCCGGGCGTGCGTCGGTCCGGGACCCCCGTAGGGCTCGTCGGCGGCGGTCATCATCCCGCGGAGCAGCCGCGTCACGTCCTCCTCCGGGTTCATCGCATCCTCCCCTCGACGGTCGGCTCGCCCAACTCGGAGGCCAGCGCGGTGCGGCCCCGGTGCAGCCAGGACTTGACCGTTCCCTCGGCCACTCGCTCGCCGGCGGCGATCTCGGCGATCGGGACATCGGCGAGGTAATGCAGAACGATCGCCTTGCGTTGCTTGGCCGGAAGCAGCGCGAGTGCGGCCACCAGCGCCACGTGCGTCGGATCCGGCGGCGGCACCACCGGTTGGTCCCGCTGCCCGGCCACGAAGGCGAGGGATCGACGAGCCCGGCGCCACCGGCTGACCGCCAGCCGCAACGCGACGGTGCGCACCCACGCCGCCGGTTCGTCATAGGCGTGGATCGTCGACCAGCGCGCCCACCCGCGGGCGAACGCCTCCTGGACGAGATCCTGGGCCGCGCCCCGGTCGCCGACGTAGGCGTAGAGCTGCTTGCACAGCGACGGGAAGTGGGCGGCGTAGAACGCCGCGAACTCCGCCTCGCTCTGGGATTCCACCAGCGGCTCCGTCCGGTCAAGTGCACTCACTGGAATACACGCTGACGCGGGCGTCCGGTTGCACCTCGATTTCGCGACGGCGTCACCGCATACCGGCCGGACGCGACGAGGGCCGGTGACCCGGCCGCGGTGGCTCGCACCGCGGCCCGACGGCCGGGCCGGGCGCCGGTCAGGCTCGGGCGAGGAAGCGGCGGACGGTGCACCGGGACGCCGGGTTTCTCCCCGAGCGCCCGCGCGAGCGTGGACTTCCCCGCGCCGCCGCGGCCCAGCACCACGACCCGCTTCATGCGGGCTGCGCGGCCAGGTCGTCCGGGTCGGTGGCGAACTGCGTCGAGTGCAGCTCCGCGTACCGGCCGCCCAGCGCGAGCAACTCGGGGTGGGTGCCGCGTTCGACGATCCGGCCGCCCTCGACGACGAGGATCTGGTCGGCGGCGCGCACGGTGGAGAGCCGGTGGGCGATGACCACCGCGGTCCGCCCGGACAGCGCCTCGGCCAGCGCGGCCTGCACCGCGGCCTCCGACGTGGAGTCCAGATGCGCGGTCGCCTCGTCGAGGATCACCACCCGCGGACGCGCCAGCAGCAGCCGGGCGATCGTGAGCCGCTGACGTTCCCCGCCCGACAGCCGGTATCCGCGCTCCCCGACGACCGTGTCGAGCTCGTCCGGGAGCGCCGCGACCAGGTCGGCGAGCCGGGCCCGCCCGAGCGCGTCCCAGATCTCGCCGTCGCTCGCCTCGGGCCGGGCCAGCAGCAGGTTCTCGCGGATCGACTCGTGGAACAGGTGCCCGTCCTGCGTCACCAGGCCGAGCGTCTCGCGGATCGAGTCGGTGCTCAGGTCACGCACGTCGACACCGGCCAGCCGCACCGCGCCGCCGTCGGCGTCGTACAGGCGCGGGATCAGTTGCGCGATCGTGGACTTCCCGGCCCCGGACGACCCGACCAGCGCCACCATCTGCCCGGCGCCGACCGTGAACGACACCTCGTGCAGCACCTCGACGCCGCCCCGGGTGTCGAGCGCCGCGACCTCCTCCAGCGACGCCAGCGACACCTTGTCGGCGGACGGGTAGGCGAAGCGCACCGCGTCGAACTCGACCGACACCGGCCCGCCGGGCACCGGCCGCGCACCGGGCTTCTCGGTGATCAGCGGCGGCAGGTCGAGGATCTCGAAGACCCGCTCGAAACTCACCAGCGCGCTCATCACCTCGACCCGGGCGCTGGCCAGCGCCGTCAGCGGGGCGTAGAGGCGGGTGAGCAGCAGCGCCATCGCGACGACGTCACCCGGGTCGAGTTGCCCGCGCAGCGCGTAGAAGCCGCCCAGCCCGTACACCAGGGCCAGGGCGAGCGCGGACACCAGCGTCAGCGCGGTCATGAACACCCACTGCACCATCGCGGTGCGGACCCCGATGTCGCGGACCCGCCGGGCGCGCAGCGCGAACGCCGCCGACTCGCGGGCCGGGCGGCCGTAGAGCTTCACGAGCGTCGCGCCGGGCGCGGAGAACCGCTCGGTCATCTGGGTGCCCATGGCCGCGTTGTGGTCGGCGGCCTCGCGTTCCAGCCGGGCCAGGCGGGTGCCCATCCGGCGGGCCGGGACGACGAACACCGGCAGCAGCACCAACGCCAGCAGCGTGACCTGCCAGGAGATGCCGAGCATCACGACCAGCGTCAGCACCAGCGTGACGACGTTGCCGACCACACCGGACAGCGTGTCGCTGAACGCGCGCTGCGCGCCGATGACGTCGTTGTTGAGGCGGCTGACCAGCGCGCCGGTGCGGGTGCGGGTGAAGAACGCGATCGGCATCCGCTGGACGTGATCGAACACCGCGGTGCGCAGGTCGAGGATCAGGCCCTCACCGATCCCGGCCGACAGGCGCCGCGTGGCGAGACCCAGCCCGGCCTCGGCGACCGCGATGACCGCGATCGCCACCGACAGCCAGGTGATGACGCTGCTCTGGGCGCCGCGCACGCTCGCGTCGAGCACCCGCCCGGCCAGTACCGGGGTGGCGACCGCGAGCATCGCGGTGACGACCGAGAGCGCGACGAACAGCGTCAGTGCCCGGCGGTGCGGCGCGGCGAACCGGCCGATCCGCCGCAGGGTGGCGCGGGAGAACGGCCGCTGTTCCTCGTGGGCGTGTATCGCGTGGTACATCGAGTTCCACGCGGTCATCTCCATGCTCATGGGGGATTCCTCACGAAGTCGGGGTCGCCCGGAACGGTAAGAGGTGAAGCGTGCTTCAGGTCAAGGCCGGTGCCGCCTCCTCGACGGCACCGGCGGACCGCGAAACTACCGCGGCCCCCCGACAAAAAGCCGCCCCGGCCGTCACCGCGGGCGATCGAACTGGTTGCGGTACTGCCGCTGCGCCACCCGCATCGTGGCTTTCCGCTCCGCGCGCAGCCGGGCGTCGGTCCGGGACGCGGCCCACTCGTTCTCGCGGACGAGTTTGCGGTAGCTCTCCAGCCGCCGCGCGGGCAGCGCCCCGGAGTCGATCGCGGCTCGCACCGCGCACCCGGGTTCGCTGCCGTGCGCGCAGTCGCGGAACCGGCAGTCCGGGGCCAGCGCGTCGATGTCGGCGAACGCGAGACCGAGGCCTTCGCCGGCGTCGAACAGGCCGACGCCCCGCAGTCCGGGCGTGTCGATGAGGACACCCCGGCCGCCGCGCAGCGGGATCATCTCGCGCCGCACGGTGGTGTGCCGGCCCTTGCCGTCGGCCGCGCGGACGCCCCGCACGGCCAGTTCGGCGCCGGTCAGCGCGGTCGCGAGGGTGGACTTGCCGACGCCGGACGGCCCGATGAGCACCACGGTGCCGGTGAGCTCGGCGGCGAGCGCGTCGAGCCCGTGGCCGGCCACGGCGCTCACCGCCAGCACGTCGGCCCCGACGGCGACGCCGCCGAGCGACTCCAGGGCCGGACCGGCGTCCGGACAGGCATCGGTCTTGGTGAGGACCACGACGGGCTGGGCGCCGCTCTCCCAGGCCAGCGCCAGCAGACGTTCGGCGCGGCCGAGGTCGACGTCCACCGTGGCCGCGACGACGACCGCGACGACGTCGACGTTGGCGGCCAGGACCTGGCCGTGGGAGAGCCCGGACGCGGAGGCGCGCACCAGCGCGGTGCGGCGCGGCAGGACCGCGTGGACGGACGCGCCGGAGAGCGCGACCCAGTCGCCGGTGCACACGTCGGTGCGGGAGAACTCGGCGTGGGTCGCACCGGTGGGGGTGAGGACGCCGCACCGGCCGCGGTCGACGCGGACCACGCGGCCCGGGACCAGGCCCCCGGCGGAGTGCGGCGCGAACGCGTCCGCCCAGGTGGCATCCCAGCCGTACAGATCGAGAAGAGAAGACAACGCAGGAACCCTTTACGGGTAGGCGGTCCCGGGATTCAGCCGGTGACCGGTCGGAGAGAGGGCCGGATGCTGCGCCCCGCCCACGAGAGGCGTGGGGCAGCGTCAACCACGGTGGCGGCCATGCACACCTCCCTCTCCGTTCCTGTCCGGCCCGGACGCTACCGGCCGCGAATTCGCGGCGCATCCGAATATTCGCGTGCCACGCTCACCGGCGTGAGCCGGCTGCCCGCCACGTTCTGGTGCGTCTGGACCGTCCAGGTCCTCAACCGCGCCGGGTCGGTCGTGCTGTTCCTGCTCGCGTTCTACCTGACCGGCGAACGGGGCTTCGGCCCGGCGGCGGTGGGGCTGGTGCTCTCGGCGGCCGGGTTCGGCGGGATGGCCGGGGCACTCGCCGGGGGACAGCTCGCCGACCGGTGGGGTCGCCGCCCGACGCTGATCACCGGCTTGCTCGCCAACGCCGCCGCGCTCAGCGCGCTGGGCCTGGCCCGGTCGTTGCCGCTGATCGTCGCGGCGGCGTTCGCGACCGGCGCGACCAGAGGCCTGCACGAGCCCGCGCTGGCCGCCGTCGCCGTGGACGTGGTGGACCCGGCCGACCGGATGCGGGCGTTCAGCCTGCTGTACTGGGCGCAGAACCTCGCCAACGGCGTCGCGGCGCTCGGCGGTGGGCTGCTGGCCGGTGTCGACCTGCGGCTGGTGTTCGCGGTGGACGTCGCCACCGGCGTCACCGCCGCCGGGCTGGTCGCGGTCCTGGTCCGGGAGACCCGCCCCGACCCGGCCGGGCGGCCCGGGGCCCGCACCCGGATCCGGCACGACCGCGTCTTCCTCGGACTGTGCGCGACCGGGCTGCTGACCGCGCTGGTGTTCGGGCAGCACCTGACCGCGCTCCCGCTCTCGATGGCCGCCGACGGCCTGCCGGCCCGGGCGTACGGGCTGGTCATCGCCGTGAACACGGCCCTGATCGGCGCCGGGCAGCTGTTCGCGCCCCGGGTCACCGGCCGGGCCGACCCGTCGCGGCTGCTGGCCCTCACCGCAGTGAGCGCCGGGACCGGGTTCGGCCTCACCGGCCTGGCCGGCTCCCTGCCCGGGTACGCGGGCACGGTCGTGGTGTGGACGCTCGCCGAGATCCTGATGGTGCCGGCGGTCTCGGCGTTGCTGGCCGCCCTGTCACCGGCCACCGCCCGGGGCCGCTACCAGGGGGTCTACGGGCTGACGTCCGGGGCCGGGCTGGCCGTGGCTCCGGTGGCCGGCGGTCTGCTGCTGGGGCCGCCGCTGTGGATCGCGTGCGTCGCGACCGGGGGTCTCACCGCCGCGATCCACCTGGCCTGCGGCCCGGCCCGGCGCCGGAGGACGCGCTAGCCCACCGGGGCGCCCGCGTCCGCGCCTGCGTTTGCGTCGGGGCGGGGCGGCAGGGGCAGCGGCACCGCGGGCAGCCCGTCGACGCTCGCGCGGTTGAATTCCTTGCTCGCGCAGTAGTGCGCGAACCCGTCCTCGCCCTTGCGTCCGAAGTACTCGGCGTGCATCGTGCGTTCCTCGCGGTACTCCATCAGCGGCACCGCGAAGCCGCAGCTGTCGCTGATCCGTTCCGCGGTGACCACGATGATGGCGCGCACTCCGACCGCGTCGGCGCCGGCCAGTGCGGGCATCAGCGCGGCGAACCGCGGGTCGTCGCGGAACACCGGCTCGCCCCGCCCGTGCACGCGCAGCACGGTCGGCGGGCCGGTGAACGCGCACCACATGAGCGTGATCCTCCCGTTCTCGCGCAGGTGGGCGATGGTCTCGGCGTGGCTGCCGCCGAAGTCGAGGTAGGCCAGCGTCCTCTCGCCGAGGACCGCGAGCGACCCCGACCGGCCCTTCGGGGAGAGGTTCACCGAGCCGTCCCCGGACAGTGGTGCGGTGGCGACGAAGAACACCGGTTGCGCGTCGATGAACGTCCGGAGCCGGTCATCGATCCGTTCGTACGTTTTGCCCATACGCCGATCGTCCGTCGGCGGACCCACCGACGACCGTACATGCTTGACAAGGAATATAACTTGAAGGGCATGGATGTCACCCTGAGCCAGGCCGACGGCCGCTACGTCCTACGCCTGCGACGCCACCTCGCGCACCCGCCCGCCCGCGTCTGGCGTGCCCTGACCACACCGGAGGAACTGCGGCACTGGTTCCCGGCCGACCTCGACGGCGCGCTCGAACCCGGCGGCGTGCTCACGTTCACGTTCCGCGAGGGAGAGGCCCCGCCCTCCGGCGGCACGGTCGTCGCGCTCGAACCCGGGCACCTCTTCGAGTTCACCTGGCAGGACGAGACCCTGCGCTGGGAACTGGCGCCCGACGGCGGCGGCACCCTGCTCACGTTCACCCACACGTTCGACGACGGTCCCGGCGCGGCCGGCTTCGCCGCCGGCTGGGTCGCCTGTCTCGGCGCCCTCGACGCGGCCCTGTCGGGCACGACGACGTCCGCGGGGTGGTCGGCCGAGCTCCACGACCGCTTCCTCGACACGTTCGGCCTGCGCGAAGGCGTCCTCGAGACCACCCCGGCCGGGTGGCGCGTCCGGTTCGTCCGCCAGCTCACCCGGCCCGCCGACGTCGTCGAGAAGGTCCTGGCCGACATGGCCTCGACCCCCGGCCGGACGCCGCTCCCGGACGCCGACTGGCAATTCACCCCCGGCCCCGGCGGCGCCCGCGCCGTGCTCACGGTGACCGGCTCCGACACGTCCGCCGACCAGGCCTACGCGGACGCCCGGCGGGCGCTGGACGAGCTCGCGGCGCAGCTGCGGCGCCGCTGACCGGTCACCAGCTCCCGGCCCGGACCGGCATCGGGGCCGGCAGCAGCCGGTCGAGGTGATTGCGCAGGACGCCGAGCGCCTCCTCGACGCTGCGCGAGCCGCCCAGCACGCTGGTGGCCAGCCCGGACGACATCGCGAGCAGGCCGACGGCCTCGGCCCGCGGGTCCGACGGCGGGCGCAGCACCATACGCAACTGCTGCACGAGCAGTTCCTCGCGGGCGTCCGGACCGGCCAGCACGGCCTGCGCGGCGATCGTGGAGTCGGTCATCGCCAGCACCGCGAACGCCGCGTGGGCCAGGTGGAACCGGCGCGTGTCCGGATCGGTCGGCAACAGCGCGGCCAGCGTCGCCTCGATGACCGTCCGCGGCGACGGACCGGCCTCCTCGACCCGCGCCGTGGCTTCCTCGGCCAGGCGGCGGTTGAGGTACGCGGCGGTGAAGAGCAGCAACTGCTCCTTGCTGGGGAAGTAGTACTGCACGAGGCGCAGCGAGACACCGGCCTCGGAGGCCACTTCCCGCAGGCTCATCCCGTGCAGGCCGTGGACGCCCACGACTCGCAGCAGCGCGTCCGCGATCTCGCGCCGTCGTTGCTGATGGTCCACCCGTTTCGGCAT
Organism: Cryptosporangium sp. NPDC051539; assembly: GCF_044454545.1. Taxonomy (NCBI): domain Bacteria; kingdom Bacillati; phylum Actinomycetota; class Actinomycetes; order Cryptosporangiales; family Cryptosporangiaceae; genus Cryptosporangium; species Cryptosporangium sp. NPDC051539. The sequence goes on along the minus strand of NZ_JBITDV010000001.1, from coordinate 311,353 downwards.
GGATCCGTGCCTCCGTCCGGTCTGCCCACCCGTTTCTCACTGGTACGTCCGGTCACACGGATTCCTTGGATCACAGGTTCACCAGTTCTCTATGGACCGAACGAACGGGGACAGACCTCCACCGAACGGGCATTACTCGGGCGTGGCGCGCGCCCGGCCACGCCACACAGGACCGTTTTCTCACAAACCTCACATGTGACGTGGTTTCGTACTCCCTGCCCGAAACATCCAATGGAGGGGACGTACATGGCAAGCAAGACAGCACGAACCGTGGCTCTGGTCCTGGCCGGACTGGCGGCCACCGGAGGCGCGGTCGTCGGCATGGCCGGCACCGCCCAGGCGGCCGCACCGGCCACCCACCACGCCACCGGCTACAACGGCGGCTACGGCGGCGGGTACTACGGCTGGGACGGCGACGAGGGCGACATCGTCGCCGTGTTCGGCAGCCGCCGCCAGTGCGAGTGGGCCGGCCGGGTCGGGGAGTACCGCGGCTACTGGAACGACTACGACTGCGACTTCCTGCGCACCGGCTACCGCGGCTACTGGAAGACGCAATGGGGCAACAACATCAGCGGCTACTGGGAGGGCAACACCTGGCGCCACCGCGGCGTCTGGGTGCTGCGCGCCGAGGACTGCGACTGAGCTCCGCCTGAACCGCGCCTGAACCGCGGGCCGGCCCACCACGGCCGGCCCCGCCAACCGGCCCCACCCGGAAGCCCCCCAGCTCCGGGTGGGGCCGGCGTACGTTGTCGTGACATGAGCTACGCGAACGTCGACGGCCTGAACACCTACTACGAGACACACGGCACGGGCGACCCGCTCGTACTCCTGCACGGCGGCCTCGCGACCGCCGAGTCCTGGGCCGCCCAGATCCCCGACCTCGCGAAGCACTACCAGGTCATCGTCCCCGAGCGGCGCGGCCACGGACGCACCGCCGACGCCGACGGCCGCTACACCTACCGGCTGATGGCCGCCGAGACCGCCCGCCTCCTCGACACCCTCGGCGTCAGCGCCGCACACCTGGTCGGCTGGAGCGACGGCGCGATGGTCGCCGCGCTCGTCGCGATCGACCGCCCCGAACTCGTCGAGAAGATCGTCCTCATCGGCCAGTACTTCACCCCCGACGGCGCCGCCCCCGGTGTGCAGGCGCTGCTCGCCGACGCCGTCGCGATGACCGCCTGGGCCCGCGAGTCCTACGCCGCGCTCTCCCCGGACGGACCCGGCCACTTCGACGCCGTCACCGCCAAACTGCTGCGGATGTGGCGGGAAGACACCGGCATCCCCACCGACGAACTCGCCCGGATCACCGCGCCCGCCCTCGTGATGCAGGGCGACGGCGACTTCGTCACCGTCGAGCACAGCGCACACGTCACCCGCACGCTCGCCGAAGCGCAGCTCGCGGTCGTGCCCGGCACCTCGCACGGCCTGCCGATGGAGAAACCCGCACTCGTCAACCAGCTGCTGCTGGACTTCCTCGGCGGCGAGCACCCGCCGCAGCTCATCCCGCTCGTCACGCCCTGAGGCTCAGGCCTTCAAGCCGTCGAGCAGCACGGTGAGGACCCGGGCCCGCCGGTCCGGGTCCGCACCGGCCGCCTGCACCGCCTGCACCGCACCCACGAGCACCGCGATCAGCGTCGGCGTCCTGCGTCCGGCGCAGCAGCAGCTCCAGAAACCCGCGGCGGGGGGCACCCCGGCCCCCTCAACTTGACATAATGCACATTATCGGGGGGGACCGGAGACGGCAGCGGCTCAGCCCGCCACGTACGCCGCCAAGTGCTCACCGGTCAGCGTCGACCGGCCGGCCACCAACGCCGACGGCGTCCCCTCGAACACCACCCGGCCGCCGTCGTGGCCCGCACCCGGACCCAGATCGATGATCCAGTCCGCGTGCGCCATCACCGCCTGATGGTGCTCGATGACGATCACCGACTTCCCCGAATCCACCAGCCGGTCGAGCAACCCCAGCAACTGCTCCACATCGGCCAGATGCAGACCCGTCGTCGGCTCGTCCAGCACCAGCACCCCGGCCTTCTCACCCATCCGCGTCGCCAGCTTCAGCCGCTGCCGCTCCCCACCCGAGAGCGTCGTGAGCGGCTGCCCGATCCGCAGATACCCCAGCCCCACCTGCGCCAGCCGCGACAGGATCACGTGCGCCGCCGGCAGCTTCCCGGCACCACCGGCGAAAAACTCCTCCGCCTCGGCCACCGACATCCCCAGCACCTCGTTGATGTCTTTCGCCGCGTACCGATAGTCGAGAATCGCGGCCCGGAAACGCTTCCCCTCGCACTCCTCGCACACCGTCGCGACCCCGGCCATGATCGCCAGGTCGGTGTAGATGACCCCGACGCCCTTGCACACCGGGCACGCGCCCTCCGAATTCGGCGAGAACAACGCCGGCTTCACCGAGTTGGCCTTCGCGAACGCCTTCCGGATCGGCTCCAGCAACCCCGTGTACGTCGCCGGATTACTCCGCCGCGACCCGCGGATCGCCGTCTGGTCCACCGCCACCACACCCTCACGCGACGACACCGACCCGTGGATCAGCGACGACTTCCCCGACCCCGCCACCCCGGTCACCACGACCAGCACCCCGAGCGGCACGTCCACGTCGACATCGACCAGGTTGTGGGTACCGGCGCCGCGGATCTCCAGCGCCCCCGACGGCTCCCGCACCGACTCCTTCAACCGGGCCCGGTCGTCCAGATGCCGGCCGGTCAGCGTCCCGCTGCGCCGCAACGCCTCCACCGTGCCCTCGAACACCACCTCACCACCGGCCGAACCCGCCCCCGGCCCCAGATCCACCACGTGCTCGGCGATCGCGATCGCCTCCGGCTTGTGCTCGACCACCAGCACCGTGTTGCCCTTGTTCCGCAACTGCACCAGCAGATCGTTCATCCGCCGGATGTCGTGCGGGTGCAACCCGATCGTCGGCTCGTCGAACACGTACGTCACGTCGGTCAGCGCCGACCCCAGGTGCCGGATCATCTTCACCCGCTGCGACTCACCGCCCGACAACGTCCCGGACGCCCGCTCCAGCGACAAATACCCCAGACCGATCTCCGTGAACGACGCCAGCAACGCCCGCAGCGACGCCAGCAACGGCGCCACCGACGGCTCGGCCAGCGACCCCACCCACTCCGACAGATCACTGATCTGCATCCGGCACGCGTCCGCGATGCTCACACCCGCGATCGTCGACGACCGCGCCGCCTCCGACAGCCGCGCCCCCGCACACTCCGGGCACGTCCGGAACACCGCGATCCGCTCCACGAACGCCCGGATGTGCGGCTGCAGCGCGTCGACGTCCTTCGACAGATACGACTTCTGCACCGACGGAATCAGCCCGCTGTAGGTCAGGTTGATGCCGTCGACCTTGATCTTCGTCGCCTCCCGGTACAGCAGGTCGTCCCGCTCCCGCCGGGAGTACTTCGCGATCGGCTTGTCCGGATCGAAATACCCACAGCCCCGGAAAATCCGCCCGTACCAGCCCTCCATGCTGTACCCGGGGATCATGATCGCGCCCTCGTTCAACGACTTCGTCTCGTCGTAGAGCGCCGACAACTCGATGTCCGACACCGACCCCCGGCCCTCGCAGCGCGGGCACATCCCCCCGGTCACCGAGAACTCCCGGCGCTCCTTCACCGTCCGCCCGGCCTTCTCCCTCGTCACCGCACCCGCGCCGCTCACCGACGCCACGTTGAACGAGAACGCCTGCGGCGACCCGATGTGCGGACGGCCCAGCCGCGAGAACAGGATCCGCAGCATCGCGTTCGCGTCCGTCGCCGTCCCCACCGTCGACCGCGGATCCGCACCCAACCGCTGCTGATCGACGATGATCGCCGTCGTCAGCCCCTCCAGCACGTCCACCTCCGGACGCGCCAGCGACGGCAGGAACCCCTGCACGAACGTCGAATACGTCTCGTTGATCAACCGCTGCGACTCCGCGGCGATCGTCCCGAACACCAGCGAGCTCTTCCCCGAACCCGACACCCCGGTGAACACCGTCAGACGCCGCTTCGGAATCTCGACGCTGACGTCCTTCAAATTGTTCACCCGAGCCCCGACCACCCGGATCAGGTCATGACTGTCCGCGACGTCGGAGTCTCTCCGGGGCCCGCTCATGAATCTCCCTATCGTTGCTGGATACGCAGAAGGTTCCCCGACGGATCACGCACCGCACCGTCACGCACCCCGTACGGCTGGTCGGTCGGCTCCTGCACCACCTCGGCACCGGCCTCCACCAGCTGCGCGAACGTCGCGTCGACGTCCTTCGTCGCCAGGTTCAGACCCCCGTACGTACCCTTCGCCATCATCTCCGCGATCACCCGCCGCTCGTCCTCGGTGATCCCCGGGTCCGCCGCCGGCGGATGCAGCACCACCGACGTGTCGGGCTGGCCCTTCGGACCCACCGTGATCCAGCGCATGTCGCCGTACCCGACGTCCAGGCGCACCTCCCACCCGAGAACGTCCCGGTAGAACGCGATCGCGGCCTCGGGGTCGTTCTGCGGCAGGAACGAATTGAAAATCGTGATCTCCATGCCGGTCACGCTACGTGGCCACCGGCCGGCGACGCTTCTTGATTCGTGACCGATGACGGACGCAGCCGGACCGGACGGGTGACCTGCTTCGCCACGCACGACGGAATCCCGTCGGTCTCCGACGGCTCCTTCCGGAACGCACTCGGGGGGACGCCCACCAGCTCCGTGAAACGCGTCGAGAACGTGCCCAGCGACGAACACCCCACCGCGAAACACACCTCGGTGACACTCAGGTCACCCCGGCGCAGCAACGCCATCGCCCGCTCGATCCGCCGCGTCATCAAATACGAATACGGCGACTCCCCGTACGCCCGGCGGAACTCCCGGCTCAAATGACCGGCCGACAGATGCACGTCACGCGCCAGCGCCTCCACGTTCAACGGCTGCGCGTACTCACGATCGATCCGGTCCCTCACCCGGCGCAGCCGCACCAGGTCACGCAGATGCTCATCCTCTCGGCTGCTCACCTGCGTGATCGTGCCAGACCCGGAGCACTAACCGCGGACCGGCGGCCACACCACCGCGTCCTCCCGCAGCTCCGCGCACCACTCGTCCCACCGCGCCGCCCGCTCCGCCGTCAGGTAACCCCCCGAGTCCTCCGGCAACGCCGCACCCGGCCACCCCACCCGCACCCGGGCGTACGTCAGCGCACACGCCGCCGGCGTCGCCAGCAGATCCTCCGGGCACACCGGCTGCTCCAGCACCGTGTGCACGATCGGCTCCGCGAACCCCCACAACCCCAGCAGATACGCACTGGCCTGCGTCGACGTACACGCGAACGCCTCCCGCTCGGCCGCGGCCTGACTCCACGGATCCACCGACGCCTCCCGCACCCGCTCCCAACCCGCCGGATTCGCACCGATCTGCACCAGCAGACCCACCGTGTGCAGCAGACCGGACAGGAACGCGGCGCTGACCCCACCCCGGTCGCCGCCCTCACCGGCCGCGATCCGCCGGCACATCGCCGCCACCACCGTGCTGTAGTGAGCCACCGCGTCCAGGTCGAAACTCACCGGCACCGGCACCTCCGACCGCAACGCCGAACTGGCCAGCGCCAGCGCCTGGATCGCGTCGAACCCCAGCAGCACCACCGCGCCGTCCAGCGTGTCCACCGGATGCGGCGTGCAGAACACCCCCGAATTCACCAGCTTCAGCACCTCGGTCGCGGTCGCGATGTCCCCCTCGATCACCTCGACCAGGTCCGCGACCTCACAATCCGGCCGCGACGACACCTCCACGATCCGCGTATACACCGCGGGCGGGCGCGGCAACGCGTGCACCGACCCCAGAAACGCCTGGATCTGCCCCTCCGAGACCGCCCGCCGCACCTCCACGACCTGCTCGATCGCCGCCACCAGGTCCTCCGGCCGGCACGGCTTGAGCAGAAACCGCTGCGTCAGACCCAGCGCCGCGATCACCGACTCCCGATCGGTCTGCCCGGTCAGAATGATCCGCGCCGTCGACGGAAACCGCTCACGGACCGCGGCCATCACCGCCACCCCGTCCATGCCGGGCATCCGCATGTCACACACCAGGACGTCCACCGGCTGCGCGTCCATCAACGCCAGACCCTCCGGGCCCGAATTCGCGAACACCATCTCCCACTCGCCGCGCTGCCCCCGCAACATCCGCCGCAACCCGGACAGGATGTTCGGCTCGTCGTCGATGAACATCGCGCGCAACACGCTCACCAGCCCAGCACGGCTTCCAGCTCCGGCGCCTCCACCATCGCCGGCAGATTCAGCCGGAACGTCGTCCCCACCCCGATCTCCGACTCCACGTCGATCGACCCGCCATGTTTGCCCACCACACAGTTGTGGGCCATCGCCAAGCCCTGCCCGGTGCCCTTCCCGACCTCCTTGGTCGTGAAGAACGGATCGAAAATGCGGATCTTCGTGGCCTCGTCCATCCCGGTACCGGTGTCGGACACGCTGATCGTCACCGTGTCGCCCCGCCGCCGGGTCGCGATCCCGATCCGGCCCTGCGCACGCGCCCCGGTCGCCCGCTGCCGCTCCTCGATCGCGTGCGCCGCATTGACCACCAGGTTCAGCACCACCTGCTTGAGCTCGCCCTCGTAACACGGCACCAGCCCCAGATCCGCGTCGAGATCCAGATCCATCTCCGCGACGTACTTCCACTCGTTGCGCGACACCTGCACCGTCGACTCCACGGCCCGGTTCAGATCCGTCTCCACCCGCCCCTGCCCCGGATGCGAGAACTCCTTCATCGCCCGGACGATCTCCGCGACCCGCCCGATGCCCTCCAGCGTCTGCTCCAGCGCGCTCGGAATCTCCGTACCGAGAAAATCCAGGTCGAGGCCGTCGACCAGCAGACGCAACCGGGCCCGCAGATCCTCCACCGTCGCCTGACCACCGGCCCGCGGATCCTGCTCCGCGCCCCGCGCCACGTTCGCGATCGACCGCAACGCCTCCAGCACGTCGGTGAACGAATCCGCGAGGAACATCGCGTTGTCCGACACGTACTGCACCGGCGTGTTGATCTCGTGCGCCAGACCCGCCGCGAGCTGACCGATCGACTCCAGCCGCGTCGCCTGGGCCAGCTGCCGCTCCAGCGCCGTGATCCGGGTGACATCGGCACCGACGCCGATCACCCCGGCCGCCCCGGAACCCTCGGTGTGCCGCGGCAACACGCTCAGCAGAAGCGTCCGCGGCTGCCCGTCGGCGTCCTTCACCGCCACCGACCGGTCCGTCACCGCCGACCCGCTCTCGAGCACCTGCTGCTCCAGATCCGCGATCACCGGGCCCAGCCCGTCGTCGCCGTCCAGGTCGGTCTCCCGCAGGCCCACCAGCAGACCCTCGTCGCCCACCCCGCGCAACCGCGCGTACGCCCGGTTCCCCCCCAGGTACCGGTGCGACAGATCCTTCCAGAACACCACGTGGGGGATCGTGGCCAGCACACCGGCCAGCAACTCCCGTTCCCCCCACAACTCGCGCGCGACCGCTTCCGCCCGCGCCGCGGTCCGCTGCGCCTCCGCCGCGATCTGACGCCGCTCGGTCACGTCCTCCAGCGACACGACCGAGTACCGCCCGGCGCCGTCCTCGAACGTCGACAGCGAGAACGCGACGCAGTACGGCCGGCCGTCCTTCGTGACCGTCTCGAACTCGGCGGCCACGTACCCGCCCGGCTCCAGACCGGCCTCGCAGCCGGCCAGCGTGCCCGCGTCCGCCACCGGCCCGCGGGCGAGCAGCACCAGCGGATCGGCGCCGAGCGCCTCGGCCTCGCTGAAGCCGGTACACGAACTGAACGCGGGGTTGATCCAGATGATCTGCCTGGTCGCGTCGGTCATCGCCAGGCCCAGCGGCGTGAGCAGGGCCCCCTGGGCCAGCCTCCGCGTCATCTCCGAGGAAGGACCGGTCATAACCGATAAGATACGGCGAAAACTCCGTAAAAGGTATAAGTCAGGTCAGGTGAGCCCATGCCGCGCATCCTCATGGTCGACGACGAACCCCGAGTCCTCGACGGCGTCCGACGCAACCTCGCCCAGCACTACACCCTCCAAGTCGCCCTCTCCGGCGACGAAGCCCTCACCATCCTCGACCACAACCGCCACGCCACCGACCCGTTCGCCGTCGTCATCTCCGACATGATGATGCCCCACATGAACGGCGCCCAATTCCTCGCCAAAGCCCACGAAATCACCCCCGACGCCGTCCTCATGATCCTCTCCGGCCAAGCCGACCTCCCCTCCACCATCGCCGCCGTCAACCACAGCAACCTCTTCCGATTCATCGGCAAACCCTGCAGCCCCCACGCCCTGCGCACCGCCATCGACGACGCCCTCCGCCAATACCAACTCCTGCACACCGAACGCGAACTCCTCCACCACACCCTCGCCGGAGCCGTCGACGTCCTCACCCAACTCCTCTCACTCGGCAACCCCGACGCCTACAGCCGCGCCCGCCACACCAGCAAACTCGTCGACACCGCCGCCAAAACCCTCCTCCTCGACCACCTCTGGGAACTCCGCACCGCCGCCAAACTCAGCCAAATCGGCCTCGTCGCCCTCCCACCCACCCTCGTCGACCGCGTCGAAAACACCCCCGACGCCACCGACGCCGAACGCGCCGCCTACGCCACCCACCCCCAAGCCGCCCACGACCTCCTCGCCCGCATCCCCCGGCTCGAACGCGTCGCCCGCTGGATCGCACTCCAGAACACCGACGGCGGCCAACCCGGCGACGACGACCAGGAAAGCCGCTGCATCGACGTCCTCGCCGTCGCCACCAAATTCACCACCGCCCGGAAAAACACCACCGAAACCCCCGACACCACCGCCCGACGCCTCACCGGCACCTGCCGCCACCGCCCCGACGTCCTCACCGCCGTCCACCACGCCGCACTCGCCGCCGCCCGCACACCCACCGACGAAGACACCTCCACCATCGCCATCCGCGACCTCCGCATCGGCATGACGTTCCTCGACGACGTCTGCACCCTCACCGGCGCCACCCTCGTCCGCCGCGGAGACCCCGTCACCGAAGCCCTCCGCATCCGCCTCACCAAATTCGCCGACACCGTCGGCATCCGCGAACCCGTCCGCGTCACCGAAACCGACGGCGAAACCGACACCGACTGAACACGCCGAAGGGGGCGGCCCGCAGGCCGCCCCCTTCGCCGTCAACCCCCGGCTAGATCAGACCGAGACCCCGCACCGCGTCCCGCTCCTCGCCCAGCTCCGCCACCGACGCATCGATCCGCGCCCGCGAGAACTCATCGATCTCCAGCCCCTGCACGATCGAGAACTTCCCGTCCTTCGCCGTCACCGGGAACGACGAAATCAAACCCTCCGGCACACCGTACGAACCGTCCGACGGAATCGCCGCCGACGTCCAGTCACCCTCCGCCGTCCCGTTCACCCACGTGTGCACGTGATCGATCGCCGCATTCGCCGCCGACGCCGCCGACGACGCACCCCGCGCCTCGATGATCGCCGCACCACGCTTGGCCACCGTCGGGATGAACGTGTCCTTCAGCCAGCCCTCGTCCACCTGCTCCGCCGCGATCTTCCCGTTGACCTCGGTGTGGAACAGGTCCGGGTACTGGGTCGCCGAGTGGTTACCCCAGATCGTCAGCTTCCTGATCGCGGTCACCGGCACGTCCAGCTTGCTCGCCAGCTGCGAGATCGCCCGATTGTGGTCCAGCCGGGTCATCGCGGTGAACCGCTCCGCCGGCACGTCCGGCGCATGCGCCTGCGCGATCAACGCATTGGTGTTCGCCGGGTTACCGACCACCAGCACCTTCACGTCATCCGCCGCGACCGCGTTGATCGCCTCGCCCTGCGGCTTGAAGATCCCGCCGTTGGCCTCCAGGAGGTCACCGCGCTCCATGCCCTTCGTGCGGGGACGGGCACCCACCAGCAGCGCCACGTTCACCCCGTCGAACGCCACCCGCGGATCATCCGAGATGTCGACGCCGTGCAGCAGCGGGAACGCGCAGTCCGCCAGCTCCATCGCGGTGCCCTCGGCCGCCTTCAGCGCCGGAGTGATCTCCAGCAACCGCAGCTTGACCGGAACGTCGGGCCCCAGCAGATGCCCGGACGCGATCCGGAACAACAGCGCGTAGCCGATCTGTCCCGCCGCACCGGTGACCGTGACCGTCACTGGTCCCTGCGCCATTGCGCCTCCCACGTCTCGATTCCTGTTACGGGGACGCTACCCCCGCTCCCCGGGAGCGAGGCGGACCGGTCCCGCCGGTGTGACGCGTTTGGCTTTCCGGAGGTCGCGCTCTGACGTATGGGCTTGTTACTACGCCTGCGGGTCTTCCAGGATCTCCAGCATTTCCGGGATCCCGAAGAAGCGCGCGGTGTCGAGCGCGGACGGCCCGCCCGCGAGCGGATCGGCACCCGCACCGAGCAGTGCCCGGACACTGGTCTCCGAGCGGCGGAACACCGCGGCGGCCAGGGGCGTCTGGCCCTTGTCGTTGACGCGGTTCGCGTCGGCACCCCGCGACAGCAGCGCCGACACGGTCGCCGGATGGTCGTAGTAGGCCGCCAGGAGCAACAGCGAATCGCCCTTGTCGTTGGTGAGGTCCACCGGCAGGCCCGCGTCGATGTTGCGGGCCAGCACGTCGGACTGGCCTTCGCGGGCCGCGTCGAACATCCGGTGCGCGAAGGCCAGCGTTTCCTCGTCCAGTTCGTCGGCCACGGCGGTAACCCTAACCCTGCGCGGCGGCCCCCTCCCCTCTGGTGAGGGTTTGATCGGTGGGTGGGGTGTTTTCGGGCGTATGGGCTTGTTATTTTGAGTAGGAGTTGTCGGGGCGGAGCGCCAGAATGGACCCATGCGTATCCGGCTGCTCGGCCCTCTGGAGCTCCGGGACGCGTCCGACCGGCCGGTGCCGGTGACCGGCGTGCGCCAGCGGGCGCTGCTCTGCCGGCTGGCGCTCGACCCCGGCCGGCTGGTGACGGTCGACCGGCTGATCGACGACCTGTGGGGCGCCCGGGCGCCGTCGTCACCGGCGAACGCGCTGCAGTCGGCGGTGTCGCGTCTGCGACGCGACCTCGACCGCGCCGGGCCGCCCGGCCGCGACACGATCCGTTCGCATCCGGCCGGCTACCGGCTCGACCTCTCCCCCGGCCACGTCGACCTGCACGAGTGCGCGCGGCTGGCGGCCGCAGGCACCGCGGCGCTGCGCTCCGGTGACGCGGACGCCGCGGCGCGGCTGCTGCGCGAAGCCCTGGCCCTCTGGCACGGCCCGGCACTGGCCGACGCGGTCGGGGCACCGTTCGCCCCGGTCGCGGCCGAGCGCGCCGAGGCGCTGCGCCGGGCGACGCTGGAGGCCCGCGTCGACGCCGACCTGACCCGCGGTGCCGACGCCACCGGGCTGGTCGACGAGCTGACCGCGGCGTGCGCGGCCGATCCGCTGGCCGAGGGACTGGCCGCCCGCCTGGTGCGGGCCCTGACCGCCGACGGCCGCCGGGCCGAGGCGCTGCGCCGCTACGATGCCGTGCGCCGCACGCTCGCCGACGAACTGGGCGTCGACCCCGGCGCCGAGCTGCGGGCGGCGCACCTGGCCGCGCTGCAGGACGACGGGCCCGCCCGGCCGGACGTCGCGGGCCGGGCCGGCGACCGCAGGCCCGCACCGGTGCGGCGGGGGGCACTGCCGGCCGCGCTGACCAGCCTGGTGGGGCGCGAGCACGAGCTGGAACGCCTCGCCTCGCTGCTCGCGAGCGAGCGGCTGGTGACGCTCACCGGGCCCGGCGGGGCCGGGAAGACCCGGCTGGCCCTCGAGGCGGGCGCCGCCGACCCCGCTCCCGACGGGGTCTGGCTGATCGAGCTGGCCGGGCTCCCGCCCCGGGCACCGGCCGGGGCGGTCGCGGAGGCGGCCCTCGCCGTGCTGGCCCGTCCCCAGCTCAGCCGTCCCGAGCTCAGCTGGCCGGGTCCGGTGACCGAGCCGGACGCGGATCCGGTGGCCCGGCTCGGCGAACTGCTCGGCGGACGCCGGTTGCTGCTGGTGCTCGACAACGCCGAACACGTCGCCGACGCGGTCGCCGGTGTCGTCACCGCGGTGCTGGCCGCGGCGCCCGGCGTGCGGGCCCTGGTCACCAGCCGCGAGCCCCTGGGCGTGGTCGGCGAGGCGCTGGGCCCGGTGGGGCCACTGCCGGTCGACACCGCGGGCTCGGCCGCCGTGCGGCTGTTCGCCGAGCGGGCGGCCGCGGTCCGGCCCGGGTTCGTCCTCACCGACGACACCGCCGCCCACGTCGTGCGGATCTGCCGGGCGCTCGACGGGCTGCCGCTGGCCATCGAACTCGCGGCCGCGCGGCTGCGGTCGCTGAGCCTGCGCGAGGTCGCGTCCCGCCTCGACGACCGGCTCGCGCTGCTGGGCCGGGGCTCCCGGGGCGGCGTGCCGCGCCACCGCACGCTGCGTGCGGTGCTCGACGGCAGCTGGGAGCTGCTCAGCAGCCCCGAGCGCGTGCTCCTGCGCCGGCTCGCGATCTTCGCCGGAGCACCGTCGCTGGAGGGTGTCGACGCGGTGTGCGGGGCGGGCCTGCCCGGTGACGAGCTGCTCGACCTCGTCGGCGACCTCGTCGACCGGTCGCTGCTGGTGCCGGTCGACGGCCCGGACGGGCGTCGCTACCGCCTGCTGGAGACCGTCCGCGAGTACGCGGCCGAGCGCCTCGACGAGGCCGGGGAACGTGACCTGCTCGCCGCCGCCCACACCGCGTACGTGCTCGACGTGGCCGAACGCACCGAACCGCAGCTCCGTACGGCCGGGCAGCTGGTCGCGATCGCCCGTTTCCAGGCCTGGCACGCCGACCTCGACGCCGCCGGCACCCGCGCCCTGGCTGCCGGCGAACTGCGGGCCGCACGCCGGCTGGTCGCGGCCCGGACCTGGTTCTGGTGGCTCACCGGCCAGCGTCGCGCCGCCGGTGCGTGGGCCGAGCAGGCCCTGGCCGGCTGGGACGGTCACACGCTCGACGACACGATCGGGCTCTGCGTCCTCAGTGCGGCGGCCACCGCCCGGCGTCCGCTGGAGACGCCCTGGGCGCTCTCGCCGTCGCTCCTCGAGGGCCTGCAGGAGTTGCGGCACCCGGTGGGCGTGTTCGCGGCGGCCTGGCTGGCCGGTACCGGTGAGCAGCTGGACGAGGGCCGCCGGAAGGCGCGGATGCTGGTCGCGGCGGAGCGGTTCGCCGGCCACGCGGATCCGTGGTGCCGGGCCGCGAGCGCGTTACTGGCCGGGCACGCGGCCTGGGACGCCGGAGACACCGCCGGTGCCACCGCGGCGTTCGCGGCCGCCCGCGACGGGTTCGCCACGATCGGCGAGCGCTGGGGAATGCTGCTGTCGCTGTCGAGCGTCGCGATGGCCACCACGGTCCGCGACCCGCGGGCCGCCCTGCAGGCGCTGCTCGAGGCCGAGCGGATGGCCGAGGAACTCGACGGGCTCTCCGAGGTGCCGGAACTGCTGGTGCAGATCGCGACGCTCGCCGGGCGGCTCGGCGAGCAGGCGCGGGCAGCCGGGGCGCTGGATCGCGCGGAGGCGCTCGTCGAGCAGAGCGGCGACCCGTTGCTGGCCGCGCGGATCCGGCACGCCCGCGGCGAGGTCGCCCGCCACGCCGGTGACCTCGACCTGGCCGCGGCCGAGCTGTACACGGCACTGAAGGTGCTGGAGGCCGTCCCCGGCGGGGCACCGGCGTCGACCCGCTTCTCGGCCCAGCTGCTGTCGTGCCTGGGGCGGGTCGAAGCCGAGCGCGGGTCGGCCGCCGCCGCCGGGCGGCACGCGGAGGCGCTCGGGCGCGCCGGGCTCACCGGTGACGCGCCGCTCCGCGCCGACGTGCTGGAACGGTTCGCGGCCTGGTGCGCCACCAGCCCCTCGGGGGACGCCCGGGTGCAGGCACGTCGCGGCGCACGGGCCCTCGGGGCCGCCTGGGCACTCCGGCACCCGGGCGCCCGGCACCCCGGGGCGACGCCGGAGGGCGTGACGGCGGAGGGGGCGTCACCGGACGCGGCGGTGGCCCGGGAAGGCTGCCGGGCGGTGCTGGGCGACACCGGCTTCGACCGGTACTGGCGGGCCGGTACGGCGCTCGACGAACCGGAGCGGATGCTGGCCCCGTGATCACCTCCGACCTGCGCCCCGACTGCGGGCAGTGCGCGGCGCTCTGCTGCGTCGCGCTGCCGTTCGCCGCCTCGTCGGACTTCGCGCTCGACAAACCGGCCGGGCGTCCCTGCCTGAACCTGCGGGAGGACTTCGGCTGCGGCATCCACGACCGGCTCCGGCCGTCGGGGTTCGCCGGGTGCACGGTGTTCGACTGCCTCGGCGCCGGGCAGCACGTCACCCAGCACACGTTCGGCGGGCGCACGTGGCGAGAGGGCCCGCCGGTCGCCGAGCCGATGTTCGCGGTGTTCCCGCTGGTGCGGCAATTGTTCGAGCTGCGCTGGTACCTGCAGGAGGCGCTCACGTTCCGGACGGTCGCGCCGGTCCGCGCCGGCCTGACCGACGCGCTGGCCCGGACCCGGGCACTGGCCGACGCACCGGCCGAGGAGCTGCGGGCCCTGGACGTCGACGCGCACCGGGCCGCGGTCGTGCCGCTGCTGCGCCGGGCGAGCACGCGGGAACGCGAGGCCTCGGCCGGCGGCCGGCGGTCCGGACGCCGGGGTGCACCGGCCCGGCTCGCCGACCACGCGGGGGCCGACCTGATCGGCGCGGACCTCGGTGGCCGCACGCTGCGCGGGGCGAGTTTCCGCGGCGCCTACCTGATCCGGGCCTCGCTGCGGGGCGCCGACCTGCGGGCGGCCGACTTCACCGGAGCCGATCTGCGCGACGCCGACCTGCGTGGCGCCGACCTGTCCGGTGCGCTGTTCCTCGTCCCGCCCCAGCTCGCCGCCGCCCGCGGCGACCTCGGGACCGCGCTGCCGTCCCACCTGGACCGGCCGGGCCACTGGCTCTGACGGGTCTAGAACGTCTCCTTGACCGGTGACACGCGCAGCGGCTCGATCACCCCGACGTAGGTCCGGAAGTTCTGCAGCCGCACCCGGACCGCGTCGGTGACCGTGTCGCCCTTGCGGACCAGCGTCGCCCCGGTCGTGGCCTTCACGTCCCGGACGAACCGCATCCCGACCTTGAGCTGGTTGATCGTCACCGACACCGCGTCCGGCGCCTTGTCGCGCTCCTGGGCGGTCTTCAGCACCGCCTGGATCACGTCCGTCCGGTAGCGCCCCCCGGCGGTCAGCCGCGCCGCGCACTCCGGCGGCCACTCGCCGATGTCCTTCGCCGCCAGGAACTCCGTCGCGCAGGTGAAGATCTGGCGCTGCAGCTCGGCCCTCTGGTCGGGGTCCGGCTCCGGCTTCGGTGGGGGCGCGGTCGCGTCCGACACCTGACCCCCGATCCAGGCGGCGACCCGCTCGAGCATCGGGACGTCGGCCAGCAGGTCCTTCGCGACCGCCGGATGCTCCCGGTACATCGCCTTCTCCCCCGGACTGCCCTCGATGCCGCCCTCGACCCGGTGCAGGACCTCGGGCGGGATCGACACCAGCCCGAGCTGGCTCAGCCGTGCGGCCATGCGCAGCTCCCAGCTGTGGCTCTGCCCGAGCATCCGGGCCGCGCCGCCGACCAGGTCGATCACGCTGTTCGTCCGGCCACCGATCTCCGGGCTGGCCATCGCGAGCGCCTGCGCGAGCACCTTCACCGAGCCGGACAGCGTCTTCTCCAGCAGGTCGCTCTCGCCTTTCGACGCGTGGTACGCCGCCAGCGCGTCGTCGATGGCTTTCTGCAGGTCACGAGGGCTGCACGGCTTCGCGATGAACCGGAACAGACGCCCGGTGTTGACCGCCGCGATCGTCGAGCGCATGTCGGCCTTGCCGGAGAGCAGGAGCAGGACCGCCCGGGGACTGATCCCGGCCGCCTCGGCCAGGAACTCGGCGCCGTTCATCTCCGGCATCATCATGTCCGAGACGATCACGGCGAACGGGTTCGATCCCCCACGGCTGTGCTCGAGCTTCTTGAGCGCCTCGACCGGGGACAGCACCGCCTCGACCACGTACTTGGCGGCCAGCGTCCGGCGGAGCCCGTCCAGCACTCCCGGCTCGTCGTCCACCAGCAGGATCCGCTCGGCCACCGCGCCCCCCGATACGAGCCGAATGCCGGTATTGCCCGATTAGGCATTATCTTAGCGGAGAGACGTTCAGGGAGGACCGGTGCCAGGGTTGCGGGTGCTGTGCGCCGACGACGAACCGAACGCCCTGGCCGCGCTCCGCCGCCTGCTCCGCAGCGCCCGGCCCGACTGGACCCTCGAGTTCGCCGCCACCGCCGGCGACTGCCTCGCGCACCTGCGGACCGGCGCGCCGATCGACGTCTTCGTCTGCGACGCCGCCGGACCCGGCCTCGACGGCCTCCGGCTCCTCGGCACCGCGCGCGACCACTCACCCGCTACCGCCCGCATCGCGCTCTCCGGCAGCACCGACCGCACCGCGCTGCTCTCCGTCCTCGCGGTCGCCCACCGGTTCCTGCTCAAGCCCTGCCGCCCGGACGCCCTGATCACGGCCATCGACGAGGTCGCCACCGCCCGCGAGAAGGTCGGCGGCGCGATCTCCTCGTTCCTCGGCTCGGCCCGGTCGCTCCCGAGCGCCCCCACCGTCTACACCGAGCTGGCCGACGCCGCCGCCCGGCCCGGCTGCACCGCCGCCGACCTCGCCGCCGTGCTCGCACGCGATCTCACCACCGCCGCCGACGTGCTGAAACTCGTCAACTCCGGGCTGTTCTGCCCGCCCAACGAGGTCGTGACGCTCGCGGAGGCCGTCGTGCTGCTCGGCGTCGACAGCATCCAGGCGCTCGCGCTGGCCGGCGCCGCCTACCGCACCACCGCGCCACTCCCGCCCGGATTCGACCTGGACCGGCTCACCGCGCACAGCCTGCTCACGGCCGCGCTGGCCCGCCGCCTGGCCGGAGCCGAAAGCCTCGACCGGGCCGCGACCAGCGCGCTGTTCCTCGCCGCGGTACTGCACGACATCGGCCTGCTGGCCCAGATCACCGCCCGCCCGGACGGCTGGGCCGCGCTCCGCCACACCTGCGGCTCCGGCGCCGCCGACCGGGCCGCCGCCGAGGTCGCCGCGTTCGGATGCACCACCGCCCAGGCCAGCGCCTACCTGCTCGCACTCTGGGGCTTCGCCGACGAGGTCTTGCGGATCATCCTGGCCCAGCCCGGCCCCGGCCCGGACGCCGAACTGCCCGCGCGTCTGCTCGCCTACGCCCGGAACGCCGCCGCGGGCCGGCCGGCCGAGGGACCTGCGGCCTGGGAGGCCGTCACCGCCGCCGTCCTGGACGCCGGTGTTCCGTCGTGAGGCGTATCCGGTGCGTCTGGGCTTGTTATTGCGTCTAGGTTCCGACGGCCGGCGGCCGTGAGAAACGCCTCAGGACGGGCGGTCGAGCGGGAGACCCGGTCCGGAGGCCTCCAGCGCGGCGACGATCGGGGCCAGCACGCGGTCGAGGCCCCGGGCCAGCACGGTCACCGCACGCACCGCGTCCTCCTCGAAGCCCTCGACCGGGCCGTCCGGCGCCACCGGCAGCCCCGCCAGCGGCAGCGGCGCCTCCACCAGCGCGCTCGCCCGCAGGAACGGGCCTCGTGCGATGTCACGGTCGGTCGGCGCGACGAACTGGCCGAACGTGTTCGCCCAGTTCCGCCAGATCCCCTCACCCTGCTTCACGTGATCGTCACCGAACGGGCTGGTCGGCGGCGTGTCGGACGTGACCCGCGGCAGCGTCCCGATGTCGAACGGCGGCGGCGTCACCACCTGGACCCGGCCGATCAGCGTCCCGTCCCAGCGGTTGCGGACGACCTCGGCCGAGAGCACCCGCCGGTGCCAGCGGACGTAGCCGGGGGTCGCCAGCGGCGGCACCGCGATCCGCCAGGCGACCGCCGCGAATTCGACCGGCGCGATGTCGCCCCAGGCGCCGGCGAAGAAATCGTGGTGGAACCGGACGAGCTGCAGGTACCGCTCGTGCGTGCCGCGATCCAGCCGGAACACGGTGGTCATCCGCGCCTTCTCCCCGTTGTACCCGACCGGCCCGACCGGCCGATCAGGACCCAGCCTAGGCCGCGCGACCGCGGACCGCCGGGCCCCCGATCCGTGCGGGCGGGAAGCCCGGAGCGGCCCGATACGAGTTCCCGGGAAGAACAAGACTGTTATTGCGTGTTGGGCTCCCGCAGGCTGTAGCCCGGTTCGTCCGTACGACGCAAAGGTGGACTGTGACCCCGTCCGACCCCGCCCCCCAGTCCGAGCTGGCCGGCGAACAGCAACACCTCACCCGGCTCTACGACCGCCTCGACGCCGTGCGCGGCACCACCCGCCGCCGGCTGGCCGACGTCGCCGCGCAGACCGGCGGCACCGCCCAGGCCCGCAGCGAGCGGGACGCGACGTTCACCGAGTACTCCGCGCGGCTGAGCCGTCTCGACGCCGCCGAGCAGGGCCTGTGTTTCGGCCGGCTCGACCGCACCGACGGCGTGCGCCACTACATCGGGCGGGTCGGGCTCCCGGACGCCGACGCCGACGCCGACCCGCTGCTGCTCGACTGGCGGGCCCCGGCCGCCCGCCCGTTCTACGTCGCCACGAGTGCCGCGCCGGAAGGCGTCCACCGCCGCAGGCACATCGGGACCAGGGACCGGCGGGTGGTGTCGCTCGACGACGAGGTCCTGGACGGCGCGCCGGACGCCGGCCGGGAGCACCTCGCCGGCGCGGCGGCGCTGCTCGCGGCCGTCACCACCGGGCGCACCGGCCGGATGCAGGACATCGTCGCGACGCTGCAGGCGGAGCAGGACGCGATCATCCGCAGCGACGCGCAGGGCGTGCTGGTCGTCCAGGGCGGCCCGGGGACCGGCAAGACCGCGGTGGCGCTGCACCGAGCCGCGTACCTGCTGTACCACTCGGGGCGGATCGCGTCCCGCGGCGTGCTGGTCGTCGGGCCGAACCCGGTGTTCCTGCGCTACATCGGGCAGGTGCTGCCCGGTCTCGGGGAGACCAGCGTGCTCCTGTCGACGGTCGGCGAGCTGTTCCCGGGGGTGGTCGCCGATCGCGACGAGCCGGCCGCGACCGTCGCGCTCAAGGGCAGCGCGCGGATGGCCGGTCTGGTGGCGGCCGCGGTCCGGGACCGGCAGGCACCGGAGGGATCCGGGTTCGACGTGCGCGTCGGCGACGACGTCGTCCGGCTGGAACCGGCGTTCTGGACGGCGGCGGCCGATCGGGCGCGGGCGACCGGGCGTCCGCACAACCAGGCCCGCCCGGCGTTCGTCCGGCTGGTCGTGGCGGAGGTGGCGCGGCAGCTGGAGGCGCAGGCCAGAGGCCTGGCCGACCGGCTGGAGGCCGAGACCGCGACGCTGCTCGGCGACACCGACCTGGATGCGGCGGCGGCCGCGGACCTGGAGAAACTGGGCTTCGGCGAGGCCGGCGGTACCGACGCCTACGGCGAGACCGCGGTCGACTACCGCGCGGTCGCGGAGTCCGACGAGCAGGTGACCGACGCCTGCGACCGGCTCTGGCCGCACCTGACGCCGCACCGCCTGCTGGCGGAGCTGTACGCGCACGCCGACCGGCTGGAGACCGCGTCCGCGGGGCTGCTGACGGCCGGCGAGCAGGCGCTGCTGCGCCGGGAGCCCGGCCGCCCGGGATACCCCGGCGGGTGGAGCGTGGCCGACGTGCCGCTGCTGGACGAGGCCGCGCATCGGCTCGGCGCCGACGACCGGGCCGCCCGGGCGCAGGCCGCCCGGGCCCGGGACGAGGAGATCGCGTACGCGCAGGGTGTTCTGGACGTCGCGGTCGGCTCGAAGACCGAGGACAAGGAGGTGCTGACCGTCGGTGACCTGCTCGACGCGCGGCGCCTGGCCGAGCGGCACCGCAGCATCGACGGCCGCACGGTCGCCGAGCGGGCCGCCGCCGACCGGACCTGGACGTTCGGGCACGTGATCGTCGACGAGGCGCAGGAGCTCTCACCGATGGCGTGGCGGCTGCTGATGCGCCGCTGCCCGACCCGGTCGATGACGCTGGTCGGTGACATCGCGCAGACGTCCAGCCCGGCCGGGCTGCGCTCCTGGGACGAGGCGCTCGAGCCCTACGTGGGCGACCGCTGGCGGCTGAGCCGGCTGTCGGTGAACTACCGCACCCCGGCCGAGATCATGCGGGTCACGGAGCCGCTGCTGGCGACGCTGGACGTGGACGCGGAGCCGCCGTCGTCGGTGCGCGAGACCGGCGAGGCGCCGTGGCACCGCCCGGTGCCGGCCGCGGCGCTGGCCGCGGAGGTCGCGTCGGTGGCCCGCGAGCAACTGGCCGGGCTCGGGTCCGGGCGGCTGGCCGTGATCACGCCGGACGCGCTGGCCGACGTGGTCGCGAAGGCGCTGCCCGAGGCGTCCTCGGGTGACGCACCGGACCTGACCGAGCGGGCGGTGGTGCTCGGGGCGGCGCAGGCGAAGGGCCTGGAGTTCGACGTCGTCCTGGTGGTGGATCCGGCGGGCCTGATCGCCGCGTCCCCGCGGGGCCGCAACGATCTGTACGTGGCGCTGACCCGGGCCACCCAGCGTCTCGGGATCCTGCACCCGGGAGCGCTCCCGCCCGAACTGCGCGACGCCGGGCTACGCGGACGCTAGGAGGAGGTTGGCCCAGCGCAGGGCATGGAACTGGGCGTGGGACAGGTCGGACGGGCCCAAGACCCCGGGCAGGCGCTCGACCACCCCGTCGGCGTAGCGGGTGGCGATGCGCAGCACCAGGCCGAGGGTTCCGGCGCCGGACAGGAGCGCACCGCGCAGCGGCGGGGCCAGCGGCAGCGACCCGACGAGAGCGCCGATCGGCAGGCCCAGCTGCTCGGACAATCCGTCGAGCAGCCCGACCGTGAACGCCGCGTCCGGGCCGGCCCCGAACACCGCGGCGAGGTCCTGGCAGAACCGGGCCCGGCTGAGCACCAGCGACGCCACGTGCTCGTCGAGTGCGGCGCCGTCGCTGATCAGCATCAGCGTCACCCAGCCCTGGATCCGGTTGAAGCCGAGCAGCACGACCGCCTCGCGCAGCCCGGCGACCTCCCGGGTCTGCCCGGACGCGGCCGCTCCGGCCGCGGCCAGCAGCCGGTAGCTGACCGCGGGGTCCTGGGAGACCGCGGCGGTCACCTCGTCGACGGCCACGTCCTCGGCCGAGAGCAGCGCGATCAGGCGCAGCCGGGCAGCCGCGGTGCTCGACAGGCGGGGTCGTGACACCGTGTGCGCGCGGCCCACGGCCGGGCCGGCGAACAGCTCGAACCCCAGTTCGCTCGCGGTGAGGAACTCTTCCTCGGTGGTCAGGTGCCCGGCGATCGCGTGCACGTGCTCGTACGGCAGCAGTGTGCGCCGGGCCGCCTCGACGGCCGGCCGCGACGCACCGCGCAGGTCGAGCGTCACGTACCCGGCGAACGGCAGCAGGCGTTCCTGGGAGCCGAGCTCCAGGCCGGGGTCGAGCACGAACGTGAACCCGCGGCCGGCCAGCTCGGCGGCGCCGGCGGCGACCTCGTCGTCGACCCGTACCGCGGCGCTGACCGAGAGCCCGGTGTGCCCGGGATCGAACGGGACCGGCACCACGCCGGCGAGGAAGTCGCGGTTGACCGTGACGAAGCACGCCGCCTCCCCCACCAGTTCCTCGACGCCGAATTCGGTGAACGCCGCGACGATCAGCTGGGTGAGCGCGTCGGTGCGGGCCCGGGTGTCGGCGCCGCCCTCGGCGGTGTCGCGGAACACGAGCTGGTAGGCGACGACGTCTCCGCCGCGGTTGTAGATCGGCTGCCGGCCGACGTGGATCAGTGGCGGCGCCGAGGCGTCGGGGAACTGCTTGAGCACCCCTAGAAGCTACCTAAATGCCGCATAGCTACCAATGGGTCACGGCCGACGCGCGACTGAAGTTTCTTCGCGGGAGCCCTCCGCGTACCCGTCTACACCACCGAGGATCACCGAATGACTACCAACAGGGAGGTACGAGGCCCGCAGAGGATCATTCCGGGCTCACGGATCGAATCGCACCGGTGTCCGATAGATCGGCCTTGCCGGGTAATCGTGGGGAAACGCGGGCCCGGACGCGGGACGGGAATACCCGAAGTGACCCCCGAATGACCCCCCTCGCCTACTGCGCCGGCTCGGGAGACGCGCCAGGGTTGAGTACGGCGCCATATACGGACGGCTGGTGTCATTTGACTTGACCGGCAGAGCTGCCTGCTTCCCGACCAGCTACCTCGTCGTCACGGAGGCTGTATGGACGGCTATTTCAGCACCGATCGTCACCACCGGATCCGTTCCGACGTGCGGTCCTTCGCCGAGACGGAGGTCGCGCCCCGGGTCGCGGCGATGGAGAACGACCGGGGCGTCGCCCACGAGCTGTCCCGGCTGATCGCCCGGCAGGGCTGGATCGGCGCGACGATCGGCGCCGACTACGGCGGCATGGACGCCGGCCACGTCGCCAAGACGATCATCATCGAGGAGCTCTCCCGCGTCAGCGGCGCGATGGGCGCGATGGTCCAGGCCTCCCAGCTGGGCACCGCGAAGATCCAGCACTTCGGCACCGACGCGCAGAAGAAGCAGTGGCTGCCCGCCGTCGCCGGCGGCGCCTGTCTCCCGACGATCGCGGTCACCGAGCTGACGTCCGGCAGTCACGTCCTCGGCATGTCGACGACCGCCCGGCGCGACGGCGACGACTACGTCCTCAACGGCCGCAAGGCCTACGTGGGCAACAGCCACGTCGGTGACCTGCACGGGGTCGTGGCCCGCACCGGCGCCGGTTCCGGGCGCCGGAGCCTGTCCGCGTTCCTCGTCGAGGCCGACCGCCCGGGCTTCTCGGCGGCGCCCCACCGCCCCGCCGTCGGGTTGCCCGGGTTCAGCTTCGGCGAGCTGATCTTCGACGAGTGCCGGATCCCGGCCGCGAACCGGCTCGGCGCCGAAGGAGACGGGCTCGACGTCGCCTACTCCTCCAGCATCCTGGTCGGGCGCCCGAACCTGACCGCGGTCTCGCTCGGTATCCACGAGGCGGTGGTCGCCGAGACCGTACGGTTCGCCGGCTGGCAGCGCCGCTACGGCCGGCCGGTCGCCGAACTACCGACCGTCCGCGACCAGATCGGGCGCATGCAGTCGCAGCTGATGACCGCCCGGCTGGCCGCGTACCACGCCGCGCACCTGCTCGACCAGGGCGTAGAATGCGACGCCGAACTGCAGAACGCCAAACTGATCAACGCCGAGTACGCGCTGGACTCGGCCCGGCTGGCGGTCGAGATCCACGGGGCCCACGTGCTGTTCCCCGACGACTCGCCGATCGCCCGCTACCAGCGCGACGCGTTCCACATCCTGCCGCCCGCCGGGACCTCGGCGGTCCAGCGGCTCCGGCTCGCCGAGTACGCGCTCAGCCAGGTCAAGGGCGCGCCCTGGTCGACCCGCTTCCTCTCGTCGAACGCCGCCGAAACCGACGACGCCCTGGCCACGCTGCTCCCCGCGCCCCGGGCCGAGGCGCTGGTCGAGGCCGAAGCGGTCTGAGACCTCCCGGCGTCGCGGGCGCCGGGCCGCTCCCCGGGCGCCGCTCCCGCGGCCCCGGGCCTCAACGACGAGGTCCGGGGCTCTCCCCTGCCGTCAGCGGCCCAGCTCCCAGACGCGCTGCTCGATCTGCGACACCGCGTCCTTGATCAGCTTCAGCCCGGCCCGGCCCCACATCCGCCGCTCGGTGTCGACGATGCACGCCGTCCCGAGCACCAGCCCGCTGCGCGGATCGTGCACGACGTCACCGAGGTAGCTGCGGATCCCGATCAGGTCGACGACCTCGTTGCTCTCGAACCGCGGGTGCGCGCAGACGTCGTCGAGCACCAGCGCCTTGCCCCGGCCGACGACCTCCGGGCAGTACCCGTGCTCGAGGTCCATCACCCGGGAGACACCGTCGCCGTCCGCGGGCTGCGACTCCGACGGCACGTGCAGACCGGCGAAGAACTGGTGCCGGTCGGTCCGGAAGTTCACCATCGCGTACGGCGCGTACTCGATGCCGGCCAGGTTCGCGCCGTCCTGCGCGAGTTTCGTCGCGAGCGCGTCGAAACCCTGGTCCGGCGTGTCGTAGAGACCGAGTTCCCGCAGCCGGGCCACCCGTTCCGGTGCGTGGACGTCGGGCCGGGGCAGGTCCAGCCCGGTTTCCTCGTCGAAAGGCATACGTGCTCCTTGGTCAGGTGCCAGTGGCAGCGAGAGAGTGCTTCACGACCGTGATCAGCACGTCGGTCACCGATCGGGCGAGCCGCGCGTCGCAGTGCACGACCGGCACCCCCGGCCGCAGGTCGAGCGCCTCACCGATCTCCGGGCCGGTGTAGCTGTACGAGCCGTCGAACTCGTTCACCGCGACGACGAACGGCAGGTCGCGATCGAGGAAGTACTCCACGGCCGCGAAGCTGTCGGCCAGCCGCCGGGTGTCGACGAGGACGACCGCGCCGACCGCACCCAGCGCCAGCTCGTCCCACATGAACCAGAACCGGTCCTGCCCGGGCGTCCCCCAGAGGTAGAGCCGGAGCTTCTGGGCCGGGAACGAGATGCGGCCGAAGTCCATCGCGACGGTCGTCGTGGTCTTGCCCTCGATGCCCTCGAGGTGGTCCAGCTTGGCGCTGGCCGCCGTGATCAGCGCCTCGGTGGTCACCGGAGTGATCTCGCTGATCGACCTGACCAGCGTCGTCTTGCCGACGCCGAAGCCGCCGGCCACCAGGATCTTGAGCGGGATGAACGGAAAGGCCTCATCAGAGCCCTCGGTGTCAGAGGTTTTCGAGTCCATCGAGCAGTTTCTCCAGGAGACGTTCGCGGTTCCGCCCTTCGGCGGCCGCCGCGGTGCGCAACCGCACCGCACCCAGTCCGATCAGATCGGAGATCAGAATCTTGGTGACCTGGACCGGACGGCGCAGCGCGGCCGCGACCTCCGCGACCGTGCGCGGCTCCGCCGAGCACACGGTCACCGCGTGCAGCTGCTCGGGGTCCAGATGGTGCTCCGGGACCGCACCGGTGGACCGGACCAGTGCCATCAGGTCGATGGGGACGGCCGGAGCGGTCCGCCCCCCGGTCACGGCATACGGGCGCACCGCCTCGGTGTCGTCGTCCTCGACCCACGGTCTGCTTCCGGGCCACTGGTCTTCGGTCACCGGTCGTCAGCCCGCGAAGCCGTCGAGGCGATGGCTGCCGACCCGGCCCGCCGTGGCGAAGTAGTCACCGACCCTCCGGGCGAGCAGCGTCATCTCGTAGCCGACGATGCCCGCGTCGGCGTGCGGCGCCGCGAGCACCGAGAGCAGCGTGTTGCGCCCGGCCGCGGCCACGAAGAACAGCATGTTGTCCAGCTCGGCCACGACCTGCCGCACACGTCCGCCCTCGAACTGCGTGCCGAGCCCGAGGGCCAGGCTGTGGAAGCCCGAGGTGATCGCGGCCAGCCGCTCGTTGTCCGCCGTGGTGAGTCCGGTGTTGGCGTACGTCGAGATGCCGTCGATGCTGACCGCGACCGCGGTCTGGACGTCGGGAGTGTCCCGTTTGAACTCGTCGAGGATCCACGACAGGTTCGGCGTCGCGGGGGTGGCGAAGCCATTGGTCATATCGGTCATCGGTGGAACTCTCTCCTGGACGCTGACGTCAGCCCGCCGACGGCGGGGTCTCCTCGGTGTCGGCTCGTTCGCGTCCGCGCTGGTAGGAGGCGAACAGACCGGGGTTGTGGGCGCCCGGCTCGCTGGTATCGGCCGCCGGCTCGGGCCCGGCGGCGGTGCGCAGCTCCGGGACCATGTGCTGGCCGTCCCGCCGGGGCAGCGGCGGGCGGACCACGTCACCCGGCGGCAGCTCCGCCGGGTCGGCTCCCGGGTCGGCGGGAGGAGCCTCGGCGTCGGCCGGGACCCGGGTCTGCGGGTAGCCGGTGGACGCGGCCCGGCCGAGGTCGGCCAGCCGTCGCCGGTCGTCCTCGCTCAGCCCGAGAGCCCCGGTGTCCTCGTCGCCGTGCGGCCGGGCGTCCCCGGCCCGGCGCGGCAGCCCGCCGCTGCCGTTGACGCTCGGCGCGGGGGCGGTCACGGTACCCGCCACCACGGCGGTACCGGTCACGGTGCCTACCGTGCCTACCGGCGCCGGCGGCAGCGCGGACGGCCCCAGGTCGGTGCGGCGCAGCGGCTCCTCGGCCAGCAGCTTCTCCGGCAGGACGACCAGGGCCCGGTTGCCGCCGCGCTCGTTGCGCTCGAGCCGCACCCGGATCTGGTACCGGCGCGCGATCGCGGCGACGACGATCAGCCCGATCCGGCCGTCCTTGAGCTGCTCCCCCACGTCGAGGCGCTCCGGTGTCGTCAGCAATTGGTTCATCCGCTGACGCAGGTCGGCCGCCATCACCAAGCCGAGGTCGTCGATCTCGATCGAGAGCCCGTCGGGCACCAGGTCGACCTGGACCTGCACCCGGGAGTCCGGCGGCGAGAACGCGGTCGCGTTCTCGACCAGCTCGGCGATCAGGTGGATGACCTCGGTGACCGCGTGGCCGACGATCGTGCCGTGCACCGGCCGCAGCACCTTCACCCGGCCGTAGTGCTCGATCTCGGCGATCGCCTGCCGCAGGACCGTGTAGACCGGCACCGGCTTGCGGATCTGCCGGGCGGTCGCACCGCCGAGCACCGCGATGCTCTCGGCCTGCCGCCGGGCCCGGGTGACCAGGTGGTCGAGCTGGAACAGCGCGTTGAGCAGGTCCGGGTCCTCGACCTGGCTCTCCAGCGCGTCGAGTTCCTTGATCGCGCGGTGGATCAGCGGCTGCAGCCGCCGGGCCAGCGTGATCAGGACGCCGACGGGCTGGTTCGAGGTGGTCATCGTCGCCACGCCGAACGAGGCCTGCATCAGTTCCCGGACGCCGGCCTGCAGCTCGGTGAGCGGCGCCGGCCAGGCGTCCGTGGCCGGAAGGGCGGGCACCTGCGCGTCCGGCTCGTCGCCGCGGCGGATCGCCACCGCGACCCGGCCCAGCTCCTCGACCGATTCCGCCAGCGCGGCGTTGACCTGCGCGACCGCGACGACCGTGGCGTGCTGCTGCTCGTCGATCGCCCGCTGCCGCTGGTCGAGCGCGGAGCGGCCGGAGTTCTCCCGCCACTGGGCTTCCCAGGCGGCGTGCTCGGCCTTGATCCGGCTCGCCCGCTCGTCGGCGATCCGGAGCCCGACCGCACGCATCGCGCGGTTGACGGCGAGCAGCGCGCCGAGCAGCACGGCCAGCCACCCGGCCGCCGCGCCCACCCCGACCCAGACCGACGCGCCGACGGCCGCGGCCGTCACCGCCGCTCCGGCGCCGATCAGCGCGACGAGTACCAGCGAGACCACGACGATCCAGACCAGCCGGGCGCGCAGCCCCGGGGGTGCGGCGTCCGGAGGCAGCGTTCTGAGCTGCTCGGTCTTGCGCTCGGTCTTGGGCTGCTCGGTGTCGCCCGGTGGCGGGGGCCCGTCGAACGCGCCGGTCGAAGGTGTGTCATACATCGGAATCCAGCTTTCCGAGGAAGGCCAGGACGGAATCGGCCTGGCTCAGCGTCAGGAGGCGGCTGCGCGCGTGCAGCATGTCGACGAGTCCGTACTCGCTCAGCTCGCGGGCCCGCCGGACGAGCCACGACCAGTCGAGTTGCAGGTAGTCGGCGAGTGCCCGGAGGCGGCGGCCCGGGGTCGGCCCGGTCGCGACGGTGTGCGCGCGGGCGTGCTCCACGGCGTCGGTGTACGCGCGGAGCTGGGCTTTGCGGTCGGTGACGTCCACCTGGCACACGTCCGGGACGCGGAGCCAGTTCGTGACCACCGCGCGCCTCCCGGGTACCAGCAGGAAGCCGTCGATCTGGGCGTACTCCGGCTCGGTGCAGACCAGCGCGGGCACGCCCGCGCACTCGGCCCACGCGACCGCGAGGAACAACAGCAGCCGCTCGAACCCGGGGCTGCCCTTCACCGCGGCGGCCGGGACACAGAACGCGGCCACCCCGTCGGACGCCCGGTGGGCCGCCTGCCGGAGCAGCGCGTGCTGGTGCCGGAAGAACAGCCAGGACGCGGCCTCCTCGCCGCGGCACTCCCGGTTCCAGAGCGCCCAGGTGCCGATCTCGTCCGGCAGCCACCGCACGGCGTGCCGGGCGCAGCACCGCGATCCCAGCCAGGCCGCGCCCACGCCCGACAGGCCCGGCAGCGCCGCCCGAGCGACCGCCGAGAGCGGACGGTCGGCCGCGCCGTCCAGATCGGCGGCCGCCCGGCGCAGCGCGGCGTCGTCCGCCGACAGCCCGTCGTCCAGGTTGGTCAGCGCCCAGATCAGCCCGTAGGTGAGGTCGTCCAGGCGGTAGGCGGCCGGGATCGGCAGCACGTCCTCGGGGCGGTCGACGGCCAGGTACCGGCGGACGTGGGCGGCGTCCAGCGCGTAGAGACCGGCTCCGCTCAGCGCGGCCAGCACCAGTCCGCGCCGCAGCGGCCGCACGAACGTCCGCAGGTGTGCGACGTCGTCCGGCCCGATGCCGACGAGATCGCCCGGTAACGCCGACGCCTCGTAGGCCTGCACGGCCACCGTCGTGCCGTCGAAGAGGCCCAGGCCGTCCATTCGCCAGGACCCGTCCACCCCGGCCGCCGGCGAGGAGGGCCAGAGCAGCGAGTTCCCCCAGCGGGCGTCCAGGGCGAGCGCCGCCGCGCGGGACGAGAGGCCCAGCGGCCGGGGCAGCACGACGTCGTGGCTCGGCGCCGGGCGGAACAGCAGCTCGGTCTCGACGCCGAGCATCTCCTCCAGCACCACACCGGCCAGGCTCCGCGGGTCGCGCTCGCCCGACAGCCAGCGCTTGAACGTCGCCTGGGAGATGCTCATCGGCGCGGCCGCCGTGCGCTCGGCGACGCGGCGGGCGGCGTCCGAGAACTGCATCTCGAACACCGGCCAGCTCACCCAGCCGCGCTGTTCCAGCACGGCTCGCAGCAGCGTCCGCTCAGCCATGAGCCCCTTCACGGGTCGCGACTCCGAAGGCGTGACACGACCGTGTCACCCACCACAGTGGAATATACGGAAGTCACGAGGGAGCGCGTACGTACCGTTCAGTAGCTCACGTCACATCCGCGCCTGGTGTCACACCGGGTAGCCAGCCGACCGCGCGGGGCGAATCAGCGAGGGAATCAGTGGTGCGGATCACGCCCGCGGCCCACCCCGCCGGTGCTCACTCGGGCCGGTTGAACTCCACGATGGCCACTCCCAGGAACACCACGCCGAGCACCAGGACGACGACCGCCTCGAGCCACCCCGGCACGGGCCACCCACCCCACGTGACGCCGGGGTCGAGCCGCGCCACCGCCACCGCGGGCAGGTCGAGGTGGGAGAAGACCACCCGGCGCATCGGGTCGACCGCGTACGTCAGCGGATCGATCCGGTTGAGCACGGTCAGCCACCGCGGCAGCCCCGACACCGGGAACAACGCGCCGGACAGGAAGAACAGCGGCATGATCAGCATCTGCGTCAGCGCCATGAACGACTGCATCTGGTTCACCCGCGCCGACATCATGACGCCAAACGCGGTGATCGCGAACGCGAGCAGCATCTGCAGCGCGAACACCGACACCAGCAGCGAGAACGCGTACGGCACCCCGACGAACCCGCCCAGCGCGAGCACGACCAGCCCCTGGAACCCGGCCACGGTCGCCCCGCCGAGGCACTTCCCGATCACGATCGAGCTGCGCCGGACCGGCGCGACCAGCATCTCGCGCAGGAACCCGAACTCCCGGTCCCAGACGATCGACGCGGCCGAGAACATCGCGGTGAACATCACCGACATCGCGAGGATGCCGGGGAAGATGAACGTCCGCAGGTCGACGCCCTCGGTGCTGCCGCCGGTCAGCCGGGACAGGCCGCTACCCAGCACGAACAGGAACAGGATCGGCTGGATCAGCGACGTGACGATCCGCAGCCGGTCGCTGGAGAAACGGATGATCTCCCGCTGCCAGACGATCTTGACCGCCCGCAGCTCGCCGCCGAAGGACCGCTGCGGCACCCGGACCGCGACCGGAACCGCCGTGGTGGTCATCGTCGCCCCATCCGCGCGAACGCACTCGATCGGAACTTCTCCGACGACGACGCCTCCGCATCGCGGATCGTCGATCCGGTGTAGGAGAGGAACACGTCGTCCAGGCTCGGCCGGGCCACGCTGACCGCGCGGATCGGCAGCGGGAACTCCGCGAACAGCCGGGGCACGAACTGCTCACCCCGCGCCACCCCGAACGTGACCGCGCCCTCGGAGACCGACGCCCGCACCCCGAACACCGCGTCGAGGGCCGCGATCGCGGCCGGGTGGTCGTCGGTCTCGATCCGGACCCGGTCCTCCCCGACGCCGGCCTTCAGCGCCTCGGGCGTGTCCAGCGCGATGAGGCGGCCGGAGTCCATGATCGCGATCCGGTCGCAGTACTCGGCCTCGTCCATGTAGTGCGTGGTCAGGAAGATCGTGATGTCTTCGGCCTCCTTGAGCTCGCGGATGTAGCGCCAGATCGAGCTGCGGGTCTGCGGGTCGAGCCCGACCGTCGGCTCGTCCAGGAACAGCACCCGCGGCGAGTGCAGCAAACCGCGGGCGATCTCCAACCGGCGTTTCATGCCGCCGGAGAACGTCTGCACCTTGTGCGACCGCCGCTCCCACAGCCCGACCATCTCGAGCACCGAGCGCAGCCGGTCGTCCAGCAGTGCCCGCGGCACGCCGTAGAGCTCGGCGTGCAGGCGCAGGTTGCGTTCGGCCGAGAGGTAGGTGTCGAGCGTCGTGTCCTGGAACACCAGCCCGATGTGCCTGCGCACCGCGTCCCGCTGGGCCGTCACGTCGAACCCGGCCACCCGGGCCGTGCCACCGGTGGGCCGGATCAGCGTGCACAGCATGCTGATCGTGGTGGACTTGCCGGCCCCGTTCGGGCCCAGGAAACCGAAGATCTCGCCGGTGCGCACGGTCAGGTCGATGCCGCGGACGGCCGCGACGTCGCCGTACCGCTTCTCCAGCCCGATCGCTTCGACTGCGACCATCCGCGCCTCCCGATATTTACACCGAGCGTAAACTTCTACCGGGTGAAGTCAAGAGGTAATCTGGGCAGCGTGACCGGCCTGCGAGAACAGAAGAAGCGGCAGGTCCGCGACGACATCCTCACGGCCGCCGGCGACCTGTTCGCTGCGCGCGGCTTCGAGGACGTCACCGTGGAAGAGGTCGCCGACGCCGCCGGCGTCTCCAAGAAGACCGTGTTCAACTACTTCCCCGCGAAGGAAGACCTGGTCTTCAGCCGCTTCGACGAGCGCGAGAACGAGTTGATCGCCGCGGTCCGCGGCCGGCCCCCCGGCCGGAGCGTCCTGGAGTCCTTCCGCGCGTCGTCGCTCACCTACTGCGATCGGCTGGCGGACGCCGCGCCCGGCACCGAACGGGGCCGGGCCTTCGCCCTGATCGAGCAGTCGCCGGTGCTGGCGCGGCGCTGGCACCAGCTGCGCAACCACTACCTCGAGGTCCTCGCCGGAGAGCTCGCGGCCGAGGCGGGCGCGGAGGCCGACGACCCGCTGCCGACCGCGGTCGCGGCAGCGCTGCTCGGCGCCGAACGCGCGGTCCGCCGCGCCGCCGCGATGCGCCTGCGGGCCGGAGCCGGCCCCACCGCGGCCGCCGCCTGGCTGCGCCCGCAGATCGACCGCATCTACGACCGCCTGGCCACCGGCCTCGCCGGCTACCCCGCCGAGCGGTAACCGCACGGATCACGCCGCTGGTGCCCGGCGCTGACGGATCAGTCGCCGGCGACCTGGTCGGAGACGCGGGCGCCGCGCACGGACTGCGCGGACGCGGCGGAGGAGCCCCGCTCGGGCTCGCTGCCGTTGTTCGGCCCGGCCGTCTCGGGGCCGGTCAGGGCGGGATCACCCTGGGCCCGTTCGACGTGGGCCTCCCCGGACTTCGTGCGTTCGGGGTGGGTGTGGGTCTCGTGGAGTGCGCTGTCGTGCTCGGCCGCGCCGACGGCCTCGGCCACGTCGGCGCCGCTGCGGTCGTGCACGGCCGGGTCTCGCGGAGTCTCAGTCATGCGTCCCCCTGTACCCAGTCGCCCTCCGGACCAGTCGGGCTCCGGATCGGAGCCGAGCACGATTTCATTGAGTGAGTGCGGGTGAATCCGCAGCCGGGGAACCGGATCGGGATAATGCCGGAGTGGCGACAGAAGAACTCGACATCGATGAGTGGGCGGAGAAGGTCGGCCTCCCCGAGGGCCGGGCCTGCCGGATCACCGTGCACGGCACGCCGGTACTGCACCGTTCGTGCCAGGAGGTCACCGAATTCGGCGACGAACTGAAACAGCTCGTCGCGGACATGCTCGAGAGCATGGACGCCGCCGACGGCGTCGGCCTGGCCGCGAACCAGATCGGCGTCGACGCGCGCGTGTTCGTGTACGACTGCCCGGACGACACCGGCTTCTACCACGTCGGAGCGATCGTCAACCCGGTGCTGGAGCCGTTCGAACCCGACGCCGAGCTCGACAAGGAGGAAGAGGGCTGCCTGTCGGTGCCGCTGGAGTTCGCGCCCCTGGCCCGCCCGGTGACGGCGTCGGTCACCGGGCAGGACCTCGAGGGCAACCCGATCCGGGTGGAGGGAACCGGCATGCTGGCGCGCTGCCTGCAGCACGAGACCGACCACCTCAACGGCATCGTCTACGTCGACCGGCTCGGCCCGGACGAGCGCGAGGCGGTCCTCGCCGCGAACGCGGCCCGGATCGAGTCCGGCGAGATGCCTCGCTGGTCGGAAGGCGAGCCCCGGCAGTCCTGACCCCTCCCCCGGTCAGGTCAGGCTGACCGCCGGGGGCACGAACGTGGCCGTCGCGCTGCCGGGCGTCACCTCGGTGAAACCGGCATCGTGGACGACCGGCGCGCCCGATCGCAGCGCGGCCAGCCACTGGGACTCGCTCGCCGTCCGGACGGCGAGATCGAAACCCGTCGCGGCCCACCGTGCGGCCTCGTCCGGTCCCAGCGACCAGAGCCCGAGCTGGGCCGCGTGCCCGGCCTGCGCCATGGCCTTTCCGGCGGTCATCGTCACGTCCGGCGCGAGCAGCACGAGCGGCAGGCCGGGACGCGGGTCCGCCGGCGGCGACGGATCCGCCAGCTCGGTGCCGCTCACCTGCAGCCGCGACAGATCCCGGGGCCAGTCGTCGAGCGGGATCGGCGGGTAGACCCGCACTGCGGCGTGGCCGTGCGCCACGGTCAGGCCCGGCAACTGCGACGCCCGCCGCCACTCGGCCCCGCGCGCCCGCCGCACGACCTTCCGGATCCGGTTGCCCTGCCAGGCATCGACCGCCTCGCGCCACGCGGGCTCGGCCGTCGTCACCATGAGCAGCACCGCCCGCGCGGCCGCTTCCAGGGCGTCGGTCCGGGGCGGCGGCTCCGCCTTTTCCACCCGGACCACCAGCGGCAGCACCCGCTCCGCGGGCGCCTCCCCGTCTTCCACCAGACCAGCGTCGTCCATGCGCCCAGCCTATTTCGCCGGACGGCCGGTCACGCGCTACCGGCCCGGCGTCAGCACCCGCAGAACCGCCCGCTCGACCGCGGGCAGCGCGGTGAGCCGACCGGCGTCCGCGGAACCCAGACGGTCGAGCGTCGGCCGGATCGACCGGCCGTTCTCGTACGCGGTGACGATCCGCGGATCGACGTAGGAGGCACGCGCCACCGCCGGGGTGTTGCCGAGATACTCGGCGACGCCCTCGACCGCCGACCGGACCACCTTCCGGCGCGCGCGCCCGGACTCCGGCGGGTCACCGGCGAGCGCGAGCTCGACCGCCATCAGGACCGTCGCGTGCCAGGTACGGAAGTCCTTCGCGGTGAGCGTGACCCCGGCGTTGTCCCGCAGGTAGTCGTTGACGTCCTCGCTCTTGACGTCGTACCAGCGGCCGCCGCTGCGGTACGCGAGCAGGTCGTCTTCGTCGTCCTGGTGCCGCCGCAGGCTCATCACCACCCGGCGGACCGCGTCGTCGCGTACCTCGATCGTGCGCTGGACGCCGCTCTTGGCCGGGAACTGGAAATGGATCGTGCCCCGGTGCAGCCGCACGTGCTTTTTGCGGATCGTGGTCAGGCCGAAGCTGCCGTTCTCCGCCGCGTAGACCTCACCCCCGATCCGGAACAGCCCCAGCTCGAGCAGCCGGACACCCGCCGCGAGCACCCGCTCCCGGTCGAGCGTGCGGTGGGCCAGGTGGCGTTCGACGGTCTGCCGCAGCTTCGGCAGCCGGCGCGCGACCTCCAGCACCCGGTCGTGCTTCTCGGCGTCCCGCTTCTGCCGCCAGACGTCGTGGTAGCGGTACTGGCGGCGGCCGGCGTCGTCGGTGCCGACGGCCTGGATGTGCCCGTTCGGGTACGGGGAAATCCAGACGTCGCGCCAGGCCGGCGGGATGACCAGCGCCTTGACGCGGGCCACCTCGTCCCGGTCGGTCAGGGACGAGCCGTCCACGTCGAGGAAGCGGAACCCGCTGCCGGATCTGCGCCTGGTGTAGCCGGGCCGGGAGAGGTCGCTGCGCCGCAACCGTACTGGAGCCATGCGCGGCCGGTTACCCGAATCCCGGCCCTCTAGCCGTAACCTGTAACTTATATAAGCGACGTGTTACGCTCGGCCGCGTGTCGATCTGGGACGCGCTGGCCGATCCGGTGCGCCGGGAGATCCTGGGCATGCTGAACAGCGAGGACGCGACGGCGGGCACGATCGCCGCGCGGTTCGCGATCAGCCGCCCGGCGGTCAGCCGGCATCTCCGCGTGCTGCGCGAGGCCGGGCTGGTCGGCTCGGCACCGCACGGACAGGAACGGCTCTACCGCCTGGAAGCAGCCCCGCTCCGGGAGGTCGACGCCTGGCTGCGCCGGGTGGAGCGCGGCCCGGCCGCGTTCCCCACGCCCGCCTCCCGGCTGGACGCGTTCGACACCGAACTACGTCGTGGACGCAGGACGAAAGCGAAGGAGAACCTGGATGACAACCGGTCCGCTGGGTGAGGCCCGCACCGACGACGACGGTACCGGGACGCTGGTGTTCCACCGGACGTTCCCCGACCCGATCGAAGACGTCTGGGCCACGCTGACCGACTCCGACCGCCTGGCCCGCTGGTACGGCCACTACGAAGGCACCGGCGGTACCGGCGGCACGGTCGAGCTCACGATCACCGGCGAGGTCGACGCCGGCGGCAAGGAGGGCGACCCGGTCACGGTCTCGATCCTCGAATGCGTGCCGCCGCACCGGCTCGTCGTCGAGATGGCCCCCGAGGGCGAAGGCACGTGGCACCTCGCGGCCACGCTGTCGGAGCACGCCGGCGGGACGACGCTGCTGTTCGAGCAGCGCCTCCCCGCCGGTTTCCCGTACCCGGCCTCCGAGGTCGAGCCCGGGTGGCGCTGGTACCTCGACCGCCTGGTGGCCGCCGTCGCCGGCGACCCGATGCCACCCTGGAAGTCCTACGCGCCCTGAGGGGTCAGGTGCCGGTCGGCGATCGCGTGCACGGTGCGGCCGTCGACCGTCTCGTTCTCCAGCAGTTCGCCCGACAGCTCGTCCAAAGCCGCCCGGTGGGTCGTGAGCAGGTCGATCGCGCGCGCCTCGGCCTCCCGCAGCAGCCGCGCGACCTCCTCGTCCACGACCCGCTGGGTCTCCTCGCTGTAATCGTGGTCCCGGCCGCCGACCCCGAGGTACTGGGGCTGGTCGCTCGAGTACCCGACCGGTCCCAGCTTCGGCGACAGCCCGAACTCGCGCACCATCCTCGTCGCGAGCTCGGTCGCCTTGGCCAGGTCGTTCGACGCGCCGGTCGAGCCCTGGCCGAACACCACCAGCTCGGCCGCACGACCGCCGAGCTGCACCGAGAGCGTCGTCGTGAGCTGGTCCATCGAGTACAGGTGACGCTCCGCCTCGGGCAGCTGCTCGGTCACGCCGAGCGCCATCCCGCTGGGCAGGATCGTCACCTTGTCGACCGGGTCGGCCGCCGGCGAGAACGCCGCCACCAGCGCGTGCCCGGACTCGTGCACGGCCACGCTCTGCTTCTCGTTCGGCAGCAGGAAGTTCGATCCGAGCCGCTGGCCCAGCAGCACCCGGTCGCGGGCCTGCGACAGGTCGGCCGCGCTCACCTCGGACCGCCCGTCCCGCACCGCCACGATCGCCGACTCGTTGAGCAGGTTCGCCAGATCCGCACCGGAGAAGCCGGGGGTGGCCCGGGCGGTCGCGTTCAGGTCGACGTCCGCGGCCAGGTGCTTGCCCCGGGCGTGGACCCGGAGAATCGCTTCCCGTTCCGCGGCGTTCGGGAGCGGCACCGCGACCTGCCGGTCGAACCGGCCCGGGCGCAGCAGCGCCGGGTCGAGCGTCTCCGGGCGGTTGGTCGCCGCGATCACCACGACGCCGGTCGACGGGTCGAACCCGTCCATCTCGGCCAGCAGCTGGTTGAGCGTCTGCTCGCGTTCGTCGTTGCCGGCGAACCCGCCGGTGTTGCGGCGCTGCCCGATCGCGTCGATCTCGTCGATGAAGATGATCGACGGCGCCCGCTTCCGCGCGTCGGCGAACAGGTCACGCACGCGGGACGCACCGACTCCGACGAACAGTTCGACGAAGGACGAGCCGGTGACCGCGAAGAACGGCACCGAGGCCTCCCCCGCCACCGCCCGGGCGAGCAGCGTCTTGCCGGTGCCGGGCGGCCCCGACATCAGGATGCCCTTGGGCCCGACCGCGCCGGCCGCCGCGTACTTGTCGGAGTTCTTCAGGAAGTCGACGACCTCGGTGACGTCCCGCTTGACGCCCTCGTAGCCCGCGACGTCCGCGAACGTGGTCTCCGGGCGCTCGGCGTCGATCACCTTCGCCGGGGACTTGCCGACGCCGAGCATGCCGCCGAAGCCGCCGAGCTGGGCCCCGCGCTTGGCCTGGCGCCCGATCCACCAGAAGTAGCCGATGAACAGCAGCAACGGCAGGAACGAGAACAGGACGCTCCAGAACGAGCTGCTGGCGCCGGTCGCGGTGAAGTGCGGGACCACGTCCGGGTCCTTCACCGCGGTGAGGAACGCGTCGTCGGGGCCGTTGAGCCCGGTCGGATAGTGCGACGTGAAGTCCGCACCCTTCTCGAAATTCGACCGGTACGTCCCGGAGATCGTCCCGTCGGCCTTCAGCTGCAGGCTGTCGACGTGTTTGGCGGCGATCTGCTCGTTCAGCGTGCCGTAGTCGACGGTCTTGACGTTCATGCCGCCGAACGGGAAGAACAGCAGGAGCAGGGTCAGCGCGACGCCGATCGGGATCAGGAAGCGGCGCCAGCCCGGCGGGGGTGGGGGTGCCGGCGCGACCGGACGATCCTTCGGCGGCCCGGACTTCGCGGTGGCGCTCATCGGCGCACCAAGTGTCGACTCACGCCGCAAGTGTTCCAGGCGGTGAACTAGGTTCGCTGGTCCGGTCGGGGTTTCGTGATCAGCAGGAGCCCGACGACGACCAGCGCGGCCACCAGGCCGCCGATCAGGATCCACTGCCACCATCCGGTCGCCCGCGGATGCTGCCGGTAGAACTCGGCCCTGGCCTCTTCGCTACTCATCGGGGACGCGGCGGTGGTGACGGGCGCGGTGGTCGTGACGGGCGCGGGCGGCGACCCCGAATCGCGGTTCACGAACACCGCCCCGAGCGTCCCGACCGCGGCGAACAGACCGCCCCCGAGCAGGATCACCAGCATCAACCGACCCTTGGTCCTGGTATCCGCCACGAGCGCCACTCTACTGACTCGATAAGGTGCGGGCGTGAACGCCGGGATCCTGCTGGTACTGCTCGCTTTGGGCGCGATCGCCATCTCCGCGTTCGGACGCCGGCTGAACGCCCAGCCCGGCCTGCTGATCCTGGTGGCGGCGGCGGGCGCGTCGTTCATCCCGGGGCTCCCCCGGCTCGAGCTCGACCCGGAGCTGATCCTCGGCCTGGTCGTGCCGCCGCTGCTCTACGCGGCCACGCTGGAGTTCTCGTTCTTCAGCTTCCTGCGCAACATCCGGGCGATCCTCGGCCTCGGTGTGGTCCTCGTGCTGATCACCGCGTTCGCCGGACGCGTGACCACGCAGTGGCTCATGCCGAGCCTCGGCGCCGGGGTCGCGCTGCTGCTCGGGTCGATCGTCGCACCGCCGGACACGGTCACGATCACCGCGCACGGCGCGGAGATCGGGCTCACCCGGCGCGTCACCGCGATCCTCACCGGCGAGAGCCTGGTCAACGACGCGATGGCGCTGACGCTGTTCAGCATCGCGCTGGCCGGCGTGGGCGGCGAGGAGACGTTCATCGACAACGGCGTGCTGCTGTTCTTCTGGTCCGCGGTCGTCGGGATCCTGATCGGGTTCCTCTTCGGCAACATCGCGACCGTGCTGCGCCGCCGCCTCAACGACCCGACGCTGGGCACCGCGATCGGTCTGGTGCTGCCGTTCGCCGCGTACCTGGCGGCCGAGGAGGCGCACGCGTCCGGTGTCCTCGCGGTCGTGTGCGCCGGGTTCAACGTCGCGGTCGAGTCCGCGTACGGCAACCGCAAGCGCGAGCGGCTGGGCTACCGGACCCGGATGACCGAACGCGAGGTCTGGCCGGTACTGGGCGCGCTGCTGGAGTCGTTCGTCTTCGCCTACACCGGCCTGCAGATGAGGTTCGTCATCGACGACCTGCGCGAGTCCGGGGATCCGCTGGGCCGGACCGTGCTCACCGGCGTCGCGCTGCTGGTCCTGGTGGTCCTGGCCCGGTTCGCCTGGGTGGCGATCGTGTTCGGGCGACGCCTGCTGGCGAACCAGGCGGTCCGCAAACGGCTCGAGGACCCCTTGTTCCGCAAACGCTGGGACGAGGGCCAGGCCCGGCTGAAGGAGGCCGGGCGTCCGCCGCGGGAGCTGCCGGAGGCGCTCGGCTGGAAGGAACAGGTGCTGCTGTCCTGGACCGGCATGCGCGGCATCGTGACGCTCGGCGCGGCCGCGGGTATCCCGCTGCTCACCGAAGACGGCGCGCCGTTCCCGCACCGCGACACGCTCCAGTTCCTCGCGTACTTCGTGGTGTTCGGGACGCTGCTGCTGCAGGCGCCGACGCTGTCGCTGCTCGCCCGGCGGCTGAAGATCGACACCGGCGAGGAAGACCGCGCCGCGCTGGAGCAACTCGCGCTGGCCGAGAAGATCGCCGCCGACGCGGCGGCGGGCCACGAGTACCCCGTCCACGAACGCAACCGCCCCGGCCGGGAGAACGGGCGGGAGAACGGGCGCCGGACCCGCCGCCGCAGCCGGGAGGAGCGCGCGGTGCAGAAGGCCGCCGCGCCGGACGACGGGCCGCCGCTCAACGACTTCGACCGGCAGCGGGTCTCGCTCTCGCTCGCGGTCGTCCAGCGCGACCTCGAGGACGAGGCCGCCGAGGTCGTCCTCGAGCGCCTCGACCGCCAGCAGGCCGCCGCCGAGTCCCTCTAGAAGTACTGCTCGGTGAACGCGTTCCGGAACTTTCCGTCCGGGTCGTGGCCGCGGACGACCCGCCGCGCGTCGGCGAACCGCGGATAGAGCGACGCGACCTCGGCCGGCTCCATCGCGAACACCTTGCCCCAGTGCGGACGCGCACCCAGCGGCCGCAGCCCGGCCTCGAGCTCCCGGAGCACCGGTGCCAGCGCGACCGGGTCCGGATGCCAGGTGAAGTGCAGCGCGACGCTGTCCCGCCGGTAGAACTCCGACAGCCACAACTCGTCGGCCCTGATCGTGCGCAACTCGCTGACGTGCAGGATCGGCGCGATCGTGTCGGCCAGCGAGGCCAGCACGTCGAGCGCGGGCACCGCCTGCTCGATCGGCAGCAGGTACTCGCTCTGGATCTCGTCGCCGGCGCTCGGCGTGAACTCCAGCCGGAAGTGCGGCAGCCGCTGGTTCCACGGCCCCGGGACGCCGCCCTGCTCGGTCGTGAACCCGGGGTCCTGGCCCGGCACCGGGTTGCGCTGGCCGGACGCCAGCGTGGCCCCGAGCCAGTCCCGGCCGTGCGGCCACTCACCGGCGTCCACCCGGTGCTTCACCCAGACCTGGTCGGCGAACGGGCGCGTCCAGGTGAGGAACACGCTGACGCTGTAGGCCGCGGTCAGCACCTCGTGCAGGTTGACCCGCAGCGCGGACAGGAACATCCGGTCGTACACGCGCTGCTCGACCTGGAAGCTCGGCTGGATGTCGAGCGTCAGCGCGGTGGTGACGCCGATCGAGCCGAGCGTGACGACCGAACCGTCGAAGTCGTCGTCCCCGCGCGTCACCGTACGCAGTTCGCCGGACGGCGTGACGAACTCCACCGCCCGGACCGCGGTCGCGAGCGTCCCGTTCGTGAGGCCGGAGCCGTGGGTGCCGGTGGCCACCGCGCCGCCGACGCTGATGTGCGGCAGCGAACCGAGGTTGTGCAGCGCCCAGCCGGCCGGTTCGAGCGCCTGGGTGAGCTCGCCGAAGCGGGTGCCCGCGCTGACCGTGACCGCGCGCTGCGCGGCGTCGATCTCGATCCGGCGGGGCAGGTCGGCGACGGAGATCAGCGCACCGGTGGTGTCGGCCACCGTGTTGAACGAGTGCCCGGTGCCGAGCACCCGCAGGCGGTCGCCGGCGGCGACGACCTCCTGGAGCTGCTCGACGCTGACCGGGCGGTGCAGCGTGTGCGTGGAGAACTCGACGTTGCCGGCCCAGTTCGTGAGTGCAGTGGCCATGTGTCCAGCCTCGCACGCCCCGAGTTGCCGGTGAGCAGGGCATCTCGCAGGCTGGACTCCTGGCTACTCAGGGGTTGGCGCACCGGCCCGGGCCCTGGCTCGCGCTCGCCGGGTCCGGCGCGGCGGCGTTCGCGACGGCCGCGGTCGGCGGGCTGGCGAGCGTCGGCGCCGGGGAGTACCACGACGGGCTCGACCGGCCGGCCTGGGCGCCGCCGAGCGGGGTCTCGGGCCGGTCTGGACCGTCCTCTACGTGCTGATCGCCCTGGCCGGGTGGCTCGCCTGGCGTCGTGCCGGCCTCCCGCCGGTTCCGTTCGGGCTCTCGTCCTAAGTGTCCGGTTATCACCGCACATCGTTCACCGATAGTCACGCCGTCGGAGGTTTCTCCGCACGATCAGCGGTCACCCTGCGCTGGACAGGATCCCCCGAGTCCCCCCAGGGGTGGCCATGACGAGCACGCCCAGCACGACGGACCGAGCCCGCGAGACCGCGGGCACGGCGCAGCAAGA
The DNA here is from genome assembly GCF_044454545.1 of Cryptosporangium sp. NPDC051539. NCBI lineage: Bacteria > Bacillati > Actinomycetota > Actinomycetes > Cryptosporangiales > Cryptosporangiaceae > Cryptosporangium > Cryptosporangium sp. NPDC051539. The sequence continues at coordinate 270,239 of NZ_JBITDV010000001.1, read as the reverse complement.
AGGTGCCGCACTCGCGTCCCACGCCAAAGACGCCGGGTCCGACGTGGCCCAGACCGCCCGCGCGGGAGCTTCGCAGGTCGCGTCCGAGACCAAGACGCAGGCGGCCGATCTGTTCCGCACCACGAAAGACGAAGTGAAGGGCCAGGTCGACGCCCAGCGGCAGCGACTGGCGGGCGCACTGCGCACGACCGGCCAGGAACTCGGCTCCGGGCACGAGGACCACTCGCGGCTGACCGCCGAGGTCACCCAGCGGACCGGCGAGTACGCCCGCCGGTTCGCCGACTACCTGGACCAGCGCGGCCCGGACGCCATTCTGGACGACGTGCGGTCGTTCGCCCGCCGTCGTCCGGGCACGTTCCTGCTGCTCGCGGGCGTGGCCGGCGTCGTGGCCGGCCGGGTGTTCCGCGGTGTGGCCGCCGCGTCCGACGACTCCGACCGGCCGTCCGCGCCGTCCTCCCGCAACTCCTTCGCGGACGAGACGCCCCGCTCCGACGGCACGTACTCGGGTCTCGGCGCCGGCACCAGCGAGGCACTGCCGGTGCCGCCGGTGGCCACCTACGCCGAGACCGCGTACGCCGAGGACGTCGCGGTCGGCGTCGCCGAGGTGCCGCCCACGCCGGGCGCGTTCGGCACGCCCCCGAACTCGACCGCCCCGAACTCGACCGCCCCGAACTCGACCGCGCCGCACTCGACGGCCCCGTACCCGCCGGCGTCGGACCCGTTCCCCGGTTCCGGTGACATCCCGGGCGAGCCCGGTTACGTTCCGGCCGAACCCGGCTACGTGCCGTCCGACCCGGCCTACGGGCCCGGAGGCCGGGAGAGCGGGTACGCACCGCCCGACGGCGGCTACCCGCCGGCCGACGCGGGCTATCTCCCGGCGCCGCCCTCGGCACCGGTCACCGACCCCGAGGGACGCCCGGTGGACCCGTACGACGACCCGCGGTACCGCGACGGCGGTCCGCGGTGACGGCCGCCGACGGCCCCCGGCCGGACGTCGGCGCCGCCTCGGTGGGAGACCTCGTCCGTGACGTCGCCAACGACCTGACGACGCTCGTCCGCCAGGAGATCGCGCTGGCCAAGGCGGAAACGAAGGACGAGGTCGTCAAGGCGGGCAAGGCCGGCGGCGCGTTCGGCGGCGCCGGCGTCGCCGGATGGCTCGCGCTGCTGTTCCTCTCGCTGGCGCTGATGTACGGGCTCGACGCGCTGATGCCGATCGGGTGGGCCGCACTGATCGTCGGCGTGCTCTGGGCGGCCGGTGCCGCCGCGCTCGCGGCCTACGGACGTACCAAGGTCAAGCAGGTCAACCCGGTCCCGAAGCGGACGGTCGAGACGGTGAAGGAGGACGTTCAGTGGGTCCGGAACAGGAACGCATAGAGCGCGACATCATGCGCCAGCGCATGCGGCTCGGCGACGACGTCGACGCGCTGGTCGAGAAAGTCAGCCCGCGCCAGGCGGCCCGCCGCCAGGTGGGACGGGTGGGCCAGGCGGCGTCGACGGCGAAGGAGCGGATCATGGGAACGGCGTCCGACGTCACCGGGACGGCCCGCGACCAGGCCGCGGACCTGACGCACAGCACGCACGACCGGGCCGCGGGAGCCGGCCACGGCCTCGCCGACACCGCGTCGAGCGCGAAGGACTCCGTCGCCGAGTCCGCGTCCTCCGCCGCCGACGCGACCCGCCGGAAGGCCGAGGGCAACCCGCTCGCGGCCGGGCTGATCGCGTTCGGCGTCGGCTGGCTGGCGTCCAGCCTGTTCCCGGCGTCGACGCCGGAGCGGCGGGCCGGTGCCGCGCTGCGCGAGCACGCCGAGGAACCCGTCCGGCGGGCCGGCCAGGCGGCGGCCGAGAAGGCCAAGGAGGTCGGCGAGCACCTGAAGGAGCCGGCTCAGCAGGCGGCCCAGCAGGTGAAGGAGAGTGCCACCGGTGCCGCCCACGAGGTCAAGGACACCGCGAGCGGTCACGCCGACTCCCTGAAGGGCGACGCGAAGGACCGCGCCGGATCCGTGCAGGACACGGCCCGGCACTGAGAGCCCACGGGGCCCGGACTTCGGTCCGGGCCCCGTGTCGTGTCCTCGGTGCCGTGGCCTCGGTTGGTCGAGGTGCCGGGATCAGGGCAGGAAGTACGTCGGGTTGGGCAGCTTGAACGTGCGGTTCGCGTAGCCGCCCTTGAGGTCGCTGTACTGGTCGCCGAAGTTCGCGACGATGTCGTAGCCCAGCGACTCGATGTGCGCCCGGGTCGCCGTCTTGTAGTGGGTCGTGGTGCACGCCCCGTTCGGGTCGCTCGCGCACGCGGTGTTGAGGTACGCCGGGTAGTCCGCGAGGGCCGGCTTCGTGAACAGCCCGTCCTCGCCGTTCGGCAGCGTCGTCGGCTTCGGGTAACCGGCGTCCACGCCCACGCCGTCACTGGTCAGGTTGCCCAGCGTCGCGGCCTCCTGCGCCGCGCCCCGGCCGGTCAGGAAAAAGATCGCGTACCCGGCCTTCTGCGCCGCGGTCGCCATCTTCACCATGCCCGGCACCGCCGGGAACAGCTGCCCGGTGACGTACTCGCCGTTCGTCGTCGGGTTGAACGCGAAGTTCGACGCGATCTCGTAGTTCCAGGTGTTCAGCGTGGTGTCGTCGACGTCCATCAGGATCGCCTTCTTCTTCGCGCTCCGGTACGGCCGCGCGAGGTACTGCTGCCCGGACGAGGCGACCTTCGCCGCCTCCTTGGCGTAGTTGCTGTCCGCGCCGAACTTCCCGGAGCCCAGCGCGTCGCCGTAGTAGTTCTTGATCTGCTGCCGGACGATGTCGATGTTGGTCACGTCGCTCTCGGAGCGCGGCGTCTTGGTCTTGATCGCCGGCCCGGGCGTGTCGGCGAGCGCGATGCCGCCGCCGACCAGCGAGAGCGCGCCGACCAGCGCGGCGATCGCGATCAACGCCCGCCGCGGACCGGAGCGTCTGCCCACTTTCTCGATCTCCACCGAAGCCTCCACCGAACCTCCCAGCCGTCCAGCCACTCAGCCGTCAGATGAACATCTGACGGCCGTCACGCTAGACCCGTGAGCCGCCCGGCGCGCGGCGACGGCGCGCCCTGGGGATAACACTCCGGTGACGAGGGCCCGCTCACTCGATGCGCAGAGCCTGCAGCGGGCACGCGTCCACGCCCGCGTTCGCGACCGCTTCCTTGCCCGGCGGCACGTCGACGCCGGCGCCCAGCGTGCTGTAGCCGTCGTCGTCCAGGGTGAACAGATCCTCGTCCACCATCCAGCACTGCCCGTGCGCCTCGCAGCGCTCGTTGTCGACCCGAACCTTCACGACGCCCACCTTCTGAACGGGGCTCAGCCCACCCGTCGAGAAAACCAGAACCCGGATTCTCTCCGGAGAGCACGCTAGGGCACACGTCGGTCAATGGTGGGCAAATTCCGGTGTCCCATCCGGAGCCCGTTCCAGCGCCGCGCCCTCCACGTCGACCACCGGCAGCCACCGCAACCACGACGGCAACCACCACGCCGCCGGGCCCAGCAGCGTCAGCGCCGCGGGCATCGCGATCATCCGCACCAGGATCGCGTCGAACAGGATCCCGGTGGCCAGCGCGAACGCGATCGGTTTGATCGTCTGGTCGCCCTGCGGGATGAAGCCCGCGAACACCGCGAACATGATCGACGCGGCCGCGACCACCACGGGCGCCGCCTGCCGGAACCCGGTGACGACGGCGGACCGCGGGGAGGCACCGTGCGCGTGCGCCTCGTGCATCCGCGACACCAGGAACACCTGGTAGTCCATCGCCAGCCCGAACAGGATGCCCACCACGATGATCGGCGACAGGCTCATCAGCGGGCCGGTCACTTCCGCGTTCACCGTCTGCCGGAGCCAGCCCCACTGGAACACCGCGGTCGTGGCCCCGAGCGCGGCCCCGATCGTGAACAGGAACCCGAGAACGCCGGTCACCGGCACGAGCAACGACCGGAACACCAGCACCAGCAGCACCAGCGCCAGCCCGACGACCAGCACCAGGTACCGGGGCAGCGCCTGGCTGAGTTTCTGCGAGACGTCGACGCTCACCGCGGTCTGGCCCGTCACCGACAGGGACGCCCTCCCCCCGACACCGGCCAGCACCGAGCGCAGGGAATGCACCAGCGCCACGGTCGCCGCGCTGTCCGGCCCCGACACCGGGACGACGGTCACCAGCGCCGCGTCCCCCTCGGCGTTGACGTCCGGACCGGCGACGACCGCGACCCCGTCGAGTCCGCGGACCGCGGCCACCGCCGACGACGCGACGGACGGCGCGTCGGCGCCGTCGGCCAGCACCAGCAGCGGACCGGAGAACCCGGCCCCGAAGCGCTGGGCGATGATCGAGGCGGCCCGGGCCTGGGTGCTGCCCGGCGGCGACGGCTGGTTCAACGACGTCCGCATGGAGAGCACCGGGATCGCGATCACGCCGAGGACGACCACCGCGGCCACCAGCGAGACCCACGACCGCCCGGAGACCAGCCGCGCCCACCCGGACACGAACCCCCGGTCCGCGCGCGGCACCGCCCCGGCCGAGGAACGCGAGCGCCGCGGCAGGGCCCGGACCCCGATCAACCCGAGCACGGCCGGCACCAGCGTCACCGCGATCAGCACCGCGACCACGATCGTGCCCGCCGCGGCCAGGCCCATCTCGGTGAGGAACGGGATCCCGGCCACCGACAGCCCGGCCAGCGCGATCACCACGGTCAGCCCGGCGGTCACCACCGCCGATCCCGCGGTCCCCACCGCCGTCGGCACCGCCTCGGGCACCGGACGCCCCTCCAGCAACTCGTGCCGGAACCGGGTGAACAGGAACAGCGCGTAGTCGATCCCGACCGCGAGACCGAGCATGATCGCCAGCACCGGCGTCGTGGCCTGCAGCTCGACGAAGCCGGTCAGCGTCGTGATGCCGAGCGAGCCGATCCCGACCCCGACCAGCGCGGTCAGCAAGTTCATCCCGGCCGCGACCAGCGAGCCGTACGTGATCGCGAGCACGATCAGCGCGACGAGCACACCGCCGGCCTCGGCGGGCCCGCCGACGTCCCCGCCCTGGGCCTGCGTGGCCTCGCCGCTCGCCTCCACGGTCAGCCCGGTCGACCGGGCCGACGCCACCGCGCCGAGCAGCGCGTCGCGCTGTGCCGCGGTCAGGTCGGTCGCGGGCACCGCGTAGGTCACGGTGCTGTAGGCGGCCCGCTGATCCTTCGAGACCACCCGCGACGCCGGGTCCAGCGGATTCGTCGCGCTCACGACGCCGGGCAGGACCTTCAGCCGGGCCACGATCGACGCCACGTCCGCGGCCGACTCGCTGATCCTCCCCGGCGACTCGAACACGACCTGCGCCGAGGCTCCGTTCGCGGCCGCGCCGAACCGCTTCCCGATCGTGTCGAGCGCGGTCGTCGATTCCTGCCCCGGAATGCGGAACGTGTTCACGGTCGCCCCGGACAGCGTCGCGGCGGCGACACCGATGCCGACGAGCACGATCAGCCACGCGACCGACATCAGCACCCGGTACCGGAACGCCACCACACCCAGCCGATGGAGCAAACCCGCCACGACACACCCCCTAACACCCGTTTTGCCCGTTAGGTGAGGTCTTAAGCTTTCACCTGCGCTTCGGCGTGCGGTCAGCTGGACTCCGTACCGTGCGCGGCATGCGACGACTGTCCGCGGTCCTGACCGCCGCCGCGGTCGCCGTGCCGGCCGCCGGGCTCGGGCTCGTCCCGCTGGGCCTGAGAGCCAGCCCCACCTGGGGATACGCGCTCGTTCCGCTGACGCTGCTCACCACCCCGCTGTGGTCGCTGCTGCACGAGGCCATCCACGGCGGCCTGCTCCCCGGCCGGCGCGCCAACGACGCGTGGGGCCGGGTGCTCGCGATCGGCTACGGCGCGCCGTTCGCGCTGCTCAAGGCCGGTCACCTGGTGCACCACCGGTACAGCCGGACGCCGCGGGAGCGCACCGAGATCTACACGGCCGGCAGCTGGGCGTCGCACGCGCCCGGGTACTACCTGCGGCTGTTCGGCGGCCTGTACCTGGCCGAGGTCGCGTCCGTGCTGCTCACGGTCCTGCCGTCCCGCGCCTGGGCCGCGCTCGCGCGGCGCAGCGACCGGCCCGACACCGTCGCCGGCCTGCTCCTCGACCGGGTCCGCCGTCGTTCCCTGCGTCAGTTCCGGGTGGACGCCCTGGCAATCGTCGTCGTGCACGCGGCCGCGTTCGTCGCCGACGGCGACACCTGTCACGACGGCTGGTTCAGTGCCGTCGGCAAACAGCTCCGCGGGCCCGTGTCCGCGGGAACACTGACTGTCTACTCCCCTGGTGTTCGGAGGCATTGATGATCAATCGCCGACGTTTCCTGCTGGGTACCGCCGCGAGTGCCGCGCTGCTCCAGCTCGCCGATGTGCGGAGCGCCCACGCCGCTCCCCTTACCTCCGATCCGTTCGGGCTGGGCGTGGCCAGCGGCGACCCGCTCCCGGACGGGGTCGTGCTCTGGACCCGCCTGGTCAACGACCCGCTCAACGCCGGTTCGCTGCCCGGCCGGCCGATCCCGGTCGAGTGGCAGGTCGCGACCGACGCCCGGTTCCGTGACGTGGTGCGGCACGGCACCGCGGCCGCGCACCCCGGCCTCGCCCACTCGGTGCACGTCGACGTCCGCGGCCTGCGGCCGGGCCGCCAGTACTGGTACCGGTTCCGGGCCGCGGGTCACCTGAGCCCGGTCGCCCGCACCCGCACCGCGCCGGGCTACTCGGCCCAGGTCGACCGGCTGCGGATCGGCGTCGTCAACTGCCAGGACTACCAGAACGGCTACTGGCCCGCCTACGACGGGCTCGCCGCCGAGGACCTCGACGTCGTCCTGCACCTCGGCGACTACATCTACGAGTACGACCCGAAGAGCCTCTACGCCGACCGCATGCACACGCTGCCCCAGACCGCCGGGCTCGACCAGCTGCGCACGCTCGCCGACTACCGCGCGCGCCACGCGCTCTACAAGACCGACCCGGCCCTCCGGGCCGCCCACGCGGCGTTCCCGTGGATCCTCACGCCCGACGACCACGAGGTCGAGAACAACTACGCCGGGCTGCTGGACGAGATCGACGATCTGAACACGCCGAAGTACCAGTCGCCCTCGCTGTTCGCCGCCCAGCGTGCGGTCGCGTACCAGGCGTACTACGAACACCTGCCGCTGCGCCGCCCGGTGCGCCCCGGCTCGCCCGGTTACCGGTTCCACCGGCGGTTCGACTTCGGCCGGCTGGCCCGGATCGCGGTCCTCGACACCCGGCAGTACCGCACCGACCAGCCGCCCGGCACCGCGTCGGACTTCGGGCCGATAGCGTCCGGCCTGGGCAACACCACCGGGACGCTGACCGGTTCGGCCCAGGAGAAGTGGCTGTTCTCGGAGCTGGCCGGGTCACACGCCCGGTGGAACGTCATCGCGCAGCAGGTGATGATGAGCCAGATCCGGTTCCCGAACTTCCTCGACGCCGCGCACCCGCTACCGCCGATCGCGAACCTCGACCAGTGGGACGGCTACGACCCGGCCCGGGCCCGGCTGCTGAACTTCCTGGCCGCGCGAACGATCGCCAACCCGGTCGTGCTGGCCGGCGACATCCACTCGTCCTGGTTCTCCGATCTGCGGATCAACCGCGACGACCTGGCGTCGGCGCCGGTCGCGGTGGAGTTCACCGCCACGAGCGTCAGCTCGGACTTCCCGGCCGCGTTCGACGCGCCCCTCAAGTCCGCGAACCCGTCGCTCAATCCGCACGTGCGGTACTTCGACGGTTCGCGGCGGGGCTACCTCCGGTTCGACGTGACGCCGGAGCGTTGGCTGGCGGAAGCGCGCACGGTCGACTCGATCGCGGTCCGGTCGTCACCGGTGACGACCACCGCGTCGTGGGCCACGGTCGCGGGCCAACCCGGGCTCACGCCCGCGTGAGTGAGCGTGAGGGTAGGTGGTGCACGGCAGCGCGAAGTGGCGGGACCTGATTAGGGTGGCCTAAGCAGGACGTCTGTTCGGCAGGAGGACGGAACTCGATGACGGCGCACGCGGAGCTCGACGTGGACCCATCCACGGGAAAACCCGCCGCGCGGGTGCTGGTCGAGATCGACCTCACCGGCGGAGAGGCCACCGGGATCGCCTCGGCGCTGTGCGCGGAGATCAGCGACCTCCTCGCCGCACACGCCCGCACGTCGGACACCGCGGTCAGCGCGAACGTCTCCCTGGGATTCGGGGACGCGCCGCTCCTGCCGTCGCCGAGCGGCCCCAGCAGGCCCAGTGGATCGGGTGGGCCGGAGAGGCTCGACGGGCCGGACGAGCGGAAGGCTCCGCTGCGGATCCTGGCCGGACGCCGGGTGGCGGTACAGGACGGGAACGACCTCACGCTCACCCGGCGTGAGTTCGACCTGCTCTCGTACCTGGCCCGCCACCCGCGGCAGGTGTTCAGCCGCCGCCAGCTCATCGACGCGGTCTGGGGCACCCGCTTCCGTTCCAGCGAACGGACGATCGACGTCCACGTGCGGCGGCTCCGCGCGAAGCTCTCGGGCACCGGCCCCAGCATCGTGACGATCCGGGGCGTCGGCTACCGCCTGGACCACGCCGACCGGGTCGCCGTGCTGCCCGGCGTCGACTGACGGTATCAACGCCCGCGCTCGCCGCTCTGTCTTCTCGGACCGTCCAGCGAGAGGACAGCATTCATGGAGCGCGCGTTCGACGATGCCAGCCTGACCCAGGTGATCGCCGTCTTAATGCAGGCGACCCCGGAGATCCGCACACTCGAACTGATCAACGACGTCACGATCAAGATCAATGACCAGATCGTGGTCGAAGGCGATTCCCCGGCGGAGATCGCCTCTCTGCTGGAGTTCTTCATCGCCGAGGATCTGTGGATCCGCAGCACCGGCGACGATTCCGGCCCCGGCCGCGAGCCCGGTGAGGACTCGGTGTCCTGATCGGCCGTCATTTTTTGTCATGTTCGTTAGTCTGAATTGATCGAGAGTCCCACTCACGAACCGATCTCCCTGAGGCGTTCGTTACATCGGTATTCGAGCCCGGAGAATCCGTGTAAGCATTCCGCAGGTCGTGGTCGCCGCGCTGATCGGTGCCATCGGAATCAGCCGCGCCCGCCACGGGCCGCAGTACGGCGGCTGAGTTTCCGGCGGCAGAGCTCAGTGCCGACGAGGAAGGACGCCCGTTGGAACCGACAGCGCAGTCGTCGAGTGGGAGCGAGCCCGTCCGCGGGGAGACGCTCCGCCCTCAGACCCTGGGAATCGTGACCGAATCCGCGGCCGGCGAGACCCGCGTCGCCGGGACGCCCGCCACGGTCAGACAGCTTCTCGCGCTCGGGTACGACGTGGTCGTCGAGGCCGGTGCCGGTGCGGCCGCGAGCTTCTCCGACGAGGCGTACGTGGACGCCGGAGCGCGGATCGGCGACCCGGCCGAGGTCTGGCAGTCCGAGATCCTCCTCAAGGTCAACGCGCCGTCGCCGCAGGAGATCGCGACCGTGGCCGACGGCGCGACGCTCGTCTCGCTGGTCAGCCCGGCCACCAACCCCGCGTTGCTGGACTCGCTGACGACCCGCCCGATCACGGTGCTGGCCATGGACGCGGTCCCGCGCATCTCCCGCGCGCAGTCGATGGACGTCCTGTCGTCGATGGCCAACATCGCGGGCTACCGCGCCGTCATCGAGGCCGCGCACGCGTTCGGCCGGTTCTTCACCGGGCAGGTCACCGCGGCGGGCAAGGTGCCGCCCGCGAAGGTCCTGGTCGCCGGCGCCGGCGTGGCCGGTCTGGCGGCGATCGCGGCCGCGAACAGCCTCGGCGCGGTGGTCCGGGCCACCGACCCGCGCCCCGAGGTCGCCGAGCAGGTCGGGTCGCTGGGCGGTGCGTTCCTCCCGGTCGACGTCGAGGTCGCGGCGTCCACCGACGGGTACGCGAAGGCGACCTCGGAGGATTACGACCGCGCCGCCGCGGCCCTCTACGCGGCCCAGGCCGCCGACGTCGACATCGTGATCACGACCGCGCTGATCCCCGGACGCCCGGCACCGCTGCTGCTCACCGCCGAGCACGTGGCCTCGATGAAGGCCGGCAGCGTGGTCGTCGACATGGCCACCGCCCAGGGTGGCAACGTCGCCGGGAGCGTCGCCGGTCGCGCGGTCGTCACCGACAACGGCGTGACGATCATCGGCTACACCGACCTCGCCAGCCGCCTGCCCGCGCAGGCCTCGCAGCTGTTCGGCACGAACCTCGTCAACCTGATGAAGCTGCTGACCCCGGCCGCGGACGGCGTGCTCGTCCTGGACTTCGACGACATCGTCCAGCGGTCGATGACCGTCGTGCGCGACGGCGAGAAGACCTGGCCGCCGCCCCCGGTGGCGGTGAGCGCGGCCCCCGCGGCCGCGAAGCCGCCGGAGCCGGTGAAACCGGCCGCGCCCCCGGCGAAGAGCCCCGTCCGCCGGCTCGTCCCGGCCGCGCTCGCCGCGGTCGCGCTGTTCGTGATCGTGGCGTTCGCCCCGGCCGCGCTCACCGCGCACTTCACGGTGTTCGTGCTGGCGATCGTGATCGGGTACTACGTGATCGGCAACGTCCACCACGCGCTGCACACGCCGCTGATGTCGGTGACGAACGCGATCTCCGGAATCATCGTGGTGGGGGCGTTGCTCCAAATCGGCCACGACGACGTGTCGGTCACGGTCCTGGCGGCTATCGCCATTCTGCTGGCCAGCATCAACATCGTCGGCGGCTTCGCCGTGACCCGCCGCATGCTCGGCATGTTCTCCCGTAGCTGATCGGAAGGGGAGCTGACATGACGGTCACCTCCGCGGCGCAGGCCGCGTACCTGCTCGCCGCCCTGCTGTTCATCCTCAGCCTGGCCGGCCTGTCCAAACACGAGACGTCCCGCGCGGGCGCCACCTCGGGCATCGTCGGCATGGGCATCGCTCTGGTCGCGACGATCGTGCTCGCGATCGACCGCAACCTCAACGGCAACAGCATCGCGCTGCTGTTCGCGGCGATGGCGGTCGGCGGCGGGATCGGCCTCTGGCGGGCCCGGGTCGTCGAGATGACCGGCATGCCGGAGCTCATCGCACTGCTGCACAGCTTCGTCGGCCTGGCCGCGGTGCTGGTCGGCTGGAACGGCTACCTGGAACACCAGGAACTGACCGGCTCGCTGCTCGGCATCCACCACGCCGAGGTCGCGATCGGCGTGTTCATCGGCGCGGTGACGCTCACCGGCTCGATCGTCGCGTTCCTCAAGCTGAGCGCCCGGATCAAATCGGCCCCGCTGATGCTGCCGGGCAAGAACGCGCTGAACATCGGCGCGCTCGTGGTGTTCGTCGCGCTCACGGTCTGGTTCGTGGCCGCCCCGAGCCTCGGGCTGCTGATCGCGCTGACCGTGCTGGCGCTGGTGCTCGGCTGGCACCTGGTCGCGTCGATCGGCGGCGGCGACATGCCGGTCGTCGTCTCGATGCTCAACAGCTACTCCGGCTGGGCCGCCGCGGCCTCCGGGTTCCTGCTCTCCAACGACCTGCTGATCGTCACCGGCGCGCTGGTCGGCTCGTCCGGTGCCTACCTGAGCTACATCATGTGCCAGGCGATGAACCGGTCGTTCCTCTCGGTCATCGCCGGCGGGTTCGGCATCGCCGCCGGTCCCGCGTCCGACACCGACTACGGCGAGCACCGCGAGGTCACCGCGGAAGGCACCGCCGACCTGCTGGCCGCAGCCTCGTCCGTGATCATCACCCCGGGCTACGGCATGGCCGTCGCCCAGGCCCAGTACCCGGTCGCCGAGCTCACCCGGCTGCTGCGCGACCGCGGGGTCGCGGTCCGGTTCGGCATCCACCCGGTCGCCGGACGTCTGCCCGGTCACATGAACGTGCTGCTCGCCGAGGCCAAGGTCCCCTACGACATCGTCCTGGAGATGGACGAGATCAACGACGACTTCTCCGACACGTCGGTCGTCCTGGTGATCGGCGCGAACGACACCGTCAACCCGTCCGCGGCCGAGGATCCGGCCAGCCCGATCGCCGGGATGCCGGTGCTGCACGTCTGGGAGGCCGAGAACGTCGTCGTCTTCAAACGATCGATGGCGGCCGGCTACGCCGGCGTACAGAACCCGCTCTTCTTCCGCGAGAACACCCAAATGCTCTTCGGGGACGCCAAAGCGCGCGTTGAAGACATCATCCGGGCACTGACCAGCACCAGCACGACGACGCCGTCGCGCGAGCCGGCCGGCACCCACTGAGCGGGCGGGCCGGTCTGTCGTCCGGCGAACCGAGCCGTTAGGCGGAAGGCGATACCGTCGCCTTGGCCGGACGGTAAGGGAGTAGCAGCAGCATGAGCGCACCAGGGCGGATCGTGGACGGGCGATACCGGCTCGATTCCGTCATCGGTTCGGGCGGTATGGGTGTGGTTTGGCGGGGTTTCGACCTGCGGCTGCACCGCCCCGTCGCGGTCAAGGAGCTGCGCATACCGCCGACCAGCACCGACGTCGAACGCGCCGAGCTGGTCGATCGGGCGATGCGGGAGGCCCGGACCGCCGGGAAGCTCAACCACCCGAACATCGTCGCGGTGCACGACGTGGTCGAAGATCACGGGACGCCGTTCATCGTCATGCCGCTGGTGCAGGGACGGCCCCTGTTCGACGTCGTCAACGTCGCCGGGCCGCTGCCGGTGGCACTGGTCGCCCGGATCGGCCTGATGCTGCTCGACGCTCTGGACGCCGCCCACGAGGCCGGGGTCTGGCACCGGGACGTCAAGCCGGAGAACGTGATGGTGCAGCCCGACGGCACGGTGCTGCTGACCGACTTCTCGATCGCCTCGGTGCTCGGGGTCGGGTCGCGCACGCTGCCGGGCGTCGTCATGGGGACGCCCGGGTTCATCGCGCCGGAGCGGGTGCTGCGGGCCGCGGCCGGAGCGTCCGGAGACCTGTTCGGCCTCGGGGCGACGTTGTACGCGGCGGTCGAGGGGGTCGACGCGTTCGACACCACCGACGCACTGTCGGGCCTGTTCGCGAGCGCGACGCTTCCGCACCGGGAGCCGGAGAAGGCCGGTCCGCTCGGGCCGGTGCTCGACGGGCTGCTGGCCAAGGAGCCGGACGAGCGGCTCACGTCGGCCGAGGCCCGTGATCAGCTCCGTCCGCTGGTCGAGGGGAACCCGGACGCGAGCCCGGCGGCACTGGCCACCCTGATGCGCGCCAACCCCGGCCTGACCGGACCGGCCGCGACGCTGAACCCGACCCGGGTGGAGCCGCTGCCCGCCGGGGCGCCGAACGCCCTCGTGCCTGGAGCGGGCGCCGCCGCCTGGAGAGCCGGAGCCCCGATCCCGGCCACCCCGATCCCGGGCGCCCCGGCCGTAGGCGCCCCGATCCCGGGCGCCCCGATCTCCGGGGCGCCGATCTCCGGGGTCCCGGGCGCCCTGGGCGTACCCGGCGGGATCGTCGGGCCGGTGGGCTTGGGCTCCCCCGCCGCTCCGGGCTCGCCCGTCGCCCCCGCTTCCCCTGCCGGTCCCGCTTCCTTCGCGGCCGGGGGATCTCCCGTCGCGCCGGGCTCCGCTGCCGCCGGCCCGCCCGGAGCGCCCGCCGGGCCGATTGGGGCTGCCGGGCCGTTCGCGCCGGGTGTGGCCTCGCCCCCGCGGCCCGCCCTGCCCCCCGGCCCCCTCCCCACCGGCGCCCTTCCCTCCGGTCCTCCTCCCCGCGGGACGGCCGGTGGCGGGGCACCGTGGGGCGCCCCGGAAGGCCCCCCGCCGCCGGGCCCACTGACCCGGTACCGCCGGTACCTGATCCCGGGCGCCGCCGCCGCGGTGATCCTGCTGCTCGCGATCATCGTCGGCATCGTGCTGACGAACGGCAACGGCGAGCCCGGCACTCACGACTCACCCACCCCGCTGGCCCAGGGCTCGACCCCGAAAACGTCCGCGCCGCCCTCGGCGTCCCCGTCGTTCGTCGTCGGCAGTGGCGACGACAAGCCGACCGGCGCCGAGTTCCTCAACGCGCACAAGGGCGACGACGACGCGTCGGTCTCCCGCGGCCGCGCCCAGATCAACGGCACCGAGTACAACGAGAGCGTCCGCATCAAACCCGCCTGCACCACCTACGACGGCGAGGCCCGCGACGCCGCCTGGGCCGACTTCGAGATCCCGGGCTCGTACCGGAGCCTCCAGGCCTACGTCGGCCTCGACGACCGCGCCGACGACAGCGGCATCGGCTCGCTCCACTACATCGTCACGGTCGACGGCAACCAGGTCGCCGAAGACACGCTCTACGCCGGAGCGCCCAAGCAGCTGATGATCTCGCTCCCGGCCGGTGCGAGCACGGTCCGCCTGGCGGTGTCGGCCAGCTCGGACTACTACTGCGAAGACGGCGGCACCGACGCGGCCATAGCCTGGGGAAACGCGATCCTGGTGCCGTGACCCGGCGCGCCGCTCGCCTCCCGGACGCCGGACGTCAGCCGGCCGCGACCGCGTCGACCAGGCGACGGCTGAACTGCACCGCGGGGGCCGGGCGCCCGAGCAGGTAGCCCCGCGCGTACGGAACACCGAGGGCGACCAGCTCGGCCAGCTGGTCCGGCCGCTCGACCCCTTCGGCGATCACCGGCAGCGCGAGGTTCGTCCCGAGGCCGGTCAGCAGCTTCACGACCTGCCGGTCGTTCGCGTTCACGAGCATCCCGGCGACGAACGACCGGTCGATCTTGAGTCCCGACACGGGCAGCACCGAGAGGTGACGCAGCGTCGACGAGCCCGCGCCCATGTCGTCCAGCACCACGCCGACACCGTGTCTACGCAGCGTGTTGAGGTTGCCGACCGCGTCCGTGAGCAGGGACAGATCGGCCGGCTCCGGGAGCTCCAGGTGCAAACTGCCATGGCCGCAGCCCGACCTGCGCCGTGGCCCGCAGCACCGCGTCCTCGAGCCCGCCGTCGCGCAGGGCGGCCGCGGTCACGTTGACGCTCACGTGCTCCGGAGCCCGGTCGCCGACCACGCTGATCCAGTACGCGAGGTCCGCGCACGCGGTCCGCAGCGCCCAGCCGTCGATCCGCGACAGCCCGGTCAGCGAGTCGGCCGGGAACTCGTCCGGCCGGAGCGGACCGCGGCGCGGGTGACGCCAGCGGACCAGGGATCGGTCGCGTCGACCGCGGCCCGCAGCCGCTCCCCGTACGCGGGTGCGGCTCTCTCGGCGGACGCTCTGCGCAGCACCGCGAACTCGTCACCGCCGAGCCGCGCGACGACGTCCCCGGGCTCGCACGTGGCTACCAGGCGCCGAGCCACCGACACCAGCAGCTGGTCGCCGACGCCGTGGCCGAGGGTGTCGTTGACCTGCTTCATCCGGTCCAGATCGACGAGAACGACAGCGACCGAGCCGCCCGGATCGCCCCGGCGCAGGCCGTGCTCAGCTCGTCCAGGAAGTGGCGGCGGTTGGCCGGGCCGGTCAGCGCGTCCCGAGTGGCCTGCTCGACCAGGCGGCGGGCCAGCGCGTCGAACAGCCGGGCCGCGGAGACCCGGCCGAGCCGACCGCCCGGCCAGGTGACCAGCAGGTCGTCGTACCGGTTCGGCCGGCCCCGGGTCCGGACCCGGTGCGACGCGTCGGTGATCGGTGGCTGAGAGGATCACCGGCGTCCAGTCGGCCATCACGCCGACCCGCCGCCGCCCCCACAGTGCCCGTCCGTACCCGAACCGGCCGGACATCACCAGCTCGAAACCGGACCGCATGATCAGGCCGGTGCGCCGGGCCGCATCGCGCACGACGACGACCGTCAGCGAGTCCCGCGACCGGAACAACTGATCGAGGTCCGCGCAGTAGTCCTCCGGGGACACGACGACGGCTCCTGACTCCCGGTCTGCCCCGCCCCCGAGGGCGGCACCGCAGGCGACGGCACCTACCCTCCCACCGTGGCCGACCTCCCGAACCCCGTCCAGGCCCTGCTGGCCGCCGCGAACGCCCACGACACCGAGGCCTTCCTCGACGCCTTCACCGCCGACGGCGTGGTCGACGACTGGGGACGCGAATTCACCGGACGAGCCGCGATCCAGCGCTGGAGCGATGCCGAGTTCATCGGCGTCCGAGTCACGCTCGAGGTCGGCACCGTCACCCGTCAGGACGACTCCTGGACGATCGGAGCCACCGTGGGCGGCGACGGCTTCAACGGCCCGAGCCACTTCACCTTCGACGTCGGAGGCGGGCAGATCCGCCGAATGACGATCAGGCAATAATCCGCCGCGCGAGCCCGAACGGCCGCCTCACGCGGTGGCTCGGCCTCGCACCGTCGTGCGACGCTTCGACCCGTGACCGTGGTCTGGGTGACGGGAAATTCCGGTGTCGGCAAGTCCACGGTCTGCGAGCTGCTCGAGCAGCGCGGGCACGAGGCGATCGACGCCGACTGGGAGGGCTACAACCGCTGGGTCGACCGGCTCACCGGTGAGGTCGTCGTCGATCCGCCGTACCCCGTGCCCCGCGGATGGCTACACCGCTACGGCTGGAAGATCACTCGCGCGGACGTCGAAGCCCTCGCCGCACGAGCCGCCGGCCGGACGGTGTTCCTCTGCGGCTCGGTGGAGAACGAGAACGAGGTCCGAGACCTCTTCGACGTCGTGATCTGCCTGGTGATCGACGTCGACACGCTGATCAGCCGATTGGCGGACCGCACCAAGAACGCGTTCGGCGCCCACCCGGAGGAACTGGCCGCCGCCGTACGGGCGAACGCCACCGACGAAGCCGCGTACCGCGACTCCGGCGCGACGATCATCGACGCCACCCGGCCGCTCGACGCGGTCGCCGAGGCCGTGCTCGAAGCCGCCGGGCTCCGCCGGCCTTGACACCCGTGGCGAGGTCTTCGCCGCCTGCCCCCACCGGCGCGGCCGGAATGCGGTGGCCATATCTTCCGGCCGGGACCACCATGCGCTGGTGACCGTCTACCTCGACACCGAGCGCCTGATCCTGCGCCGTTTCACCACCGACGACGCGGACCTGCTGATCGAACTCGACAGCGACCCGGCGGTCATGCGGCACCTGACCGGCGGCCGGCCGACCGCACCGGAAGACGTCCGCGGACGCGACCTGCCGAGCGTCCTCGCCGGCTACGAGCGATGGGACGGCACGTTCGGGGTGTTCGCCGCACACGACAAGGACAGCGGTGCTTTCGTCGGCTGGTTCCTCCTTCGTCCGGAACCCGGAAGCCCGACGGACGAGGCCGAACTCGGCTACCGGCTGCGCCGGGCGGAGTGGGGCAAGGGATACGCCACCGAGGGCTCGCGGGCCCTGCTCCACAAGGCTTTCACCGGGCTCGGCGTGCGCCTCGTCTGGGGCGAGACGATGTCGGTGAACCACGGCTCCCGGAACGTCATGGAGAAGGTGGGGATGACCGTGGCGGAGACCCTCGACACTCCGCCGGACATGCGGATGATCGAAGGTTCCGAATTCGGGGGCCTGCGGTACGAAATCACCGAGGAGCAGTGGGCGGCCCGCGAAGGCGCCACCCCAGATCCGTGCCAGCACTGATGACAACCCCGATCCGACGTTCGTAGTTTGTCCTGGCGAACGACGTTTCGACGATCGGGAGATGACGTGTCCGGTTCTCAGTACCCGAGTGACGCACAGAAGGCCGCGCACGACATGTCCGGCGACGTCGAGCAGGTCCACTACGACCTCACCGGCGCGGATTTCGATGCGGCCTTCACCCGCTTCAAAGGCGACTATCGAGTGTCCGACCTGCACGGATACCTCGACGGCGGCGTCGACCGGCTCTCGGTCGTCTTCACCCGGGAGAAGGGCCCCCTCGGCGGCATCGTCACCGTGAATCTGACCAAGGAGGACGTCGACGTGGGCCGGGTGGGCCACGCGGCCGACGGGCAGCGTCCGGTGCTCTTCAGCGGGTACCGCAGCTCGGCCGGGCGAAGCTTCGCCTGGGTCTGGGAGCCGATGCCGGGTTCGAAACGCTCGCTCCACCGCGACCTGGCGATCGCGGACCTGCAGTCGCGCGCCGACCGCACTCGCGCCCGCGGCCGGCGGATCGTCGACGTGTCGGTGTACGAGAATCCGTTCGCCACCAACCCGGTGCAGTTCGCGACGATCGAGGACGAGGACGACGGCCTCACGGACTGGGCGATCACCGGCCCGTCCGACTCCGACCGCACCCAGGTCGAGTTCGACTCGATGACCGGCGCGGGCTGGCGCCTGGTTCGGACCAGCGGCTGCGCCACGCCGGCCGGGACATCGACTGGGACGCAGTACGTCCGGCTCTGGGAGATGACGCCGTCCACGTTCCAGGCGCGCCGCGCCGTGTCGTCGGCCGACCTCGGCACCGCACTGACCGACCGCGATGCCGACGGCCTGCGTCCGGATCAACTCGACTCGTTCTCCCGGGGCACCCCGGCCGTCGCCAGGCACTGCCCGGTGTGGCGGCGCCGCGACGCCGCCGACGTCGTTCCCGCGCTCGTCGCGGACTTCGCCGCCGCCTACCAGTTCCCGGCCGTCTCACTCGCGGTGGCCCGCCGCGGCCGGCTGGCGTACACCTACGGCTACGGGGAGCTGGTACGCCCCGACACCGTCTCGACCTCCGGCGTCATCGTCGTCGACACCGGCGGCGAGACGTTCCCGATCCCGGTGCCCACTCCGGTCCGTACCCATCCCGTCCGGCCGGAACGGACGCTGTTCCGCATCGCGAGCCTGACCAAACCGATCACCGCGGCCGCGATCATGCGCCTGGTCGAGGCCGGCCGGTTGCGGCTCGACGACCGGGTGCTGGCCCCCGGTGGTGCGCTCGCCCACTTCGCCCCGGCGCCGGCCGACGCGCGGATCCGCGACATCACGGTGCTGAACCTCCTCCAGCACGGCGCCGGTGGCTGGCCGGCGGCGCACGACGACCCGATGTTCACCGGCACCGACCTCTCCACCGACGATCTCGTCCGCACGGTGCTGGCCGAACGCTCCCTCGACGACGCCCCCGGAACCGCCTACGCCTACTCGAACTTCGGCTACTGCCTGCTCGGGCGGCTGATCGAGGCGGTGACCGGCCAGACCTACGAAACGCACGTCCGGGACGGGCTGCTCGCTCAGTGCGGCATCTCCGACATGTCGATCGCGAACGACGGCCGGCCCGCGGGCGACGTCATCCGCTGCTACCCGGCGGCCGACGACGACATCGACCCCTACCGGCACCGCATCGACCGGATGGACTCCCACGGCGGGTGGCAGGCCACCGCGCAGGACCTGCTCCGGTTCGCGGTCCGCGTCGACGGCCGGGGCGCGGACGTCCTGACCCCCGCGTCGATCACCACGATGACGACGCCCAGCGCGCTGACCGGCAGCGACGGCTACGCGGCCGGGTGGGCGATCAATCCCGGCACGAGCCGGGACCCGGGCACCTGGAGTCACACCGGCGTGCTGCCCGGCGCGACCGCGCTCCTGCAACGCACCGGCGACGACCTGTGCCTGGTCGTGCTCACCAACTACAACGAGCGCAAAGACCCGGCCGCCAACACGGTGGACGGCCTCTACCGGCTGCTGATGCGCATCCGGAGCCAGGTCGACTACTGGCCCCAGGACGCCGAACTCTGAGCCCGCCGGGCCGGGCCGGACGGTCCGGGCGGCGGCGCTCGGTCAGAGGTCGCGGATCGCGCGTCCGAAGTCGGCCAGACCGGCCCGGTAGAAACGCGGGCCGTACGAGACCCGGGCGACGCCGATCTCCCGCAGCGCGGCGAGCGGCAGACGCGGGCCGGTGTTGCCGTTGATCGGGCCGCCGATCCCGGCGACCAGGGTCGCGAGGACCTCCGGGTCACCGACCCCGATCGGGTAGACGCAGTCGGCACCCGCCTCCCGGTACAGGCGGCCCCGCCGGACCGCCTCGTCGGCCCGGTCCTCCTCCGGCACCCGGCCGGCCGGCAGGAACACGTCGACCCGGGCGTTGATCACGAGCGGGACGCCGGTGGCGTCCGCCGCCGCGCGGACCTCGGCGAGCCAGTCGGCCTGCCGCCGGGGATCCTTGAGACCACCGTCGCGATGGTCGGTGTCCTCCAGGTTGCACCCCACGACCCCCGCGTCCAGCAGACGTCCGACCAGGTCGGCGGGGGCCAGCCCGTAGCCGCCTTCCGCGTCCATCGTGACCGGCACGGCGACGGCCCTGGCGATCCGCGCGCCGGCGGCGAACATCTCCTGCCACGGGGCACCTTCGCCGTCCGGATAACCCAGCATCGCGGTGATCGCCGCGCTGGCGGTCGCGACGGCCGGGAATCCGGCGCCTTCGACGACCCCGGCGCTCGCCGCGTCCCAGGCGTTGGGCAAGACGAGCAGGTCCCCGCCGTGCAGGCGCCGCAGCGCCCCCGCCAGGCCGGCGAGTCGTTCCTGATCGGTCGTGGTGTTCATGCCGGGACCTTCGCTCTCTGCTCGGAATTCGTGGTGGGCGCGCACGTCATCGCTCGCGGCGGGTGATTCTTTTGAGGACCAGCGGCGTCACACCGGGATTCAGGATCAGCCGGAGATCGAGCCCGGCGAGGAGCAGCACCGTGCCCTCGTCGAACGAGGCCTGCTCCCCCGACCGGCACTCCAGGCACAGGCGGCCGCTCACCACCACGACGACGACGCCCGCCCAGTCGGCCGCGTCGTACTCCAGGCTCCCGGCGGGCGGCACGCTGGTCGTGGTGCTGGTGCATCCGGGGAGGTCCCGGGCCTGGCGGAACAGGAACTCGGGGTCGGTCACGACCGGCCCGCGCTCACGGGGCCAGCGTCCGGGGAAGACCGAACCAGGGCGCGACCACGGCGTCGAAACGGGTCAGTTCGGAGATCGCGCCGTCGGCGATTGCGGCGACCTCGATACTCGCGAGCCGCAGCAGCCCCGTCGCGGGATCCGAGCGGTACATCCCCCAGGCCGGGCGGCCGTTCGCCCGGGTCCGGACGAACCTCCCCGGGGGCCGGTGGCGCGCGCGGACCGCGGTGAAGAACTGCCGCGCCGATTCGCGTCCGCGGAACTCGAACGGTTCCGGCGGCATCCGGAGCCAGACGTCCTCCGACATGAAAGCGACCATCGCGTCGACGTCGAACTCCAGGAACGCGTCGATGAAGCGTTGCAGCAGCGCCTCGTCCTCCTGGGTGTGCGTCGTGGCGGTCCGATCGTCCCCGGAGGGGCCGTACTGCTTGAGTGAGGCGCGCGCGCGTTTCAGCGCGTTGTTGGCGGCCGTCACCGTGATCCCCAGCAGGCCGGCCGTGTCGGCCGCCGGGTACCCGAGGACGTCGCGCAGGATGAGCGTGGCCCGCTGCCGCGGCGGCAACCGCTGCATGGCCGTGACGAAGGCCAGGGTGATCGCCTCGCGGGACTCGTAGCGGGCTTCCGGACCCGGGTGGTGATCGGGGAGCCCGTCCAGCACGCTGTCCGGGAACGGCTGCAGCCAGGGCAGCTCACCGAGGCTCGCCGGGTCGGGCCAGCCGGCGGGCACCGCCGCGCGCGGGCGACGCGTGGCGGCGCGCCGGTGGTTGAGGCACCGGTTCGTGGCGATCCGGTAGAGCCACGTCCGGACGGAGGACCGGTTCTCGAAAGCGTCCAGACCGGTCCAGGCCGCGAGCAGCGTCTCCTGGACCACGTCCTCGGCGTCCTGCAGCGAGCCGAGCATCCGGTAGCAGTGGACCTGGAGTTCGGCCCGGTAGGGCGCGACGAGCGTGTCGAACGCCGCTCGGTCACGGTCACCGGCCCGATCGAGGTGCTGATCCGGCATGAGGGTCCCTCCTCGAGATCGCTGATCCGGTCCTCACTGGGTTAGACCCCGGGCTCCGGCCGAACTGGTCGCCTCCCGGCGAATGTCAGGAGGCCGCTCCCGGCTGCTCCCGCGGCGACCGCGAACACGGCCCCGTGCAGCGTCATCCCGACGACGAGGAAGATCGCGGCCCCGTGGGCCGGGATGAGCTTTCCGGCCAGCCGGGGGACGAACACGGTGGTCGCTCCCCAGGCGATCATCCGCACCCCGGCCGACAGCGCGTCGAGACCCTGGGCGCTCTGGAAGAACTGGGCCATGAGTAGATCGACCCCAGTGCGGAGCCTCACAGGAAGAATACGGTGACGCCGCCGGCGGTGAAGGTCCCGATCCGGAAGAGACTCGGCGGCCAGCGCCAGTGGCACGAGGGCGGCGGATCCGGCTCCCTGCACCGCACGAGCCGCGATCAAGGCCACCGGGCCGGTCGCCAGTGCGCACCAGCAGGAGGCCGCCGCTGACCGGTCCCGGACCGGTCAGCGGCTCCCCGCAGCAGACTCAGCAGCTGGACTTGTACAGGGCGGCCTGGCCCTCGGTGCTGTTCAGGTTGTCCTTGGTGACGATCGTGAAGCCGGTCTGGATCGCCTTCTCGGTCGATTCCCCCTTCAGCGCCTTGATCGCCTGGTCGACGCCGTCGGTGCCGATCGTGGCCGGCTGCTGCGCGATGAGGGCCTGGATCGTGCCCTCCTGCAACGCCTTGACCTGGTCCGACCCGGCGTCGAAGCCGACGATCTTCACCGCGCCCTGCTTGCCGGCCTGACGGACACCGGTGGAGGCACCGGTCGCGCCGAACAGGTTGGTCGCGAAGATGCCCACGATGTCGGGGTCCTTCTGCAGCGCGGCGGTGACGATCTGCGCGGCCTTGGCCGGGTCGTTCTGCACGTACTGCACACCGAGGTTGACGTACTTGCTGTCGGCCTTGGCCGCGTCGTCGAAGCCCTTGGTGCGGGCGTCGGACGTGCTGATACCCGGCTGGTTGTCGATCACCAGAACCTTGCCGCCGTTCGGGGCGAGCTGCTGGATCGCCTTGAACGCCGCGGCGCCACCGCCCTGGTTGTCGGACGCGATCGACGAGACGACGTCGCCGGTGTTCTCCAGCGTGGTGTCGACCAGCACGACCTTGATGCCGGCCGCGGTGGCCTGCTTGATCGGCTGCTCCATCGACTTGGCGTCGGTCGGGGCGATCAGGATCGCGTCCGGGCGGGACGCGACGACCGACTGCAGCACCGGCGTCTGCAGCGTCGGGTCGAACTTCTGCGCGCCCTGGATCGAAACGGTCGCGCCGAGCTCCTTCGCCTTCTGCTGGATGCCGCAGCCCATCGTCACGTAGAACGCGTCGCCCGTGACGCCCTCGATGAACGCCAGGCGATACGTGCCGTCGCTGCCGCTCGCCGAGTCGCCGCCGCCGCAGCCCGCGGCCAGCATCGCGACCGCCGCCAGGCCGGCCAGGGCCGCCGTGGTCCGGGTTCTCTTCATTGTTGCTCCTTCGTGGGAACGCGTGCCGAGGAGAGAGAGGGGAATCTGAGGCGGGACTTGCGGCCGCGCAGGGCGCGGGTCCGCCGGGTCTGGTCCGCGTAGACGGCGACGATGAGCACCGCGCCGACGACGACCTGCTGCCAGTACGACTGGACGCCGAGGATGACGAAGCCGTTCTGCAGCACCGCGGGGATGAACAGGCCGATGATCGTGCCGAAGATCGTGCCGACCCCGCCGAAGAGGCTGGTGCCGCCGATGACCACGCCGGCGATCACGTTGAGGTTGGTCTGGGTCTGCCCGCCGATCGTCGTCGACTGGAAGAAGACCAGGTTGAGGATGCCCGCGAACCCGGCGAGCAGACCGGCCAGCGCGTAGACGCCGATCAGCTGACGGTCGACCTTGAGCCCGACGCGACGCCCGGCCTCGGAGTTCGAGCCGATCGCGAAGACGTGCAGGCCCCAGCGGGTCCGGTGCAGCAGGACGCCGACCAGGAACACGACGACCAGCGCGATCACCGAGATCCACGGCACCTGGCCGAAGACGTTGCCGAAGCCCACGTTGTCGACCAGGACGTCCGGCGCGTCCCGGAGGTCGACGCCCTTGGTGAGGATCTGCGAGAAGCCGAGCGCCATCCCGAGCGTGCCCAGCGTCACGATCAGCGGCGGGATGTTCAGCTTCGCGATCAGCAGACCGTTGAGCAGACCCCAGCCGAGACCGCAGGCGCAGGCCACCAGGATGCCGAGCAACGCGACGCCCCAGCCCTGGCCGCCCGCGGCCACCATGGTCTTCGACGCGATGACGCCGCTGAAGACCAGCACGCTGCCGACCGAGAGGTCGATGCCGCCGGTGATGATCACCAGCGTCATGCCGGCGCCGAGCACCGCGAGGATCGACGTGTTCACGACGATGCCGCGCAGGTTGTAGAGCGTCGGGAACGTCTCGGGGCGCAGGGCCGCGAAGATCGCGTAGATGACCAGCAGCACGAAGACGATCTGCAACTGCTGAGTGCCGAGCACCGTGACGATCCGGCGCGTGGGCGGTTTGCCCGGCGGCCGGTGAACTTCCCGGGGCTTCGTGGCGACGGTGCTCACGCTGCCCTCCCCTCCAGTGCGCCGGTCATGGCTCCGACGAGCTCTTCCATCGAGGTGTCCGCGGTGCGCAACGTCGCCACGCGCCGTCCGCGGCGCATCACCTGCACCCGGTCGGAGACGTCGATGACGTGCGGCATCGAGTGGCTGATGAACACGACCGCGATGCCGTTGGCGGCGGTGCGGCGGATCAGGTCCAGCACGTTCTTCGTCTGGACCACCCCGAGCGCGGCCGTGGGCTCGTCGAGGAAGATCACCTTGCTCGCCCAGGCCGCCGCGCGGGCGACCGCGATGCCCTGGCGCTGGCCGCCGGACATGCCGCCGACCGTGCCGTCCAGTTCACCGACCGTGGCGCCGAGGTCGTCGAACGCCTTGCGGCTGCCGGCCCGCATCGCGGCCTTGTCCATGAAGCCCAGGCGGCCGAGCAGGCCGCGCCTCATGACCTCCCGCCCCAGGTACATGTTCTGCACCGCGGACAGGTGGGGTGCGAGGGCCAGATCCTGGAAGACCGTCTCGATCCCCAGGCGGCGCGCGTCCACCGGCGAGCTCAGTGACACCGGCGCGCCGTCGAACCGGATCTCGCCGCCGGTCGGGGTGTCGGTCCCGGACAGGATCCGGGTCAGCGTGCTCTTGCCCGCCCCGTTGTCGCCGATCAGCGCGACGACCTCACCGGCCTCGATGTCGAAGTCCGCGCCGGCCAGGGCGGTGACGTGTCCGTACTCCCGGGTGATCCCCCGGGCTTCCAGGATCGGGGCCATCAGCTCCGCGCCGCCTCTCGCCACGAACGCGCGCGGCCGCCGACCGCGCGGAGCAGGGTCTCCAGGCGCGGGCGGGCCTGCTCCGCGAAGAACCCCGGCCGCTCGGCGGCGTCCAGGCCGATCGCTTCCTTCCAGACCGAGCGGCCGGCGATGAAGCCGGACGCGCCGCCCTCGTCGCAGGAGACCTTCACGACCTCCTGGAACTGGTCGAACGCGACGCCGGCCGAGAGGACCGCCCACGGGCGGGTGAGGTTCGCGGCCAGGCGCCTGGCACCGGCCGCGGAGCCCGGGTACTCGAGCTTGAGCAGGTCGGGCCCCAGGTGGTCGAGGAGCAGCGCCGACTCGACGATCAGGTCTTCGCGTGCCTGCGCCGAGAGCTCCTCGCCCGGCTGGGCGTAGACGAGGTTCTCGACGACCGACGGGATGCCGGCCTCGCGGCAGTCCGCGACGACCTGGCGGACCACGTCGATCGCCTCGGCCTGCAGGTCGGGCTCGCCGGGGGCGAACGTGCGGTGCGGGCGGACCTGGATCAGGAACTTGACCGCGTGGCCACCCAGGCCGCGCACCCACGCGCCACCCTGCTGCGGGTCGCGGGCGGCGCGGGGCTCGCCCTGGTAGGTCGGACGCTTCTCCGGCTCGGCCGCGATCAGCAGGCCGCAGTTCCCGGCCAGCGCACCGGCCTCCAGCACGGCCGGTACACCGATCGTCGGGTCGAGCAGGATGCCGCTGGCCAGCGGCGTGAGGGCCGCGGCGACGTCGACCTTGGCCCGATCCATGTCGTCCTGGGTGGCCTCGATGCCGACCGCGGTGAACATCCGGCGCAGCGTGTTGCGCTGGTCCATGGCGATGATCGAGAAGACGCCGTCGGCGTCCGCGATGTCGTCCAGTGTGGTGGTGGCAGCGACCGATTCGGTCGTCATGGTGTTCCCTTCGTCGATCTAGCGGAGGTCTGAGGGCACGTCGCGTGACGAGGTAATCGATTACCTTCCACGGTGTGCGATATTCATGGACAAAACCGAACGGGGTCAGGACACGGGTAGGGGAGGCCTCAGCCGGTCGGAGAACTCGGCGACGGTGCCCGGGCTCCCGGCTGCCGCCCAGGCCGCGAGCACGGCGGCGCCGAACGCACCCGGCTGGTCGATCGTGCTGACCGACAGCCCCTGGAGGACGGCACTCTTGCTCGCGCGGACGCTCCGCAGGCGGAGCCAGCCCCCGGCCGCCACCGCGCGCCCGTACGGTCCGGCCACCGGCGCGATCCGGGCCAGCAAGTCCGCGGTGTAGCGCGCGTTGGCGTCGACCGCGGCGGCCCAGAGGTCCTCCGGAGCGGCTCCCTCGCGCAGTCCGATCACGACGTCGTCGGCTTCGACGTCGGCGCCGGTGACCGTCGCCCGGGACGGGTCGGCGGCGGCGTAGTGCGCGTCGAGGCCGGCCGGGTCGGCCACGCCCAGCACGGTCAGCACCCGTTTCAGCACGAGACCGGCCCGCGACGGGGCGTTGACCAGCGTCGTCCCGGGCAGGATGTGCCGGCCGACCTCGACCCGGGCCCGGGTGAGCAGCCGCCGCTCGTCGGCGGTCACCACCCGCGGAATCGCCCGGAGCAGCGTGTCGGCGGTACCGCACGAGTTGAACAGGTCGTCGCCGCCGACCGCACCGGCGCCGAACGCCGCGACCGGGTGGTCGTGACCGGCGACCGAGATCGTCGCGCCCCGCAGCGGTTTCGGGGCGTCCGGGTTCCGCACGGTGCCGGCGGGCTCACCGGCGTAGCGTCGCTCGGGAACGAAGCGGCCGGGTACGCCGAGCAGGTCGAGCGCCGCGGTCCACGGGGCTCCGGTGTCGAGGTCGAGCATCCCGGTACGAGAGGCCAGCGAGGGCTCGGCAACCGGGTCCGCGCCGAGCGCGAACGCGAGGTACTCGGGGACGTTGAGCCAGCGGGAGGCCGGGCCGAGCTCCAGGCCGTGGTCGGCGGCCCAGAGCAGCTTGGCGATCGTCCACTGGGGATGGAGCGGGAGGCCGGTGGCGACCGGGAACGCGTCCCGGAACGACGCCGGCACCCGGGCGAGCTGTTCGGCGCCGCGGGGATCGTGCCAGGCGATCACCGGTGAGCGCGGGAGGCCGTGCTCGTCGATCACGACGCCGGACTCGGCCAGGCCGGTGAGACCCAGCGACGTCACCGGCTCGTCGAGCTCGCGCAGCGCGTCCGAAACGACCCCGAGAACGCCGTCCAGAAGGGTGGTCGCCTCGGTCTCGACCCGGCGGCCGGGTAACCGGCGCCAGACCGTCGGGCGGCGCCAGGTGCCGACCCGCGTGCCGTCGGCCCGCAGCACCAGCACTTTGGTGTCGGAGGTGCCGAGGTCGACACCGAGTAGCAGTCCGGTCATCTGCGCACCGCCGGTGGTTGTTCACCGGAGCCACGCATGACCAGCCGCAGCGGCAGCACGACGTTCTTCTCCTGGGCGGGCTGCCCGGCCAGGCGGGCGAACATCGTCTCGGCCGCCACCCGTCCGATCGCGTCCGGGTCGTGGTCGATGACCGTGACGCCGGGCTGCAGGACGTCGGCCAGCCCGAAGTCGCCGAAGCAGACCAGCGCCACGTCGGTGCGGTTGCAGGCGTGCAGTGCGGCGACGACACCGAGCGAGCAACGGGTGTTGGAGGAGAAGATCGCGGTCGGCGGCTCCGGGAGCGCGAGCAGTTCCTCGGTCGCGGCGCGGCCCTCGTCGGCGGTGTTGCGTCCGGTCCGGACCAGCTCCTCCTCCTGGCTCAGGGCCGACGACCGCACCTGGTCGCGGTAACCCTCCAGCCGGCCGCGGGTGGTCGCGACGTCCATCTTGCCGCCGACGTAGCCGACCCGCCGGTGGCCCTGCGCGGCCAGGTGCGTGACGGCCTGGCGCGCGCCCTCGTTGTCGTCGACCAGCACGGTCTCGCCGTCGAAGCCCTCGGGCCTGCGGTCGACGAACAGCACCGGGCAGGCCGCGTGCGCGAGGTGGCCGTAGCCGGTCGCGGCCGGGGCGACGATCAGCCCGGCGACGCGGCGGGCCAGCAGGTCGTCGACCACCGTGGTCTCCAGCCGCGGGTCGCGGCCGGTGCTGGCGATCATGACGCGCAGCCCGCGGGCGATCGCCAGGCGCTCGATCGTGCCGGTCATGTTGGCGAAGAACGGGTCGGCGATCGAGTCGATGACCACGCCGAGCGTGTCGTCGGTGCCCTTGCGCAGCGATCGGGCCGTCGGGTCCGGACGGTAGCCCAGCTCGCGGACGGCGGCGAGGATGCGCACCCGGGTCTCCTCGGCGACGCGGGGGTCGCCGTTGATCACCCGGGAGGCGGTCTTCGTGCTGGTCGACGCCAGTTCCGCCACGTCCTTGAGGCGGACCTGCTGAGGCTTCACCGCGTTCATGAGGCACCTACTTCGTCGAGGAGTGCCTCGATCTTGCCGCGCAGCTCCTCGGCCCGCGCGGGGTCCACCCCGCCGGCCAGCGGCGTTTCGCAGGACGCGCTGGCGGTGGCCACTCCGCGGACGACGGCGGCGCGCCAGGCGTCCGGGCCGTGGTGCAGCAGTTCCAGCGCGAGGCCACCGACGAACGAGTCGCCGGCACCGACCGGGGAGACGACCTCGACCGGGACGGCCGGAATCCACGACACCGTCCCGGCGGTCGCGAACGCGGTGCCGGCCGCACCGGCGGTGACGGCCGCCCGTTGCGCCCCGGCGGCCACCAGGGCCTGCGCGGCGGCCTCGGCCCGGTCGCGGACGTCGGCGCCGTCCGGGATCGGCAGGACGTCGACCGGCGCGCCGGAGAGTGCGGCCTCGGCCTCCTCCAGGTTCGGGCAGACCAGGTCGGGGTGGGCGGGCAGTGCGGTCGCGAGCGGGGCCGGGGCCGCGTCGACCACGATCACCGCCCCGCGGGCGTGCGCCAGCTCGACGAGCTGGCGGTAACCCTCGACCGGAACGCCGGTGGGGAGGCTGCCGGAGACCGTGAGCAGGTCGTTCGCGCCGAGCCGGACGGCGGCGGCGTCCAGGTAGGACGTCCAGGCCGCGGCCGGCACCGGGTCGCCGGGCTCGTTCACGACCGTGATCCGCCCGGCGTCGGCCTCCCGGAATACCAGCGCCTGCCGGACCGTGCCCGGTGTCGCCACCGCGACCAGGTTCGCGCCCTCGTCGGCCAGCAGGCCGGCCAGCAGCGCGCCGTCACCCTCGCACAGCAGGCCCAGTAACGGGACGTCGACGCCGTGGGCGCGCAGCACCCGGGCGACGTTCACACCCTTGCCGCCCGGGGAGAGCTCGGTCCGGCGGGAACGCATCACGGCGCCGGGAACGATCTCGGCCAGCGTGACCAGCCGGTCGATAGCCAGGTTCGGGTTCGCGACGAGCATGGCCGACAGCTCCTTTCCGCTGGAGGTAATCGTTGTCACGGCTGGGCCTAATCGGGCCTGAACCACTGGAGCAACTGCCGTCACATGCTGTGGTTTCTCTATAGGTAATCGTTGTCACGGCGAGGTGGTGAAACTGTGCGCCAGGCGACGCAGAGATGTCAAGGGAGTGAAGCCAGAATGTTGTCGAGCTGTGTCTCGGGGTCCACAGTGGCATCAACCGCCACGTGGGGCACGGTGGGCGGGGCCAGCAGAGCCGACGCGAAGTAGGTGTCCGGATCAGTCAGTTTTCCGCGGTCCCGGGAGGCGCCGCGGTCGAGCATCCGCTGCACCAGCACCTCGGCCGGCGCGGTCAGCCAGACGAGCGTGGTCGTCGCCTCCACGGCGGCGAAACGGCTCGCGATGGCACGCAGGGCAGCCGCCGACGACCGCTCCGTGGTGAACGGAGCCACCAGGACCGCGGCGACGCCGACCGACAGGCAGTCCTCCGCGGTGGCGACGATCGACTCGTAGCGGGCCCGGCGCAGCGCCGCGCCCGACGGCCCGTCCAGGTCGGCCCCCATCGCCTCGACCAACGGCCCGGTGACGACGTCCTGATCGAGGAGGGCGGCACGCAACGCCCGGGCCACCAGCCGCCCGACGGTGGATTTGCCGGTGGCCGGCGCACCGGTCATCAACACGGCCCGCATCTGAGTCGACATGATCCGGCAGCCTAAACACAATTGGTGGCATGGAAAGATCACGACTGACCGGATTGAGCAAGAAGATGTCGCTGGCCCTGCGGCACGATCCCGGCACGTTCGGGCTCACCCTCGAGGAGGGGGGCTGGGTCGAGGTGCCGTCGTTCCTCGAAGCACTCGGCCTCGAACGGGACGTTTTCGACACGATCGTCGCGACGAGCGACAAGCAGCGATTCGCGGTCCGGGCCGGCCCGGACGGCGTCGAGCGCGTCCGGGCCAACCAGGGGCACTCGGTCGCGGTCGACCTCGGGCTCGAGCCGGCCACCCCGCCGGGCACGTTGTTCCACGGCACCGGCGCCGCGGTGCTCCCGGCGATCCGGGCCGAGGGCCTGATCCGCGGCCGGCGTCACCACGTGCACCTCTCCCCCGACCGGGAGACCGCCCGGCGGGTCGGGGCCCGGCGCCCGGGCACGGTCGCCCTCCTCGAGATCGACGCCGCCGGGATGGCCCGCGACGGCCACACGTTCTACCGCAGCGCGAACGACGTCTGGCTCACCGACGCGGTCCCACCGGCCTACCTGCGCGAGGCCTGAGCCCGGAACCAGGCCTCGGCCACGCCGTCGCGGACGGTCACGACGCCGTCGGCGAAGTACTGGATCGCCTCACCCGACCCGGGCGCACCGATCGGCTGCTCGGCCCGCCGGGGTTCACCCAGCGTGGCCACGACCATCGGATCGTCGCGGAGCAGCGCGAACACGTCGCCGAGCACCACGACGTCGTTCCGGGAGAGCACGCCGCCCTCGAACCACTGCGCGACCCAGGGCCAGCGCGCCCGCGAGTCGCTGGGGCCGAGCGGGAAGCCCAGCGGCCCGCCACTGCCGCCGGCCGCCCCGTACTGGCCGTTGAGCTGGACGTTCAGCACGGCGGTACCACACTCGTCGGAGGCGTACACGGTCGCCGGGAGCGCGGTCACCATGGTCTCGAGCGACGTGCGGCGCACGACCTTCGGACGCCGCTCGAACAGCCGCACCGCGAAGCCTTCCTCGTAGGCCCCGTACGCGACCTCGACCCGCTGCCGCACGCCCGACGTGCCCTGCGGCGAATCCGGGCTCGGTTCCTCGGGCCCGGCCGCGAAGACGATCCCGCCACCGTTGCTGAGGTGCTCGTCGGCGATGTTGCCGCGCAGGACCTGGGTGCCCGCGAAGTCGCTGTGGGTGACGATTCCCCCCTCGTACCGCTGGTAGTAGCCGGGCTTCGTCGTCCCGTGCACCACCACCAGGTCGTCGAGCGGGAAGCCGAGTTCGCCGCGCGCGTCCCAGTGGTGGTCGGGCACCGGCCCCCAGCTCGCGAACGCGCCGTGCTCGCTGCGGTAGACGATGCCGGTCCCGTTCGTGTTCCCCTCGAACTCCTGGAAGTTGCCACGGGTGCCGAAGGGCGATTCGGTCGCCGCCTGCGGGCCGCTGATCGGGAATCCGAGGACGCCGCCCGCTCCGCCGTGCCGGTCGAAGCACTCCGCGATGTCGGCGGCCAGGACGTAGGCGCCGCCCGGCGTCCAGGTGACGGTGCCGCCGCTGAACGGACGGACGAACCCGCTGGTGTTGCGGGGTGACGGACCGGCGTGGGCCAGCGGGCCGGCCGGGCCGCCGAGCAGCGGGGCCTGCGCGGTGGCGATCGCGGCGATCGCGGCCGCCGCCCGCCGCGCGAGCCGGATCGCCGGCGCCGGGCCGAGCGCGTCGAGGATGTCTTCGGCCCGGCGGTGCTTCATCGCCGCGAGCGCGGTGCCGGCCCAGGTGTCGTTCCCGGCCGTCGCGAGGTGGTCGAGCACCTCGGCCACGTCGTCGGCGGCCGCGTCGGCCAGCGCGAGGGCGGCCCGCTCGGCCGGTAACGACAGCACGGCCTCCGCGGCGTCCGCGACCGGGTCGCGCCGGATGATCCGGACGAGCCGGTCGACCCAGGCGTCGTCGAACTCCTCCTCGTGCTTCTTCAGCGCGGCGAAGAGCCGGTACTCCAGTTGCTCCAGCGAGCCGAAGCGGTCGAAGACGCCGTCGGAAGCCTTGGCCTGGAACGCGACCTGGCGCTCGTCGACGCGGTCGGCCCTGGCCCCGTCGCGGATGAAGATCAGCCGCGGGATGTCGGACTCGACCGCGGCGTCGAACTCGGCCTCGGTGTAGGAGACGCCGGACCGGCCGGGTGCCTCGGTGCCGTACCGGTGGCCGAGCAGCCCGACGAACAGGTTGCACTCGCGTACCCGGCGCTCGGACTCCTCGACCGGGGTGCCCGCCGACGCGCCGAACCACTGCATGTGGTGCGGCGCGTGACCGGCCCGGTTGATCGCCCGGACCGCCGCCTCCACGAACGACTCGCCGCGGGGCTCGGCGAGTTCGCTCGTGCACGACAGGAAGACCCGCAGTGGCACGGTTCGTCCGGCCATCGTCGCCCCCAGCCCGTACTCACCCCGATCGTGCGACCACGATACGGACGGGAGGCGACCCGGCGCAGCCGCTATGAGACCTGGGCCACCGGCACGTTCGGGTGACGGTAGAGCCAGAACCCGAGGGCCCGGGGCAGGCGCCGCGGGCT
Source organism: Cryptosporangium sp. NPDC051539 (assembly GCF_044454545.1). Lineage (NCBI taxonomy): Bacteria > Bacillati > Actinomycetota > Actinomycetes > Cryptosporangiales > Cryptosporangiaceae > Cryptosporangium > Cryptosporangium sp. NPDC051539. The sequence goes on along the minus strand of NZ_JBITDV010000001.1, from coordinate 237,598 downwards.
GCTCTGGGTCGTGTACTGCTCCCAGGCCGGGCGTAACGGCTCCGGCACGGTGCTCGCCGCGAGGTGCCGGCTACAGGACGCGCACGGAATCTGCTCCATCGCCGCGTAGAGGTCCTTCGCGGTGCGGGCGGATTCGACGCGTGCGTACCAGCCGCAGCAGCGTCCGGAGTCGTCGGAGTACGGCATGAACGGTCATCCCTTCGACAACGATGTCTTCCCGGATCATGCCGCCGTTCGCGCGGTCTGTCCCGGCGATCGGCTAGAAGCCGGGAAAGACCGCGCGCAGCGCGTCCGGATCGATGTCGCGGGCCGTGACGGACGGGCTGTGGGCGGGGTCGAGACGGCCGTAGAGCAACCGGAGGAACGCCTCGGCCGGAAGGCCGAGCTCGCCGGTGGCGTCGCCGCCGTCCCAGGGCTCGAGCGAGACCTTCTCGCCGAGGTTGAGCGCGTACTCGCGAGCGGGGTCGGTGAGCGTGACGTGGATCCGCCCGGCCGGGCCGGGCTTGCCGGCGAAACCGACGAGACCCCGGGCGACCTCGAGGACCGCGCCGACGGCCTGGGGCAGGATCGTCGCCGACGGGTCGAGCATCACCTCGACGTCCCAGGCGTGGACCGCGTGCTCGGAGAGGCGGAAGGCCGCGAGGGTCGCGGTGTCGACCGGGCCGCTCCAGTTGGAGAACTCCAGCGTGGAGAGTTGGTCGTCGTCGAGCGCCTCGAACTTCTTCACCAGGACGTCGTCGGCCGCGAGGGCGTCGGGGCCCTGGTCCTCGGGCGCCTTGCCGTCCCACACCGCCCAGATCGCCTGGAAGTTCTCCTGTACCGGGGGCGCCTCACCGGCGACGCCCGCGTCGAAGATCAGCCCGTTGATCTCGGCTCCGGAACCGAGGTGCGACAACGTCTGGGCGATCGTCCACTCCGACGGGTAGCCCGGGCTGCGCAGCTGTTCGGAGGTGAGGCCACCGGCGACGTCGCGGAGGTGGTCGTGGGAGGCACGGAGCGCCGCGATCCGCGCGACCGCCTCGGCGTTCGAGTTACTCATGCGGTGAGCTTAGGCCCGCGCCTAGGGCGCGGCGATCACGACCTCGGTACCGGCCCGGCGGATCGCGTCCACGCCGGCCGGGTCGGCGGACGAGTCGGTGACCAGCACGGACACGGCGGCGACGGGGCAGATCGCCGCCAGGTGCACGCGTCCGACCTTCGAGCCGTCGGCCACCACGATCACCCGGTCGGACCGGCGGATCATGCAGGCGTTCGTGTGCGCCTCGATCTCGTCGTGCGTCGTCAGCCCGCCCCGCGAGCTGATCCCGTCGACGCCGATGACCGCGATCTGGATGTTCAGCCCCTCGAGCGCCCGGTCGGCGATCGGCCCGACCAGCTCGTACGACTGCGTCCGGGACACCCCTCCGGTCATCACCAGCTTCAGGCGCGGCCGCAACGCGAGCTCGGAGGCGATGTTCAGCGCGTTCGTCACGACGGTCAGGTCCACCCGTTCGGCGAGCAGGCGCGCCAGCAGGTGCGTCGTGGTGCCACCGGAGAGCCCCAGCGTCAGCGGGCCACGCGGGAGCAGATCCGCCGCTCGGCGGGCGACGACGGCCTTCGCCTCGCGGTTCTGCCCGGCCCGGTACCGGACCGGGAGCTCGTAGGCCACGTCGACGGCGACCGCGCCGCCGTGCGTCCGCGAGAGCAGTTTCTGGTCCTCGAGGACCTGCAGATCGCGACGGATCGTCGCGGCCGAGACCGCGAACTCGTCGGCGAGCAGCCCGGCGTCGACGGAACCGTCGGCAGCGAGCCGCTCGAGGATCGCCGACACCCGCTCGGCCCGGCGCAAGGAACTTCGCGGCATTTTCGCCCTCTCCGCAATTCAAACGAACACCCAGAATAGTTCGTTTGGACGCAACCCTTGCGCGTTTCTGAGCGAGATGACCAGGATCGCTCATGACCGTGATCACGTTCCTCGGCGCGGGCAGCGTCGTCTTCACCCGAGAGCTGCTGGCCGACCTGCTGGCTTTCGACGAGTTGCGCGGCGTCACGCTGAGCCTCCACGACATCGATCCGGAGCGACTGGAGACCGCGGAGGCGATCGCCCGCCGCACCGCCGACCAACTCGGCGTCACGCCCACGATCACCGCGAGCCTCGACCGGCGCGCCGCCCTCGAGGGCGCGAAGTACGTCATCAACGCGATCCAGGTCGGCATGTTCCCGGCGACCAAGCGCGACTTCGAGATCCCGGCGAAGTACGGGCTGCGCCAGACGATCGGCGACACCCTGGGCGTGGGCGGGATCTTCCGGGCCCTCCGCACGTTCCCGGTGCTCGACGGGATCGCGGCCGACATCCGCGAGATCTGCCCGGACGCGTGGCTGCTCAACTACACCAACCCGATGGCGATGAACGTCGCCTACCTCGCCGCGACCGCCCCCGACGTGAACGCCGTGGGCCTGTGCCACTCGGTCTACTGGACCGTCCACGACCTCTGCGCGCTGATCGACGTCCCGCTCGAGGAGGTCGACTACCTCGGCGCCGGCGTCAACCACCAGGCCTGGCTGCTGCGCTGGGAACACCGCGGCGAGAGCCTCTACCCCCGCCTCGACGCGCTGCTGGAGAAGGACGACCAGCTCAAGCGCCGGGTCCGGATGGACATGTACCAGCGGCTCGGCTGGTTCCCGACCGAGACCAGCGAGCACTCGTCGGAGTACGTGCCGTGGTACCTGCACGACGACGGCGAGGTCGAGCGCCTGCGCATCCCGGTCGGCGACTACCTGCGGATCAGCCAGGACAACCTGGACGAGTACCAGCAGGTCCGCAGCGACGTGCTGGCCGGCCGGCCGCTGGACCTCACCCGCGAGGCGACCGAGTACGCGCCGCAGGTCATCCACAGCATGGAGACCGGCACGATGCGCCGGATCCACGGCAACGTGGCCAACCGCGGATACCTCACGAACCTGCCGGACGGCTACGCGGTCGAGGTGCCCTGTGTGGTCGACCGGCTCGGCGTCCGCCCCGAGTACGTCGGCGACCTGCCCGCGCAGTGCGCCGCGGTGAACCGTCCGTTCGTCAGCGTGGGTGAGCTCACGGTCCGCGCCGCGGTCACCGGCGACAAGCGGATGGTGCGCCAGGCCGCGATGGTCGACCCGAACACGTCGTCGACGCTGACCGTCGACAAGATCTGGGAACTGTGCGACGAACTGACCGCCGCGCACGGCGACCTGATCCCGGAATCACTGCGGTAACCGCCTTGTCCGTCAGTCACGAGGTGTTCCCTCGGTGACGGATTGACGGGTGTGGCGCATGCGGCTTCGCGAGCCCTGCGACGCTGCCCCGAACCTGCACTGGTCCGCGAACGGCCCCGGCTCCCCGCCGGGGCCGTTCGTGTCTCCGCCCGCGCGAACGGCGCCGGACGCAGTGAGAAGACGCCTGGTCAAGCGAATTTTCGTGCAATCCACACTGCACGTTTTCGCTCGGATGCTGTGCGCTCGTGCGTGACTGAGCATAATCCGGCGCAACTCCTCCCACCCTTCGAAGAGGTACAGCGATGAGGTACTCCCGAACGGCCACCGGCCGGGCCACGGCGCTCTGCGCCGCGCTGGCCGCCGCCGCCGTGTTCTTGTCGGCCTGCAGCGGCTCGACGCCTTCCAGCAGCGGCAAGGACGCCGCCGAGGGGTACGACCCCAAGGCGACCGTGGAGATCACCTGGTGGACCGGCCAGACCACCGAGGCCGAAAAGGCCGCCGAGAAGCTCGGCGCGCAGTACCACGCGCTCCACCCGAACGTGACCGTGAAGACGTCACCCGGGGCCACGCTCACCGACGACCTGCTGACGAAGCTGTCGGCCGGATTCACCGGCGGCAACTACCCGGACGTCTCGTACGCGTACGGCAGCTGGGCCGGTGAGCTGGCCAACAGCGGCCGCACCCAGGACCTCTCCGACTACGTGAAGGACCCGGCGTTCGGCTGGGACGACTTCCCGGCCGCCGCCCGCGAGACCGCGACCACCGCGGACGGCAAGGTCATCGGCGTCCCCGCGCTGGTCGACAACCTCGCGCTGATCTACAACAAGACGATGTTCGACGCGGCGGAGCTGGCGTACCCGACCGACGACTGGACCTGGGACGACTTCCGGGCCGCGGCCAAGAAGCTGAACGACCCGGCGAAGAACTTCTACGGCACCGCGTACTCGGTCTCCGGCGGCGAGGACACGACCTGGCACCTCTGGCCGCTGCTCTGGCAGCACGGCGGCAAGATCCTCGACGGCAAGAAGCCCGCGTTCAACAGCGACGCCGGGGTGGCCGCGCTGGAGACGCTGCGCGCGATCGCGGTCGACGACAAGTCGATGTACCTCGACCAGACCGACGAGAAGTACAGCCCGCTGTTCTGGAGCGGCCGGATCGGCATGATCATGTCCGGCCCCTGGGAGCTGCTCGAGCTGGCCAACCACAAGACGAACTACGGCGTCGCCCAGCTGCCCGGGTACGACGGCAACCACGAGACCGTCTCGGGCCCCGACCTCTGGGTCGCCTACAACCACGACGACCCGAACCGCGCCGGCGCCTCCCGCGACTTCCTCAAGTGGCTGACCAGCAAGGAGACCGACGCGAAGTGGAACCTGGCGATCGGTAACCTCCCGCTGCGCACGTCCGAGCAGAGCACGCCGCAGTTCACCGCGTACGTCAAGCAGTACCCGGGCGGCCAGAAGTTCTTCGACAACCTGAAGAACGCCAAGCAGGCCCGCCCGACGCTGGCCGGCTACGAGGAGATGTCCCGCAACGTCGGCGACTCGATCGCCCAGGTCCTGCAGGGCAAGGCGAAGCCGAAGGACGCGCTGGACGCCGCCGCGAAGAAGTCCGCCGGCGCGCTCGAAGACTCATGACCCAGGTCGCGCACAAGCCCCGGTTCGCGGTCGGCGGACGTGCGCCCGCCACCGTGAACCGGCCGCCCCGCGGCCGCGGGGTGCGCCGGGCGCTCACCGGCTGGGCCTTCGCCGGCCCGGCGACGTTCATCGTGATCGGCCTGTCGTTGTTTCCCGCGGTCTGGGCGTTCTTCATCTCCCGGACGAAGTGGAACGGGATCGCTCCGGCCACCGACGTCGGGTGGCGCAACTACCAGCGGCTCGCCGAGGACCCGGGCGCGATCGACGCGGCCCGCCAGACGCTGCTGCTGACCGTGACGTTCGTGCCGGGCTCGATCATTCTCGGCATCCTCATCGCGGTCGCCCTGAACCGGAAGATCCGGTTCATCGGGTTCTACCGGACGTGCATCTTCGTGCCGTACGTGGCTTCGGCGGCGGCGACCGGAATCCTGGCCGGGTACGTGTTCAGCCCGCAGTTCGGCATCGTGAACGCGGCGCTGCGCCACCTCGGGCTGCCCGCCCAGCAGTTCCTGGAGAGCCCGAGCCAGGCGCTGCTCACGCTCGTCGTCATCGCGCTCTGGGGTGAGGTCGGGTTCACGACCGTGCTGTACCTGGCCGCGCTGCAGGACATCCCGTCCGAACTGGTGGAGGCCGCGGTCGTCGACGGCGCCGGGCCGTGGCGGGTGTTCCGGCACGTGACGCTGCCGCACCTGCGGCCGGTCACCGTCTTCGCGACGGTCTGGCAGACGATCACCGCGCTCCAGCTGTTCGACCTGATCTACACGACGACCCGCGGCGGGCCGCTGAACACGACGCAGACGGTCGTGTACTACGTGTACGAACTCGCGTTCCAGACGCGACGGCTGGGGTACGGCGCCGCGCTCGCGTACCTGCTCTTCCTGGTGACGCTGGTGCTGACCGCGGCCGTCATCGTCTACAACCGGCGCCGAGGATCGGAGGCGTTTTGAGGCGCAAGTTGCCGTTCTCCCCGTGGCATCTCCTGCTGATGCCGCTGGCACTGCTGTTCGTGCTGCCGCTGGTGCAGATGGTGCTGACGTCGTTCATGCCGGAGTCGCAGATCACACAGCTCCCGCCGGACTTCGTTCCGCACGGCCTGCACCTCGACGGATACCGGAAGCTGTTCGACGAGTCGCACATCGTGCGCTGGTTCGTCAACACGGTGTTCGTGTCCGCGGTGACCGTGCTGTCGCACCTCGTGCTGTGCTCGCTGGCCGGGTACGGATTCGCGCGGCTGCGGTTCCCCGGCCGCGGGATCGCGTTCCTCGTGGTGCTGGCCACCGTGATGATCCCGATCCAGCTGCTGATGATCCCGACGTACATCATGTTCGCGCGGCTGGGGATCGTGGACACGCTGGGTGCGGCGATCGTGCCGTGGCTGGCGTCGGCGTTCGGCATCTTCCTGATGCGGCAGTTCTTCCTGTCGCTGCCGGTGGAGCTGGAGGAGGCCGCGTTCCTGGACGGCGCCGGGCCGCTGCGGACGTTCGTGTCGGTGGTGCTGCCGCTGGCCAAACCCGCGCTGGCGACGCTGGCCGTGTTCACGTTGCTGTCGAGCTGGAACGACCTGCTGTGGCCGCTGATCGCGATCACCGACGACGAGAAGTACACGTTGCAGGTGGGGCTGGCGTCGTTCCAGGGGATGCGGCGCACGGAGTGGGGTCAGCTGATGGCCGGGAACGTGATCGCGACGGTGCCGCTGATCGTCGCGTTCCTGTTCGCGCAGCGGAGGTTCATCGCGACGATGACGTTCAGTGGCTTGAAGGGATAGCCGCCGCCGCGGGCGGGCCGCGCGGTCAGCGGGTCGCGAGGGCCGCGCGGACCTCCCCGGCGGTCGCCTGCGCCGCCGTGCCTCCCGGGGCCCGCGTGCTCAGAGAGCCCGCGGCGGCGGCCCAGGCGACCGCCTCCGCCAGCGTCGACCCACCTAGCCGCGCGGCCAGGAACCCCGCGTTGAAGCTGTCCCCGGCCCCGGTCGTGTCCACGACGTCCACCGCGAGGCTCGGCGCCGCGAACTCCCCCGACGGCGCCCACACCCGGCCGCCCCGGGCCCCGTCCTTGAGCACGACCGTCGTCCCCCCGGCGACCAGCGCCGCCGCGGCCTCCGTCACGTCGGTGAGACCGGTCACCGCGAGCAACTCCGCCGCGTTCGGGAGGAACACGTCGGTCGCCGCGAGCACCTCGCGGATCCCTCCCCACTTCTCGGCCGGGTCCCAGTTCGTGTCCACCGACGTCGACACCCCCGCCGCCCGGGCCCGTGCCATCACCCCGGCCAGTCCCTCGGCTAGCGCCGGCTGGAGAAACACGGACGCCACGTGCAGGTGCCGGGTCCGCGCCAGCAGTTCGTCGGACACGTCGTCCGGCGCCAACGTCGGAATCGTCCCGGGGAGCGTCAGAATCGACCGGTCGTCCGGACTGGACAAGATCACCGACAGCCCGGTCGGTTCGGCCGTACCCGGCCGCGGGTTTTCGAGCGCGACGCCCCGATCGCGCAGCCACCCCCGCGTCACCGTCCCGAACACGTCGTCGCCGACCCGCGCCAGCAGCGCCGTCCGCAGCCCGAGCCGCGCGCAGCCCGACGCGGTGATCGCCGCCGACCCCCCGAGCACCAGATCGGCGTCGGTGAGCAACTGCTCGACCTGCCCGAACCGGGGCACGACGTCTCCCCGGAGCACCAGATCGGGGTTGGCGTCGCCGACGATCAGCACGTCGAGATCTGCGACTGGCATCAGCGCGCTCCTGATGATCGTTTACATTCGTTAGGTACTTGAATCGAGCATAGTCGCGCAAAGGAGCGAGCAAGCATGATCCTGACGGTGACGCTCAACGCGGCGCTCGACGTCACCTACCGGGTCGACGCGCTCGTGCCGCACGGCACCCACCGGGTCGCGCCGCCAGAGGAGCGGGCCGGTGGCAAAGGCCTGAACGTCGCCCGGGTCCTGCACGCGCTCGGCGAGCCCGTGCTCGCGACCGGACTGCTCGGCGGCGACACCGGCGCCCGCCTCGCCCGCCTGCTCGACGCCGACGGCGTCCCGTCCGCGTTCGAGCCGGTCGCCGGGGAGACCCGCCGCACCCTCGCCGTCTCCGACGGCCGCGGCGCGACCGGTTTCTGGGAGCCGGGCCCGGAGGTCACGCCGGAGGAGTGGGAGGCGTTCCGCGTCCGCTTCGCGCTCCTGGTGGCCGAGGCCGACGTCGTGGTCCTGTCCGGCTCCCTCCCCCGCGGCCTGCCCGGCGACGCCTACGCCCAACTCGTTCTGGACGCGGGACCGGCCGGCGTTCCGGTCATCCTCGACACCAGCGGCGAACCCCTGCGTCTGGGCATCGGGGCCGGTCCCGCCCTGATCAAGCCCAACGCCGAGGAACTCGCCGCCCTGGTGGGCACGAACGGGGAGCTCGTGGAGTCCGCGCGGGCCGCACGGACGCTCGGAGCCGGTGCGGTGGTGGCGTCGGCCGGGCCCGACGGGCTGGTCGCGGTGACCGGCGACGGCGGCTGGCAGGCGCGGCCGCCCGAGGTCGTGCACGGCAACCCCACCGGCGCCGGGGACGCGGCCGTCGCCGGGCTCGCCCGCGGTCTCCGCCACCGCGCCCCCTGGCCCGAGCTCCTCGCCGATGCGGTGGCGCTCTCGGCCGCCGCGGTGGCCTCCCCGATCGCCGGCTCGGCCGACCTCGCGCTCGCCGACCGGTTCCGCCCGGCCGTCGCCGTCAGCCCGCTCGCGGCCGCCGCCGCGTCTTCCCCCGAATCGGAGCGTTCCGCATGCTGATCCCCACCGGAGTCCTCGTCGCCGACGCCCGGGCGGCCGGGCGTGCGATCCCGGCGTTCAACGTCATCACGATCGAGCACGCCGAGGCGATCGTCGCCGGCGCCGAGGCCGCCGGGCTGCCGGTGATCCTGCAGATCAGCGAGAACGCGGTGAAGTTCCACGGCAACCGCCTCGCGCCGGTCGCGGCCGCCGCCGCCGCGATCGGGGCCACGGCCGGTGTGGGCGTTTCGCTGCACCTCGACCACGTCAAAGACCTCGATCTGCTCGACCAGGCGGCGGCGCACGGCTTCTCGTCGGTCATGGTCGACGCGTCGAGGCTTCCCTACGACGAGAACGTCGCCACCACCGCGGCCGCCGTCGAGCGGCTGCACGCGCAGGGCCTCTGGGTGGAGAGCGAGCTCGGCGAGGTCGGTGGGAAGGCCGGTGACCCGCACGCGCCGGGTGTCCGCACCGACCCGGCCGAGGCCGCCCGCTACGTGGCCGCCACCGGCGTCGACGCGCTGGCCGTCGCGGTCGGCTCGTCGCACGCGATGACCAGCCGCACCGCCCGCCTCGACCACGACCTGATCACGGCTCTCCGCGACGCGATCGCGATCCCGCTGGTGCTGCACGGCTCGTCCGGCGTGCCCGACGGCGAGCTCACGGCCGCGGTGCGGGCCGGAATGGTCAAGATCAACATCGGCACCGCGCTGAACACCGCGTTCACCGGCGCGGTCCGCGAGACCCTGGCCGCCGACGAGTCCCTGGTGGACCCGCGCAAGTACCTGGCACCGGCCCGGGACGCGATCGCGTCCGTCGTCGCACGCCTGACGACCCTGCTCGCCGGGGACTGACACCGCGCCCGCGCCGCGGCGGCACCCGGACGAGAGGTCGCCGAGGGCACCGCGGCCGCCTCCGACGCGGCCCGGTATCCGCCGGTCACCGGGGCGTCCGGGGCCCGGGGAACGTCACCGTGACGTCCAGGCCGCCGTCCGGGCGGGCGCGGACGTCGAGTGCGGCCCGGTGGGCGTCGGCGATGGCCCGGACGATCGGCAGGCCCAGGCCGTGCCCGCCGCCGGTACGCAGGCGGGGGCCGCCCAGCTGCTGGAACGGCTCCAGCAGGCGCGCGACCTCGTCCGGCGGGATCACCGGGCCGCTGTTGCTCACGGTCAGCACCGCGCGCCCGGCCGGCGCGCCGGTGGTGATCCGCACCCATCCGCCGGGCACGTTGTGCCGCAGCGCGTTGCCGACCAGGTTCGCGACCAGGCTCTCCACCAGGTGCGGATCCCCGGCCACCGGCGCCGCCGCCAGCTCCCCGCTCACCGCCGGCCCGGTCCGGCCGGTCCCGTCGGCCGCGGCGGCGGGCGCGGCGGCGGGCGGCGGCGGTGCGGCCGCAGCCTCGAGTGCCGACGACGCCACGGCCCGCAGGTCGAGAGCGGACGGTTCCTCGATCCCCGACTCCGAGCTCGCCAGCGTCAGCAGCGCGTCGATCAGCCGCTCCTGCTGGACCCCGAGTGCGAGCACCTCGCGGCAGGCCGCCCGCAGCGTCTCCACCGACACGTCCGGGTCGGCCAGCGCCACCTGCAGCAGTGTCCGTTCCGCGGTCAGCGGCGTCCGCAGCTCGTGGGACGCGTTCGCGACGAACCGGCGCTGTGCGTCGAACGACGCCTCCAGCCGCGCGAACAGATCGTCGAGCACGCCGGCCAGCTGCTTGAACTCGTCGTCGCGCCCGGAAACGCCCAGCCGGCGGTGCAGGTTGGAGGCCGAGATGTCCTGCGCGGTCTCGGTGATCGTGCGCAGCGGACGCAGGAACCGCCCGGCGATCAGCCACCCGAGGACCACGGCGACCAGCGCCATCACCGCGATCCCGGTCAGCGACGTCACGATCAGGTCGTGCCGGGCCGCGACTTCGGCCTCGGTCGGCCCGGGCGGAGCGAAGCCGCCTCCGACCGGTGACGACGACCGCGACCGCAGCAGCGCCGCGCTCAGCACCGCCCCGCCGCACAACACGAACGCCGCCGCGTACAACGCCGTCAGCTGCCCCCGCAGACCCCGCAAAGCCCGCCCCCTCCCACCCCGCCCCCTCCCACCCCGCCCGTTCACGAGCCGCCCGTTCACGACCCGCCCCTTCACGACCCGCCCCTTCACGACCCGCGCGTTCACGACCCGCGCGTTCACGACCCGCCCCCGGCCGAACCGGCCGTGGGCGACCCGCCCGCGGACGAATCGTCCCGGGCCGCGTCGCCGTACCCGCCGAGCCGGTATCCACCGCCACGCACCGTGAACACCACGGGCGGTTCGCCGAGTTTCGTCCGCAGGCGTTTGATCGTGGTCTTGACCGCGGTGGTGAACGGGTCCGCGGCCTCGTCCCAGACGTGCTCGAGCAACTCCTCGGCCGGCACCACCCGCCCCGGCGCGGCCAGCAGGTACTCCAGCACGGCGAACTCCTTCGGCGTCAGGGTCAGCCGGCGGCCGCCGCGGGTCGCGACCCGGGCGTTCGGGTCGAGCGTCAGGTCGCCGAAGGCCAGCGACGGCGGCAACGACGCCCCCGGCCGCCGCGCCAGCGCCCGGATCCGCGCGACCAGCTCCCCGAAGTCGAACGGCTTGGGCAGGTAGTCGTCGGCCCCCAGCCCGAGCCCCTCCACCCGCTGGCGCACCGCCGACGCCGCGGTCAGCATCAGCACCCGGCACGACGGATGCCCCGCGACGATCCGCCGGCACACCTCGTCCCCGTGCACGCCCGGCAGGTCGCGGTCGAGCACCACGACGTCGTAGTCGGTGACCGCGAGGTACTCGAGGGCGGTGGTCCCGTCCAGGACGGTGTCGACCGCGAACCCCTCGCGGCGCAACCCGGTCCCGACGGTCCGGGCCAGGATCTCGAAGTCCTCCACGACCAGCACTCTCACCGGCACCACGATGCCAGCCCCCGGGTGTCAGAAGCGTGTCGGAACACGACACCGGCGCGACACCGCCCACCGCGTAGACCGGTGCACCGACGAGAGGAGACAGTTATGACCATCGAAGTGACGAACCTCCGCAAGCGGTTCGGATCCACCCTCGCCCTGGACGGGATGACATTCACGGTCCGCCCGGGCCTGGTCACCGGATTCGTCGGCCCCAACGGCGCCGGAAAGTCCACCACGATGCGGGTGATCCTCGGCCTGGACTCGGTCGAGGAAGGCACCGCGCTGGTCGGCGGCCGGCCCTACCGCACGATCAGGCGCCCGCTGCACGAGCTCGGCTCACTGCTCGACGCGGCCGCGCTGCAGCCCAGTCGCACCGCCCGCAACCACCTGCTCTGGCTGGCCCACTCCCAGGGCCTCGACGGCGCCCGCGCCGACACGGTCCTCGAGCTCACCGGCCTGACCTCGGTGGCCGGCCGCCGCGCGGGCGGCTTCTCGCTCGGCATGCGGCAACGCCTCGGGATCGCCGCCGCCCTGCTCGCCGACCCCCCGGCGCTGATGCTCGACGAACCGTTCAACGGCATGGACCCGGACGGCATCATCTGGATGCGCGGCTTCCTGAAGACGCTGGCGGCGGAGGGCCGCGCGGTCCTGGTCTCCAGCCACCTGATGGGCGAGCTGCAGGACACCGCCCACCACCTGGTCGTCGTCGGTCGCGGCCGGGTGCTCGCCGACGCGGCCCTGCCCGACCTGCTCGCCGTGCACCACTCGCTGGAGCAGGCCTACGTGGACCTCACCCGCGACGCGGTCGAGTTCCGGACGCCCGAGGGTGGCCTCCGGTGAAAACCCTCCTGCACGCCGAGTGGACGAAGTTCCGCACGATCCGCGGGTGGCTCGTCGCCGCCCTGCTCGGTGCTCTGCTGATCGTCGGCTTCGGCGTGCTGCCGGGCCAGCAAGGCACCTGCAGCGCCCGGTGCGCGCTCCCCCGCGGCCCCGAGGGCCAGGAGGTCACCGACCGGTTCGAGTTCGTGCACCGCACGCTGACCGGCGACGGCTCGATCACGGCCCGGATCACCGCGTTCACCGGCGAGCGGCCGTCGGAGGCCGGCCCGCCGACGGCAGGCCTGGTCCCGTGGGCCAAGGCCGGGCTCATCCTGAAGGACGGCACGAAGCCCGGATCCTCCTACGCCGCGGTGATGCTGACCGGCGCCCACGGCGTCCGCTTCCAGCACGACTACGTGCACGACGGTCCGGGCCCGGCCGGGAACCCGCGATGGCTGCGCCTGAGCCGGGCCGGCGACACGGTCACCGCCGCCGCGTCCACCGACGGCAGCACCTGGCACGCGGTCGGGTCGGCGACCGTGAAGAATCTGCCCGGCACCGTCGAAGCCGGCCTGTTCACCACGTCGCCCCAGTACAGCCAGGTGTCGACGCAGACGTTCGGTACCAGCGGCGCCTTCGGTGGCCCGAGCACCGCGACCGCGGTCTTCGATCACGTCAGCCTGAACGGCCACACGTCCGACGCGCGGTGGCGGACCGGCGAGGTCGGCGGGGTGCGCGACGACCCGGCCGGCGCCCCTCCGGCGGACGCCCCGGGCGACGGCAGCCGGGCCGGGTCGGCCGGCCCGGAGGCGGACGCCCATCAGGCCGGCGGGGTGTTCACGCTGACCGGAAGCGGCGACGTCGCCCCCGCGGTCTCCGGCGTGAACGGGCTCGGCACCAGCCTCACCCAGACCCTGATCGGGACGTTCGTCGGGCTGATCCTGCTGGTCGCGCTCGGCGCGCTCTTCCTCACGGCCGAGTACCGGCGCGGCCTGATCGCCACGACGTTCACCGCGACCCCGGCCCGCGGGCGGGTGCTGGCGGCGAAGGCCCTGGTCCTGGCGGCGGTCGCCGGGGTGCTGGGCGCGGCGGCGGCCGCCGCGGCGGTGACGCTCGGCCGCGCGGTGCTCCGGGGCAACGGCGTCTACGTCAACCCGGTGCCGTTCGTCACCGAGTCGCGGCTCGTCCTCGGGACCGGGCTGCTGCTGGCGTTGTGTGCCGTGCTGGCGCTCGCGGTCGGGTCGGTGATCCGGAAATCCGCGCCCGCGCTGGTGGTCGTCCTCGCGCTGACCGTGCTGCCGTACCTGCTGGCGATGACCGTGCTGCCGTCGGGCGCGGCCCAGTGGGTGTTACGGGTCACCCCGGCCGCGGCGTTCGCGGTGCAGCAGAGCGCGGTGCAGTACGCACAGGTCGACAACCTCTACACGCCACCGAACGGGTACTTCCCGCTGCCTCCGGGGGCCGGGCTGGCGGTGCTCGCCGCCTGGACGGCGGCCGCGCTCGTGCTGGCCGCCTACCTCCTGCGCCGGAGGGACGCGTGACGTACGCCGATGCCCTCCGGGCCGAGTGGACCAAGCTGCGCACCACCAGGGCCGCGCTGTGGTCGGCGATCACGCTGATCGTCACCACGGCGGGACTGAGCCTCTACGCCTCCGGGTCGGTGACCTGCCCGTGCGCGACCGACACGATGAAACTCGCGCTCACCGGGATCCAGCTCGGCCAGGCCGTCGCGGCCCTCCTCGCGGTCGGCGTCCTCGGCGGCGAGTACAGCACCCGGATGATCACGGTCACGCTGACCGCGATGCCGTCCCGCCTCACCGTGCTGGCCGCGAAAGCCACGCTGGTCGCGCTCGTGACCGGCACCGCGGGCGCGCTCGCCGTCGGACTGTCCTACCTGGCCGGACGGGCCCTGCTCGGTGACGACCTGCCGCACGTCGTGGCGCGGCCGGTGGGCGGGAGCGTCGTCTACCTGGTACTGATCGCGCTGCTCGGGCTCGGTGCCACCGCCGCCACCCGGAGCCCGGCGGCGGCGACCGGGCTGGTCCTCGGCCTGCTCTACGTCGCGCCGATCGTCGCCGCGGTGATGCCGGATCCGGCCTGGAGGCGGCACCTGCGCCAGATCAGCCCGGCCGACGCGGGCCTGGCGGTCCAGGCCACCACCGGCCTCGACAAACTCCCGATCTCCCCCTGGGCGGGCCTGGGGGTGGTCGCGCTCTGGGCCGTCGCGGCCCTGGCCGCCGGCGCCGTGGTCCTGCACCGGAGAGACGCCTGACGCACGTCGCCCCGGCCCGCTGAGCGGGCCGGGGCGACGAGAGGGAGCACTCAGTGCGCGACGACCGGAACCGGGTCACCGGCCGGAGCCGGGGCCAGGTCCGGCGACGGAGCCGTCTGCGGGGCCTGGCGGCGGCGGAAGAGCACCGCGGCCAGCACCGCGCCGGTGAAGAAGAAGCCGGCACCCCAGGCGTACGCGGTCGCGTAGCTGTGCACCGCCGCCTCCGCGGCCGACGAGGACGTCAGCGGCCCGTGCGAGGCCAGGTAGTTCGTGGCCGCGGTCGCAGCGAGCGTGTTCAGCAGCGCGGTGCCGATCGAGCCACCGACCTGCTGCGACGTGTTCACCATCGCGGACGCCACGCCCGCGAAGTGCCGCTCGACGCCCAGCGTCGCGGTCTGCATCGCGGCCGGCATCGTCGTACCCATGCCCAGCCCCAGCACCACCAGCGGCCCGAGCAGGTCCGACGCGTACGTGCTGTGCACGCCGAGCCGGGTCAGTGCCACCATCGCCAGGCCACCGAGCGCGAGCCCGACCGGCACGACGATCTTGGGCCCGAACCGCGGCACCCAGATGTTCGTCGAGAGCTGCGCGGCGATCGCCAGCCCGACGACCATCGGCAGGAACGCGAGACCGGTCTTGATCGGCGTGTAGCCGAGCGTCCCCTGCAGGTAGTAGGTGACGAACAGGAACACACCGAACATGCCGGTCGCGGCGATCAGCACCGACAGGTACGCGGCGCCGCGGTTGCGGTTCAGCACGATGCCCAGCGGGAGCAGCGGGTGCGAGGCCCGGCGCTGCCAGGTCACGAACGCGGCGAACAGCACGGCCGAGACGACGAGCAGTCCCCACGTCCAGACCGAGCCCCAGCCGTCGGTCTCGGCGTTCGAGAAGCCGTAGACCAGCGTGAACAGGGCACCGGAGACCAGCAGCGTTCCGGGGACGTCCAGCCGAGGACGCGGACCGATCCGCACGTGCGTGTCGATGAAGACCAGCGCGCCGGCGATCGCGATCACCGCGATGAACGCGTTGATGTAGAGCGTCCAGCGCCAGCTCAGCGACTCGGTGAGCACACCGCCGAGGAGCAGGCCGATCGCACCGCCGGCCGCGGCGACGGCACCGAACACACCGAACGCCCGGGCACGCTCACGCGCGACGGTGAACGTCGTGGTCAGAACCGCCAGCGCGGTCGGAGCGAGCAGTGCGCCGAACACACCCTGCAGCGCGCGGGCGCCGACGAGAGAACCGAAGTTCTGGGCCGCACCACCGAGGGCGGACGCGGCGGCGAAGCCGATCAGCGCGACGATGAACGTCCGCTTGCGGCCGATCAGGTCGGAGATCCGGCCGCCGAGGAGCAGGAGGCTGGCGAACGCCAGCGAGTACGCGGTGATCACCCATTGCCGGTTGCCGTCGGAGAACCCGAGGTCGGCCTGGGCGGACGGAAGAGCGATGTTCACGACGGTCGCGTCGAGAACCACCATGAGCTGAGCCAGCCCGACGGTGACCAGCGCCCACCAGCGCCGGGAAGAAGCCGCCTCGTTAGGCGGGGAGATAGTTGCCGTGGTCATGCAACCACCATATACGGAACTTGGCAGTTTCGAAACTAAGAGTTTCGGAACTGGAAAGTTTCGGAACGTTGAAGTACTGTGACAGGTCACTAGTCAGAAGGGGGTCGGCAACAATGACGTCCGCCGCACCCGTCGTCAAGCCGGGACGCAAGCGCGATCACACGCGCGATCCCGAGATCCTCGACGCGGCCCTCGAGGTCCTCGCCGAGACCGGCTACGACTGCATGACGATCGATCAGGTCGCCGCCCGCGCCAAGGCCGGCAAGGCCACGCTCTACCGGCGGTGGTCGTCCAAGGCCGAGCTGGTCATCGACGCGGTCGGCTGCCTCAAGAAAGACACGTTCGACTCGCTGCCCGACACCGGCACGCTCCGCGGCGACCTGCTCGCGATGATACGTCCGCCGACGATGGCCGACGCCCAGAAGAAGATCCGGATCATGTCCGGCGTCGTCTCGATGCTGGAGAAGTCACCCGAGCTCGCCGACGCGCTCCGCGCCGCGATGGTCGAGCCCCGCGCCACCGCCAACCGCACCCTGCTGCGCCGCGCGATCGACCGCGGCGAGATCCGCGCCGACTGCAACGTCGAGATGTTGTCCCAGGTCAGCGCGTCGATGGTGTTCTACCGCACGATGATCCTGCGTCAGCCGGTCGACCGCGATTTCCTGCTTTCGATCGTCGACGAGGTCTTGCTACCAGCGGTACGCAAGACCGACACTGAGGTCACGGGCGGATAACGACGTTTACCGGGAGCGCCGATGCCGGAGGTTCCCCGACGTCGCTTCCTCGCTCTCACCGCCGCCGCGTTCGGCGGCCCGGTCCTGCTCCCCTCCCGCGGTCCGGTCCCGGCCGGCGCGTTCACGCTGGGCGTCGCGTCCGGTGATCCGTTACCCGACGGCGTGCTGCTCTGGACCCGTCTCGCTCCGCGTCCGCTCGAACCGCGCGGCGGGATGCCCGACCGGCCGGTCGAGGTCCGCTGGGAGGTGGCCGCCGACGAGCGGTTCCGCCGCGTCGTCCGGACCGGTGTGGCGGTGGCGCGCGCCGCGAACGCCCACACGCTCCACGTGGACGTCCGGGGGCTGGACGCCGCCCGCGGCTACTTCTACCGTTTCCGGGCCGGCGGCCAGTCCTCACCGGTCGGCCGGACGCGCACCGCACCGGCGCCGGGTGCCGCCGTGCGCCGTCTCCGCTTCACCACCGCGTCCTGCCAGAACTGGCAGGACGGCTACTACACCGCGTACCGGTCGATGGCTGCCGAAGACCTCGACTTCGTCGTCTGGCTCGGCGACTACCTCTACGAGTCCGCGCCCTGGCCCGGGCTGATCCGGGAACACGCCGGCACCGGCCAGCCGTACACGCTGGACGACTACCGGATCCGGCACGCCCAGTACCGCACCGACCCCGACCTGGCCCGCATGCACGCGGCCGCGCCCTGGATCGTCTCGATCGACGACCACGACGTCGACGACAACTGGACCGGCGACCTGCCCGCCGACCCGCGGGCGGTCGAGAAGGTACCGTTCACCGCCCGGAAGGCGGCCGCGCTGCGGGCGTTCGCCGAGCACCTGCCGATCCGCCTCGGCCCGGGTGGACGGATGTTCCGCCGGTTCGGCTTCGGGGACCTCGCCACGCTGCACGTCCTCGACACCCGCTCCTACCGCTCGCCGCATCCGACCACGGTCGCCGAGGCGCGGGAACCCTGGCGGACGATGACCGGCCCGGCGCAGGAGTCCTGGCTCACGTCCGGTCTGGCGACGTCCGGGAGCCGGTGGAACCTGCTCGCGAACCAGGTCATGATCGCCGCGGGCGACAGCAAGGCCGGACCGGGCGAGAAGTACAGCTTCGACGGCTGGGACGGCTACCGGGCCCAGCGGCGGCGGCTGCTGGAGTTCCTCGGCAGCGGCGCGACCCGCAACCCGGTCGTGCTCACCGGCGACCAGCACGCCACCTGGATCAACGATCTCCGGACCGACTTCCGCGACGAGTCCTCGCCGCTGGTCGCGTCCGAGTTCGTCGGCACCTCGATCACGTCCGGCGGCGACCCGGACCTCGTCCGGTTCCGGCACCAGCGCGCGACGCTGCAGCAGGAGAACCCGCACTGCCGCTACCTGGACAACCAGCGCGGCTACCTGCTGGCCGACGTCACGCCGGACGAGTTCTGCGTCCGGCTGCGGGTGGTGGACAGCGTCACCGATCCCACTGCCGGAGCGGCCCGCAGCGTGGCCCGGTTCGCGGTCGAGAGCGATCGGCCCGGCGTCCACCTCGAGGGGCCACCCAACCTGTCCGGCGCCCCCGGCGGCCTCCTGCCCTGACCACTCAGGACGCGACCAGCGCGCTGTCCAGCGGCACCGCGATCGCCACCCGGGTCTCCCCCGGCGCACTCTCGACCGACGCACGTCCGGACAGGCTCCGTGCCCGCTCCGCGATCCCGGCCAGCCCGCCACCGGGTTTGATCCGCGCGCCGCCCGGCCCGTCGTCGATCACGACGCCGCGCAGCCAGTGGTCGGCCAGCGTCACCTCGATCCGGACCGCGGCGCCGGGCGCGTACTTCGCGACGTTCGTCAGGCCCTCGCAGAGCGCGAAGTACAGCGTCGCCTCGATCGCGGCCGGATACCGGCCCGGGACGACCAGGAGCCGGACGGGCAGGCCGAGCCGGTCGGCGACCGCGGCCAGCGCACCGTGCAGGCCCAGTTCGCGCAGGGCCGCGGGCAGCAGCCCGTGCGCGAGCTCCTCGAGCTCGCCGACCGTCGCCAGCACCTCGTCCCGGCACTCACCCGCGACGGAGCCCACCAGCGGGTCGGACACCTGGCCGGTCAGCCGTTCCAGACGGCGGGCCAGGTCGCCGAGCTGCCGCTGGGGCCCGTCGTGCAGTTCCTGCTCCAGGCGCTGACGCTCGGCCAGCCGCTTCTCCTCCAGCCGGGCCTTGGCGGCCAGGATCTGGGTGAGGTTGGCGCTCACGGCCGCCTGGAGCTGGGCGGTGAGCAGCGCCTGTCCCCCGGCGCGCAGCACGGCGTCCACCAGCAGGGGACGGCGGCGCAGGGAGCCGTCGACGTCGACGATCGCCAGCGGCTGCTGCCCCCCGGAGCGCGGGTCCCCGGAGACGGGATCGCCGGAGATGGGGATCCGCCACCGCGCGTCGTCGGCGGCCGGGGCCGGGGCCACCTCGGGCACCCCACCGGCGTCGACCCAGCCGTCCTCGGACGGAGCCCAGAAGTACAGCTGGAGCGTGCCGTCGCGCAGCGCGTCGGCCAGCGCGATCCGGACCGTCGCGACCGATGTCCCGGACGAGGTGATCCGGACGACGCGGTGCGGCGCGCTCAGCTCCCACCAGCGGTCGCGCAAGGCGCCGGAGACCAGGGCGATCGCCACCACCAGCGCGATCACGCCCTCGGTGAAGTAGAACGACTGCAGGGTCTCGATATCGGTCCAGGTGCCGGGCTCCAGCGCGGCCTGGATCGACGGGATCAGCCCCAGCGCCGCCGCGGTGACCTGCACCGGGATCGCGATCCGCCGGTCGAGGTTCGACAGCCAGCGCGACCGGCGCCAGAGCAGCGCGGCGAACCACAGCGCGAGCACGATCTGCCCGGCGGCCTGGGCGCGCATGCCGATTTCCCAGACCGCGCGGATCGGCGGGCCGCTCGGCCAGGTCACGGTCGGCGGCAGGCCGGCCCACTCCGGCTCGGTGAAGACCTGGAAGACCACCTCGCCCCCGACCAGGACGATCGCCGCGGCGACGACCCAGACCCGGTCGCCGCGGCCGCGCAGCCGCCCGGCCGGGTACGACAGGATCGCGGTGCCGAACAGGACGAAGAACCCGTACAGGCCGAAGAACGAGATCGACGGGCCGAGACCGTGCTCGCGCGACACCAGCCAGGCGAACGGCCAGCAGTACGCGGCCGCGATCAGCAGCCAGCCGGTCAGCCGGCGGCGGCGGCCCCCGGTGGCCAGCAGCGCGCCCGAGGCGGCGAACCCACCGCAGGCCAGGGCCGCGACGGCGCCGTGGACGGGGTGCTCGCGCCAGTACGGCGAGCCGAAGAGCAGGACCAGCGCCCCGGAGCCCACCGCGCAGAGGACGGCGCGGACCGCCTCGTGCCGGAGGAACGGGATACGCGGCACCCGCCGCATGCTACGGACTGCCGAACCCGGACGCTGTCCTCCGTTCGGAGGGCACTTATTTACTCCTGTCACAGTAGTCACGTGTCACTGTCCTTTCCGGTGCCCCGGCGCCGCTTCCTCGCCGCCGGCTCGGTGGGCCTGCTCGCCCCGGTTCTGCTGGGCGCCGACGGGCGGACCTCCGGCGTCCCTACCGGGCGGTTCCGGCGGCGCTCGGTGCCGGGCGGGATGTTCACGCTCGGGGTGGCCTCCGGTGATCCGCTGCCGGACGGCGTCGTGCTCTGGACCCGGCTCGCGCCGCGCCCGCTGGAGCCCGGCGGCGGCATGCCCGACGAGCCCGTCGCGGTCCGCTGGGAGATCGCGCACGACGAGCGGTTCCGGCGGAGCGTCCGCAGCGGTGTCCGGGTGGCCCGCCCGGCGGCGGCCCACACGGTGCACGTGGACGTGCGCGGGCTGCGCCCGGCGGCCACCTACTACTACCGGTTCGTGGTCGCGGGCCAGGTGTCGGCCGTGGGCCGGACGCGGACCGCACCGGCCGCGGGCAGCAGCCCGGCCTCGCTGCGGTTCGCGACCGCGTCGTGCCAGAACTGGCAGGACGGTTTCTACACCGCGTACCGGTCGATGGCCGACGCGGAACTGGACTTCGTCGCGTTCCTCGGCGACTACGTCTACGAGGCCGTGGGCGGGCCGACCCGGCTGCGTGACCACGTCGGCGCCGGTCAACCGTACACGCTGGACGAGTACCGGATCCGGCACGCCCAGTACCGCACCGACCCCGACCTCGCCGGCATGCACGCGGCCGCGCCCTGGATCGTCTCGATCGACGACCACGACGTCGACGACAACTGGGCCGGCGAGTGGCCGGCCGACCCGGCGCTGGTCGAGCCGGTGCCGTTCGCGGCCCGGAAGGCGGCGGCGCTGCGCGCGTACGCCGAGCACCTACCGATGCGGACCGGCCCGGGCGGCCGGATGTACCGGCGGCTGGGGTTCGGGGACCTGGCGACGCTGCACGTCCTCGACACCCGGTCGTACCGGTCGATGCAGCCGAGGAGCCTGCGCGCCGCGAGCCAGCCGGCCCGGACGATGACCGGCGCCGAGCAGGAGCGCTGGCTGGTGCGCGGGCTGGCCGGGTCGGGTGCGCGCTGGAACCTGCTCGCGAACCAGGTCATGATGGCCGCGACCGAGGGCAGCCGGCGCAACTTCGACGCCTGGGACGGCTACCGGGCCCAGCGCCGCCGCCTGCTCGAGTTCCTCGCCACCGGCGCGGTGGCCAACCCGGTCGTGCTCACCGGCGACCAGCACGCGACCTGGGTCAGCGACCTCCGGCCGGACTTCGGCGACGTGTCGTCGCCGGTGGTGGCGGCGGAGTTCGTCGGCACGTCGATCACGTCCGGCGGGGACGCGGACCCGGCCGCGATCGCGGAGTTCCACCGCGAGCACGACCCCGAGTTCGCCCGGAACCCGCACTTCGCGTACTGCGACAACCGGCGGGGCTATCTGCTCGGCGAACTGACCCGGTCGGAGCTGCGGGTGCGGCTGCAGGTCGTGGACACGGTCCGCAGCCCGGCCGCGACGACGACCCGGACCGCCGCGACGTTCGTGGTCAGCGACGGCCGCCCCGGCGTGGCCGCGACCGAAAGCTGAGCGACAAAGCTCTTCTTCACACGACGCTGTAACACGTTGCTATAGTGTGTGACACACACTATAGTGTTGGACATGACAATGGATGCGACGCTCTCCACTCATCTCCAGGAGCTGCGCCGCGGCACGGTCGTCGTCGCGAGCCTGATGGTCCTGCGCACGCCCGGCTACGGATACTCGCTGCTCGAGACACTGAGCGCGGCCGGGTTCGAGGTGGAGGCCAACACGCTCTACCCGCTGCTGCGGCGTCTCGAGGCCCAGGGCCTGCTGACCAGCTCCTGGAACACCGACGAAGCGCGGCCGCGCAAGTTCTACCGGACCACCGCGCCGGGCGAGGCGATGGCCGGCTCCCTGCGCGACGAATGGGCCCGCCTCACCGCCGCGATCGCCGACCTGTCCGCCCCCGCCACCCCCTCGGAGTGAACCATGGCCGCCACCCTTCTCGACCGTTACGTCTTCACCGTGCTGCGCCGCGTCCCGGAGAAGCAGCGCACCGACATCGACCGTGAGCTGCGCGCCTCGATCGCCGACGCCGTCGACGCCCGGGTCGGCGGTGGGGACCCCCCGGAGGCCGCGCTGGAGGCCACGCTGCTCGAACTCGGCGATCCCGAGCGGCTCGCCGACGGTTACGCCGGCCGCAGGCAGTACCTGATCGGGCCGGAACTGTTCGGCGTCTGGCGCCGGATCCTGACCCTGCTCGTCAGCATCGTGCTGCCGATCGTCGTCGCGGTCGGCGTGATCGGGACGCTCCTGGGCGGCGGCGGGGTGGGCAAGGCGATCGGCGTCGGCATCGGCACGCTGATCACCACCGCCGCCCACATGGGGTTCTGGACGACCGCGGTGTTCGCGATCCTGGAGCGCACCGGCGTCGGCCGGGACGAACTCGGTGGCGAGTGGACGCCGGCGAAACTGCCCCGGTACGAGAACCACCACCGCGACGTCGCGACGCTGGCGATGGCGCTGATCTGGCCGCTCGCCCTGGCGGTCGCGCTGGTCCTGCAGCAGTTCACGTTCACCGACGTGCCGGTTCTCGACCCGGCCAACTGGACGTTCTGGTGGCCGTACCTGCTGGTCGTGCTCGTCCTCGAGTGCGGCTACGCGGTGTGGGTGTTCCGCCGCGCGGCCTGGGACCACACGGTCACCGCGGTGAACGCGGTGCTGGCGATCGCGTTCTGGGTCCCGGTCGTCTGGCTGCTGGCCGACCACGCGTTCTACAACCCGCGGTACGTGTCGAGCCTGGACTGGGGCACGGCCGACGCCCGGCACTGGCTGACCGTCTCCGGCGTCCTGTTCGCGCTGGTCGCGGGTGTCTGGGACATCGTGGACGTGGCGATCCGGGCCGAGCGCACCCGGCGCGGGCTGCCGAGCACGGCGCCGATCACGGTCTGACCGTCCGTACCGGCTTCTTCCGTCGGACCGATCCACCGGACGGACGGCGCGGGCCTGGTCCGGCCGGGGGATCAGGGACGCCAGGGGCACCTGAGGCCCGTGCTCCCTTGTTACCGTGCCGCGAATCGCTCACACTCACGGGGATCCGCACTCGATGACACGCTCCCGCACCCGGTCGGCCCTGGCTTCGACGGGGTTGGCCCTGGCTTCGACCCGGTCGGCCCTGGCTTCGACGGGGTTGGCCCTGGCCTTGGCGGCCACCGTCGCCGGCTGCTCGGCCCCGGCCCGGCCTTCGCCCGCACCCTCCCCCGCCGCCGAGGTCGCCGCCGCGGCCCCGCTGCGCGGGCTCGACGTCTCGAACTGGCAGGGCAACGTCAACTGGACCGGCGTCAAGCGGCAGGGCCCGAGGTTCGCCTACATCAAGGCGACGCTCGGCACCGACTTCCGCAGTCCGTACTTCTCCCAGCAGTACCGGGGCGCGACCGCGATCGGCCTCGTCCGGGGTGCGTACCACTTCGGGCTGCCGCTGCGTAGCGGCGGCGCCCGCCAGGCCGACTACTTCGCCGACCACGGCGGTGGCTGGAGCCGTGACGGCCGGACGCTGCCCGGCGCGCTGGACATCGAGTTCAACCCGTACTCGGCCAAACCCGGACGCCCGGAGTACCGCAAGAACCAGTGCTACGGCCTCACCCCGGCCGCGATGCGCGGCTGGATCCGCGCGTTCCTCGCGCGCTACCACCAGCGGACCGGCCGCCACGCCGTCCTGTACACCACGACCAGCTGGTGGACGTCGTGCACGGGCAACGACCGGGAGTTCGCCGCTACGAACCCGCTCTGGATCGCCCGGTACCGGAGCACGACGGCCGGTCCGTTGCCGGCCGGGTGGACGAAGTACACGTTCTGGCAGCACTCGTCCACCGGCCCGTTCCCGGGTGACTCCAACGTCTTCAACGGCAGCCCGGCCGACCTGCGCGCGTTAGCCCTCGGCTGAGGCCACCGCCGCGCGGACGGCGTCCGGAGCCTCCGCGCGCAACCGGTCGTCGGGGGTCGCGCCCAGCGCGTTGTTCACGGTGGAGAACGCCAGCCGGAGCGCCACGAACACCGTCATCGCGAAGATGTCGGCGTCGGCGAACCCGGCTTCCCGGAGTGCGTCGACGTCGGCCGGCGACACCGAGAACGGGCTCCGGGCCACCGACCGGGCCCACCCGGCCATCGCCGCCTCGGCCGGGTCCAGCCCCGCGTCGTCGCCCTCCAGCACCGCGCCGGCGGCGGTGTCTCCCGCGACCCGCGCCAGCCGCGACCCCCAGGCCAGCGAGCAGTACGGGTCGCCGAACGCCGACGCGGCCGCCGACACCAGGATCGCCTTCTGCCGGAACGTCAGCGACGGCGTGGCCGCGCGGAGCAGCCCGAACAGCCCGTCGAGGGACGCCGGCTGATACGCCCACAACCGCGTCAGATTCATCACGTAGCCGACGTCCGCCACGTCCTCGTCGAAGAGCGCTCTGCTCTCCTCCGAGGACGGCGGATCGGCGAGGTAACCGACCATGCGACCGATCGTCGCAACGATCAGCGCGGAGCGCCTCCGTACTCACCACGGAGAGACGTCTTCAGTACCTTCCCGCTCGCGGTCAGCGGCAGCGCGTCCACCGTGACCACCACGGTCGGGCACTTGTAGTGCGCCATCCGTTCCCGCGCCCAGGCGATCAGCTCGCGTTCGCCGACGGTCCGTCCGGCCACCGGGACGACGACCGCCAGCGGCGTCTCTCCCCACCGTTCGGACGCCACCCCGATCACGGCCACGTGGGCCACCGCCGGATGCCCGGTCAGGACGCTCTCGACCTCGGCCGGGTACACGTTCTCGCCGCCCGAGACGATCATGTCCTTGAGCCGGTCGTGCAGGTACAGGTAGCCCTCGGCGTCGAACGAGCCGCCGTCGCCGGTGCGCAGCCAGCCGTCCGGTGTGATCGCCGCGGCCGTCGCCTCCGGGTTGCGCCAGTAGCGGCGCATCACGTGACCGCCGCCGATCAGCACCTCGCCGCGCTCGCCGGGCGGCAGGTCCGCCAGCGTGTCCGGGTCGACGACGCGCACCGGCACGTTCGGCATCGGCCGCCCGACCGACCGCAGCCGCAGCGCCGTCCGGTGGTCGTCCGGGCTCAGCATGGTCACGCCGCCGGTCGACTCGGTCAGCCCGTAGGACTGCAGGAATTTGCAGCCGAAAACCTCGGTCGCCTCGCGCAGCACCGGTTCCGGCATCGGGGAGGCGCCGTAGACCAGGTACTTCAGCGCGCTCCAGTCGCCGGCGCGCGCCTCGGGCAGCCCGACCAGGAACTGGATCACGGTCGGTACCGCGACCGCGTGCGAGACCCGGTGGTCCTGCAGGATCCGGCACAGGTCCGCGGGCGACGCCGGGTTGCGCAGCAGCAGCGAGGCCCCGTTGATCGCGGCGACCAGCGCCAGGCCGAGACCGGAGACGTGGAAGAACGGCACCGGCGCGAGCGCGACCGACGTCGTGTCGAGTTCCAGCAGGTAGTGCATGGCCGCGACGGCCTGGCCGAGGTTCGCGCCGGTGAGTTCGATGCCCTTGGGACGGCCGGTGGTGCCCGAGGTGTAGAACATCAGCGCGGTGTCGCCGGGGTCCCGGGCGTACCCGGGATCCACGTCCGAGGCGGCCTCGGTCCAGGGGCCGTAGGACTCCGCGGTGACGACGCAGCCGACCCCCGCGTCGCGGGCGACCGTCGCCAGGTGCTCGTGCCCCGCGCCGAGCACGAGCGCGGCCGGTTCGGCGTCCCGGAGGATGTACTCGACCTCCGGCGGCGCCAGGCGGAAGTTCAGCGCGGTCGGGATCGCACCGGCTTTGCTCGCACCGTAGAGCGTCGCGAGGAACGGTGCCGAGTTCTCGCCCAGGTAGGCGACCCGGTCGCCCGCGGCCACCCCGGCGTCCCGCAGCGCGTTGGCGACCCGGCCGGCCTCGCGGTCCAGCTCGGCGTAGGTGGTGGTCGCGGTCGTCGTGACCACGGCGGACGCGTGCGGCGTCTGCGCCGCCCTCCGGCGGAGAACGTCCTCGAGCCGCTCGACCCGGGTCCCGTCGGCGTGCAGCGCGTAGTGCGGGTCGGCGTACTCGGGCGGCGTGGGCAGCAGGATCATCGCGCCGCCCGCGACGCGTGGTACGGGCCGAACACGGGGGCGGCGAACACCCCGGGCGGTGCGGCCACCACGTGCTCGATCGCCCGCAGCGCCGGGCCCGCGGTGACGTACTGGGCCGCGGTCGTCCGCACGCCGGGCTCGTCCGGCTCGACCAGGTTGAGGGTCATCACCATCTCGGGCCTGCCCCGGACGTGGACGCGCCAGTGGTCGCGACCGGCGTACTCGGGCCGGTCGGGCTCGCACGTCCAGATGATCGCCAGCGTCAGGAACAGCGTGCCGCCGACGAGCGCGTGCCAGCGCCACTCGGTCGTGGCGACCGTCCCGGCCGCGATCGGCCCGGCCGCCACGGTCAGGTCGGTCAGCGCCGGCACGATCCGGTGGTCGGGCACGATGTCGTCCGGCACCACGCCCATCCGGTCGCAGAGGAACGCGATCGTCTCCCGGTAGAGCAGCCCGTACAGCGTCGGCAGCGGCCCGGTCCCGTCCAGCTTCCCGGGATCCGACCCCATCCCCATCACCGTGAACAGGAAGTCCGGGTCAGGCATCGCGCGGGCGTCGAGCACCTCGTCGATCGTGATCCGGTCCAGCGTGACGCTGACGCCGGAGAGCGACAGCGCGAGCCGTTCCCCGATCACCCCGGGGCTGATGCCGACCCCGAACAACGTCGAGCCGCCGCGCCGGCAGGCGTCCGCGAAAAGCTCTTCGCGGGCGGGGCCGTGGGCACGCGGGAAGTGGTGACCGGCGGTCGTCACGACGTTGATCCCGGCCGACAGCAGGCGGACGAGGTCGGCGTCGTGGGTCTCGTACGGGACCTGCAGGCGGGGTGAGTGCATCACCACGTCCGGGCGGGCCGCGATCACGTCCTCGATGTCCTTCGTGGCGAGCACCCCGGTCGGCGGACGGCGGGCGATGTCTCCGGCGTCGCGGCCGGCCTTCCGGTCGCCGTAGACGAGCAGCGCGACGAGCTCGAGGTCGTCGCGGTCGAGGACCCCGCGCAGGATCGTCTTGCCCACCGCCCCGGTCGCCCATTGCGCGACCCGGATCACTTGCCCGTCCGTAACTCGCTCACGAACATCAGCTTGGCCAGGCCCTTCTCGTAGCGGATCGGGTCGCGGGCCAGGCGCGCGCGGGACTCCACCGCCATCAGGTCGGTGTCGCAGGTCCACTCACCGCGCGTCATCGCGGCCAGCCCGGTGCGGGCGATCTCCCGCGGGTCTTCCTTGTGGCCGGCGACGTGCGCGGCCATCCGGGTGTCGACCGACCCGACGATCAGCGAGGTGACGCTGATGCCGTGGCGCTCGAGCTCGCCCCGGGCGATCCCGCCCAGGTAGAGGGCGGCCGCCTTGGACGTCGAGTACCCGCCCATGAACGCGGTCGGCGCGATCGCCGCGACCGACAGCACGTTGACGAACGAGCCGTGCCCGGCCCGGGTGAGCACCGGCGCGAACGCCCGGATCATCCGGAGCGGGCCGAAGTAGTTGACCTCCATCTCGGCCCGGGCGGCGTCCGGATCGGTGGCCTCGACCAGCCGGTCGCCGGCGTGCAGGCCCGCGTTGTTGACGACGACCGTGGCGTCGCCGCACTCCGCCGCGGCTGCTCGCACGTCGGCATCCGAGGTGACGTCCAGGCGCACGACCGTGGCGCCGGTCGCGGACAGCTCCCCGGTGACGTCCTGCGGGTCCCGCACGCCCGCGTACACGGTGGCGGCACCCTGCGCGAGCGCCTCCTGGACGAACGCGAGGCCGATCCCGCGGTTCGCGCCGGTCACCACGACCCGCGCACCGGCCACCGGCACCCCACGCAGAACGCTCATTCGGCACCCTTCGATGCGTAGACCACGTCGTCCGGGAACTTGCCGCCGTGCTTCATCGCCGACGTGTCGCCCAGCATGCCGAACACCCAGGTCTCGGACGGCTCCATGTCGTGGTTCCAGTCCCAGCGCAGCGCACGGTGGCGGATGCCCCAGCGCCGGCCGACCCGTTCCAGGTCGTCGATCATCCGCGCCGACGTGAGCGAGTCGCCGATCCGCCCGTCCGGACGCCGCACGCGCGCGAACGCGAGCACGTACGACTCGGCCCGGGCGCGGTCGCCGTCCACCTCGATCAGGACGTTGGTCGTCGCGTGCGTGGAGACGCCTTTCGGGTGGGTGATCGTCCGGGCGATCGAGGCCACGTAGTCGCTCGCCGACCCGGAGAAGAGCCCGCCGTGGTCTTCGGTCGCACCCGGCAGGTAACAGGCCTCGAGGGCGGCCACGTCACCCCGGTCGATCGCCCGGAGGTACCGAACGAGCAGGTCATGGATGTCTTGCTTGGCCAGCAAAGTGTCGAGCGCGGTGGGCTCCACGGGCCGCCTCCGAGTCGTTGACGAGTTGCTCTGCTTCCTGTAGTAATCCGTATCACACCGTTAACTGAAGTGTCATCAGAACCGTGTTCACCAGGGGAGGGGACTTGCTCCGAGTCACCGACGTCGCCATCCGGTTCGGTGGTGTGCGCGCCCTCGACGGGGTCACGTTCGGCGTGGAGCCCGGCCAGATCTGCGGGCTCATCGGGCCGAACGGCGCCGGCAAGACCACCCTGTTCAACTGCATCACCCGTATCTACCGGCCGTCCGCGGGCACGCTCCGGTTCGACGGCGAGGACCTGCTGACGATCGCGCCGCACCGCCTCGCCCGGAAGGGCATCACGCGCACGTTCCAGAACCTCGCGCTCTTCCCCACGCTCAGTGTCTTCGAGAACACGATGTCCGGAGGGCTCTCCCAGAAGAGCCGGGGCCTGCGGTCGCGGGCCTGGGAGATCATCGAGCGCCTCGACCTCATGGACGTCGCTCTGCGACCGGCCGCCGGGCTGCCGTTCGGGACGCTGAAGCGCGTCGAGCTGGCCCGGGGCCTGATGGCGCGCCCCCGCCTGCTGCTGCTGGACGAACCCGCGGGCGGGCTCACCCACAGCGAAGTCGACGACCTCGGGCAACTGCTGGTCTCGCTGCGGGACGAGTACGGCTTCGCCGCGTTACTCGTGGAGCACCACATGGGACTCGTCCTCGGCATCAGCGACCACGTCGTCGCGCTCGACTTCGGCCGGAAGATCTACGAGGGGACACCGGCCGGCGTGCGGGACGACGACGCGGTGGTAGCCGCTTATCTGGGCCGCCCGAAACCGGGTGCCCGCCCCGCGGAATCTCCCGGGGCGGCCCGATGACCGCGCCGGACGTGACCCCGCTGCTCGAGGTCACCGGGCTGCGGGCCGGGTACGGCGGCCGGGACGTGCTGCACGGCCTCGACCTGAGCGTCGGCGCGGGCGAGGTCGTCGTGGTGCTGGGCGCGAACGGCGCGGGCAAGACCACGACGATGCGCGCGCTCGCGGGGCTGATCGGGCGCCGCGGCACGGCCACGGTCGGCGGCGCACCGCTCGGACGCCGCCCCGACGAGATCGTCCGCCAGGGCATCAGCCTCGTCCCCCAGGGCCGCGGCACCCTCGACATCTCGGTGCTCGACAACCTCCGCGTCGGCGCCGCGGTCCGCACGGATCACGCCGCGATCGCCGAGGACATCGAGCGCTGGTGCACCACGTTCCCCGCGCTGGCCCGCCGCGCCGGCCAGCGCGCGGGCACGCTGTCGGGCGGCGAGCAGCAGATGCTCGCGGTCGCCCGCGCGCTGATGAGCCGCCCCCGCCTGCTGCTCTGCGACGAGCCGAGCCTCGGCCTGGCGCCGATCGTCGTCCAGGAACTGTTCGACACGCTCGCGTCCCTCAACCGCAGCGACGGCACCGCGCTGCTGATCGTCGAGCAGAACGCGGAGCTCGCGATGGACATCGCCGGCACCGTCTACCTGCTGGAGGTCGGCACGATCGCCGCGTCCGGCCCGGCCGAACGATTCCGCCAGGACGACACCGTCCGCAGCGCCTACCTCGGTTACTAGGAGCAGAAGGTGGAGCTCTTCGTCGAACGCCTGCTGGCCGGTCTGACCAACGGATCGGTCTACGCGCTGCTCGCGCTCGCGCTGGTCGTCGTGTACCGCGCGACCGGGACGCTGAACTTCGCCCAGGGCGAGCTGGCGCTGTTCACGACGTTCGTCGCGTGGTGGATCACCACGCTGGGCGCGCCGGTCTGGGTGGCGATCGTCGCCGCGCTGATCGTCGGATTCGTCCTCGGTGCGGCGATCGAACGGCTGCTGATCCGGCCGGTACAGCGCAAGAACGACATGGCCGTGCTGATCGTCGCGCTCGGCCTGTTCACCGGGCTGAATTCGCTGGCCGGGCTGCTGTGGAACTCGGAAACCAAGATCATGCCGAGCCCGTTCCCGAACGGCCTGGACGACTACGTCAGCGTGTTCGGCGCCCGCCTCTACGGGGACGCACTGGGCGTCTGGGGGGCGCTGATCGTCCTGCTCGGACTGATCACGCTGCTCTTCCGGCGTACCCGGATCGGCCTGCACATGCGCGCGGTCGCCGCGAACCCGGAGTCGGCCGCGCTGGCCGGCGTCCGCACCGGCCGGATCCTGATGATCGGCTGGGGCCTCTCCGGCGCGATCGGCGCGCTGGCCGGTGTCCTGGTCACGCCGCTGGCACCCGAGCAGCTGGGCCTGACCACAATGTTCCACATCTTCATCGCGGCCTCGGCGGCGGCGCTGTTCGGCGGCCTCGACAGCCTGCAAGGGGCCGTGGTCGGCGGCCTCACGATCGGCGTCCTCGAAGCCATGCTCTCCGGCTACGTCTCGTTCCTCGGCGGTGAACTGCAGCAGACCTCGGCGCTGCTGATCATCGTCGCGATCCTGTTCATCCGCCCGAACGGCCTGTTCGGCTCGAAGCGGACGGTGCGCGTATGACCACCCTGGCGCCGGCCCGACCGGCCGGACCGCAAACCCGCACCCGATACGTCCTCGTCGAGAACTCCTGGCCGCACCACGCGATCCGCGCGGCCTGCCTCGCGCTCGCCGCGCTCGGCGTCCTCTGGGCCTCGCAGCTGACGCCGTTCCGGGTCGGACAGTTCACGACCGTCTTCGTCATGGCGATCGCGATCATCGGCCTGAACCTGGTCACCGGCTACACCGGGCTGCTCTCGATCGGGCACTCGGCGTTCTTCGGGCTCGGCGCGTACACGACCGGCGTGCTGATCGTGAAGCTCGAGTTCGCCCCGCTGGCCACGATCCCGATCGCGATGGCGCTGACGTTCGTCCTCGGCCTGCTGGTCGGGTTGCCGTCGCTGCGCATCCACGGCCTGTACCTGGCGCTGGTGACGCTCGCGGTGGCGGTCGCGTTCCCGGAGATCGTGCGCAAGCTGGAATCGCTCACCGGCGGCGCGGCCGGCATGGTGGTGCGGTCCCGGTACCTGGCTCCCCCCGAGTGGACCGGGCTGGTCCGGGCTCAGCGCGGGATCTGGACGTTCTGGCTCTCGGCGTTCGTGCTGGTCGTGGTCATGCTGGCGGCCCGCGGCCTGGTCCGGAGCCGGTTCGGGCTGAGGATGCGCACGGTCCGCGATCACGAGATCGCCGCGGCCGCGAACGGCGTCGGGATCGCCCGGACGAAGATCCTGGTCTTCGGCCTCTCGGGCGCGGTCACCGGCCTGGCCGGGGCGCTGTTCACGATGTACATCGGCGCGCTCTCGCCGGACGGGTCGTTCACCCTGCTCAAGTCGATCGAGCTGGTCACCGGCCTGGTGCTGGGTGGGGTCGCGACCCAGCTCGGGCCACTGATCGGCGCGCTGGCCGTGGTCTTCCTCCCCTACTACACCGCGTCGTTCACGACCGGGCCGCTGTCCGGTGTGGTGTTCGGCGCCGTGCTGATCGCGCTCTGCTTCCTGATGCCCGAGGGCATCGCCGGTCGGCTCGGACTGCTGATCCGCAAATTCGTGACCGTCGTGCCCCCGGACCATCCGGCGCTCGGATCACCCCCGGGCTGATCCGGCCCGGCCGCCCCGCCGCCCCGCCGACCGCCGATCCGGCTCCGCCGTCGGCCACCTTCTCTCCCCCTGCCCTGACGTGCCCGCACCGTGCCCGGTGCGGCCGCGTGGTGTACCCCCACCCCGGAAGGAACGTTATGAAGCGCAGACTCGTGACCTCGTTCGTGCTCGCGGCCGTCACCGCGGGCACCCTGGCCGCCTGCGGGAGCAACAGTTCGTCCGGCGGCGACACGGCGGACGCCGCGTCGACGAAGAAGGGCTCGATCGACGTCGACAACTGCGCCGACCCGGACGCCGTCACCACGAAGATCACCGGCACGCTGAAGGTCGGCTGGTCCGCCCCCACCTCCGGGCCGCTGGCCGATGCGGTCGGCAACGTCATCGAAGGCATGGAGGCCCGGTTCGCGGTGGAGAACGCGGCCGGCGGCGTCGGCGGCGTGAAGCTCGCGGTCGTCGTCAAGGACGATGCGTTCAACCCGGAGCGGGCCCGCACCAACGTCGGCGAGCTGATCGAGAAGGACAAGGTCGACGTGCTCGACACGTTCGGCTCCGGCCAGCTCGACGCGATGTCCGACGCCCAGAACGACGCCTGCGTCCCGCTGCTGTTCGGCCAGGCCAGCGTCCCCGCCTACCGCGACGCGACGAAGTTCCCGTGGACCACCGAATATCTGCCGTCGGCCGACGTCGAGATGAAGGCGGTGGTCGAAGGCCTGAAGAAGAAGTACCCGCAGGGGGCGAAGGTTGCGCTCGCCGCCAACCAGACCGAGTCGGGTCAGGGTTACGCGAACGGATTCAAGAACGCGATCGAGGGCACGAACTTCACCCTCGCCAAGGAAGCCCCGCTGACCGACCCGAACACCGCCGCCTCGGCGCTGAAGGCGTCCGGCGCGCCGATCCTGGTCGACGCCGGGGTCACGACCGACTGCCTGGCGCTGACCCAGGCGATCGGCCGGGTCGGCTGGAAGCCGGAAACCGTGATCCAGCCGTCGAACTGCGCGGACGGGGCCACGCTCTACGCGCCGGCCGGTGCCGCCGCCGACGGGCAGCAGATCATGCGCTGGCTCAAGGACCCGGCCGACGCGGCGTTCGCCGCCGACCCGGCGGTGAAGGACTACCTGACCAAGGTCGCCGCGAACGGGGCCGACTCGCCGACGAACACGTACACGCTGAACGGCTGGGCGATCGCCGATCTGATGATCGACGTCTTCACGAACGCGGCGAAGTCGTCCGGCGGCCTGTCGCGGCTCTCGATCATGCAGGCGGCACGGACCCAGGACTACCAGCCTCCGATGTTCATCAACGGGATTAAGTTCACGATGACCGAGCAGAAGTCGCTGGGCATCCAGGCGTTCCAGCCGTTCACGTGGCACGCCGGCCAGAAGCGGTTCATCGCGTCCGGCGATGTCCTGAACGCGGCCTGAGGCCTGAAAGGAGCAGCAGTGGCTGTCAGTCGTGGTCTCCATCCGCCCGAGAAGGTCGCCGACTACGTCGCGCGGGGCTGGTGGAGCGAGGAAACCGTCGATCAGATCTTCCGCGACACGGTCGCGGCCCGGGGTTCGCATCCGGCGATCGCCGATCCGGCCAACCGGGCCGCCCTGCTCGGCGCGGAGCCCCGACGCCTGACCTGGGCGGAGCTCGACTCGGAGGTGACCTGGCTGGCGGCCCGGCTGCTCGACCTCGGGCTCGGGCGCGGTCACGTGCTCGGAGTGCAGTTACCGAACACGATCGAGCTCGCGGAGGTGTACCTCGCGGCCTGGACGCTCGGCGTGGTGGTCTCGCCGCTGCCGATGCAGTACCGCGAGCGCGAGGTCGTCGAGATGGCGCGGCAGGCCTCCTTCCGTGCGTTCGTCACCGTGGCCGCGTTCGGCGGCCGCTCCCCCGCCGCCGAGGTGGTCGCGGTCCGCGACCGGCTGCCGTCGCTGACGGCCGTCGTCACGTTCGGCCTGCCCGCCGAGGGTGGTTCGGGCGCGGATGCGGCGTGGGTGCCGGCCTCGGCGTCGGAGGCCGACCGGCAGCGGGTCGAGGCGCACCGGACCGCCGATCCCAACGACGCGAACGACGCGCTCACGATCTGCTGGACGTCGGGGACCGAGAGCGTCCCCAAGGGCGTGCCCCGGTGCCATCTGGACTGGCTGGCGATCTGCTGGGCCACCGTGGACGCGCCCCGGATGGTCGCCGGCGACGTGCTGCTGAACCCGTTCCCGATGGTGAACATGGCCGGCCTCAACGGGATGTTCCTGCCCTGGCTGCGGACCGGCTGCCTGCTCGTCCAGCACCACCCGTTCGACCTGGGCGTCTTCCTGGAACAGATCGCGGACGAACGGGTCACGTACACGGTCGCGCCGCCCGCGATGCTGTGGCTGCTGCTCTCCGACGAGCGACTGCGACAGGCCGCCGACCTCTCGTCGCTGACCCGGATCGGATCCGGCTCGGTACCGCTCCAGCCCGACATGGTGCGGGGCTGGCAGGAACGGTTCGGGATCAGCGTCATCAACTTCTTCGGGTCGAACGAGGGCATCGGCCTGCTCTCCAGCCCGGAGGACTTCCCGGATCCGGCCGACCGGGCCCGGTTCTTCCCCCGCTACGGCGCACCCGGCGTGACCTGGTCGTCCCGGATCTCGGAGTGGGTGTCGATCAAGCTGGTCGATCAGGAGACCGGTGTGGAGATCACCGACCCGGGCCGGCCCGGCGAGCTGCATCTCGGCGGCCCGACCGTGTTCGCGGGCTACCTGAACGGCGGGTCGCCGTTCGACGCCGAAGGAATGCTCGAGACCGGCGACATCTTCGAGATCGCCGGCGACCACGGCCAGTTCCTCCGGTTCCTGGACCGGGCCAAGGACCTGGTGATCCGGGGCGGGATGAACATCGCCCCGGCCGAGCTCGAAGGCCTGATCGGGGCCCACCCGGCGGTCGCGGACGTCGCGGTGGTCGGCGATCCGGACGAGGTGCTGGGCGAGAAGGTGGCGGCGATCGTGGTGCTGGCACCGGGGGCGACGCTGACGCTCGACGAGCTGGTGTCGTTCCTGCGCGCGGAGAAGATCGCCTCGTACAAGCTGCCGGAGCGCCTCGAAGTGCGGGAGGCGCTCCCGCGTAACCCGGTCGGCAAGGTCCTGAAGCGTGAACTTCGGCGGGCGAAATCGGAGGCTCCGGCATGACGGATCAATTAGCCGTGGCCCGGCGGATGTTCGACGCCTGGGACGCGCTCGACTGGGACACCGCGATCGGCCTCTTCGCCGACGACGCCGTGCTGCACAGCGTCATGCAGGAGCCTCTCGTCGGCAGGGAAGCCATCGCCGGGCGGCTCCGGCAGCTGGCGTCGGGCGCGACCTGGATCCACCTCGACGTCAAGGCGCTCGGGGTGATCGACGGGCGGGTGTTCGTGGAGCGGGTCGACCGGTTCACGTTCAACGGGCACCTGGGCGAGGTACCGGTCGTCGGAATCCTGCGGATCGCCGACGGACTGGTCACCGAATGGCTGGAGTACTACGACCGGGCCACGCTGCTGCGCGGGATGGGCCTGGGCAGTGACGTCGCCGACTGACGTGTCCTGGGCCCATCTGGTGGTGGCGGCCATGGGACGCCGGCCCCGGGACGTGGCGTTCCGCGGGCACGGCCTGGTGCGCACGCACGGGGAGTC
The DNA here is from genome assembly GCF_044454545.1 of Cryptosporangium sp. NPDC051539. Classification (NCBI taxonomy): domain Bacteria; kingdom Bacillati; phylum Actinomycetota; class Actinomycetes; order Cryptosporangiales; family Cryptosporangiaceae; genus Cryptosporangium; species Cryptosporangium sp. NPDC051539. The sequence goes on along the minus strand of NZ_JBITDV010000001.1, from coordinate 201,627 downwards.
GCGCGACCGGGCCGTGCGGTTCGCGCACGCGCTGGCGGCCCGGGGCATCGGCCCCGGGTCCCGGGTCGCGCTGGTCGTCGAGGACCGCGCCGACGCGGTCGAGGCCTACCTGGGCGTGGGCCTCACCGGCGCCACCGCCGTCCACGTCAACGACCGTCTGGCCGGGCCCGAGATCGCCGAGGTCCTGTCGCGGGCGAACGCCGGCACCGTCTGCGTGACCGCGGGTCACGCCGACCGTCTCGACGACCTGTTCCGGGGATCCGGCCTCGACGTCATCGGGCTGGGCGGGCCCGCTCCGGCCGGCGACGGGCGTGCTCCGGGCCGGGCCGGGTTCGTCTCCTACGAGCGGCTCGTGTCGGCCGGGTCGACCGCGACACCGGACGCGCCGATCGATCCCGATCTGCCGGGCATCGTCGGGTTCACGTCCGGCACCACCGGACGGGCCAAGGGCGTGGTGCACACGCATCGCAACCTGGCCCGGATCGTGCGGCACCTGCCGTCGCACGACGGGCTGCGCTGGGGTAGCCGGTGCGGATTCACCGGGACGCTGGCGTTCGTCGCCGGAGTCTGGGGCGTCGTGCTCCCCCACCTCTACGTCGGCGGCGAGATCTCGTTCCTGGCCGGGTTCACGCCCGACCGCTGGGTCGACGCGATGATCCGCGAGCGCACGAACTTCACCTACGCCCCGACGCCGCTGATGTCCGCCTTCGCCGCCGAGGTCCGCCGCCGCCCGCAGGTGCTGACGCACCTCGACGGCGTGCTGCACTCCGGCTCGCTCGCCGACCGCGACACGGTGGCCGGCCTGGTCGACGCGATCGGGCCCCGGTACGTCGAGACGTACGGCATGACCGAGACCGGTGCACCGGTCACCGCGACCGTCCCGGACGACTGGCGCCCGGGTTGCGCGGCCGACGACCCGTTCGCCTCGGCCGGACGGGCGGTCCCGATCGCGTCGGTCTCGATCGTCGGACGAGACGGCACGCGCCTGCCGCCCGGCGAGACCGGCGAGATCGTCGTCCGGAGCGACACGCTGTTCGAGGGCTACCTCGGCGACCCGGCCGCGACCGCGGAGGCGTTGGCGGACGGCGCGCTCCGGACCGGCGACCTCGGGTCGCTCGACGAGGCCGGGTTCCTCTACGTGCGCGGACGCCTCAAGGACATGATCGTCACCGGGGGCATGAACGTGTACCCGGCCGAGGTGGAGCAGGTGCTGGCACTCGGCGACGGGGTCGCGGAGGTGGCGGTGTTCGGGGTGTCGCACCCGCGGTGGGGTGAGACCGTGACCGCGGCGGTCGTCCCGCGGCCGGGCGTCACCGTGGACACGAGCGCGCTCGACACCCTGGTCCGGAGCCGGCTGGCGTCGTACAAGAAGCCGACCGCGATCCACGTGGTGGACGCGTTGCCGCGCACGGCCAGTCTGAAGGTTCGGAAAGACGAGTTGCGGAAGAGGTTCGATGCTTCCTGACGTGCTGTCCGGCCTGCGGCTGCCGGTGCTGTGTGCCCCGATGTTCCTGGTGTCGGGTCCCGAGCTGGTGATCGCGGCGACCAACGCGGGCGTGCTCGGCTCGTTCCCGGCGCCGAACTGCCGGACCAGCGCGGAGCTGGACGAGTGGCTGGGGACGATCCGCGCCGGTGTCGGCGACGCCCCCTGGGCACTGAACCTGGTGACGCACCGGACGAACACCCGCCTTCCCGACGACCTGCGGCTGGTGGCCGAACATCGTCCGCCGATCGTGATCACCGCGCTCGGATCGCCGGCGCCGGCCGTCGAGACCGTGCATGCGTACGGCGGGCTGGTGATCGCGGACGTGATCGACCTCCGGCTGGCGCGGAAGGCCGTGGCGGCCGGGGCCGACGGGCTGGGGCTGGTGTCGGCCGGGTCCGGCGGGCACACCGGGTCCCTGTCGCCGCTGGCGTTCGTCCCGGCGGTGCGGTCGTTCTTCGACGGGCTCCTGGTGGTCGGCGGCGGGGTCGCGGACGGCGCCGGGATCGCGGGCGGGCTCGCGACCGGCGCGGATCTGGTGTCGGTCGGGACGCGGTTCCTCGCGACCGCCGAGAGCCGGGCGGTGCCGGAGTACAAGCAGATGGTGGTGGATCACGGCCCGGACGACCTGGTGATCAGCTCCGCGGTGACCGGCACGCCCGCGTCCTGGCTCGGCCCGAGCCTGGCCGCCCACGGCATCGACCCGGCGGCGGCGGTGGCCCGGACCTACGACGGTGCCGCACCGGCGTCGCGCTGGAAGGACCTCTGGGCCGCGGGCCAGGGGCTGGGGCTGGTGCGCGACGCGCCGGCGGTCGCGGTCGTGGTCGACCGCCTGGAGAAGGAGTTCGAGGGTGCCGTGGCGTCGTTCGCCCGGCGGGTGAACAGATAACGGCGAACCCCGGCCGGGTGCCGGTGCTACCGTCGGTGGGCCGGCCGAGGGGCGCTGCGACGGGGTGAGGCCCCGCCACGCTCGGCCCGGCACCTTCGGTTCGAAGGGCGCCTCCCTTCGGGAGGCGAACGTGCGACGCACCGTCGGCCGAGTGGCCGCGCTCTATCGATACCCCGTCAAATCCATGGCCGCGGAGCCGCTCGACTCCGTCGACGTCTCGTGGAACGGCCTGGCCGGCGACCGCCGCTGGGGGTTCGTCCGGCCGGACAGCGGCGGGGACGGGTTTCCCTGGCTCACCCTCCGTCAGCACCACGAGCTCGGCACCTACCGGCCCCGGGTGACCGACCCGGGCCGCCCCGACGCGTCCGGCGTGACGGTCCGGACACCGGCGGGCACCGAACGGGACGTGCTCGATCCGGCGCTCGCGGCCGAACTCGGTGGCCACCCGATGAAGCTCGACCGCGGCACGTTCGACAGCGCCCCGGTCTCCCTGCTCACCACGCGATCGCTCACCGACCTGGCCGGGCTCCTCGGATCCCCGCCCGGCCCGGGCCGGTTCCGCCCGAACATCCTCGTCGAGACCGGCGAACCGGAGGAGAACTGGGTCGGCGGCACGGTCACGCTCGGCGGCGTACGCGTCCGGGCCGACCGCCGGGACCGCCGGTGCGTAGTCGTCACGATCGACCCCCGCACCGGCCGCCGCAGCCCGGAGGTCCTGCGCGCGATCGCCACCCACCGGGCCGGCACCTTCGGCCTCTACGGCACCGTCGAACTCCCCGGCCGCCTGGCGGTCGGCGACCCGGTCGTCGTCGAGGCCCCCGACCACCCGACCCCCGACCACCCGGCGGCGGACCCCCCGGCGGCCGGCGGGCCGGTCACCGGGCGGACCAGGATCGAATCGTGATCCACCCGGAGACCGCGAGCCGCGACCCGTCCTAGGGCAGCAACGTGTCGAGGAACGTGTTGCTGAACACCCGGTGCGGGTCGGCACCGTTCAGCGTCGCCCGGGCGGTGTCCCAGTTGTCACCCGACGGCTGGCCCGCCCGGAGGCTGGCCGGGATCCGCCCGGTCAGCGCACCGGTGTCGGTCCACGCCCCGGACGGCGTCACCGCCCACGCCTTCGACCACTCCGGCCGCACGGTCGCGTAGCTACCGGTGTAGTTGCCTTCGATCCACGCCTCCATCTCGGCGTAGAACGCGTCGCAGTCCGGCGTCCCGGGGATCGTGCCCATGTCGAGCCAGACCACCGTGTTCCACTCCGGATGATCCGGCCGGGGCCGGGCCGCCGAGAGCTGCGGGCTCACGCCGCCGCCGTTGACCTCGCCCGGCGCGTCGACGCCGGTGACCCGGATCTCGACCGGACCGTTCATCGGGAACTTGTTCTGGGCCTGGTACGCGGTGATCCGCTCCTGGTACTTGACGTAGAACTCGTTCACCACCCGCTGCACGTTCGCCCTCGACGTCAGCACCGCGTACCCGGCCTCGACGATCCGCAGCGTCGTCGGCTGCACGTACAGCAGCGTGTTCTTCGACCAGCCCCAGATGTCCCAGGTCCCGGTGACGATCAGCCCGGATCCCACGATCGAGATCTGCAAATTCTGGAACGCGGGCGTCCCGCTGGTGTTGCCGCTGACGACCTGCGACAGGAAGTCGCTCTGCTCCTTGGACAGGAAGTTCGCGAACGTGTACGCGTACGGCGACGACACCGACCGCGACAGCAGCGGCTTCGACGCCGCGAGCGACCACACCTTGAGCCACGGGCGGTCGGTGAACGGGAACCAGATCGCCTCCACCCGGCCGCTGGAGTTCAGATAGCTCGACAGCGTCCGCCCGGACGTGCCCTGGGGGCCGAACAGCGTCGCGGTCGGGATGTCGTAGAAGCTCTGGCACCGCAGGCGCTTGTTCGCACCCACCTGCAGCGTCACGCTCACCACGAACGCCCGCCCGAGGTGCACCAGGAACGCGGCGATGTCCGGCTGCGTCCGGGTGTACGTCTTCAGCGCGTACGCGGAGCCGTTCCAGGCCACGACCGTGATCGACAGCACGGCGTTGCTCAGCGTCCCGTAGCTGGTGCCCGGCGTCCGGGTCTCGCCGGTCGCCGGTACCGCCGACCCGTGGGCCCCGATCGCAAGCACACCGCCGACCGTGAGGTTCCCGGGTGCGGTCAGCGCGGCCAGCCCGTACCCGGCGTTCTCCAGCGCGACCGTGAGCTGGTCGACCGTCGCCCCGGCCTGGACCGTCACGGTCCCGGACCCCACGCTGATCCCGGCCAGGTGCTTGGTCAGGTCGACCAGCACCACCGCCGAGACGTCCGCTCCGGCCGGGAGCAGCGTCGGCGACCAGCCGTGACTCATGCCTTTCGGGCGGACGCGGTACCCGTGTGCCCGCGCCCAGTTCACGACCGCGACGACGTCGGCGGTGGTCGCCGGCGCGCACGTCCAGACGCCGTCCAGGTCGATCTCCCCGGACCAGTTCACATAGGCCTGCTGGTACAGCTCGACACCGGACGGGAACTCCGGTGGTGCGGCGATCGTGGCGGCTGAAGCGGGTAACGCGAACGACTCGCCGGCTACCAGGCCTGCGGCGATCACCGCAGCGGCACCTTTGAGGACGGTGCGGCGGCCAACGGGGTGTGCAGCTCCCATGTGCCCCTCCTCTGGGGGTCATCCCTAACAAGCAATTGCTTGGGGGCGCACACCGTACCGGAGATGTGTAGGTCGCGTATAGAGGTTGCTGTGACCCTGGGCCCGTGCCGGGCCCGGAGGGGGATTCGAAACGGGGGGCGGGTGCGGGTGGCGGCCCGCATCCGCCCCCCGTCTCGAGTCAGACCGTCTCGAGTCAGACCCGCAGTTCTCGCAACACCGCGGCCGCCCCGGTGGCACCGTCGGCGTCACCCGCGTCCGTGAACAGCGTCTGCGCCTCACGCAGCGCGTGGGCGGCGGACGGGTCGCCGAGCTCGTGCAGCGCCCGCCCGAGCAGCACCAGTGCCGCGGCCTGGAACCGCAGCCACCCCCGCGTCCGCCACAGCGCGACCGACTCGCGCAGGTACTCGGCGGCCTCCGCCGGGTGCCCCGCGTTCAGCTCGATCTCCCCGAGGATGCCCAGCGCGTCGGCCATGTGGTGGGGCATCCGGTACTCGCGGGCGTGCGCCAGCGCGGCCTCCGCCGCCGGGCGCGCCTCGGCGTCGCCCCGCCGCAGGTGCAGGCGGGCCAGGCCGATCCGGGTCAGCGCCGAGGTGTACCCGTCGCGGTGCCGCTCGGAGATCTCCAGCGACTCGGTCAGGTAGGCCTCGCCCTCGTCGAGCGCGCCGTACTCGCTGTGCCCGATGCCGAGGAACTGCAGCACGCTCGCCACCTGCCGCGGGTTGCCGAGCTCGCGGGCCCGGTCGAGGGCCTGGAACAGGTGCTCGAGGGCCTCGCCGAGCTCCGCCTGCTCCCGGTGCGCGAGCGCCAGCGAGATGTGGGCCCGGAGCTGCCCGCCCAGGTGACCGGTCTCCCCGGCCCAGCGCAACGCGTCCCGGGCGGCGGCGATCGCCTCGTCCCGCCGTCCCGACGCGGTCAGCCCCCACGACCGCATGACCGCGGCGTCCGCCGCTCCCCCGAGCTCTCCGAGCTCCCGGAACAGGTCCTGCAGCTCGAGCGCCTCGTCCAGCGACCGGGCCATCGCCTCGGTGCCGTGGTCGTCGCTGATCCAGGTGTTCACGTCGATCAGACCCCGGCGGACGACGGCCTCGCCGCGCCGGTTGCCCGCACCCGCACACGCGGCCTGCACCAGCCGGTTGGTCGTCGCCCACTCGGCGTACATGCCGCGGACGTCGAAGTACTTCTCCATCCGCTGGGCCAGGTCGAACGCGGCCTCGTGCAGCCCAGCCGCACAGGCCTGCCGGATCACCGCGCGAACGCCGGCCTGCTCGGCGTCGAACCAGTCCAGCGGCTCCACCCCGCGTAGGTCGTCGAGCACCGCGGCCACGTCGGGCCGGAACGCCGACCCCGGGATCGGCGCGTAACACGGCCCCGGTAGCGCCGGCTCCAGCCGCTCGGCCACCGCCAGCCACCCGCCGATCGCGGTGCGCACGACGTCACCCGGATCCTCGTCCCGCGCGTAGAGCCGGACCAGGTCGTGGAACCGGTACCGGGTCTGACCCGCGGAGTCCGTGCCCACGGCGCTCAGCACGTGAGCGTCCACCAGGTCGTCGAGGTCGAGGGAGGCGCGCTCGGGAAGCTGGTCCGACAGGACGGTGGCGAGCCACCCTCCGAAGTCCGGCCCGTCGACGGTGGCGAGCGCCCGGAAGAGCCGCCGGGCGGACGGCCGCAGCGCGTCCTCGCTGAGCGCGAGCGACGCGCGGATCTGCAGGTCGCCGATGTCCAGCCGATCGAGGCGGCGCTTCTCGTCGCGCAGCAGCGCGACCAGACGGCTCAGCGTCCAGCTGGGCCTGCTGGTCAGCCGCGCGCCCGCGATCCGGACGGCGAGCGGCAGGCCGCCGCACAGTTGCACGACGTCGGCCGCCGCGGTGTCGTGCGCGCTGTCGTCGCCGACCCGGGCGTCGTTCACGATCCGCGCCAGCAGGCGGACGCCGTCGTCCTCGGTGAGCACGTCGAGCTCCGACCAGCGGGCGCCCTCCAGCCCGGACAGCCGGACCCGGCTGGTGAGCAGCACCGTGCACCCCGCGGTGCCCGGCAGCAGCGGCCGGACCTGCGCCTCCGAGGCCGCGTTGTCGAGCACGACGAGGACCCGGCGCCCGTCGAGCAGCGTGCGGTAGAGCTCGGCGCGCTCGTCCGGGTCGGGCGGTATCGCGGGGCTCGGCACACCCAGCGCCCGGAGGAACCGGGCCAGCACGTCGGCGGGCGGCACCGGGTTCGGACCGGCTCCGGCGAGGTTCGCGTAGAGGCGGCCGTCCGGATAGGCCGTCGCGGCGGAGTGCGCGACGTGCAGCGCCAGCGTCGTCTTGCCGACGCCGGCCATGCCGGTGATGCCCAGCACGGTCAGACCGGACGGGGGCGTGTGCGGTGAGAGCGCCTTGCGCAGCCGGCGGACCTCCTCCGCGCGGCCGGTGAAGTCGGCCACCGCGGGCGGCAACAGCGCCGGCGGGCGGTGGACCGGCTCGTCGAGCAGCTGGGCCTGCAGTTCCTGCAGCTCCCGGCCGGGGTCGACGCCCAGTTCGTCGGCGAGCGCGGCCCGGATCGTCTCGTAGGCGGCCAACGCCTCGGTCCGCCGGCCGGTCGCCTGCAGCGCGCGGACGTACCGGGCCCAGAGCCGCTCGCGCAGCGGGTTCCCGGCGGTGGCGACGGCCAGGTCGGCCACCAGCCCGGCGTGCTCGCCGAGCGCGAGGCAGGCCTCGGCGCGATCTTCGATCGCGGCCAGCCGGCTCTCGGTCAGCCGCGCCGCGTGCGGCACGACCCAGCCCAGGTCGGCCAGGTCGGGCAGGAACGGGCCCCGCCACAGGCCGAGGGCCACGGTCAGGCGGTCGAGCGCCTCCCGCGGGCGGCCCCGGTCGAGCGCGCGCCGGCCGTCGGCCGCCGCCGCGTCGAACACGCCGACGTCGCACTCACCGTCGCCGAGGTCGAGGCGGTAGCCGGCCGACGACGTGACCAGCGTGGACGCTCCGCCGGGCGCCACCTCGTCGAGCACGTGCCGCACCCCGAACACGTACGAGTGGAGGTTCGCCCGTGCCGAAGAGGGCGGGTCGCCGTCCCAGAGCGCATCGATGATCTCGTCGGCCCGGACGACCGTACCGGCTCGTAACAGGAGCATCACCAGGAGCGCGCGCTGTTTGCGCCGCCCAGCGGCGACCGGGCGGCCGTCGGCAGCCCGGACATCGAGGTCGCCGAGCAGGCGGAACAAGAAGAAACCTCCGGGAAGGCGTGTGTCTACACGAGACTATCGGGCATCAGCTGTACCGGCTGGGCGGTGTCGGTAGTCCGAGGTTCTCACGGTGCGTCGACCCCCGGTACTCCCCGGTGTAGACACCGCGCTTCGTCAGCTCGGGCACGACGAGCTCGACGAACTGCTCGATGCCGACCGGGATCGACGAGAACGCGAGCATGAAGCCGTCGGCCGCGCCGTTGGTGAAACGCCGGGTCATCCAGTCGGCGATGCGGTCGGGGGTGCCGACCAGGAACCGGTTGCGCAGCAGCAGGCGGTTGATCTCGCGGAGCGTCAGGGTGCCGTCGCCGGCGACCTTCCGGATCCGCTCGAACACCGACTGGACCTGGTTGGTCGGCACCGACAGATCGGGCCGGAACGGCTCGTCCATCGCGAACTCGCTGACGTCGAACTCCAGGTAGTGCGAGAGCCAGTCGAGCGAGAGCCGGTCGGGGGTCAGTTCCTCGATCAGGTCGAGGTACTCCTCGGCCTCGCGTTTCGTCTGGCCGACGACCGGCGAGAGCGCGGGCAGCACCTTGAGGTGATCGGGGTCGCGGCCGTTGGCGCGGGCGCGGGCCTTGTAGTCGTCGTACAGGGCCTGGGACCCTTTCAGACCACCGCCGTCCAGCGTGAACACCGCTTCGGCGGTGGCGCCCGCGAGCGCCCGGCCGGCCTCGGAGGCACCGGCCTGGAAGATCACCGGGCGGCCCTGCGGCGGGCGGACGATGTTCAGCGGGCCGCGGACCGTGAAGAACTCGCCCCGGTGGTCGAGCCGGTGGACTTTGGACGCGTCGGCGAAGTACCCGGACTCCTTGTCGTGGCGGAGCGCGCCGTCCTCCCAGGAGTCCCAGAGACCGTTCACCACGTCGATGAACTCCGCCGCGCGGCGGTAGCGGACCTCGTGGTCGAGGTTGGCGTCCCGGCCGAAGTTCCAGGCCTCCTCGTTGCTGGCGCTGGTGACGACGTTCCAGCCGGCCCGCCCCTCGCTGAGGAAGTCGAGCGAGGCCAGCTTGCGGGCGATGTGGTACGGCTCGTTGTACGTCGTCGAGACCGTCGCGGCCAGCCCGATCTGTTCGGTGACCTGCGAGAGCGCGCCGAGCAGCGTGAACGGTTCGAGCCGGGTGTTGACGACGTGGTCGATCCCGGAGCGGTAGCGGTCCCACACGTAGAGCTCGTCGGCGACGAACGCGGTGGCGAAACCGCCGCGCTCGGCGGTACGGGCGAAGTCCCGGTAGTAGCCGAGGTCGAGGTAGCGCTCGGGCTGGGCGCCGGGGAGGCGCCAGCTCGCCAGGTGCTCGCCACCCGGGTAGAAGATCATCGCGCCCAGAATCATGGATTTCGCCGACACGAACTCACTCTACTGACCCGCTTCGTCGACCATATGTACTACCGAACGGGCCCTTGACGCGGGGGGAAGATCAAGGGCGCGGGCGGGCGATCGGCCCGGTTCCGTTCGGGAAGGGGTGAGCCCGATGCCTCCTCGGGTGGTGCGGTTCTCGGTGTATCCGGTGGCCGGGCGCGACAGCATGCTGCTCAACCTGAGCGGCGCGCACGCGCCCTACTTCACCCGCAACGTGGTGGTCGCCGAAGACTCCTCGGGGCGTCTCGGGCTGGGCGAGGTGCCGGGCGGGCCGGCGATCACCCGGACGCTCGAGGAGTGCGCGCCGCTGGTGGTGGGGGCCTCGGTGGCGGACTACCGAGCGGTACTGGCCGGGATCCGGTCGACGTTCGCGGACCGGGATTCCGCCGGGCGGGGACCGCAGACGTTCGATCTGCGGACGACGATCCACGTGGTCACCGCGGTCGAGTCGGCGCTGCTGGACCTGCTCGGGCAGTTCCTCGAGTTGCCGGTCGCGGCGCTGCTGGGGCCGGACGGGCAGCAGCGCGACTCGGTGCGGATGCTCGGCTACCTGTTCTACGTCGGGAACCGTCCCGGGACCGGAGCCGGGGCCGGGGCCGGCGATCCCTGGTACCGGGTGCGCGACCAGGAGGCGCTGACGCCGGACGCGATCGTGGCGCAGGCTTCGGCCGCCGCGGCCCGGTACGGGTTCCGCGACTTCAAGCTGAAGGGCGGAGTGCTCGCCGGCCCCGACGAGATCGCGGCGGTCCGGGCGCTGAAGGCGCGGTTCCCGGACGCGCGGATCACGCTGGATCCGAACGGGGCCTGGTCGCTCGCCGAGGCGATCTCGCTCTGCGACGGGCTCGGCGACGTACTCGCGTACGCCGAGGATCCGTGCGGCGCCGAGGACGGGTACTCCGGGCGGGAGATCATGGCCGAGTTCCGCCGGGCGACCGGTCTGCCGACGGCCACGAACATGATCGCGACCGACTGGCGTCAGCTGCGGCACGCGATCGCGCTGCGCAGCGTCGACATCCCGCTGGCCGACCCGCACTTCTGGACGATGCAGGGGTCGGTGCGGGTGTCGCAGGTGTGCGCGGGCAACGGGCTGGTGTGGGGCTCGCACTCGAACAACCACTTCGACATATCGCTGGCGATGTTCGTGCACGTCGGAGCGGCCGCGATAGGCGAGTACACGCCGCTCGACACGCACTGGATCTGGCAGGAGGGCCGGGAGCGGCTGACGGTCGCACCGCTCGCGATCCGGGACGGGGCGGTGTCGGTGCCGTCCGGCCCCGGCCTCGGGATCGCGCTCGACCAGGAGCGGCTCGCGGCCGCGCACGCCCTCCACCAGGAGCTGGCACCGGGGGCGCGGGACGACGCCGAGGGCATGCGGTATTTGATACCGGGATGGACGTTCGATCCGAAGAAGCCGGCCCTGGTGCGGTGACGGTACTGCAGGTCGGCCCGCTGGGTGCGGGCCTGTCGTCGACGCTCGCCTCGAAGTACGGGGCGGTGAAGATGGCTCAGCCGGCTCCGTCCGGCGCCGAACGGGACGCCGTGCTGGCGGTGACGGGGGGTCACAGCGGACTGACCGCGGAGCTCCTCGACGCCCTGCCGTCGCTGCGGGCGATCGTGACGTTCGGTGTCGGGGTGGACCGGACCGACCTGGACGCCGTGCGCCGGCGCGGAATCCTGTTGTCGAACACGCCGGACGTGCTCACCGACGACACCGCGGACACCGCGGTCGCGCTGCTCGTGGACGTGATGCGCGGGTTCGGCGCGGTAGCACGCTGGACCCGGGCCGGTCACTGGGCCGCCGGGGGCTCGTACCCGCTGACCCGCCGGGTGAGCGGCTCGAAGGTCGGGATCCTCGGGCTGGGGCGGATCGGATCGGCGGTGGCCTCGCGGCTCACCGCGTTCGGGTGCTCGATCGCGTACACGAACCGGCGGGAGCGGCCCGAGGCGCCGTACCGGTACGTGGCGTCGCTGGAAGACCTGGCCTCGTGGGCCGACGCGCTGGTGGTGACCGCGGCCGGCGGCCCGGCCAGCGCCGGCCTCGTGTCGGAGGCGGTGCTGGCGGCGCTGGGGCCCGGCGGGTATCTGGTGAACGTAGCCCGCGGTTCGGTCGTGGACGAGGACGCGCTGGTGTCGGCGCTGGTCGGCGGGCGCCTGGCCGGGGCCGGGCTGGACGTCGTCCGGAACGAGCCGCACGTGCCACCGGCGCTGCTCGGCCTGGACAACGTCGTGGTGCTCCCCCACGTCGGCAGCGCGACGGTCGAGACCCGGCAGGCGATGGCCGACCTGGTGCTGGCGAACGTGGCTCAGTTCTTCCGCGACGGAACGCTGGTCACGCCCTACGACGTGAGCGGGTAGCCACCGGCCAGGACGGTCGCCGCCAGCGCGAGGCGATGGTCCTTGCCCCAGGGCGGCCCCAGCCGCTCGCGCGGACGGCTCAGGAAATCGGCGTCGCCGACCAGACCGACGGCCCGGCTCTCGACGTCCCGGGCCTCGAACAGGTGCACCTGCCACCCGCGCTCCCGCGCCGCGTCGGCCAGCACCTGCCGGTACATCACCGAGTCGGCCCGCGCCTCGTACGGCACCCGCCGCAGCACCGCGACGTCCACCGGGAAATCCGGCGGCCAGGCGCGCAGCGACATCGACACGATCCCGGGCGGCAACCCGTCCAGGGCCGTGGACGTGGCCCGCACCGCGGAGGCCCGCACCCTGGCGACCAGCGCCGCCACCGCGGCGTCGTCCAGCACCGCCGTCGAATGGCTGAGCCCGTGGACCGGCGCCGCCTCCACGCCCGGTTCCACGAGCTCGATCCGCCGCCGGTCGACGACCGCGAACGACTCGTCCGCCGTCACCGCCACCGCCCACCCGAAGTGATGAGCTATCCCCACGCGCACACGCAGGAGTATGCACCGGCCTCAGAACGGAGCGGGACCGTCCCCCGCCGGAGGCAGCGGTTCGGTGCGCCCCGGCTCGTTCCGGACGTGCACGGTGCTCGCGTCGGTGGCCCGGCGCACCTGGCGCCGCGGGCTCAGCGGGAACCACGACTCGGTCGGCGGATGCGGGTCTGCGAGGCGCTGTCCGCGGATCGCGATCTGCCAGCGCCGGACCGCGAAGAACACCAGCGCCGCCAGCACGAGAATCAGCACGATTTCCATGGTGGGGAGTTACCCGCGAGCACCCCCCGCTCACACCGCGAATTCTGCCGAGACCAGGGACTCTCCCTGGGTCGGAAACCGCCCACGAGCGACACGCTGGTCGCATGGACTTCAAGCTCGAAGTACTCGTCATCCCGGTCTCCGACGTCGACAAGGCCAAGGACTTCTACACCGGCCTGGGCTGGCGCCTGGACGCCGATTTCGCCACCGGTGACCAGTTCCGCGTCGTCCAGGTCACTCCGCCCGGCTCCCCCGCCTCGGTCATCTTCGGCACCGGTCTGAGCAGCGCGGTTCCCGGTTCGGTGCAGGGCCTGCACCTCGTCGTCGACGACATCGAGGCGGCGCGCGCGGAGGTGGCCGCCCACGGGGCGAACGTCAGCGGCGTCTTCCACGACGCGGGCGGCGTGTTCCATCACGCCGGTACCGAGCACCAGGTCCCCGGGCCCGCGCCCGAGCACGCCAGCTATCGCTCGTTCGCGTCGTTCGCCGACCCGGACGGCAACGAGTGGGTCCTGCAGGAGATCACCACCCGGCTGCCCGGCCGGTGACGCCCATGGACGTCGGCGCGCTCGCGAGCCTGCTCGAGGAAGCCGAGCAGCACCACGGTGCCTACGAGGCCGTGGCCCCGCCGCACCACTGGTGGGACTGGTACGCGGCCTACGTCGTGTCCCGCGCCGACGGGAACGCGTCCGGCCGGGCCGTGGCCGACGCCGGGAAGCACACGGAGGCGGTCCTCGATGATTGACTACGACGTCATCGTCGTCGGCGGCGGGTCCCCGGGCGAGCACACCGCGGGGGCGATCGCCGCCGGCGGGCTGCGGGTCGCGCTGGTCGAACGGGAACTCGTCGGCGGTGAGTGCTCGTACTACGCCTGCATCCCGTCGAAGACCCTGCTCCGCCCGGGCGAGGCCGTGCACGCCGCGCGCGAGGCCCGGGCCACCGCCGAGATCGACGTCGCCGCCGCGCTGGCCTGGCGCGACTTCATGGTCTCGGACTACTCCGACGCCGGTCAGGAGCGCTGGCTCGCGTCCCGGGGCATCGATCTGATCCGCGGCACCGGCCGGCTCGCCGGAACCGGAGCGGTCGAGGTCGACGGCGTCCGCTACACCGCCGGCGACGTCGTGCTGGCCACCGGCGCCGACCCGATCGTCCCGCCGATCCCCGGCCTGCGGGAGCTGTCCGGTCTCTGGACCAACCGCGAGGTCACCGGCATGAAGGAGGTGCCACGGCGGCTACTGGTGCTCGGCGGCGGCCCGGTCGGCGTCGAGATGGCCCAGGCCGTGCGCCGCCTCGGCGGCGAGGTGGTGCTGGTCGCGGGCGAGCGGTTGCTGGCGCGCGAACCGGCACCGCTCGGCACGGCACTGGCCGAGGTCCTGCGCCGCGACGGCATCGAGGTCGTCCTCGGGTCCAGGGCAACCGCGGCCCGTCTCGACGGGGAGACCTACGTCCTGGTCGTCGACGACGGCCGTGAGCTGCGCGGTGACCGTCTGCTGGTCGCGACCGGCCGCCGGCCGCGGACCGAGGGGCTCGGTCTGGAGACCGTCGGGATCCCGGCCGGCGGTCACGGCGTTCCGGTGGACGCCCGGCTGCGCGCCGCGGAGCGGCTCTGGGCCGTCGGCGACGCGACCGGCCTGTTCCTGCTGACCCACGTCGGCAAATACCAGGGGGACGTCGTGGCCGCGAACCTGCTCGGCGAACCGCGGGAGGCGAACTACGACGCGGTGCCGCGGGTGGTCTACACCGACCCGGCGGCCGCGGCGGTCGGTGCCACGTCGGCCCGGTACTCGGCGACCGTGCCGCTCAACGAGATCGCCAAGACCGAGACGTACACGCGGGCCTACGCCGAGTCGAACGGCTTCCTGACGCTGCTCTCCGACGGTGAGCGGCTGACCGGCGCGTACGCGCTCGGCCCGGAGGCCGGCGAGTGGCTCCAGCAGGCGACGCTGGCGATCCGGGCCACGGTGCCGCTGGAGGTCCTGCGCGACACGATCCAGCCGTTCCCCACGTTCTCCGAGATCTACGTCGGTGCGCTCCTCGCGCTGCGCGAAGCGATCCGGCGATGATCGCGCTGCGCAGCCGGGCCGGGGTCGCACTGATCGCGGCGACCGTGCTGGCCTCGATGGTGAGCTTTCTCGACGCGAACGTCGTGAACGTCGCGGTTCCGGCGATCGGCCGGGACCTCGGCGCCGGTCTGGCCGGCTTGCAGTGGACGCTCACCGGCTACCTGCTGTCCGTGGCCGCGTTGCTGCTGCTCAGCGGCGCCCTCGCCGACCGGTTCGGACGCCGCCGGGTGCTGGCGATCGGGCTGACGGTGATGCTCGTGGCCTCGGTCCTGTGCGCGGTCGCGCCGAACGTCGGTGCGCTGATCGCGGCGCGGGTGCTCCAGGGTGCGGGGTCGGCGCTGGTCGTCCCGACGAGCCTGGCCCTGCTCAACGGCGCGCTGCGGGTGCCCGACCGGGCCCGGGGCATCGGGATCTGGGCGGCGATCGCCACGATCGGCACGACGCTGGGCCCGTACGCGGGCGGGTGGTTCGTCGACCACGCGTCCTGGCGGTCGGTGTTCCTGCTCAACGTGCCGCTGATCTTCGCCGGGCTGATCGTGCTGCGATGGGTGCCGGAAACACCGCAGGCCCGGCGGGCCCTGTCGCTGGACGCGGCCGGTGCGCTGCTGACGGTGGTGGGGCTCGGTGGCGTCCTCTACGGGCTGAACACCGCGTCGGCGTCCGGGTGGGGTAG
Source organism: Cryptosporangium sp. NPDC051539 (assembly GCF_044454545.1). Taxonomy (NCBI): domain Bacteria; kingdom Bacillati; phylum Actinomycetota; class Actinomycetes; order Cryptosporangiales; family Cryptosporangiaceae; genus Cryptosporangium; species Cryptosporangium sp. NPDC051539. Next base: position 186,145 of record NZ_JBITDV010000001.1, on the reverse strand, counting down.
TGCGTCGGCGCTGGTGCCGGTGGTGGTCGGGGTCGTGGCGCTGGCCGCGCTGGTGCCGGTGGAGCGGCGGCTCCGGGCGCCGATGCTGCGGCTGTCGCTGTTCGCCTCGCGGCAGTTCGACGCGATCAACGTGACGACCGTGCTGTTCTACGGCGGGCTGGCGGCGGCCGGGTATCTGCTGGTGCTGCAGTGCGAGCTGCAGCTGGGGTACTCGGCCGCTGCGGCCGGTGCGGCGTTGATCCCGTCGTCGGTGGTGTTCCTGGCGGTGTCGCCGGCCAGCGGTGCGCTGGTGTCGCGGTTCGGGCCCCGGTGGTTGATGGTGGCCGGGATCGTGGTGGTCGGGGGCTCGTTCGGGTGGCTGTCGTTCGCCCGGCCGGGCTCGTCGTACGTCGCGGTGATCCTGCCGTCGGCGTTGCTGTGGGGGCTGGGCATCGGTCTGGCGGTCGCGCCGCTGACCGCCGCCGTGCTGGCCGCGGTGCCCGACGCCGACCTGGGCGAGGCGTCCGCGGTCAACGACGCCGCCTCCCGCCTGGGTGGCCTCTTCGCGGTGGCCGCGGTGCCCCTGCTCCTGGGCCGGCACGGCCCGGCCGGTGCGAGCGGCGCCAACGGTCTCGGCCCCGCCCTGGCCGACGGCTACCGCCCCGCGATGCTCGTCCTCGCCGCGGTCTGCGCCGCCGCCGCGGTGGTGACCGCCCTGTTCGTGAGCGACGCGCGCCCCGCCACCCCGGCTCCGGCCGTGGTGCCGCCGGGCCCGCACCACGGGTGCGCCCCCGCGCTGGCGGGCGCCCCCGACCCCGAAACGCCCCCGCCCGGCACACCCGCGCCCGGCACACCGGCAGAGCCGGTTCCGGTGCCGCCTCCGGCTCCTGAAGGGACCCTCGCGTGAAACTCACCGGCCAGACCGTCGTCCTCATCGGCGGGAGCAGCGGAATCGGGCTCGAGACGGCCCGGCAGGCGCGGGCCGAAGGAGCGGAGGTGGTCCTCACCGGCCGCGACCCCGAGCGCCTGGCGGCGGCCGCCGCCGGCGTGGGCGCGCGCCGGACGGCCGCGTTCGACGCCGCCGACCCGGACGCCCTGCACCGCTTCTTCGACGACCTCGGACCGATCGACCACGTCCTCACCACCGCCGGTGGTGCCTACTACGCCCCGCTCGACGAGCTCGACTTCGCCGAGGCCCGCCGCAACGTCGACGAGCACCTCTGGGCTCAGCTGCACCTGGCCAAGGCCGTGGCGCCGCACCTGCGGCCCTCCGGCGCGCTCCTCTTCGTCGGCGGTACCGGCGCCCGCCGCCCGGCCAGGGGCCTGATCCTCGCGGCCGCGATGACCGCCGCGCTGCCCGCGCTGGCCGCGGGCCTGGCGATCGAGCTCGCGCCGGTCCGGGTCAACGTGATCGCGGCCGGGTTCGTCGACACGCCGCTGTCGGCCCGCCTGCTCGGCGACGAGCTCGACGAGCGCCGCCGGCAGCTGCGCGACACGCTCCCGATCGGCCGCGTCGTCGGCCCCGAGGACGTCGCGGCGCTGGCCCTGCACCTGATGACGAACACCGCGCTCACCGGAGCGACCTACGATGTCGACGGCGGCCAGCAATTCGTGCGGGCCTGATCGGGCCGCGGGACGCCGTACGGCGATCGACGTCGCTGTGATCCGGACTCGTGAGGGAACACCGATGATTCTGAAGGACACCGTCGCGCTGGTCACCGGCGCGAGCAGCGGGATCGGCGCGGCCACCGCGCGGCGGCTGGCCGCGGGAGGGCGCGGCGGTCGCGCTCGTCGCCCGGAGGCAGGAGCGGCTCGACGAGCTGGCCGCGACGATCGGCGACGAGGGCGGCATCGCCCTCGTCGTGCAGGCCGACGTGACGGACCGGGCCGGGGCGATCGGCGCCGTCGACCACACGGTCGCCCGGCTCGGGCGGCTCGACACGGTCGTCAACAACGCCGGAATCATGCTGCTCGGCCCGGCGCTGGAGGCCTCCCTGGACGACTGGGACCAGATGGTGGCGCTCAACGTCCAGGGGCTGCTCTACGTCACCCGTGCGGCTCTGCCGCACCTGGCGCGCGCGGCGGCGGACTCTCCGCGCGGCGTCGCGGATCTGGTGAACATCAGCTCGACGGCGGGCCGGGTGGCCCGGCCGGGCAGCAGCGTCTACAACCTGACCAAGACCGGCCTGGTCGCGTTCTCGGACGCGGTCCGGCAGGAGCTGGTGGGCCAGCGGGTACGGGTCAGCGTGGTGGAGCCGGGCACCGTCGACACCGAGCTGACCGACCACCTCGGCGACGGCATCCGGGAGGCGGCCCGGCGTCAGACGTCGTCGATCGAGGCGATGCGGCCGGAGGACATCGCGGACGCGATCGCGTACATCGTGACGCGGGAGCGGCGGGTCGCGGTGAACGAGATGCTGGTGCGAGCGGGCGATCAGACCTGGTGACCGAACGGCCTGTGTAGACCTACGATCGGTGCGAGAACCACGATCGGGGAGCGCGCGTGGACAAACCGGACCCGGCCGCGGAGATCGACACCAGTCGGCCCGCAGCCGCCCGCATGTACGACTACTACCTGGGCGGATCCCACAACTTCGCCGCCGACCGCGAGGCGGCGGCGAAGGTGCTGGAGGTGATGCCGGACGTCCCGCTGATGGCGCAGGCGAACCGGGCGTTCCTGCACCGATCGGTGCGCTACCTCGTCGACGCCGGGATCCGCCAGTTCATCGACCTCGGATCCGGCATCCCGACCGCGGGCAACGTGCACGAGGCCACGCCGGAGTCGACGGTCGTGTACGTCGATCTGGATCCGGTGGCGGTGGCGTACAGCGAGTCGATCCTTTCCGGGGTCGACCGGGCCGGGATCGTGCACGCGGACATCCGGCGGCCGGAGGAGGTGCTGGAATCGCCGGTGACGCGCGGGTTGCTGGACTTCTCCCGGCCGATCGGCGTGCTGATGGTGGCGGTGCTGCACTTCGTGTCGGAGGACGACGATCCGGCCGGGGTGATCGGGGCGTTCCGGTCGGCTCTGCCGGTGGGGAGCGCGTTGTCGATGGCGCACGTGACGTTCGACGGGCGGCCGGCCGAGATGGAACGCCTGACCGCGATCTACTCGAAGAGCGCGAACCCGACCACGTTCCGGACGAAAGCCCGGCTCGAGGAACTGATGGCGCCGTGGGAGCTGGTGGATCCGGGGCTGACCTGGGTGACCGAGTGGCGGCCCGACTGGCCCGACGCCGTCGAGGGCGATTCCGCGTGGTGCGGTAACTACGGCGCGGTGGGCCGGAAGCGCTGACCTCCGGTCGACGACGGCTTCCCGGCCGGCGCACGCGGCCTCAGCGGTTGAGGAGGGCGCCGGCCTCGACGAGGAGGTCGCGGAGCCAGGCGTGCGCCACGTCCGTGCGATACATCGGATGCCACCAGAACGCCTCGGCCAGTGGCACCGCGTCGAACGGGCACTCCAGCACCCGCACCCCGGTCAGCGGCGCCATCCGACGAGCCAGGTGCTGCTGCACCAGCGCCACCCGGTTGGTGCCCGCGACCAGGAACGGCATCTGCAGGAACCCGTCGACGACGATCTCGATCCGCTGCTCGACGCCGATCATCCGCAACTGCTGCGCGGCCGGCGCGAACGCCGTCGGCCGGTTGAACAGCACCACCCACGGCATCTCCGCGAGCTGGCCCAGCGTGAGCGCGTCGCCGACGGAAGGGTTGTCGCTCGCGACGATGCACACCCACCGGTCCTCGTACAGGTCGGTGTAGGGCGTCTCGGTCAGGAACCCGTGCGGCAGGATGAACCCGTCGACGGTCCGCAAAATGTCGGCCGACTGGTTCACCGCTTCGGGCGAAGTCTGTTGCAGGCGCAGCCGGATCCCGGGCGCCCGCTGCGCGATCAGCGTCATCACCACCGGCCCGAGGATCGCCGTCGCGTAGTCGGACGTGATGATCGTGAATTCCCGCTCGATCGTCGCCGGGTCGAACTCGGCCCGGACGTCGAACACCCGGCGGACGCTCTCGATGGCCGGGGGCGTCCTCGCGGCGAGCTGCACGGCCAGTGGCGTCACCTCGCGGACTGGGTCGCTGACCGCTTCTCATGCCAACGTGGTGACGAATACTCGTTCTAATGAGTATGGTGGTGTCCATGATCGACCTGGACAGCGACCGGCCGGCCTACCGGCAGCTAGCCGAGAAGTTCCGCACCGACATCGGCCGAGGCCGGTACCGGCCGGGAGCGGCGATCCCCTCCGAGGTGGCGTTGGGGCAGCGCTACGACGTCTCCCGCAATACCGTGCGCCTCGCCATGGGCCTGCTGCGCCAGGAGGGGCTGGTCGTCACCCGCCAGGGGCGCGGCACGTTCGTCCGCAGCGCGGTGCCGGTCCGCCGCCGGGCCGTCTCGGCGGTGCCGCCGGGTCTCCGCACGGACGCGACCGACCGGGAAGTCCGGGCCGACACCCGCGTCGCCGGGCTGCTGGACGTGGCCGTCGGCACACCGGTCTTCGAGCGAAGGACGTCCAGCCACGACGGCGGCCTTCCGCAGGAGACCAGCGCCTCGTACGTTCCTCTCGACCTGGCGACCGCCGTCTTCCAGCGGCAACCGTGCGCCACCGGCACGATCGCGGCGCTGGCGAGCGCCGGCGTCGAGGTGACCGAGATCCACGAACTCGTCCGGGCCCGGATGCCCCATCCCGACGAGGCCCGCGCCCTGGCCGTCCCGACCGGCACGCCGGTGTTCACGATCACCCGCACGATGTACGCGGGCGACCGTCCGGTCGAAGCGGCCGTCGACATCGTGCTCCCCGCCGACCGCGTCGAACTCGCCTATCGCGCCGAACCCCACGGCCGACCACCCGTCCTCTGAGGCCCGCCGCCCGGCACCCGCCGCCGGCTACGGCGGTCGGTGGCGCGCTCAGTCCCCGCGGCTGCGGACGGCGCGGTCAGGCCGGTGCGTCGAGCTGGGCGGCGATGCCCTCCAGGCACCACTGCCAGCCCACCCGCAGGTGCCCGGCCACCTCCTCGCCCGAGAGGCCCTCGACGGTGAGCTCGAGCCGCGTCCCGGCGTCGACCGACCGGAAAAGCACTGTGCAGCGGGACCGCTCGTCGGTGCCTTCGCCGGTCGTGAGCACGTCGAACACGAGCCGTTCCACCGGCTCGAAGACCGCGAACGTCGCCGTCTCGGCGTACGAGTCGCCGGCCGGGCGGGGACCGAACCGGACCCGGTAGCCGCCACCCTCGCGGGCGTCGACCTCGCAGCTCGCGACGCGCCAGTCCGGGTCCGGGCAGACCCAGCGCTCCAGCAGGTCGGCGCGGGTGAAGGCGGCCCAGACCCGCTCGGGCGGCGCGGGGTAGGTGCGGTCGAGGTCGAAGGACAGGAGCGGTGCGGTCACGTTTCCTCCAGGAGAGTTCCGAGAGCGTCCAGCCGGGCCGACCAGAGCGCCTGTTGCTGAGCGGTCCACGTGGCCACGGCGACGAGCGCGTCGTCGCGCAGCCGGCACTCGCGGACGCGGCCGCGCTTGACCGTCGTCACCAGGCCCGCCTCTTCGAGCACGCGGACGTGCTTGAGGACGGCGGGCAGCGACATCGACGTCGGCGCGGCGAGGTCGCCGGCGGACGTCGGCCCGCGGGCGAGCCGCTCGACGATGGCCAGGCGGGTCGGGTCGCCCAAGGCCGCGAACTGACGGTGAACCATACGGTTTACTGTTGCGGCGCCCGGCGCCCGTGTCAACCCCACGCGATGGGCGGACCGGTGCGGGCCGGGTCCGCCGGATGGTCGGTCCCGCCGGACGCTCGGGCACCAGATCGGCTTTCGGCGCCACCGAGCCGCGTCCCCCGGCAACCGGTGCTCTCCGCGGGCCGCGCCCGGATCGGGGGTGACACCGTCGTCGTCGACGACGACGCCGTGGGGGACGTTCCCCGGCCCGGCACCTACGGCGAGCCGGGATCGTGGCACGCGGGCAACAGCGTTCCGCGCGCCTTCTCCGACGTTCCCGGCCTGGCCGGCCGACACGCCCGGTCACGCCGCCGGCGCCCGATACCGTCCTGGTCCGGCTACCGTCAGCCGGCCCGGTCTCGCTCCAGCCCCTCGACCAGGTACCGCACGTGCAATTCGAACAGGTGGTCGGCCTGTTCGCGGCTCACTGACGTCGGATCGGAGCCGCCCTGGCTCGGCCTCGACTCGACCGTGCCCGACTCCAGCACCGCGTACCCGATGACCGCCCACGACAGCAGCTGCACCGCCTCCACCGCCGCCCGGCCGCCGAACCCGCCCTCGTCGCGCAGGATCGCGACGAGGACGGTGGCCGCCGGCACGAACGGCGAGCGGCGCAGCGTGAGCAGCCGCCGGATGTCGGGAATCGTGATCAGCCGGTCCCGCAGCGTGGACGCCCACCGGGTCGTGTACTCCGGCCACGTCTCGCCCGCCCCCCGTGCCGGTGCCACGTCCACCAGCACGGTGTCGGCGACGGCGTCGAGCAGTGCCTCCTTGTTGCCGACCCGGCTGTAGAGCGGCACCGGCGACACCCCGAGACGGGCGGCGACCGTGCGCATGCTCACGGCGTCCAGACCCTGGTCGTAGAGGATCGCGACCGCGGCGCGGACGATCTCGTCCGCGGTGAGCTCGAACGCCGATCCACTCGCCATGGCTGAACTTAGCCCACAGCGTCGAGCGAGCTACCGACCAGCCACATGCTGAAGTACTGCGCGGACGCCCCGTACGCCTGCGCCAGCGCGACCTTCGCCCCGTCGACCTGGTGCTCGCCGGCGGTGCCGCGGACCTGCATCGCGGCCTCCGCGAAGCGGAGCAGCCCGGACGCTCCGATCGGGTTCGACGAGAGCACGCCGCCGGACATGTTGACCGGGAACGACCCGTCGAGCGCGGTGTCGCCCCGCTCGACCATCTTCCAGCCCTCACCCCGGTCGGCCAGGCCGTGCGCCTCCAGCCACATCGGCTCGTACCAGCTGAACGGCACGTACAGCTCGGCGCAGTCGATCTGCTCGCGCGGCCGGGTGATGCCCGCCGTGCGATAGATCTCCGCCGCGCAGTCCGCCGCCCCGGCCGACCAGACCGGATCCCGTCCCGGGAACGACGACGGTTCCGACCGGTACGACGACGCCAGCACCCACGCCGGTGCGCGTCCGTCCGCCGCGGCCGCGTTCCCGCCGTCCTCGTCGGTGAAGATCACCGCACAGGCGCCGTCGGACGAGGGACACGACTCCAGGTACCGGATCGGCTCCCACATCATCGGCGACTCCTTCACCTTCTCCACCGTGATGTCTTTGAGCTTCAGGTGCGCGTACGGGTTCTTCAGCGCGTTGAGCCGGTCCTTCACCGCGACCATCGGGCCGACGTCGGCCGGCGCGCCGGTCTGGGTGATGTACGAGCGCATGTACGGGGCGAACGCACCGCCGGCGCCCAGCGACGCACCGCGGCCGGAGCCGAGCGCGAACTGGGCGTTGCCCTCGGACTGCTTCTGGTACGCCAGCGAGAGCACGGTCCGGTGGATACCAGACTCGACCAGGTGCGACCCGACGATGCCGGTGGTCCCGCCGACGCTGCCGGCCGTGTGGACCCGGAACATCGGCTTGCCCGCGGCGCCGAGCGCGTCGGTCAGGTACAGCTCGGGCTTCATGACGCCCTCGAACAGGTCGGGCGCCTTGCCGAGCACGACCGCGTCGATGTCGGCCCAGGTCAGGTGGGCGTCCTCGAGTGCGCGGGTGGCGGCTTCGCGCACCAGCCCGCCGAGCGAGACGTCCCACCTGCGGGTCTTGTGATTCGTCTGTCCGATTCCGACGATGGCGCACGGACGGGCCGTTGTCATTTCGTTCCTCCCGCCAGCACGGCGACCAGGTTCTGCTGCAGACACGGGCCGGACGTCGAGTGCGCCAGCGTCCGGCGCTTTCCGTTGTCGCGGATCTGCCTGGCCGCTTCGACGATGCGGACGAGACCGGTCGCCATGACCGGGTTGGCGGCCAGCGGCCCGCCGGACGGATTGATCGGGACGTCGGGTCCGAGCCCGAGCGCGGCCGCGAGCACCGGTTCCTCGTGCGTGAACGCGGTCTGCAGCTCGGCGGCGTCGATCGGGCCCTGATCGACGCCGGCCGCCTTGCCCGCCCGCGCCGTGGACGTCGAGACCCGCAGGTCGCGGACCCCCAGCTGGTGCGGCTCGGCCGAGTGTGCGAAGCCGGTGATCCAGACCGGGTTCGCCGTGAGCTCCCGGGCCTTCGCACCGCGGGCGATCACCACGCAGGCGGCTCCGTCGGTGATCGGCGAGAGGTCGTGCCGCCGCAGCGGCGCCCGCACGTAGTCCTCCTTGAGCAGCGCGTCGACGTCGTATTCGCCGGAGACCTGGGCGTACTCGTTGGAACGCGCGTCGGCACGGGTGCGGGCGGCCACGCCGGCCATCTGCCGCTCGGTCACCAGACCGGCGTCCAGAAGTGTCCGGGCTTGGAGGGCGGCCATCGAGACCGCGTCGGCGCCGAGCGGAGCGAGGTAGTACGGGTCCATCTCCATCGGATAGATCGTCGCGGGGTCAGCGGTCGACGACCGGCCGGAGCCCATCGCGATCGCGACGTCGAGGTCACCGAGCTGGAGGCGGACCCAGGCCTCGTAGAGCGCCCAGGCGCCGTCCATCTCGACGTGCGAGTCGCGCTTGGGGGGCCAGGCCCCGACCGCGTCGATGTTCTGCACGAACGAGAACGCCTGCCCGGCGACGTAGTCGCAGCTCCCGGCGCAGGAGAAGTCGACGTCGGCGCGGGTGATGCCGGCGTCCTCGCACGCGCCGCTGACGACGTCGAACAGCAGCCGGGCCTCGGATTTGTCGGTACGGCGGACCATCGGGGTCAGCGCCCAGCCGACGATGGCGACAGGTTCCATGTCAGAAGATCCGATTCACGATCGAAGGGTCATCGACGTCGGGCTCACCGCTCGGGGTCCAGCCGGCCAGTTCCTGCTTCCCGCTCGCATCCGTCGTCCAGACCGCTTTCACCCGGACGCCCGGGTGGACGTCGCCGTTGGGGAAGTCGACGACCGGCTGGTACGCGAGCACGGCGTCGATCTCGTCGGTCAGCACGTGGACGCGGGCGAACGGCTCGGTCTCGGTCTGGCCCGGGTACTGCACCGGCGTGATGATCGTGAACGTGGTGAGCGTGCCGGTCTGCGGCAGCTCGACCTCGTGCGCGGCGGTCAGCGGGATCGCACACACCGGGCAGGCCTGCTGGAGACCGGTGTAGACGCGGTGGCAGTTCGGGCACTCGAGCCCGACCAGGCGTCCCTCGGCGAACGCCTTGCCGAAGATCAGCTGGGTCTCGGGAACCGGAGTCGTGTACGAGATCGACGCGTCGTAGTTCATCATCGTGACCGGCTCGGTGGCCGGCCCCCCGTCGTTCTCCGGGTGCACCGGCTCCTCACCCGGGACGAACGCCTCGATGTCGGTGAGGTGGCCGCGGCGCTCGGCCCGCCAGCGCGGGGCCACGCGCATGCCGGTCTCCATGGCCGCGATGTCGCCGGCGTCGACCGCGTGCATCAGCGTGGTGGAGGCGCCGTCGAGTTCGATCAGCGCGAACGCGAACGGGTGGCCGAGCGGGTGCTGCTCGCTCGGGGAGGCGACCCAGGTCCAGGATCTGACGGTGCCGGCCGGTCCGACGTCGACGAAGTCGGGTTCGAGCTCTTCGGCGGTATCGGGGTCCCACTCCAGAGGTGGAACGAGCACCATTTCCCCGTTGCGGATCCCGACGATGCGCTTGTCGGTGAGGCTGGTCATGAAGTACCCGATGACCGGCCCCAACGAGCGCTTATAGGGGAATCTCACCGTCGATTCGACGAACGTTGTCACATCCGGCCCTCCGTTCGGCAGTTCCGTCCCGACAAGAACGCGTTCTAGATTACAGTGTGATCCTGCTGTTATCACAACGTTCTCCGGAGGTCGGATTGGCTGTCGAAGGTCGGGTCCGGACCGAGGACCACGGTCGGGTGCGCGTGCTCACGTTCGATCGGCCGGGCCGGGCGAACGCGTTCGACGCCGCGCTGTACCGCGCCGCGGCGGCCGGGCTCACCGGGGCCGATCTGGACGACGGAGTGGGCGCCGTGGTGCTCACCGGGGCCGGCCGGACGTTCACGGCCGGCACGGACCTGGCCGAGATGGCCGACACCGCCGACGCCGGGCCGGGTCCGGTCGACCGGACCACCCCGGGCGCTGCCGGCGACCGGCCGGAGCATCCGTTCGACGCGTTCCTGGACGCCGTGGTCGGGTTCGGCAAACCGCTGCTGGCCGCGGTGAACGGAGCAGGCGTCGGTCTCGGGCTGACCCTGCTGGCGCACTGCGATCTCGTGCTCGTCTCCGAGAACGCCCGGCTCAAGGCGCCGTTCACCCAGATGGGCGTGGTCCCGGAGGCGGCGAGCAGCTACCTGCTCCCCCGCCGGATGGGCGACCAGCGGGCGGCCGAGGCGCTCCTGACCTCCGGCTGGATCTCGGCCGAGGACGCCGTGGCGAGCGGGCTGGCGCTGCGCAAGTACGCACCGGACGACCTGCTGCCGGAGGCAGTCGCGCTGGCGCAGGCGATCGCCGCGCACCCGGCCGGGTCCGTCCGGGCGACCAAGGCGCTGCTCACCGCGTCCCGGCGGGACGCGGTGAGCGAGGCCCGCCGTCGCGAAGGCGCCGCGTTCGCCGACATCCTGCGCTCCCCCGCGATGGGGAACGCGATCCGCAACCACCTCGCCGGTGAGAAAGGTGCTTCATGACCGAGCCGCTCGTACTCGTCGAGGCCGAGGGGCCGGTACTGACCGTCACCCTCAACCGGCCCGAGAAGCGCAACGCGACGAACGCCGAGATCCTGTGCCGCCTGCTCGACGCCTGGAAGCTCCTCGACGCCGACGACACGCTCCGGGTCGCGATCCTCACCGGACGGGGCCCGGTGTTCTGCGCCGGGATGGACCTGGCCGAGATCGGACGCCTGCGCGCGGGCGTCCGCGACAACGAGTGGATCGCCCGGCTGCAGGACGAGCCGGGCATCTCGCTGGCCGCGTACCTCAAGACGTACCGGCCGACCAAGCCGATCCTGCTGGCTGCCGAGGGCGTGGCCCGGGCCGGCGGCACCGAGATCCTGCAAGGCACCGACATCCGGGTCGCGGGCGAGAGCACGGTGTTCGGGGTGACCGAGGTCCAGCGCGGGTTGTTCCCGATGGCCGGTTCCGCGGTGCGGCTGCGGCGCCAGATGGGCTACGCGATGGCGGCCGAGATGCTGCTGACCGGTGCGGACATCACGGCCGCCCGCGCCTACGAGCTCGGGCTGATCAACCACGTCGTGCCGGACGGGCAAGCGGCCGCCAAAGCGCGGCAGATCGCCGACCGGATCGCCGCCAACGGGCCGCTCGCGGTCACGGCGATCCTGGCGACGCTCCGCGAGACCGAGTGCCTGCGCGAGCCGGAGGCGTTCGAGATCGAGGAGGCGCTGGGGCGCACGGTGATGGCCTCGAAAGACGCCGTCGAAGGTCCGGCCGCGTTCCTGCAGAAGCGTCCGCCGAACTTCGTGGGGGCGTGATGACACCGCCGGCGGGAGACGGCGTCGCGTTCCAGTTCGCCGGGCAGGACATTCCGTGGTTGCTCGCGTCCTGGGCCGAGCGCCGTCCCGACAAGCCGTTCCTCGTCTGGGCCCCGTTCGAGGGCGAGGGCCGTACCTGGACGTACGCCGAGTTCTGGACCGACGTGCGGCGGGTCGCCGCCGGGCTCGCCGCCCGGGGTATCGGACCCGGCGACACCGTCCTGCTGCACGCCGAGAACTGCCCGGAAGGTGTGCTCACCTGGTACGCCTGCGCGACGCTCGGCGCGGTCACGGTGACCACGAACACGCGCAGCACGGCGGCCGAGCTCGACTACTTCGTGACGAAGACCGGCTGCCGGGCGGCGGTGACCCAGCCCCGGTTCGCCGACGTGATCCCGGCCGGGCTGGACTGGGTACTGTGCACCGACTCGTTCGGCGAGCTCTTCCACGACGGGGAGCCGCCCGCGCGCGTCCCGGACCCGCTCGCCCCGGTGGGGATCCTGTTCACGTCGGGCACGACGTCGCGCCCCAAGGCGGTGGTGCACACCCACGCCAACGCGCTCTGGGCCGCGCGGGTCGCGCCCACGACGCTGCGCATGACCTCGGACGACGTCTACCTCGTCTACCTGCCGTTCTTCCACGTCAACGCGCAGAGCTGGTCGATCTGGACGACGCTCGGCGCCGGTGGCACGATCGTGCTCCAGCCGAAGTTCTCGACCACGCGGTTCTGGGACGTCGTCACCCGGCACGGCGTCACGCACGTCTCGCTCATCCCGTTCGTCATCCAGGGGATCCTCAGCCGGAAAGTGCCCGAGCACGGGCTCAAGGCCGGGGTGTTCGGCGCGGTCGTGCCGGAACTCGAGTCGCTGCTGGGGTTCGCGGTACTGCCCGCGTTCGGCATGACCGAGACCGTCACCCCGGCGATCACCGCCGGCCCCGGCTTCCCGCCGCCGCCGCGCGCGATGGGCACCGCCACCCCCGGGTACGAGACGCTCGTCGTCGACCAGGTCACCGGCGAGATCTGCGCCGACGGACGCCCGGGCGAGCTGTGGATCCGCGGCACCCGCGGGATCCAGCTCTTCGCCGAGTACCTCGACGACCCGGCGGCGATGGCGAAGAGCTTCACCGAGGACGGCTGGTTCCGCACCGGCGACATCGTGCGGCTCGGCGAGGACGGCAGCCTGTTCTACTGCGAGCGCGACTCCGACCTGCTGAAGGTGGGCGGGGAGAACGTGTCGGCCCGCGAAGTCGAGGACGTCTGCCGGCTCGTCCCCGGAATCGCGGACGTCGCGGTCGTCGGTGCACCCCACCCGATGCTCGACGAGGTCGCGGTCGCGTTCGTGATCAAGGCCCCCGGCGCCGACGAGGTGCTGCTCGGCACCAGCGTGATCGATCGGTGCCGGGCCGCCCTGGCCGACTTCAAGGTTCCCCGCGCGGTGTACTTCGTCGACGAGTTCCCGCGGGCGACGCTCGACAAGGTCGCGAAGAACCAACTCCGCGACCAGGCCAAGACGTACGAGCTCCCCGCCTGACCTCAGACGTCCGGGGTGTGGACGACCACCCGCAGGCGGGTCGTCAGGCGGCCGGCGGCGGCCAGGCCGAGAAGCGTCAGCACGACCGCGCCCACGGACGCGACCGCCGCGCCGCGGGTGGCCAGATACGCGGCGGCGCCCCAGATCACCAGCGCCGCGCCGCACCAGAGACCGGCCCGTGCGGCCAGCGGCTCGACCGGCGTGAGGATCAGGTGGTGACGCTCCTCGAGCTCACGGTCGGAGAGGGCCGGCTTCGCGTCGTCGCCGGCCGCCTCGCGCGGGAGCCCGTCGAGGCCCGTGCACAGGAACCGCCACGCGACGACCAGCGCGAGCACCGCGCCGGCGTACCGCAGGGCCGCGCCGTGCTCGCGGAACGCGTCCGCCAGGAAGAGGGTCAGCGAATCGCCCGGGCCCGCGCCGGCTGGGCGTCCGCCGAAGGAGTACGTGGCGCCGGAGGAGACGAGCGCGGCCGCGCCACCGAGCAGCCCGACGCCGGCGGCGTAGTACACGACCCGCCCGACCGGCACGGCGACCGCGACGCTCAGCAGGACGCCCGCGACGGCCGCGCCGAGCCCGGCGACGAGGGCGGGGCCGGAGTCGATCCGGAGCAGTCCGAGCGCGGCCGTCAAAAGCGTGACCAGCCCGAACGCGGCCGAGATCCGGCCGGCCGGGCGGCGGGCGAAGGTCCCGGCGGCGTAGAGCAGGCCCGCGCCGAGGCCCCCGGCCAGGACACCGCCGACGCCTCGCAGGAACCGTCCGCTCGCGACGGCGTTGAGGATGCCCTCCTGGAAGTCGTAGCTGCCGCGGCGCCCCCAGGAGAGGCATTGGTCGCCGGGTGACATGACCTCGCCGGCGCAGGTCGGCGCGGATCCGTCCCAGGTGTAGCCGGCGCCGGCGTGCACGAGGAGCACTCCTCCGGCGACCAGGACGGTCCCGAGGGCCATCAGCGTCACGACCGGAGCGGTACCCAGACCGGTCGTCGTGGCCGGTCGGGTCGGGGGCGGGGCATCGGGGTGCGGCAGAAAAGTGGTCACGACATCTCCTCGCGTCGAATCTCGATCTGGGGAGACCCGGGACGCGGCGTCGTCCGAAAGGCTCGGGAGATGCACGCGAGCGCGACCGGAGAGGTTCACGACGGCTGCCGGCGGGCGGCCCACCCTTCCCGGACGGGAAGGGTGGCACGCGCCTCCGCCTGCGGCTCACTTCTTCTTCGTGGTCTTCTTCTTGCCCTCGGTGACGGTGGTCTTGGGGTGGCGCTTCACCGTGGCGTCCTTCACGAACTCGCCGCTGACCGCGCTGCGGTTCTTCTTCGCGGCCGACTTCTTGGCGCCGTCCTCGACCACGGTCTTCTTGGGGTGCCGGTCGGCCGTGGACTTCTTCACGAAACGTCCGGTGACCGAGCTGCGGGCCTGGGAGGTCTTCGGCATGATCGTCTCCGATGCTGAGGGGTCGTTGCTCCTTCGGTGGTACCCGCCCGGAGGCGCGTTGACGCAGGCGCGTCGGCCGGAGAGGGCGCTCCCCGTAGTACTTGAGCGCTAGGTCCGATCGCCACCGTCGCGTGACGACGGCCAGGCCCGGTTTTCCTACCGTTCGAGCATGAGATTCCGCGCACTCTCCCTGGTGACCGCCGCGGCCGTCGCCCTCACCCTGACCTCCGCGATCCCCGCCTCCGCGACCGATTCCCCGGCCCCCGCCTCCGCGACCGGGTCCGACCGCGGCGACCTGATCTCCGCGACCCGTCTGCGCACCCTGACCCCGGCCCAGGCGAAGTCCGAGCTCGCGTCGGAGGGCTTCTCCTCCGCCGAGACCCGCTACGGAGTGACCCTCTATCGGCTCACCTACCGGACCGTCGGCCCGACCGGCCGGCCCACGACCGCCAGCGGGCTCGTCACGCTGCCCGGCTCCCGGCCCGGAACCACGTTGAAGGTCGTTTCCTACGCCCACGGGTCGGAGGTCTTCCGCGGCGACGCCCCGTCGGTCACCGACGACCGCTGGACCACCGCGCCGGCCGTCTCGTACGCGTCCGCGGGTTTCGCCACCGTGGCGCCGGACTACCTCGGCCTCGGGCTCGGACCCGGTCCCCACCCCTATCTGGACGTCAGTTCGGAGACCACCGCCTCCGTCGACCTGCTCCGGGCCACCGGGGAGTTCGCTCCCACCGTGGGCGCGACGCTGAGCCGCGACGTGTTCGTCACCGGCTTCTCGCAGGGCGCTTCGGCGGCGATGGGCCTGGCCCGGGAGCTGCAGTCGGACCGCCCGTCAGGGCTCCGGCTGGCCGCGGTCGCCCCGGTCAGTGGCGCCTACCACCTGCGCGATTCCGAGATCCCGGCGATGCTCGACGGCCGGCTCGACTCGCGGTGGAGCACCGCGTACGTGGCCTACCTGCTCATCTCCTGGAACCGGCTGCACGACCTGTACGCCTCGCCGTCCGAGGTGTTCCGGGCACCGTACGACCGGACGCTCCCGCCGCTGTTCGACAACGAGCATCCCGGGGAGCAGCTGCTGTCGGCGCTCCCGGCGTCGCCGTCGGAGCTGCTGACCCCGGCCGGGGTCCGGTTGCTCCGGCAGCCGTCGGCGCCGTTCGCGGCGGCGCTGCGGGAGTCGGACCGGACCTGCGCCGGATGGGCGCCGCGGGTGCCGATCCGGCTCTACGCCACCAGCACGGACGAGCAGGCGGCCTACTCCAACACGCTCGCCTGCCGGTCGGACCTCGCCGACCGCGGCGTCCGTGCTCCGGTCGTGGAGGTCGGGCCCACCGATCACCTCGGCTCGGTGGCCCGGTCGACGGTCCCGATCGTGCGCTGGTTCCGCTCCCTGAGCTGAGCGTCCTGACCTGAGCGTCCCGTCCCGCCCTCGCGGGACGGGACGCTCAGGTCAGGGTTCCGGGGTTTCCGGCGCGGACCCGTTCCGGGACGGCGGGCGCCGCCAGATACTTCCGTCGGACGAGGCGGCCTGGTCGCCCGCACCCACCCCGACCGGCTCCCGCCCGGACGAGTCGGGCATCAACGCGGTGAGCTTGCCGTGGCCGCGGTGGGCGGCGAGTGCGGCCACGTGGTACGTCTCGAGCTCGTCGGCGAACTGATCGTCGGCATAGATCGAGCCGTCGACCAGCGGGCCCGGCATCCCCTCGATCACCGCGATGACGTCCTCGCCGGTGAGCGTCTTGTGCGTCTCCAGGGCGTGCGCGAGTGCCAGCACCTCGCGCCGGTTGGCCTCGAGGATCTCGGCCGTGCGCACGAGCATCTGGCCGAGGTTGTCTTCGATCCGGTCGGCCAGCGCCTTCCGGGCGTTGAGTTCCTTCTCCGCGCCCTTGCCCGGCCCGCCCGGTGCCCCGAGGCCGACCTGGCTGGAGTACCCGTACGAGGACACGGTCGTCCCCATGCCCCAGACGCCCTCCATGTTCGTGGCCACCGCGGTCGCCGACTCCAGGTCGCCGGAGACGCCCGACGAGCTGTCGCCGTCGAAGAACATCCGCTCACCGGCCAGCGACGCCAGCGACACGTAGATGTCGGACTCGTAGTGGCTGCGCCAGGTCGTGAACTGGTCTTCCGGCGGGATGCTGGCGACCATGCCCAGGTAGCCGCTGCCCTTCTCGATCGTCGCGATGTCGATCTCCATGTGGTGCCGGGTGCGGTAGGCCACCACCGCGTGGCACGCCTCGTGGACCGCGACCGCGTGCCGCTCGCGCTCGATGTACTCGACGTTCTCGGCCGGGCCGAGTTCCTTCAGCTGCTTGGCGCGGATGATGTCGCGCCAGGTGATCGTGTCGCGCCCGTCGCGCACGGCGGTGATCAGGGCCTCGTTCACCATGTCCTTGATCGTGGCGCCGGTCGCGTACGGGGTGATCGTGGCGAGCTTGTCGATCTGGCCGGCGTCGAGCTCGTGCTTGACCTTGTCGAGGTAGCCGAGGTACGTGCGTACCCGGCCGGCCTTGCTCGGGTAGCCGACCTTGTAGATGCGGTCGATGCGGCCCGGCCGCAGCAGCGCTTCGTCCAGGGCTTCCGGCAGGTTGGTCGCCATCATGACCAGGATCCGGTACTTCGGTGGCGGCTTCGGACGCATGCCCAGCGCGCGCCGCACGACCCGGTTGATGAACCCGCGGGGCTTCTTCAGGCCGGACAACTCGGTGAGCAGCGCCTCGAGCGTGCCCATGCCACCGCCGCCGCCTCCCATGCCGCCGCCCATGACGACCCTGTCCTGCATCGCCTGCCGGGTCAGCCGCAGCTGCGAATCGTCCGACAGGTAGGAGAAGCCGTGGCAACCGTCGGTCGCGAACGGCGCGGGAGGCGTCATGCCGCCTCGGGGAAAGGATCCACCGCCCTGGGCGAGCGCACCACGGTTGCCCAGCGAGTCGGCCTCGTCGAAGAACACGATGACGCCGCCGTAACGCAGCGCGAGCTTGCGCAGCTTGCGGAACAGCCCCTTCACCTTCAGCACGCCGACGCCGAAGAACATGTTGATGAACGCGCCCGGGTCGACGAACACGTACGGCTTGCCGGTCTCGCCGGCGACCGCCTCGGCCATCAGCGTCTTGCCGGTACCGGGCGGGCCCCACAGCAGGATGCCGCCGGGCACGTAGCCGCCCTTGGACTCGATCGCCTCCGGGGTCTCCAGGTAGACGATGTTCTCCTTGACGCGTTCGAGCACGTGGTCCTGGCCCCACACGTCGGAGAACCGGGTCTTCACGTCGTCCGGGTAGTACACCTCGACGCCGCCGCGCGAGAGGAACCAGAAGATCGCGGCGAACTGCCCGACCGCGATGAACAGGATGAAGATGACCTGCAGGAACATCGGCGCGGCTTGCCACAGGATGGCCGGGATCGCGAACAGCGCCATCAGCGGCGAGGTGTCCAGCACCGAGGCGAGCACGACCGACACGACCGCGATGAACACCAGCCACTTGACCACCCGGATCAGCCGGAACCGGGTCCAGTCGGAGAAAATCCGGTGCGAGAGGCGTTCGGTGCCGCCGAAGATCCCGCGCGTCCACAGCCGGTGGTAGCCCGACCAGTGCTCGCTGACCAGGAAGTGGATCTGCCGCAGCAGCTCGAGTCCGAACAGCACCATGAGCGCGAGGCCGGCACCGGCCCGCAACTCGGCGCGCAGCGCGTCGTCGAACGGGAGGATCGGGTTGTCGGCCATCGCCGCCCACACCAGCGCGAACCAGGCGACCGCGAACAGAGCCAGGAACTTGATCCGGTCCCAGAGCGGCAACCGCTTGCGGGTCTCGCGTACGCGCTCGCCCGGGCCCGCCTCCGGCGGCCGCAGACCTTCGACGGTCTCGGTCATGAGTCGCTCCTTACCGTGAAGGACGTCGCGATCGTGTCCAGCTCGCCCGCCCGCTCTCGGTAGCAGCTGGTCGAGCACCGGATGATCAGCAGGTAGAGCCTGGTTCCCGCGTTGTTGACCAGCGCGGTCTGGTCGAACGTGTGCAGCACGCCGTTCGCCAGCTCGTAGTCGAAGACCACCCGGACGCCGTGCAGGCCGCCGGACCGGGTCAGCACCTCGTTCTGGACCAGCTCGAACCCGGTGAGCGGCAGCGTCTGCGCGGCGGCCTCGCGGGCGTCGGCGGTGACCGGGAGGAACGCGTTGCGCAACAGGTCGAGCGAGACCTTGCTCTGCTGTTGCTCGGAGAGCGGCGCGATCCGCGCGTAGACGATCGGCTCGTCGGTGAGGCCCACCGTGACCAGGTGGTCGGCGGCCGGATCCTCGGACGCGTCGTACGCGACCGACCACCAGGACTGCTGACGCATCGCCGCCGCCGCCGAGTCGGTGTTCGTACCGCTCAACGCGTCGTCGAGCCTCTTCGTCGCGGTCGCGTGCCAGGCGTGCGGGACCTTGAAGTAGGTCTTCTGGCCGGAGTTCTTCACGTAGGTGAACTCCGGCTGGGCACAGGCGCCGGTAGCGAGGAGGACTAACGCCGCGACCGCCGCCGCTCCGATGTGGACTGCCCGTTTCAGCATGCCGCCACCCCACCGCCCTGACGCCCGGATCGCGACCTCAGTATTGCCGGAAATTGTTACGCGATCGTGGCTTTCTTCTCACTCAATTGACAGGGAGCCTAAATCCAGCCGGAACGGCGGGCGGTTGCGACAGCTTCGTGACGATTCTGGGCGCCGAGTTTGCCGGTCGCCGAGGACAGGTGGTTCCGGACCGTGCCGGGCGAGAGCGAGATGCGCACCGCGATCTCCTCGATCGTCGCGCCGTCGGCGGCGAGCTCCAGGACGTCGGACTCGCGCGGTGTCAGCGGGCTCTCCCCCGCCGCGATCGCGTCGGCCGCGAGTTCCGGGTCGACGTACCGGCCGCCGCCGGCGACGGTCCGGATCGCGGCGGCGAGCACCGCACCCGACGACGTCTTGGGCAGGAACCCGCGGACGCCGATCTCGAGCGCGCGCTTCAGGTAGCCCGGGCGGCCGTGGCTGGTCAGCACCATCGTCGCGCAGCCCGGGACGTCGGCGTGGATCCGGGCGGCGGCGGCCAGGCCGTCGGCGCCGGGCATCTGCAGGTCGAGCACCGCGACGTCGGGCAGCTCCTTGGCCGCCATCGCGATCGCCTCGGTCCCGGACGCCGCCTGCGCCACGACCAGCAGGTCGTCCTGCAACTCCAGCAACCCGGCGATCGCGCTGCGCACGAGGTTCTCGTCGTCCGCGAGCAACACCCGGATCACGCGTGCACCTCCTCGACCGTCACGGTCGCGGGCAGGTCGGCGCAGAGCACGAACACGTCGTCCTGCTGTTCGAAGCTCAGCGAGCCGCCGAGCGGGCGCAGGCGCTCGGCCAGACCGGCCAGGCCGGAACCGCTGCCGATCGGGCCCCGGGCCCCGTCGTTCTCCATCCGCACCCGCACCCGTCCGCCCTCGTCCCGCACGTCGATCCGGCACCTCGTCGCGGCCGCGTGCCGCACCACGTTCGTCACGCCCTCGCGCACCACCCAGGCCGCCGCCGTCCGGACGTCGTCCGACAGCTCGCCGACCTGCGCGGTCACCCGGCTGGTGACGCCGGCCGAGCGCAGCAGCGCGGCCGACCCCTCCAGCTCGATCCGCAGGTCGATCGCCCGGTACCCGCGCACCGCGGCCCGGACCTGCCGCAACGACTCCTGCGCGATCGTCCGGACCTCTTCGGCCCGCTCGGCCGCCTCCGGCCTCCCCCGCCGGGCCAGTTCGGCGACCAGATCGCTGGTCACCGCGATCGCCGACAGGTCCCGCCCGACGATGTCGTGCAGGTCCCGCGAGAATCGCAGCCGCTCCTCCGCCACCGCGAGCTCGGCCCGCGTCCGATCCGCGTCGGCGAGCCGCCGGACGACCCCCACCAGCCACAGCGACGCCTGCACCGCCCAGGCCAAGGCCAGAAAGAGACAGAGCATCTGGACGACGAGCGAGGCGACGGTCGCGGGCTGGTCCCGGACGCTCGACCGCAGCGCGATCGCCAGCGCGACGACGAGCCCGGCCGGGACGTAGAACCGGGCCCCGAACGCGCCCAGCGGAGCGATCACGAACGCGCCGATCGTCAGCAGGCCGGGCCCGCGGGCGTCGCCGACCGGCACCACTACGAGGACCACCGTCGCCAGCACGCAGGACCCGGCCCACAGCCCGATGTCCCGCCGCGTCAGCAGCCGCCCCATCACCTGGCGGTCGAGCACGTACAGCGCGGTCAGCGTCACCGCCAGGATGACGCCGGCCAGCACGATCAGCGGCGCCGTCCCGATCTCCTCGACCTCGGCTCCGGCCGCGGCCAGGACGACGAACGGCCCGACCGCGACCAGCGGCGGCATCGACGCCCGCGTGTACAGCAGGACACGCGTGAGATCGTCGGCGTCGCGCCACCACCGCAGGGGATTCATGACGACGATCATGCCGCGCCGCTGCTCAGTCACGCGGCGACCAGCGGAACCACATCCGGATCGCGACCGCGCCGAGCACGATCCAGGCCACCAGGATCGCGGCCCGACCGGCGGCGCCGGCCCAGTCCAGCGGCCCGACCCAGCCGTCGCGCACCAGCGCCAGCACCGGCGCCAGCGGCGTGAACGCGCAGATCCGCCCCAGGACGTCCGGCATCGACTCCAGCGGCACCACCACGCCCGCGCCGGCCAGGCAGGCCACCAGCACCGGCAGGCTGGTGATCTGGACCGACTCCACGGTCTGGGAGATCACCGCGGTCAGCAGGCCGAGCATCGCCAGGACGGCGGCGCCGAGCACCGCACCGGCCAGGACGACCACCGGATTCGACGGGACCGGCATCCCGAGCACGGCGCCGCCGAGGGCGCCGAACAGCACTATCTGGACGAGTGCGACGGTGACCCCGGGCAGCGCCATCGCGGTCAGGATTTCCGCGTCGGTCGCCTCGCCGGTCCGCAGCCGCTGCAGTACGCCCTCCTCCCGGCGCGCGACCGAGCTGCTCAGGACCGTGTAGAAGACGACGAACAGCAGCACCATGCCGGTGAACAGGCCGACCATGCCCCGTGCGGACTCGTCGTCCAGGTCGCCGTCCTGCGCACTGGCGAGTGCCGCGACCAGGGCGATCGGCACGACCAGCGCGGTGAACAGCAGCGTCTTGTTCCGGCTCAGCAGCAGCACTTCGGCGCGCCCGAGCGAATAGGTCCTGGCGATCATCGGACTGCCTCCGGCTCCGGGCCGCGGGCCAACGACAGGAACGCGGTTTCCAGTGAGGCGGGTGTCGCGCGCAGCTCCGGCAGGGCGAGCTCCGCGGCGTCCGCCCAGTTCAGTACGCGGCCGAGCGTCCGCTGAAGGCTGCCGGTGCGGATGACGACGTGGCGGCCTTCGATCTCGACGGCCTCGCCGGCGTCGAGGACCCCGGCCGGAGGCCGACCGGCCCGCGCGCCGAAGCGGATCTCGGCGCGGTGGGTCGCGACGACCTCGTCGAGGGTGCCCTCGGCCACGATCCGGCCGCGGTGCAGGATCGCCAGCGAGTCCGAGAGCTCCTCGGCCTCCTCGAGGTGGTGGGTGGTGAGCAGCACCGCGGTCCCGCCGTCGACCAGCCCCCGGACCAGGGTCCAGACTTGACGCCGGCTCTCGGCGTCCAGGCCGGTGGTCGGCTCGTCGAGCATCAGGAGCTCCGGCCGGCCCAGGAGGGCGACGGCGAGGTCCAGACGGCGGCGCTCCCCGCCGGACAGACTCTTGATCGGGACGCGGGCCTTGGCGGTCAGGTCCACCGCGTCGATCGCTTCGGACGCCGGGCGGGGCCGGCGCATGGTGCCCGCCCACATCCGGACGGCCTCGGCGACCGTGAGCTCACCGGGTAAGCCGCCGGACTGCAGGACCACACCGGTGCGGTGACGCACGGCGCGGCGCTCGCGGATCGGGTCGTGCCCGAGGACGCGGACCGAGCCGGACGTCGGGGCGGCGAGCCCGGCGATGACGTCCATCGTCGAGGTCTTGCCCGCGCCGTTCGTGCCCAGCAGGCCGAAGACCCGGCCCGGTGGCACGGCGAAACTGATGCCCCGGACCGCCTCGGCGCCGGACCGGTAGGTGCGGGTCAGCTCCCGCACGTCGACTGCGTTCATGAGTCCAGCGTGAGGGCGGGCGGGGCGCTGCTCCCGTGCACGGATGCACGAGGATTCGGGAGCCGTTCACGGGACACCCATGACGAACGTCACGGGTGTCCCGTCCGGGGTGACCCGTTACCAGGCCACCGCACCCTGGTGGCTGGCCTGCAACGTGCCGATCTGCAGGGACGCCATCGTGATCGCGCTCTTCTCCGGCGCCGGGAAGCCCGAGAGCGTCACCGCCGGACCGTCGGTCGACGCCTGGAGGTTGAACCGCATCCCGTTGCCGGCCGCGCAGGTTGCCGAGCCCTTGTCACACGGGGTCCACTTCAGACCTTCGAACGCGGTGACGCCGGGCTTCAGCACGATGCGTTCGGCCGGTCCGGGCTGGTCGACCTTCCGGGTCGGCACGGTCACGACCTCGTCGGCCGCGTTGGTGAGCGACACCGCGGCCCGGCCCTTCACCGAGCACGCGTGGTCGGACGCGTTGGTCAGCGCGAGGAGCCCCCGCTCGGTGTTCCCGTCGTCCGTCTTCGGCTGCAGCGTGACGTCCACCTTGACGTCGCCGTTGGTGCAGACGGGAACGGAGGCCGTCACGGCGGAGGCCCCGGACGCCGTCGCGGTGGGGGCCGCCGTGGTGGGAGCGGCCGTGGTGGGAGCCGCCTCGGCGGAGGCGGGTGCGGTGCCGGCACCCTCGCCGGAGCAAGCCGCCGTGAGCACGACGCCGATGCCGAGCACGACGGCGAGGGGAAGAAGGGCGGAGCGATTCCGCATCAGGTGACTCTCTCTCCATGGGTTGGTCCGGCCACCCGGAGTATTCCCAGCGGAGTGTTCAGTGCGAGTGAGAAGTCACTGAACGGAATCCGACACCCGCTACGCCCGGCGCGGGATCGCCTCGCCCGGGAAGAGCGATCGCCACAGGTGGCGCTGCTCGTCGGCCACCGAACCGGCCGCGGCGACTTCCACTGTGGAGTCCGACACTGCCTCCTGCCACCAGGTCGCCGTGGCGACCGGACCGGCGAGCGCGTCCGCCAGTTCGTCGTGCAGCCAGCGGTAGCGGCCGTCGGCCAGGCTCACCCGGAGATCGGCGATGCCGGTGGGGTTCAGATTGCGGCAGTAGGTCCGCAGGATCTGCTGCAACCGCACACTCGGGACAGACGTGTCCACGAGGTTTAAGAGTGAGCGAGTCGGCATGATCCGTCCTCCCGATGCAGAGGGGTCGTGGCCTCTCCGAGTATGGACGCTGCGCTTGAATTTGTGAATCACAAGTTCCAAGACGCGCGGATAATCTTGCCCTCCTCTTCGTCCGGACGCAGTCGAGGGTCGCGCTCGTACGCCGCCGCTACGCCGGGGGTATGGCGCCGCCCGCCGCGACCACGGTGGAACCCCGGTGCGCCGTCCGAGACCGGACGAGGCCACGACGGACCCGTGTTCGACGCGGGCGCCGCCAGCTACCCCGACCGGCTGCGGTCAGTTACTCGCCGCCCGCGGGAGTACACCCTTCCACCGGCGCTACGGAAGCCACGCAAGCCGCCGCGGCGCCGGGGCCACCGGGGCCACCGGGGCCACCCGGGGCCACCGGGGCCACCCGGGCCGCCGGGGCCACCCGGGCCGCCGGGGCCACCCGGGCCGCCGGGGCCACCCGGGCCGTCTAGGCCGCCGGGGCCACCTGGGGCCGTCAGCGCCGCCCGGGGCCGTCTGGGCCGTCTGGGCCACCGAGGGCGTCTGGGCCACCGGGGCCACCCGGGGCCGGCTGGGCCGTCTGGGGCCGTCTGGGCCGTCTGGGCCGTCTGGGCCGTCTGGGCCGTCTGGGCCGTCTGGGCCGTCTGGGCCGTCTGGGCCGTCTGGGCCGTCTGGGCCGTCTGGTGACGGTCGCCCTGGATGGGTCGGGTGCGGTCCCGGCAGGTGACGATCGCGTACGGGCCGGAGGCCGTGTGCTCCACGAGCTCGGCACCGTCGGCGAGAGCACGACAGGCGATCGTGCCGTCGTCGCCGCACTGACGCTGGTCGCGGACCGGTCCGCGACCACCGCCCCGGAACCAGAGGCCCGCCAGGAGGCAGCCCGCCCGGCCGCGGGAGGCCGTCCGGAGTTCGGGCGTCCGGCGGCGGCCGAGGCACGGTCAGAGGGCCGCTGGCCGACCCGGTGGTGGAGCGCCTCGTGGCCGCCGCGACCGAGAGCGCGGTGGCCGGCACGCAACCGCTGGTGTCGCTCTCCGCAGAGCGACGGATCCTGCTCCGCCCGGCCGGCCAGGCGCACGCGCGTCCGACCTCGCTCGGGTCTCGGCGCAGCGATCGGGCGACCGGCTGGCACTCGGCTACGCCGCCCGGAGCCCGGGTCGCGCGCACGTCTGCCGCGGTGACGGCGGCGAAGCGATCACGCAGCTGCGGTCCGCCGACGAGGTCGGGCAGTCCGCGGCCGATCCGATGCCGGCGGCGACGTCACTGCCCGCAGCCTGGGGTTGCCGGCGCTGCGCACCGGCCGGGCCGGCGACGCACCGCGCCACTCCGCGACGCACCGCGCCACTCCGGGATGCTCTGAGCGTGCCGGACCGCCGCCGCAATAGCTACGCCACATAGCTATGTAACATAGCCATCATGACCGAAGACGACATCCGTGCGCTGCGCGGGCAACTCAACGCGGTGCAGCGGCGGCTGCGGCGCGAGACCGGCGGTGGCCCGGTCTCCCGGACCGGGCGGCAGGTGCTGTTCGCCATCGCCCGGGCCGGCGTACCGGTGACGCCCAGCGAGCTGACCACCGAGCTCCAGATGACCAGCTCCAACGTCGCCGCCTCGCTCCGCGAGCTCGAGGACGCCCAGCTGATCACCCGCGACCGCGACACGACCGACGGCCGCCGGGTCCTGCTCCGGACGACCCCGGACGGCGACCGCGCCGTCGACGAACACCGCCGGGGCAAGGACGCCTGGCTCGGCCAGGCCATCGACGCCACGCTCAGCGCCGAGGAGCAAGCGATCCTGATCCACGCCGGCACCCTGCTCCAACGCCTCGCCGACCGCCCGTGAACCGCGTCTTCAGTTCCCTGCGAGTCCGCAACTACCGCCTGTACTTCACCGGCCAGCTCATCTCGATGGCCGGCACCTGGATGCAGGCGGTCGCGCTCGCGTTCCTCGTCCTGCATCTCACCGGCAGTGGTACCCAGCTCGGACTGGCCACCGCGATCCGGTTCCTGCCGGTCCTGCTGCTGAGCCCGCTCGGCGGGGTCGTCGCCGACCGCACGAACAAGCGGCGCTTGCTCTTCGTCACCCAGACCGCAATGGGCGTGCTGGCCGCCGTGTTCGCGGCCCTGGTCGCCACCGGCCTGATCCGGCTCTGGAGCGTCTACCTCCTCTCGGCCGCTCTCGGCTGCCTCACCGCGTTCGACAACCCGGCCCGCCAGAGCTTCATCCCCGAAGTCGTCCCGCGTGCGGAGCTCGCGAACGCGGTCACGCTCAACTCGGTCTCGATCAACATCTCCCGCGTCCTCGGTGCGGCCGCCGGTGGCGCGATCGTCGCCGCGCTCGGTTTCGCGACCTGCTTCGCGCTCAACGCGGCCTCGTTCGGCGCCGTCGTGCTCACGCTCGGGCTGATGCGCACGCGCGACCTGAACCCGGCCGAGCCGGCGAAGAAAGAACGCGGGCAGGTCCGGGCCGGGATCCGCTACGCGACGAGCACGCCCGAGCTGATGGTCCCGCTGCTGCTCATCGCCGTGATCGGCACGCTGGCGTGGGAGTTCCAGGTCACGCTCCCGCTGATCGCCCGCGAGGTGTTCCACGGCGATGCCGGGACGTACGGCGCGATGGCGTCGACGATGGGCGTCGGGGCGGTCGTCGGCGGCCTGATCACGGCGTACCGGGGCAACCGCAGCCGCGCCGCCGCGATGTCGGTCGCCGCGATCGGCTGGGGTGTCGCGATCACCGCCGCCGCGGTCGCGCCCGCGTTCTGGGTCGTGCTGCTCACGATGCTGTTCGTCGGCTACGGCAGCATTTCGTTCAACTCGATCGCGAAGACCGCGCTGCAACTGGCCGCCGCGCCGGAGATGCGCGGACGGGTGATGGCGCTCTGGACCCTCGCCTGGGGCGGCAGCACCCCGATCGGCGGGCCGCTCGTCGGCTGGATCGGCGAGACGTTCGGCGCCCGCTGGTCGCTGATCGCCGGTGGGGTCCCGACGATCCTGGTCGGCCTCGCGGCCTTGCCGGCGCTCCGCGCCATCGACCGCCGCGCCGCCGACCGCCGCCGTCAGCCCGCCGAAGCGATCACGTGATCTCGCTCATCGGGATCCTCCGGCGCGGGTCGCCGCGGAGGACGCAGAACTCGTTGTCTTCCGGGTCGGCCAGCACGATGAACCGCTCCGTGCCGGTCTGACCGACGTCGGTGCGCCGGGCTCCCAGCGCGAGCAGACGGGCGACCTCGGCATCGGGATCCTCGGTGGTGACGAGGTCGGGGTGGAAGCGGTTCTTCCCGCGCTCGGACCCGCCGGTGTCCTGCAGCCAGATCGTCGGCGCCGTGCTTCCGGGGGTCGCTGAGGCCAGCCGCGCCATCAACACGTCGGTCGCGGCCATCGCCGCACCGCCGATCGGCACGGAGCCCACGACCCCGGGTACCCGCCGGAGACCACCGGCGTAGAGGACGCCGGCCGCCGCGCCCACGGCGACGCCGGTGAGGATCCCGGACAGCGCGCCCAGCCCGGCGAGCCGTCTGCATTGCCACCGCCTACCCGCCCCGACGCCCGATACTCGCCCGCGGCCACGTATGGCCGGGCTCCTCCCGGGTAGTGCCCGCGGATCACGACCAGAGGAGATCCATGAAAGCCGTCGTCTTCAAAGGCCCGTACGAGGTCGCGGTCGAGATCGTGCCCGACGCCACGATCGAAGCGCCGCTCGACGCGGTCGTCCGCATCACGACCGCGAACATCTGCGGCTCCGACCTGCACCCCTACGAGGGCCGCGCTCCGCTCGAGTCCGGCATGGTCCTCGGGCACGAGAACATGGGCATCGTCGAGGAGGTCGGGCCCGGCGTCGACCGGATCAAGGTCGGCGACCGCGTGTCGGTGCCGTTCAACCTCGCCTGTGGCACGTGCCGCAACTGCAACGACGGATACACGTCCGCCTGCCTGCGCGCCAACCCGTCCGGGGACCCCGGCGCCGGGTACGGCTACCCGAACATGGGCGGCTACCGCGGCGGCCAGGCCGAGTTCCTGCGCGTGCCCTGGGCCGACTTCAACCTGCTGGAGCTCCCGCCCGGCAGCGACTTCGAGAACGACTTCACGATGCTCTCCGACATCTTCCCCACCGGCTACCACGGCACCGAACTGGCCCAGGTCCGTCCCGGTACCTCCGTCGCGGTGTTCGGCGCCGGCCCGGTCGGGCTGATGGCCGCCTACAGCGCGCTGCTGCGCGGCGCCTACCAGGTCTTCGTCGTCGACAAGGAGACCGACCGCCTCGCGCTGGCCGGGCAGCTGGGCGCGACGCCGATCAACCTGGCCGACGTCGACCCGGCCGAGGCGATCCTCGACCGGACCGACGGCTTCGGCGTCGACTGCGGCGTGGAGGCCGTCGGGTACCAGGCGCACGACGCGACCGGCGAGGAGCACCCCGAGATGGTGCTCGACAACCTGGTCAAGGCCGTCCGTGCCACCGGGCACATCGGCGTCGTCGGCGTCTACAACCCGTCCGACCCGGAGGCCGCGACCGCGAGCGCCAAGGAAGGCCGCATCGCGTTCAACTACGGCGAGGCGTTCTTCAAAGGCATCTCGATCGCGTCGGGCCAGTGCCCGGTCAAGAAGTACAACCGGGAGCTGCGCGACCTGATCATCCACGGCCGCGCGAAGCCCTCGGCGATCGTCTCCCACGAGCTCAAGCTCGACGAAGCCGCCTACGCGTACGACAACTTCGACAAGCGTGCCGAGGGCTGGACGAAGGTGCTGCTCAAGCCCTGACCCGGGCCTGATCCCGGAACCGGGGGCCCGGTCCGCTCAGGAGTCAGCCAGGCGGGCCGGGAACCCTCCGGTGGCGACCGGACCGGAACGGCGGGGCGTGACGCGGATCAGGCACTTGCCCTGGGCCACCATCGCCTCCTTGTACTCGTCCCAGTTCGGGTGCTCGCCGGAGATGTTCCGGAAGTACTCCACGAACGGCTCCAGCGCCTCCGGCAGGTCGAGCACCTCGCCGTCGCCGTCGACCTGCACCCACGGGTCGGAGAACCCGTCAGACAGGAACAGCACGCTGACGTCGGGGTTGCGCCGGACGTTCGTCGCCTTGGCCCGCTCCGGGTAGGTGGCGATCACGATCCGGCCCGCGTCGTCGACCCCGGCGGTGACCGGCGACATCTGCGCCGAGCCGTCGGCCCGGTGCGTCAGCAGCACCGCCTGGTGGCGGGTCCGGATGAACGCGAGCAGATCCTCCTGGTCGACACGCCGGCTGGATGCGATGGTGCGAGGGCTCATCTGTCTGTGCTCCGATCTCGGTCTCGACCGCTACCGTAGCCTCGGCGTCGGTGCTCAGCGGAGGGCGCGGCCCCGGAGCGTGGGGGCGGACGGGCCGGCCGGGCCCTCGGCGGGGACGCGGAAACGGTCGCATTCCTCGACGGTGAAGCCGGTCGCGGTGATCGCGGCGAGCGTGTCGCGGCCGGTGCGGCAGCCGCCGAGGAGCAGCGGCCAGACCGTGGCGTCCGCGATCTTCTGCGACCAGCGCAGGGCGCCCGGCTGATCGGCGGCGACGTGCTCGAGGAACCGCAACTGGCCGCCCGGGCGCAGGACCCGCCGGATCTCGCCGACTTCGAGCACGCGCCCGGTCAGCCCGGCGACGAGCCGTTGCCGGTGCTCCAGGAGTCCGGCCCGGTCCCTCGACGGTGCCATGCGTTCGTAGACGCGCCCACGCGATCGCCGCCCCGGCCCGGGCCGTACGCTGGGACGACGCGAGCTCTGCGTTCAGCGGGTACAGGCGGCCGCCCGGCGCTGACTGCCCGGCGCCGCGACCGCCTCCGCACTCCCGCAGAACGGATCACCCATGAAATCCGCGCGCCCGCGCTTGCGCCGCCGGACGCTCCTCGTCCTGATCGCCGCGTTCGTCGTCGTCCTGATCGCCACCGGCGCCGCGATCGTCGCGCTCACCGGCGACGAGGACCTCAGCTTCCCGGCCGCGCCCGGCAGGTCCGCGACCGCGCACGCCGCGATCCGCCCGTCGGCCTCCCAGGACGATCTCGACCGCGCGCTCCTGGCGTTCTACCGTTCCTGGAAGGACGCATACCTCCGCACCGACTGCGACGGCGACACGGTCCAGGTCTACTCACCGGACGCGAAGTATCCGTTCGTCGCCGAGGCGCAGGGGTACGGCCTGGTCGTCACCGCGACGATGTCGCCCGCCGACCCCGACGCGAAACCCACGTTCGACCGGCTGCTCGCCTACGTGCTCGCCCATCCCTCCACCCGAACCCCGGACCTGATGGCGGCCGAGCAGAACAAGGACTGCGACGACCGGTCCGGCGGCGACTCGGCGACCGACGGCGATCTGGACATCGCCTACGGCCTCCTGCTCGCCGACAAGCTCTGGGGCAGCGACGGCGAGTACGACTACCGGCAGCTCGCCCTGCGGCGCATCCAGGCGATCAAGGCCAAGACCGTCAACCCGTCGTCCGGCCTGATGCTGCTCGGCGATTGGAGCACCGCGTCCAACGCGACCCTCTACGCGACGACCCGGACGTCGGACTGGATGCCGTACTACTTCCGCGTCTTCGAGGACGTGACCGGCGACCCGGCCTGGTCCGGCATCCGCGAGGCGCACGAACGCGCGATCGCCGGCCTCCAGGGCGACGACGACACCGGTCTGCTGCCCGACTTCGCCCGGACCAGCGGCAGCGGTCTCCGGCCGGTCGCCGGCAAGGTGCTGGAGACGAAGAACGACGGCGACTACTCGTTCAACGCCTGCCGCACCCCGTGGCGCATCGGCACCGACGCGCTGATCTCCGGCGACGCGGAATCGACCGCTGCCGCCCGCAAGGTCGACGCGTGGTTCCGCTCGTCGACCGGCGGCAACCCCGACCGGGTCGGCTCGGGCTATCGGCTCGACGGCACCCGCCTGAACGCCAGCCCGGAGAATGCGTTCTGGGCGCCGCTGGCGGTGAGCGCGATGACGGATCCGGGCGCGCAGAAGTGGCTCGACCGGCTCTGGACGAAGCTGGCGGACAACGACGTCGAGCGCGGCAACTACTACGGCGACACGATCCAGCTGCAGGTCATGACGCTGGTCGCGGGCCGGTACCTGACGATCTGAGCGCGCCGCCGCTCACGGCAGGACCAGGGACTCCAGGACGTCGAACGTGTCGAGCGCCTGCACCGCGGCGGCCGCCCGCTCGACCCCCGAGCGGGCCACGTCCCGGGGCTGCATCCGCTCGCCGGCTCCGGCGGTGGCCAGCGCGGCCACGTAAGCCTCCGAGGCGAGCGCGCGGTAGAACGTCCACTGCTGCTCGGCGTCCACGGCCACGCCCGCGGACTCGAGACGGGCGGCGTACCGCGCGACCAGGCCCCGCTCGTGCTCGCGCGCGTCCGCGACCGGCATCGACGTGCTCACGAAGTACGCGACGTCGCGGATCCCCGGCCCGACGGTGGCCACCTGCCAATCGAGGAACCCGGGCCGCGGCCCCTCGAAGAACAGGTTTCCCAGGTGCGGGTCTCCGTGGGTGAGCGTCGGCGGCTGCGCGGCCCAGAACGCGTCCACGTCGGTGAGGTGCTCGGACAGGACCCGGCTGCGCCGGACGAGGTCGGCCGGGATCAGGTCTGCGACCGGCTCGGCCGGTTTCGCCAGCGCACGGCGGACGAGCGTGCTCCCGGCCAGGCTCACGACCGGGGCGCTACGCCGCAACGGAGCCAGCGGGGCCAGTTCGGCGGCCAGGCGCGGCGACTGCCAGAACGCCGCGTGCAGATCGGCGAAGGCATCCACCACCGCCTCGGCCTCGGCCGGAGACACCCCGGCCCGGACGTCGCGGAACGTCGCCCGGCCGGTCAGATCTTCGAGCACCAGCGCGATCCGCCCGAGGCCGGGCTCGACGTGCACGCCGTGGCACTCCGGTACCCGGATCGGCACGTCGGCGGCCGCCTCGCCGTAGAACGTCGCTTCGCGCATCCCCAGCCCGACGACGTTCATCATCACGTGCTGCAGGAAGCTGCGGGGCGCCAGCTTGAGGAACACCTGCGCCGGTACGTCGGCGTCCGCGTCGAGGGCGAGGCGGACCCGCGCCGCGGTGCCGGAGTTCTCCCCGAGGATCTCGACCGTGTTGATCTTGCCTTCGGCCAGGCCCATCGCGGACTCCAGCCATCGGGCCGTCACCCGGCTGCCGCGGTCGGGAAGCCGGCCGCGGACCAGCCGGCTCACGCCGCAGCGGGCCGACTCGCGGGCCACGATCGCAGCGCTGACCACGATGAGGGCTAACGACGGCACTGTCCACCTCCAGGGCGGCGTTCGAACGCCGGTCGCCAACGTCTCCGATGTGGACGTCGCCCGTCAATGCCCCCGGGCGAACCAGGTGTAGTGCCCACGGACGCCTGTGACCGAGGGGGTCGACGTGGAGGAGGACCTCCGGGCGGGTGTGTAGCTGCCGAGCACACACACACCGCCGCCCGCTGGGCGACCCGCTACCGGCACACCAGTGCGGCCGGGGTGACCGACCGGGCCGGCCGCCCGCACCGGTCCCCGGCCCGCACCGCCCGACCGAGCGGCGCATCATCAAGATCCGGGTCACGAAACGCCTCGGACCAGCACGCATCGCCGGGGCGGCGGGCTGGTGCTGGTGGCCTGGGCCGGGGCGTTCGCGCTGGCCGGCGTGTGGGTGTCGGTGCGCAGGGACGTCGGCTGACCCCGTCGTGCGGGGCGCCGGGCGAGCCGCGGCGGGTCACGGACCCGGCATCGGGCCGGTGTGGAGGGTCAGCCGGGTCCACGCACCGACGTTGACGTAGGTGCCGTCGGCCAGCGGCGTCGGGAGCTCGGCGTCGATCGGGTCGGAACTGCCGTCGACGTACGTGTGGTTCGTCGAGCGCAGGTCGATGACCGCCCAGCCGCCGCCGGGCTGGGCCACGAGCAGCGCGTGGGTGTGCGAGACCGCGGCGTCCTCCGGCGGCCCGATCAGGTCGATGTCGGGGTAGATGCCGCGGGTCCGGCTGCGCCTGCCGATGAGGAGCTGACCGCCGTCGAGGGCGAACCGCCGGTCCGGGCAGAACACCGGGTAGTCGACGTCCCCGGCGTCGGGCCCGTCCATCGCCCGCATCCGGTCGAAGTACTCCCGGTCGGCGCTGACGACCAGCCACCACACCACCGGCACCGGTCCGGAGTCGTCCGGCGGCGGCACCGGCACCGGCACCGGCATCGGGCCGGCCGCCGCGGCCGCGAGGTCGATCCCGCACACCTCGCAGAACCGGCCGGTCGCCTCCGCGCCGCACCCCGGGCACAGCGCCGCCGCCACCGCGGTCGCCGCCACCACCTCCGGGGGCTCGCCGTCGTCCGGCCCGACGGCGCCGATCCGGATGCCGCACTCGTCGCAGTAGTCACCCGTCCCGGACACGTGACCGTTCGGACACACCGCCGTGCTCACCCCGGCCGGCCAGGGCGAACCTGCTGGGTCTTCCGCGACGTCACCTCGAGCAGCTCCGACACGCTGGACGTCGACCGGCCCCGCAGCCGCACCGTCCCGGTCTTCTCGTCCACCACCTCGACGGTCTCGCGCAGCATCTTCGCTGTCCCCTCGTACTCCGGCGACGCGGACGCGAGCTGCACCGCCCGCCCGAACTTGGCCGTGGCCCGTTCGACGTCACCGGCTTTCTGCGCCTCGTTGCCCTCCCGGATCGCCTCGGCCAGCTCGGACGCGTTCGTGTAGGCCGCGACCCGCCCGTTGATCGTCGTCGTCGACGACAGGTCGTTCGTCCACACCGCGCGCACCAGGCTCTGCCCGAGGACGTCGGTCCCGTGCACCACGCTGAGCCGCGCCGCGAGCACCTCTTCGCCGAGCCCGCCCGGCTCCAGGTCGATCCGGATGTGGTAGTCCCGGCTCTCCGCGCCCCACGACCCGGTCGGGTACTCCCCGACCCGCTTCCCGGTGTCGGTCCGCCGCCCGGTGAGATCGACGATCTCCGGGAACACCTGTTTGAGGAACCGCACCGTCGCCCCGGCGGGCGTCCACAGCCGCAGGACGACGTCGGCCATGGTCTTGCCCATCGCGGCCTGGGTCATCGCGAGGAAGTCCGCGGTCAGCGCGGCCGGGTCGACGATCCCGGACGCGGTGCCGAGCAGCCGCTCGGACACCTTGATCAGGTCTCGCGCCACCCACCCCTCGCCGATGCCGCGGCTGTCGCAGACGAACCGGCCCTCGCACCGCGCCAGCGTGGCCTCGAACGTCCGCTCGTCTTCGCCGTTCGCGCCGTCGGTGAGCAGGATCGCGTGGTTCAGGGCCGCGCCCTGCTCGGTGAACATCCGGGCCGCCAGCGAGAGCCAGGCGCCGATCGCGGTGCCGCCCCTGGTCTGCAGGCCGGACACCGCGTCGCGGGCCGCGGAGCGGTGGGCCCGGGTCGACGTCGCCAGGTACTTCCCGCCCGGGTAGACCGGCCAGGCCGTGGTGTCACCGGCGACGATCCCGAACGAGACCCCGTCCGGCAGCGCGTCGATCGCCGCCGCCGCGGCCTGCTTCGCGGCCCGCAGCTTGCGTCCGCTCATCGACGCGGACACGTCGATCAGGATCATCTCGGCCACCGAACCGGGCCGCCGCGGCTGCGCGGCGCTCGGGGCACCGGATCCGGTCACCGACACGATGGCGTCGACCGTCCGGCCTCCGGCCGGGAGGAACTCGTTCTGGTGGGTCTCGACGCTGATCTGCGAGGGACTGGTCATGGTGCGGTCTCTCCTCCCGGTTGACGGACTGCGAGAACGGCGACCGCCACGTTGTCGGCCCCGCCGCCGTCCAAGGCCTGCTGGACGAGTGACAGCGCGGCGACCGCGGGCGGCAGCGCGGCGACCGGGGCGAGGTCGGCGGGGCCGGCGAGGTAGCGCCAGAAGCCGTCGGAGCAGAGCACGATGCTGCCGGGCCCGTCCGGTTGCTCGGTGACGACGTGGAGATCGTCGTCCGGTGCGTCGGCGCCGACCCAGTGCGTGAGCGCTCCGCCGTCGTCGGCCGGCAGGGCGTCGTCGATCGTGAGGCAGCGCGGATCGCCGTCGACCGGCACCCAGTACGCGCGGCTGTCGCCGAGCCAGCCGACCGCGATCGCGTCCGCGGTGACGAGCGCCGTGACGTAGGTGCAGCTCGGGATGCCGGACGGCGACGGATCGGCCGCGGACGGGTGGGTCAGCGCGTCGACGGCGGTGAACGCGCGGGCGAACCCGGCGCGCAGGGCGCCGTCGGCGGGCATGCCACCGGTGACCGCGCGGAGGGAGGCCGGGAGCCCGGCCTCGACGGCGGCCATCGCGGCGACGTCGGCGCGCGGGGACGTCGAGACGCCGTCGCAGACGATCGCCACGGTGCCACCGCCGTCGATGCCGATCGCGATCGCGTCCTCGTTGTGGTGCCGCAGGTGGCCGCGGTCGGTGACCGCGGCCACCCCGTCCAGCCGTAACTCGGCCCGGTCGAGGCCGGCTCCCTGCCTCCGGCCGCACTCCTCGCAGAAGCCGCGGTCGTCCCCGAGGGCCGCACCGCAGTGCCCGCACTCCCCGCTCACCGACGCCGAGGTGGTCCACACGTGCGACCCGCTCTCCTCGGGAGCGGCCAGGTGGGCTCCGCAGGCTTCGCAGTAGACGTCGGAGTCGGCGGCCTCGTGGGTGCATTCGGCACAGGAGCGGGTCATCGTCACACCAGCGTCCTCGGACGCACGGCGTTCGCCCGATCCACCAGCGCGATCCGCTCGTCCAGGGTCGGCGCGGTCTTGGCCAGCGCCCGGTACACCTTCTCCATCCCGAGCCGCAGGCCCCGCTCGGTCAGCGGATGCTCCAGCACCGTGCCCGGACCGCCGCCCCCGCCGCGCACCCACTCCAGCGCGGCGCCCAGCACCTGCGCCGACAGGTGCCCCCGCGCCTCGGCGTCGATCGTCAACGCGGTGACGCGCGCCGAGAGGTCGGTGAACACGGCCGCCGACGGAGGAC
This sequence comes from Cryptosporangium sp. NPDC051539, assembly GCF_044454545.1. Lineage (NCBI taxonomy): Bacteria > Bacillati > Actinomycetota > Actinomycetes > Cryptosporangiales > Cryptosporangiaceae > Cryptosporangium > Cryptosporangium sp. NPDC051539. The sequence goes on along the minus strand of NZ_JBITDV010000001.1, from coordinate 150,494 downwards.
CGGCCAGCCGCGCCCGCACCGCCGCGACCTGTGCCGACGTGTGCTGCACGTTCGAGGAGGGCACCGAGGAGAGCACCTCGATCGCGTCGCCGTGCTGCCCGCGCCCGAGCAGGATCCGGGCCAGCCCGAACGCCGCGCTCACGAACGCGTGGTCGCAGCTCCAGACCCGCCGGTACCGGGGATAGGCCAGGGCCGGCTCACCCGCCCACTCCTCCGCCACCGCCAGCGCCAGCTGCGGCGCGAGCTCGCCCGGCAGCGCCTCGAACACCGCGTCGAACGAGGCCATCGCCGCCCGCGGCTGACCGTCGATCAGCGCGGCCAGCCCCCGGTACCAGTCGAGCCGCCAGTCCAGCGGCACCGAGTCCGCCAGCCCGGCCAGCACCGTGCGCCCGGCCGCCGTGCCGCCCTCGAGCAGGTGCGCCCGGGCCAGCGCGATCGGCACCTCGACGCTCCCGGCCGGCGCTCCCCCGGCCGCCTTCGCGAGGTCGTCCGCCCCCAGGTCACGCGTCGCGAGCAGGAACGACGCGCCCGGGTCGGTCGGGTCGACCTGCGGCGCCGGCAGCGCCGCCGCGATCGCCGCGCCGTCGAACGCGCCCTGCGCGGTCGTGGTGACGAACGCGGACCCCTCTCCGCTGAACCGGACCGACGCCGCCGGCCGGAGCTTCCCGTCGGCCGACGACAGCACCTGCCGCAGCACGCCGACCAGCTGTTCGGACATGTCGGCCGCCGACTCGAACCGCCGGTCCGGGTTCGCGTCGGTCGCACGCAGCAGCAGCCGGTGGTACGGCTCGTTCCCGGCCAGCACCGGATGCTCGGCCGCGGGCGGCAACCGGTCTGCGTACGTCGTCGTGAACCCGGTGAACTCGAGGCTCAGCACGGCCATCGTCCGGGCCACCGTGTACAGGTCGGACGTCACCGACGGCGCCGCGTCCGGGCCCGCCACCTCGGGCGCGTGGTAGCCCTTCGTGCCCCAGACCACGCTGGCGGTGTCGTCGATCCGGCGCACCGCGCCCAGGTCCACGAGCTTCAGCCGGTCGTCGGTGTGGATCGCGTTGTCCGGCTTGAAGTCGCAGTACAGCAGCCCGCGGTCGTGCAGGTACCCGAACGCGGGCAGGATCTCGAGCCCGTACGCGAGCACCTGCGGCAGCGGCAGCGGCCGCGGGACCGCGCCGGGCTCCGGCGGTTCGACCCGCAGGTCACGCAGCGACCGCCCGCCGACGTACTCCATCACGATGTACCCGACGTCGTCGCCGGTCCGCGGGTCGGGGTGCAGGGCGAAGTCGTGGATCTTGACGATCGTCGGATGATCCACGGTCACCAGGAACCGCCGTTCGGACACCGCGGCTTCCATCGCGTCCGGATCACCGGAGTCGATCAGTCCCTTGAGCACGACCCACCGGTCGCTGACGTCGTCGCCCACGTTCTTGTCGCGGGCCAGGTAGATCCAGCCGAGCCCGCCGTAGGCCAGACAACCGAGCACCTCGTAGCGCCCGCTGACCAGCGTTCCGGGCGCCAGCGACGGGCGGAACGAGAACCGCGTCCCGCAGGCGGGGCAGAACCCCTCGGCCCGGCCGGGCTGCCCGTTCCGCGCCCGGCCGACCTCCGCCGCGCACTTCCCGCAGAACCTCCCCTTCTCCGGCACCTGCGGGTCCGCGATCACGGCGCCGGCCGGGTCCGGCAGCGGTACCCGCGGCAGGTCGAGCATCCCGCCGCCGAGGCGTCCGCGCCCGGTCCCCCGGCTCGACCGGCCGGAGCGCCCGGTCTTGCCGGACGGTCCCGTCCCTCCGGTGAACCCGTTGGCGGACGTCGTGGCGCCGGCCGGAGCCGCGCCGCTCACGACCGGGCTCCCGGACGTCCCGGCACCGACCAGCACCGGCTGGACGGCCGTGGCCTTGCGTCCGCACTCGTCGCAGTAACCGTCAGGGTCGTAGCGGCCGGTGCAGCCGGCCCTGGTGCAGGAGCCACTCATTCCGTACCGCCTCCGGGGCTCGTCAGCAGGGACCGTTGGTAGGCCACGACCGCGCGGGTCGCGGCCGGGAGGTCGCAGGGCGCGGACCAGAGCAGGGCTCTGGCGGTGTCGTACGCGGAGAGCACATCCTCGCGCTCGCCGACGCCGGAACGGACCGCTTTCATCAGGTAGGCCTCGAGCCGTCCGCGGAGTTCGTCGCGGCGCTCGTACAGACCGTCGGCGAACGCACGGCGGTCGACGGCGGCCGTGTGGGCGGCGGTGACCGCCTGTTCGAGGGCGGGGAGGGCCTGGTCGAGCGCGGCGCCGTCGAGCCGGTCGAGGGCCGCCAGCCGGTGGCGGAGCGCGCCGATCCGCGGGGTGTCGGCCGGAAGACGCGGGTCGCGGATCGTCGCCGTGGCCCGCGCGTTCGCGTCGCCCACCGCCGCTTCGGCCTCGGCCAGCCGCTCCAGCGCCTGGCCCAGCGCGGCCACCCGTGCCGGATACCCGGCCCGCAGCACCGCGAGCCGCTGCCGCCGGTCGGCTTCCGCCTCGGCCGCGGCGATCACCGCGACCGCGCCTGGAGCCCCCGGGTCCGTTCCGATCGGATCGGTGGCGGCACGGGCCCGCAGCGCCCGGAGCGCGGCGCCGGCCGGGTGCTCCGGGTCGTCCAGACGCGCTTCGAGGTCGGTGAGCGAGGCGACGGCGGAGAGCCGGGTGCCGACCTGAGCCAGTGCGGCGCTGACCTGTCGGCATTCCTCCTCGAGCCACTGGCCGATCCGCGCCACCGGCACCGGGCGGAGCGAGGCCGGAAGCGAGTCGTCGGCGAGGGGCGCCCCGAGCAGCGCGGAGATCTCGCCGAGCTGCGCCCGGCCCGGCCGGGAATCCGGCGGCCCGGCCGCGTCGAGCGCGCCGCCGAACGCACGGAAGACGCCCCAGAGCGTGTCGATCCGCGGCCGCAGCCGCTCCCACAGCGCCAGCGTCGCTCCCTCGAGCGAGGCCGTGCGCAGGAACGCGAGGCCGCTGTCGGAGGTGTCCATCGCGAACAACGCGTCCGCGACGCGGTGACGCTCCCCGGCCAGTTCGGTCAGCCGCCGGGTGATCACCACCCGGTTCGCAGTGGCCGGCACGGTCAGTCCCGGTAGACGGCGACGGGAGTCGGGGCCGGGCCGAGCGCGCCGAGCCAGCGCTGGTAGCTGCGCCCCAGCGCGCCGCTCGATCGGTACCGTTCGAGGACGCCGTTGACGAACCGGACCAGGTCGACGTTCTTCGTCGGAATGCCGACGCCGGAGGGTTCGCTGCTCATCGGGGGGCCGACGATCTCGGTGCCCGGGTCCTGGGCGGCGACGCCGAGCAGGATCGTGTCGTTGGTGGAGACCGCGTCGACCTGGCCCTGCTGGAGCAGAACGAGGCAGTCGAGCGTGATGTCGGTGGACACCGGGACGACGCCCGCGATCGCGGCGACCTTGGCGATGCTGGTGCTGCCCTTGGTCGCGCAGACCTTGCCGTGGCGGGCCGCGATGTCCTCGATGCTGGTGATGCCGGAGCCCTTGTTGACGAGGATCTTCTGGCGGGCGCGCAGGTATTCGGTGGAGAAGTTGACCTGTTCCCAGCGGGTGCAGTTCATCGTGATGGTGCGGATGACCATGTCGACCTCGCCCTTGACGAGCACCGGGATACGGTCGGCGGTGGTGATGTGCCGGTACTGGACGTGGTCCGGGTCGCCGAAGAGCGCGCGGGAGATCTCCCGGGCCAGGTCGATCTCGAATCCGGCCAGGTCGCCGGTCGTGGGGTCGCGGTAGCTGAGCAGGTAGGCGTTCTGGTCGATGCCGACGATCAGCCGGCCGCGCTGCACGATCCTGGCCATCGTGGAGCCGGCGGGCATCCGGCGGGGCGCGGGCAGCGTCGCGGGCGGCCGGTAGCTGGCCACCGGGTTGCAGGCCGGCTGCGGAGACGGCGACGGGACGGCCGCCGGGTCGACGACGTTCAACGGCTTCGGCACGACGGCGGCGGGGTGGTCGTCGGACGTGCCGGTCGGCGTGGCGCTGCACGCGGCGAGCACCGCGAGCCCGGCGAAGGCGGCCACGGCCCGCCGGACGATCGCCCGCGGAGCCGAGCCGTGCGCCGGGGCCGGAACGGAAGGCTTCATCGGTACTCCCCGATGCGCTTGCGGGTGCCGAGGACGGTGGTGGCGACGATGATCAGGCCGAGGAGGACGATCGCGGCGCGGGCGGAGGCGAGCTGTCCGGCGGCGTCGTCGGCACGGGAGTCGAACCGGCGGCCGGTGGTGTCGACGTAGTCGGCGAGCGTCCGGTCGAGCTTCTCGAAGCGGCCGGCCGGGCCGTCGGCCGCCGACCCGGTCGCCAGCGCGACCGCTTCGGCGTAGCTGCCCCGGTCGTCGAGATCGCGGACCTTCTTGTGTTGGGCCAGCCAGTCCCGCGTCAGCGCGGCCATCCCCTCGATCCGGGCCCGGTCGGCGCCGTCCCCGGCCCGGTCGGCGGCGTCGGCGAAGAGGCCGTGCCGTCCGTCCGGCCCGACCAGCGCGGTGAGCAGCGACACGTAGTGCCGCTCGTCGGCCGCGCCGTCACCGCGCGCGATGAGCGTCAGCGACTCGTCCGCACGGGCTTGGAGCACGAGCACCCGCGCCTCGGCGAGGCGGATGAACTGCTCCGACCCGCGCTCCCGGCCGAGGTCGAGCCCGCCGACGGCGGATCCGATCGCGACCGTGGTCCAGACGAGGCCGACGACGGTTGCCAGCGACGCGAGGGCGAGGCCGGGGTTGACGACGCGGTTCGTCCGCCGCATCAGGAAGACCTGGCCGTACAGCAGGCCGAAGAGCAGCAGCAGGGCGAGGATCGGAACCAGCACCGGGAAGTCCGCGCCGGTCTTCTGGGACGTGGCGAGCCGGTCGGTCTCCAGCGTGAACAGGTCCTGCGCGGCGGGCAGCAGCGTGCCGCGCATCAGTACGGATGCCTCGCGCAGGTAGGCCGCGCCGAGCGGAAGCTGCTGGCGGTCGTAGGCGCGGGCGGTCTCGACGAGTCCGGTGTAGACCGGCAGGCCCACCGCGAGCGAGCGGAGGCGCTGCTCGCTTCGGCTGTCCGGATCGCTCGCGCTGTTGGTGGCCCGCAGCGCCCGAGCGATCGCCGAACCGGCCCGGGCGATGTCGTCCTGGTACCGGGTGCGCAGCGCCGGCGTGCCGGCGCCGTTGGAGAGGAACGCGGACGCCGCCGAGGCGTCGGCGTCCGACAGCGAGCGGTAGATGTCCAGCGCGTCGACGCTGAGCGGGCCGCTGACCGTGCGGATGTCCTCGACCTGGCCGGCGCGGTCGCGGGTGGCGAAGAGGCTGACCGCGGCCCAGAGAAGTCCGAGCACGACCAGGACGACGGTGAGGATCAATAGGAGACCGGGCGTGGTTCTGGCCCGGCGGACCGCGGGTGAGGCGGTCACTCGAGTAGGCATCTGCACGACCACGGTCCGCCCCCGATCACGACCCGAGCAGCGACTACGTTTCAGGCTAGGGCCGCCGCGCAAGTTGCGTTGCGAAATATGCGGCGCGAGGACATCCGGCTGTTGCCGGCCGAGATCCCGGGCCCGACCGGCGGGCGGCTCGGACCGGGCGGCCTCCGCCGGTCGGTGGATGAGGTCTCTCGCGGAAGCGGCCGGCAGGCAGGCAGGCAACGGTCCCCACCTCACGTCGAAGATCAAAGCCCTCGGCCCGCATCGGCGCCCGAGCCTCGGGCGTCACTGGTCGAGGTGCTGCCTCCGAGACTTCCACGCTCGACGAACCTGAGGCGGTCATTCGCGGTCGCCGCGGCCCTGGTCGTCGTTCTCGGGTTTCTCGGGGGCGGAGGCCTCAGCGAATTTCCGGACGCGTCAGCGGAGCCTGATTCGGGCGATTCCGCACCCTCCCGTCCTCCGGCCGACCGAGCGAGTCGGTCGAAGGTTCGACAGGTCCTCCGCAACGGCCATGACGACGCGGCCGGGTCCGATGTCTTTCTGCGTGAGGTAGGTGGGGCCACGCGCTCCTCGGGGTGAAGCCGCTGCACGCGGCCGGGCACGGTCCGAACCCGACAGCCAACCTCGGAGGCGCACGAGAAGGACACTCTTGCTCGCCGCCGTTGTCGCAGTGCTCGTCGGGGTGTGCGTCGTGGTGCACATCGCCATCCGCGGAACGCGGCCCGAGGACCGCTCGGACATCCTTCGCGCGACCGCCGATCTCGTTCGGGCCTTCACGTGGCCCTGGTTCCCGCCGCCTCCGGTGCTAGCGGAGGGTGAGGCGTACCGGGCCCGCGGTGGGGTCGGCGTCGGCGAGCACCGAGTACGGGACCCGGAAGACCCGGCCGGGGGCGGCGGGCCAGGGTGGGCGGGCCGTGCCGAGGGGGCGGCCGTTCTGGGTCGCCGTCACCGCCGGGAACGTACGGAAGACGTCGCACCGGAGCAGGAGGTGCCCCCGGGCCGGCGGCGGACCGCCGGGCTCGAAGAGCTGGGGGGCGACCCAGCGCAGGGGGGCGTCCACGGCGAGCTCGAGCCCGTGGGCCGGCGGGCCGCCCCGGCTCAGGTGCTCCGAGACGGCCCGGGCCACGTGCCGGCCGTCCAGCGCGGCGACGTCCGCGGTGTCGACCGGGTGGAGCAGGTTGCCGGCCGCGAAGACACCCGGGACGCTGGTCCGCAGAGCGGTGTCCACGCGCGGGCCGCGGGTCCCGCGATCCATCTCCAGGCCACCGGTGCGGGCCAGTTCGTGGTCCGGGATCCAGTCCCCGGTCGTGATCACGGTGTCGCAGGGCACCCGGCGCCGCTCGCCGGTGTCCAGGTCCTCGACGTCCACCGACGTCACGCGGCGCTTCCCGTGGATCGCCACCACCCGCGAACGGGGGCGCACCGGCACCCCGAGAACCGCTGTCCCGAACGCCCGGAACGCCGCGTAGGACTCGGACTTCTCGTACTCGGTGGTCATCAGCACCGTGCGGCACCCGGCTCGGCGCAGCGTCAGCACCGCCGACCAGCTGACCGGCTCCGCACCGAGGACGACGGCCCGGGCGCCGACCTCCCGGTGGTGCAGGTGCACCAGGTTCTGCAGCTGCCCGGTCGGGTAGACGCCGTCCGGCCGGTCGCCGGGGATGAGCCGCGCCGGGCGCGGTCGTTCGCGGGCTCCGGTCGCGAGCACGATCGCGTCGGCGGTGATCACCCGGCGCCCGCGCGGCGAGGTGACCTCCAGCGCACGGCCCGCGGTCCAGCCGGTGACCATCGCCTCGGTCTCGAGCGTGGCGCCGGCGTCGCGGGCCCGCTCGGTCAGCCTCCGTGCGTACGCCGGGCCGGAGAGGAACCGGTGCAGGTCGCGCATCCCGTATCCGGGATGGTCGCTGTGCCGCGGGATCCCGCCGGTCTCGGCCTCGCGCTCCAGCACGAGCACCTCGGCGCTCGGTGCGAGCGCCGCCGCCGCGGTCAGGCCGGCCGGTCCGCCGCCGACGATCACGACCCGCGCGCTCACCGGGACGCTCCCCGGGCGACCAGTTCCGCCACCTGCGCCCCGCAGTAGAAGCCCTGGCAGCGGCCGTTCATCACCCGCGTCCGCCGCCGCAGCCCATCGAGATCCACCGGCGGGATCACCGACGCGAACGCGTCCCGGATCTCTCCCCGGGTGACCCGCTCGCAGAAACAGACGATCCGCCCGTACTCCGGGTCCGCGGCGATCGCGGCGCCGTCCTGGTACGGACGCACCCCGGCCTCGCCCAGGTTCGGCATCCGCGGCGGCGACGGCAGATCCTCCCGGGGCGGCAAGCCCAGCAACGACGACAGGTGCTCCGCGATCGCCATCCCGGCGGTCAGCCCGGTCGACCGGATCCCGCCGACCAGCACGTACCGCTGCCCCTCGTCCACGTCGATCAGGTAGTCGCCGCGGTCGATCGCCGCCCGCAGGCCCGCGTAGGCCGCGGTCACCTCCTCGTCGAGGAGGCGCGGCATCAGACCCGCACCCTTCTCCCGCAAGAACTCGAAACCGGCTTCGGACGTCCCGGTGGCGGTCCGGTCGTGCAGGTCCTCCGCCGTCGGGCCGAGCATCACGTTGCCGTAGATCGTCGGCGACACCAGCACCCCCTTGCCCACCTTCGACGGCACCGGCAGCACGATCACCGGCACCAGCGGCCGGGCCAGCTTGTCGAACACCAGCAGCTCGCCCCGCCGGGGCGTCACCGTGAACCGGTCGTGGCCGAACCACCCGTCGAGCACGTCCGCGCCCAGCCCGGCCGCGTTGACCACCCAGCGCGCCGACACGTCCCCCGACGTCGTCGCGAGGACCGTCGACGACGTTCCCACGCGGACCCCCGTCACCCGGCGGTCCCGGAGCAGCGTCACGCCCCGGTTCACCGCGTCGGTGGCCAGCGCCAGGTTCGTCGTCCAGGTGCAGATGATCGATTCGTCCGGCACGGTGAGGCCGCCGAGCGCGCCCGGCCCGAGGTCGGGCACCTGCCGGTAGACCTCGTCCGCCGACACGATCCGGCAGTGGGTGTAACCGTTGCTCTCCGCTTTAGCCTTCAACGACGGCAATGACTCGTGCTGCTCCGTCGTCCAGGCGACGAGCAGCGCACCGGTTCGCTCGATCGGGATACCGGTCTCGGCCGCGTACGCGCCCAGCAGCGCATATCCGCGCGCGACCAGCCTCGACTCCAGCGTGCCCGGGGACGCGTCGAAGCCGGTGTGCAGGATCGCGGTGTTCGCCTTGCTCGTGCCGTCGCCGACGTCCGCCCGCGCTTCGAGCAGCACGACCGAGCGGGACGTCCCGCCGAGCGCGCGGGCGACGGCGGCACCGACGATGCCGCCGCCGATCACGGCGATGTCGTACGTGGTCACGCGCGGGTCCGCTCCGCCAGCGAGAACGCGGCGGCGTCCCGCCACTGCGCGAGGTGCGATGCCGCGCGGTCGGGCGTCCACCGGGGTTCGACGGTGGCCGAGGGCCGCCACCCACCGACGACGTCGGCCACGACGGCGCCGGGATCGAGCGCGAGCCGCGCGCAGGCGGCCGCTCCCAGTGGCGTGGCGTGCGGCGAGGGGTACACGTCGACCGGGAGCTGGGCCAGGTCGGCCTGGGCCTGCACCAGGACCTGCGACCGGGTCAGTCCGCCGTCGACCCGCAGCCGGGTCAGCGGGGCACCGAGGTCGGCGGCGACGAGCTCGGTCAGCGCCGCGACCTGCGCGGCGACCCCTTCGAGCACCGCGCGGACGAGGTGACCGCGGCCGGTCGAGAGACGCAGGCCGGTGAACGTGGCGGTCGCGCCCGCGTCCCACCAGGGCGCGGCCAGCCCGGCCAGCGCGGGCACGCACAGGACCCCGTCGGAGTCGGGGGCCGACACGGAGTCCAGCTGGTCGGCCCCGCCGATCAGCCCCAACTCCACCAGCCAGCGGATCGCCGACGCGGCCGTGTACACCTGCCCGTCCGTGCAGTACGACGTCTCACCCCGCAACGACCACGCCACCGAGGTGGCCAGCCCGGCCCGCGACCGGGTCGCCACCCCGCCCAGTTGAGCGAGCAGGAACGCCCCGGTGCCGTACGTGCACTTCGCCGACCCGGTTTCCAGGCACGACTCCGCCAGCAGCGCGGCCTGCTGATCGACGATCAGGCCGGTCACCGGCACCTCGCCGCCGAACGCGGTCGTCGTGCCGACGATCTCGTCCGACGCGACCAGCGCGGGCAGCTCCTCGCCGCCGAGCCCGAACACGTCCAGCAGTTCGTCGCTCCAGGTGACCGCGTCCACGTCGAGCAGCAGCGACCGCGAAGCGGTCGACGTGTCGGTGACGAACGCGCCGCACAGGCGGTGCACCAGCCAGGTGTCGGTCGTGGTGACGACGCCGGCCCGGGTCAGCGAGTCGCGGATCCAGCGCATCTTGGGCGCCGAGAAGTACGGGTCGAGCACGAGGCCGGTGCGGTCGGCGACCGCGGCGGCATGAGCGGCACGGGCAGCACACACGTTCTCGGCCCGCCGGTCCTGCCAGACGATCGCCGTCGTCAGGGGCTCGCCGGAGGACCGGTCCCAGGCCAGGACCGTCTCCCCCTGGTTCGCCAGCGCGACGGCGCTCAGCGGCACCCCGGCCGAGGCGACCGCACGCCGCCCGGTGGTCAGCACCGAGTCGAGCAGGGCCTGCGGGTCCTGCTCGACTCCCCCGCCGTCGAGATACCGCGGGTGGAGCGGCTCCTCGGCGATCGCCAGGACCCGCCCGGCCTCGTCGACGACGAGCGCCTTCGTGCCGGACGTCCCCTGGTCGAGGGCGAGGATGCTCACGCGTTCGCTTTCCGGTCGAGTTCCGCGACCACCGGCCAGATCACGGCCTGCCACCTGCCATGGCGACTCCTTTTGTATAGACCACGTGGTGCGGACCGGAAGGTATCGTCACTCCCGGTTAGGCTGTCAACCGTGGCGTCGAGAAAACTCCCGTCCGCGGCCGCGCCCCGGTACATCGCGATCGCCGGTGAACTGCGCGACCGCATCACGACCGAGAAGCTCGCGCCGCACACGCTGATCCCGTCCGAGCGCGAGCTCAGCGACCAGTACGGCGTGAGCCGGATGACCGCACGGCACGCGCTCTCACTGCTCGAGAACGAGTACGTCTACCGGCGGCCGCCGCGGGGCACGTTCGTCGCCGAGCCGCGCGTCCAGTTCCACATCGGCAGTTTCTCCGACGAGATCACCCGGGTCGGGCGCCGGCCGGCGGCGCAGGTGGTCTGGGCCGAGGAGCGCGAGCCGAGCCCGTCCGCGCGGGAAGCGCTCGACCTCGCGCCGGGCGCGACCGTGCACGCGCTGCACCGGCTGCGGTTCGCCGACGACGAGCCGATCGCGCTGGAGACGACCTACTTCCCGAGCGAGCTGACGCCGGGGCTGCTGCAGCAGCCGCTGACCGGGTCGCTGTGGGAGGTGCTGCGCAGGCAGTACGCGATCGTGCCCACGGACGCCAGGGCGACGATCCAGTCGATCGTCATCGACGACGCGTCGTGCGCGCGGCTCGAGGTGAGAGGGGCGTCACCCGGCATCCTGATCACGCGCTGGACCCACGACGAGCCGGGCCGGTGCATCGAGTTCGCCCGCGACGTCTACCGCGCCGACCGGGCCTCGTTCGAGGTCGAGGCCCGGATCCCGGTGCCGCTCGACGAGTAGCCACGGTCCGGGGCTCCCGCCCGCGGTGGCCCCAGCGGGAGGCCGGGGGCCGGGCCGGGCCGACTTCCTCCTCGTCCGTCACGGTGGTTGACACGAATCCGTGAGATGGGGGTGGCCGGTCGCCGGTAGCGTCGCTCCACATGACGTTCCCTCACGACCCGCAGCAGCCGTACGGCGAGCCGCAGCTTCCGCCACCGCCCGGGTCCCCGCCCCAATACGGCCAGCCCGGGTACGGACAGCCCGAGTACGGGCAGCCCCAATACGGCCAGCCCGGATACGGCGACCCGGGATACGGACAGCCCGCCTACGGGCAACCAGGATCGGGCGGGCCGGTCTACGGGCAGCCCGGATACGCGGATCCGGGGTCCGGTGGGCCGTACGGACAGCCGGTGTACGGGGACCCGGCCTCCGGGCAGCCCGCCTACGGGCAACCGGCGTACGGGCAGCCGGCGCCGGGCGTGGGGCAGCCGTACGGGGCCGGATTCGGGCAACCGCCCTACGCGACCGTGCCGCCGCCCAAGGGATCGTCGTCCGGCGGCAAGATCGCGCTGGCGATCGTCGGAGGCATCGTCGCGTTATGCCTCACGTTCGGCATCGTCGGCGCGATCCTCATCTCCAAACTCGACTCCAATTCGGGCTCGGGCTCCAGCTCCGGCAACGATTCGCTCATCGCCGGTGGCAACGAGGTCGCCGACTCGAGCAAGATCAACAAGCCGGTGCGCGAAGGCAACGCCGAGTTCACGATCAACTCGGTGAAGTGCAACGTCACCTCGGTCGGCGGCAAGTACACGAAGAAGACGCCGCAGGGCCAGTTCTGCGCGGTCCAGGCCAAGATCCACAACGTCGGCAGCTCGCCGCTCACGATCTCGTCGACGACCAACACCGCGTTCAACGCCAGCGGCCAGGAGTTCCGGGCCGACATCGGCGCCACGATCTCGGCGAACGACGACTCGTCGCGGTTCCTGGAGGAGCTCAACCCGGGCAACACCACGCCGATCACCTGGGTCTTCGATCTGCCCCAGGGTCAGACGATCTCCCGCATCGAACTGCACGAGTCGTACTCCAGCACCGGGGTGGACGTCACGGTCGCCTAGCCAGGAACTCGCGGGCGCCGCGCAGGCGGGTGGTGAGTTTCGCCTGGGTGCTCGTGCCGTCGAGGCGCACGTCCAGGGGAGCGGGCGGGCCCACGTCGGCGCGGCGGGCGGTGCGCAGGTGGCCGGTGTGCAGGCCGTCGCGGCGCCCGATCAGTGTGCCCAGCTCGTGGCGGCTGACCGCGTCGGCGCCGGCCACGTGGTGGACGCCGGCGTGCGACGACCGGCCCAGTTCGAGCAGCGCGGACGCCAGGTCGGTCACGTGGACCGGGCAGCGGACGTCGTCGGTGAACAGGACGCCGCCGGCCGGGTCGGCGGCCAGCCGGTGCAGGAACCGCTCGTGCTGGGACGCGCCGTGGCCGACGATCAGCGACGTCCGGGCGATGACGGCGGACGGAGCCACCGCGGCGATCGCGGTCTCGGCCGCTGCCTTCGCCGCCCCGTACGGGGTGATCGGGTCCGGCATCGCGGTCTCGTCGTACGACGAGGCCGCCCCGGAGAACACCACGTCGCTCGACACGTGCACGAGACGCGCGCCGGCCGCCGCCGCCGCGACCCCCACGTGTGCGCCTCCGTTCGCGGTGGTGGCCCAGTCGGCCTGCCGGTAGGCCGCGTTGACGACCAGGTCCGGGCGCACGGCCCGGGCCAGCGTCAGCACGTCGTCCCGGCGCCGGACGTCGACCCGCTGCTGGGCGACGTCCAGCGGTACCGGGTGGTCGAAGTACGTGGCCACCACCCGGTGCCCGGCCGTCAGCGCCAGCCGCACGAGTTCCCGCCCCAGAAACCCGCTGCCACCCACGACGAGGATCTCCACCCGCCCACGATAGGCAGTCGGGCCGGGCCCCGGGCTCAGGCGGCGGACTCAGGCGGCGCGCAGCGCGGCGCCGACCGTGCGACGCGCCGCGAGCCCGGCCGGTACCGCCGTGAGGGCGGCCACGGCCACGCCGCTCAGCACCACCAGCGCGAGCAGTTGCCACCCGCCGGGGAACGTCGCCCGGCTGCTGTCGCCGCCGGTGATCGTCATGAGCGCCGCGAACAGCAGGACCCCACCGGGAAAGATCCCCAGCACCGCGCCGAGCACCGCCGGCAGCACCTGGGCCGCCGCCAGCCCCACGCTCACCTGCGCCGGCGACGCCCCGAGCGCCCGGGCCAGCGCCGACGACCGCCGGTTGTCGAGCACGGTGACCCAGGCCAGCACGATCGTGTTCACCGCCGCCAGCACGGCCAGTGTTCCCATCACGACGAGCAGTACCCGCCGCAACTGCCCGACCTGGGCGACGTCGTACCCGGCGGCCATCGGCGCACCGGTGAGGAACGCGTCCAGCACCAGCGCGACGAAGACGCCGCTGACCGTGATCGCCACGCTCACCACCGCCAGCACGACCCGCCGCGGACGCCGCCCGGCCACCCGGACCGCCAGCAGCAACGGCACCGGCAGCCGGGCCGAGGCCGCGATCACCCAGCCGGTGCGCCGAGGCGCCCGGGCCGAGTCGGCCAGCGCGACCACCGTGCTCCGCCGGGCGGCCCGCACGGCCGGGACGAACGTGGCCAGCACCGCCACGCCCAGCGCCACCGCTACGACGATCCCCGCCGTCGCCAGCGTGATCGACGGTGTCCCGGCACTGCCGAGCAGCCCGGCGGTCGAACCGGCCAGCAACGGCGCGAGCAGGGCTCCGAGCGCCAGCCCGGCCACCGCCGCGATCAGGGCCACGAGCAGGTACTGCGCGAGCAGCACGGCCGCGACCATCCGTGGCGTCCCCCCGACGGCTTTGAGCAGCCCGACCCGGCGTGTCTGGTCCGCCATCCGGCCGCCGACCAGCACCGACAGCCCGGCCACCGCGAGCAGGCCGAGCAACCAGGCCCCGATCAGCAGCAGGATCCGGGTGTCTCCGGCGAGTTCGGTCGCACCGGCCAGGACGGTCTGCCAGGACTCCAGGCCCATCCCGCCCGGCGGCGGTGCGAGGTGCGCGGCCACGTAGGCGTCGGCCCGGGACGGATCGGCGAGGCGCAGGTTCATCACGTAGACGTCGGCGCCGATGCTCTCCAGGTCGGCCCGGGTGAGCCAGATCAGCCCGGGGTTGCGCAGTACCTCGGGCGGCAGGTCGGTCGCGGTGCCGTGCGCGCAGGGCACGAGACACGAGCCTCCGGGGTAGGGCGCCATCGCCGCGCTGACCGCGATGCCCACGACGTCGAACGACCGGCCGTCGACGGTCACGGAATCGCCGACCCGCACGCCGAAGGCGTCCGCGAAAGCACCTTCGACCACGACGCCACCGGCACGGACCCAGGTGCCCCGGCGGACCTCGGGCCGGTCGACCGACGCAGCCGCGGAGTCGCGGCCGATCGCCTGCACGTCGGACGTCCGGCCGCTGAGCCGCAGGGTCGCTCCGGCGGCGGGGAACGGCCCACTGCGGGCGGTGACGCCGTCGGTCAGCCCGCGGAGCTGGGCCTCGGTGCCGGTCGCGACGACGTCGGGCCCGGCGGTCGCCGCGCGGGTGCGCTCGTACGGGTCACTCGCCGCGTCGCGCAGCACGAGCCCGAGCGTCAGCGTGGTCGTGGCGGCGAGCAGCGCCACGAACAGGAGCATCGCTTCGCCGCGACGTCGCCGCAGGTCGCGCACCGCGAGGCGGCCGATCAGCCAGATCATCGGTCCTCGAATCCGAGGAGTGCGCCGAGCCGGCCGGTCGTTCCGCCGGACAGCCGGGTCTCGTCGACGAACGCGCCGTCGCGCATCGTGATCAGCCGGTCGGCGGTGGCCGCGATCCGGGAGTCGTGGGTGACGATGACCAGCGTCTGGCCGGCCTCGTGGAGCCGGTCGAAGAGCTGGAGCACGTCCATCGTGGCCGCACTGTCGAGGTTTCCGGTGGGCTCGTCGGCGAACACGATCAGCGGCTCGTTGCTCAGCGCGCGGGCGATCGCGACGCGCTGGCGCTGGCCACCGGAGAGCGCGGCCGGCAGGAACCGAACGCGGTCGGCCAGCCCGACCTGGTCGAGCAGGTCGAGGGCGCGCCGCCGGGCCGCCCGGGGTGACCGCCCGGCCAGCAACGCCGAGAGCTCGACGTTCTCGACCGCGGTGAGCTCCTCCATCAGGTGGAACGACTGGAACACGAAGCCGACGTCGGTCCGGCGCATCCGGGCCAGCCGGTTCTCGCCGATGTCGTCGATCCGCCGGCCGTTCACTTCGACCGCGCCCCCGGACGGCCGGTCGAGGCCACCGAGCAGGTGCAGCAGCGTGGACTTCCCGCAACCGCTCGGCCCCATCACCGCGACGGTCTCCCCCGCGCCGACGTCGAGGTCGACGCCGTCGACGGCACGCACCAGCCCGTCGCCCTTGCCGTACGCCTTGTACAGGCCGCGGGCGCGTAACACGGTCACTTGTCACTCCTTCGGTGGGTCCAGCTCTGCTCGCAGGCTTCGAGCCAGCGCAGATCGGCCTGGAGGCGGAGCACGATGCCTTCGAGCAGCAGGCGGGCGTCCGAGCCGTCCGGTTCGGACATCGCCGCCCGCTGGGCTTCACGCAACCGGCGCAGCAACTCGCGGCGCTGGGTGTCGACGATCGTGATCGGGTCGGCGAGACCGGCCGCGGCCGCCGCGATCAGCTTGAGGTGGAACTCGGCGAGATCGGGCTTCGGCCAGCCGACCTCGGCGATCCACTCCGCGACGCGCTGCTGGCCGGCCGCGGTGAGCGCGTAGACCTTCCGGTCGTTCTGCGCTTCGGACTGCTCGACGGTGAGCAGGCCGGCCTTTTCGAGACGGGTCAGCGTGACGTAGATCTGGCCGGCGTTCATCGCGTCGCCGAGCGGGCCGAGGGCACCGCGGAGACGGGCGCGGAGCTGATAGCCGTGCGACGGCTCCTTGGCCAGCATCGCGAGCACGACTTCCTGCTGCATGGGCCCACCCCTAGCTAACGGTTAGCCGTGAATATAACGGTTATCCATGGGCCGCGCCACTGCTGGCGACGCGCGCGCGATCCTCGTCGTCCCGATCGTCGGCAGCGCCGCCGGCCGGTCGGCCGCGCGCTCCGGGGGCCACGTCGTCCGGCACCTGGCCGACGGAGCACACGGTGGCCGGTGTGCTGGCGGACCGGCCCGGCCGGCCATCATGTCCGTGCTCTGCTCGGCCGACCGGTGGGACTTCGTTTTCCTGTCAGCGACCGGCGCGATCAGGGCGACACCTTGCCACCGCTGACGAAGTGGCCGCTCTTGGCCTCGTACAGCCACATCGCCGGGGTTTCCAGGTCGCCGAGGTCGTTGAACTTCAGGTGTTTGGTGACACCCTCGGCGTTGTAGCCGTTGACGAACTCCGCCATTGCCGCGCGGTCGCCCGCACCGGCCTCGATCCCGTCGACGAGAATCTTCGCGGCGTCGAAGCCCTCGGCCGAGTACCGGCCCGGCTTCTTGCCGTACGCGTCCTCGTAGCCGGTGAGGAACGTGGCCGGGGCGTCGCCCGGAGGGAAGAACTGCCCGAACATCGTGGTGCCCTCGGCCGCGTCACCGGCTTCCCGGAAGAACGCGGGCGCATCGAGATCGGACGTTCCGAACATCCGGATGCCGGACCCGCCGTTGGCGGTCAGCGCCTTCCGCAGACGCCCGGCCACGGCCGGATCGCCGACGTAGACCACCGCGGTCGAGCCGGTCGCGGTGATGCGCGCGGCGAGTGCGGCGTAGACGGCGGGATCGGTGACGTCGGGCCGGATCGAGTCGCGACCGGCGGCGGCCTCGGCGAGGCTGCCGTTGAGGTAGCCGGACAGTTTGGCGCCGTGGGCCGAGGCGTCGTCGACCAGGTACACCTTCGTCAGCGCGAGGGTCTTCGTGAGGTAGTCCGGCGCCAGGATGTTGGCGGAGTCCTCGTCGCCGAGGACCTGGTGGTAGAGCTTCCAGGTCGCGAGGGCGGTCGCGTCCCCGACCGGGGAGAGGAACGGCAACCCGGCGTTGTCGAACAGTTCTCCGGCGGACGCCGTGTCGGCGGGCGTCACGGGGCCGATGACGCCGAGCGTGGTGGTGTCCCTCGCGATCCGGGCGGCGAGCCGGCCGGCCTTGGCCGGGTCACTGGCGGTGTCGTAGGTCGTGAGCTCGATGTCGCAGCCGACGTGCGAGGAGTTGTACTCGCTGACCGCGAGCCGGGCACCGTGGCCGATGCGGACGCCGAGGTCGCGGTCCTTGCCGGTCTGCGGACCGAGGTACGCGAGGCGCTGCTCGCACGCCGGCGCCGAGGGCACCGAACCGGCCGCGTCCGTCGACGAGTCGGTCACCGTGACGCTGTGGGCCAGGTCCCGCGCACAGGACCCGCAGCAGCCCAGCAGCGTCAACGACACCAGGCCCACGATCGTCCAGATGATCCAGACCTTCGACCGGGGCTTGACCGGACCACCGGGCCGGCCGACCGGTACGGGGGCGCCGCCACCCGACGGCGGCGCGGCCGGTCCGTACGCTCCGCCACCCGAGACGTGCACGGGCCCACCGGGCGCGTGCACCCCACCACCCGACACGTGCACGGGCCCGGGCGCGTGTGCGCCACCACCCGACACGTGGACAGACCCACCGGGCGCGTGTGCGCCGCCACCCGACACGTGCGCGGGCCCACCGGCCCCGGATCCGGGGCTACCGGCCGGGTGCGCCGCACCGCCTCCGGACACCGGCGCCCCAGCGGCCCCGGCCGCGCCGGGCGGCGAACCCGCCGCGGACGGCCCCACCGCCCCGGGAACCGCTCCTGCTGCCCCCGCCCGCGACCCCGCCGCGCTCGGGGGCGACGGCGCCGGTCCGGCCGCCCCGGCCGCGCCCCGGGCGTTCGGCACCGACGCGCCCGAGCGGATGAAAGCCTCACCCACCGCGATCGCCCCCAGTGCCACGACCAGCTCCGGGTTCTCCACCACCGTCGGCGTGATCCCCAGCTGCTGATGCAGCAGCGTGGCCGCCAGCGGAATCCGGCTCGACCCACCGACCAGCAGGATCGTCGTGATGCTCTCCGGCGGCACCGCCGAAGCCCGGATCACGTCCCGCGTCACGGTCACGGTGCGGGCCAGCAACGGCCGCGCGAGCTCCTCCAGCTGCTCGCGCCCGAGCGGCAGGTCGTCGTCGAGCAGCGGTACGTGGATGTGCACCGTCGACGTCCGCGACAACGTCTCCTTCGCCTGCCGTGCGTCCTCCCACAGCAACCGCGACGCGCGCCGGTCCGCCCCCGACTCCGGCGCCTTCAGCCGCTCCCACACGTCCGCGGCCCGGTGCCCCAGCGCCGACCCCAGGTAGTTCACGACCGCCGCATCGATGTCGAGCCCACCGACGTCGTCGAGCCCCTGGTAGGACGACACGTCGAATCCCGACTTGCTCCGCCGCACGACGGTCGCGTCGAACGTCCCGCCGCCGAAGTCGTACACGACGACGCTCTGCCCCGGCACCAGGTTCATCCGCGGCAACGTCAGTGAGTTGAACGCCGCCGCGACCGGCTCCGGCACCATCAGCGGCATCGAGATCCCGGCCACCCGGGCGGCCTGGTCCAGCACGTCCAGCCGGCGCGGGCCCCACGCCACCGGGTGCGTCAGCACGACCCGCTCCGGCGGCCGGCCGGTGGCCCGCGTCGCCTCGTTCATCACCCGCGACAGCACCGCGCCGAGCAACTCGGTGACCGGCACGTCCCGGCCGCCGAGCAGCACGGTCTTGTCGTCGATCCGGCGCTTCGGGTTCGGCTCGTAGGCGTCCGGCCGGGTCCGTGCGACGTGCGTGGCGTCGCGTCCTGTCAGGAAATGTCCGTCCTCGTCCAGGCAGACCGCCGAGGGTAAGACCGGCGAACCGTCGAACAGCAGCGACTCGGTCCGCCCGTCCGGGTAGCGGAGGACACCGACGGTGTTCGACGTTCCGAAATCGATCCCGATCAGGTACCCGGCTGACGGCATGCCCACTAGCCTAGCCAGCCCCCACCGGCCCCAGGCTCACCATCCGTTATCAGCGAAGACGGTCCAGCCAGTCGGCGATGTCCGACACGACGGTCGAATCCACATGCTGCGGCGGCACGTATCCGGCCGGCGTCGAAGGCTCCGTCCCGGGGAAGAACAGGTGATCGTCCTTCTCGTACACCCGGAACGTCACGTTCTCGCGAGACAGACCGGCTTTCCATCGCGCCAGGTCGTCGTCCACGGTCACCTGGTAGTCGCGGCCGCCCTGCAGGACCAGCATCGGCTGGCCGAGCCCGGCCGCGCGCGCGACCGGGTCGTCCTCCCGGAGGTCCAGCCAGTAGGACGCGGGCCACCCGAACGGCAGGTCCGCGGCCGGGGTGCGCGCCGTCAGCGCCGGAGAGTCGAGGAACGACGCCTGCCGCGCGAGCGCGGCCGCGTCCCACCCGAGGTGGCGGGCCACCCGGACGGCCGCGTGGTGCACCGGCTCCGCGTCCGCGGCCAGCAACACCAACCCCGCGATCGACGTCAGGGCCGCAGCGACCCGCGGCGCCACCCGGCCGCCCATGCTGTGGCCGACCACGAACACGCGGTCGCAGCGCACGTCGTCGCGCAGCGCGCCCGCCGCGGCGAGTGCGAGCGGCACGTACTCGTCGGTCATCGTCCAGCCCGGCCCGACCGTGGGCTTGTCGAACCGCGCCACCGCCACTCCCCGGGACGCCAGCCCCCAGGCCAGGTCCTTCAGCGGCTTGTTGACCCCGCTCGTGCCGTCCCGATCGAACGGTCCCCCGCCCGCGAGCAGCACCGCACCCGGCCACGGCCCCGGCGCGACCGGCACCGACACCGTTGCGGCCCCGTCCAGCACCGGCCGTTCGACGAACCGGTCCGGCGACGCGTACGGCGGGGCGACCCACTCGGCGGCGACGGCCGGGGCCAGGCGGAGGCCGTGCAGGGCGCCGGTGGCATCGACCGACATCACGACCGTGAGGCCGCCGTGCTCACCGGTGACCGGTACCTGGTAGCGGGTCAGGGCGGGCTCCCCCGGTACCGCCGACGGTTCGGCGGTACCGACGGCCACGACCGTGCCGATCCGTGCCGTCTCGGCGCGCCAGGCCGCGGCGAGCGTCCGGGCCGACACCACGGCGCGCAGCCGCGGCGCGAACGACGCCTCGACCTCGTCGAACCGCTCATCCACCAGCGCGTGAACTATCGTTCTCATAGTTTGCGAACGGTAGCAGCGAATGAGATCATTCCGCTATGGACGTCTTCGAACTGCTGGGCCACCCGGCCCGGCTCCGGATCGTGCACGCCCTGCGCGGCGCACGGGCGCTCACCACGGCCGAGCTCGCCGACCGGCTCCCCGACGTCTCGAAGGCGACCGTGTACCGCCACGTCGAGGCGCTGGCCACCGCAGGCGTTCTCGAGGTCGCCGACGAACGCCGGGTCCGTGGCGCGGTCGAGCGCCGGTTCCGGCTCAACCGGGCCACCGCCTCGATCGATCCCGGCAGGCTCGCGGCGTTCTCCCCCGACGACCACCGCCGGGCCTTCGCCATCGCGATGGCGACGCTGAGCGCCGAGTTCAACGGATACCTCGACCGGGAGGCCGCCGACCTGTCGAAGGACCCGGTCGGCTATCGCCAGCACGCACTGTGGCTGACTCCCGACGAGCTCGAAGCCCTGATCGAGGGCTTGCGGGCGGCGATCGTCCCGGCTCTCGGCAACGCGCGGTCCCCGGCCCGCACCCGCTACCTGCTCAGCCCGATCCTCTTCCCGGCCGAGCCCGCGGCGCCGGAACCGCCGACGGCCGGGTCTCGCTGACGAACTCGTCCAGCGCCTCGTCCATGAGCCCGGCCAGCGTCCGCTCGTTGCCGGGCTGATTCCACCGGTTGCGCGCGACGAAGAACACCGCCACGGCCGCCCACGCGGCGACCACCGCCGCCGCCTCGGCCGTCCCGCGCTCCCGGAGCGCGGCCGCGATCGTCCCGGCGAGGGCCGCGCGTTTGACCAGCTCGCGCTCCCGCAGCTCCGGGCTTTCCGCGATGACGCGGCCGAGCGCGATCGCGCCCTCCCGGTACTGCTCGTAACTCGTGTCCGCGGCGCACTGCAGCCCGGCCACCGCGGCACTCAGCGGATCCACGGACGGAGGCTGAGCGCGGATCTCGTCCGCGATCAGCCCGTCGGCGCTGTCCTGGCCGGCGAAGACGACCTCGCGCTTGTCGCTGAAGTGATGGAAGAACGTCCGCCGGTTCAGCCCGGCGCGTTCGGTGATCTGCGCCACCGTCGTCTTCTCGAACCCCTGCTCGACGAAGAGCGCCAACGCCGCGTCGCGGAGGCGTCCGAACGCATCCGGTTCCCATCTGGCCACTCCGGCAGCCTACCCGTGATTGCACTCAGTGGCATCGCAGTCGTAGCGTGATGCCACTGAGTGCAATCAATCGCGATCCGAGGACGGATTCCATGCCGACGTTCACTACGGCCGACCTTCCCGACCTGACCGGGAGAACCGCGATCGTCACCGGCGCCAACTCCGGCGTCGGACTCGCGACCACCCGGGCACTCGCCGGAGCCGGAGCCCGGGTCGTGCTCGCCGTGCGCGACGCCGGGAAGGGCCGCGCCGCCGCGCGCACGATCCCCGGCGAGACCGAGGTCCGCACGCTCGACCTCGCCGACCTCAGCTCGGTGCGGGCCTTCGCCGCCGGCTGGCACGGCCCGATCGACCTGCTGATCAACAACGCCGGGATCTCGGTCCCCGAGCGGCGCTCCACCGCCGACGGGTTCGAGCTGCAGCTCGGCACCAACCACCTCGGCCCGTTCGCGCTGACGAACCTGCTGCTGGGGCACGTCACCGGCCGGGTCGTGACGCTGTCCTCACAGGCCGAACGCCTGGGCCGCCTCGACGTCGACGACCTCGGCCAGGAGCGCCGCCCGTACCGGCAGTCCCAGGCCTACAACCGCTCCAAACTGGCCAACCTGCTCTTCACCGCCGAGCTGCAGCGTCGCCTGGACCGAGCCGGATCGCCGGTCCTGGCCCAGGCCGCGCACCCGGGTTTCGTCGCGACCGAGATCTACGCCGGCACCGGCACGGCCACCCGGTTACTCGTCCGGCTGCTGGCACAGACCCCCGACGCGGGCGCGCTGCCGGTGCTGTACGCGGCCGTCGCCGACCTGCCCGGCAACAGCTTCGCCGGGCCGAGCCACCTCGCCCACATGCGCGGGGCGCCCGAACTCATCCCGCGCTCCGCCGCCGCGCGCGATCCGGAGCTGGCCGCCCGGCTCTGGTCGCGCTCCGAGGAGCTGACGCACGTCCGCTTCCCCGCGCTCGAGCGTCGGCCGTAGCCTTGGACATCTCAACCGGAATCGTCTCACGGTCGGAATGACGGTGATCCGCGGGTACGACTCCTAGATCCGGTACGTGCGGAGCTTCGCGTACAGCGCCGTCCGCGAGATCCCCAGCTCCCGCGCCGCCGTCGACTTGTTCCCGTGGTGCTCCCCGCAGCACCGACGCGATCACCGACGCCTCGGCCGCCTCCAGTGGCGTCAGCGCCCGGCGCTCGCCGGCCTGCCGCACTTCCGCCGGCAGGTCGGCGGCGCTGATGCTCGGCCCGTCCGCGTCCCGGGCGAGATCGCGCACGATCCGGCTGAGCTCGGCCCGGTTCCCCGGCCAGGAGTAGCGACGCATCGCGGCCAGCGCGTCCGCCGTGAACGACAACCGCCGGTCGTGCCGGTGCAGCTCGGCCCGGGCGGCCGCGCTCACCGCGTCCGGAGAACGGCGTAACGGCGGGAGGGCCAGCGTGCCCGCGGCGAGCGCATCGAGCAGCCGGGTGGTGACGGCCGGGACCGGGTCCGCGTCGGAGACCGTCACCGTGAAGCCGAGCGTCCCGCGCCCGGGCACCTCCCCCACGACGGCAACGACCCTCCGGACGTCGCCGAGCTCCCACGCTTCGGCATGGCGGACGATCGTGGCGGCGCCGCTCGCGAGCCGGCGACGCAGCCGATCGAGCCAGCGCACCGGGTCCAGCGCGTAGGTGGCCGCGTCCAGCACCGCGCCGTCCCCGAGCGCTCCCCGCAGGACCGTGGCCTTGCCGGTACCGGGCTCGCCCAGCACGGCGACCGGGCCGTCGGCCGCGAGCGCGGCCACGCGCTGCACCGGCGCGAGCCCCGCCACCCGCGGCTGGGCCGGGCCCGGTGCCCGTCTCCGCCGGGCCGCCGGAGACGGGCGCCCGGCCGGGTCGCGGACCGTCACCACCGCACCGGCCGGCCGCCCGCCGGCGCGTACCAGGCGGACGTCGGCGGTCAGCTCCGCGGGCAGCGCGAGGTGGGTGCGATCGGGTCCGTGGCGGCCGGCGCGGATCTCGTCCCACAGCCCGAGCTGGTCGAGGCCCAGGGCGGCGGCTTGCGGGTTCGCGATGATCAGGCCGTCGCCGACGACCGCGACCGGCCCGGCGGTGGCCCGCTGCGCGCGCAGGAACGCCGACAGCAACTGCCGCTCGCGCACGGTCGCGGCCTCGTGGAGGGCCTGCTGGATCTCGTCGACGAGCTTGCCGACGATCACCGCGAGCAGCGAGTTCGTGTCGGTGGCCCGGCAGGTGACGTTGACCGCGCCGATCGTCCGGCGGGTGATCGGGTGCCGCACCGGGGCGGCCACGCAGGTGACGTCGTGGAAGCGCTGCACGAAATGCTCGGCCCCGCGCACGATCGCGATCCCGCCGGTCTCCAGCGAGGTGCCGAGCCCGTTGGTGCCGACGGACTCCTCACCGAAGTTGAACCCCTCGACCACCAACAGGTCGTCGAGCGTGTTGCGGAGCATGGGTTCGGACACCCAGCGCCAGATCACGCTTCCCGCCGCGTCCGACAGAGCCAGACAGGACCGGTCTCCGACCAGCAGGTCGGCCATCGCGGTCATCACCGGAACCGCGACGCGGGAGAACGGGGAATCGACGTCGGTCTCCACGTAGGGAACCGCGGCGTACTCGGGGTCGACCCCGCTCGACCGGGAGCGCCGCCAGGAGGTGAGTACCTCGTCGCGGACGCCCGGCGGCTCCTGCCCGGATTGGAACAGGGCCCACGCAGAGCTGGCCTCCATGGAAACCCTCCCTCCGCACGCTCATTCTGCGCCGGAGGGAGGGCCGCGGGTCAGGAATTCCCGGCCTTCTCCTGCTCGTACTTCTCACTCATGTGCGCGACCGCGTCCAGCTGGGTCTGCGCGTGGGCCTGCCGGGTGCCGGTCGCCCGGTCCTTGGCCGCGAGCGTGCTCTGCGCCTGCCCCTGGAACTCGGGGAACACCTGCTGGGCGATCAGCTCGAACGAGCGTTTCGTGGCCTGCGGGTTGGCCCATTCGTGGCCGAGCAGCAGGAACGCGCCGAAACCGCCGGCCTGGTCGCGCAGCTTGCGGACCTGGGCCTTGGCGTCCTCGACCGTGCCGATCGCGCCGATGCCGGCCTCGTTGATGAAGTCGATCATGCCCTTGACGTCCGCGCTGCTCCCGACGTCCATCTGCGGGAACGCGGCCACCTTCTGGAAGTACGTGAACCAGTGCTCGATGCCGTACTCGACGTCCCGGTAGGCCTGCTCCCGGGTTTCGGCGATGTGCATCAGGCCGACCAGCCGCCAGCCGGACCGGTCCGGCGCCGGCTGCCCGTAGTGCGCGGCGCGCTCCTCGACCACGTTCCAGTGGTGCGCCAGCGCGTCGAAGCCGTCCGGGGTGAGCGTCGCCCCGATCGACAACAACCCGACGCCGTGCTGGCCGGCCATCCGCGGCCCGGTCGGCGACGCGACGGCGGCGACCGCGACGTCGAAGCACGGGTCGGTGTACGGACGCAGCTGCAGCTGGGCGTCGACCAGGTCGTGGGTCTTGGTCCGACGGGTCACGGTTTCGCCGCGCAGCAGCCGCATGATGATGTCGAGGTTCTCCCCGAGCAGCTCGCGGGTGTCGGTCGGGTTGAGGCCGATCATCGCCGAGTCGGTCGGCAGCGAGCCCGGCCCGCAGCCGAGCATCGCCCGGCCCCGGGTGAGGTGGTCGAGCATGACCATCCGGTCGGCCACCCAGAGCGGGTTGTGGTACGCGATCGACGTGACGCCGGTGCCGAGCTTGATCCGCCGCGTCCGTTCGGCCGCCGCGGCGATGAAGATCTCGGGCGACGCGATCAGCTCGGTGCCCGCCGAGTGGTGTTCGCCGATCCAGGCCTCGTCGTAGCCGAGGGTGTCGAGATGCTCGATCAGCTCCAGGTCGCGCTGGAGCGCCAGGGTGGGGTTCTGACCGGGTTTGTGAAAGGGCGCCAGGAAGACGCCGAAACGGAGACGGCTCACGAAACCTCCTCGACCACGATGTCGGAGCCTCAGCATGACCCAGGTCGCCGCGAGCGCGGTGTTCGGAAAGTTGACACACTGCGGGTCGTGAAAACCGAGTTTCTGCAACGGTGCGTCGAACTGGCCGAAGAGGCGCTGGCCCGGGGGGACGCCCCGTTCGGGTCCGTTCTCGTCGGCGCCGACTCGGACGTGCTGCACGAGGACGGCAATCGGGAGACGAGCGCGAACGACCCGACCGCCCACCCGGAGCTCGCGCTCGCGCAGTGGGCGGCCGCCAACCTCTCCCCGGAGGCGCGGGCCGGCGCGACCGTCTACACCTCGGGCGAGCACTGTCCGATGTGCGCGGCCGCGCACGCCTGGGTCGGGCTCGGCGCGATCGTCTACGCGGCCTCCGGGGCGCAGCTCGCCCAGTGGCGCGAGTCGTGGGGCCTGCCGGCGCCACCGGTGCGGGCGCTGGGGATCACCGACGTCGCCCCGGGGACGCCGGTCACCGGCCCGGTGCCCCCGTTCGACGAGCGGATGCGTGCCATCCACCACCGAGCGAGCCGGTGAGCGCGGCGTCGAGACCGGCCCGATCGCCGCTCCAGGCGACGTGACCGTCCGGGCGGACCAGCGTCCACGGCGTCCCCGGCTTCTGCGGTGACGCGACGACCACCCGGTCGCCTGCGTCCGTCGACTCCGGGGCGACCAGCACGTACTTGCCGGCGCGCAGCTCCTCGTACAGCCGTCGCGACCCGGCCAGCGGCAGGTCGGCGGCCCGGGGCGCACCCGGGTAGTCGATTCCGAGGCCGGAGATGGTCCCGGACACCTTGCGCGCGACGACCGGCAGCCGGAACGCGGCTCCGCCGACCGTGTTGCGCGTGAAGCGACCGGCCCGCGACCGCACCATCGCCATCCGGATGATCGCGCCGCTGCTGCGCAGCACCAGCCGCCCGACCGGGTGCCGCTCGCTCTCGTACGTGTCGAGCAGCCCGTCCGGGGCCCAGCCCCGCACCGCGGCCGCGAGCTTCCAGCCCAGGTTGGCCGCGTCCTGCAGACCGGTGTTCATGCCCTGACCACCGGCCGGGGAATGGACGTGGGCCGCGTCCCCGGCCAGGAACACCCGGCCGGCCCGGTAGTGCGGCGCCTGCCGCTCGTCGCTGTGGAAGCGCGACAACCAGCGGGCCTCCTCCAGGCCGTAGTCGGTGCCGAGCGCGCGCCGGGTCACGTCCCGGATGTCGTCGAGCGCCAGCGGCGCGGTGTCGGGGGCCTGGTGGAGCCGGTCCCAGGCGAAGATCCGGTGCCACCCGTCGCCGAACGGCGCGATGAACGCGAACGCGTCACCCACCGCGTTGACCGCGAGCGCGTTCTCCGGCGGACGACTGAGCCGGACGTCCGCGAGCATGATCGACTTCAGCACCGACCTACCGGGGAACGGCAGCCCGAGCGCCTCCCGCACGACGCTGTGCACCCCGTCGGCACCGACCACGTACTCCGCCCGGACCGTCGCGCCGTCGACGGTCAGGTCGACGCCCTCGGCATCCTGGCGCAGCGCGGTCACCTCGGCGCCCCGCACCAGGCGGGCACCGGCCGCGACCGCCCGCCGCTCGAGCGCCGCCTCCACGTTGTACTGAGGGGTGATCAGCAGGAACGGGAACCGCGACGGAAGGCGCGACAGGTCGACCTGCAGGTGGTCGAAGAGCCGCAGGTGCTCGACCCGGGCGCCGCCCGCGACCAGGTCGTCGGCCAGGTCACGGGCGTCGAGGTGCTCGAGCGTCCGGGCGTGGACGCCGAACGCGCGGGTCAGGTTCGACTCCGTGCCGCGCCGCTCCAGCACGGTGACGTCGACTCCGGCGTGTGCGAGGTCGCCGGCGAGCAGCAGCCCGGTGGGCCCGGCTCCGACGATCGCCACGGTGGTCTGCTTCAGCATGATGAGCTCCTGTTGTCCAGAGAGAGGACTTCCTGGCCGGCGTCCCACAGCAGGGTCAGCAGCGCGCGCATCGAGGCCTGGTCGAGGTCTTCGACGACCAGCACCGTCGCGTCCGGCGTCGAGACCCGATCGAATCGGGTCCGGATCAGACGCAGCAGCGCTTCCGACACGGGGTGACGCAGGGTCAGCTGAGTGGGCATGACCACAGGCAACCGATCACCCGGGTGCCCGCGCACCACCCCGCGGCCGGAAGCACCCGGGGTACCCGCTCAGATCAGGCCGAGCTCCCGGCCGGTGGCCACCGCGTCCTGACGCGACGCGACGCCGAGCTTGCGGTACAGGCCCTTGGTGTAGGCCTTCACCGTGTTGATCGAGAGGAAGTGTGCGGACGCGATCTCGCGCTGGCTCGCCGTCCCCTGCAGTGCGCGCAGGATCGAGAGCTCGCGGTCGGTCAGCTCCTCCAGGACGGCGCCGGACCGGACGGCCGCGCGGGCGGAGCGGCGCCCCAGCCGGGCCTCCGCCTCCGCGAGCCGGGACGCGGCGAAGCCGGTCAGCCCCTCCTCGTCGACGACGTCACGGGCCCGGGCCAGCGCCGCCCGGGCGGCCGGGCGGTCACCGCAGGCGAGTTCGGCGTCGGCCAGGTAGACCAGGGCCACGACCAGCATGATCGACCGCGGATGCAGCTCGGCCAGCGCGGCCGCGCGCCGCAGCGACTCGACCGCACCGCCGAGGTCGGCCTCGCGGTAGCGACGACGCCCCTCGGCGGTGCGCAGGTGGGCCAGCCCGGGGGTGGCCGCCTCCCGGCCCTCACGTTCCACGACCGCGGCCACCGGTGCCGCGTCCCGGGCCACCCGATCGCACTCCGGGCCCCGGTCGAGCTCGACCAGGCCCACGGTGAGCGTGCCGGCGACCTGCAGGACCAGCCACGGCGGCCAGCCGGCCCAATCGCGCCGCCAGAGCGGCAGCAGGATCGCGACGCCCTCGTCGAACTGGCCGTCGCGGACCAGCGCCGCGCCCAGTGCGAGCCCGACCGTCGGATTGCCCCCGCCCCCGGCGGTCTCCAGCGCGAGGGCCTCCCGGGCGAGCTCGACGGCCAGGCCCGGGTCGGCGTCCGGCACTCCGAACGTGCACCGCATGCACAGTGCCGCGGCCCGGAAGCTGTGCCATCCCGCCAGCTCGGTGTCTGGGCGGACCCCGGCCGCGCTCTCGTCCAGCCAGTGGATCACCCTCTCCTGCCGGCCGCAGAGCGCGGCCGCGTAGCCCAGCGTGTGCCCCAGCACCGGCCCGATCACGGAGCGGGGCAACTGCTCGCCGAGCTGCAGGAACGTCGCCGCCGCGCCCCGCTCGAAGAACCACGGCTGGGCGGTCTCGGTCAGCAGGGCGGCGGCGGCCTCGGTGCGGCCGGCCCGCACCAGGTGACTCACCGCGTCGTCGATCCGGTCGTGACTCGCGAACCAGTCGGCCGCGCGCGCGAGGACGTCGTCCGGGTCGGCGCCGGCTTCGTGCCGCAACGCGTCGCGGAGCAGGCGGTGGCACCGGTACCACTGCCGGTCGGCGTCGAGCGCGGCGACGAACAGGTCCGCCCGCTCGAGTTCGGCCAGGACGTCGGCCGAGCCGGTCGTCCGCAGGACGGCGTCACAGAGCGGGCCCGACAGCAGCTCCAGCGGCGCCGACCGGACGAGCAGCTCACGCTGGCGCGGCGCCAGCCCGGGCAGGACGTCGGCGGCGAAGTAGTCGAGCAGGTGCCGGTCGTCGCCGTCGAGACGGCCCGGGTCGGCCCGCAGCGCCAGCGCCGCCAACTGGACGCCGGCCGCCCAGCCTTCGGTGCGCTTCCACATCGCACCGGCCGCGTCGGCGTCGAGCGGGACGCCCGCGACGGCCGACACCAGCGCCGCCGTCTCGTCGGGCGAGAACCGCAGGTGACCGGCCCGCAATTCGGTCAGGTCACCACGGGCCCGCAGCCGGGCCAGCGGCAGCGGCGGATCGGCCCGCCCGGCGATCACCAGTCGCAGTGCCGGGGGCAGATAGGACACCAGGAACTCGACGGCCTCGTGGATCCGCGGATCGGTGAGCACGTGGTAGTCGTCCAGCACCAGCACGTGCTGCTGGGTGGCGGTGGCCAGTTCGTTGAGCAGCACCGGCAGCGCGAGGTCGACCGGCGAGACGTCGGCCGCGCCGAGCGAGCGCAGCGGTTCTTCGCTGATCTCGTCGCTGACCTCCCGGAGCGCGGTGAGCACATAGGTCCAGAACCGGGCCGGCTCGTCGTCACTCTCGTCGAGTGAGACCCAGGCGATGCGCCGCTCCTCGTCCGGGTCGGCGGCCCAGCCGCTCAGCGTGCTCGTCTTGCCCCACCCGGCGGGCGCCACCACGACCGTCAGCCGGGTCCGGGCCGCACGCAGCCGGCCCACCGGCCCCGCCCGGGCCACCGCGCCGTCGCGGACGGGCGGGATCACCCGTTTCACGGTCAGCAGGGGACGGACGCTCGAGATCGCCATGGCGTTGTCGATTGTGCGGTACGCGGGTACCCCGGGTACAGCGCCGGGCGGGGTGGTGCGCCGGCACCCGGTCCGGCGCGAGCCTGCGGGCATGACCACACAACTGAGTCGACGGTCCGCGTTGAAACTGGCCGGGGCCGGCATCGGATCCGTCGCGGTGGGCGCCACCGCGCTCCGGGCCGGCACGAACGGCGTTTTCCGTGCGGGCTCGGGCGACCCGTACGACCTCTGGCACGACTGGGCCGGGATGTCCGGCGTCGACCGGGTGGTGGGGGCGGGTGTCCTGGCCTGCAATCCGCACAACACCCAGCCCTGGCGGATCGCGGTGTCCGGGGGCGTGATCGACGTCCACTCGGACCCGGCCCGGCGGATGCCGTGCAACGACGCGAGCGGCCGGGAGCACTTCGCCGGGCTGGGCTGCGCGGTCGAGAACATGGCGATCGCGGCCGGGCCCGCGGGTTTCACTCCGGCGGTGAGCCTGTTCCCGGACGGCACCGGGTCCGACCTGGTGGCCCGGATCGTCCTGGCGCCCGGCGGATCGTCCCGCGACCGCGAGCTGGCCGACGCGATCCCGCGGCGCCACACGAATCGCGGGCCGTACACGAAGGCCCCGGTCGACGTGAGCCGGCTGCCCGCCGGTATCGACGGCGCCGACGTGCGGTGGGTGACCGATCGCGACCGGCTCGGCGACCTCTACGTCGAGGCCACCGAGGCGATCGTCGCCGACGACGAGCAGTCGGCGGAGGCATTCTCGTGGTTCCGCAGCGACCGCGGTGACGTCGACGAGCACCGCGACGGGCTCACGCTCGACGGCCAGGGCCTCGGAGGCCTGACGCTGTTCGCCGCGAAAATGCTGCCCGCCCAGTCCCGGGCCGACGGCGACGCGTTCTGGGTGAAGGCCACCCGCGAAGTGCACACCGCCACCGCCGCGGCCTACGGCGTCATCACCGTGGACGACGTGACCGATCGGGCCGCGCAGGTCACCGGCGGGCGGTTGCTGGCCCGGATGCATCTCGCGGCCACCGCGCTCGGTCTCGGGTTCCACCACATGAACCAGATCACCGAGCGCATCGACCGCGACCGGGCCACCGGCGGGCCGGACACGTTCTCCGGACGCTGGGGCGCGATCCTCGGCCGTCCCGCGTCCACCGGGCTGGTGTCGTTCCGGATCGGGCACCCGGAGCGGACGGCCGGTCTCAGCCCGCGCCGGCGCCTCGCCGACGTCACCACCGGTTGATCGCCGGAAGCACGGGTGTTGTCATCGGGGCATGACCAAGCGCGTGGTGGGTGAACGACGGCGGCGGCGTCCGACGAAGACCGGGGTGGTGCTCAGCCACGAACTGATCGTGCGGACCGCGATCCGGCTGATCCACGAGCACGGCTCGGAGGGGCTCAGCGTCCGGCGGCTGGGCATCGCGCTCGGCGCGGATCCGTCGTCGGTCTACCGGTACTTCCGCAACACCGACGAGCTGATCCGGGCCGTGGCGGACGATCTGATCGGCCAGTATCTGGCCGACTTCGCTCCGAGCGGTGAGCTGCGCGGCACACTGCGGGAACTCGGGCTGCGGATCCACTCGGCGCTGGTCGCCGAGCCGCGGATCTCGGCGCTGACCGCATCTCGGGTCACCGGGCGGCCCCACGAGATCAGCACGATCGAGCTCGGGCTGGGCATCCTCCGGGACGCGGGTTTCGCCCCCGGCGACGCGGCCAGGCACTACCACGCGTTCATCGACCTGACGCTCGGCTTCGCCGCGCTCGACGCGTCGGCGGCGGCGCTCCCGCACGACACCGACACGGCCGACGACGCGGTCTGGGACACGGTCTACGCGGGGTTGCCGCGATCGACCCACCCGAACATCGCGGCCTGCTCGGCGGCGCTGGCCGAAACCATGCGTGCCAGCGCGTACCCGATGGCGCTGGAGCTGTTCCTGGACGGGGTGGAGGCCCGGCTGGACCGGCCGGCGCGCAGGATGACGTCATGACCACCATCGCCATCATCGGTGCCGGACCGGGCCTCGGGGCCGCCGTCGCGCGCAGGTTCGGCGCCGAGGGCTTCTCCGTCGCGCTGATCTCCCGCAGTCCCGGCGCGCTCGCCACCGCGCTCGCCGGGGAGGGCCTCGACACCCGCGGGTACGCCGCGGACGTGCGGGACCGGGACGCGCTGGCCGGCGCCCTCGACTCGGCGGGCCAGGAGCTCGGCCCGATCGAGGTGCTGGAGTACAGTCCGATCCCGCACCGGGACTTCCTGCGCCCGGTGCTCGACACCACCGCCGCCGACGTGGCGGGCGCGGTCGAGTTCTCGATATTCGGCCCGCTGACCGCGGTGCGGCAGGTCCTGCCCGGGATGCGGGCGCTGGGCCGCGGCACGATCCTGTTCGCCAACGGGGGCAGCGGCGCGCGGCCCAACCCGGCGGTCGCCGGAACCTCGATCGCGTTCGCCGGCGAAGGCGCGTACGCGACGATGCTGCACACCGTCCTGGCGCCGGAGAACGTGCACGTCGGTCAGCTGATCATCCCGGGCGCGATCACGGCCGGAGACCCCCGGACCGATCCCGCGGTGCTGGCCGGAACGCTGTGGGGCATGCACACGTCCCGCGACGAGTTCCGGGTCTTCGCCCGCCCGCTGTAGGAGGACGCCGGGGTCGCCGCCGCTAGCGCAGAGCGGCGACCGTGACGCTCGGGCCCACCCGCGTCACCACCAGGTCACCGGCCGGGGCGGTTACCACGGCGGCTCCGGCGCCGGACGGGCCGGGCACGTTCTGCCAGGCTCCCCAGCGTCCGGACACGCTCGCCCGGCGGTGCAGGGCGCCCCGCGCGTCGCGGACCACCACCACGACCCGGTTCCCGGCCGCGGACGCCGACACCGGGCCGGCCGTCCCCTTCAGCGCGGTCCACCGGCCCGGACGCGTTCCGGCCAGTGCCGCCGTCGCGAGCCCGGCCGCGCGGGTACGGGCGACCAGCACCGGCCGGCCGCCGACGCTCGCCAGCGCGGGGTCGCCGGTCAGCACGGTGGTCGTCCGCGTCCAGGCCGCCCACTGCCCGGCGTGGTAGCGCCGGACCCACAGCCGCTGGTCGCTCCCCCGGGCCGCGACGACCAGGTCACCGCCGGCCGCCACCGCCGCCGGGGTGCCGGCCATCGGGCCGCCCAGGTTCTTCCACGCGCTCCACCCGCCCCGGACCCGCGAGCGCTGCACGAGCGCGCCGGACGTCGAACGGGCCAGCACGTCGACCCGTCCGCCGGACCCGCTCACCACCGCGGGGTCCGACCCGAGACGGCCGGCGAGCGGACGCGAGCTCCCCCAGCGTCCGCCGGAGTATTCGGTGACGAGGAGGCCGGACCGGCTACGGGCCGCGACCACGACGCTGCCGTCGGCGCGGACGGACGCACCCGGCGCGCCGAGCACGGCGCCCGGCAGACGACCGGCGGCCGACCCGATCACGCCGGACGAAGCCGACGAGCCGGAGGAAGCCGACGGGGCCGACGGGCCGGTCGGGGCCGACGGGCCGGTCACGGCCGCGTCCGTACGCGGCGCGCCCGTCAGCGGGGCCAGGTTGGCCAGGGCGCGCAGCTGGTCCAGCGATCCGTTGAACAGGTTGCGGTCGACCGCGGTGCTGATGCCGGCCAGCGTGCCGGTCTGCGTGTACTGCCAGAACGTCCAGCGCGGCCACACGATCGCGCTCGGCGCCGACGCGTAGCGGGCGACCCACAGCGGGTAGCCGAGGAACGCCTTCGAGTTCCCCATCGACGTCTGCCAGAAGTTGGGCGACGTGTAGATCAGCGGCGTCCGGCCGGTGCGGGCCCGGGCCTCCACGAGCCACTGCGACGTCCACGTCGCGAGCTGCGCCGGGGTGAGGCCGCCGGAGACCTCCAGGTCGAGCACCGGCGGCAGGTCACCGGGCGCGCCGAGGCTGCCGACCGTCCGGGCGAAGTGATCGGCCTGCGCCACCGCGGACCCGACCGACGGCCGCGCGAAGTGGTACGCGCCGCGGAGCAGGCCGGCCGCCCGGCTGGCCTTCCAGTCGGTGGTGAACGTGCGGCTGACGAAGTCCGAGCCCTCGGTCGCCTTGATGAACGTGAACGCCTCGCCGTCGGTGCGGACCGCGGTCCAGTCGACCTCGGCGCCGCGGGGGTGCTGCCATCCGGACACGTCCGACCCGCGCACGTCGCCGGCCCGGGCGGTGCCCGCGGTCAGGACGAGCGCGGTGACGGCGGCGGCGGCACACGCCACGACTCGACGGACGAAGGACGACATCGGCAAAACCCCCTTACCGACGCCCCCGCGTCGACGCGAACCACATCGCTGTCCGCGGAGGGATCCGGAGGGGTCCGCAGGCGCCGCTCCTCAGGCGCTCCCGAGCGCGGGGCACCTATGCTGAGCGGCATGAACTCTCCGGCGGCCGGTGCCCCGGCCGCCGGACCCGGCCGCCGGGCCCTGTTCGTCGCGGTCGTCCTGGCCGCCTTGGCGCTGCTCGTGCTCCCGCACTGCCTGGACGACGAACCCGTCGCGACGGCCGCGGGGGACGTCGTGGCGGCAACCGACGTCCTGGCGACAACCGACGTCCTGGCGGCAGCGGGCTTCCCGGTGTCAGCCGGCCTGCTGGCGGCGCCGGACGGGTGTCACCAGGCCGCGCCCGTCGCGGTGGCGGCGTCCAAAACCGGCACCACCCCGGCCTCCGCCACCGCCACCGCCGACCGCACGACCGCGCCCGACACCCGCTGCCCACCACCGGCGCCGGCCGAACGAGACGGCGCCGGCCTGCACGAACTCGGATCCCTTCGCATCTAGATCGGCGCCTGTCCGCGCCCCTCCCACCCGTGCGAGCCCCCATGCCGCCGGGAAACCGCGAAGGACCCCGCCGATGAACCTCCCGGCCGTCACCGACCAACCCCGTGTCACCCACCGCGACCGCTACCTCGACGCGCTGCGCGCCGCCGCGCTCGTCCGCGTCACGGTCTTCCACGCCTTCGGCTGGCTCTGGCTGAAATGGCTGCCCTCGATGGGCATCATGTTCGCGATCGGCGGGTCGCTCATGGCCCGGTCGATGAGCCGGTCCCCGCGCCGGGCGGTCGGCACCCGGGTCCGCCGGCTCCTCCCGGTTCTCTGGGCGTTCGGCCTGATCTGGGTGCCGGTGATGATCTGGCACGACGGTCCGCCGGGCGACTGGGTCACCCCGGACGGCAGCCCGATCGACCCCTGGCAGCTGCTCTTCTGGATCCTGCCGATCGGCAACCCCGTCGGCAGCGGGTGGGGGGTCGTCGGCTGGGGCGTGCTCTGGTACGTCAAGACGTACCTGCTCTTCGTCGTGCTCTCGCCGGTACTGCTGCCCGCGTTCCGGCGCGCGCCCGGGCCCACGGTGGCGGCGCCGTTCCTCCTGCTGACGCTGGGCGAGCTCGACGTCGTTCCGCTGGCCGGCTGGTGGGGCAACTCGATAAACGACGTCCTGACGTACCTGGGCTGCTGGCTGATCGGGTTCGCCCACGCGGACGGGCAGCTGCGCCGGGCCTCGCCGGCCAAACTGCTCACGCTCGGCGGCGTGATCGCGCTGGCCGGGATCGCGTGGCTGGCCGGGGTGGCGCGGAGTTCGTCCCTGCTCGACAGCGATCTCGCGATCGCGCTGTACTACTTCGGAACGGTGCTGATCCTGATGCGCTTCTCGTTCCGCCTGGAGTGGCTCGATCGTGTGCCCTGGCTCGACCGGGCGATCAGCGTGATCAACGCCAGGGCGGTCACGATCTTCCTCTGGCACGGCGTCGCGCTGCTGATCGCGAGCACCTGGCTGGGCGGCTCACCGCTGATCTGGTTCCCGGCCGCCTGGGTGTTGATCGGCGTCGCGGTGGTGCTGTTCGGCTGGCTGGAGGACCTGGCCGCCCGCCGGCGCCCCCGGCTCGTCCCGCTCAGGCCTTGACCAGCGTGGCGCCGAACGCCTCGACCGCGTCGATGAGCTGGCTGTAGCGCAGCGAATAGAACAGGTCGAACGAGTGCTGGGCTCCCGGCAGCTCGGCGTAGAACACCGGTCCGCGGCTCGCCTCGCGGAGCCGGGAGACGAACTCCCGGGTGTCCTCCACCAGCGTCGAGGAGTCCAGGTCACCGTGCAGGAACAGGAACGGCGGTGCGTCCCGGACGAGATCCAGCGGCGACGAGCCCGGGCCGGCCACGCGTCCGTAGTAGCCGTAGAAGCCGATCGCGCCGGAGATCGAAGGATCCGCGAGCGCGGTCATCGCGGCCAGGTGGCCACCGGCCGAGCTGCCGGACACACACACGGTCGCCGGATCGCCGCCGTACTCCGCGGCGTGCGCACGCACCCAGGCGACCACCCGCTCGGCGTCGGCGTGGGCGTCCGGGTAGCCGCTGAACCGGTAGTTCGCGCTCACGCAGACCCAGCCGCGCGCGGCCAGCCGGTACAACAGCGCCCGGCCTTCCCGCCGGTTGTGCCCGGAGTGGAACCCGCCGCCGTGGAAGTAGACCAGGACCGGCCCGCCGGTCGGACGGTCACGGCGGTGGTAGACGTCGAGGAGGTTGCGGCGGCCCGCGTCGCCGTAGGCGATCTTCCCGGCACGCGTGACGTCCCAGCGCCGCACGGCCAGCGGCGCCAGCAGGACGTGGGCCCAGCGCACCGGCCCGGGCGCGAGCCCGATCCCGGCCAGCACCGCCCGCGTCGCCAGCGCACGCCGGATCAGGACGACGAGCCCGCCCGCGGTGAATACCGCGACCGCGAGCCCGGCCAGACCACCCGGCGACAGCAGGTCACCCTGCACCAGGGCGAGGACGCTCGACGCCGCGAGCACGTACAGCGCGAGGAACGGGAGTTCGTTGATCAGGAACGTCGCCCAGAACCCCCAGAAATTCTGGGTGGTGTGGGCAGGCCGGGGGCCGATCACCGCGGTCGCGGTCACGAACGCCAGCACCGCGACCGTGAACAGATATCCGTAGGGCATGCCGGCGAGCATCCCGGCCCGCACCGGCCCACGCTTCCGGCCACCGGCTACCCTGGCTCCGACTTTGGTCGCAACGCGTCAGCTGTCGAAGCCGAACCCCACCGCGTCCATGGCCCGGAGCCAGAGGTTGCGGCGCCCGCCGTTGGCGTCGGCCGCGACCAGCGACCGGCGGGTCAGCTCGACGCCCGCGTAACGCAGCGGTTCGGGCGGGAACGGCAGCGGCTTGGTGCGCACCATCCGGGTCGCGGTCCGCTCGGTGGTCTCGCCGGCCAGCAGGTCGAGCATCACCTCGGCCCCGAAGCGGGTCGCTCCCACCCCGAGCCCGGTGTAGCCGGCCGCGTAGGCCACCCGCCCCGCGTGGGCCGTGCCGAAGAACGCCGAGAAGCGCGTGCAGGTGTCGATCGCCCCGCCCCAGGCGTGCGTGAACCGCAAGCCCTCCAGCTGCGGAAACGTCTCGAAGAAATGGCCCGCGAGCCGGGCCGACGTCTCCGGCCGGCCCTCGTAGCGGGCCCGGACCCGCCCGCCGAAGTGGTAGATCGCGTCGTACCCGCCCCACAGGATCCGGTGGTCGGCAGTGAGCCGGTAGTAGTGGAACTGGTTGCCCGAGTCGCCCAGCCCCTGCCGGTTCCGCCAGCCGATCGAGTTCAGCTGCGCGTCGCCGAGCGGCTCGGTCATCAGCGCGTAGTCGTACACCGGCACCGTGTACGGCCGGATCCGCCGCACCAGCGACGGGTACACGTTCGTTCCCAGCGCGGCACGCCGCGCGCGCACGGTCGCGTTCCGCGTCCGGAGCGACAACCCGGCTCCGGCCGAGGTCAGCCCCAGCACCGGCGTCAGTTCGTAGATCCGGACGCCGAGCCGCCGGCAGGCGTCGGCGAGGCCCCAGGCGAGCTTGGCCGGGTGCACGAGCGCCGTGCCGTCCCGGTCCCACGTCCCGGCCAGGTACGTCGGAGAGTCGACCTCGGCGCGCACCGCGTCGGCGTCCAGGTACTCGAGCGCGACGCCGTACCGGGCCGCCACCGCGACCTCGTCTTGCAGCTCACGGGCCTGGTACGGCTCGGTCGCGACGTTCAGCGCGCCGGTACGCTCCCACTCCGCGTCGATGCCGTGGCGGGTCAGCGCGTCCTCGATCGCGCGCAGGTTCGCCGAGCCGAGCCGCTCCAGCTCGGCCAACTCCGACGGCCACCGCGAGAGCCCGTTGCCCAGCCCGTGGGTCAGGCTGGCGGCGCAGAACCCGCCGTTCCGGCCGGACGCGGCGTGCCCGATCCGGGATCCTTCCAGCAGGACGACGTCCAGCGACGGGTCGCGCTCCTTGGCGATCAGCGCCGCCCAGAGGCCGGAGTAGCCGCCCCCGACCACCGCGAGGTCGCACGACGTGTCGGCGG
This sequence comes from Cryptosporangium sp. NPDC051539, assembly GCF_044454545.1. Lineage (NCBI taxonomy): Bacteria > Bacillati > Actinomycetota > Actinomycetes > Cryptosporangiales > Cryptosporangiaceae > Cryptosporangium > Cryptosporangium sp. NPDC051539. Next base: position 112,397 of record NZ_JBITDV010000001.1, on the reverse strand, counting down.
TCAGCGCCGGCCGTGCGTCCGGGCGGCCCGGGTCCTCGAGCCAGTACACACCGTGCTGGACGTCGGCCAGGGACTTCCGCGGGTCCATGACCTCGATCGAAACCGGGGCGCGCTCCGGCGTCAACCGTGTTGTCATAAGGCCGGTGCGCTCAGCACTCCACCACGTTGAGGGCGAGCCCTCCGCGCGCGGTCTCCTTGTACTTGTCCTTCATGTCGGCGCCGGTCTCACGCATGGTCTTGATCGCCTTGTCCAGGGTCACGTGGTGCCGGCCGTCACCGCGCAGTGCCATCCGGGCCGCGGTGATCGCCTTGACCGACCCGACCGCGTTCCGCTCGATGCACGGGATCTGCACCAGCCCGCCGACCGGGTCGCAGGTCAGCCCGAGGTTGTGTTCGATGCCGATCTCGGCCGCGTTCTCGACCTGCTCCGGCGTGCCGCCGAGCACTTCCGCGAGCCCGGCCGCCGCCATCGAGCAGGCCGAGCCGACCTCGCCCTGGCAGCCGACCTCGGCCCCCGAGATCGAGGCGTTCTCCTTGAACAGCAGCCCGATCGCGGCCGCGGTGAGCAGGAACCGCACGACACCGTCCTCGCTGTAGGAGTCGAGGAAGTCCCGGTAGTAGTGCAGCACCGCCGGGATGATGCCGGCGGCGCCGTTCGTCGGCGCGGTGACGACGCGCCCGCCGGCGGCGTTCTCCTCGTTGACCGCGAGCGCGTAGAGCGTCACCCACTCCATCGCCCGCAGCGGGTCGGAGTGGTCCTGGCTGGTCTCGAGCGTCTCGCGCAGCGCGGCCGCCCGCCGGCGGACCTTCAGCCCGCCCGGCAGCACCCCCGGCGTCGAGCAGCCGCGGTCGACGCACTCCTGCATGACCGACCAGAGGTGCAGCAGCCCACTGCGGATCTCGTCCTCGGTGCGCCAGGACAGCTCGTTCGCGAGCATGACCTCGCTGATCGGCAGGCCGTGATCGAGCAGTTCCCGGCCGGTCCGGAACGGGTAGCGCACCGGGGTCGCGTCCTCGACGATCAGCGGCTGCCCGGACTCGTCCTCGTCCAGGACGAACCCGCCGCCGACCGAGTAGTACTCGCGCCGGTCGAGCTCGCCGCCGGCGGTGTCGTACGCGTGGAACCGCATGCCGTTGGTGTGGAAGTCCAGCCGCTCGCGGCGGTGCAGGATCACGTCGTCGTCGACCGCGATCTCGATCGGGTGCTCACCGGCCAGCAGCAGCTTTCCGCCTCCCCGGATCGCGCCGACGCGCGGATCGGCCGCGGCCGGGTCGACCAGCTCCGGACGCTCGCCCTCCAGCCCCAGCAGCACGGCCTTGACGCTGCCGTGCCCGTGACCGGTCGCGCCGAGCGACCCGAACAGCTCGCAGCGCACCCGGGCGACCCGGGGCAGCACCCCGAGCGCGGCCAGCCGGTCGGCGAACGAGCGGGCCGCGCGCATCGGGCCGACGGTGTGCGAACTGGACGGACCGATCCCGACCGTGAACAGATCGAAGGCGCTGATCGTCATCGCCGGGCTCCTGATATATTAGTGTCATGTGCGCAGTCCCGCTCGGGTCGGACCCGGCTCCGGCCTCGATGGCCGACCGCGCCTACCTCGCGCTCCGGGATCAGCTGATCATGCTGACGATCCGCCCCGGCGAGCCGATCGACGACGACGCGATCGCGAAGTCTCTCGGCATGGGGCGTACCCCGGTGCGCGAGGCGCTGAAGCGGCTGGAGGTCGACCGGCTGGTGGTTTCCTACTCCCGTCGCGGCACGTTCGCGACCGGCATGGACATCGCCGACCTCGCGCACCTCTCCGAGATCCGGGTCCAGCTCGAGCCGCTGGCCGCCCGCCGGGCCGCCGAACGGGCTCCCCGCGCGGCCCGGGCCGAGCTCGAAGACCTGGCGGTCGGCACCGAGCGGCTGGACGTTCACCACACGAACCGCACCGACGTGATGCGGTGGGACCTCGGCGTGCACCGGGCGATCTACCGGGCCGCGGGCAATCCGCACCTCGAGGACGTCCTGATCCGCTACCACAACCTGGCGACGCGCATTCACTGCTTGTTCCTCGACCGGCTGGACACGACCGACCTCGACGTCGTCGCCGAGCACGTCCAGCTGCTGCGCGCGATCGCCGCCGGGAACGGCGACCGCGCCGACCACCTGGCCCGCGCACACGTCGTCGGGTTCGAGCGGGCGATCCGGGCGGTCATCTAAACGGCGTCCAGCAGCCAGTCGGCGAGGTAGCCCGCGAACGACGAGCGGACCAGGAGCACGTAGTCGTCGCGATCGCGGAGCAGGACGACCACCGCCTGCGCGACCCGCGTCTGGACGCACTGCCCGTGCGTGAACACCCGCGGGTGCAGGTCGATCGCGCACCCGTGCGACAAGGTTTCCCTCGCCTGCGCACCGGTCAGCCGCAGGGTGATCCGCTGCGCGGACACGTCGGTGACGACGCCGCCCCGCGGTTCGACCTCGGCCCGGATCCGCGCCTCGTAGTCCCCGGGGTCCTCGGCCGGGTTGGTGAGCAGCCACTCGTCGGGGCCGCGCCAGATCTCCCGGCCGCCGTTGACCTCGACCCAGGTGTTCGGCTCCGACGGGTGACCCGCGTCCGCCCGCACGTTCACCATCGCGACGTACGGCTCGACGCTGATTCCGGCCGCCGCCAGCGCGTCCGCCCGGGACGACAACGGATGCGTGCGCAGCAGCTCAGCCATCGCGGCGGGCTCCTTCCGGGTCGACGAGCACGGAACCGGTGACCTCGACCGGGACGAGCGTGCCACCCACCGGGACCTGGAGGGTGTCACCGATTCGCGACCGGCCGCCCTTGACCAGCGCGAGCGCGAACGGCCGCCCGAGCTCGGCGCTGCGGTAGCTGGACGTGACGTGGCCGAGCATCGCCACCGGAGGCTCGGTGAGTTCCTCGATGATCTGCGAGCCCTCCGGCAGCACGGTCTCGCGGTCCAGCGGCAGCAGCCCGACCAGCTGTTTGCGCAGCGGATCCTGATTGGCCGCGCGGGAGAACGAGCGCTTGCCGACGAAGTCCGGCTTCTTCTTCGACACCACCCACGACATGCCGAGGTCCTGCGGCGTCACCGTGCCGTCGGTGTCCTGCCCGATGATCGGGTAGCCCTTCTCGGCCCGCAGCACGTGCATGGTCTCGGTGCCGTAGGGCGTGATGCCGTACGGGCGCCCGGCGTCCAGCAGCCGCTCCCACACCGCCCCGGCGTACCACGAGTTGACGTACACCTCGTAGGCCAGCTCGCCGGAGAAGCTGATCCGCGCCAGCCGGACCGGCACGCCGTCCAGTGTGGTCTCCCGGATCGCCATGAACGGGAACGCCTCCTTCGAGACGTCGACGTCCGGGAAGACCGCGCCGACGACGTCCCGGGAGCGCGGGCCGACAACCGGGAACGTGGACCACTGCTCGGTGACCGACGTGGTGCGCACCCGCAGCCCTGGCCACTCGGTCTGCAGCCATTCCTCCATCCAGTCGAGGATCTTCGCCGCGCCGCCGGTGGTGGTCATCACCAGGAGCCGGTCGGCGGCGGTCCGCATCACGGTGCCGTCGTCGATCACCATGCCGTCGGCACCGCACATCACGCCGTACCGGACCAGGCCGGGTTTCAGCGTGCTCATCAGGTTCGTGTAGAGCCGGTCGAGCAGCACGCCGGCGTCCGGGCCCTGGACGTCGATCTTGCCGAGCGTCGAGCCGTCGAGGATGCCGACACCGGTTCGCGCGGCCGCGCACTCGCGAAGCACCGCGGTCTCCATGTCCTCGCCCGCCCGCGGGTAGTAGCGCGGGCGCTTCCATTGGCCGACGTCCTCGAAGACGGCTCCCGCCCCGACGTGCCACTCGTGCAGCGCGGTGTACCGCTCCGGGTCGAAGAGACGGCCGCGGTCGCGGCCGGCCAGGGCCGCGAACGCCACCGGCGTGTACGGCGGCCGGAACGTCGTGGTTCCGGTCTCCTCCACGCCGACGCCGAGCAGCCCGGCGACGATCCCCGAGGCCAGCACGCCGGACGTCTTGCCCTGGTCGTGAGCGGTACCGATCGTCGTGAAGCGTTTGACGTGCTCGATCGACCGCAGTCCGGCGCCGACCGCGTGCCGGAGGTCGGCGACGGTGGCGTCCCGCTGCAGGTCGACGAATTGGACGGACTCGTCGCCCGGTACCCGCCACAGCACCAGCGGCGCGGCCGGTGGCTCGGCCGCCGGCACGGCCGGGAGGTCCCCGGGCTCGAAGCCGAGCTCCCGCGCGGCCCTGGCCCCGTCGGCCAGGCAGCCGGGCAGGTCGAAGACGCCGTTGGCGGCGCCAGCCACGATCAGGCCGTCGAGCTGCTCGCCCGGGACGAACGCGCCGAGTGCGTCGTCGTACCGGAGCTTCCCCCGGGCCTGGCTGAACAGGTGCACGGCCGGGTTCCAGCCGCCGCTGACCAGCAGCAGGTCGCAGGCGACCGGGGACGCGACTGAGTCGTCACCGGACGCCACCAGCGCGTGCGTGATCCGCTCGACGCCCCGGGTGCCGGTGACCACGGACTCGCGTACCACCCAGATGCCGGCCGCGGCGCACGCGTCGGCGAGCCGCGACCCGACCGCCGGGCGCGCGTCGACCAGTGCCCGCACCCGGACACCCGCACGGTGCAGGTCGAGCGCGGCCTCGTACGCGCTGTCGTTCGTCGTGAAGACCACGGCCTCCCGGCCCGCCCGCACGCCGTACCGGTTCAGGAACGTCCGGGCCGCCCCGGCCAGCATGATGCCGGGCCGGTCGTTGTCGGCGAACACGATCGGCCGCTCGTGCGCGCCGGTCGCGACGACGATCGAGCGGGCGCGCAGCCGCCAGATCCGCTGGCGGGAGATGTTCCGCGGTGCCGCCGCGCCGAGGTGATCGGTGCGGCGCTCGAGTGCGAGCACGAACCCGTCGTCGTAGCTGCCGAACGCGGTCGTGCGCTGCAGGTGCAGTACGTCGGGGTAGCTCGCCAGTTCGGCGACGGCGGCCTCGGCCCAGCCTGCCGCCGGACCGTCGGATCCGGGCGGGGCGGAGAGCAACGCGCCGCCGGCCTCGGACTGCTCGTCGACGAGCGCGACCCGGGCCCCGCCACGGGCCGCGGCCAGTGCCGCGGTGAGACCCGCCGGTCCCGCCCCCACCACCAGAACGTCCACGTGGTGGTGTCTGGCGTCGTAGCGGGCCACGTCGGGGACGTCGGCCAGGCGGCCCTGTCCGGACAGGCCCGAGGCCGACAGGCCGTCGTGGAGCTCGACCGTGGTGGCGAGCAGCATCGGCTCCGGGAACGGTTCCTCGATCTGGACCAGACCGCCCGAGTCCTCGGCCCAGGCGGCGGTGAAGCCGCGCGGGCGGCCGAGCTTGATGCTGCCGGCGACCCCGTGGCGGCCGTTGGCCAGCAGCGCGGACGCGAGCGTGTCGCCGGGGTGGCCGGTGTAGGTCTCGCCGTCGAACGTGAACGTCCACGTGCGGTCGCGGTCGATCCGGCCTCCGGCGGGGGTCCTCATCGATCCTCGAACCGGTAGGTGGCGGTGTCGCGGACCGCGTTGAACCAGCGGCGGCACCCGGCGGCGTGGCTCCACCGCTCGGCGAACCGGCCCTTGGGGTTGTCGCGGTAGAACACGTAGTGCGCCCACTCCTCGTCGGAGAGCGCGGCCGGGTCGGCCGGATAGGCCACCCCGGCCTGGCCGCCGTAGGAGAACTCGACCTCCTCGCGGGGCCCGCACCAGGGGCATTCGATCAGCTGCACAGCGGGCTCCTTAGTGCGCGACGGCGGCGGCGCCGTGCTCGTCGACGAGGGCACCGGTGACGAACCGGTCGAGCGAGAACGGCGCCACGTACGGGTGGGGTTCGTCGTTGGCGACCGTGTCGGCCAGGCACCAGCCGATGCCCGGGGTGGCCTTGAACCCGCCGGTCCCCCAGCCGCAGTTGAGGTAGACGTTCGCGTACGGGGTCCGGCCGGCGATCGGCGAGGCGTCCGGGCTCACGTCGACGATGCCGGCCCAGCTGCGCAGCAGGTGGGCGCGGGCGAAGATCGGGAACAGCTCGACCGCGGCGGCCATTTGCCGCTCGATGACGTGGAACGCGCCGCGCTGGCCGTACCCGTTGTAGGAGTCGACGCCCGCGCCCATGACGAGCTCACCCTTGTGGGCCTGGGACACGTACACGTGCACCGCGTTCGACATGACGATCGTCGGGTGCACGGGTTCGAGCAGCTCGGAGACGAGCGCCTGCAACGGGTGGCTCTGCAGCGGGACGCGGAACCCGAGCAGCCCGGTGAGGACGCTGGTGTGCCCGGCTGCGCAGAGCAGGACTTTCCCCGCCGCGATGTCGCCTCGGGTGGTTTTGACGGTCGTGACCCGATCGGCCGCCGTGGAGAACCCGACGACCTCGCAGTCCTGGATCAGGTCGATCCCGGCCTCGTCGGCGCGGCGGGCGAACCCCCAGGCGACGTAGTCGTGCTTGGCGATCGCCGCGCGCGGCTGATAGGTCGCGCCCATGACCGGGTAGCGGATGTCGGCCGAGGTGTTCACGATCGGGCAGATCGTGCGGACCTCGTCCGGGCCGAGCCATTCGGCGTCGATGCCGTTGAGCGTGTTGGCCTCGACCCGGCGGACGCTGTCGCGGACGTCCTGCAGGCTGTGGGCCAGGTTCAGCACGCCGCGCTGGCTGAGCAGGATCGGGTAGCCGAGGTCGTCCTCCAGGCCCTCCCAGAGTTTCAGCGCGTGCTCGTAGATCGCCGAGCTCTCGTCCCAGAGGTAGTTCGAGCGGATGATCGTGGTGTTGCGGGCCATGTTGCCGCCCGCGAGCCAGCCCTTCTCCAGCACGGCGACGTTCGTGATGCCGTGGTTCGCGGCCAGGTAGTGCGCGGTGGCCAGGCCGTGGCCGCCACCGCCGACGATCACCACGTCGTAGGACTTCCGGGGCTCGGGATCGCGCCAGAGGAAGTCGGGGTGGTCAGGCAGGCCGGCGCCCGGGCCGGGCCGGGTCATGCGGTGCCACCGGACGAGACCGGGCCGTCGGTGTAGAGCGGGTGGCGCCCGGCGAGCGTGGTGACCCGGGCGCGCAGCGCGTCGATCTCCGGCGAGGGCTGCAGCGCCGCCGCGATGATGTCCGCGACCTCCGTGAACGACTCGGTGCCGAACCCGCGGGCGGCCAGCGCGGGGGTTCCGATCCGGACCCCGGAACTCACCATCGGCGGGCGCGGGTCGAACGGGACCGCGTTGCGGTTCACGGTGATTCCGATCTCGTGCAGCCGGTCCTCGGCCTGTTTGCCGTCGAGCGGCGACTCCCGCAGGTCGACGAGCACCAGGTGGACGTCGGTGCCACCGCTGACCACGCCGACGCCGGCCTGCCGGCAGTCGTCGGCGAGCAGGCGGCCGGCCAGGAGCCGCGCGCCGGCCAGCGTCCGCTCCTGTCGCTCGCGGAACGCGGGTTCGGCGGCGAGCTTGAACGCGACCGCCTTGGCCGCGATGACGTGCTCGAGCGGGCCGCCCTGCTGCCCCGGGAACACCGCCGAGTTGAACTTCCTGGCCAGGTCGGCGGCCGACAGGATGAAGCCGCCGCGCGGGCCGCCGAGGGTCTTGTGGGTGGTCGACGTGACCACGTGCGCGTGCGGCACCGGCGACGGGTGCAGGCCGGTCGCGACCAGCCCGGCGAAGTGCGCCATGTCGACCATCAGGTACGCGCCGACCTCGTCGGCGATCCGCCGGAACTCGGCGAAGTCGAGCTGCCGCGGGTACGCCGACCAGCCCGCGACGATCAGCTTCGGACCTCGCTCGTGGGCCAACCGTTCGACCTCGGCCATGTCGACCCGGTGGTTCTCGCGGTCGACGTGATAGGCGGCCACGTCGTAGAGCTTGCCGGAGAAATTCAGCTTCATGCCGTGCGTGAGGTGACCGCCGTGGGCGAGGTCGAGGCCCAGGATCGTGTCGCCCGGCTGTAGCAGCGCCGCCATCGCGGCGGCGTTGGCCTGCGCGCCGGAGTGCGGCTGGACGTTCGCGTACTCGGCGCCGAACAGGGCCTTGAGGCGGTCGATGGCCAGCTGCTCGATGACGTCGACGTTCTCGCAGCCGCCGTAGTACCGACGGCCGGGGTAGCCCTCGGCGTACTTGTTCGTCAGCACCGAGCCTTGCGCCTGCATCACGGCGACCGGCGCGAAGTTCTCGCTGGCGATCATCTCCAGCGTCGTCTGCTGGCGGTGGAGTTCGGCGGTGATGGCCGCGGCCACCTCGGGATCGGCCTCGGCGAGCGGAGTGTGCAGGTCGGGGACGGTCGACGTGACCAGGCTAGACATATCCACTCCTGTGCACTGGTATATCAGTTGTCGTCGACGGTAGGCGCGCCGCTGCCCCGCGTCAAGGTCGGCCGGTGGTACGAGCACCGGCGTTACTGTGGCGCCATGCGCGACGATCCCGCAGACACGCCGCTCCGGCCCGGCTGACGTGCAGGAGACCTATCGGCGCTCCGCGGATTCGGCGAAGGGACGGCAGCGCCGGGCCGAACTGCTCGAATCGGTGACGAGGGATCTGGCCGAGCACGGGCTCGTCGACTTCTCGCTCCGGCGGGCGGCCCGGGCCGCCGGAACCACGCACAAGGTGTTGCTCTACTACTTCGCCGACGGCGACGACCTGCTCGCCCAGGCTCTGCTCCGGCTCCGGGGCCAGCGCGTCGGCAACGCACTGCAGGCGGTGGCCGCCCTGCCGTCCGGCACGCTCGGCGACCGGATCCGCGCGATCTGGCCGATGCTCGAAGCGGACGCCACCGGGCTGCGCGTGATCGACCAGGCGATCGGGCTGGCCATGTACGACCCGGCCCGCTACGCGCACCTCGCCCGCGAGGCCGCCGAGCAGTACCTCGCTCCCCTGACCGGGCTCCTCCCGCCGGAGTGGAGTTCGGCCCGCCGCGAGGAGGTCGCGAACCTTCTGCTCGCGACGTTCCGCGGCTTCCTCATGGATTGGCGGACGACGTCCGACACCACGCGCATCGAGTCGGCGCTGGAGGCGCTCGCCCGCGCCATGGACCGGGAAGCCGCCGACGGTCCGTAGACACGATGAGAACCACGTGGTTCACTTTTTCCATGAGCGCTACCTCACTCCGGAGCGAAGTCCGGTTCTCCAGCGGCAACGACACCTGCGCGGCCTGGCTGTACCCGGGGACGAACGGGGCCTGCGTCGTGATGGGCCCCGGCTACGGCGTCACGAAGGAGCCGGGCACCGACCGTTTCGCGGCGGCGTTCGCGGCCGCCGGCTTCACCGTGCTGGCGTTCGACTTCCGGCACTTCGGCGCCAGCGGCGGCGAACCACGTCAGGTCGGCCGGATCGCCGATCAGCTCGACGACTTCGCCGCCGCCGTCGCGTTCGCGCGCACGCTGCCGGATGTCTCACCGGACCGGATCGCGATCTGGGGGTTCTCGCTGGCCGGCGGCCACGTGTTCCGGCTCGCGGCCACGCTGCCCGGCCTGGCGGCGGCCGTCGCCCAAACCCCCAACGCCGACGGCCTGGCCGCCACCCGCAACGCCGGCACGTTCACCACCGGCCGCGCGCTGGCCCGCGTCACCGGCCGGGGCCTGTTCGACGCGATCGGCGGGCTCTTCGGCCGTCCTCCGCGTCTGCTGCCCCTCACCGGCCCTCCCGGCACGGTCGCGATGCTCTCCACCCCGGACGCCCTCGACGGCGACGCCGCCCTCGACCCCGACGGCGCCTACGCCGGCTGGTCGCGAACGGTGGCGGCGCGGGCGGTGCTCACGCTCCCGGTCTACCGCCCCGGACGCGACGCCGCCCGGGCCCGGTGCCCCCTCCTGGTCGTGGTGGCCGACGACGACCGCACGGCGCTCGCCGAGCCCGGCGTCGCCGCCGCCCGGAGCGCACCCGACGCCGAACTCGTCCGTGTCCCCGGCGGCCACTACGCCCCGTTCCTGGCCGGGCACGAGGCCGTGGTGGCGGCGGAGGTGTCGTTCCTGGAGCGTCGCCTGGCTCGCTAGGGGCGCACGAGCAGGACTCGGTTGCGGTCGGTGGCCGCGACGCGCCACCCGGCGGCTTTCGCCTGCTCCACCAGCGCCCGCCGCGGCATCAGCAAGAGACATCGCACGTCGCGGCGGGCCAGTTCGTCCAGGGCACCCGCCCGTCCCTCGATCAGGTCCTGCACGAACCTGATCTGCCCGGCTCCGTACACGTCGTTGCGGCCGTCCATCGCCACCCGCACCCCGTCGTCCGACCGGAGCATGATCAGGTACCCGCCGTCGTCGTACTCGTTGAGCACCCGGCAGCCGTCCGGGATCGCCCGCACGGTCGCCTCGGCCGGATAGCTGGCCGGCGTCGGGCGTCCCAGGTACGGGATCCGCACCACGGCCACGACCGCCAGCGTCACCAGGAACCCTGCCGCGGTCCCTCCGGTCAGGAACGCGACCCGCCGCCGGGCCGGTCCGGCCCTCCAGTCGACGTCGGACGCCCAGGACGCGACCGCGGGCAGCGCGAGGATCAGCGCCATCGGCGAGAACCGGGCCGCCTCGACGCCGCCGAGCAGCAGCACTCCGACCGCGCCGGTCCAGACCGGCAGCAGCGGGTCCCGCGGTCGCCGGCGCCACGCCGCCGCCGTGAGCACGAACGCCAGCACCGCGGCGATCCACGTGAACAGCGGCAACGAACCCGCGCCCCACAACGGCGCCCACTCCGGGATCAACTCGTCCGACGCGTCACGGGTGGCCAGCGCCGATTCCACCGCGCCGACGCCGAACGGCGAGCTCAGACACCCGAGCACCACCGCCGCCAGCGCCGCCGCGGCCCGCACCACGCGGAGCAGCCGATGCCGTCCGTCCCGACGGCGGCTCAGTACCAGCAGCCCGAGCCCGGCCGCGACCGCGGGAATCGCCGCCAGTGCGGCCAGGTGCAGGTTCATCCAGAGCGCCACCAGCAGGTACAGCCCCGCCAGCCCGAACCCCAGCGTCCGCCCGCGCCACGTCATCACCCGCGCGGCCAGCAGCACGACGATCGGTAGCAGCGCATACGTCAGCGTCTGCGGGCGGGCGCTCAGCCACACCGTCATCGGGAGCACCAGCGCGGTCGCACAGACCGCGAACGTGTCCGTGCGCGTGCCCAGCGCCCGGCCGGCCACGCCCGCGGCGACCCCGACCACCGCCACGCAGCACGCGACGACCAGCGCCAGCCCGACGAGGTGACCGCGTCCGTAGGCCCACGACAACAGGACGTCGAACAGCCAGGAGTTCGGGTGCCACCCGCGGCCCGCGACCGTCCAGGAGAACGTGTCGGTCAGGAACACCGTGCGCTCGGCCCGGAGTGCGAAGCCGGTCCGGACCTGCCAGAACGTGTCGCCCTCGGAGAACCATCCGGCCCGCACCGCACCCACCAGTGCGTAGATCGCGAGCCCGGCCCACGCCGGCGCCACCCGCCAGTCCGCCCGCGCCGAGCCGCCTGCCGCCGAGCCGCCCTCCGGGGAGCCGCTCTCCGCGGGCACGCGTCGGGGGGCCACCTGTCCCGCCGGTGACCGACCGGCATCCGGAAGCAGATCCGCCACCCCGTCCAGCCTTTCGCGCGCACCTCGATTCCCTAGTCGGCCCCACCCGCTGCGACCTGACGACTTAGGCTGCCCGCATGGCGCACCTGCTCGCCCTTCCGGGCGTCGACCTGGTCTACGACGTCCGCGGCCCGCTTCCCCCGGCCGGCGGACGTCCGGTGCTGCTGATGATCGGGCAGCCGATGACGGCGGAGGGCTTCGCGACGCTCGCCGGGCTGTTCACCGACCGGACGGTCGTCACGTACGACCCGCGTGGTCTGGGCCGCAGCGTCCGCAGCGACGGCCGGGTCGACCACACGCCCCAGCAACAGGCCGCCGACCTGCATCTGCTCATCGAGGCCCTCGACGCGGGCCCGGTCGACGTGTTCGGCAGCAGCGGTGGCGCGGTCACCGGGCTCGAACTCGTCGCGACCCACCCCGGGGACGTCCGCACGCTGGTCGCGCACGAGCCCCCGATCAACCCCGTGCTCCCCGACGCCGAGGCCGCCGACCGCGCGCGGGCCGCCTTCAACACCGCGTACGAGACCGGTGGCACCGGAGCGGGCATGGCCGAATTCTTCCGGGTGACGTCCTGGCCGGGCGAGTTCACCGACGAGTACTTCGCCCAGCCGACGCCCGACCCGGCCGCGTTCGGCCTGCCGACCGAAGACGACGGCACCCGCGACAACCCACTGCTGTCGAAGAACTCCTGGGCGGTCAGCGACTACCGGCCCGACGCCGAGGCTCTGAAGGCGGCGACGAGCCGGATCGTGATCGCGGTCGGCGAGGAAACCGGCGACACCTACACCGCACGGACGGCCCGCGCCACGGCCGCATTGCTCGGGCAGGAGGCCGCGGTGTTCCCGAGCCACCACGGCGGCTTCACCGGCGGCGAGTTCGGATACACGGGTAAACCCGAGGAGTTCGCGGTCTGCCTGCGCGAAGTCCTCGGGTAGAGCCCGGGAGCGCCCGGTGCGGGCGCTCCCGGTCGGCGTCACTTCGGCATGAGCACGGTGTCCACCAGGTAGACGGTCGCGTTCGCGGTCTGGACGTTCCCGCAGACGACCTTCGAGTCGCCGTTCACGGTGAAGTCCTCACCACTGCCGCTGACCGTGACCTCGCCGCCCTGCAGCGACTTGAACGGCCCGGCCGTGCCGAGCTGCTCCGGAGTCACCTTCTGGCCGATCACGTGGTAGGTCAGGATCTTCGTCAGCATGGCCTTGTCGGCGAGCACGGCCTTGAGCGTCGCCGGCGGGAGCTTCGCGAACGCGTCGTTCGTCGGCGCGAACACCGTGATGTTCTTCGCGCCGTTGAGCGTGTCGACCAGTCCGGCCGTCTTCACGGCCGTGACCAGCGTCGACAGCACCGGGTTGTTGCTGGCCGCGGTCGCGACCGGGTCCTGGGCCATGCCGCTGAAGCTGCCCGAGCCGGAGGCCGGGACGGCCGAGCAGGCGGCGCCGAACGGCTGGTCCATGCCCGAGGTACCGGTGGAGGTCATCTCGCTGGCCGAGGGAGCGGGCGCGCTGGTCGCCGCCGACGACGAGGCCGTGTCGTCGGAGCCGCCACAAGCCGCCAGGCTCAGCGCGAACAGTGACGCTGCGGTGACTCCGAGTAGCCGAGTACGGATGCGAGTCATGGAAAGGTCCTTCCGATCGGGAGTGAATCAGGAAACGGTGACGACGACTGAGCGGTCCGGCGGAACCTCCACGCCCGGAGCCGCTGCGGTGCGCGGTGCTCTCCCCTCCAGGAAAAAGAGCACCGTCACCGCAGCGGCCGCTCCGAGCGGCGACGGCGCGGCCGGGGCCGCTGTCGCCGCCGGCTCGGCCGTCCCGGGGGCGGCGCCGGCGGCGGCCTCCCCGATCGGGGCGCCGAACGCGAGTCGGTCTGTCCGTGTCACATCAGGTATTCGGAGCGGCGAGGCGACCGGATTGGTCGATCCGGGGAAATCTTTGAATGGATGGCCGGGATGTCGGTTCACGACCCGGATGACCAATCCGCCGGACCGGTGGCTCCGAACTACCGGTGACCCTGTCGTCCCACGCCGAGGAGGCCCCGCCGATGGACCGCCTGAAAAGGCAAGCGGCCGAACCCGCGTCTCCCCCTCCGGACGCGGTGTCCGCGCTGCTCACGCAGGCCGGTCGGGGTGACGACGCGGCCTTCGCGAGCCTCTACGACGCGGTCGCTCCGCGCGTGTACGGGCTGGTACTCCGGGTCGTCCGCGACCCGGCCCAGGCCGAAGAGGTCACGCAGGAGGTCCTGGTCGAGGTCTGGCGGACCGCGCCGCGATTCGATCCGGCGCGCGGCTCGGCGTCGAGCTGGATCCTGACGCTCGCCCATCGCCGCGCGGTCGACTGGGTCCGCAGCGCGCAGGCCGCCACCGACCGGGAACAACGGGTGGCCGCGGCCGAGACACCGGCCTACGACGTGGTCACCGAGACCGTCGACGGACGGCTCGAACGCCAGCAGGTCCTCCGCTGCCTGCGCGGCCTCACCGACGTGCAGCGGGAGGCCATCACGCTGGCCTACTACGGCGGACGCAGCTACCGCCAGGTCGCGGAGAACCTCGGCCTTCCCCTGCCCACCGTCAAGACCCGGATGCGGGACGCCCTCATCCGGCTGCGCGACTGCCTCGGAGTGACCCGATGACCACGTTCCCGAACCACGGCCAGGACGGCCATGTCGACCAGCTCATCGGCGCCTACGCCCTGAACGCACTGGACGACGTCGAGCGGGCCGCCGTCGAACGGCACCTGCGGACCTGCCCGACGTGCGGTACCGAGGCGGCCGAGCTGACCGCGACCGCCGCCCGCCTGGGCAGCGCCGAGCTCGCCACCCCACCGGCGCACCTGCGCGAGCGGGTGCTGGCCGCCGCCCGCCGCACCTCGCAGCGTCACGGTCGCTCCGGCCCGTCCCAGCGGCCGACCGCACGCTGGAGCCGGGTCGCCGCCGCGGCGGTCGTGCTCGCCGGATCGGTCGGCGGCACCTGGTGGGTGCAGCAGGACCGGGTCGCGGACGAGCACGCCCGGGTGGTCGCGGCCGAGCAGGAGAACGCGTCGATGCGTGCCGTGCTCTCGGCCGCCGATGCCCGCTTCCGGGTCGCGACCGATGTGCCCTCCGGCCGCCTGACCGCGGTCTACTCCCCGTCGCGCAAGACCGCCGTGGTCACGTTCGGCGGCCTCGGAGACCCTCCGGCCGGCCACACCTACCAGGTCTGGCACCTGACCAGCGGCCCGGCCGAGTCGCTCGGTGCCCTGCCGGTCGGAACCCGGCTGGGCTCGCTGCTCGTCCACGACCTCACCGACACCGACCGGGTGGCGGTCAGCGTCGAGAAGGCCGGCGGATCGGCAACCCCGACGAACGTCTACGCGGTACTGCCGATGAGCTGACCGGCGGGCGCCTGGGCGGCCGGGCCGGGGCGCGACGGCCACCACGCCCACCGGCCCAGCAGCGTCAGCACCGCGGGCAGCACCACGGCCCGGATGAGCAGCGCATCGATCAGCACCGCCGTCGACAACCCGACGCCGAGCTGCTTGAACTCCACTCCGTGTCCCAGCACGAAGATGCTGAACACCGACACCATGACCACGGCCGCGCTGGTCACGGTTCCGGCCGATTCGGTGATTCCCCGCGCTACGGCGAGGCGCGCGGGGAGCCCGGACGCCACCAGCTCGCGGATCCGCGTCAGTACGAACACGTGGTAGTCCATCGACAGCCCGGACAGCACCGCGAACGCGAACAGCGGGATGAAGCTCACCACCGCTCCGCCGCCGACGACCTGGAACACCAGCGCGATGACCCCGAACGCCGCGGCGACCGACAGCAGGTTGCTCGCCGCGGTCACCAGCGCCAGCACCAGTGACCGGAACGCGACCACGATCACGACCGCGGTCGCCAGCAGGATGAACCCGACCACCCAGGGCAGGGCCCGGTTCACGTTGGTGGTGAAGTCCACCGACGCCGCCGTCTCCCCGCCGACCGCCCACCGGGCGTCGAGGCCGCGCAGGACCGACGGCAGCCGCTCGCGCAGCCGCGTCACCTGCGCACGGGCGCGCACCGACTCGGCGTCCGCGTCGAGGGTCACGGTCAGCTCGTGCGTCCGCCGGTCGTCGGAGACCCGAATCGAGTCGCCGAGCGTCCGCAACCGCGCGTCGACCGCGGACGCCTGCGCCGCCGGCGCCACCACCACGACCTGGTGGGTGGTCTCGTCGCCGGGGAACGCGTCGATCATCCGGTGCAGTGTCACCACCTCGGGGACACCACGCGGCAGCTCGTCGACGGACGGGTTGCGCAGCGTCATCCCCAGCGCCGGGGCCGCCACCGCGAGCAGGGCCAGAACCGAGACGGTGAGCGCGAGCACCGGACGACGCAGGGTCGGCCGCAGCAGCGCGGGCCAGAGCCGCGGCGGGCCCGGCCGGGCGGTCAGACGCCAGAGCACCGGCACCCGCGGCCGGTCCATGGCCCGGCCCAGTCCCGCCAGCAGCGCCGGGAGCACGGTCAGCGACCCGAGCATCGCCACCGCCACCACCAGCACCGATCCGGCCGCCAGCGACGAGAACGTCACGTCCTGCACGAAGAACAGCCCGAGCATCGCGACGATCACGGCGACCCCGGACACCATCACCGAGTGGCCCGACGTCTCGACCGCGATCTGCACGGCGTCGAGGTGTCCCTCACCGCGGGCCCGTTCGTCGCGGTACCGCTTGACGTAGAACAGCGAGTAGTCGACGCCGACCGCCATACCCATCAGCAGCACCATCGCCGCGGTCGTGCCGGTCGTCGGGATGACGTGCGACACCAGCGTCGAGAGCCCGAACGCGGCCGCCACCGCCGACAGTCCGAGCAGCACCGGCACACCGGCCGCGACCAGCGCGCCGAACACGACGCTCAGGATCAGCAGCGTCATCGGCAGGCTGACCAGGGCGGCGAGGTCGAGGTCGGCCGCCCGCTGCTCGTTCAGCCCGGCGGCCATCGACGCGTCGCCGACCTGCTCGATCCGCAGCGCGGGGAACTCCGCGGCCACCGCGCGCGTGACCTCCCGCAGCGGGGGCAGGCGATCGACCGCCGTGTCCGGGTCTCCTCGCATCGACACCGGCAGCAGCACCGCGTCGCGGTCCTTCGCGAGGACCGGCACACCGATCTGCAGGACCTCGCCGAGGCCGCTCATCCGCCCGCCGACGGCCGCGGCGGCCGCCTGGGCGGCGTCCGCATCGAGGCGACCGCTCCGGGAGGTGATCAGGACGTTCTCGGTCGCCGCGTCGGCGAGCCCGGCGTCGCGCAGCATGTGACCGGCGCGGGCCGACTCGCCGACGCCGGTCTCGAGCGGGGTCGCGGAGCGACCGGGAACGACGCTCCCGAGCGTCACGCAGACGGCGACGAACGCGAGCCAGAGGCCGACGGCCAGCCAGGGACGGCGGATGCTCCACGCCGCGATGGTGTTCGGTTTCACCCGCTCAGCGTCTCGGCCGGCGGGCCCGGGGTCGTCACACGGCCGAGGGTTTCGTCTCACCCGCAAGCGTGAGATCGGCTCCCGCCCGCGACGGACGACGCGGACCGCGGAGCTGCCTACCGTCGGGTCCCATGAAGAAATTCGTGGCGGCTCTGGCCGCGGTCGCAGCCACCGCCGGATGCGGTGTCTCCTCCACCGCCCCGGCGGCCGGTGCCCAGCCCACCCCGGTGGTCTCCCGCACGACGTTCGGGGCCCTCGCCGAGTGTCCCGGGCTGCCCGCCCTGCCGACCGCGCGGTGCGGGCAGGTCACGGTTCCGCGCGACCGCCGCCATCCGGCCGACGGCACGCTCACCGTGTCGTTCGCGCTGGTCCCGCATACCGACACCACGCGGCCGGGCCTGGGCACGATCGTGCCGAATCCCGGCGGGCCGGGCACCTCGACGATCGACGTGGGCGGGAAGTCGTTCGACGACGCGCTCGCCCCGCTGCTCGACCGCCGTGACCTGTTGCTGATCGACCCGCGCGGGGTCGGCCGCTCGTCGCCGCTGAGCTGCCCGGCGCTGGCCGGCCCGGTGCGGGCGTTCGCGTCGCTCGAGCGCCAGCGGACGCTCATCGGCGAGTGCGGCCGCCAACTCGGCGACCGGGCCGACGACTACGGCTCCGCCGCCGTCGCCGACGACCTCGACGCGGTCCGCGCGACGCTCGGCCTGGGACGCCTCGACCTGCTGGGCGTCTCCTACGGCACCTACCTCATGGCGGTGTACGCCCAGCGCCATCCGACCCACGTCCGGACGGTCACGCTGGCCGGTGCGTACGCGGTGAACGTCGACCCCAACGGCGAGGTCGCGGCCGCGGCCTTCCGCCGCGCGGTCCGCCTGGTCTGCACGCGGACCGCGCAATGCTCGGGCGATCAGGTGCTCGCCGACCTCGCCGCGGTGCTGCGACGCCTGCGCGCCCACCCCTCCACGGTGCCGGTCACGTTCCACGGCACCGTGCAGACCCTTCCTCTGGACGAGTGGCAGCTGACGTCCGTGGCCGGTCGCGTGTATTCCAGCCGGCCCGACACCGGCGCGCAGCTGAGGCTGGCCGGCGCGGTGGCGGCCGCGCGCCACGGTGACCTGGGGCCGGTGCGCGAGCTCGTCGCCGACAGCCTGATCGAGGAGGCCACGATCTACGCGTACGGCCCGACGGTGCTGTCCGACGCACAGCAGTGGGCGACGACCTGCCACGACTACCTCCGCGCGTACTCCTACGCCGACGGGACGGCGGCCCGCCGCGCGGACTACGACGCCTCGGTGGCCGGTCTGGACGACGCCGCGTCCGCTCCCTTCTCCGCGCGGGCCTGGGTCAGCCGGGCGGACTTCGACAGCGGCGCCTGCCTGAACTGGCCGGACGACCGCACCGCGCGGTCGCCGTTCCCGGCCGGTGCCGCGATGCCCGGCGCGCCGGTGCTGGTGCTCAACGGGGACCTCGACGCCAACACCCCGAGCGAGTCGGGCCGGGCGGCTGCTGCACAATTCCCCCGGGCGACCTTCGTCGAGATCGCCGGGGCGGGCCACACCCCCGCGTCCACGCCGGAGGGAGCCGCCACCATCGTCCGGTTCATTCGCGATGCGCGGCGATGACGAGACCGCGGTGCTCCGCCGCCGTTCGCTGCTGATCGCGATCGGCTGCGTGATCGCCGACGGGATTCCGTTCGTGATCCATGCGTCGGACTTCCCGCTCGGAGCGGGCCTCGTCGTGGCCGGGGTCGCGGTCCTCGTCACCGACCTGGCGCTCGCGCTGCCGGCCCGGACGGCCGGGTCGGTGGCGGTCGCCCACGCGGTGGTGCGGCTGGCGGTACCGCTCCTGCTCCTGTGGGCCACCGGGCAGCACGAAACCGGGATGGACAACGGCGTCGGGCTGGTGTTCGCCGCCTATCGGGCCGGCGCCTGGGTCGACGGCCGCCGGTCCTGGGCGCAGCTGGCCGCGCTGATCGCGGGCATGTTCGCCGCGCAATACGCACAGGGGTACGACGGGCTCACCGAGAACGTCCTGCTGACGTTCTCCAACACGTTCCTGCCCTGGCTGCTCGGGCGGCACACGACCGGTCGCAGCGGCTACATCGCGGAGGTCCGCCGGAAAGCGGACGAGCAGCGCCGCACCGTGGCACTGGGGCTGGCGGCGGCGGTGGAGGCCGAACGGACCGCGATCGCCCGCGACCTCCACGACACGATTTCGCACCACGTCAGCGCGATGGGGGTGCACGCGGCCGCGGCCCGCCTGGGCATGGAAACCGGCCGGGGACGCGCCACGGCGTCGCTGGAGCAGGTCGAGGCGTCCAGCCGGGCGGCCCTGGCCGATCTGCGGCGGATGCTCGATCTGCTGCACGGCGAGGAGTCCGACGGCGTCCGCCAGCCGGGGTTGCACGCGCTCGACGAACTCGTCGAAGGCAGCCGGCGCGCCGGCCTCGCGGTGAACCTGCGGGTCGAGGGATTGTCGCCGCACGACCTGCCGGACTCGGTGAACCTGGCGACCTACCGGATCGTGCAGGAGATCCTCACCAACGCGTCGCGCCACGGTGACGGCACGCTCGACCTGTCCGTGGTCCGGACGCCCACCGAGCTGCGGGTCACCGCGTGCAACGGGGTGGGCAACGGCGCCGGCACCGCCGGCACCGGCCGGGGCGTCGACGGGATCCGGCACCGGGCCGGCCTCTTCGGCGGCTCGGTGACGGCCGGGCCCGAGCCCGACGGCACCTGGCGCACCAGCCTGTCGCTGCCCCTACCGGAGGCCCCGTGACGATCCGTGTCCTGCTCGCCGACGACCACGAGTTCTTCCGCTCCGGGTTCCGCAGCGCGCTCGAGACCCAGGACGACCTGGAGTGCGTGGCCGACGTCGGCGACGGTCAGGCGGCCGTGGCCGAGATCGAACGCCTCCGCCCCGACGTCGCCGTGCTCGACGTCCGGATGCCCCGGCTGGACGGGCTCACCGCGGCGGAGGCCGTGCTGTCGCGCGGCGGGAGCACCCGCGTCGTGCTGCTGACGACCTACGACGACGACAGCTACGTCTACCGGGGGCTACGGGCCGGGGTGAGCGGCTTCTGTCTCAAGAGCATGCCGACCGAAGAGTTGCTCGGCGCGATCCGGATCGCGGCCCGCGGGGACGCGCTGATCGATCCGTCGGTGACCCGTCGGCTGGTCGGCACGTTCACGGCCGGGATGGCGCCGGCTCCGCGCCCGTCCGCGCCCGACGGGCTCGACAAACTGACCGCCCGGGAGCGGGAGATCCTGCTGGAGCTCGCGCGGGGCCTGTCCAACGCGGAGATCGCGGCCCGCCTGTACGTGGGCGAGCAGACCGTGAAGACGCACGTGTCGCACCTGCTGACGAAGCTGGGCCTGCGCGACCGGGTCCAGGCCGTCATCTACGCCTACGAGAACAGTCTGCTGGAATAGGGGCATGCGACGAGTAGTGGTGATCGGGGCGACGGGACACATCGGCAGCTACCTGGTGCCGCGGCTGGTGCGCGCCGGGTACGACGTCGTCGCGATCAGCCGGGGTGAACGGGCGCCGTACCACGAGGCGCCGGAGTGGCGGTCGGCCGAGCGACTGGCCGTCGACCGGGACGCCGAGGACGCGGCCGGGACGTTCGGCGCCCGGATCGCGGCGCTGGAGCCGGACGCGGTCGTCGACCTGATCTGTTTCACCCCTTCGTCGGCGAGGCAGTTGCTGGACGCGCTCCGCCCGGCTCGGCCGCTGCTGCTGCACTGCGGCACGATCTGGGTCCACGGCCGGGTGGCGCGGGTGCCGGTCACCGAGGACGAGCCCCGGACCGGCTACGGCGAGTACGGCGAGGGCAAGGTCGCGATCGAGGCCCTGCTGCGGCAGGAGACCGAGGTGCCGAGCGTCGTTCTGCACCCCGGGCACATCTCCGGCCCCGGCTGGCCGGTGATCACCCCGGCCGGAAACCTCGACCCGGACGTCTGGCGGCGCCTGGCCACCGGCGAGCCGCTCGCGCTCCCCGCGCTCGGCCTCGGCGTGCTCAACCACGTGCACGCGGACGACGTCGCCCAGGCCTTCGAGCTCGCGCTGAGCCGTCCGGAGGCGGTCGGGTCGAGCTTCCACGTGGTCGCCGACCGGGCGATGACGTCCCGCGGCCTGGCCGCAGGGGTGGCGGGCTGGTACGGCCGCGAACCGGTCCTCGACTTCGTCGAGTGGGACGAGTTCGAGCGCCGCGTCGGTGCGGAGCACGCCGCCATCACCCGCGACCACATCGAGCGCGGCATCGCGGCGAGCATCGGCCGCGCCCGGGAGGTGCTCGGCTACGTCCCGAAGTACTCGTCGCTGGACGCACTGCGCGAGGCCCTGCCGTGGCTGATCGAGAACGGCCAGGTGCACGGCGTCCCGGCCCTGCCGGAGTAGGACGCCCGGTGGCCCGGAGCCGCGGGCTCCGGGCCAGGTTCTGGGTCTGGCGGCGGGGCCGCTTGGCCGCTTGGCCGTCTGGGAGGCGGGGCCGCTTGGCCGCCTGGGAGGCGGGGCCGCCTGGCCGCCTGGGAGGCGGGGCCGCCTGGGGGGCGGCGGGGTCAGGCGGCGAGGCGGCGGGCGATCGCGGGGATCACGATCGCGGCCGCGACCAGGTGCGTGAGCATCAGCAGGGCCTTGGTGGCGGGGGCCGCGTCGGCCAGCGCGTCGGGGACCAGCGACAGAGCGGTCAGCACGAGCGTGGTGCGGACGAAGACGCGGCGCGGACGGCGGGCGAAGCGCCCCATCACGACGGCCATCACGACGCCGACCAGTGAGAAGATCGCGGTGAGGGTGGCGAAGCCGGGCACCGGGATCGGGGCACCGGAGACGTCGAGGCTGATCCCCGCGGCGGAGCCGGCGGCGGCGACCGAGGCGGTGGCGACGCTGGCCGCGGCGGTGGCGAGCAACCCGGTGACGAGCACGAAACGGGCCGACGTGCTGGTGGCCGGGGTGATCGTGGTGGTGGTCATGTCGAGCCTCCGTGGGTTCCTGCGAACCGGCTCCGTGCCGGTCTCTCATCCCCACTACGAAGCCGCGACCGCCACTACGACACCCGCCGGAAGAGTTTTCTGATTGCCTGGCACCATGCCCCACATCGAACTCCCGCCGCTGCCCGGCATCGTCGGCCTGCTCGCCGCCCGCCCGGACGTCGCCGTGCATCTCAACGCCCTCGGTGAGACGCTGCTGCGCGGCCCGTCGCCGCTGTCCCCGGCCCAGCGCGAGACGATCGCCGCGCACGTGTCGCGCGGGAACGGCTGCACGTTCTGCGCCGAGACGCACGGCGCGGTGGCCCGCGAGCTCGGTGCCACGGGAGCCGACTCCGCACTCGAGCCGTTGCTCGCGATCGCCGACAAGGTGCGGGTGGACGGCCGCTCGGTCACCGGCGAGGACGTCGCCCGGGCCCGGGAGGCCGGCGCCGACGACCGTGCGATCCACGACACCGTGCTCATCGCGGCCGCGTTCTCGATGTTCAACCGATACGTCGACGGCCTGGCCACGGTCCGGCCCAGCGACCCGGCCCACTACGCGGCGCATGCCCGCGCGCTGGCGGCGAACGGCTATTTGTCGTAGGGCCCTGGTAGTCAGAGTGCGTGCCCTTCGCTGACGAACTCCTCAGTGCCGCCACGGCCGAGAACCTGGCCCGCGCCCTCGCGACCGCCGCGCCGCGGAACCCGCTGACCGCGGTGCACGCGGCGGCGTCCGGGCTCGGCGGGCTCGCGCTGCGCGCCCGGGCCGACCTGCTCCGCGACGCGCTGCTCGCCGACGTCCCCGGCGGCTACCGCGAGCTCGCAGACGTCGTCCGCACCGCGACGCCGCACCTGGCCGGCTGGATGGTCTGGCCGGTCACGACCGCCGTGGCGGCCCGGGCCGTCGACGACGGCAGCGACGAGGCCTTCGACGACGCGATGGCGATCCTGGCCGGGCTCACCGGCCTGCTCACCGCCGAGTTCGCGATCCGGACGCTGCTCCGCCACGACCTCGGCCGCGCCCTGGCCATCGCCCTGCGCTGGGCCGGCTCCGACGACACCGACGTCCGGCGGCTCGCGTCCGAGGGCACCCGGCCGTACTTGCCGTGGGCGGTCCGTGTCCCGGGGCTGTCCGCGCAGACGATCCCGATCCTCGACGCGCTCTACCGCGACCCCAGTGACTACGTCCGCCGCTCGGTGGCCAACCACCTCAACGACCTCAGCCGCGATCATCCGGAGCTGGTCGTCACGACGGCCGCGCGGTGGCTGGAAGCGCCCGACGCGCGCACCGCCCAGGTCGTCCGGCACGGCCTCCGCACGCTGGTCAAGCGGGGCGATCCCGGGGCGCTCGCGCTCCTCGGGTACGGCAAAGCCTCCGTTCACGTCGACGGCCCGACCCTCGACGCCGACGTCGTCTGGATCGGCGACGCGATCGAGTTCCGGGCGACCGTCCGCAACACCGGCGACGAAGCCGCCCGGCTGGCGATCGACTACCTCGTGTACCACCGGAAGGCCAACGGCTCCCAGACCGCGAAGACGTTCAAGCTCACGACCGCGACGCTCCAGCCGGGCGAGGCCGCGGAGATCCGTCGCGCCCACTCGTTCCGGGTGATCACCACCCGGCGCTACTACCCCGGCCCGCACGCGATCGCCCTGCAGGTCAACGGGGTCGCCACTCCAATGGCGACCTTCGAGCTGCGCTGACGCCCCCGAGGTGCCCCGCCGGCCACACCCGGCGGCCCTCGACCGGGCGGCCGAGCAGCGGGCCGCAGGCGCCGGGCGGCGGGCCGCAGGCGCCGGGCGGCGGGGTGGCAGGCGCCCGGCGGCGGGGTGGCAGGCGGCAGACCCGCAGGCGCTGGGGCGGCAGGCCGCAGGCCGCAGGCACCGGGCCGCAGGCCGCAGGCACCGGGCCGCAGGCCGCAGGCACCGGGCCGCAGGCCGCAGGCACCGGGCCGCAGGCCGCAGGCACCGGGCCGCAGGCCG
>NZ_JBITDV010000001.1:0-88400 GCF_044454545.1 Cryptosporangium sp. NPDC051539 | reverse complement strand
CCGCAGGCGCCGGGTGGCAGGGCGCAGACCATAGACGCCGGGTGGCTGGGCGGCGGGCGACGGCCGGAACCGGTGGCTTGCGCCGGTCGTGCCGATCGGCCGGGAGATCGCGCAGCGTGCCCGCCGGGCAGCCTTGGCGGCCCCGGCTGTCTCGGCGACCCGGTCGGTGCGGGCGTGCGGTCCGGGCGGCGGGCGACTCGGCCTCGGCCGACGGCGCGCGCCGGGCCGTAGCCTGGGGACGTGCCCGCCGCCTCGCGCATGACCGATGCCGCCCTCGCGTGGCTGGACAGCCTCGACGACGCCCAGCGGGCCGACGCCGTGCTGCCGTGGCCGTCGAACCCCGAACGCCTGCGCTGGCACTACACGCCCGTCGACCACGGCGGGCTGCACCTCGGCCGGATGCGTCCGCGGCAGCAGAGCCTGGCCCACCAGTTGCTCGCCACCGGTCTGTCCCGCGCCGGGTACGTCACCGCCGCGACGGTGATCGGGCTGGAGAACATCCTCGACCACCTCGAGGAGTGGCGGGTGACCTGGGATCGCGAGCGCGGCCGCGACCCGGAACTGTACTGGATGCGCGTCTTCGGCGACCCGGCGTCCGCCGGGCCGTGGTCCTGGCGGTTCGGCGGTCACCACCTCTCCGTCCACCACGTCGTCGCGGACGGAGAGGTGCGGGCGAGCTCGCCGTGCTTCCTCGGGGCCGACCCGGCGCAGGCGCCGCTGCTCGGCGGGCATCTGCTCCGGCCGCTCGGCGCGGCCGAGGACCTGGCCCGCGACCTGGTGCGGTCGCTGGACGCGGCGCAGCGGGCCGTCGTGGTGCTCAGCCCGCACGCGCCGAACGACATCCTCAGCGGGGAGCAGCCCCGCGCGCTGGTCCCGGTCGAGGGGCTCCCGGCCGCGGAGCTCGATCCCGGGCAGCGCGAGCAGCTCCGCGCGCTGCTGGACGTGTTCCTCGGGCGCATCCCCGAGGAGCTGGCCGCCCGCGAGACGGCGAGGTTCGCGGGCGACCGCCTGCTCGAGGTGCGCTTCGCCTGGGCCGGGGGCCTGGAGCGCGGCGAGCCGCACTACTACCGTCTGCAGGGCCCGCGGCTGCTGGCCGAGTACGACAACTCCCAGCGCGACGCCAACCACATCCACACGGTCTGGCGCGACCCGGAGAACGACTTCGGCGAAGACGCCCTCGCCCACCACCGAGCCCTTTTCCACTAGTCCGGCCCCGCCCCCATTGCCCGGGCCGTTCGCGGAGACTTCCGCTCCCCCGCTCCCCCAGTGCGCCCTCGTGGACTCGGAGGACCAGCGGCGCCCACCGATGAGCCAGGCCAGGCCAGACCAGACGACCTACCTGGGCAGGGTCATGATCTCGGCGCCGTCCTCGGTGATCGCGATCGTGTGCTCGCTGTGCGCGGTCCGGCAGCCGGTCGCGCTCCGGAGCGTCCAGCCGTCGTCGTCGGTGACGAGTTCGTTCGTGTCGGCCATCACCCAGGGCTCCAGCGCGAGCAGCAGCCCCGGGCGCAGCTTGTAGCCGCGCCCGGGCCGTCCGGTGTTCGAGACGTGTGGGTCCTGATGCATGGTCGACCCCACGCCGTGGCCACCGAACTCGGTGTTGATCGTGTAGCCGGCACCGCTCAGGACCGTGCCGATCGCGTACGAGAGGTCGCCGATCTTGGCGCCCGGCCCGGCCGCGGCTATGCCGGCCGTCAACGCGCGTTCGGTGGCGCTGATCAGCGCACCGTCGTGCGGGGACGTCGCCTCACCGACCACGAAGCTGATCGCCGAGTCGGCCACCACGCCGTCGAGCGAGACGGCGAGATCGAGCGAGAGCAGGTCGCCGTCGGCGAGCGCGTAGTCGAACGGCAGGCCGTGCAGCACCGCGTCGTTGACCGACGTGCAGATGTAGTGCCCGAACGGACCCCGCCCGAACGACGGGGCGTAGTCGACGTAGCAGGACTCGGCGCCGGCCTCTTCGATCAGGGCCTTGGTCCACTGGTCGATCTCCAGCAGGTTCGTGCCCACCGCGGACCGGCTCTTCATCGACTGCAGAATGCCGGCCACCAGCGCACCCACCGCCCTGGCCTTGGGCAGGTCGCTGAGGTTCAGGATCTCGATCATGCGGCGCCTTACTCGCGGAACCAATAACTATCCCGGCCATAGTATCCCGGTATTAGAATCCGACCATGGTCCGGTTGCCGCTCACTCCCGAAGAGGTCGAACGCGGTCAGCGCCTCGGCGTGCTGCTGCGGCGCGCCCGGGGCGAGAGATCGATGCTCCACACCGCGCTCGACGCGGGCGTCTCCCCCGAGACGCTCCGCAAGATCGAGTCCGGCCGCGTCGCCACCCCGGCCTTCCCCACGATCGCGGCGATCGCCGACGTCGTCGGCCTCTCGCTCGACGCGCTCTGGGCCGAGATCAACCGGTCCGACGGTGAGCGGCTGGCGTCCTGATGCCCGAGCTCGGGGTGCCTGAGCTCGGGGCCTACCTGCAGCTCGCCGTCGAGCGCGTCACCGACTGGATGGACGAGTTCGGCCCCTACCAGCCGCACCCGTCGCTCGACGTCTCCGCGGAGCGGATGACGCGCGCGACCGACGAGCTCCACGCGCGTCTGCGCGACAACTACCCGTTCTTCCATCCGCGCTACGTCGGCCAGATGTTGAAGCCGCCGCATCCGGCGGCGGTCGTCGGCTACGTCAGCGCGATGCTGATCAACCCCAACAACCATGCACTGGACGGTGGGCCCGCGACCGCCGCGATGGAGAAGGACGTCGTGGCCCGGCTCGCCGCGATGTTCGGTTTCGACCCCCACATCGGGCACCTGACCAGCAGCGGGACGATCGCGAACCTGGAAGCGCTGTTCGTCGCGCGCGAGACCCACCCGGGCCGGGCGATCGCGTACAGCGCCGATGCCCACTACACCCACGCGCGGATGTGCCATCTGCTCGGCGTCCGGACGGTCGCGGTTGCGACGACCGCCGACGGGTGCCTCGACCTCGACGCGCTGGAGCGGGAGCTGAAGACCGGGCGCATCGGCACGGTCGTGGCGACCACCGGCACGACCGGGCTCGGCGCGATCGACGCCGTCCACGAGATCGTCCCGCTGTGCCGGCGGTACGGCGCCCGGGTCCACGTCGACGCGGCGTACGGCGGGTTCTTCCGCCTGATCGCCGACGACGCTGCCGACGGAGTGGCCGCGGCGCCGTTCCGGGCCATCGCCGACGCCGATTCCGTCGTGGTCGACCCGCACAAGCACGGCCTGCAGCCCTACGGGTGCGGCGCCGTCCTGTTCCGCGACCCGGCCGCCAGCCGGCACTACCTGCACGACTCGCCGTACACGTACTTCACGTCGGACGAGCTGCACCTGGGTGAGATCTCGCTGGAGTGCTCGCGCGCCGGTGCCGCGGCGGCGGCCCTCTGGCTGACGCTGGAGCTGCTGCCGCTGACCCCCGACGGGCTCGGCGCGGCGCTCCGGCCGGGGCGGCGTGCGGCCCTGGCCTGGGCCGACCTCATCGAGAGCAGCGACGGGCTCGCGCTCTACCAGCGCCCGGAGCTCGACATCCTGACGTACTTCCCGGCCCGCGAGACGCTGAGCGCCATCGACGCGGCCAGCGCCCGGGTACTCGACGACGGGATGCGGCTACCTCCCGGCCAGGCGCTTTTCGTCGCCACGTACACGGCTGACGCGGCGGCGTTCGCGGCCAGGGGCCACTGGGCGGCGCCGGACGTACCGGCGGCTCGCCTGCTGCGTAGCGTCCTCATGAAGCCTGAGACGGAGGGGTGGGTGCACGACCTGCACCGGCAGGTGCTCAGCCTGTGCGGCGCAGCACCGACACGACCTTCCCCAGGATGACGGCGTGGTCGCCGTCGAGGTCGGCGTAGGCCGCGTTCCTCGGCTCGAGGATCACGTGGCCGCCGCGGCGGCGGAAGACCTTGACCGTGGCCTCGTCGTCGATCATCGCCGCGACGATGTCGCCGTTGCAGGCCTCCGGCTGCTGTTTGACGACGACGATGTCGCCGTCGCAGATCGCGGCGTCGACCATCGAGTCGCCGCGGACGCGCAAGCCGAACAGCGTGCCCTTGCCGACCAGCTCGCGCGGCAGGGGCAGCACCTCGTCCGACGTCTCCTGGGCCGGGATCGGCGTGCCGGCGGCGATGTCGCCGAGGACCGGGACCCCGATCGTGCCCGCCGTCTCCGGCCGGCTCTCCACCGTCGGTTCCAGAAACATCCGGACGTCGACCGGGCGGGTGGCCCGGCCGCGGCGCAGGAACCCGAGGTCTTCCAGCCGGCGCAGGTGCCGGGAGACGGTGGACGTCGAGGCCAGGCCGAGCGCGTCGGCGATCTCGCGGGTCGACGGCGAATAGCCGCGGCGCAGCGCGGACTTCTGGATCACCCCGAGGATCTGACGCTGCCGCTCGCTCAGCATCGACGTGTCGAAGTCCTCATGCACGCCTGCAGTGTGCCAGAACGCTCAGCTCGGTCCGCATCCCGACGATGGGTTGGTGACGCCGGTGAGCAGGAGCGGGCATGGACAGAACGCGTCTGATCGTGGGCGCGCCGTTGCTTGCCGTGCCGTTCCTCGCGCTTCCCTACCTCGACCGAAGCCACTTCTCGACGCTCGAGATGCTGACGTTCGCGGTCGCGGACTCGATCGGGCTGGTCGGTCTGCTGGTCGGAATCGTGCGCTACCGGCCCCGCTACCTGGCCCCGTGGCTGTGCGTCGCCGCGGTCGGCGTGACGCAGGTGACCGGGGACCTCCTGATCACGGTCGGCGGGATGATCGACGCCGCCGGCGTGCTGTTCCTCCCCCGGTATCCGTTGTTCGCGCTGGCGTTGCTGCTCTGGGGCCGGCGGCGACATCCGGGCCGGGACGCCGCCACCTGGATCGACCTGGCCGTCGTCGCGGTCGCGCTGGGTCTGCTGTCCTGGGTGTTCCTGATCTCGCCGCAGCTCGCGGGCAGCGAATTGCGCGGCTGGACGGCCGGGACGACGATCGGCTATCCGGTGATCCAGCTGGTGCTGATCTCGCTCGGGCTGCGGATCTGGGTCGGCGCCCGCGACCGCACCCCGGCGCTCTCCCTCCTCGGTGCGACGCTCGTCGTCTACCTGGCCGCCGACATTCTCTACTCGGTGTTCACGGTGGCCGGGCAGGCGCAGGTGTCCGACCTCTGGAACCTGGTGTTCCTGATCCCGGGCCCGCTGACCGCCGCCGCGGCCCTGCATCCGTCGATGGCCCGGCTGAGCGAGCGGGTGCCGGAGAACCCCCGCTCGGTGTCGGGGCTGCGGCTGTTCGTGCTGGCCGTGGTCGCGGCGGTGCCACCGGGGGTGCTGCTCGTGCAGTACGGGCGCGGTGCGGACCTGCACGTGCCGTCGACCGTCGCCGCCTGCACGGTGCTGACGTCACTGGTGCTGGCGCGGATGTGGCTGCTGGTCATCGAGCAGCGGCGCATCGCGGTGACCGACGGGCTGACCGGGCTGCGCACCCGCCGCCGCTTCGAGGAGGAGCTGACCACGCAGTGCGACCGCTCCCGCAGCGTCGGGGTGATGCTTCTGGACGTCGACCACTTCAAGCAGGTCAACGACGTCTACGGGCACCAGGCCGGTGACGCCGTCCTGAGCGAGCTGGCGAACCGGCTCGCGACCTCCGTCCGGGCCGGTGACCTGGTCGCGCGCTACGGCGGGGAGGAGTTCGCGGTGCTGATGGGAGCCACCGACCTGGCGACCGCGACCGCGATCGCCGAGCGCACCCGTTCCGCGGTGGCCGATCGTCCGTTCGTCGTCGAGGGCGGGTTCGAGTTGCCGGTCACGATCTCGATCGGGATCGCGATCTGGGACGCCGGCCCCGGTGCGGACGCGCCGACCGATCTGCTGCGCGAGGCCGACCGGCGGCTCTACAAGGCCAAGGCCGATGGCCGGAATCTCGTGGTCAGCGCTTAGGGTCGCCCGATGGACACGTTCGTCGGGGACTACGGCTACCTGGGTCTCTGCGTGCTGGTGCTGGTCGAGGGGTTCGGGGTGCCGGCGCCGGGGCAGACCGCGGTCGTGCTGGCGGCCGGGCTGGCCGGCAGTGGTCAGCTGAGCGTCACGCTGGTCGTGCTGGTGGCGTTCGCGGCCGCGGTGGCCGGCGACAGCATCGGGTACTGGATCGGCCGGTCCGGTGGGCGGCCGCTGGTGCTGCGGTACGGGAGGTACGTGCGGCTGACCGAGCCGCGGTTCCGGCGGGTCGAGCGGTTCATGGCCCGGCGCGGGCCGTTCGTGGTGACGATTTCCCGCTTCGTCGACGGGTTGCGGCAGCTCAACGGGGTGGTAGCCGGGGCCACCGAGATGCCGTGGCGGCAGTTCGCCGGGTTCAAGGTGCTGGGGGCGGCGCTCTGGGCGGCCGTGTGGACGGCCGCGGGTTTCCTGGTCGGGAACCATCTCCCGGCGCTCGAGGCGACGCTGCACCGGTACCAGTGGTGGGCCGCCGGTGTGGTGGTGACGGCCGGGGTGGGGTGGCTGGTGCTGCACCGGCGGCGACGGCGGCTAAGCCGGTAGCGCGCTGCGCTCGCCGCCGTTGGCGACCACGACGGTTCCGTTGATGTAGCTGCTGCGGTCGTCGACGAGGAACAGCACGACCTCGGCGATCTCGTCCGGCTCGCCCACCCGGTTGCGGACGTTGACCTGCCCCAGCAGGCCGAGCATCGCCTCGGTGCCGGAAGTGTGTACCGGGCCGGGCGACACGCCGTTGACCCGCACGCCGGCGGCGCCGAACTCGGTGGCCCAGGATCGGGTGAGCAGCTCCACCGCGGCTTTCGACGCTCCGTAGGCCGCGCCGATCGGCGCGACCATGGTGGCCGCGGTCGAACTGATGTTGACGATCGACCCGTGCCCGCGCGTGGCCATGTCCGGCGCCAGCGCGCCGACCAGCAGAAATGGCGCTCGGGTATTGATCGCGACGTGCCGGTCGAAGCTCTGCGCGGTGGTGTCGGGCGTGCTGGTGAACTCGTAGATCCCGGCGTTGTTCACCAGGATGTCCACCTCGCCGGCGTCGGCCGCGAGCTGCACGACCTCGTCGGCATCGGTGAGGTCGGCGGTGAGGAAGCGCGCGGTGCCGCCGTGGCGCTCGATCTCGGCCACCACGTCGGCGCCCCGCTCGGGGTCGCGCCCGTGCACGACGACGTCGGCGCCGCGCGCCGCCAGACGGAGCGCGACCGCGCGGCCGATACCAGCGGTGGCGCCGGTCACCAAGGCGGTGCGGCCTGCGAGTTCGGACATCGGAACACCTCTTTCTGGGTTGGTCTCCCCAATTTGTAGCGGCGCTTTTTGGGTTGCGCAACCCATTCCGGTAGGGTCGAGGCATGAGCGAGCAGCGGCTGACCCGGAAGGGGCAGGCAACCAGGGAGCGCATCCTGCAGGCCGCGACCGACCTCATCGCGCGGAGGGGCGTCGCCGGAACCGGCACGGAGGACGTGCGCAAGGCGGCCGGCGTCAGCGGCTCGCAGCTCTACCACTACTTCGACAGCAAGCAGGCGCTGATCCGGGCCGTCATCACCCGTCAGGCCGACGCGGCTCCGGTGCCCGACCAGCCGATGATGGGGTCCCTCGACAGCTTCGAGGCTCTCCGGGCCTGGGCCGACGCGGCGATCGAGCGCCAGGCGCAGAACGACGGGCAGGGCGAATGCACGCTCGGATCGCTCGCCGGTGAGCTCAGCGCCTCCGACGAGCAGTCGCGCGAGGACCTCAGCAACGGTTTTCTGCGCTGGCAGGGGCTGCTCGAAGACAGCCTGCTGGCGATGCGCGACCGCGGCGAACTGCGCGCCGACGCCGACCTCGGCGAACTGTCGCTCGCGCTCCTCGCCGCTCTGCAGGGAGGAGCCGTGCTCGGCCAGACGCTGCGGGACACCGCACCGATGAGGGCCGCACTGAACGCGGCCCTCGCGTACGTCCGGTCGTTCGGCCCGGCCTGATCGACGGCCGGAAAAACGTTCGCCCCGCGGGTGGTCTCGCGAGGACGATGCGACGATGCCAGGCACGCCGGAGGGATTCACCTACCGTGTCCGCAAGAACGGAGACGTGGAACTGCTCCATCACGGGCGCCCTGCCGCCGTGCTCCGGGGCGCCGCCGCCGCCCGCTTCCGGACCGACGTCGACCGCGAGGACGCCCAGGAGCTGATGGCCCGCCTCACCGGCAACTACAAGCACGGAAACGAGCGGGCCGCGAGGAACCACCCCCGGAACCGGCGCCCCGGGGGTTCATCGGCCTAGGTGCATGAAGGCGGCCCAGGCGACGACGTGGTCGCGCTGGCGGTTGCGGGCGCTGCGGGCGAGGGCCTTCGGCAGATCCTCCGGCGCCGCCCGCCCCGGCGACAGCATCCACAGTTGCGCCTCCCGCAACGCCTCGGCCGGCCCGAGTCGCTCCCGGCGCAAGTAGTGGTGCGTCATGTAGACGAGCAACGACGTCGCCCCGTCCGGCACCTCCCACAGCGACCCGAACACCGTCCGCGCTCCCGACACCAGGAACGCGGTCGCGAGGCTGAACGCCTCGTCGTAGGCGCCGGTCGGCACGACCGTCGTGCACGCCGACAGCGTCACGACCCCGACCGGCGCGACGTCCTGCGCCTCGAGAATGGCCCGCGCGGTGAGCGTCGCCCCGCCGGCCAGCGACAGGTAGGACGCGTCCCCTCCGCCCTGACCCGTCACCGCGTGACAGCTCAGGTGCAACGCCGCGCGACCCGACGTCCCGTTCCGAAGCCATTCGAGGACGCGTTCCGGGGCGGCGTCCTCATCGAGTAGCGCCGCACGCGGGTAGAACGCCTCTCGCACCTCGTGCGCCTCGATGCCGGCCCGGGCCAGGTCACCGGTCGGGTTCGCGATGACCAGCCCGCCCTGGTCGTCGGCGAGCGTCGCGCGCCAGGTCGTGCCGCACAGCAGCCGGGCCGAGACCGCGTAGCTCAGGATCGCCCGCTCCACCGCGTAGTCGCCGCCGGGTGAGCGCGCCGCGTGCCACGGAACGGTCGCCAGCGGCCCGCTCGGGATCAGCACCAGCCGCGGCGTCCCGCCGATCGCGTCGAGCAGCGGACCCATCGCCGCTGACCAGGCCCAGCCGGACAGATCCGCCGGGTCGTCCACGGCCGGTGGCTGAGTCAGCAACGGCAACCGCAGCCCGAAGGTGGGCTCGGTCCGCGGCACCACGACCGCCGTTCCCGGCCCGATCAGATCCTGAGGCACGAGATACACGAGCGCGTCCGCGCCGAGCGTGGCGAGCGCGGCCCGGATCTCGTCCAGGCTCGGCGACGACAGCAGACCTCCGGGGGCAACGCCGTCGATCGAGTCGACGCCGGCCAGCCGGGTGAGCACCTGATACCGCAGGTCAGAGGCCACGTCGGTCGGCGTACCGCCGACCGCCTCCCACTCGGCCGCGAGCTCCTCGGCGCCCTGCGCCCGCAGGCGGTCGGGAACCGAGGTGCGGACCGCGGCCGAGTGCAGCAGCAGGCCCCGCCCGGCGTCGAGGATCTCGACCGCGCCGTCGGTGTCGTCGACCTCCAGGAACGCCCGCGCGATCTCGATCGCGTCGTCGGCCGCGCTGGTGCTCGCCGCGGTGGCGTTGTCCGCGCCCGACTGCAACAGGACGCTCCAGCCGTGCCCGGCCAGCCCGCGCCGGCCCCACGTCCGCGCCTCGTCGGACCGGCCCGCGGCGCGGTACACCTTGAACAGGCCCAGACAGAACGACGCCCAGGACGAGTGCGCCGCGCTCCCGGCGAGCTCCACGGCCTTCTCGAACGCTGCGGTGCACTCGGCCAGCGTCGGCTGGTCGGGCCGCCGGGCATACAGCGACATGAGCGTCGTGCCGAGATGACCGTGGTAGTCGGCGAGCTGCGGGCTGCCCGGCTCCAGCCGCTCGACCGCGTCGCGCGTGAGCGAGACGGCCTCGCGGATCGCGGCCAGGTCGTCGCGGGCCACCCCGTCGGCATAGCGCGCCCGCGCCCGGGCGAGCAACTGCATGGCCCGGAGCTGAGGACGCACGCCGGCGCCGAGCAGATCGGAGCGGTCGGCCGCCACGCGCAACGTCGACGCCGCGCCGCCTCCCGGCCGGTGGATCGCCAGCAGCCCGTCGAGCATCTGCATCAGGCCCTGCGAATGCGCCAGGCCGGGCGTGTCGGCCGGCAACCGGTTGAGCAGCGGCCTCAGCTCGTCGTAGAGCCGGATCGCTTCCGCCGTGTCCCCCCGCTGGGCGGCGGCGAGCGCCTGCGCCATCAGCGTCATGATCCGGGCCGCGCCGGGTTCGGGGCCGTCCGCGAACGTGGCCGGATCGTCGAAGAATTCGCCGGTCAGATCGGCGACACCGAACTCCCGGCGATCACTCGCCCGCTTCATCGCGATCATGTGCCGCAGCCGCCGGATCGTCGGCACGAACTGGTTGCCGGGCGGGATCGGCGCCATCAATCGGTCGATCTCGGCGAGCGCCGCCGTCGCCTCGTGCCGGGGGTCTTCGGTCAGCGCTCCGGCGGCCAGCGCCATCGCGCGCAGCCCGGCCTTGGAATGCTTGTCGTACGGGTCCTCGCCCGAATTGTCGAGCACCTCCTGCAGCCGGGCGACGTCGACCGCGTGGCCGTTCATCGCGCCGTTGACCTGCCGGGGAATCGACCAGAGCGTGAGCGCGTAGTCCACTTGCTCGAGCCGGACGATCGCGTGCAGATCGTCCAGCGCCCCGGCCAGGTCCGACACGTCCGACGATCGCTCGTAGCGGAGCAGACGGCACACGGACCGGGCCGCGAGATCCTCGGCGGCCAACGGCGGATCGGTGCGCTCGAGCGACTCGAGCACTCGCGCGAGGTCGACGTCGGATAACCGAGTGAGCCCCTCGATCAGTCTGATGCTGTCGTTCGTCTGCATGCTTCGGCCCCCGAGAATTGCCGCCCCACCCCGTGGTCACGGTATCGCGGAGAGGCGGGTGCCCGGAGTCCACTGTTGACCGCCGATCGGTGGCCTATTTCGGCACCCCGATCCCTCCGCACGCCCGACGCGGGCCGGGCCGGGCCGGGCCGGGCCGGGCCGCCCGTGTATAGCAGGCGTGTAGGGCCTGGCGCGAGAGTGCAGCCCTTCCACCGTGGAGGTGCGCCGATGGTGCTCGAGGCGGCCGCGCTGAAGCCATCGTCCGTGGGCCGCTCCGGCGCGGGCCCTACCGTTCCGCGTCTGCGGCTCGGGGTAACGGGGCTCGTGGCCCTGGTGATGGCGCTCGCCGCGCTGACCTCGGTCGCCGGATGCGCCTCGGCCGAGCCGTCGGCCTCGCCGGGCGAACTCTTCCAGGAGTACCTGCAAGCGAGCGAGGTACGCCACGACAGACTCCCGCGGGCCGGTGATTCGAGCGCGGACCGGCTGGCCAACTTCCTGTCGATGGGCACTCCCGACCAGCTGGCCGGTGCGCTGATGCGGACCTACGACTGCGGCGAAGGCGACTCGTCGAGTGCTACCGCGCCGAACCCGTGCGACCTGAGCGGCCCGGTCGGCCGGGCCGCGACGGGCTTCGCCGGCGCCGGAGCGAAGCCCCTGGGCCGCTCCCTTCTGGTCAAGCACGACGACGGCACGCTCGAACTGGTCACGGTGTACGTCGTGCGGAAGGCCGGCGGCGCGGCCCGGCTGATCGACCAGAACGGTGACACGTACACGGATCTGGAGGACTTCCGCTCCCGCAACGACGTGCTCGACCACGACGACACCGTGCTGACGCTGCGGGACGTCACCTCCGTGCCCGGCGCAGGTGACCTCGTCGTCGTCAGCGGGCACACGGCGGCAGTGTGGCCGTGGTGGCTGGCCGGAGGAGTCGCCGCGCTCGTGCTCGCCGGCGCGGTGAGCGTCGTCGTCCGGCGCCGCCGGGCCGCGCGGTACCCGGATCCGCTGCTGACCCCGCTCGTGTTCCGCGATCCGCTCGAGAGCGAGCAGGACGGAATCGTCTGAGCACGGCGGATCGCCGGCCGTGTGGGCCGGTCCTCGGTGGGTAGTCGGCGTCAGCCACCCCACGAGCGGAGGACACCCCCATGGCCCGGACCGGCGACGCGCACCAGGGCGACACCGACAGCGGGCGGGGCTCGCCCTCCGACGGCGAGCCCGAACTCGACGACGCGTTCGACCGGCTGGTGTCCGAGGGCGAGATCCGCCTGCACCGTCCCTGGCCGACGCTGATCGTCACCGGCCTGCTCGGCGGCATCGACGTCGGCACCGGTGTGCTCGCGTATCTGCTCGTCGAGCACTACACCGGCTCGACGCTGCTGGCGGGCGCCGCCTTCAGCATCGGGTTCGTCGCGCTCCTACTGGCCCGCAGCGAGCTGTTCACCGAGAACTTCCTGGTGCCGGTGACCGCCGTGGTCGGCCGCCACGGTTCCCTCCGGGCGCTGGCCCGGCTGTGGGTCGTGACGCTGGCCGGGAACCTGGTCGGCGGGTTCCTCGTGGCTTGGCTGATCGTCCGGGCTTTTCCGAGCCTGCGCCCCACCGCCCTCACGGCCGGCGAGCACTACGCCGCGCTGGGCGTCACGCTCACCTCGTTCGCGCTCGCGGTCCTCGCCGGCATGGTGATCACTCTGATGACGCGGATGCAGCACGCGACCGACAGCATCGGCGTCCAGCTCGTCCCCGCTCTGCTCTTCGGCGCGCTGCTCGCCGGAGGACAGCTGTTCCACTGCGTCCTCGACTCGATTCTGATGTTCGCCGCGCTGCACACGGGCCGGGCCCCGTTCGGGTACCTGGACTGGCTGGGCGCGCTCGGATGGTCCGCGCTGGGCAACCTCGTCGGCGGCGTCGGTCTGGTCGCGTTCCTCCGGCTGGCCCGGGTGCCGGGCCGCGTCGCCGACGAACGCGCGAAGGCGTCCTGAGCCGGACCACGTCCGCGGCCCCACCGTCAAGAGATCCGTGTACGGACTTCTTCGTATTGAGCGGGCCACGGCCGGCCGAGAGGCTGACGGCGTCAGTACCTCGCGGCACGGCCGAGTAGGAGACGCAGTGGCAGACGAAACGATCCAGGGCCGGCTCGACGTGGAACATCCGGGAGCGGCGACGCCCTTCACCGTGCTGACCGTCAACACGGAGACGTTCTCGACCATCGCCAACGTACTCCAGAGCAATTTCATCGTCGCCAAGGACATTCAGGCCGCGCCGCCCAATGGCGTGACGGTGTTCAGCGTCCGCGGCGACGGCCGGATAGGTGCGCGATCGCTGGCGATCGAGAATCCCGGCGGCGCCAGTCATTTCGACCTGGTGGAGCTCAACGCGGGCACGTTCGGCACCGTGCAGAACTCGCAGCAGAGCCACTTCTTCGCCGCCCGGGACATCGGCGCCGCGCCTCCCGCCGGAAAGCTGATGTTCAGCGTCCGCGGTGACGGCCTGGTCAGCAGCGCGGCGGGCTTCCAGTTCCCGGACGGGTCGGTCCAACGCACGGCTCAGGCTCAGGGGCCGCGAGGACCCCAGGGCCCCCAAGGACCGCAGGGACCCGCCGGCGCGTTGCCTCCGACCGTCCTCGTCTTCACGGACACCACCGGTGGGGGCCAGGTCCGCACCCTGGCCGCGGACGGCCATCCGCTGACGGCGATGGGCCCCAACAGCGCCGCGCCCCGGGCCGGAATCGTTGCCGTCACCGATCAGGCGAACGTGATCAAAGGCGCCCTCGGCGTCGACCCGTCCGGAAGCAGCTTCGTCGCTGCCGACGTGAAGAACTTCCGCCTGGAACACCCCGCCGACGCGGACGTCGACATCGTCTACGCGTGCGTCGAAGGCCCCGAGGCGGCCGCCTACGTGCGCGGCACCGCCGATCTCGTCGGCGGACGCGCGACGGTGCGGCTCCCGGAGCATTTCACCCATGTCGTCGCCGAAGCCGGGCTCACGGTTCAGGTCACCCCCTGGTCCGCCGATTCGCGCGGGCTCGCCGTGACCAGCAGATCCCCCGCCGAACTCACGGTCGAGGAAATCGGTGGCGGTAGCGGGAGCTACCGATTCGACTGGACGGTCGTCGGGGTCCGGGCCGGCCACGCCGATTACCAGGTCCTGCGGCCGCGCTCCGAGCGACCGGCCTTCCCCGCGTAGCCGATCCGGGCCCGCGTCCGCGCCGAGCCGTCGCGGCCGGTCACCGTCCGAGTCGCGGGTGGGCCCGGCCGGTCACCACCGGCAGGTCCAGGAACGTCACGAAGCCAGGAGCCGCCGCGCACACGTACGGAATCGAGTTCACGCAGTGCGCCGCCGTCGCCACCACCCCGGGATTGCGCCGCAACCCCGACTCCACGTCGGACGACGTCCACCCGCTGATCACGACGCTGCAGCCGGGATCCCCGTGCACCTCCACCTCGTAACGCTCCCCGGCCGGACCGAACGTCCAGGGCGGGTCGAGGTTCTCGTCGCCCATGAACCAGTTCACCGCGACCCGCACGACCTTGTCGGAACCCACGAACGCCTCCCAGGCGAACCGCTGCGCCGCGACCTCGCCGGGCCTGATCGTCCCCGCCGGCCCTTCGATCGGCCCGGTCGCGACCGCGATCTCGTGACTCCGCCGGATCTCGGTCTCCGCGAAACCGAGTCCGTCCAGGCACATCTGCACCGACTGCTCGAACCCGCCGCTGAGCAGCTTGAGCAGCGACCCGGACCGGGCTTCCTCCGGACTCCCGCCGAACCCCATGAAGTACCGCACGACGTCCGGAGCGCCGTAGGTGCGGATGTCGGAGTACTCCTCACCGCGCACGAACGTCACCGCGGACGAGAGCCCGGCGAAGAACAGCGGGTGATGGTCGGTGACCCCGCCGGGATCGATGCCGGTGCCGTGCAAGCTGACCCCGCCCTCGATCGCGGCCGCCGCCAGCGCCGGGTCCTTCGTCCAGAACCACCCGACCGGCGTGACGACGTTCTTCCCCGACCGCAGGATCGCCGCGACCTCGTCCGCGTTCGGCAGCAGCGGCGCGTAGAGCACGCAGTCGGCGTCCGTCGCCAGGATCTCGGCGACGTCGTTCGTGGCCGTCACGCCCAGCGGCGCCGGCATCCCGGCGAGTTCCCCCGCGTCCAGACCGGATTTCTCCGGGCCGTGCACCCAGCAGCCGACCAGCTCCAGATCGGGATGCCGGACGACGTGCTCGATCGCCGCACGGCCGACGCCACCGGTTGCCCACTGGATCACACGAGAGGTCATGGCCTCGATTGTGGACTCACGGGTGCCCGGCCGGCCGGTAGATCAGCTCATGCCGCCATCAGGCTGCGTCGAGCGCGAGGCTGCCGTGCGACCGCAGCGGCACCGGCAGGTTCCGCATCCGCTTTCCTGGTGCTGCGAAGCCGACCGGCCGGTTACGACACCGCGCTCGCGGAATCCGCCGCGATGCCCCGGGCGAGCAGGTCGTCGACCGCCTCGTCGCTCAGGCCGGACTCCCGCAGCAGCGCCCGGGTGTGCTGCCCCAGCGCCGGTACGTCCCCCATCGGCGCCTCGACGTCCGCGAACGTCGCCGGCGGCAGCAGCGCTTCCACCGCGGCGTGCTCGGTGCCGACCGTCCGCCAGCGGCCACGCTCGCGCAACTGCGGGTGCGTCACCACGTCGGCCAGCTCCCGGACCTCCGCCGCCGGGACCCCGGCCGCCGCCAGCCGGTCGTCCAGGTCCGCGGTCGACCACCGCCGCGTCTGCTCCGCGACCGCCGCGTCGCACTCGGCCCGATGCGCCACCCGGTCGACGTTCGTCACGAACCGCGGATCGCCGGCCAGTTCCGGCACCCCGAGCACCCGGGTCACGAGCGCGCGCCACCCGGAGTCGTTCTGCACCCCGATCAGGATCTGCCCGTCCTTCGTCGGGTACGCGTCGTACGGTGCGATCGCCGGGTGGCTCAGCCCCATCCGCGCCGGCTGCGCCCCGGTGTACAGCGACGTGTACAGCGGATACCCCATCCACTCGACCGTCGCTTCCAGCATCGACACGTCCACGGTGGCGCCTTCGCCTGTCCGCGCCCGCCGGACCAGCGCCGCCAGCACCGACTGCGCGCAGTACATGCCGGCCGCGATGTCGGACGTCGGGATCCCGGTCTTGACCGCTGTCTGCGCCGTTCCGGTGATCGACACCAGGCCGGCCTCGGCCTGCACCAGCATGTCGTACGCCTTCCGCTGCTCGAACGGCCCTCCGGTCCCGTAGCCCGACAGGCTGACCGCGATCAGCTCCGGCCGCTCCGCCCGCAGCTCGGCCGCGCCGAGCCCCAGGCGCGCGGCCGCGCCGGGCGCGAGGTTCTGCACGAACACATCGGCTTTCCCGACCAATGTGCGGACGAGGGACAAGCCCTCGTTCGTCTTGAGGTCCACCGCGAGCGACTCCTTGCCCCGGTTGAGCCAGACGAAATGCGCCCCGGTGCCGTGCACGACGTGGTCGTACTCCCGGGCGAAGTCACCGCGCCCGATCCGTTCGACTTTGATCACCCGGGCCCCGAGGTCGGCCAGGTTGCGGGTGGCCATCGGAGCCGCCACCGCCTGCTCCAGTGCGACGACCGTGACGCCGTCCAGGGGTTGGTTCATCCTCCGATGATCTACGACCCCGGGTTGCGCCTGCCGCGCTGAGTGGCGCGATCGACGTCCGCTACTCGGCCCAGGACGGGGCGCGTCGCCGACCGATGAGGTTTTCGCGTCGGGGCCGTCCGTATCTACGCGATCGATACACGAAAGGCTGGCACGATGCGGAAACTGATCTTCGGCATGAACGTGACCCTGGACGGCTACACCGCCGCGACCGGCGGCGAACTCGGCTGGAGTGGCGGGGACGGACCGGACTCGCCGCCGAGCGACGAGCTGTTCCAGTGGTGGTCCGACCGGGTGGCGGCGACGGACCTGGCGCTGTACGGGCGCAAGCTGTGGGAGGCGATGAGTGCCCACTGGCCGACCGCCGATCAGCAGCCCGGTGCCACCCCGGCGGAGATCGAGTACGCCCGCCGCTGGCGGGCCATGCCGAAGGCGGTGTTCTCGTCCACGATCAGCACGGTCGACGGGAACGCTCGCCTGGTGACCGGCGACGCGGTCACC
Source organism: Cryptosporangium sp. NPDC051539 (assembly GCF_044454545.1). Classification (NCBI taxonomy): domain Bacteria; kingdom Bacillati; phylum Actinomycetota; class Actinomycetes; order Cryptosporangiales; family Cryptosporangiaceae; genus Cryptosporangium; species Cryptosporangium sp. NPDC051539. Next base: position 71,419 of record NZ_JBITDV010000001.1, on the reverse strand, counting down.
GAGATCACCCGGCTCAAGGCCGACGACGGCGGCCCCATGGACATCGGCGGCGCCACGCTCGCCGCAGCGGCGATGCGAGCCGGGTTGATCGACGAGTACGTGCTGGTCACCGTGCCGGTCTTGGTGGGCGGCGGCACGCCGTTCTTCACGGCCCTGGACAGCTGGGTGAACCTGACCCTGGTAGAGACCCGGACATTTCCCGGCGGCGTGGTGCTGACCCGGTACGAAACCCGGCGATGAGCGCGGGCCCCCGTGGCGCCGGACCGGTCGGCGAGAGGGCCGGCCCGGTCACAGCGTCGTGGGCAGGCCCAGCCAGGGTTTGCCGGTCACGTCGAATCCGGTGAGCTCGGCGATCGTCCCGTCGACGACGTGCAGGACCGCGAGGTTCAGCAACCGGTACGCCGGGTCGTCGGCGGTGCGGCGGTACAGCGCGGCGGCGGGCATGCGGTTGACCGTCGTGGCGAGGCAGCGCCAGTCGTCGTAGCCGCGCCGGAAGAGCCCACCGGCGACCCAGCCGTCGACCGCGTCGGCGGCCCCCGTGGTCACGGTGCCCGGATCGGGCAGCATCGCGAAGCGCAGGTCGTCGCGCAGCAGGGACGTCAGCCCGACGAGGTCGTTGCGCTCGTGGGCGTCGATGTACGACTTCAGCACGCCGCGCTCGTCCTCCGACAACTCGTGGGTGGCGGGGCTGCGCCAGTCGAGGCGACGATCGGGCAACTGCTCGCGCATCGTCACGCGCGCCCGCTGCAGTGCGCTGGTCACCGATGCGACGCTCAGCTCGAGAGCGTCGGCCGCCGTCGACGCCGGCCAGCCGAGGACGTCGCGCACGATGAACACCGCCCGTTGCCGCGGCGGCAGGTGCTGGACGGCGACGACGAACGCCAGCTCGATCGTCTCCCGCGCCACCACCGCTTCCTGCGGGTCTTCCGGCAGCATCCGGTCGGGGTAGGGCTGCAGGTACGGCAGCTCGGCGCCGGGGTCCGGCAGCCCGGACGGCACAGGTGTCCGGTCGTTGCGTTTCGCCAGGAAGTCGAGGCAGGCGTTCGTCGCGATCCGGTACAGCCAGGTCCGCAGCGCCGCGTCGCCCCGGAACGACTCCCGCTTGTGCCACGCTCGCAGGAACGTCTCCTGGGTCATGTCCCGGGCGTCCTCGTAGTTCGCGAGCATCCGGTAGCAGTGGACCTGCAGTTCACGCCGGTGGTGCTCGGTGACGTGCGCGAACCCGACCGTGTCGCCCGAGTGGGCCGCCGCGAGGAACGCGGCTTCGTCGGCGTCCGGCAGTCTGGCGTCGGTCATGGTCGTCGATCCTTCCACCGGTGCGAGAGGGCTCTCAGAATTGACGACGCGGCGGAGGGTTTCTGATCGGTGCGGCCACCCGGCGCGAGAAGCCGACGACCGCCCCGCCGTTCCCGGGACCGCTACTCGGGCGGCAGGGCGTAGGCCCGGTCGCTCGCCAGCGCGACGATCGCCGGGAGCACCGCGAGCGCGAGCAGACCGCCGACCAGGGCCAGCACCGGGAAACTCGCGGCCGCGACCACCACCCCGGACGCGAGTCCACCGACCGCACCGGCGATCGCGATCGAGACGTCGACCGTGCCTTGGACCTTCGCGCGGGACGCGAGCGGGACGGCGTCGGTGAGCAACGCGGTGCCCGACACCAGACCGAAGTTCCAGCCGAGGCCGAGCAGGGCGAGCGCGACGGCGAGCAGCACGACGGAGTCGACCGGCGCGAACGCGGCGAGCGTGCCCGCGGCGAGCAGCGTGAAGCCGGACGCGGCCGCGACCGGTACGCCGCCGTAGCGGTCGACGAGCCAGCCGGTCACCGGCGACGGCAGGTACATCGCACCGACGTGGATCGCGATGACGAGCCCGGCAGCGGCGGTGCCGTGGCCGTGGTCGTGCATGTGGATCGGGGTCATCGTCATGATCGCGACCATCACGACCTGGGTGAGGATCATCGTGAGCGCGCCGAGCGCGAGACCGTGACGAGGTCCGCCGGTCGACGTGTCCGGGGCCGGCTGACGGAGGTCCAGCTCCCGGGCCACCAGCAGCGGGTCGGGACGCAGGCCGACGAACAGCCCGAGCGCGGCGAGCGCGTAGGCGGCCCCGGCCAGCAGGAACGGCCCGGCCAGCGCCGGCAGGCCGAGCGCGACCGCGAGGTCTCCGGTGGGCGCGGCCAGGTTCGGGCCGACCACGCCGCCGAACGTGGTGGCGACCAGCACGGTGGAGACGGCCCGGGCCCGGTGTGCGGGCGCGGCGAGGTCGGCTCCGGCGTACCGGGCCTGCAAGTTCGTCGCGGTGCCGGCGCCGTAGACGAACAGGGCGGCGAACAGCAGCACCGGGAGCCCGGCGACCGCGGCGACGATCACCCCGGCGCTGCCGACGGCACCGGCCAGGTAACCGGCGGCGAGGCCGGGGCGGCGTCCGCGGGTCTGCGAGATGCGTCCCACGGCGACGGCGGCCAGCGCGGAGCCGGCCGTGAACAGCGCAGTCGGGAGGCCGGCGAGGTCGGTGGACCCGAGCATGTCCTGCGCGAGCAGGGCACCGACCGTGATGCCCGCCGCCAGGCCCGCACCGCTGAGAACCTGGGATCCGACGAGGACGGCGAGCGTGCGCCGCTGGACGTCCGGCGTCATCGAAGGGCGCCTGCCTCGCCCGCGGCGATCGCGCCGATCCGGGCGTGGACGCGTTCGGCCACCGTGTCGCGGAGGTCCTTCCACAGGTCGTCGGTGTGGGCGCGCGCCCGGTCGTACTCCCGCAACAATGCTGCTACCTGGGACATCCCGCCAAGTTACGCGGTGACCGCGGGTTCCGGCTCGGCCACCGGGGCCGGGCGTCCGGCGGCCCGGAAGACCACGGAGATCTCGCCGGCCAGGAGCGTGAGCCACACGGCGCCGTTCGTCCCGCCGAGCAGCCAGTCCTCGCTCATGATCGTCGGGATCACGGCGAGCGCGCCGATCGTCCACCAGGCCGGAGGCAGCGCGGCGTCCGAGCGGCGGCGCAGCGCGTGCCAGAGCATCAGCAGCACTCCGAACACGAACGCGAGCGCGCCGAGCACTCCCCCGCGGCGGAACGCGCCGACGGCCGCGTTGTCGGTGTTGAGCTGCGCCCGCGGCCCGTCGGCCGGTAGCCCGTCGTCGAGCCGGGTGACGACCGCGCGGGACGTCCGGGCGTCACCGAACAGCTTCTCGGCGAGGCCGGCGTTTTCCCAGTCGACCCAGACCTGCCGCCAGGTGTCGGTCCGGCCACTGGTCGCGGCCGACACCGCGCTGGTCGGGGGCTTGGCCGAGTCCTCGAAGCGGTTGCGGGTCAGGTTCCCCGACGCCTGCGACCAGACGACGACCAGCCCGATGACCAGGAACGGCGTCAGCACCGCGAGCCACTTGCGCCGGTACTCGGGCAGGTCGGGACGCAGGCGCCAGAGCGTCAGCAGCCCGTGCAGGCAGGCGGCACCGAACGCGAAGACCAGCCCGGTTCGTGAGTTGCTCAGCCCGAGCAGCGCGCCCGCCAGGACCAGCACGGAGAGGCGTTGCCAGAGCGCGAACGCGCGGTCGGGCGCGATCCGGATCGCGGAGACCACCGCGAGGCCGGCCAGCGCGTTCGGCTGGTAGTAGACGCCCAGACCGCCCCAGAAGCGGTCGCGCATGAGCTGGGCGGAACCGCTGCCGGGCGGGACCTGCCGCACCGAGTCGAACAGCGAACCGGAACCGGCCAGCATCAGCACCGCGATCGCGACGAGCACCGCGGCCGCGATGCCGACGCTCGGGTCGCGGCCGGACGTCCGCACCAGGGCGATCAGCACGAGCGCGGCGAGCACGAAGATTCCCGCGTAGGCGATCCGCTGGATGCCCACGGTCCAATGTCCGACCAGCAGCGCGCCGATCACGCCGAGCGGCCAGTACGCGATGCCGGTCCAGGCCGCGCCGGCCCGCACCAGGTCTCTCGACCCGGAGACCCACGGCCGGCTCCAGAGCACGAACAGCACCCCGCCGATCGCGAGCACGCCCCAGATCACGATCGGTCTGCCGGTCGACGTCCAGGTGAGGATGCCGGCCGCGACGAACGTGCCGCCGACGGCCGCGCCGCGCGCCGTCGAGCCCGGGAGCGAGAGCGCCAGGTAGCCGACTCCGACCGCGATCGCCGCGGCCACGGCCGCTTCGAGCGCTTCGGTGACGCTCTCCACGCGGACGTACTCCACGACGGCGGCGGCCACGACGAGGATCACGGCCCCGATCCGGGCCCCGAGCAGACGGTTCATCGGGCGGTGGCCCGCTCTTCCGCCGCCGGGGATTCCGGTTCCGGCAGGGGTTTGCCGATCGCACGGTCGCGGAGGACCCGCCGGACCCCGGCCGGCAGCAGCCATACCTGAAAATACGTGACGAAGTCGATCACTCCGGGCCTTCCGTGCCGTATCGCCTCACCGAGCAGGCCGAAGAACACCCGTGGGCTCCGGCTCGTGGCGGCCATCGACGCGACGACGCTCATCGCCAGCGCGGCGTACGCGCGGGGCGTCACCCGCTGACGGGTGTCCTTGAGCCACTCGATCGACTGCCGCCACGGAGCCTCGGAACTGACGCGCCGCCGGTTCTCGTCCGCATACCAGACGACCAGCGGTTGATCGGCGTACACCAGACCGCTGTCGGGAAGCTCCAGGCAGCGCAGCGCCCAATCGAGCTCCTGGGCCCTCCGCACGCCGGGGGTGAACGGAACCGTCAGCAGTAACGACGTCGGCGCCATGATCGTCGACGTCTGGATGAAGCCCTCGCCGTGGAAGAGCCCTCGGCGGACCGTCAGGTACTCGCTCGGCGGCTCGGCCTCGCGGGGCAGCCGGCGCGGCAGCACCGTGTCGGCGCGCGGGGTCCGCAGGTACAGGCGGCAGGCGACGACCGGCAGTGCGTACGGCGAGTCCTCGGCCGCGCGCAGCTGCAGCTCCAGCTTCGCGGGAAGCCACTCGTCGTCGTCGTCGAGGAACGCGGTCCAGGCGCCGGCGGCCTTCCGCGCACCGGCGTTGCGGGCGTTCTGGGCGCCGCCCGGCTCCTCCAGCTCGACCACCGTCAACCGGGCGTCCTCGACCGGGGCGAGCGCCTCGCGGGTCGCGGGGTCGGGGCCGTCGACGACGACCAGAACCTCGAGGTCCCGCAGGGTCTGTGCCAACGCGCTTCGAACCGCTCGCAGAACGAGGCCGGGCCGGTTGCGGGTAGGGATGACGACACTTACCTGGGGACTACGCACGACGCCCAATCTCGATCGAGCCGGAGAGCTGGCGGTAACTCCGCCACCGTCGTGAATCAAGGGGTCGGAATCGCCACGCGGAGATGGGCAGCAGGTGAACAGCAGCGGGACTCTGCGATGCCCGCTAGCGCGAATTCGCCGCCCGCGGCAGCGTCAGGTGGTCGGCCAGCGGTGACCGAAGCGTCACGGGTGGACGACCCCGTCGAGCAGAGCGGCCTCGTCCCTCAGCCGCGCGGCCGCCTCCGGGTTCGTCGCGTCCAGGGCCTCGGCCGTCACGCGCCGATCGGCCGCCGCCATGACCGCCGTGATCGCCGCGACCGCCGCGGACGAATCGTCGGCGTAGAAGCGGAACGCGCTCGCCTCGGCCGGCGCCCCCAGCACCCGCACGAACCGCACCGGCGTGCTCAGCTCGACCAGCACCGTGGTCTCCCCCGCCACCGCGACGCAGGCCACGCCGTCGTCGTCCGGTGCACCGAACTTGCTCCCGACGTACTTGCGCTGGGCCCGCACCGCCGCGATCGATCCGGCCGGGATCCGCACGTCCAGCAGCGCGCCGTACCGCAGCCGCAACGAGCCGCCCGCCACCACGTGCGGCCGCACCACGCACGACGCGTGCAGCGCGATCACGAAGTACACGCCCCACACGTCGAGCACCAGCGTCACCGCGTGCACGATCGGCCACGGAATGATCAGCGCCAGCACCACGGTCTCGACGACCGACGCGAACAGCAACCCGAACAGGATCGCGGTCTGCCCCGCGGCGTAGGCCACCGTCGTCTCCCCCGGCCGCGCGCCGTGCGGGCCCCGGCGCGTCACCCACCGGACGAAACTCGTCCCGAGCGTGACCTCGTGCACGAGCAGCCTGCGCGCCGCCGCCGGGATCCTCCTCATGACTGCGCCTCCCTGATCAGGCGCAGCGCCCGCCGCACCGCCGCCACCTGGGCCGGAGCGAAGTCCGCGAAGAACACCCGGGCGAACCCGTCGTCGATCGCGGCCACGTCCAGGTCCGGCGCGATGCCCATCGACTCCAGCACGTCCGGCGGCATCGACTCCGCGATCGCCACCGCGGCCTCCTCCACCCGCGGGTCCTCCGGTTGCGCCGACGCCAGCGCGTCGAGCAGCCCGTAGACCTCGTACGCCCGGCCCACCGCGTCCGGCGACGCGCTCAGCGTCCGCATCAGCCCGGCCGACCACTCCCGGTGACCGGCCGGAGCACTCGTCTCCAGCAGCGCGAGCAGCTCGCGTTCCTTCACCGCCATCGCCGGCTCCGGCCCGGGCAACCGGGCCGCGGCCCGCGCCATCTCCTCGAACACGGCGGCGAGCTCCGGTGAGACCGGCGCCTGAGCCGACAGGCCGCCGGCCGACGACAGCAGCTGGGCCAGCCGCGCCCGTCGCTGCCGGATCGCCTCCGCCTGCCGCGCGAGGTCGCTGTCCAGCTCTTCGAGCACTTCGACGAGGTCCCGCCCGGCGTCCTCGGCCAGCACGTCACGCACCTCGTCGAGGCTCAGCCCCAGCTCGGACAGGCGCCGGATCCGGGCCAGCTCGACCGCATCGCGCAGCGAGTACTCGCGGTAGCCGTTCGGCTGCCGCGCGGGCTCCGGAAGCAGCCGGATGCGGTGGTAGTGCCGGACGGCGCGGGTCGTGATGCCGACCAGGCTCGCGAGTTCTCCGATTCGCATGACACCAGTAGAAACGTTGACGCTGCGACAAGGTCAATGCTTTGTCCGCCACCTCGACTATAGGGCCGGGTCAAGCCCTCACACATCGGCGCAGATGCCGATTTATGTCGCTTGACCTGCGCCTACGCTCACGCTGTGCCAGACCCCCGCAGCCAGGAAATTGCCGCAGAACAACAGATCGTCGACCGGGTCCACGAACACGTCGAGAAGGCCCGGGAACAAGCGAGAGTCCTCGAACGCGAGGGCCACGGCCGCGCCGCCGGCGGTTCCGCCGCCGGGCTCGTCGAACGCGACGTGCTGGTCCGGGCCGCCGCCACCCGCCTGAACACGCTCGATGCCGAGGAGGAAGGACTGGTCTTCGGCCGCCTCGACTTCGACGACGGCGACAGCTACCACGTCGGCCGCCTCGGCGTCCGGGACGGGCTCGAGCCGCTGCTCCTCGACTGGCGCGCGCCGGCCGCCGCACCGTTCTACCGGGCCACCGCCGGTGACCCGCTGGGAGTCGTCCGCCGTCGGGTGATCCTCTCCCGGGGCCGGACGGTCGTCGACCTCGATGACGACGTACTGACCCCGGACAAGGCCGGTGGCCTGCGGGTGCTCGGCGAAGGGGCGCTACTGGCGGCGTTGCGGCGCTCACGCGGGCCGCACATGCGCGACATCGTCACGACGATCCAGCGCGAGCAGGACGAGGCGATCCGGGCACCGGCCCGGGGCTTCACGCTGATCAGCGGGGGGCCCGGGACCGGCAAGACCCAGGTGGCGCTGCACCGCGCCGCGTACCTGCTCTACACCGACCGGGGCCGGTTCGCCGAGGGACGGATCCTGGTGGTCGGACCGTCCACGGTGTTCACGAGCTACATCGGGCGCGTCCTGCCGTCGCTCGGCGAAGACAGCGTCCACCTGCGGGCGCTCGGCGAACTCGTCGACGGGGTCACCGCTACCCGCCGCGACCGGGCCGAGGTCGCCGTGATCAAGGGCAGCGAGCGGATGGTCGACCTGCTCCGGGACCTGGCCTGGCAGACCCCTCCCGGCGCTCCCGGCCGCCTCCGGCTCACCTACGCCGGTCAGGTCCTCACGCTCGGCCCCGACGTTCTGGCCACGGCCCGCCGCCGGATCCGCTCCCGCTGCGAACAGACCGGCCTCGCGTCCGGCGGCGGCACCGTGAACAGCGCCCGCCCGATCGCCGCCGAGATCCTCGTCGAGGCTCTCCGGGCCGAGGCCACCCGCACCGGCACCGGGCTCGACCGGGCCACGTTCACCGACGACGTCGCCGACCGTCCGGAGCTCCGGCGCTTCCTCCACACCTGGTGGCCCGCCCTGACCCCGGCCGCCGTGCTTCTCTGGCTCACCGACCCCGCCCGCGCCACCGGCCTCACCTCCGGCGAGGCCGATCTGCTCTCCGCGTCCTATCGCCCCGCCGTCGAGCGTCCGGCCCCGGATTGGTCGTCGGACGACGTCCCCCTGCTGGACGAACTGGAGCAGGTGCTCGGCGAGCGGCCACCGGCACCGCCGGTGCCCGAGCCGGAATGGCGGGCGCGCGAACTGACGACCGGAACCCGGACCGTGAGCACGTTCGTGCTCAGCTACGGCATGCACAACGGCTGGGAGATCTACGCACCCGGCCACCCCACGCCGTTCGCGTCGGCGGGCGCGCAGCAGATCGACAGCCAGGCCGTCGGCAGCGCGAAGCAGTGGGCGGTGGCCGTCATCCTGCGGGAGGGCCACACGGTCGTCGGCTGGACCGACGGGTTCGATCCGCACGGCGAGGAGGGCTACGTCCCCGACCTCGAGGAACCCCTCCCGATCGAGGAGGAGGACGACACCGTGCCCGACCCGTACCGGCACGTCATCCTCGACGAGGCCCAGGACCTCTCCCCGATGGAGTGCCGCCTGATCGCGCGCCGCGCGGAGTACGCCTCGATGACCGTCGTCGGCGACCTCGGCCAGGCCACCCACCCGCTCGCCTCCGCGACCTGGTCCGAGCTGGTCGAGCGGCTCGGCAAGCGCGACGTCCGTACGCTCGAGCTGCACACCGGCTACCGCGTGCCGGAGGTCATCGCGGACTACGCCGCGCGGATCCTCGCGCCCGGCCTGCCGCCGACCCGGTCCTATCGACCGGGAGGGTCGCTGTCGGTCCGGCACGTCGACGACCTGCTCGTTTCCCTGGCGGACGCGAGGCGCGAGGCACCCGGCGACAAATCGGTCGCGGTCGTCGCGGCCGACGGGTTCGAGGCGCCGGGGGTCGACGTGGTGCCGGCGAGCCTGGTGAAGGGCCTGGAGTACGACCACGTGATCGTCGTCGAACCGGCCGACATCGTGGCGGCCGAACCGCGTGGCCTGAACCGGCTGTACGTGGTGCTCACCCGGGCCGTCGCGAGCCTGGTCGTACTGCACCGGAAGCCGCTGCCGGAGGGCCTGGTGTCCGGAAGCACACGAACGGTTGCACCCTTGTCGGCTAAAGGACGACGAGGAGCAAGTGGACCGTGAGTGTGAACACTCTGTTCCCCGCCACCGGATCGGCCGGTGAGAACGGGGATCGCATCTCATGGCACTCAGGACACGACTCGCCGCGGCCGCGCTCGTGGCCACCGCTCTCGGTGCGGTCGCCGCTCCGGCCGCGGACGCCGCCCGGCCCAGCACTCCGGCGGCGGCCCAGCCGCCGTTGTCGAGCTCGTCGCGACCGACCAACTTCGACTGGACCAAGGCCACGATCGACCTGCCGTGGACCGCGGCCCGGCTGCCCGACGGCAGCCACTGCGGCGGTGGCCGGCTGACGTTCGCGCCGGTCGCGGAAGGCGAGAGCGACTGGGGCACGGCGACGCGCGGCCGGTACACCTACCTGGTGCGCGGGCTGGAGTTCGCGGACGTGAACCGCGACGGGCCGAAGGACCAGCTGGTGCAGTTCATCTGCCAGAAGACCGGCACGGACGTCGGGTTCGTCTACTACTTCGTCTACAGCTTCCGCGGCAAGCACGTGTACCGGACGCACTACACGTTCCGGCCGGTCGTCCGCGACTTCGTGACGTCGGCGGACTTCGCGGCGAACGCGAAGTGGGTCGTGCTGGACATCCACCCGCGCACCGGCGCGGTCGACGTCACCCAGTACGTACGCGGGAAGCGGCCGGTGACGGTCGACCGGACGTTCCGGTGGACCGCCCGGCACGGTCTGATCGCCGGCCGCCCGCTGCCCTACCACCCCGAGGCGGACCGCGCGCCTCGCTGAGCCCGTGCGCGGGGCGGGGGCCGGATCCCCGCCCCGCGCGTGGGGTCCGTGACCCGCTCGCCCTCGGGTGAATTGAACGGTCCGTGACGAGTGGGTGGCGGCTGTTGTGCTGCGCGAGCACCTGGCGAACCCCGACGTCGACGACGTCTACCGCCGCCAGGCCCACAACGTCGCCGAGGTCATCCAATGCGCCCACCCGGACGTCGTGCTGATCAACGAATTCGACTACGACCCGGTGGCGACCGGCCTGTTCCGCCGAGGAGCAGGCGGTCCTGCGGCTGTCGTCGAAGAGCCACTGGGACCTGCCGATCAAGCTCGGACGCAAGACCGTGCACTTCCTGGTCTCGCACCCGACGCCACCCACGTTCGACGGCCCCGAGGACCGCAACGGCCGGCGCAACCACGACGAGATCCGGTTCTGGGCCGAGCTCACCGAGAACCCGCCGACGGGATGCAGCCGCCTCTAGCCTGGCCGCGGTCCGGTCTCCCGGACGAGACCGCGGCCCGCATCGCCCGGCGCCGCACCCACCGGCACCCCTTCGAGTGACCGCCGGATCGGCCGGCGGGCGTGGTAGACGAAGGCCGGTGGCAGGTTCGACCAGACGGTCCGGCCCGGGACCACCTCCTCGAAGCGCGCGTGCAGGGCGGTACGCAGTCGCCGGCCGGGTGGCGTCCAGGCGGCGTGGACGTAGGCGAACGTCGTGAACGTGCCGGCGTCGGTGAGCAGGTCGCGGACGGCGTCCAGGATCGTGTCCTGCCGGGCCGCCGGGAAGACCGTCCAGGGCAACCCGCTGATCACCGCGTCGGCGGGCGGCAGGTCCAGAGCGCCCAGCTCGGTGGCGTCGGCGTGGTGCAGTTCGAGGGACGGGTACCGGCGGGCCAGCCGTCGCACGAAGCGGGCGTTGACCTCGACCGCCACGTGCCGCCCGCCGTCGGCCAGCAGGCGGTGGATCGGGGCGGTGAACGCGCCGGTCCCCGGCCCCAGTTCGACGACGCACGGCGAGCCCGTGCGCGGGACCGGGGTGGTGATCCGCCCGGCCAGCGTGCGGCCGCTCGGCGCCACCGCGCCGGTCGTGAGCGGGTGGCGGACGAACTCGGTCAGGAACGACAGCACGTCGGAGGTCATGCGGCCGACGCTAGGAACCGGCCGGTCGCCCGGGATCCTGCCGCCGGTCCGACCTTCGGCCACTTGGAGGAGGCGGCCCGCTCCGGCCTGCGTAGGTTGGGAGCATGCGGAGGTGGTGGCTCGGCCTGGTGCTCGGACTCGTCGCCGCGGGTTACGCGGTGGCGAGCGTCGCGCTGCGGCCCCCGTACGCCGACGACGATCCGAGAGTCGCGTACGCGCTGGCCCTCGCGGCCGGGCTGCTGCTCGCGGTGGTCTGGCGCCTCCCGTGGCCGGTGCTCGCCTCCGAGGCGCTGCTGCTGGTGGTCACCGACACGGTCTCGCCGTTCAACGCCGACACCGCGCAGGGCGCGATCCTGGTCGCGCTCGGCTTCGTCGCCTACCGTGCGGGCTGGCCCGCCTCGGCCGGTGGCGCGGCGCTCACGCTGGTCGCGACGATCGTGAACGCGGCCGACGCCGCCGACTCGGCCCACCTCGACACGCTGGCCGGTCCCCCCGGCCTCGTCCGGATCGCCGCGCTGATCACGATCTCGAGCGCGCCGATCGCGATCGGACGCTACCTCCGCGGACTCCGCGACGCCGCCGACGTTGCCCGGGAACGGGCCCTCGAGGCTGAAGCTGCACGGGAGGTCGAGACCAGTGCCGCCCGGCAGGCCGAGCGCACCGCACTCGCACGCGACCTGCACGACATTCTGGCGCACCACATCGGAGCGATGGCGCTGCAGTCCGGAGCGGCGCTCTACGCGGTGCGGCGCACCGGCAGCACCGACGGGGCGATCGCGGCTCTCGACACGGTCCGGGGCACGTCGGTGCAAGTCCTCAACGAGCTCCGGACGCTGCTCGGGGTGCTCCGCGACCCGGACGCGGCCGGGATCCCGGCGACCGATCCCGAACAGGCGCTCGGCGACGCGGTCAGCCGGGTCCGCTCGGCCGGGCTGATCGTCGCGGACGAGATCGCGGACGTCGCCGGGGCGCCGCTGGTGCTGCGGACGACCGCGGTCCGGGTCGTGCAGGAGGGGTTGACGAACAGCCTGAAACACGCGGGTCCGGGCGCGAGGGCCCGGGTACGGGTCGGGCTCGTCGCGGGCGCGGTGCACGTCGAGGTCTCCGACTCCGGGCCGCCGGGAGCGCCGCCGGGGTTGCCGGGGGCCGGGCACGGGCTGCTCGGCTTGCGCGAGCGGGTCGCGCTGCTCGGCGGGACGCTCACCGCCGGGCCGGACGGCGCCGGCTGGCGTCTGGACGCGCGCTTACCGCTGCGGGAGGCCGCGTGACGATCCGGGTGCTCGTGGTGGACGACCAGCCGGTCGTGCGGGCCGGGGTCGCGCTGCTGCTGAATGCGGCCGGCGGCTTCGCGCTCGTCGGCGAGGCAGCGGACGGTGCCGAGGCGGTGAGCGCGGCGGCGCGGCTGCGACCCGACGTCGTGCTGATGGATCTGCGGATGCCCCGGCTCGACGGGGTCGAGTCCACCCGGCGGATCGTCGACGCCCACCCGTCCACGCGGGTGCTGGTGCTGACGACGTTCGCCGAAGACGCGGACCTGTACGGCGCGCTCGGCGCCGGAGCGATCGGGTACCTGGTCAAGGACGGTCCGCCGGAGGAGATGATCGACGCGGTGCGGCGCGCGGCGCGCGGAGAGCCGTTGCTGGCGCCGCCGGTGCTGGCGCGAGTGATGGCCAGGGCGGTGGACGCCCACACGTCCGAAGCGGCCCGGCCGCGCGGGGCCGGGAGGCTCACCGAACGCGAAGCCGAGGTGCTGGCGCTGGTGGGAGCGGGGCGGTCGAACGCCGAGATCGCGAGCGCGCTGCATCTGGGCGTCACGACGGTGAAGACGCACGTCTCCGCGGCGATGGAGAAGCTCGCGCTACGCAACCGCGTGCAGGCCGCGGTGGTGGCCCATCGGATGGGGCTGGTGGACGACGACTTCCGGGTTCGCGCCCGGTGACTATCGTCGATCCGTGTCCGCGACCAGTCTCTTCGCCGTGCCGGGGGTGGGCTTCGTCGTCCGGACCGCGCGGCGCACGGTCGTGGAGTCGCTGTACCTGGTGACCGGGCCGCCGGTCGCGGCGGCCGGAGCGCTGGTCGTGCTGGTGAGTCTGTGCGCCGGCACGGTCGTGTCGCTGCTGCGCGGGGGGAGGCCGGTCGGACCGGGGTTCCTGGCACCGGCCCACTGGGCCGCCGACGTGGAACGCTGGCGGATCGAACGCGTGCGCCCCGCAACCAAGCGCCCCACAACCGAGCGCCCCCCGACCGACCGCACCGGCCCGTCGGACCGCTCAGGCGCGGCCGACCCCGGGGCCTGGCTCGACGCCGCGCACCCGGCGATCGTGCTGCCGGTCTCGCTGATCACCGGGACGATCACCGCGCTCTGGTGGTTCGTCGCGGTCGGCGGCACGACCGCGCGGCTCCGCAACGACTACGCCGCCGGGCCGCTGCCCCCGATGACGCTCACCGCCGGTAGTGCCGGGTCGCACATCGACCTGAGCCTGGGGCTCGCCTCCCCCTCCGCTCGGATGCTCTTCGGAACCCTCGTCGGGCTCGCCCTGTTCTGCACGCTCCCGCTGCTGACCCGCGCCTGCGTCGCGGCGCAGGCCCGCCTCGGCCAGGCTCTCCTCTCCGACGCCTCCGCGCTGCACCGCCGCATCCGCGGCCTCGAACTGGAGCGCGACACGGCCCGCGCGCAGACCGTCGCCGCGGTGTCGGCCGAGGCCTCGGCCCTGCGCCGCCTCGAACGCGACATTCACGACGGGCCGCAGCAGCGTCTCGTCCGCCTGGCGTTGGAGCTCGGACGGGCGCGGCACCACCTCGACACCCGGCCGGAGACGGTCCGGGAGGCGCTGGCCGACGCCGCCGTGCAGGCGCAGGAGGCGCTGGAGGAGCTCCGTGCGCTCTCCCGGGGCATCGCCCCGCCGATCCTGGTCGACCGCGGGCTACGGGAAGCCCTGACCGCGCTGGCCGCACGCTCGACCGTCCCGGTGGAGATCGACGCCGGCGCCGACCGCCTGGACCCCGCGGTCGAGACCGCCGCGTACTTCGTGGTCGCGGAGGCGCTGACGAACGTGGCCAAGCACAGCGGTGCGCGCCGGGCCACGATCACCCTGCGGCGGACCCACGTCGCGGTCACCGACGACGGCGCCGGTGGTGCGGCTCTGGACAAGGGCCACGGCCTCCGCGGCCTCGACGACCGGGTCCGGGCGGTCGGTGGCCGGCTGCTGATCGTCAGCCCGGCCGGCGGCCCGACGACGATCACCGCGGAACTGCCGTGACGCTCCGGATCGTGGTCGCCGACGACGCGGTGCTGCTCCGCGAGGGGCTGGTCCGCCTGCTGGCGGAGGACGGGCACCAGGTTCTCGCCGCGGTCGGCGACGGCCCGTCGCTGGTCGAGGCCGTGGTCGAACATCGTCCGGACGTCTCGGTGGTCGACGTGCGCATGCCTCCGACCCATACGGACGAAGGCCTGCGCGCCGCCCTGGCCGCCCGGGCCCGGGTACCCGGCTCGCCCGTGCTCGTGCTGAGCCAGTACGTCGAGGCCTCGTACGCGAAGGATCTGCTCGCGGACGGATCCGGCGCGGTCGGCTACCTGCTCAAGGACCGGGTCGCGAAGGTGGCCGAGTTCCTGGACGCCGTGCGCCGGGTCGCCGGCGGGGGCACCGTGCTCGATCCGCAGGTCGTCGCCCAGCTGCTGCACACCAACCCGCTCGACGCGCTCACCGGCCGCGAGCGGGAGCTGCTGGGGCTGATGGCCGAGGGCCACTCCAACGCCGCGATCGCCGACCGGCTCGTGCTCAGCGCCAGTGCGGTCGAGAAGCACATCGGCAACATCTTCGCCAAACTCGGCCTGCCCCCGGACGACGCCCAGCACCGCCGCGTCCGGGCGGTGCTGGCCTACCTCAACGGGTGAGCGCGCCTCAACGGGTGAGCGAGTCGGCCACCGGACGCCGGGCCGCCGCCACCGCGGGCACCGCCGTCAGCCCGGCCAGGACGAGCAGCACCCCGAGCCCGGTGCAGACCAGCGACGCCGACGAGGGATACCGCACCGCTCCCTCGGTGTTCAGCAGGTACAGCACCTGCCCGGCCAGCAGCCCGGCCACCACCCCGGGAACCGCGGGCAGCAGCTGGGCCACCGCCATCCCCAGCCCGGCCTGCTGCGGCGTCACCCCGAGCGTCCGGGCGACGGCCAGCGGCTGACGGGCGTCGAGCACCGCGCTCCAGGTACTGACGACGGCGTTGAGCAGCGCGAGCCCGCACAGCACGACCGCGACGACGAGCAGCGCCTGGTGCATCCGCGCTTCGACCGGATTCGCCATGACGGTTCCGCCGAGGTGGTCGAGTTCCGGGCTCTGCGCGTGGACGACGAGGACCGCCGCCAGCCCGGTCGTCGTGAGGAACGTGTTGATCGTGACCAGGCGGGCCCGGCGCGGGCGGCGCGCGTTGATCCGGACGCCGAGCAGCACCGGCGTCGGCAACCGCCGCGACAGCCGGACCCGCCAGCGGCGACGGCGGGGCGGCGCCGGGGCGTCCGCCAACGCGTGCAGGGTGCTGGTGGACGCGGCCCGCACCACCGGGGCCAGGGTCGCGGCGATCGTGATCGCCAGGGCCAGCGCCAGCGCGGCGATCGCCGCGCGCAGCGGCGGCGGGTGGATGCCGACCGTGCCCACGACCCCGGCGCCGGGGGCGGTCAGCGAGGGCGCGGCGAACCAGCCGATCAGCAGTCCGAGGCCGGCGGCCGCGAGGCTGACCAGCAGGTATTCGGCCAGGTGCACCGCCGCGACCGTGCCCGGCCCCGCGCCGACGGCCTTGAGCAGGCCCACCCGGCGGCGCCGGCCGGCCACCCGGCCGGCGACGATCCCGGCGACGCCGGCCACCGCGAGCCCGGCGAGCAGCCAGCTGCCGATCAGCAGCGCCTGCCGGACCGGCTCGGCCACCCGCTGGATGCGGTCGGAGAAGAACCGGGCGGAGAAGTAGTCGACCCGGAACGGGTCCGGGCGCGGCAGCGTCTCGAGGACCGACGGGCCGGTGACGGTCAGATTCATCGAGTACGAGGGCGGCTGGCCGTCGGCGAGCGTGCCGATCTCCTCGCGGTCGACCCAGATCAGCCCGCCGGACTCGCCCTGGACGGTGCCCGGCTGGTGCCACCCGGCGTTGGGGAACGGTGGCCGGGCCGCGGTGATCGCGATTCCGTCGACCCGCAGCTCGTGGTGGCCGATCGCCACCCGATCGCCGACCCGCAGATTCAGCGCGTCGGCGAAGGCCCGCTCGACGACCGCGCCGCCAGGGCGGATCCAGGTTCCCCCGGTCACCGCGGGCCGGTCGATCGCCGCCGGGCCGCGATCACGGCCCTCGACGACGACGTTCACGGTCTTGCCGTGGGCGCTGAGCGTGAGGAAGACGGACGGGAACGGTCCGCTGTGTCCGGTGACGCCGTCAGCGGTCGCCACCTGGTCCAGTGCTTCCAGCGCGCCGGGACCGTAACCCTGCGTACGCGCGACGACGTCCGGGCCCGCGGTCGCGGCCCGGGTCTGGGCGTAGGCGTCGTCGATCACGGTGTCGGACGCGATGCCGAGCGTGAGGGTGGCGGTCGCGGCCGTGATCGCCGTCAGCAGTAACAGGCTTTCGGTGCGACGACGGCGCAAATCGCGCATCAGCAACCGACTCACGAGCACCAGGCGTCCGATCACGACACATGGATAACGGTTATCCCCTGATGGTGTCAACCGGCCCGATCGGGACAGAATCAGAGTCATGCGCGGACACCCGGCTCTCAAGGCGGTCCTCACCGGACTGCTCGCCGGGCTGCTCGCGTACGCGTTCGGCCATCCGTACTGGACCGGCCACCAGTTCTCCGGCGTGCTCGTCGCGCTCGAATGCGCGGTGACCGCGGGTGCCGGAATGGTCCTGCGCACCTCGTCGGCCAGCGCCTCCAGCGGTGATCTGATCACGCTGGCCGGGTTCGCCTGGGCGTTGAACTGGTCGAGCGGATGGGACGCCGGGTGGTTCCCGCTGATCGCCGACTTCGCCCAGGCCTCGTTCTTCCTGCTGCTGAGCGTCGGGGTGCTGCTGTACCCGACCGGCCAGCTGCAGACTCGCGCCGAACGGCTCTGGGTCCCGGCGGCCGTGGTCGTGCTCGGGGGCGGTGAGCTGGTCTTCACGCTGCTGTCGCGCCCGGAGTGGATCGGTTACCGGCCGGACGTGGTCTGGCCTACATTCCTGGCCGATCGCGCCGCGTTCGACGTCGCCAAAAACGTCATCGCGGTGGCGTACGTCGTGCTGGCCGCCGGATTCGCGGGTGTGCTGATCCTGCGCGCCCGGCGCACCACCCGCGGCCCGCAGCGCGTGATCATCCCGGCGCTGGTGGGCGTCGCCGCGATGGGGGTCGTCGCCGCGCTCGTCGAGCTGGACGCCGCGGTCAACGACACGCAGACCGCGGTCCTCGCCGGGATCCTGCAGGGCACCGCGACGCTGATCATCCCGTTCGCGCTCCTCGGCGTCGGGGTCTACCGGCAGTGGCTGGTCGCGCAGGTCGCGCACCGGCTGGTCCGGCTGACCCGGCCCGCCTCGGTCGCGCAGGTACGGGCCGCGTTACGCACCGTGCTCGAGGACCCGACGCTCGACCTGCTGCTCTGGGCCCCCGGTCCGCAGCGCTGGGTCGACGCCGAGGGCCGGGTGCGGGTCCCGTCGCTGACCGGCGCTCCCCCGCGACCGTCCGGCGACGACCGGTGGCTGGTCCCGGTGACGTCCGCGTCCGGGCGTCCGCTGGCCGTCGTCGACGCGCACCCGACGCAGCGCCTGCACGAGCCGCTGGTCCGGGCCGCAATCATCGCCGGCACGCCCGCGCTGGAGACGGCCCAGTTGCAGGCCGTCGTCCAGGCCCAGCTCGAGCAGACCCGCGTCGCGCAGGCCGCGACGCTCGTCGCCGAGGCCCGGGCCAGGCGGCAGATGGAGCGCGACCTGCACGACGGCGTCCAGACCGGCCTGTCGGCGCTGGCCATGCAACTGGCCGCCGCGCAGGCGATCAGCGGCGACGACGCACTCCAGACCTGCCGGGACCTGCTCGACACGGTGCTCGGCGACCTGCGGATGTTCGTCCGCGGCATCAACCCGGCCGTCCTCGAGTCCGACGGGCTCGGTGGTGCCCTGCGGGCCGTCGCGGAACGTTTCCCCGGCCTGGTGGACGTCGAGGCCGACGACGTGCGCTACCGGCCGCAGGTCGAGCAGGCGCTGTTCTTCACGCTCAACGAGGCGCTGGCCAACGCGGTCCGGCACGCCGGGGCGTCCAGGATCGTGGTGCGGGTGGGCGCGGAGTCGGCCTGGCTGACCGGCAGCGTCTCTGACGACGGCAGCGGAACCGCGCAGTGGTCGCCCACCGGTGGGCTGGCGGGGATCCGGGATCGCATCGAGCTGGTGGGTGGGCTGGTGGAGCTTGACAGCACCCCGCGCAGCGGGACGCGGGTGTGCGTGCGGGTGCCGCTGGAAATGGCCGCGGCGCAGTGACCGCGGGCGGGTGACCGGGACGGCCCGGGCCACCAAAGGCGAGCTAGCCGCCCGAGTACCGGGGGCCGGCCGAGTCAGCGGTTGAGCGGATCCCGCGGGAGGCCGAGGAGACGTTCGCTGATGACGTTGCGGCTGATCTCGGACGTGCCGCCGGCGATCGTCATCGCGCGGGAGTAGAGGTAGCCGGTCGAGACGGCCGCGTTCGAACCGTCGACGCCGGCCGGGCCGGCCAGGCGGAGGCCGAGCTCACCGATCGACTGGGCCAGTTCGGCCGCGATGAGTTTGGTGAGCGCGCCTTCGATGTTCGGCTCGTTGCTCCCGGACACCGCGCGCACGACCATCCGGAGGTTGAGCAGCCGCGCGGCCTGCTCGACCGCGACCAGCCGCCCCAGCTCGCGCACCGCCGCGACGTCGGTGACCCCGTACTTCTCGATCACCCGGACCAGCGACGCCGCGCCCGCACTGATGCTGCGCTCGCTGCCGATCGACACCCGCTCGTTGCCGAGGGTGGCGCGGGCCACCGTCCAGCCCGCGTTCACCTCGCCGACGACGTCCTCGTCGGGCACGAACACGTCGTCGAAGAAGACCTCGTTGAACATCGCCGCGCCGGTGATCTCGCGCAGCGGGCGTACCTCGACGCCCGGGCCCTTGAGGTCGACGACCATCGCGGTGATGCCCTGGTGTTTCGGCGCCTCCGGATCCGTGCGGACGGTCGCGAGGCCCCGGTTGCAGTACTGGGCGCCGCTGGTCCAGACCTTCTGGCCGGTGACGCGCCAGCCGCCCTCGACCTTGCGGCCACGCGTCTGCACGGCGGCGGCGTCGGAGCCGGCGCCGGGCTCGCTGAACAGCTGGCACCAGATCAGTTCGCCGGACAGGCTCGCCGGGATCCAGCGCTCGACCTGCTCGGGGTCGGCGTGCTGGCTGATCGTCAGCGTGACCCAGCCGCCGATGCCCAGTTGCGGGACGTCGACGTCGGCGAACTCCTGCTCGATGACCAGCTGCTCGACCGCGCGGGCGGCCCGCCCCCAGGGCTTCGGCCAGTGCGGGACGAGGTACCCGGAGTCGACGAGCAGCCGGCGCCTGCCGTCGGCCGGTGCGGCGTGGAACGTCTCGAGGAACGTCCGGGCTTCGGCGCGGAACGCCTCGGCCTCGGGCGGCAGGTCCACAGCGTGGACGCGGCGCACGCCGTCGCGGGCGGCGGCAGCGACATCGTCCTCGGCCCCGGCCACCGGGCCCCAGAGCGCGGCGAGCGTGATCGCCCGGCGCAGGAAGAGGTGGGCGTCGTGCTCGTAGGTGAAGCCGATGCCGCCGAGGATCTGGATCGCTTTCTGGGCGTTCGACTGGTAGGCGCGCAGAGCGGTGGCGGCGGCCACGGCGGCGGCCTGGTCGGCTTGCGCGGGGTCTCCGGTGGCGGCCCGAGCGGCGTCCCAGGCCGTGGCGGTGGCGGTCTCGGCGTCGACCAGCATGTTCGCGAGGTGGTGCTTGACCGCCTGGAAGCTGCCGATGATCCGGCCGAACTGCTCGCGGACCTTGGCGTACTCGAGCGCCATCGCGAGGGTGGCGTGCGCTCCCCCGGCGGCCTCGGCCGCCGCGAGCGCGCGCCCCACCCGCACCGCGATCCGCGCCGCCCCCGGGAACAGGAGCACGCCCGGCGAAGCCCCGGCCGGCGCTTCCCCGGCGGCCGGGGACGCGGTGAGGCCGGCGACGTGGAGGCGGGCGGCGCCGAGCGCCGGGTCGAGGCCCGGGGTGGGTTCGAGCGTCGCGTCGGCGACCGGCACCAGCACGAGGTCGTCGGCACCGGCCCGCACCAGCAGCGCGTCGGCCCAGCGCGCGCCCGGCACCGGACCCACCGAGCCGGAGAGCGTCCCGCGGTCGGACGACAGCGCACCGGCCAGGCCGAGCACGATCACCCGCGACCCGTCGGCCAGCGACGGCAGCACCTGCGCCCGGACCGGGTCCGGGCCCACCGCGTCGAGCACCGCGCCCGCCGCCACCGCGGCCAGGAACGGCCCCGGCGCCGGCACCGCCCCGAGCTGCTCGGCGACCACCGCCAGCTCGGGCAACCCGGCGTCCGACCCGCCGTAGGCGTCCGGCAGGTGCAGGCCGATCCACCCCAGATCGGCCATCTGCTTCCACGCGGTGTTCGGCGCCGCCGTCGCGGTCAGCGCCTCCCGGGTCGCGCGGCGCAATCCCTGCGCCTCCCCGAACGAGCGAACGACGTCGGCCAGTTGCCGGTGGTCTTCGGTCAACGCGAGAGGCATGCCACGCACATTAGAACGCGTTCTGTTTTCCCGTCCAGGATTCCGGACCGGTGCCGGGACCGGCCTCGACGCGGTTCTCCGGCCGGCCCACCGGCCACTCCTCGTCGCGGACGTCGGCGAGGATCTCGTCGACCGCCGCGAGCAGACCGGTGTCGAGCGGCTCGGCCGCCCACTCCGCGTTGCGGCGCACCGACTCCGGGTCGGCCGCGCCCACGATCGTGGCGGCCACGCCGGGCAGCGTGACCGCGAACTGCAGGGCCAGGCGGACGATCGACGTGCCCTGCTGACGACAGAACTCGGCCGCGCGGCCGCACGCCTCCCGCAGCGCGGCCGGGGCCGGGTGCCAGCCCGGCGGACCGGAGTCGGTGAGCAGCCCCATCCCCAGCGGCGATGCGTTCAGCACCTCGATGCCCCGCTCACCGATGAACGGCATGCGCTCGCCGAGCGTCCGGTTCTGCAGCGTGTAGTGGCAGTAGGAGAGGACGGTGTCGACCGGTGCGCGCCGCGCGACCGAAACCAGCGCGGGCAGCGGGAAGCCGGTGATGCCGACGGCCCCGACCAGTCCCTTCTCCTGCAGCCCGCGCAACGCGGGAAGCGTCTCCTCGACGATCTGGTCCAGCGAGCCGAACTCGATGTCGTGGCACTGGATCAGGTCGAGGTGGTCGGTGCGCAGGCGCCGCAGGCTCTCTTCGACGCTGCGGACCACCCGGTCGGCCGAGAAGTCGAACACGTCGACGTCGTACCGCCCGACCTTGGACGCGAGCCGGTACGAACCGCGGGGTACCCCGCGCAGCGCGTCACCGAGCACGGTCTCGGCGGCCGTACGGCCGTAGTACGGCGAGACGTCGATCAGCGTGATCCCGGCGTCGAGCGCGGTCCGGACGGTCGCCCGGGCGGTTTCCGGCGCGATCGGCCCGTACTCGCCCCCGAGCGCGGCCGCGCCCAACGCCAGCGCGCTCACTCCTGGGCCCGTCCGCTCGTGATCCGGGAGATGATCAGCGCGCAGAGGATGATCGCGCCGTTGAGCGCGGCGATCCACTGGGCCGGGACGCCCGCGAGCGTCAGCACGTTCTGGATCACGTACAGCAGCAGGATGCCGGTGAACGCGCCGAACACCGTGCCCTTGCCGCCGTTGAGGCTCACTCCGCCGATCACCGCGGCCGCGAACACCGTGAAGATCGCCCCGTTGCCCTGGGCCGCGGCTACCGACGCGAGCCGCCCGGAGAGCATCAGCCCGCCCAGCGCGGCCAGCACGCTGGCGATGACCAGCACGGCCCACAGCACCCGGTCGGTCCGGATTCCGGCGGCCCTGGCCGCGTCCGGGTTGCCGCCGATCGCGTACAGCGACCGCCCGACCCGGGTGTAACCGAGCGCGACGATCCCCAGTGCGAACAACGCGAAGCACACGTAGACGCTGACCGGGACGCCCAGCCAGATCGTCGAGCCCAGGTACATCATCGACGGCGGCAGGCCGAAGAACGTCTGGCCGCCGGAGATGCCGGTCAGCAGCCCCCGCAGGACGATCAGCATGCCGAGCGTGACGACGAACCCGTGCAGCCGGAACCGGACGATCAGCAGCCCGTTGATCAGGCCGATCACCGCACCGGCGGCGAGCGTGATCGGGATACCGGCCCAGCCCGGCACCGCGCCGAGCCCGTGGGTGACGCCGGGCTCGACGATCAGCCAGGCGGCCAGCCCCGGTGCGAGGCCGAACGTCGACTCGAGCGAGAGGTCCATCTTCCCGGCGATCAGCACCAGCGACTGGGCCAGCACCAGCAGGCCGATCTCGGCCATCGTCTGGAGGATGTTGATCAGGTTGTCGGAGCTGAGGAAGACCGGGTTCACGAAGTACCCGACGATCGCGATCGCGATGATCGCGGGCACGAGCGCGAGGTCGCGCAGCCGCCCGATCCGCAACCGCCGCCCCCTGCCCTCCGCGTCCGGGGGCTGGGCGTCCACGCCGTCCGCGTCCGGCGGCCCGGAGGCCGCGGAGGCCGCGGAGGCCGCGGAGGCCGCGGAGGCCGCGCGCGAAGCCGCCGACGGCGGGCCGGAGGCCGCGCCGGGCGACTCCGGAGCCGGTCCCGGGGGCGAAGTGTCACTCGTCATCGATGCGCCGTCCTTGCTCATCGCGGCCCAGCCCTTCCATCGCCGCGACCAGGTCGTGGTCGCTCCACTCACTGCCGAACTCGGCCACCTGCCGTCCCTGGAACAGCACCAGCACCCGGTCGCAGGTCCGCAGGTCGTCCAGTTCGTCGGACGCGACCAGCACGCCCGTTCCTCCCGACCGCACCTGGTCGACGACCCCGAGCAACGTCTCCTTCGACCGGACGTCGACCCCGGCCGTGGGCTGGATCAGCACCAGCAGTTTCGGGTCGTTGGCCAGCGCCCGGCCCATCACGACCTTCTGCTGGTTTCCGCCGGACAGCGCCGACACCGCCAGGTCCGGCCCCGGCGTCTTCACCGCGAGTTCCTCGATCAGCCCGGACGCCAGCCGGTCCCGCCGCCGGCGGGAGATCAGCCCGAACCGCCCGAGTCGCCGGGGAACCGTCATCGTGAGGTTCTCGGCGATCGACAGATCGGCCACGAAGCCCTCGGCGTGCCGGTCCTGCGGCACCAGCCCGACCCCGGCCGCCAGCGACGCCGGCACGCTGCCGGGCTTCAGGACCGTGCCGTCGACCGTCACCGTGCCGCCCTGGGGCCGCCGCAGCCCGACGACGGTCTCGGCGATCTCCCGCTTGCCGCTCCCGCCGCCACCGGCGAGCCCGACGACCTCCCCGGCCGCGACCCGGAACGAGACCGGCGGGCCGTCGGAGGTCCGCAGGTCCCGAACGTCCAGCACGGCCGGGGTCCCGGCCGGAAGCGGGGGCCGGGAGGCCCGTTCGATGAGCGCGGTCGCGTCCCCGGTCATCGCCGCCACCAGCTCGCTCGACGGCATCGACGCCACCGGACCGGTGACGATGTGCCGCGCGTCGCGGAACACCGTCACCTCGTCGCAGACCCGGTAGATCTCCTCCAGGTGGTGGCTGATGAACAGGAACGTGATCCCCCGCTCCTGCAGTCCCCGCATCCGGTCGAACAGCCGGTTGATCGCGGGCCCGTCGAGCTGGGCGGTCGGCTCGTCGAGAATGATGAACCGGGCGTCGTACGAGAGCGCCCTGGCGATCTCCACGAGTTGCCGCTGCTCGACCGCGAGTTCCCCGGCCGGCCGGGTCACGTCGACGTCGACCTCCCAGGTGGCGAGCAGCTCGGCGGCGTTGCGCCGCAGCTCTCCCCAGCGGATGACCCGTCCGGGCTGCCGGTTGAGGAACAGGTTCTCCGCGACGGTCAGCGACGGGATGATCGTCGACTTCTGGTACACGCAGGCGACGTTGCGCCGCCAGGCGTTGCGGTCGTGCAGCGGCGGGGCGTTCCGGCCGGAGAAGCGCACGGTGCCCTCGTCCGGGGCCTGCAGTCCGGTCAGGATGCTCACCAGTGTCGATTTGCCCGCGCCGTTGCGCCCGACCAGGGCGTGCGTGACACCGGCCCGCACGACGAGCCCGGCATCACGAAGCGCCACGGTGGTCCCGTAGCGCTTCGTGATGCCGGTGGCCTCAACTAACACTGTTTCCCCAGAGCGACTTGTCGTCGAACTTCAGGGTCTTCTCCGTCCCGATCGTGGCGCCGTCGCGGGTGACCAGGGGCGCGGTCAGCTGGTCTTCGAGCAGACCGTCACGGACCTTGATGATCGTGCTGTTGTGGTCGGTCGGCCCGGGCTTGAACGTCTTCCCGGCGATGGCCTGCTGCACGTAGTACAGCCCGTACTTGGCGTACAGGTCGGCCGGCTGGGAGACCGTCGCGTCGATCTGGCCCGCCGCGATGTCCTTGAGCTCCTCGGGGATGCCGTCGTTGGACACGATGAACACGTGCTTCGGGTCTTCCGGCGCGACGAGCAGCTTGCGCTGTTTGAGAACCTGCAGGGTGCCCGAGAGCGCGAAGCTCGACTGCATGTACACACCCTTGATGTCCGGGTGCGCGGCCAGCCGGGTCTGCAGCTGGTTCGCCGCGGTGGCACCATCCCACTTGGACGGTTCCGCGAACACCTGGATGCCGGGGTAGTTCTTCTTCATGCACTCTGCGAACGCCTCGGTGCGGTCCCGGCCGTTGATCGAGGCGACGTCGCCCATCAGCTCGACGACCTTGCCCTTGCCCTGCAGCTTCGTGCCGAGGAACTGGCAGGCCTTCTCGCCGTAGGCCCGGTTGTCGGCCCGGACGACCATGAACACGTTCCCGGTGTCCGGACGGGTGTCGATCGTGACGACCGGGATCTTCTTCGACTCGAGCTGCTGGAGCGTCGGAGCCACCGCCGCGGTGTCCTGCGGCGCCATCACGATGCCCTTGGCGCCCTGGCTGAGCAGCGTCTGGACGTTCGCGGTGAGCTTCGCGATGTCGTTCTCGGAGTTGGTCGTCTTCAGGTTCTTGATGCCGAGTTCCTTGGCCTCCTGCGGGCTGTAGCGCACATAGGCGTTCCAGAAGTCGGTGTCCGACCGCGGGTAGTCCGACCCGATCACCGGATCGGATCCTCCCGAGCCGCCGGTGGTGGAGTTGGAATTACAGGCCGCGAGCACAACCGCCGCGGCGGCCACGGCTAATAGACGGAGCATTCTCGGACGCACGGGGACTCCTTCGTCGGTGCGGGGGGCAGTTCTCCGAATGCGGTTCTGGCTACCGGGCCCAGGCGGGCCCGTTGGGATACGTGAATTCGGTGAGCGACGCGTCGTGGATGCGTGCGCCGATGCCGGGGGAAGCCGGGGCGCGGTACCGTCCGCCGCGCACCTCGACCGGGTCGACGAAGTGCTGGTGCAGGTGGTCGACGTACTCGATCATCCGGTCGTCCTGGGTGCCGGTGACCGCCACGTAGTCGAACATCGCCAGGTGCTGCACCATCTCGCACAGCCCCACCCCGCCGGCGTGCGGACAGACCGGGACGCCGAACTTCGCGGCCAGCAGCAGGATCGCGATGTTGTCGTTGATCCCGGCGACCCGGGTGGCGTCGATCTGGACGACGTCGATCGCACCGGCTTGCAGCAGTTGCTTGAACAGCACCGGGTTCGCGCCGTGCTCTCCGGTCGCGACCTTGACCGGGCTCACCGCGGCTCGGATCCGGGCGTGGCCGAGGATGTCGTCCGGCGAGGTCGGCTCCTCGATCCAGTACGGACGGTAGGGCGCGAGCACGCCCATCCACTCGATCGCCTCGTCGACGCCCCAGACCTGGTTGGCGTCGACCGCGATCGGGGTGTCGGGTCCGACCGCGTCCCGGGCGACGCGCAGGCGCCGCAGGTCGTCGTCGCGGTCGCCGCCGACCTTGAGCTTGATCATCCCGAAGCCGTCGGCGACCGCCTCCTTCGAGAGGCGGGCGAGCTTCTCGTCGTCGTAGCCGAGCCAGCCCGGCGTCGTCGTGTAGGCGGGGTAGCCGTCGGTCCGGAGGCTGGCCGCGCGGTCGCCCCGGCCGGCCTCGGCCGCACGCAGGAGATCCAGCGCCTCGGCCGGCGTCAGCGCATCGCTCAGGTACCGGAAGTCGACCAGGCCGACGATCTCCTCCGGGGAGAGATCGGCCAGCAGCTGCCAGAGCGGCTTGTGCTCGCGCCGGGCCCGTAGGTCCCAGGCCGCGTTGACGATCGCGCCCGCGGCCATCGCGATGACGCCTTTGTCGGGCCCGAGCCAGCGGAACTGGCTGTCACCGGACATCCGCCTGGCGAACCCTCCGAGGTCTGTCAGCACCTCGTCGGTCGGGAGCCCCACCACCAGGGAGGCCAGCGCCTCGATGGCCGCGACCTGCACGTCGTTCCCCCGGCCCACGGTGAACACCAGCGCGTGGCCCTCGTCGCCGTCGCTGGTCCGGAGCACCACGTAGGCCGCGGAGTAGTCCGGGAACGGGTTCATCGCGTCCGAACCGTCGAGGAACTTGGAGGTCGGAAACCGCACGTCATGCGTTTCCAGGCCGACGATCGAGCTCGTCACTCCACAACCCTCCGAGCGATCTGAGGAAACTCCGGTCAATTGCCGTGACCGGCGTCTCACTCGGCGGCGAGACATCCGATGTTTACACCCACCGCAGGGGGCGTCGCTAGACCTAGGATGTTTTCGTTACGAGGAGGTGGTTCACCTGTCGCTGACCGATGACGCGATCACCCGGATCCGCGAGCTGATCCAATCCGGCGAGCTCGCCCCCGGCAGCCGCCTGCCCCCGGAGAACCAGCTCGCCGCTCAGCTCGGCATCTCCCGCAACTCGATGCGCGAGGCCGTGAAGGCGCTGCAGTTCGCCCGCGTGCTCGACGCCCGCCCGGGTGACGGCACGTACGTCACGAGCCTCGCGCCCGGCCTGCTGCTGGCCGGTCTCGGCTCCGCCGTCGACCTGCTGCGCGACGACACGCTGCTCGAGGTCATGGAGATCCGCTCGATGCTCGAGCCCGCCGCGACCTCGGTCGCGGCGCTCCGCATCACCGCGGACGGCCTCGCCGAGCTGGAGTTCCTGCTCGGCCGGATGCGGGCGGCCGCGTCCGACGCCGAGGAGCTCGTCCGCTACGACATGGACTTCCACCGGACGGTGGTGGCCGCCACCGGCAACCAGTCGCTCATTTCGGTCCTCGACGGACTGTCCGGCCGGACGGCACGCGCCCGGGTCTGGCGAGGCCTGCTCTCTGCGGACGCCGCGGCGAACACGCTCGCCGAGCACCAGGCGATCTACGACGCGCTGGCCGGCGGCGACCCCGAGCTGGCCCGAGCGGCCGCGTTACTCCACGTCAGCTCGTCGGCCCGGTGGCTGCGGCACACGCTGGCCGAGAGCACGTGAGCAGGATTCCCCGCCGCCGGCCGGACCGTCTCACCGCCGGGCAGCGCGCGCTCCACGCCGAGATCGCCGGTGGGCCACGGGCGCGACGATCCGCCGCTCAGCCGAGCGGGCCGACCGTGGCCAGCGCCCGCTCCACCGCGTCCGCGAAGGAGCTTTGCGCGCCGGAGGCGAGCCACGTTCGCTGAGCGGCGACCAGGCAGGCGAAGGCCGCGCCGGTGAGTGCGCGCGGGGCCGGGTCGTCGGCCGCGACCGGCGCGCGCTCGAGCAGGACCTGCACCAGCGCGTCCTGCAGGACCTGCAGTTTCTGCAGGTAGCCGGCGAACAGATCGGGGCTTTCGAAGATCATCCGGTGGATGGGCTCCACGAGTTCGTCGCGGCCGGGCTCGGCCGCGACCGCGGTCAGCACGCCGAGGACGTGGTGCAGCGACGTCCAGACCGGCTCGCCCGCCGGCCGGGCCCGCAGGACCCCGATCATCTGCTCGGCGACCAGGTCGAACTTGCCGAGGACGATCGCCTCCTTGGACGCGAAGTACCGGAACACGCTGCGCTGGGACATGCCGACGGCGGCGGCGATGTCGTCGATCGTCGTCGCCTCGAACCCGCGCTCGACGAACAGCGCTTCGGCGGTGACGGCGATCTCGCGCCGGACGGCCAGGCGGGTGCGCTCCCGGAGTCCGAGCTGTCTCATGCGGCGATAGTAGCAGCGCCAGCCTTGATTGACAGTCACTGACAGGTTCGGCGTACGGTGTTGCCATGAGCAAAACGATCGTCATCACCGGAGCCAGCGACGGCATCGGAGCGGCCGCCGCCCGGCAACTGCACCGCAACGGACACCAGGTGGTCGTCGTCGGGCGCTCCCCGCAGAAGACGCGGGCGGTGGCGGACGCGCTCGGCGCGGACTCCTTCCTGGCCGACTTCACCGACCTCGGCCAGGTGCGTTCGCTGGCCGCCGCGCTGGACGCGAAGTACCCGCGCATCGACGTGCTGGCGAACAACGCCGGCGGCGTCTTCGGAGACCGCACCAAGACCGTCGACGGGTTCGAGCAGACGTTCCAGATCAACCACCTGGCGCCGTTCCTGCTCACCCGGCTGCTGCTCGAGAAGCTGATCGCGTCGCGGGCGACCGTGATCCAGACCGCGAGCGTCGCGAACCGGACGTCCGGGAAACTCGATCTCGACGACCTCGATCACGACCGGAAGTACGACACGATCCGGGTCTATGGTGCCGCGAAACTCGAGAACATCCTGTTCACGAAGGAACTGCACCGGCGCTACCACGACCGGGGCATCTCGGCGGTGGCGATCCATCCCGGGAACGTGGCGTCGAGTTTCGGGCGGAACTCCGAGAGCCGGCTCATGCGGTTCATCACGACGAACCCGCTCACCCGGGCGGCGCTGCTGGTCGCGCCGGAGAAGGGCGCGGAGCAGATCGTCTGGCTCTCGGAGACCACCGGGTGGCAGCCCGGTGGGTACTACGTCAAGCACAAACTCTCGAAGGCCGTGAACCCTCAGGTCAACGACACCGCGCTGGCCCACGGGCTGTGGGAGCGTTCGGAGGAACTCGTGCGGTCCTAGAGACGCGGGTCGACGTGGATCTTCGGGCCGGGGCCCGCAGCGGGCGGCCGGCGCCCGGCGAGCACGGCAGCGACGCCGTCGAGGCCGACCGTGGCGGCGACCAGCGGCCGCGGGTCGACCAGGCCGTCCGCGTAGGCCTCGATCGCCGCGTCGAGCCCGGGTGACGCCGAGAGGATGCCGACCGCGGTCACGTCCTTGAGCACCAGCGTGCGGGTGTCGAGCAGGCTGGGGGCACCGGACAGCCCGATGTACACGACCCGGCCGCTGGGCTCCACCAGTTCCAGCGCGAGAGCGGGCAGGTGCGCCGCGTTGGAAGCGTCGACCACCGCGTCGAACGGGATCCGCGGGAGCGTGCGCTCGGTCCAGACGTACTCGAACCCCAGCGTGCCCGGGAACCCCCCGCCGGCGGCGGACCCGGGGCCGCCTGCGGGCTCGGGGCCGAGGAGATGGACCTCCGCGCCGGCGGCCCGCACGAACATCGCGACGAGCAGTCCGATCGCCCCCGGGCCCAGCACCAGCACCCGGTCACCCGGGCCGGCCTCCGTCGCCCGGGCGGCCCGCAGCGCGTTCCCGCCCGGCTCGACCAGTGCCCCCCGGACCGGATCCACCCCGTCCGGCAGGACGTGCAACGAGCTCACCGGCACCGCGAGCCGCTCCGCCAGCGCGCCCGCGCGTCCACCCCGGATCCCGACCTCCTGCCGCTCCTCGCACACGTGCTGATGCCCGCGCTCGCACCGACGGCAGGCGCCGCACCCGAGCATCGTGTCGCCCATGACCCGCCGCCCGGCCCAGGCCGGGTCGACCCCGGAGCCGACCGCCGACACGACCCCGCACCACTCGTGCCCCAACCGCATCGGGTAGCCCGCGTGGCCCTGGTGCAGGTACGCCATCTCGCCGGTGAAGAACTCGACGTCGGTGCCGCACACCCCGGCCCGCTCGACGTCGATCACCGCCTCGCCCGGGCCCGCCACCGGCGGCTCGACGTCCCACACTTCGGATTTGCCTGGTTCCACCAGCACGAACGCTCGCACTCGATAATCTTCGTCGATGAAGCTCCGCAGCGCTGACTGGTATGCCGGGGAAAGCCGCAACGCCTACATCCACCGCGCCTGGATGCGGCGGGGCAACCCGTCCGACGGCTTCCACCGGCCGCAGATCGCGATCGCCAACACCGCGTCCGACCTGACCCCGTGCAACGCGCACCTCACCGAGATCGCCGCGTCGGTACGCGACGGGGTGTTCGCCGCGGGTGGCATCCCGCTCGAGCTGCCGGTGGTGTCGCTCGGCGAGACGAACGTCCGCCCGACCGCGATGCTCTGGCGGAACATGGCCGCGATGGCCACCGAGGAGATGCTCCGCGCCAACCCGATCGACGGGGTCGTGCTGCTCGGCGGCTGCGACAAGACCATCCCCTCGCTGCTGATGGCCGCCGCCTCGGTCGACATCCCCGCCGTCGTCGTCCCCGGCGGCCCGATGCTCAGCGGCACGTTCCGCGGTGTGCCGCTCGGCTGCGGTACCGACGTCTGGCGCCTGTCGGAAGAGGTCCGCGCCGGGACGCTCTCGCAGACGGACTTCATCCGGTCGGAGTCGGCGATGATCCGCAGCCGCGGCCACTGCAACACGATGGGTACCGCGTCGACGATGGCGCTGGTCGCCGAGGCGCTCGGCGTCATCGTGCCGGGCGTGGCGGGCACGCCCGCGCCCGACAGCCGCCTGCGGGAAGCCGCCCACGGCACCGGCCGTCTCGCCGTCTCACTGGTGGAGGACGACCGCCGCCCGTCGACGTTCCTGGGCCGGGCGAACTTCCACAACGCGATCGTGGCCCTTGCCGCGATCGGGGGCTCCACCAACGCGGTCGTGCACCTGCTCGCGATCGCCGGCCGCCTCGGCGTCCCGCTGACCCTCGACGACTTCGACCGGATCGGGTCCCGCGTCCCGGTGCTGGTCGACCTGCTTCCGGCCGGACGCTTCCTGATGGAGGACTTCCACCGCGCCGGTGGCCTGTCCGCCGTGCTGCGCGAGGTCCGCGACCTGCTGGACCCGGACGCGCTCACCGTCACCGGCCGGCCGCTGGTCGAGTATCTGGACGACGCCCCGATCTGGGACGCCGAGGTGATCCGGTCCCGGGGCGAACCGCTCGTCGCCGAGGGCGGCATCGCCGTGCTGCGCGGCAACCTCGCGCCGTCCGGCGCGCTGATCAAGCCGGCCGCGGCCTCACCGCACCTGCTGAAACACCGCGGCCGCGCGGTGGTGTTCGACTCCATCGAAGACTTCCACGCCCGCATCGACGACCCCTCGCTCGACGTGGACGCCTCGTCGGTGCTGGTCCTGCGCGGGTGCGGGCCTCGTGGCTACCCGGGAATGCCCGAGGTCTCGAACATGCCGCTGCCGAGGAAGCTGCTCGAGCAGGGCGTCCGCGACATGGTGCGGGTCTGCGACGGCCGCATGAGCGGCACCGCCTACGGCACCGTCGTCCTGCACGTCGCCCCGGAGGCCGCCGCCGGCGGTCCGCTCGCCCTCGTGCGGACCAGTGACTACATCGTCCTGGACGTCGAGCAGCGGCGGATCGACGTCGAGGTGCCGGCGGACGAGCTGGCCCGGCGGCAGCCGAAGACCGACGGTTTCGCGGCGCCGCGCCGGGGCTGGGAGCGCCTGTACGTGGACCACGTACAGCAGGCCGACCAGGGTGCGGATATGGACTTCCTGGTGGGGTCGAGCGGCTCCGAGGTCACCCGCGAGTCCCACTGACGCCGGGCCCGCGAGCCCGGACCGAGAGTCCTCACGCCGGGTGCGTCACGGCGGACGCAGTTCCTCCCCTTCGCCGGTCAACGACGTCAGGACGCGGCGGGCGTGCGGCGAATCGGGAATCACCGCGAGCAGCAACGGCGTGGCCGAGAACGTCGACTGGTGGTCGACGAGACGGCGAACCCACTCCATGCCCGCCGCCAGCTCGGCGAGCGGGTCGGTCGTGCCGCCGGTGCGCACCCAGTTGCCGAGCGCGGAACGGTGGATCGCGTCGATGAGGGCGGCGAGACCCATCGGCTGGAACGGCGGTGCGTCGGGCGCCAGGTGGTCCCGCAGGAACGACCTCGTCAGCGCCACGTACCGCTCGTGCTCGATCACCTCGCGCTTGCGTAACTCGGGCACCACCCGCGTCAGCTGGTATCGGCGCAGGACGAGGTCGGGCCGGCTGATGAACTCGCGCAGCGACTCCTCGGTAGCGGCGATGACGACCTCCACCGGATCCGCGTCGGGGGCGGACTCGACCAGGCAACGCTCGACCAGCCCGAGCCGCTCGGCGTGGTCGGGAAACACGAGTTCGTCTTTGCTCTCGAAATGCCGGAAGACGGTGCGACGGGACACGTCGGAGGCCTCCGCGACGGCTTCCACCGTGACGTTCGCGTATCCCTCGTCGAGGAACAGGGCCATCGCCGTCTCCGAGATCCGGTACTTGATCTCGAGGATCTTGCGCGAGGTCACCACCGGCAGGCCCTCTCCTCAGTCACGGCTGCGGCGGGTCAGCCATTGGTGCCGAACGGTACCCCAGATCCCACGGCGGAAGAGCAGCACGACGAGGACGAAGACCGAGCCGGTGACCAGGTCGATGCCGTGGAAGCCGGACGACGCGAGGTAGTCGGCGAGCATCACGACCAGGAGCGCACCCAGGATTCCTCCCCACAGCGTGCCGATGCCGCCCAGCACGGTCATCAGCACGACCTCGCCCGAGGTGCTCCAGTGCAGCTCGGTCAGCGCGACGAAACCGTGGTTGATGGCGAACACCCCGCCGGCCAGGCCGGTCAGCCCGGCGGAGAGCACGAACGCGAGGAGCTTGTACTTCTCCACCTCGTAGCCGAGCGCACGGGCCCGCGCGGTGTTGTCGCGGATAGACACCAGGACCCGGCCGAACGGCGAGTGCACGATCCGCCAGGCCAGCCACATGCCGAGCAGCAGGATCGGCAGGGCCGCGTAGTAGAAGTAGAACGACTCGGTCTCCACCGGCTCGATGCCGAAGAAGCTCCGGGGCACGCCCTGCAGCCCGTTCTCGCCGCCGGTCAGGCCGCTCCACTGGTAGCCGACGAAGTAGACCATCTGCGCGAACGCGAGCGTCACCATCGCGAAGTAGATCCCGGACCGGCGCACCGACAGATATCCGAGAGGTAGGGCGAGCACCATCGCGAACACCGCGCCGCCGAGCACGGCCAGCGGGAACGGCACCCCGTAGTGCGTGGCGATCAGCCCGGTCACGTACGCCGAGCTGCCCCAGAACGCAGCGTGTCCGAAGGAGAGCAGGCCGGTGTAGCCGAGCAGGATGTCGAGGGCGATCGCGAACAGCGCCATCGCCACGATGTCCATCGCCACCGGTGGATACACGAACCAGGGCAGCGCCAGCGCGGCCACCAGGCCCACGGCCAGCAGGGCCCACCGCAGCCGTGGACTTCGCCCCGCGGCGGGGGCGTCCGCCCGGGTGACCGGCGCCTCGGTAACCGTCATGCCGTTGCCTCCCGGCGTCCGAACAGCCCGGCGGGCCGGATCAGGATGACCAGGGCCATCAGGACGAAGATCAGGATCTGCGCGAACGTCGGGGCGTACGCCTGGCCGAACGCCTCGACCAGGCCCACCAGGTAGCCGGCGACGACCGCGCCGACGATCGACCCGAGCCCGCCGATGACCACGACCGCGAACAGGATGATCGCGAAGTTGTTGCCCATGTCGGCGGTGATCGCCCGGAACGGTGCCGCGAGCACACCGGCCAGCCCGGCCAGCGCGACGCCGAAGCCGAAGACCGGCGTCACCCAGCGGCCCACGTCGATCCCCAGCGCGCGGGCGAGCTCGGGTTTCTCGGTCGACGCCCGGACGATCATGCCGACCCGGGTGCGCGTCATCACCAGCCAGACCAGCACGCAGATCACCGCGGAGGCCAGCAGCACGAACAGCTGGTAGCGCGGCAGCACGACGCCGGCCAGATCGACGCGTCCCCGGAGCGCGCCGGGGAGTTCGTACGGCAGCCCGGAGACGCCGTATCTCTGCTTGACCACCTCGACGAGGACCAGCGTCAGGCCGAACGTCAGCAGGAAGTTGTAGAGCGGGTCGAGCCGGAGCAGCCACTGCACCAGCAACCGCTCCACGACGACGCCGAACGCGAACATCAGCACCGGCACCAGCACCAGCGACCACCACAGCGAGAGGTCGAAGGAGTCGAGCAGCACGGCCGCCGTGACCGCGCCGAGCATGTAGAACGCGCCGTGGGCGAAGTTCACCACGCCCAGGACGCCGAAGATGATCGCCAGCCCGAGGGCGGCCAGCGCGTAGAAGCTGCCGGCCGCCAGGCCCTGTACCACGTACTGCAGTACTTCGTTCACCTCGAGCACGCGGACGCGTCGGCGGGGGCGAATGCTTTCGCGGCTGGAATCGTGGTGACGATCTCCTCGTAGTCCCAGTCCTCCGTGACCTCCGACGGCTTCTTCACCCGGACGAGGTACGCGTCGTGGACGACGGAGTGGTCCTTGGCCCGGACTTCGCCGTTGCGCAGGAACACGTCGTTGATCTTCTTGCCCTCGAGCTTGCCGACGACCGCGTCGGCGTCGTCGGTGCCCGCCGCCTGGACCGCCTCCAGGTACTGGAGCGCCGCGGAGTAGTTGCCGGCGTGTTCGAAGCTCGGGCGGGCACCCGTCTCCTTGAGGAACCGGTCTGCCCACGCACGCGATTCGGCGTCCATGTTCCAGTACCAGGCGTCGGTGAACATCGTGCCGGCGAACTGCTCGACGCCCAGCGAGTGGATGTCGTTGATGAGCATCAGCCCGACCGCCAGCTCGACGCCCTTCTCCTTCAGCCCGGACTCGTTGAACTGCTTGACCAGGTTGATCAGGTCACCGCCCGCGTGCATCGTGCCGATCACGTCGGGGTTGGTGCTGCCGGCCTTGGTGAGGAACGTCGCGAAGTTCTCGTTCGGGAACGGCGTCGGGATGCTGCCCTGCACCGCGCCGCCCGCCTTCTTGATCGCGGCGGTGAACGACTTGGTCATGTTCTGACCGAACTCGTAGTCGGGGTAGATGATCGTCCAGTTCTTGCCTCCGTTCCGGGTCACCGTGGTTCCGGTGCCGTTCGCGAGCATGTACGTGTTGTAGGCCCACTGGAACGTGTACTTGTTGCACTGGACGCCGGTCAGCGCGGTCGTCGCCGCGCTCACGTCCAGAAAGAGCTTCTTGTGGTTCTTGGCTTGCGTGGCGACGGCCAGAGCGGCGGACGAGGTCGGCACGTCGAGGATGACGTCCGCTCCCCCGCGCTCGTACAGCTCCGACGCCTTGGTGTTCGCGATGTCGGGCTTGTTCTGGTGGTCGGCCGACGTCACCTCGATCTTGTCGACGACCGCCTTGTCGCCGTACTTCTTCCGGTAGTCGGCCACGGCCATCTCGACCGCCTTGACGGAGTTGGGCCCCGACGCGTCCTTGTAGATCCCGGACTGGTCGTTGAGCACCGCCAGCACCAGTTTGTTCCCGGTGAAATCACCACCGGACGCACCGGGACCGCCTTCGCCGCAGGCGCCGAGCAGGAGTACGGCCGACACGGCCCCGGCCAGGAGTCGTTTGCTCTTCATCGTGGTTCTCCACATCGAGAGGTCAGATGCCGAGGTGCTTGAGTAGCTCGCCCTCGCGGCGCTGGAATTCGGAGTTGTCGAGACTTTCGACGATGCGGCCCTGGCTGAGCAGGTAGTGCCGGTCGGCGACCGTGGCGGCGAACTTGACGTTCTGCTCGATCAGCAGCACGCCGACGCCGGTCGCCTTGATCTCGCGGATGATCGCCCCGATCCGGGCCACGATCACCGGCGCCAGACCCTCGGAGGGTTCGTCCATCAGCAGCAGCCGGGCGCCGGTCCGCAGCACTCTGGCGATGGCCAGCATCTGCTGCTCCCCGCCCGACAACGTGGTGCCCCAGGACCTGCGGCGGGCGGCGAGCGCGGGGAACTCCTGGTAGACCCGCTCGAGCGTCCAGGCCCGGTCGGAGACCGCGGGCGGCAGGAGCAGGTTCTCCTCGACCGTCAGGCCGCCGTAGATGCCGCGGTCGTCCTGGACCCAGCCCAGGCCGGCCCGGGCCCGCTGGTGGGCCGGCAGGCGGGTGACGTCGCGGCCGAGGAAGCCCACGGTGCCGCCGGCCTGCCGGTGCAGTCCGATCAGGCACCGCACCAGGGTGGTCTTCCCGGCGCCGTTGCGTCCGGCGAGCGCGACGACCTCGCCCTCGCCCACCCGGAGGTCCACCCCGTGCAGCGCCTGGGCCTGGCCGTACCACGCGGTCAGGCCGGTGACCTCAAGCATGGTCGGCCTCGCCCAGGTAGGCGGTGATGACCCGCTCGTCGTTGCGGACCTCGTCGTAGTCACCCTCCGCCAGGATCCGGCCCTGCTGCAGCACCGTGACCCGGTCCGCCAGGCTGCCGACGACGTGCATGTTGTGGTCGACGAAGACCACGGTGCGGCCGTCGGCGATGCGCCGGATCAGCTCGATCGTGCGGTCGACGTCCTCGATCCCCATTCCGGCCGTGGGCTCGTCGAGGAGCATCACGGAGGGATCCAGCGCCAGCACCAGTGACAGCTCGAGCGCGCGCTTCTGTCCGTAGGCGAGCACTCCGACCGGCTTGTCGGCCAGCGTCGCGAGCCCCACCTGCGCGAGCAGTTCCTCCACCCGGGCCCGGTTGCGGCCCAGCAGCTTCTCCGACCGCCAGAATCGGAACCCCTGCCCGGTGAGGCCCTGCAGAGCCAGCTCCACGTGCTCGCGGCTCGTCAGCGTCTCGAACAGGCTGGTGATCTGGAACGAGCGGGCCACGCCCCGGCGCGCGACCTGCTCGGGCGGCCGGCCGGTGACGTCCTCGCCGAAGACCGCGATCGTTCCGGACGTCGGCGAGAGGAAGCCGGTCAAGAGGTTGAACAACGTGGTCTTGCCCGCGCCGTTGGGGCCCACCAGCGCGTGCACGCTGCCCTCGCGAACCTCCAGGTCCACCGAGTCGACCGCGCGGAAGCCCCGGAACTCCTTGGTCAGGGCACGCGCACGCACCGCCACCGGAGACGTCATCGCGCGCACACGAAGCTCTGGGCGCTCTCCGGATCGCCCGAGCGGTACTTCGGCCAGCGCGGGTACTCGCAGAGCGGGCGCGTCCGGCCGTTCCTGGTGTCGGCGGCCACCGGCGCGACCGGCGCCCGTCCGTTCCCGACCCATTGCTCGAGTGCGGACAGCGAGTCCCAACCGGCGGCGAACGCCGGGGCACCGAAGTTGGCGTGATTCGCCCCCGGTACGAGGTAGTACCGGAGGAATTTCTCGGTCTGCCCGGCGCCTACCGTATCGAGTACCCGCTCGTAGTAGTCGTTCGTCGAACGGTGCGAGACCAGTTCGTCCGCGGCGCCGTGGAGAACGAGCAACCGGCCGCCGGAACGCGCGAACGGACGCAGGTCGGCATTGTTGCGATCCTGGATCGTGGAGAGATCGCTGATTCGGGAAAGCCATTTCCCCGGCCGCGCCGGATCGAGGTCGAGTGAGTGGTAGCCGGGATTCCTGGTCACGGAATACTTCACCCATTGATCCCAGAACTGGAATCCGTACCCGCTGGTCGCCGGCATCGGGTCGGCGGGCGCGGTGATGCCGAATCCCAGATAGGGCGTCCGCATGTCGGCGCCCGAGAGAACGGGGAAGCCGGGGTACTGCCGCTCGCCGCTGGCGAGGCGGTACGGCCAGCGGAACGGTGTGGACGCCGCGATCACCGAGGTGATCTGCAGATCGGAAAGGCAGGTCGGTCCGGTGTCGGCACCCGTGGGGCAGCGCAGGACCCGGGGATCGAAATGGCAGCCTTCCTCGTCGGAAATGATGGTGTCCTTGACCCCGTCGCGCCCGTCACAGGCCGCCATGACGCTGTTGTAGACGAGGGTCTGCTTGTCCGGCCCGGGAAACGCACCGGGGCGGGCCATGAGGCGCGCCAGGTAGCCGAGATACAGAATCTCGGCCGCGTTGTTCCAGGCCGGATAGGCGGAGATGACGCCGTCGAACGCGTCCGGCCATCGTTGCGCGACGACCAGCGCCTCGCGGCCGCCGGTCGAGCCGCCGGCGAAGAACGCCCGGCCCGGTCCCGTGCCGTAGCCGAGACGGATCAGGTACCTCGCCGCGTCGTGGGTCTTCTTGAGCGCGTCACCGGCCGCGAAATTCCGCAGCGCCTCGTCGTTCGTGCCGAACGATCCGTCCAGCGACCCGGTCGGACCGGCCTGATGGCCCGAGTCGCTCCCGTACGTCGCATACCCCCGGGCCAGCGGCGTCGGCTGATCGGGACGGCCGAACGGCACGTTCTGGGTGACGTCGGGAATCGTGCCGTCGTACCCGCCGCCGCCGAACATCATCGAGTTGCCGTTCCAGCCGTCCGGAAGCCCGAGTTGCAACCGGATGTCGGGAGCGGACCGGTCGATCGGGAAGAGCGACGCGCGGACGCTGCAGTACTCGATCGTCGTGCCGTTCACGACCTTGGTCGCCGCGGACGCCGACTCGACCCGGCCACCCCGGGTCGGCAAGCTGATCGCCGACGCCGGGATCGCGCTCGCCGCCAGCTCCGCACATCTCGGGTCCCGGCTCGCCGCCGCGGTAGCGGAGACGGGGCCGACGACCGCTGTCGCGCCGACCACTGCGGTGACCAGGATGGCACCGAGAGTCATTCGGGTTAATTGCCGACGAACTGGTATCAGCGTCCTCATTGGGCACCTCCAGGTAAGCACCCCGTGCCATGGTTTCGTCCATAGGCGACACTGGGTGCCAGACACTGTGTCAGCCGTCACAACTCTCCGCAAGCCTCCACAGAGGAAAAGGAGTCCGGATCGGACGGCCGGCCGAGGTCGGCCGGAGACCGGTCAGGGCCGGTCGAGCTGAGTGCGCAGACCGTGCAGCCGCAGTGCCACCTGCAGTTGCAGCGCCCGGTCCGGGGCGCGCCAATCCGTCCCCAGGAGGCTCTCGACGCGCTCCAGCCGCTTCAGCAACGTGTTCAGGTGGATGTGCAGCGCCGCGGCCGTGCGGGTGAGGTTGCCGGAGTTCTCGAAGTACGACGACAGGGTGGCCACGAGCCGCGTCGACTTCTGCGCGTCGTGGGCCAGGAGCGCGGTCAGCGCGTCGGCGAGGAACCGGTCGAGGTCCGGCGCGCGGTTCGCGTCGAACAACAGGGCGAACATGGCGTACGGCGCGGCCGTCGATCCCCGGTCCGTCACGCCCAGCCGCTGCATGAGGTCGCAGCACCGGCCGGCGATCTCGAACGCCCGGCCCCAGTTGCCGGCCTCCGCCGTTTCCGCGACGACCCGGACCGCCGAGCCCAGTTCCCGGCGGAGGCGACCGTGGATGACGTCGGCGAGTCCCGCGGCATCCGGCGAAGCCGCGAGCAGGGTCGCGCGGCCCAGGTGCTCACCGGCCAGGCCCTTCCACTCCGCCGACATCGCGTGCAGCCGGCGGCCGAGATCGGAGGCCGGCCTGGTCTCCGACTTCGCGACCACGACGACGTTCAGCGCGGTGATGTCCACACCCCGGGCGTGCGCCCGCGCACGCTGGGCCGGGCCGACCGGCGCGCCGGAGACCAGGAGTTCCGACAGCAGACCGCCGCTGACCCGTTCC
This sequence comes from Cryptosporangium sp. NPDC051539, assembly GCF_044454545.1. Lineage (NCBI taxonomy): Bacteria > Bacillati > Actinomycetota > Actinomycetes > Cryptosporangiales > Cryptosporangiaceae > Cryptosporangium > Cryptosporangium sp. NPDC051539. The sequence continues at coordinate 31,389 of NZ_JBITDV010000001.1, read as the reverse complement.
TCGGCTTCGGCGACCGCGGTCTCCTTGAGGATGAGCAGCCCCATGATCTGGGCGGCCCGCTCCAGCGTGCGCATGTCGACCGCGGTGGGCTCTTCGGCGCGGGCCAGCAGGAGCGCCCCGAGGTAGGTGTCGCCCGCTTGGACCGTGGCGGCGCTGTGCCACGTCCCGGCACCGTCGGTGGCGGTGGCCCACCGCCCGGTCCGGCGCGCCTGCTCGACGACGTCGGCCGAGGTCGAGGGGTAAGCCGAGGTCAAGGGGCCGGCCGAGGTCAAGGGCGTGGGGCGCTCGATCGCCGCACCGACCGCGCAGCCGGCGACGATCGCGCCGGCCCGGTCGAGGACCGTGACCTCGCCCCGCAGGTGCTCGACCAGCAGCCGGGCGATCTCGTCGGCGCCGCCCCCCTTCAGCACCACGCCGGTGAGGGCTTCGTGGACGGCCTGGGCCCGTTCGGTCACCGCGACCTGCTGTTCGATGGTGACGAAAGCCGCCTGCAACTGCTTGAGGGCGGAGCGGCTCTCGTCGTACAGCCGCGCGTTGTTGAGCGCGACGGCCGCGTGATCGGCGAACGCGCTGAGCAGCGCCACCTCGTCGTGCTCGAAGGGCCGCTCGGTGCGGTCGGCGGCGAACAGCACGCCGATCACGTTCTCGCCCACCAGCAGGGGAACGCCGAGCAGCGCGACCATGCCTTCCGGAACGACGAGACCGTCGAACGTCTGGTCGTGCGGGACGTCGCGGGTCTTGAGGTAGTTGCTCACCCAAGCCGGCGCACCCGTGGCGATGACCCGGCCTCCCACGCCGGTGCCCGGGGGCACGCTGGCGTCGTTGAACGTCGACGAGATCGTGCCCTGGGAGGCCTTCAGCGTCAGCTTGCCGTCGGCGCCGACGAGCGAGAGGTACGTGAAATCCGTACCGACCAGTTCGTGCGCCTCGCGCACGATCGACTCCAGCACGGCGTCGATCTCCCCCAGCGCGGTCAGCGATCGCGCGGTGGCGTAGAGGGCGCCGAGTTCGCGCTCACGCCGGAGACGGTAGGACGCGAGATCCGGGCTCGACGTCCGGCGACCGGGTGCCTCGCTCATCACTCGACCCGCCTCCGAGGTGGGAGATTCTTCTACTGCCATGGCTACGGAAGTGGAGAGATCTTCCCTCACCGGGACGTCGTGACACACCTAGAGTTCAGCGAGACACGGGTGTGACCCGCGCCACAACGCGCTCGGAGGCATGCAGTTGACACACGTGATGCGCGGCCTGATGCAGGACCGCCCGCTGACGATTCCGACGCTGTTGTCGCGCGTCGAGACCAACTTCGGCCACAAGCGGATCATCACCGGCGCCTCCGGAACCGTCTCGACGTGGAGCGAGGTCGCGCCGCGCGTCCGCCGGCTGATGCGAGTACTCGACCGCCTCGAGGTGCCGGTCGGGGCGTGCGTGGGCACGTTCGCCTGGAACAGCCAGCGTCATCTCGAGCTCTACCTCGGAATCCCCGGCTCGGGACGGATCCTGCACACGATCAATCACCGTCTCTACGGCGAGCAGGTCACGTTCATCGTCAACGACGCCGCCGACGACGTGCTCTTCGTCGACCGGACGATCCTGCCGGTGGTCTGGCCGTTGGTCTCGTCGTTCACCTCGATCCGGCACATCGTCGTCATGGACGACGGCGGAGATTTCCCGCTCCCGGACGACCCCCGCATCCTCGACTACGAGGACCTTCTCGCCGAACAGAGCGACGACTCGCCCGCCCCCGCCCTCGATGACGAGAACGCGGCCGCGTCGCTCTGCTACACCTCGGGAACGACCGGCAATCCCAAAGGGGTCCTCTACAGCCACCGGTCGGTCGTCCTGCACAGCCTGCTGCTGCTCGGTGCCGACGTCTTCGCGCTGAGCGAGAAGGACGTCGTCGCGCCGATCGTGCCGATGTTCCACGTGAACGCGTGGGGGCTCCCCTACGCCGCGATGCAGTGCGGTGCCGATCTCGTCCTGCCCGGGCCGGCCACCGGTCCGGAAGAGCTGGTCACGCTGCTCTCCCGTCACCGGGTCACGTTCTCCGCCGCCGTCGCGACGGTCTGGCGGGATCTGATTCCGGTGCTGGCCGCCCACGACCTGGGCAGCCTCCGCCACATCGCGTGCGGTGGCGGCGCCGTCGACGACGCCCTGTCGAGCACCTACGAGCGGATCATCGGGATCCCGCTGACCAACGCCTGGGGGATGACGGAGACCAGTCCCGTCGTCACGACCTCCCGCCTGGCGACGCATCACGACGGCCTGACCGGCGACGAACGGCGGCTCCTGCTCGGCACCCCCGGTCCGGCGGTGCCGCTGACCGAGATGCGTGTCGTCTCCGACGAAGGCACGCTGCAGCCGCGCGACGGGAGCACCCCGGGCGAGTTGCAGGTCGCCGGAGCGACGATCGCGAGCGCGTATTTCGGCGCGGACCCGGGCGCGGACTCCTTCACCGGCGACGGCTGGTTGCGCACCGGCGACGTGGCCACGATCGACGAGTGGGGCTATCTCCGCATCGTCGACCGCACCAAAGACCTGGTGAAGTCGGGCGGCGAGTGGATCTCCTCGGTCGCGCTCGAGAACGCGATCATGGCCGATCCCCGGGTCAGGGAGGCGGCCGTGGTGGGCGTCGCCGATCCGCGGTGGGGCGAGCGGCCGGTGGCCTGCGTCGTTCCCGCCGCGGGGGTGGTCCTCACCGGGGACGACGTCCGCGCCCATTTACGCGGCCGGGTGGCCTCGTGGTGGATCCCCGAGCGCATCGAGCTGCTCGACGAGATCCCCAAGACCGCCACGGGCAAATGGTCGAAACAAGCGTTACGCCGCCGGCTAGCCGAGTGATCGAAAAGAGTCTGCCATGCCGATTGAACCGCGCTTGATCGTCACCGGGCACAACGACGACGGCGATGCCGTCTTCGTGGAGGATCGCCGCCCCGAGGCCGTCTCGGTCCAGGCGCTGCCCGGCGCCGACTTCTACCTGCTGTGGGGTACCCAGGACGGAGTCGCCACGGTCGGCGAGAAGGACCCGGCGCCGGTCCTGCGGCCGTACTTTCCCGGTCTCGGGGGCAGCCGGGCGCTGTTCCTCCGCTGGGCCCCGTACTCCGACGAGCCCTCGGCCGACGCCGACAGCGTCCGGAGCGAGGTCGCGGAGAAACTTCCCGGTCTGCTCGACCCGTTCGAGGAGAACGGCGACGGGATGCACACGACCGACACCGTCGACTACGCGATCTGCCTCGAGGGCGAACTGTCCCTCGAACTCGACCACGGCGCCGAAGTGACGCTCACCCCTGGAACCTGCGTGGTCCAGCTCGGTACCAGGCACGCCTGGAAGAACAAGAGCGATCGGCCGGCGCTGATGTGTTACGTCCAAATCGGAGCCACACGTGCTTAGGGAGTCCGGCATGCCGCACGAAACCGCGCAACGGAGCGCGCACAGATCCTGGCGCCGCGTCGTCACCGCTTTAGGCCTCACCGGGGCGCTGCTGGCGGCGGCCGGATGCGCCAGTTCCCCGCAGAGCACGACCGCCGGCTCCGGGGGCGGCCCGAAGGGGAAGACCGTCGCTTTCGTGGGATACGGCAGCACCAACCAGTGGGCCGCCTACTTCAACGGCGTGTTCACCAAGAAGCTGGTGGCGAAGGGCGTCAAGGTCAAGGATCTGACGACGATGGACCCCGGTACTGCCGTGCAGAACTTCAACCAGGCCATCGCCGAGAAGCCCGACCTGATCGTGACGGCCCTGCTCGACACCACGTCGATGGCGGTCCCGATCCAGAAGGCCAAGCAGGCGGGCGTCCCGGTCCTCGTCTTCGACGGACGCCCGGACCCCAAGGTCGACGGCGACGTCATGCAGGTCGTGTCGGACAACGTCGCGCTGGGAACGGCCGCCGCGCAGAACATCGTCGAAGGCCTCACCGCGCAGGGGAAGAAGACCGGCAAGATCTTCGTGATCACCGGCACGGCCTCGTCGCTGGTCACGCAGGACCGGATGAAGGGCTTCAAGGCCGAAATGGCCTCCGCGCCGCAGTTCCAGGTGGTGGAAACCCAGGACGGCAACTGGGACCCGACCCGGTCGGGCCAGATCGCCACCCAGCTCCTGGCGAAGTACGGCTGCTCCGGCATCCAGGCCGCGTACGGGATGGCCGACTACATGGCGCTGCCGATCATCGCGTCGGCCAAGCAGGCCGGCTGCCCGGTCGCCGGCCAGAACGGCCTAGTCGTGACGAGCAGCAACTGCTTCAAGGCCGGTATCGACGCGATCAAGGCCGGCACGCTCTACGGCACCGCGACCGAAGACCCGGGCACGATCGCGGAGCAGACCGCCGACTACGTCCTCCGGTACTTCAACGGCGAGAACCCGTCCAAGAAGGAGACCGTCCGCGAGGAGCGGGTGACGGCCAAGAACGTCGATCAGTTCGCGGCCCAGTGCAGCAAGGCATGAGCCTGATCCAGGTCGAAGGGTTGTCGAAGTCCTACGCCGGCACGGTCGCGATCCGGGGGGTGGACCTGGACATCCGGGCCGGGGAGGTCCACGCGCTCTGCGGCCACAACGGAGCGGGCAAGAGCACCGTGGTCCGGCTCCTCTCCGGACAGCAGAGCCCGGACGGCGGATCGATCGCGATCGACGGCACGCCGGTCGAGCTGAAGACCCGGCGCGACGCCCAGACCGCCGGGGTCGCGCTGGTCGACCAGGAGCTGAGCGTCGTTCCGTCGCTGACCGTGGGCGAGAACCTGTTCCTGGGCGATCGCGACGCGGGCTGGCTGAACCGGCGCCGGGCGCAGCGCCGCCGCGCCCGGCAGATGCTGGACGATCTCGGGCTCTCCCACGTGCGGCCGGAACAGCGGCTCTCGACGCTCGGCCTGGGCGAGCGGCAGCTCGTCGAGATCGCCCGGGCGCTGGGCCAGCGCGCCCGGCTGGTCATCCTCGACGAGCCGACCGCCACGCTCACGGACGTCGAGAGCGAGCACGTCTACGCCGCGGTGCGCAGCGTGGCCGCGGCCGGCTGCGCGGTGCTGTTCGTCTCGCACCGCCTGGGTGAGGTCCTCGAACTGTGCGACCGGGTGACCGTCATGCGCGACGGTGCGGTCGTCACGACGAGCGACGCCGCCGCGCTGACCGTGCCCGTGCTGATCCGGCACATGCTCGGCGAGACGCCGGAAGCGGCGCCGCGGATCCGGCCGGAAGCCGGGTCCGGGGACGCGGTACTGGAGCTCACGTCGGTCGCCGTGCCGGGCCGCTTCGGCGAGCTCTCGCTCCAGGTGCGCTCCGGCACCATCTACGCGATCGCCGGTCAGCTGGGGTCCGGCGCCTCGGACGTGCTCCGGGGGGTGGCCGGCCTGCTTCCGGCGATGGCGGGCACGGTCACGGTGGGCAACGGACGGCTGCGGCCGGCCGACCCGGTCGCCGCGGCCCGCTCCGGTGTCGCGTTCGCGTCCAACGACCGCAAGTCCGAGGGCCTGTTCCTCGACCGCTCCACTGCGGTGAATCTGCTCGTGACCCGGATCCCGGCGCTCAGCCGGTTCGGTCTGGTCAGCACGCGCCGCTGGAAGGAGACCGAAAGCCGGATGGCCGAGCTGTGCGGTTTTCCGGTGCGCCGGCTCGGTCTGCCGGTCCGCAACCTCAGTGGGGGCAACCAGCAGAAGGCGTTCGTGGGCCGCTCCCTGGAGCGGCCCGGTACCCGGGTCCTCCTGCTCGACGATCCGACCCGCGGCGTCGACGTCGGTGGCCGGGCCGCCGTGCACCGCCTGATCCGGGACGCCGCCGACCGGGGTGTGGCGGTCGTGTTCTCCTCCACCGAGCTGGACGAGCTGGTCGACCTGGCCGACGTCGTGCTCACGATGTACCAGGGCCGGATCGTGCGGCGGCACGACGAGGCCGTGCCGGGCGACGTCCTCCTCTACGAGATGACCCACGGCACGGAGCCCGGATGAGCGCGGTCACCGCCGAGCCGGCCGGCCGCCGCCGCGTCGGCCGTCCGCACTGGTCCGGCGTCCTCGCCGTCGCGGCGCTCGTCGCGCTCCTCCTCGCCGGGGCGTCGACCCACCGCTTCCTGAGCTTCGACAACCTCAAGGCCATCCTCAACTCGGCCAGCCTGATCGGCATCGCCGGGCTGGGACTGACCCTGATCGTGATCGGGGGCACGTCGGTCTCGCTGGCCATCTCGCAGTCCGTGGCGGTCAGCGCCATGGTCTTCCTGGCCACGCAGTCGTCCGGCCTGGTCGTCGCCCTGATCGCGACGCTCGTCGTGGGCGCGGTGATCAGCGGGGTCCAGGGTCTGGTCGTGGGGTACGGAGCGGCCAACCCGATCGTCCTGACCATCGCCGCCAGCTTCGCGCTGACCGGCCTGGCCACCTGGATCGGCGGCGGCACCTCGGTATACCCCACCGGCACCGGCTACACCGTGCTGAACGCGACACCCGGAGGTATCCCGCTCAGCGTCTGCGCGATGGTGCTGCTCACCGTCGCACTGCAGGCGATCCTCGACCGCAGCGTCTTCGGCCGCCTGCTCTACCTCGTCGGGGAGAACCGGCCGGCGGCCCGCGCCGCGGGCCTGCCGGTCGGCCGGGTGGTGACGGTCGCCTGGGTCCTGGCCGGCGTGCTGTTCGCGGTCGCCGCCGCGTTCAGCGGCGCGTTCAACACCAGCGCGAACATCAACCTCGGCGGGACGCTCACGTTCGACGCCATCGCCGCGGTTCTCGCCGGTGGGACGCCGATCGCGGGAGGCAAGGGTTCGGCGTGGCGGACGCTGGCCGGCGTGCTCCTGATCGCGACGGTCTCCGACATCCTGCTGCTCCGCGGATACAGCACGGGCGCCCAGATCATGGTGAAGGGCCTGATCGTCCTGGCCGTGATCCTCGTGGTGCACCTTCGCACGACGAGAGGCCGCCCATGATCCGGCATTCCCGGCCCGAAGTGCTCGTTCCCGGCGTCGCGCTCGGCGTCACGATCGTCCTCTTCCTGGCCCTCCCGCTGCGTACCGGCCAGCTGCTGACGCCGTTCGACGCCTACAACGCGCTGCAGGTGCTGGCCCGGCTGGGGCCGCTGATCCTGGCGCTCGGGCTGACGATGATCGCCGGCGAGTTCGACCTCTCCGTCGTCGGCACCTACGCGTTCGGCGGGATGCTCGCGGTGACCTACGGGCAGGGGCACTGGACGCTCGGTCTGGCCCTGGCACTGGCCGCCGGAGTCGCCGTCGGCGTCGTGCAGGGCGTCATCATCGCGCGGTTCCGCATCTCGTCGATGCCGGTGACGCTGGCGACCTACATCAGCCTGCTGGGGCTGACCAGCTCCCTGTCGGGAGGCTTGAGCAAGACGTTCGACAACGCCGGCGTCACGCTCTGGGTGGACCGGCCGATCCTCCAGGTGTTCTCCCCGCGCAGCCTGCTCGTCCTCGTCGTCTTCGTGCTGTTGGCCGTTGTTCTGGCCGGTACCCGCTGGGGACGGGAGATCCGGGCGATCGGCGGCGACCGGCGGGCGAGCCGGGTCTCCGGCGTACGCGACGACCGGTTGCTCGTCGGCCTGTTCGCGCTCTCCGGTCTGCTCGCGGCCGGTGGCGGTGCGCTGCTGAACTTCAGCCTCGGCTCGGCCAACCCCGACCCGGGGGTCCAGCCGCTGATCCTCGCGGCCGTGGCGGCCCTGCTCGGCGGCGTCTCGCTGGCCGGCGGGCGGGGAAGCGTCCTGGGCCTGCTCGCCGGGGCGCTGACGATCGCGTTCCTGGCCCAGATCGTGACGGTGGCCGCGCTGCCCACGTACGTCAGTCAGCTGTTCTATGCCCTGCTGCTCGCGGGGGTGGTCGCCGTCGACGCGCCCGGCCTGCGTCGCGGCGTGGTCCGACTCGGAAAGGCCTTGCGTTGAGCGCTCCCACGGTGGTGTACGACGGACTCCGGTTCCCCGAGGGCGCCCGCTGGAGGGACGGACGGCTCTGGTTCTCCGACATGCACACCGGCGAGATCTTCCGGGCCGACCCGGTCTCCGGGAAGCCGCCGGAGATCGTCGCCCGCATCGACGACCAGCCGTCCGGCCTCGGCTGGGCTTCCGACGGCTCCCTGCTCGTCAGTTCGATGACCCGCCGGCTGGTGATCCGGGTCGACCCGGCCGGAACCCAGAGCGTCTTCGCCGATCTGTCCGGCTACACCGATGCCCCGATCAACGACATGGTCGTCGACGGCGACGGCCGCGCCTACGTCGGTGGTTTCGGTTACGACCTCTATGCGGACGCTCCGCAGCGCCCCGGTCCGATCTTCGTGCTGGAGCCCAACGGTGACGCGCGGATCGTGCGCGACGATCTGGTGTTCCCGAACGGCTCGGTGGTGCTGCCCGGATCGCGCACTCTCGTCGTCGCCGAAACGTGGGCGGCACGGCTGACGGCGTTCACGATCGCGGACGCCGGGGACCTGCTCGACAAACGGGTCTGGGCACCGCTGCCGGCCGGCGCCACCCCGGACGGCCTGTGCGTCGACGTCGAGAGCGGCGTCTGGGTGGCGGACATCAGCAACGGGCGGTTCCTGCGCGTGACCGAGGGAGGCGACGTCACCGACCGGATCGAGGTCGGCGACCGGGCACCGGCCGACTGCACGCTGGGCGGCGCCGACGGACGGACCCTGTACCTGCTCACGGCCAACAGCTGGCAGCCGTCCGAGACCGGAGTCCGCGCCGGTCGGGTCGAGGCGGTCGACGTCGACGTGCCGGGGGCCGACCAGCCGCGATGCTGACGTCGGGAGGGCCGGTTGTAGGGTCTGATCGGCACATTCGAGCGATTTCCGTAGGAGCATGCGATGGCTGACGATGTCGAGCCCCAGGACGTGCCGGACGCCCCGGACGTGGCGGCCGTGGCCGACGACGCCGAGGCGGAACCGGAGGAGGAGTTCCTGAACCGGGCGGCGCGCCGGGCGAAGGGCAAGCGCGGCGCCCCCGCGAGTCCGCCCGGCTCCGGCGGGAGCAAGGTCGGCAACCGGGGACCGGTCGCCGGCCAGCGTCAGTGGGCGAACCGGCGCAGCGGCTGACCCTTCGGACGGGCCCGGGCGTCCGCGACGAGAGAGGACTGAACTTCCAGTCGATGACCCGCCTGGAGACCGTGGAAGACGTCGCCCGTGCGGAGGGCGTCGACATCGCCCGGGCGACGGCCGCGGAAGGATTCGGCCGGCAACTCCAATTGCGCACACCCGACGGGGTCCTGGTCAAGATCAACGAGATCGACACCGACCTCATCGCTTAGACCCATTCCGTCGGCGGCCGACGGACCACTCCCGCGCGGACGCGGTGTCTACCTCGTTGTCAGACACCGCCAGGAGCAGGAGTCCACCATGACCGGCCGCACGACTGCCGACAAGATCTTCCTCGTCACCGGAGCGAATCGCGGGCTGGGGCTCAGCCTCGTCGACGAAGCCCTGCGACGCGGGGCGAGCAAGGTATACGCGGGGATGCGCAGTCCGCTGCCCCACGCCGACCCACGGGTCACCGCCGTCCAGCTCGACGTCACCGACCCCACCGACATCGCGGCGGCCGCGGCACGGATCGACGACCTCGACGTCCTCGTCAACAACGCCGGCGTCTCCGTGACCGATCAGCTCGAGGATCGACGGGCACTCGACGCTCACCTCGCCGTCAATCTCTACGGTCCGTACGCCGTGACCTCGGCGTTCCTCCCGCACCTGATCCGCGCCGAGGGTTCGATCGTGAACGTGCTGTCGCTGGGAGCGATCGCACCGGTTCCCGTCATGCCGTCCTACGCCGTCTCGAAGGCCGCCGCCGCCTCGCTCACCCAGTCGCAGCGCGCGCTGCTCCTGGCGTCGGGGGTGTCCGTGCACGGCGTCTACGCCGGCCCCATCGACACCGACATGATCAGGGATCTCGACCTGCCCAAGACCCCCGCCGACGAGGTCGCCCGCGCGATCCTCAACGGATTCGAAGCCGGTGCGGAAGACATCTTTCCCGACCCCCTCTCCGCGGGCGCGACCGCCGGGTGGGACGCCGGTCAGGTCAAGAACCTGGAGCGAGCGAACCTCGCCCTGTTCGCCGGGGCCGGTCGATGACGCCGCGCCCGCGCCGGACGCGGAGGAACCTCCCATGACCACCTCGGTTCACCGCTGGCGTGCGTTCGGCGTACTCGCCCTCGGATATTTCATGACGATCGTCGACCTGACGATCGTCAACGTCGCCCTGCCCACCATCGGCCACGACCTCGAGTTCTCCGAGTCCGGCCTCCAGTGGGTCGTCACCGCGTACGGGCTCTCCTTCGGTGGGCTGCTCCTCCTAGGAGGCCGCGCCGCCGACCTCCTCGGCCGGCGCCGCATGTTCATCGCCGGGATGGCCCTGTTCACCGCGGCCTCGCTGGCCTGCGCACTCAGTGAGGACTCGCTGCTTCTCGTCGTCTTCCGGGCGGTCCAGGGCGCCGGTGCGGCCGTCGTCCTCCCGGCCGGGCTCTCCCTCGTCCTCACGATCTTCCGCGAGGGCGCGGAGCGGAACCGGGCGCTCGGCGTCTGGGGGGCGCTGGCCGCTGCCGGTGCCACCGTCGGTCTGCTCGCGGGTGGCGCCCTGACCCGCTACGGCAGCTGGGAGTACATCTTCTACCTCAACGTCCCCATCGGGCTCGCCGCCATCGCACTGGCCTTCCGGGTCGTGCCCGAGTCCCGGCGGGAGACCGCGACCCGTCACTACGACCTGCGCGGCGCCGCTACCGTCACCGCCGGTCTCCTCCTGGGGGTGTACGCGATTTCCACCGCACCGGACGAGGGCTGGGCGACGGCACGCACCCTCGGCCTGCTCGCGGTGTCCGGGCTCCTCCTGCTCGCGTTCTTCGTGATCGAAGCCCGCGTGGCCGAGCCGTTGCTGCCGCTGCGCCTGCTCGCGAACCGCTCCGTCGGCGGCGCCAACCTCGTCGGGCTCGCGCTGGGTGGCAGCTTCTACGCCTTCCTCTTCATCGGGACGCTCTACCTGCAGCAGGTGCTGGGCTTCACCGCGCTGCAGACGGGTCTGGCGTGGCTGGCGACGTCGCTCATGTCGATCGCGCTGGCGGGGGTCTCCCAGTTCCTCACGACCAGGATCGGCGCCGGAGCCGTCATGGCCGTCGGAATGGGAATGATCGCCGGCGGCATCGCCTGGATCACCCGCGTTCCCGTCGACGGCCACTTCTGGCCGGACCTCGCCGGGCCGCTCGTCCTCACGGGCGCCGGGACCGCGTTCGGATTCATCCCGATCTCGGTCGCCGGTCTCGCCGGAGTCGCCGAACCGCAGGCCGGAGTCGCGTCCGGTCTGCTCAACACGGCTCAGCAGATCGGGGGTGCTCTCGGAGTCGCGATCGCCAGCACCGTGGCCACGACGCACACCGCCACGGTGCTGGCCGGCGGAGCCGCGTTGCCGTTCGCGTTGACGCAAGGATTCCACTACGCCTGGTGGGTCTGCAGCGCGATCGCCGTGCTGTCGGTCCCGGTCGCGTTCCTCGTTCCGCGTGACCGCACCGACCCGGCCGAGGCGGCCGAGGCGGCCGACGGCGAGGCGGGTGCCGGCGCCGCGGGTGCCGGCGCCGCGGCCGACGGCGTGGCCGAGCCGCAGTCCGTGGCCGGGATCGCCTGACAAGCGCCACCCGCCGTCGGTTCCGGCCCGCGTGGGCCGGTGCCTACGGCGGGTGGTGGCCCGTGCGCTCCGCCGTGGTCGTCACCGTGGGCTGCGGCGCCACCGGCGCGACCGGCTGTCGGACGTAGCAGCCGCCGGTCGGCGCGGCCCGGACGCGGCCGTCGCGGACACCCCACCGCCGCCGTCGTCCCGACGGCAACGAGCCGCGCATTCTTCGGGGGACGCGGGTCGCGGGGTCGCAGGTCGCGGACAGCGGGCCGCGCAGCGCGCAGTAGGGCCACCGGCCGCAGGTCACGGGCGGGGGCACCGGCCACCGGCTGCGGGCCGCCGGCTGCGGGCCGCCGGCATCGGGCAGCGGGCCGTGGGCCGACCGGCCGCAGGGCGCGGGCAGCGGGGCCACCGGTCACGGGTCGTCGGCCGCGCGGGGCGCTGACCGCGGAGCGTCGCCGACGGACGCAGACCGTGGGCCGCCGTCGACGTCGGCGGCTCAGACCCCTGCAGGCACCCGCCTCCCGCCAGCGGACCGCAGGCCGCGGAGGCAGGCCGCGGAGCGCCCGGCGACGTTAGCGGCTCGGGCTCCGCAGGCACCCGCCCGCCGCCACCGAACCCGCAGCCTGCCGGGGTGGACCGCGGGGCGTAGGTCACCCGGCGCTAGCGACTCGGGCTCCGCAGGCACCCGCCCGCCGCCTGGATACCCGGGCGGCCGGTGGGGTCGCGGGCCCGGACGACGTCGGGCGGGTGGGTCGGTCCGGCCCGACCGGCGGCACGTCAGACCCGATCTCGTCCGGATCGCCGCCTACGAGGTCACCCCGCGCCACCCGGGTGGATCAGCATCGCGGCGCCGGGGCCGACGACCCCGCGGAGCCGCCAGGAGCGGCGCGGCAGGCACCGGCCCGGCGTCGGGTCGAGACCCGCCGGCTGCGGAGGACGCCGGGCACGCGCCCGGGCCTTCCCCGGACGCCTTCCCTCGAACCGCGCCCAGGCGGCGCGCCCGGCCAGGTCGGTCCACGGCGTGCGGGCCGGATCACGGGCGCCTCGCCGCCGGAGCCGGACCCAAGGACGGCGAGGGCCCACGAACGGCGGGGGCCCCACGAACGGCGGGGATCCCGGCGATCCCGAGGATCCCGGCGATCCCGAGGACCCCGGCGTTCCCGAGCCCCCGACACGGCCGCAAACCGGTTTCGCACCGCCCCCACCTCCCCCTACTTGCAAACATCATACGTGTGACCTTATATTTCGGCCCCGCGATCTTGGCGTCAAGGACGACGATCAGAAAAGGACAGCGACATGGTTCGGCTCAGAGCCGCTCAGCGTTCCCGTTCCCGGTTAGCGACCCTCGGCAGCGCCGGAGCGCTCGCTCTCGTCCTCGGGCTCACCGCGTGCAACAGCGGCGGCGGTGCCACCGAGGGGACCTACGGCTTCCCGCAGGTCAAGCAGGACGACAAGGCCACGATCACGGTCTGGGTCGACGCCGACCGCACGAAGGCCGCCGACGCCTTCACGAAAGCCAACCCCGGCACCCCGATCAAGGTCGTCACCTACGACGGGTCCGCGAACGGCTCGAACTCGTTCCGCACGAAGGTGCAGCTTTTCGACCGCGCGCAGAGCGGGTGGCCCGACGTCGTCTTCTCGTCGCAGAACAACGACGCGGCCTGGGCCAGCCAGAAGAGCAACGGCAAGCAGGCCTTCGCCGCCGTGCTGAACGACGGGCTCGTCAAGAAGGAGACGCTCGACCAGTTCACGACCGGCGCCCTGAACCCGTGCACCGTCGAAGGCAAGGTGTACTGCCTGCGCAACGACCTCGCCCAGGCCGTGCTCTGGTACAACAAGAAGCTGCTCGACCAGTTCGGCTACCAGGTTCCGAAGACCTGGGAGGAGTACCAGGCGCTGGGCGAGAAGGTCGCCAAGGACCACCCCGGATACATCGTCGGCACGGTCGGCGACGCCTGGACGCCCGAGGTCTTCTTCTGGGCCAGCAAGTGCCAGGCGAACGGCATCACCGGTCCGAAGTCGGTCACCGTCGACACCAGCAGTGAGCAGTGCAAGCGCGCGGCCACGATGCTCGACATGCTGATCAAGAACGGCACGACGCCGAACGTCAGCGTGTTCACTCCGGAGTTCGTGCAGAAGTACTCCGGCAAGGTGCTCCTCATGCCTGGCCCGGCCTGGTACGCGGGTGCGATCTTCAACAACCCCGAGTCGCTCAACGTGCCCAAGGGCGAGCTCGGCGTGGCCGCCCCGCCCGCCTGGGGCAGCGAGAAGGCCGTGACCGGCAACGTCGGCGGCGGCACCTGGTTCGTCAGCAGCCACTCGAAGAACCTGAAGGCCGCCGAGTCCTTCGTCCGGTTCGTGACGACAGCCGACGACTACCAGGTGAACGTGGCTCCGGGCTACCCGGCGTACGCACCGGCCGCGGCGAAGTGGGTGCAGAAGCAGGAGACCAGTGGCTACTACGCCACCGACCTGCAGGCCGTGGTCACGGCCGGGACGTCGATCTGGGACGGCTGGGGATCCGGGGTCTTCAGCCAGGAAGCCGTCTGGGCGAAGACGATCACGCCGGCGATCGCGGACGGCAAGTCCCTGGTCTCGCTGCTCCCCGAGTGGGAGACGGCGATCAAGAACCAGGCGCAGGTGAACGGCTACACGGTCAAATGACGGTAGTCGACGAGGCGGCCCACGGGGTCGCCGCGGCGACGGGGCGGGTGGCCGGCCGGCCGCCCGCCCGGCGCCGCAACACGATGAGTTACGGCTTCATCTCGATCTACGCGATCCTCGCGCTGGCGTTCGGCGTGCTGCCCGCGACCTACGCGATCTTCCTGGCCTTCACCGACGCCGAGGGAGGCTTCGCCGGGCTCGCCAACTTCTCCAAGGTGGTCGACGACTTCCGCTTCTGGCCCGCGGTCACCCACGTGGCGTTCTACCTGCTCATCTGGCTCGTCTCGCTGGTGGTGCTGGTGACGCTGCTGGCGATCGTGGTGCACGCGATCGCGGTCCGCTGGCTGAGCCGGACGCTGCGGTTCGTCTTCTACCTGCCCGGCGCCCTGGCCGGTGCGTCGAGCGTGTTGCTGTGGCTGTTCGTGCTCGACCCGACGGTCAGTCCGGTCGCCGGCCTGCTGCACCTGTTCGGCTTCGAGAGTTTCGTGGAGGTCATCAACCCGGGCAACTTGCCGGTGATCTTCGCGATCGTCGCGTTCTGGACCGGGGCCGGCGGCTGGATCGTCATCATGTACGGCGCTCTGAACAACATCAGCGACGAGGTGATGGAGGCCGCGCGGATGGACGGCGCGAGCCCGGTGCAGATCGCCTGGAACATCCAGCTGCCGATGCTGCGCAAGTGGATCTCGTACATGGGCATCATGTCGCTGGCCGCCGGCACCCAGCTCTTCGTCGAGCCGCAGCTGCTCTCACAGGCGAGCAACGCGATCGTGCCGAACGACTACTCGCTCAACCAGCTCGCCTACCAGTACGCGTTCCAGCAGAACGATTTCAACGGCGCGGCGGCGATCTCGCTGCTGTTGCTCGTCATCGCCCTCGCGCTGTCGGCCGTCTTCGTGACGCGCGGCGGCCTGTTCGAGCGGGACTGAATCATGAGAACCAGCATCAGCGGCTGGAGCGGACGGACGATCGTCACCGTCATGGTGGCGGTGTTCGTCCTGTTCTTCGCGATCCCGATCGTCTGGCTGTTACTGGCCACCGCCAAGACGCCCCGAGGGCTGATCGTCGGCAACCCGTTCGCGCCCGGCGGCATCGGCGACCTGTCGACGAACTGGAGCCAGCTGTTCGCGTTCCAGGACGGCGCGGTGACCACCTGGATGGCGAATTCGGCGATGTACTCGGCCGGCGCGCTGGTCATCACGCTCGTCGCCAGCATCCCGGCCGGCTACGCGCTGGCGCTCACCGAGTTCCGGGGCCGGCGGCTCCTGCTCGTGCTGACGCTGATCGTCATGCTGATCCCGAACACCGCGCTGGTCCTGCCGATCTTCCTCGAACTGAACGTCGTGGGTCTGATCGGCAGCCCGCTCTCGGTGATTCTCCCGATGTCGTTCTTCCCGTTCGGGGTATACCTCACCTATATCTACTTCTCGACGAGCATTCCGCGGGATCTGCTCGCGGCGGCGCGCATCGACGGCTGCCGGGAGTTCCAGGTCTTCACGAAGGTCGCACTCCCCCTGGCCGCGCCGGTCGTGGCCCTGGTCGCGTTCTTCAGTTTCGTGCAGAACTGGAACAACTTCTTCCTGCCCTTCGTGATGCTGCCCTCGAGCGACGGCTATCCGGTGCAGGTGGGGCTGACGTCCCTCCTCGCCTCGACGCCGGCGTTCAACCCGAGTTCGGCCGGTGCGCAGTCCGTGCAGTTGCCGACGCTCGCGCTGGCGACCGTCGTGTCGGTTCTCCCGGTGCTGATCGTCTTCCTCGTCTCGCAACGTTTTCTGGTCGCCGGCATGACCGCGGGCGGAACCAAAGAGTGAGTTTCACTAAGGAGTCACGATGAAGGTCACCGGCTATCGCAGTCTGCTGACCACACACGAGTGGGGCAGGACGACCGGTGACGCCAACGGGGTGATGCCCGAGCCGCGGACCGACGTCCACGTGCTGATCCTCGAGACCGACAGCGGTCTCGAGGGAGTCGGCGTCGGCGCGCACTCCGACATCGGCCGGGTGTTCGACGCCGTCGAGGGCGAGGATCCGCGGGCCGTCACCGCGCTCTACGACCGCATGCTGAACCGGGTCTTCAAGTCCGGGCACGCGGGGTCCGTCTTCGGCGCGATCGGCGCGATCGACATGGCGCTCTGGGACCTGAAGGCGAAAGCGGCCGGAGAGCCCCTGTGGCGAACGCTGGGGGCGCTCGACCGCCACGTGCCGGGCTACGCGTCCGGGATCGACATCTCCCTCGACGACGACACGCTGGTCGAACTGTACGAGCGTTACGCCGAGCGCGGCTTCGGCGCGGCCAAGCTCAAGGGCGGCCACGACGTCACGCACGACCTGCGCCGGCTCCTGGCGGTCCGCGACGTCCTGGCCCGCAATTCGGCCCGCCCCGCCCTGATGCTCGACGCCAACGAGTCCTGGAACCGCACGCAGGCGGTCCGCTACGTGAGCGAACTGGAGCGCACGATCGACCTCGCCTGGATCGAAGAGCCGGTACGCCGGTGGGACTCGGCCGGCCTCGCGTCGGTGCGCCAGCACGTCAAGACCGCGGTGGCGACGGGCGAGAACCTCACCGGACTGGAGCAGTACCGGCCACTGTTCGACGCCGACGCCGTCGACGTCGTCCAGGTCGGCAACGTCTGGGGCATCACGCACTTCCTCCGGGTCGCGGCGGTGGCCCACAGCCGTGATCTGCCGGTGAGCCCGGTCGCGTACCACGGCAACCCGCTGGCGCACGCCGCCGCCGCGCTCCCGAACCACCTGTCGTTCGAGGTCCAGCAACTGCACTCGCCGGTCGGACTCGTCATCGATCAGGAGTTCGCCGACGGCGGCATCGTGCTCGGGGACACGCCCGGCCTCGGCATCGAGGTCGACGAAGCGCGCATCCACGCGGCGAAGACCGCGCCGCCGATCGCCGGGACCGCCGGACCGCACGTGCGTCCGGAGCGGGCCGGGCTGCGCCTGATTCCGGATCCGGCCCGGCCGGCGCCCGTCGGTGCGGCCGCCACGTCGGGCCGGACGGCATGACGGTGGAGCGGCACGCGCTGGTCGTCGGTCTCCGTCCCGAGCGACGCGAGGAGTACCTGACGTTGCACCGCACGGTCTGGCCCCAGGTCGAGCAGACGTTGCGGGACGCGAACGTCACCAACTACTCGATCTTCGTGACCGGCGACACCCTGTTCGCCTACTACGAGTACGTCGGCGACGACCACGACGCCGACCTGGCCCGGATCGCGGAGGACCCGGTCACCCGCGAGTGGTGGACCCACACCGACCCCTGTCAGGAACGCATCGTCGAGGAACGGATCCCGGGCGCGTTGTGGCAGCCCCTCGACGAGATCTGGCACCTGCCGTGAGCGGCCGGATCGACGCCCACGTGCACCTGTGGGACCGGGCCACCGACCCGCAGAGCTGGATCGATCCGATCACCATGCCGGCGATCGATCGTGACTTCGCGACCGGCGACCTCGCGCGGATGCTCGCGGAGACCGGCATCGGCACCGCGATCGTCGTCCAGACCCGCAACGACCTCGGTGAGACGAGGCGGCTCCTGAGCCACTCGACGCCCGCCGTCGCCGGAGTCGTCGGCTGGGTCGACCTCACCGCCGACGTCCGCAAGCAGGTCGACGCGCTCCGGCCCGGCGTGCCCGGCCGGTTGGTGGGGATCCGGCACCTGGTCCACGTGGATCCCGACCCGCAGTGGCTCGGCCGGGCCGACGTCGGCGAGGCCCTGGACGAGCTGGGTGCCCAGGACCTCACCGTCGACCTGGTCGTGCGCTGGTGGCAACAGGAGCCGGCGGCGATCGTCGCCGGCGCGCATCCCGACGTGCGCTTCGTCCTCGACCACCTCGGCGGCGTCGCCGAGTGCGACGACGACGCCGGGTGGGAACGCGGCCTCCGCGCGCTCGCCGCGCTTCCGAACGTCGCCGCGAAGATCTCCGGCCTGGCCCGGATGGTGCCCGATGCCGCCCGGCTGCAGCGGGTGGTCGGCGTCGCCGTGGACGCGTTCGGGCCGCACCGGCTCCTGTACGGGTCGGACTGGCCGCTGGCGCACCTCGGCGCCGGGCCGGTCGCCTGGCGCGCCGCGGTCGACGACCTGATCAGCGATCTGAGCCCCGGCGAGCAGGCGGCGATCGGGGCGGGAACCGCCTCGGCGTGGTACGGGGTGGACGGATGACCCCCGAGTTGTCCGGCCGGGCCGGAGCGCTCGGCCTGGGCGGTGCTCCGCTGGGCAACTTCGTCACCGCGATGGACGACGAGCAGGCCGCCCGCACGGTGAACCGGGCCGTCGACCGCGGCGTCCGGTACTTCGACACCGCCCCGCACTACGGGCTCGGGCTCTCCGAACGCCGCCTCGGCGCCGCACTGCGTCGACGGCCGCGCGAGGAGTTCGTCGTCTCGACGAAGGTCGGCCGGCTGCTGGTCCCGCAGGTACCGCCGCGCGAATGGGACGACGACGGCTTTCTGGTCCCCGGCGACGTGCGGCGGCAGTGGGACTTCTCCGCCGCCGGTGTCGAGCGCTCGCTCACCGAGAGCCTCGGCCGGCTCGGGCTCGACCGGGTCGACATCCTCTACGCGCACGACCCCGACCAGGCGTGGGATTCCGCCGCCCGGGAAGCGCTGGCGTCGCTGGCGGAACTGAAGAAGGCGGGCCTCGTCTCGGCGATCGGCATCGGGACGAACTCGACCGCGGGCCTTCCGGCGCTGATCAGCGAAGGCCTGATCGACGTGATCATGCTGGCCAACCGCTACTCGCTTCTCGACCACAGCGCGCTGGAGACCGTGCTCGGGCCGGCCCGGGACGCCGGCGTCGCGGTCGTGGCGGTGGGAGTTTTCGCCACCGGCCTGTTGTCGACGGTCCGACCGGCCGCCGGGGCGACGTTCGACTACCGGCCCGCGGATGCCGCCGTGCTCGAACGGACCCGGCGGATCGCGTCGATCTGCGAGGACCACGGCGTCGAGCTCCCCACGGCCGCTCTCGCGTTCCCGCTGCTGCACCCGGCCGTCACCGCGGTCGCGGTCGGGATGCGCTCACCGGAGGAGGTCGACGAGGACGTGCGCCGGTTCGCCACCGACGTCCCGGCCGGGCTCTGGCGCGATCTGGTCTCGGCCGGGCTGCTGCCGGCGGGCGCGGTGCCGCCGGAACGGGAGGTCAGCCGGCCGTAGGGTCGGCGAGGCGCCGGCGCTGCCACGAACTGACGATGTGGTCACGCATCGCCCGCTCCGCCCCTTCGACGTCGTTGCGGCCGATCGCCTCCACCACCCTCGTGTGCTCCTCGATCGTCGACTCGAACGCGCCCTGGTAACCGGCCCCCTGATACCGGTTGCTCTCCAGCGCACGCCGGTAGAGGCGCTTCGCGATGTTCTCCGCCAGCCGGTTGCCGGAGATCTCCATGATCGTGAGGTGGAAGACCACGTCCTCCTGCCGGGACGCGTCGCTCTCCTGCTGCATCGCGCGCATGGTGTCGAGTACGTGCGTGATGCGTTCGAGCTCCTCGGGCGTGTGCCGCGCGGCCACCGAACCGGCCATCGCCGACTCCAGATGACCGCGCACGATCGTCAGCTCGTCGAGGATGCCCAGCGACTCGTCGTTGTCGATCAGCGCCGACAGGATGATCGGATCCAGCATGTTCCACGAGCCGGATCGGCTCACCTGAGTGCCGCGACCCTGGGTCACGACGACGAGGCCCTTCTCCTCGAGCCGTTTGACCGACTCCCGGATCACCGTGCGGCTCACGCCGAAGTGTTCGCTGAGCGGGGCCTCCGGCGGCAACAGCTCGCCCTCGGCGATCTCACCGGTGACGATCATCTCGACGAGTTCGCTCGTCACCGCAACTCCGAGCCGTTCCGCTCGGCCGCGAGGGGGGAATCCGAACGCATCGGGTCGGGCAACCATGAACGCAATATACGTGCGCGGTCAGGGGTGGAAGTCGTCCAGGAGGCCGGCACGCTGCGCGATCATGGCCGCCTTCACCCGGTTGTCGCAGTCCAGCTTTCCGAAGACCCGGTAGACGTGGGTTTTCACCGTCCCCTCGGTGACGGTGAGCCGGTCGGCGATCTCCGCGTTGGACAGTCCCTGGCTCAACAGCACCAGGATCTCCCGCTCCCGGGGGCTCAGCGACTCGAGTGCGGCCAGAGCGGAACCCGGCCCGGCGGACGTCGCGGGCAGGCGGTCGAGCACCTGCCGGGTGACCTTGGGCGACAGGAACGCCTCACCGGCGGCGGCCGCCCGGATGGCCGGAGCCAGTTCGTCGACCGCCGACTCCTTCAGCAGGAATCCCGACGCCCCGTCGCGCAGCGCCCGGGCGACGTACTCGTCCTCGCCGAACGTCGTCAGCATCACGACCCCGACGCCGGGTGCGAACCGCCGGATCTCTCGCAGCGCGGCCAGGCCGTCGAGCGTCGGCATCCGCACGTCCAGCAGGACGACGTCCGGCCGGTGGCGCAGCACGAGGCCGACCGCCTCCCGGCCGTCGACGGCCTGCGCGACGAGCTCGATCCCGTCCGCCGACCGCAGGATCGTACCGATCGCCGCGCGGACCAGGCCGTCGTCGTCGGCGAGCACCACCCGAATCACGTCGTTCATGCGTCGCCCTTCAGCGTGTGGGCGCAGTCGTCACCGCGACGCCCGGAAGGCCTGCTTATCTACCAGCCGGCCACCGCGGTAGCAAAAGCGGTAGACGAGTCCTCCGCCGACCGCCGCGTCGAGCTGCTCCCGCAGGGACGCCTGGTAGTCGATGCAGGTGGCGCCCGGCACCGGACGGCCACCGGTGACACCGGGATCGCCGGCGTCCTCGTCGGGCAGCACCGACCGGACGTCGTCTTCCGGTTGACCCAGGTGCACGGAGTCATAGGTGTGCCGGTCCACGGTCACCAGCGCCGTGGAAATCCAGGCTCCGGCGACGCAGAACGCCAGCAGACCACAGATGCCGAGCGCGGTGGCGATGAGCGCGAGCCGGGATCTGCGGCGGGTGCGGTCCATCACGTCGGCGAAGTCCGAACCGGGCGGCAGAGGTTCCGGTTCTCCGGCGGCGCCGTCCGGCACCGGATAGGGCAGCGTCGCCGCCAGCCGGAAGCCACCGTCCGGGGTGGGACCGTGGTGCAGCACGCCGCCGGCCACCCGGACCCGTTCGGCCAGGCCCAGCAACCCCTGCCCGGACGTCGTCCCCGCGACGCGCCGGCCGGCCGAGTTGACGACCGCGGCGATGAGCGCGTCGGGCTCGTACCGCAGCGTCAGCACGATCTCCCCGCCGTGGGCGTGCCGGAGCGCGTTCGTCAGGCCCTCCTGGATCACCCGGTACGCCGCGTGTTCGGTCAGCGACGAGAGCGGACGGGCCTGGACCGCGGGCTCGAACCGGACTTGGGCGCCGGAGGCACGAGCGTTCGCGGCCAGCTCGTCCAGACCGCTGAGCGGACGCACCGACGGCTGTTCGTCGTCCTGCCGGAGGATGCCGAGGATCTGGCGCAGCTCGGTCATCGCCGACGACGACGTCTCCCGGAGCAGGTCCGCGTGATCGCGGGCCTCCTGCTCCGTGCCCCGCGGCATCGCGGCGTAGAGCGAGATCAACGTGAGCTTGTGTCCGAGGGAGTCGTGCAGGTCCCGCGCGATGCGGGTCCGCTCGCGGGCCTGCGCCCGCCGGGCGATCTCACTGCGCTGGCGGTGCAGTTGCTCGTTGCGGCGATGCATGGTCGTGACCAGGGCGCGCTGCCGGCGCACGAGCCGGGCGACACCGGCCGGTAACAGCGCGACGACGACGAAGATCCCCGACAGGAAGAGGGCGTCCGGTTCGCTCCACCACCAGCCCGACCCCACCCAGCAGATCCAGGCTCCGGCCAGCCCGGCCGACAGGTGCCGCGCAGTCCCGGCGCGGTAGCCGAAGGTGGCGCTGAACACCGCGAGCAGCAGCATGCTCTCGCCGCCGGTGCCCAGGCCGATCAGCGCCGCCGCGACGTAGGCGGTAGTGGGCCTGGTCAGACGCAGCAGCCAGACGATCGGGACGGTCGGGCCGAGCAGCCAGGGTGCGAGCGGGTAGACCGGGTCGGCCGCCGCCCCGTACGTCGCACCGCCGGTCAGGAGCAACGCCAGAGCGACCTCGTAGGTCAGGCGCCAGGCACCGGCGGTGCGAAGCAGGTCGCGCTTCACGACTCCCCGTTCGTCAGCGGCGGTTGAGGGCGAGTCCCTCCACGGCCTCCTTGGCCTCCACCAGCCCCGCCCCGGTCGCGCGGCGGTAGATGCGGACGCCCTCGACGAAGTCGTTGCGGTCGATCGCCGCCAGGACATCGACGCGCAGGACCTCCCGGTCGATCGGCCGGCCGATCCGGGCGCGCCGCGCGCGCCGGTCGAGGACGACCGCGATGAGAATCATGCCGACGCCGACGGCGCCGATGGCGAGAATAACGGGAAGTGTCATGGCCGGAAGCATGCCGACGAACACCCGTTCCGCGCTTCTGGCGGAAGACTGACATCGGCCCGCGGCCACTACCACTTTGGTTGACGTGCGTCCGGCGCGGGCCGCGGTCGAGACCGGTTCAGGAAGACGGGGCGGGAACCTGCCGGCCGCCGCCGGTGCGGGGAGCACCGGGCCGGACGGAGAGCCGCTCGAGAACGCGGGTCAGGATGAAACGCTGGCCCGCCACCGTCGGGTGCACCCCGTCCGCCTCGAGGTTGCTCGTCGCCGCACCGCGGGTGGCGTCGTGCAGGTCGATGGCGTCCGGATCGGCCTGCCGGACGACGGCCGCGACCTCGGCCACCGCGGAGGCGCTCCAGTGCACTGGGGCGTCGGCGAAGAACTCGTCGACCCGGCCCTGGTCGACCGCGGTCGGGGTGATCATCGTGACCTCCGCGCCGAGGTCGTCGCCGAGGAGCCGGCGAAGGGCCAGCAGGTTGCGCCCGGTCTCCCCCGGGGTCGCCATCCGATGGCCACCGGCCCGGCCGTGCGCGCGGGCGTCGTTGGTGCCGAGCATGAGCAGCACCCGGCTCGGCGCGGCCGCTTCCAGCAGGTCGAATCGCTCGATCACGTCCGCGGTCGTGTTTCCGCTGACGCTGAGGTTGACGAGCGTGGGCGTCGGCCGGTCGCCGCGGGTGAGCGTCGCCGCGAGCAGCTCGAACCAGCCGAGCCGATCGGCGGTGATCGAATCGCCGACCGCGACGACCCGCTCCTCCGGTCTCCACGGCAGGGACCGGATCGCGTCGCGGTAGGCCTCGTCGTCCAGGAGCTGGGAGGCCACCGTGCGAAGCTCGTCCTCCAGCGACGAGATCAGCTCGTCGACGACGCCCGGCGCACAGGCCAGCATCTCGGCGAGCAGCCCGGTGTGTGCGGCGTCCGCCACCGGGAAGCGCCCGAGCATCGGCCACTGCCGGGTCCGGGTGTAACGCAGGAAGTGCCGACGCTCCTCGTCGCTGTAGACGCTGGTGTTGATCACCCCTTGCTCGAGCCCTGGAGCAGCGCGGCGACGAAGCGCCGCTGGAAGACGAGAAAGACGGCGAGCGTCGGCACGAGGATCAGCAGCGCGCCGGCGCAGAGCAGCGGGACGTCGGTGCCCCACTGTCCCTGGAACGCGCCGAGCGCACCGGCCATCGTCCGTTTCGCCGGATCGTCGACGAGCACGATGGCCAGCAGGAACTGATTCCACGTCCAGAGGAACAGCAGGATCGCCAGCGACGAGAGGGCGGGCATGGCCAGCGGCACGTGCACGCGCCAGAACAACTGCCAGGTACTGGCGCCGTCGATGCGCGCGGCCTCCGAGAGCTCGTCGGGCATCGTGACGAAGTGGGCCCGCATCCACACCACCGAGAACGGCATGAACAGACCGATGAGCGGGAGGATGATCGCCCAGCGGGTGTTGAGCAGCCCGAGGTCGCGGACCTGGTAGTACAGCGGCGTGATGATGCCTTCGAACGGCAGCGTCAGGCCGAGCACGAAGGCCAGGAATCCGACCCGGTGGCCGGGCATCCGCAGGTGCCCGAAGGCGAAGCCCGCCATCGTGCCCAGCACGAGCGAGATCGGTACGACGCCGAGCACGATCAGGCCGCTGGACACCAGGAGCACGCCCATGTTCGCGACGCGGAACGCGTCGACGAAGTTGCCCCACTGCGGGCTCTCCGGCCACGACAGGCCGGACGGGTACGTGCCGGCGGGGTGCAGCGCGGTGACGAAGAGGCTGAGGAAGGGCACGATGGTGACCGCCATCAGCAGCACGAGCAGGACGCGCCCGGTCACCGTCTCCCCACGTTTGACGATCAACGCGAACCGTCCCGGGTGAAGCGCTGGATGGGCAGGACACAGGCGAGCACGAGCACCACCAGGGCGACGGCGAGGGCGGAGGCCATGCCGACCTCCCGCTCGGAGAACGCGAGGTAGTAGATCTCCAGGCCGGGAACCGACGTGGAGCCGCCGGGGCCGCCCTGGGTGGACACGAAGATGATGTCGAAGCTGGCGAGCGCTGCGATCACCGTGACCGTGACGCACACCCCGATCTCCTGGCGCAGGCTCGGCAGGGTGATCGACACGAACTCGCGGACCGGGCCGGCGCCGTCCAGGCGGGCGGCCTCGTACAGCGCGGGATCGATCTTGCTCATGCCGGCCAGCAGCAACAGCGTGCACAGGCCGACGAGGACCCAGGCCCCGATGACGCCGACCGCGGGCAGCGCGGTGTCGAACTCCCCCAGCCAGGCCCGGGTCAGGCTCCCGAGCCCGACGGCGGAGAGCAGTTCGTTCACCAGGCCGGTGGTCGACAGCAGCCAGCTCCACATGATGCCGGCCGCGACCAGCGGGATGACCTGGGGCAGGAACAACACCGTACGGGCCACCGTCGCCAGCCGGCTCGTCGCGATGCCCCGGATCGTGGCCGCGACGAACAGCCCGAGCAGCACCGGAACGAAGCTGAAGAACACGATCAGCTCGAGCGCGTGCAGGATCGTCGTGTACAGCTCCGGATCGGTCACCAGGCGCCGGTAGTTGTCCAGCCCCACCCAGGTGCTCGCGCCGATGCCGTTCCAGTCGTAGAACGAGTACTGCACGGTGAGCAGCAGCGGGCGCAGCACGAACGTCGCGTACACGAGTACCGCGGGTGCGGCGAACAACCAGCCGACCCACGAGCGCCGCGGGCGGCGCGCGCGAGGCGCGCGCCGCCCGGGAGCACCGTGCGACATCAGCGCTTGACCTGGCTCTCGTAGTCTTTCTGCACCGACTTCAGCAGGTCGGCCGGCTTCTGCTGACCGGCGGCCAGCTTCTGCAGCTGCGGGGTCCAGCTCTTGGCGTAGATCGCGCCGGTCGCGTTGGCGATGAAGTCCATCGCGCCGTTGTCCTCACCGATCGTGGCGCCGGCGGTCAGCGTGGCCGCGGTGACCGTGTCCTTGGCGATCTCGGGCATGAAGGCGTCCGCCGGCCCCATCGGGTGGGATCCGCCGACCTTCACGTCGATGTCGCGGGCCTGCTGGTTGGTGGCGACCCAGTTGAGGAAGAACGCGGCACAGTCGGCGTGCTTGGACTTGCTGCCGATCCCGAACGTCAACGGTGCGGACATGGCGGCCTGCTTGCCCCCGGCCGTCGCCGACGGCATCAGGAAGAACCCGACGTTGCCGGCCATCTGCTTGTCGAGGTTGCCCGACTCCCAGTCGCCGTCGAAGATGAACAGGTTCTTGCCTCCGATGAAGCGGCTCATCATCGTCGCGTAGTCCTGCGAGTTGATGTCCGGGGCGAAGTAGCCCGCCTTCAGCCACTTCTCCAGGTGCTGGGCGGCCTGCAGGTTGGTCGGGGTGTCGATGGTCGCGCCCGACTTCTGGTAGATCCAGTCGTTGATGGCCGCCGGATCACCGTACGCCGCCATCAGGTTCTGCAGCGGGAACGCGAGACCCCCGGTGGCGCCCCCGTTGAACTGGTTGATCGGGACGAGCCCGGCCGCCTTCGCCTTCTGCAGCACCGCGTCGAGCTCGGCGAGCGTGGCCGGCGGCTGCGTCATCCCGACCTGAGCGGCGAGCTTCTTGTTGTAGAAGACCCCCGTCATGCTGAAGTTCAGGCCCATCGCGTAGAGCGGGCCGTCTCCCCGCTCGCCGCTGTCGGCCACCCGCATCTGTTCGAGCTGCGAGGCCGGCCACTTGTCCCAGCCGAACGCCTTCGCGTACCCGTCCAGGTTCTTGAGCAGGCCGTCCTTGGTGAGCTCGGAGACCTGAGGCAGGCGCATGAGGTCCGGCGGGTCGTCCGCCAGCACCCGCGGCGCGTTCTGGGTGATCACCGCGAACTGGTCCTCGCGGATGTCCCAGGTGACGTTCGGGAACTGCTTGGTGAACTCGGTGGTGAGCGCCTTGGGCACCGGGAAGCCGGTCTCGAAGTACGCCTTCATGGTGACCGGTTCGGTGCCGCAGGACGCGTTGGTCACCGGAGCCGCACTGGCGCTCGACCCGGTGTTTCCGGCGTCGCTACCCGGCCCGCTGCACGCGGAGGCGGCCAGCAGACCGGTGAGGGTGAGCGCGGCGAGCAGGGGTCGGCGGATGGATCTGTAAGCCACGTCAGGCCTCCAGGAAAGGGGGAGCGGGAGCCACGCCACGCTCGCGTAACAAGCACGAAACCGCATCGCGCGAGCGCCTGTCAAGTGTTTCCATAAAAGCACTTTTATTGACGGCGACGCGCCGGTGGTCAGGTGGTGGAGCGCTCGACCACCTGCACGTCCAGCACGGTGGTCGAGCGCACCCGGGAGCCCTCGATGTGGCCGAGGAGAATGTTCAGCGCGGCGCTGCCCGATTCCTCGAACGGCTGCCGGACGGTCGTCAGGTCGGCCGCCGTCGCGACCTCCCCGTCGTCGAACCCCATGACGGCGACGTCCGCGGGCACGCGCAAGCCTCGGTCGCGGGCGGCCAGCAGTACGCCGACGGCGAGCAGGTCGTGGTGCGCCATGATCGCGGTCGGCCGATGCTCGGTCTCCAGCAGCGCGGACGCCGCCCGGCGGGCGCCGTCGACCGAGTTCTCGCTGGTCGCCACCACGATCGACCCCCCGGCCGCCTCCATGACCTGCTCGAATCCGGCCAGCCGGGTGATCGCCTGGGACTCGTAGTCGGTGGCCTGGCGTTCCAGCAGGTACCCGACGCGCCGGTGGCCGCGGTCACGCAGATGCGCCGCCGCCAGCCGGCCACCCTCGTGGTCGTCGACCACGATGCGGCTGAACAGGGCACTGTTCGCGTCGACCGCCACCGTCGGCAGCTTCCGCTCGCGGAAACGCTCGGCGATGGCGTCCTCGATCGGCAGGCCCATCACGATCAGCCCGTCGAGCCTGCCGTGGATGGGCATGCTGGCCAGGACCGGCGACGACGCCGAGGCGGCCGACTCGTGGTCGAAGACGACGACGTCGATCTCCAGTTCGGCCGCGGCGGACAGCACCCCGGCCAGCCGGCGCAGGTAGGACCCGTACGACGTGAACGGCGCCATCACCCCGATCCGGCCGGTCGCGCGCCGGGCCAGGCTGACGGCCTGCGCTTTCGGGACGAATCCCAGCTCGTCGGCGGCGGCGAGCACCCGTGCCCTGGTCGCGGGGCTGACCCGGTCGGGCTTGTTCAGCACGTTCGACACCGTCGAGATGCTCACCTGCGCGCGCTCGGCGACCTCGTAGATCGTGACCCGGTGATCCTCCACCACCGTCACCTCGCTTCGCGCGTGCCGGCGATTCGCCAACCGGCCTAAAAGTGTTTTACCAGAAGCACTCTAGGCCGCACCACGGCAGCCGTCCGGAGAGCGGGTCACCCGCACGGAGTCTCCTCGGCCCCGATGTCGTCAGGGGGACCATCAGTCGGACCGGGCGTCGCTGCCCAGCGACCGGGAGATGCCGCGCGCCGCGGCCCGCACCATGGGCGCGAGCGCGTTCGCCGTGGCCGACCCGGCGGAGACGACGACCGAGACCGCGGCGACGACGCTGCCGTCGGCCGCCCGCACGGGTGCGGCGACCGAGAGCGAATCCAGCGTCACCTGGCGATCGTTGACCGCCCAGCCGAGCGCCCGCACCTCCGCCAGGATCCTTCGCAGCGTGCGCGGATCGGTGACGGTCTTCGGCGTGTACGCCGCCAGCGGTCGAGCCAGCACCGCGTCCTGCACGTCCGGCGGCGCGTAGGCGAGGAGCACCCGGCCCACCGCCGTCGGGTGCAGCGGGAACCGGCCCCCCACCCGGGTCAGTACCGGCACCGCCGTGCGTCCGGCCAGGCGTTCGACGAACACCGATTCCAGCCCGTCCCGGATGCTCAGCTGCACGTTCTCCTGGGTGACCGCGTACAGGTCCTCCATGAACGGCAGGGCGACCTCGCGCAGCCCGAGGCCGCGCGGCGCGAGCGAGGCGATCTCCCACAGGCGCAGGCCGACGTGGTACGCGCCGGCGTCGTCGCGTTCCAGCAGACCGCACTCGGCCAGGACGCCGACCAGCCGATGTGCGGTGGTGAGCGGGAGGCCGGTGCGGTGGGCCAGCTGGGTGAGCGTCATCGTGCGCCGCTCCGGGCCGAAAGCCGCGAGGAGCTGGGTCGCTCGCCGGACCGCGAGGCCGTGGGCGCTCCGACCGGCCGATCCTCGCGTCACAGATCGAGTATCAGCGGCGACGACGCCGCGCGCGACACGCAAATGAACATCGTGTCGTCGGCTGCCTGCTCCTCCGGCGTGAGCAGGCTGTCGCGATGGTCGACCCGGCCCGCCAGCACCGTGGTCTCACACGTCCCGCAGGTGCCCTCACGACAGGACGAGAGGACGGGCAGGCCGGCCGCCTCGACGACGTCGAGGATCGACCGGCCGGGTGCGACGGTCAGCGTGAGCCCGCTGCGGCGCAGCACCACCTCGAACGACCCGTCCCCCAGGGTTTCCGGCCGGGCCCGGGGCGAGAACCGCTCGACCCGCAGAACTCCGGACGTGCACCGCTCCTCGACCGCCCGCAGCAGGGACTCCGGCCCGCAGCAGTAGATCAGCGTGTCGGAGCGGGGCTCGGACAGGATGCTGTCCAGGTCGAGCGGACCGGTCTCGTCCTCCGCGCGGACCCGGACCCGGGGGCCGTACTCCTCGGTGAGGCGGGACTGGAAGGCCATCGAGGCGCGGGACCGGCCGCCGTAGTGCAGTTCCCAGTCGGCGTTCGCCGCGGCCGCGGCCGCGACCATCGGGACGATCGGTGTGATACCGATACCGCCCGCGACGAACAGGTAGCGCGGCGAGCGGTCGAGGGGAAAGTGGTTGCGGGGTCCGCGCACTCCGACGACGTCCCCGGTCGCGAGCCGGTCGTGGGCGAAGACCGATCCGCCGCGGCCGGCCGCGTCCCGGAGAATCGCGATCCGCCAGCGCGACCGGTCTGCCGGGTCGCCGCAGAGCGAGTACTGCCGGGTGTACTCCCCGAGCACGAGGTCGACATGTGCGCCCGGGGCCCAGTCCGGAAGCCTCGCGCCATCGGGATCGTGGAGGTCGAGCAGCACGACGCCGTCGGCCGCGGCCTCCCGGCGCCCGATGCGGAGGCGCAGATCGATCTCGTCAGGCACGTGCGTCCTCCGGACGGGCGCCGGCCGGACCGTCCGCGGGATGGTCGGGATGGCCGAGCAGCCAGTCCCAGAGTGCGCCCGGCTCGTCGCCGGTCGTCTCGGCTCCGCAGTGGCATCGCCCGTGGAGCAGGTCCGAGCCGGGTACCCAGCTCACCCGGAGGGGCCGGCGCACCGGGCTCATCGGCCGGCCGGGGCCGGATCCGCCGCCGCGGCCAGGCGCGCGATCATCCGCCGGGCGGCGAGGCCGCCGGTGTCGATGTTGATCGACAACTCCTGGTAGCCGTCGGACTCCGCGGCGATCACCCGTTCGAGGACGTCCAACGCGGTCACGTCCTGCAGCACCACGGTCCGGTTGCTCTCGGCGAGGAAGTCCGACACCCCCTGGTCGTCCAGGGCGAAGTCACGGGCGACGGCCCAGAAGTCGTGGGTCGAGTGTTCGGTCTCCGGGGTGATCGCGTAGACGACCTCCACGTGGAAGGCGTCCGGGTCGGTTCCGTCGTCGTTCGGGAGCACGCCGGCCGGGGCGATGCGCGAGTGAAGCGTGTAGAGGCACGGCGGCCGGTACTCGATGTCCTGCCAGCGAGTGATCCGCCCGGTGAGGCCGGTGGAGTTCGCGTAGAACGGTGGGCAGGCGGCGTCGGCCATCCGCCGGGACACCCGGACGACACCGGCCTCGTCGTCCACCTCGGTGGTGATCGGCGTCTCGGCTACCTCCGGCGTCCCGATGTAGCCACCGTGGAGATAGGTCTCGTGGGACAGATCCATCAGGTTGTCGACCAGCAGGCTCGCCCGGGCGGCCAGCGGCTCCCGGCCCGAGACCGTCGTCCAGCCGTCCCGGGCCAGCCACGGGGCGCGCGGTACCGGCACGGACGACGACAGCACGGTATCGCCGATGAACACCCAGACGAACGAGTCCTGCTCGACGACCGGATAGGAACGTAACCGGGCCGTCCGCGGCACCCGGGTCTGGCCCGGGACGGCGACGCACACCCCGTCGGCGCCGTAGGTGAAGCCGTGGTAACCGCAGACGACGGTGTCGCCGACGAGATGGCTGGGCTTCTCGGCGAGTGGGAAGCGACGGTGCACGCACCGATCCGACATCGCGGTCACCGCCCCGGCCTCCGTCCGCCAGAACAGGATCGACTCGCCGCAGATCGTCCGGGAGAACAGGTCCCGCCCGATCTCCCGGCCGTAGGCGGCCACGTACCACTGGTTTCGCACGATCGACGTCATCGTCAGCCCTCCGCCCACGTCCCGGACGCCGCCAGTGTGGGCGCCGGCCCGGGCCGGCGGGCGGGCACTTCCACGATGCGGAAGCGGTGGGCAGGCTTGCTCGATCAAGAGCCCGGGTGCCGGGAAACCTCCTAGGAATCGGGCTGCGATCGAAATATTTCGCGGCCAATATGACGGGAGAGCGCTCTAACCATCCGAGCAATGTTACGTCTTCGTGATCGTGTGCTCACTCCCCACCGCCCGCCGGTGGGTGTACACCTCGGATGCCGCAGCCGCGGATGAGACCCGTCATACCCCTACCTGCCTCGGAGGTTGCCCGGTGACGGCCCCGATCGCGCTACCTGCTCCGCCGCCCCGGGCGCCCGAATTCGGCGCCGACTCGCTGATCGTCTGCGAAAGCCTCGTCCGGATCTACCAAACCGGACCCATCGAGGTACAAGCCCTCCAAGG